>NZ_JAKVQC010000005.1:0-163752 GCF_022488005.1 Ochrobactrum sp. A-1
AACTAGGCACCATTGGAAACAGGATCAGAAGCAACGCTGATGAAAGTAGCGCGGCCATGATGAGATATTTGGGCTTGTAGCGGATAGCCAGTCCCGAAAGGAAGGGGGCTATGCACAGGACGCCGAGCGCATGCATGGCGGCATTGGCACCGACAAGCGTTTCCGTCAGCCCGCTTTTGATAAGCATATGCGCCACCAGCGGAGCCGTCAGGCTGTAAGTGAGCCCGAAAATTGACGCTGTCGCAATTATGATGGCAAGGGAAAGGAGCGAACTTTTTTCACTTGAGCGTTGTGTTTCAACGCTGTCGACTTCTGCTTCCAGTCTCAATTCTTTGCCCCAACCCAAAAGAATAGAATCGATGATACCCCATCGTCCAATACACCGCTCTTCGTATTCAATTAGTAAAGCCGAAATTGCAAAAATTCTACATAGAGGCCTCCCCGAAAAGGGTAAAACGGTTTTCGGAGAAGACTTGTGCTGAAAAGAGATTTTAAAACATTGATCTATTTCATTCAGATCGGTCGTCACACTCTGTGTAACTTCGAATAAACGCCGCGATAAACCAGAGGACCTATATCCAATTCCCTTCTAGAGAACACGGTTTATTTACGCCCTCTATATAATGAGTTGCGCCAACGTATTTTTTGGGGGGCGTTCATGACAACATTACTGGGGATGTCGATTTACGTATCATTCTTGGCATTTTGCTTTTTCGGGGCGCTTTTATATGCCTGCGGCTGGCTCCTTCTGAAGCTGCGGGGCCTGCGGGCGTTGAAAGATCCAACTTCGGTGCCCATTGGTGCCTTTGTCGGCACGATATCCACCGCATGGGCTTTGTCTCTCGGCTTCGTCGCGGCAGATGCATGGACACTCAACTCTCGAGCGGATCTCGCGACCAGCAACGAACGGTCTGCGATATTTCGAATGTTGGGGACTGCTCATCCCACGGTCCTGAACAATGAGAGACTTAAGAACGCAGTGGAAACCTATCGGAATCTGGTGGTGTCAGATGAATGGGGAGCCGACGACAATATCGTGCCTTCGCCCAAGGTGGAGAAGTCGCTTCTTGCCATTCGTTCCGTTGTCCAGACGGTGGCCAGCGACGGCACGCCCTCTCCGATCGTATCCCAGCTCATTCATGATTTTAACGAGCTTCAGAATGCGCGCAATGATCGCATCGCTATCGCTAATACGTCCATCGACCAATATAAATGGTATCTTGTACTGGCGCTGACATTCCTGACTATCGCCACTATTGCCTCGACCCATGCGGATCGGGTGCGGGCTGGGAGGCATGCCTTGCTACTTTATTCAGCAACGGCTTCGATCAGCCTGTGGATTCTTGCGATCCATGCCAATCCATATATCGGCACTGAAGAACTAAACCCCACGCTGTTGTTTTCAAGCCAGCGTAGCTGATCAGGCACGTTCTCGAGCGGTCATCACGATGAACGACCGCTGTTAACAAGCTGCATGTGGCAGTTTATAAGTAAACGCGGTCCAGTTCATGCTTAGTGCGATCGAAGAGTTGGAGGTCCCTCCGTGAATAGTATCATAATAGCCGCGATGCGCGCCCGCTACGCCGTTTGGCGTCGTTGTAATAATCGGACGCCTGCTGCACGGAGCGATGGCGCGATTGTTCCATGGCTTCGGGGAGCGGAATGCCGCGATTGGCCGCTTCCGTGAGATAGCCGGAGCGCAGGCCGTGGGCTGAGAATTCTTTTGCATCGAGGCCAGCCATTTGCGCCCGCTGCTTGACGATTCGGTTGATGGCGCTCGGTTCCAGCGCCCGTGCCGAAACATTGCCCCAGCGATCGACTTTTCGAAACACGCTGCCTTTGTCGATTTTTGCCGCTTCCAGCCAGCGGGTGAGGGCTTCAACAGGCCGGCCAGTCAGATAGACGGTTTCATCGTGATCGGCACCACTGGTTTTGGTGCGACCGAGACGAATGCCGAGCGAGGGGAGGGGAGAGCCGTTCTCATCGGTGACCGGTGCCTGTTTGACCAGCTGTTCTACACGTAAGCCGGCGACTTCGCTACGCCGACGACCGCCCGAGGCAAAGGCCACCATCAGGATGGCCCGATCCCGCAAAGCCGTTAGATCCTCTCCGGAACAGGTTGCCAGCAGCTTGCCCAGAATATCGCCGGTAATCGCATGGACACTCTTGCGGCTACGCGGCCGGTTCAGGGCGCGCACCGCAAGCCGGATTGCCGATTTGACGGAAGGCCATGAAAACGCACCCTCCAGACCGCGCCAGCGGGTCAGCGTCGACCAGTTGGCGAGACGGCGACGCACGGTAGCCGGCGCATGCGGTCCCGACACGCGCAGAAAGCCTTGGCTGCGCAATTCCTCTTCCACGCCGACCGGCATGCCGTGATCGGGTTCGATCTCGCGCTGTTGCGGCCGCCACAAATGATGCGCGACGAATTTCAGCAACAGGGCTTCCGGCGCCGGAAAGGGGAGGGGATTGCCGGTCGCAGCCAGCGACCAGGCTTCGAGATAGGCCAGATCCGAGGTCAGGGCACGGAGCGTGTTTTCGCCCATGCCTTCATTGACCAGATGGCGCAGCGTCTCGACATCCTCATCGGTCAAAATGCCAGCCAGCATGTCGCGGCGGTTCATCGGCAAGACAGCAGCAATCGTATCTAAAGTCTCGGTGCGTTTTTCAATCGAACCTGACGACGAGCTGCTCATTTCGGCAGTCCGTTCTCGTCATATAGTTCATCGTGGTTCGAAGTCTGGTGCGTGTTTGCAGGCCTTCCCTTAAGCGCCAGCGCCCAGACTTCATCCCATGTGCCCTGGCCGTTCTGCGAAATTGGCACGATCGCGGCAATAGGATCGCCAGCTCGACAGATGACAACCTCGTCATCGCGCAAAACGAAGTCAATCAGTTCGTCAAATCGCTCCGCCGCCTCGGCAATGTCCACGAATACCTTCACCGCCACTGCCCTTACCAGACGCGCTCATGCAGAATCGCGTCGAACGCCAGATCCGTCGAGATGAAAGTGCAGTGCTCAAGCCGCGCCTGAGCGGCGAGAATCCGGTCCCACGGATCGCGATGTTCCCAATCAAAATTTGCTGCAAGTTCGGCATGCAGATCGGTGATGGCTAGTGTTTGCAGGCCGCTTTCCGTGACGGCTGCCCGCAGTTCCTGGGGCTTGAGATCAAGCTTGTTCAGGCGCATCTTGTTGTCCAGTTCATAGAACGAGACCGCACTGACGAGGATAGCATTTGCCTTGTCCTCGATCAGCGATCGTGCCTTCGTGGACAGGCGATCACTACCGATTGTCCACCAGTAGACGGCGTGGCTGTCGAGCAGGATTTTCATTGCGTGTTTTCGCTATTGTTGGGTTTGCCTAGCCAGACGCCGGTATCATCATTCCAGTCTCCGGCATCGATCGCCGCCTGCTCTGCATCAACCGTATCGAACAGGTTGTCGGGCAGGCGACGATGGCGCAACAGGCCAAAAGGGCGCTTGCCGCCGTCAGCTGCTGGACCGATGCGGGCGTAAACTTCGTTGCCACGCATGATGACGATCTCTTCGCCCTGGTTGGCGCGATCGAGGACTTCGGCGAAATTCTTGCGGGCTTCGCTGATCTTGTAGCTTGTCTGGGGCATCGGGACCTCCGAAATTGGCCGTACGCCATTGATACCATTGTTTTACAGCACGTACAAGTGCCTCGTACATATCACATCCGATAACCTATACTTATCAGAGGTTATAGACCTATCCCAACAGCATCAGCAGTGCCGGACATTAAATATTCTCTGGTGTCCGTGTGGGAATTTGTTTACTATGTTTTCAATGTGTTACGATCTTGACCGATTGCCTCTGAAGACCTTGATGTCGCCGCTGGCGCGCGCCAGTGAGACTTTGGCTCGTCTCGATGAGCGTCTTGCCCATTCGCCGGTCGGCACAGGGCTGATCGAACGGTTGCATTTTGCCGATGCCTGCGCCTCGCTGTGGCTCGATGGCGAACTGGTCGAGATGGAGGATCTGGTCCTGCATGAGGCGGCCCGTGATATTCGCTCACCGAGCCACGCCCTCACCATTGCCCGCGACGTGTTGCAGACGCGACGGCGTATTGTCGCGCAGGCGCCGGACTGGGCGCTGAGCCCGAACGGTTTGCGCAGTCTTCGGGTTGGCGGGCAGGCGTGGCCTGCATCCTCTCCTGGGGACGGCGGCATCATTGCTGCGAGCGAAAACGCCGCGGTGTCCGATGCGGCAGTCGATCGGCCGGACCGGGACGGGGAGGGGAGAAAAAATCATCTGGATGACGGGCTCGACCTGCCTGGTATCGATCTCGACGCCATCGACGCGGTGCTGGCACGGTCCGAAGACGTTCTGGCCAAAGCGAAACAACCACAGCGGTGGCCGAAGCCCGAGACCGACCCGCTGATCCGCGATCCCGACTGGGATGAAGAGGAGCGGCTCGACGAATGGCGAACCGTGTTGCGTTCGATCAGCGATCTGCCGCCGGTGTTGCAGGCGATCCTGGCGCTCGATTCCTGGAACGAGCTTGCGGTGTTGCAGCGGGCGCCGTGGCTGGGTCGTCTGCTGGCAGCCTCTCTGCTCTGGCGCGACGGACTGACAAGCCAGGCGCATCTGCTGGCATTCAATGCCGGTCAGAAAACCATCCGTGTCGAACGGCGGCGGCATCGCCATTTTGAAACCCGGCTCATGGCCTCTCTCGACGGGTTGATGGCCGGGATCGAGCTGGGGTTCAAGGAGCATGACCGGCTGCTGCTGGCCCGCCAGATGCTGGAGCGGCGCCTCACTGGCCGACGCGCGTCATCGAAATTGCCGGGTCTGATCGAACTGGTGCTGGCGAGGCCACTGGTTTCAGCCAGCACGATCTCCACCGAACTCGACATCACGCCCCGTGCTGCTCTCCGCATCGTTGAAGAACTCAATCTGCGCGAAATGACGGGCAGGGGGCGGTTTCGGGCGTGGGGTATTGTTTAGTGAATCTATACGGCGAACAGCACTCGATATCGGCCCACAGGCCCATATCTTTTGCGAAGATCGCCTGGTCTTCCGACGGAGTGTCGCCTTAGTGCGACGGTGCTCTGTAAAAATGTACTGAGGGCTCCGATATGTCCGAGCCAGGTGAGACTTTTTAAGGCTTTTAGGATACAGTTCACTCGACAGGTAACAAAACTGGAAATTGAAACGTAATCTCGATGGCTCGAAGCGACCTCCTCATATCTTTGGTTCGTGCCGGTGTTGCCGGCGATAGGGCTATGCTGAAATCGACCACTGAAGCATTGGTCGCCGAGGAGCGTGCGCAAAATCATCACATCCTTGCTGATCGTCTCGAGCGTGCACTTTCCACTGTTCCGGTCACGCCTCCCGCTTTGACCACATCTGCTAGCCCGGCGGGTTCCGGAAAGGATACGATCCTTGAGTTAGAACCGCGCGTCCGACTGAGTGAGTTAATGTTGCCCTTGCCCGTGGAGCAGGGAGGTCGACAGCTTGTTGAAGAACATATTCGCGCAGACTTATTACGTGCGAATGGTTTTGAACCGCGTCATCGTATCCTGCTGTCTGGACCACCGGGCAACGGCAAAACGTCCTTCGCTGAGGCGGTGGCTGAGGCGCTTGGTCTGCCGTTTTTCGTGGTACGATATGATGCGTTGATTGGAAGCTATCTCGGCGAGACAAATGCGCGTCTTCGCAAACTGTTTGATTATGTACGAACGAGACCAAGTGTTCTTTTTTTCGACGAGTTCGACTCAATCGGAAAGGAACGCGGCGATACGCATGAAACAGGTGAAATCAAAAGAGTCGTGTCATTTCTGCTAATGCAGCTCGATCAGCTTCCGAGCTATGTTGTGGTAATCGCCGCGACCAACCACGCAGAATTGCTTGATAGGGCAGTATGGCGGCGCTTTCAAATGCGGCTGTCATTTCCGGCACCAGATCGCAAAAGAATCGAGGGATTTCTCGATCGTGTAATTGCAAATTGGCCTGACTCTCCCCGATCAACTTCGGGGGCGATCGCTGGAAAACTAGGTACGGTAAGTTTTGCAGAGGCTTTAGATTTCTGCCAAAATGTGAGAAGACGGCAAATATTGGGTTTGGGAGAACTTTCCGTTGACGACGCACTTCGTTTTGAACTGGACCTCTGGACAACGCGTGTTAGTCCCGAGGGCATAAATGGCGAGCGATCCGAACAAGCCTATATTAAGACTGCAACCGAGCGCACCCCAACCAAGAGTTCCCGGTCAACGAGCCGTGGTTCAAAAGCCGGCACCAAATCGTCGGGCTGATCAGGTCCAACAGTTCGGCCCGAAGTTCCAGCGTCTATCCGATATATTACAACGAGACGCCAGCGGGATGCTTTTGCGATCCGATCCCCTAGCGCTGGCTCCCGAAAGGTTGCTTGTTTTTGAAGTCAAAGGCAGTATTTCCTCTTTTGTTAAAGCGGTAAACAGAGTGCCGGGGCTTGAGCTGGTCGATGAAGAAGACCTTCCGAGCGATGAAGATAAGCAGCCTGTCGCATATCTGCTGGTTCCGGATATGCAAGCTCTCAGAGAAATCGAGTCATTGTGGAGGCGATGGACCGAAGGGGAAGAACTCGGGCGGGGCTTTGCGGGCTGGCGCGACGTTTTTAGCTGCTTGCGCGATCTACGCGTCTGGGGTCCGAATGATCGTGTCCTTGTAACGGACGCGGATATTCTGGCTGAGGAAATAGATGGTCGGTTGGATGAGGAACTTGTTCGTCTTGAGATTGAACTCGTATTTAGAAGATCCGCGGCGGTCGGCGCAATAGCATCGGCTGAACTCGAACGTGCATTGGCAGAAAACGGCGGCCGTGTACTTAGCAGCGTGCGCCACGAAGACATAGCATACCACGCCGTGCTCGCTGAATTGCCGGTGGCGGCGGTCAGAGCGGTGATAGAGCGCTTGCCAGAAGGGCTGGCGGGCGCCGAATCGATCCTGCACATCCGTCCCCAAAGTGTCGCGAGTGAGATTACTGCCACAGATCTTCTGCCATCAGATCCGTTACAGGCGGACGGGGCTGCCAGTGTGTTTCCTATCCTGGCTTTGATCGATGGTGTGCCGGTCGCGGCCCATCCTTTATTGCGGCCCTATCTTACCGTGGAAGATCAATTTGGGTTAGAGCCGGACACAGTCGTTAGCGAACGCGTCCACGGTTCAGCAATGGCATCATTGATTATTCACGGAGATCGTAACAAGCCGGAGCATGCTCTGCCTCGACAGATACATTGTATACCTGTACTCGGTGCGAAGGACCGCTTTCCGTCCGATCAGTTGATCGTGGATCTCATATATCGGGCGGTTGTCCAGATGAAAGAGGGAAGGGAAGCATCGGCTCCGCATGTAATCATTGTAAACATATCGTTGGGTAATGTCAGACGGCCGTTTTACGGTCAACAATCTCCATGGGCCAGGCTGCTTGACCGATTGGCGTATCGTTATGGCATCCTGTTTTTGGTGAGCGCGGGCAATGTTACAGCACAGTTTCCAGTCAATACCTTCGCAAACCGCGTCCAATTCGAAGATGCTGGTGCCAATCAACGTACGCGCGGTGTCCTCAGCGCTATTGGCGATTTAGTCGGAGAACGTCGCCTCCTGTCACCCTCTGAGACGATGAACGGTTTGACAATCGGCGCACGAAATATCGATTGGGTGTCGGCAGCTGATCGTGGATTAGCGCGTGCAAATATCAATCCCTATACTGACATTGACACGGCGAATCCCTCGAGTGCACTTGGACCGGGCTTCGCGGGATCCGTGAAACCTGATATTCTTATGCCTGGAGGATGTGAGCATCTGCGTGTTGTCGGCGCAGATGGCGGAATACTTGTCGTTCCTGCGGGGCCTAGCAGAGGCGCGGGGTTGAAGGTTGCCGCACCGCCAAGGCAAGCAATAGAAGCGGTTGAGGGTTTCACAAACGGAACTAGCGCAGCGACCGCTCTCGCATCGCGAACAGCGCATCGTATTCACGATGCCCTTGAAGCCACCTATGGGGAAGAGTTCCTGCAGTTATCGAATTGGCAAAGGGCAGTCCTTATTAAGGCACTCCTTGTCCATCCCGCGCGCTGGCCAACGGGAACGGCTAATCTCGTCCGGGAATTGCTTGGGCCACACGGACATGGTCAAGCATCTCGACAGAAGGATAATATTCGACGATTTCTTGGTTATGGCGTTTATGACAGCGATGATGCTGTATCTTGCGCCGCTGATCGTGCAACGTTTTGGTGCGTTGGTCAGTTGGCTCGGGAGAAAAGTGTTGACGTGCTCGTTCCTATTCCGGCGGCCTTTGGGGGACAAACCAGACCACATACAATTTCGGCCACGCTCGCTTGGTTCACGCCGGTTTCGCCAGGAAGAAAAGCCTATCGCGCAGTTCGGATGAAAATATTGGATCCTGCTGATGTCGCTAATTTGGGCGTATCAGTAAATCCTATGCAGCCAGATATCCATCAGACAAATCGTGGAACGGTATACACACGGGTGTGGAATGGCGAACAGGCAGCGGTTGTGGGTAATAACATGAACTTGATGCTGAAAATCCAGAGGGAACCTGACCCCGGGTCCCCGATCGATGACGTCGTTCCGTTTGGCTTGGCGGTGACTATTGCCATGCCTGGAGAGCTCCAGCTTTATGAGCAGGTCCTGAATCGCGTACAACCACGCCCAGCACAGCGGGCCACTCCATGATGTAAGCTCCGATATCTTAACCGAACGCATGGATTAGTTTTTCAGGTCGCAGGAGACCTGTACAGGGAGATGGTAATTGCGGTTCTATGTTAGCCTGTCTCGAATAATCCTGACTGGCAATCTAAAAGTGAAGCCCTTTCGAAGTTAGTAATCTAGGTATCTGAAAACGGAACCTATTCTTTTGCTGATGCTGCCGCACTCGGCAAAGAAGCAGAGTTGCGCGATTGGAAAAGGATTAATCGATTTAAGAGACGTTCTAAAGATGAAGGTGTCCGAATAGCCAATGTACGCGATGGAAGCCCGGGATGCCAAGGTTTATGCTGAAATACACATTAGATCTGCTATTGTTGCACCGGGATACCTAATACATTAGAGTATGCTAATACTCGGTCCGCTTAAAAATGTGACGCTTTATAGTTTTTATAAGGCGAATACGTTGACTTGCACTTAATTATATAAATATAAAATATGGACGGAAATTTAGAGGGGCATAAGGTGTTGTCACGTTAACTGGGCTACAGTTGCCTGCCTGACGGTTTGGGCGTAAATTTTGGCGATGCAGACATCAGATATCATCTTCAAGCGTCACCGTGTTCCGCCACAGCTTATTGCTCATGCGGTGTGGCTTTATCTGCGGTTCAACCTTAGTCTGCGTGAAGTTGAGGAAATGCTGCTTGAGCGTGGAATCGACGTATCATACGAGACAGTTCGTCGTTGGATCGCCAAGTTCGGCCCCCAGATCACACGCAACTTGCGGCGGCGTCAGGCGCGCCCCGGCGATATTTGGTATTTGGACGAAGTGGTCGTCAAATGCGCTGGAGAAAAATTCTGGCTTTGGCGTGCGGTGGATCAACATGGCTCCGTTCTCGAAGAAATCTTGCAGAAGCGGCGTGATAAAAGGGCGGCAAAGCGATTGCTTGTGGCGTTAATGAAGCGCTATGGCTTTGCTCCCAAACGGATCATCACCGATAAGCTCCGCTCCTACGGTGCAGCAAAGGCAGAAGTGGCACCCGGCCTTGACCATTGGTCGCACAAGGGCCTCAATAATCGGGCCGAAAATAGCCATCTGCCGTTTAGGAAACGGGAGCGAACCATGCAAGGTCATCGGTCACCTGGAGCGTTGCAACGGTTCGTCTCCATGCACTCAGCGACCCGCAATTGTTTCTCTGTTCCATCTCGTCGCCGAGCCGCACACACAATTCGCTACCATCGCCTCGAAGCTTTCGATGCATGGAAAATTGCGGCCTGTTTCGCCTGAATATCTACGAGCCCCTGGCCTTTCCGGCCAGAGAAACTTAACGTGACAACACCAACTGGCTCGATCGGATACCAGATGTCCTGTTTGTCGTTCTGGCACTTGCCTGTGGTCTCGGCACGCTCGTATTGATCACCCTGATTATTTAGAGCGGTTCGTGTTAAAACGGAACCGAAGAACCCACCTATCTATTTGTTTTGGCACATTATCCTGCGTAAAACCGCTACCCACTTTTGCTGGAAATTCTCTAATTTCCAAAATAGCATGGATTTGCATGGCCGGATGAGCTGACCAGCATCGAACCGTCGACCCTTTAAAAAAGCCCCGACGCTCTTCCCAAAGACGCCGGGGCTGTTCAACGTAATCAGGTCACGTTTCCGTCCACATTGAACGCCCGACATATAATTTTCTTCGGTTGGAATTTAAACCCTGGCTTTTTTCGCAAAGACGCCGAGCCGCACGTGAAGCACGCGTATCCACACTTGGGCGCGGAAAGCTGTTTCATGTCATCATATCCTGGAATCTTCGATAGACCCTGAAACCAATGAGCTTTTTCTCTTTCCAGAATGGTCTCTGTATGCGCTTGCACTTGATGTGTGAAAAAATATGCATATATTGTGCGTATTATTGAGCGGAGATGAGATATGGCACAGGCGCAGACAGAACGAGCATATGCTGTGGTTTCAGGCTTTGTTGACAGTCTGCAGGAGCCGCGCACACCCTATATCTCGCCATCTCGGCTATCGAAAGCGCTTGGGGTCAAGGTTGCAAATCTTGCAGAATTGACGGGTGTCCACCGTAACACGCTACGCAATCCATCTTCCGAACGTTTGCAAGGCAGAATGCGGGAAATGGTAAAAGTAATCTCCGCAGCGGCTGAGTTGACTGGCGATCTCCAGAAGGCGATCTTCTGGTATCGGAATGAGCCTATTGCTGATTACGGCCACCGCACAGCCGCCGAGCTTGTTGCAGATGGTGAGATAGAAGCTGTTCTGGCCTATATCAGGGACCTGGAGAACGGAGCGCGGGGATGAAGCTAGTCCGTATCGGACCGAAGGACGTTTTTCATCGTTATCTAACACCGAAATGGGCATTCCTTCCAATAAGTGGGGCTGGCGCTGCAGCAGACGGGGGACGTTTTAATCGTCCCGGCGTGGAGGCTCTTTATCTGTCGGTGTCAGCGCAGACGGCACTCGAGGAGTATCGACAAGGCGCGAGCATTACGCCGCCTGCCACACTTGCTGCTTACACGATTACCCTTGGAGAAGTGGCTGACCTTTCGAGAGGATACGATCCTGTTCATTGGGATGACGCATGGGCCGATTGGGATTGTCCGTGGCGGAAAATCGCTCGCATTGATAAGAAGACGCCGCCATCCTGGAAACTCGCTGACGAAATCATCTCGGCCGGTTTGCGGGGCTTACTCTTTCCATCCCTTCGCCATGCTGGGGGAACCAATCTCGTGATTTTTTCAGCTAATCTTACGGCTGGAGATGAAGTTGACGTTCACGACCCGGACAATCGCTTGCCGCGCGATCAATCATCCTGGCCACATTAACTTCGCCACTTTTGGGGGCATCGGCGAGGCGTTCGAATCAACCCTGCACTGGTGCGCCGATATACAGGACGGCCCTGATTGCGGCAAATCGCGAGAATATGGTTTAAGGAAGCACATATCGGATAATTCAGACAGTTCATGCTCACATACACCCGCCGGTGCGAGATGCTGAACATCTTCGTTGGGACCATGGATTAAACGCGCCCAAAAAATCTGTGCCAAAATGCGATGGTAGCGGAGTTTTCAAGTAACCTGCTTCAAAATAGGATGTGGAAGACGACTATTGACCGATGTGATCCGCTTTTCTCTGATGTAACGGATATGTCCGTGAGGATTTGGGGCGAAAGGTATTCGGATTGCGGGCGGTTGAGTTGTTTTGCGGGGCAGGGGGTATGTCTCTTGGGTTGAAACGTGCAGGTATCGAAGTGGTCGGGGCATATGATGCCTGGGATCCCGCCGTCGAGACGTACCGTCATAATGTCGGGCAATATGTTCACAAACACGACCTGAAAGATATTTTCGCTGTTGCGCCTGCGATAGCCCGAATGGCCCCGGATCTGATCGCTGGCGGACCGCCATGCCAGGATTACTCGGTTGCGGGCAAGCGGGTGGAAGGAGAAAACGCGTCGTTGACGCGGGCTTTTGCAATGCTCGTCTGTCTCGCCAGACCACAATGGTTTGTGATGGAAAACGTTCCACAGGCAGCCCGCTCCGAAGCGTGGGCGGATGGGCGCAAAATGCTAGTGCGGTCCGGATACGGATTGAGCGAGTGCAAGCTGGACGCTTCCTGGTATGGCGTTCCGCAGCTCCGAAAGCGTCTGTTCGTTATTGGGCGTCTAGGAGAACGGCATGGGTTCCTCGATTCAAGCCTTGTTAAGGCGCGATCGGAACGCCAGACGGTCATCAGCGACGTACTGGATATTCCGGAATGCTGGGTCTATGCGCGGCCTTTCCGTGCCGGACGCGGAGTTCGTGGTATCCACGAACCGTTTCCGACTGTGACGCGTACGGCCTGGGAACGGCTGACGGATCGCTATCTGAACAATCCCCATCCTGCAGATCCGGTTCCAGCCTCGCAGGCAGCGATGCTGACGACCCGACAGTTGGCAATGCTACAGGGTTTTCCGGATGGTTGGCAGTGGAAGGACGCAACGCGACAGGACGTTCATCAAATGATTGCTAACGCCGTTCCCTCTCCTCTGGCCGAAGCGATCGGTCATGTCATCCTCGCGCGCGAGAACGGTCAAAGCATTCCCGATGTGGAAGGCCGTTTCATGAACTGGCTGATGGAAACGGGACGCTCGCCCCAATCGGCACGCAATGTCAAGTCGCAGGTCAACCGGGCGCGCCGTCTTTTGGGAGGACGAACATTCTCCGATACAGGACTGGAATTGACCCGGCTGGAACTGAATGCCGAATTCGAAACACTGACGGTCCGGACGAGATCGGATCTGCGTGCCGCTCTTCGTCTTTATGCAGAGTATCTCGATCGTAAAGACAAAGCCGTCCATTCTCGCATTGCGAAGATTTCAAGAATGGCTGCTTGAGGATACGTATTCATCGAGCGCGTGAACCGGAGGCTGGAGCAATTCGGTTATCTGTTGCAAAGAAGTCAGGCGACTTCCTCATACCCACGTTTGCGACGAACCGCGACAAGTCTGCGAAGAAGTGCGTTAGCGGATGCTTCGTCCAGAAGTGTTTGCTGTACGGATTGTCCAAGTGTCCCGATCCGTCCCCAGGATCGCATGACGCACCATTCACCGAATAAGTTCGGCTGAACCGATAATGTATAGAAGCGCCGCATATTGTTGTGCAGCTCGATCTTACGAAAATGTATCGGAAGTGAACTCTGTTTCGACATGCGCGCAGAATCCGACATCGAAGCGAGAGCGTCCAACGCATTTTATGAATCGATCCTCGCTGATCGATTCATGCCGTTGATGCAATCGAAGCGGGTCTACGACGATATAAAAATCTAGCACAATTTTACATGCCAGAATGGAAGGTCTTCCGGAAATGGTGCGACCGCTGCAGAAGCGCTCCTTGTCACGTTTCCACCGCTTGTCTGACGGCAAAGGGGAGCATTTCAGTCGAGATGTCTTGGGGTACGCTGATTTGATTTGCCGGTGTGGCAACTCGATGCGCCGCTACCGTATTTCAGAGTACCCACATAGCGTATCACATCAGGATAATTTGCAGTCTTGCGATTCCAGCTTTTGGATTAACGTTGCGGGCATCCGGAAAACTGTTACGAAACCGGATATATCCGATTCATCGATAAACGACGGTTGAGAGCCGGGAACCGGTGCAGGACGGCCCCACCGTGTTCGAGGGAGCGTCAGGGGCGTAGAGCAAAAGAATCTGGTAGACAGGCGTTTTCCCAGGTAGGTCCTCCAGATTCAAACGCCGTTTGACGCCATATTCATTGCTGTAAGGGTAAATGGATTTTATAGAATTGATTTACGTCTTGGGCATGTCGTCATGAGTTGCCCGCAACGTACCACAACGTGTCTGCACGTCATCCCAATTTGCCCGCAACGCATTTCAAATCGAGACAATTTGCATTAATCCGATTCAAAACCTCAGAAAAGCGTTGCGCGTTTCCGCACAAACGTTGCCAAATTCAAGATTTCCGTTTCAGGTACAAACGGCGTTTGCCAGCTATGCCAAGCGCGGAGACAAGCGTTTTGTGCCATTTGGTTTGCGGCACACCATGGCTGCCAACAGAGCTGATAAACTGTAACATCCGTGACGACAGACCGGTAGAAGACGGAATGGTTGCGTAAATAATGGGTGTGATAGGGGATTTCGACGTGCTTGAAGACAGCCCCTACTAGTTCGGTGGGATGATATGGTCCCCATACGAGCAGGATTAAGGTGCAAGCCAAAGCTGGGCGCAATGAACAGATCACCCGGCGCGAGGCGCTGGAGCTATCGACTGACCGCTTGCAGTCTAAATATACAGGCTGAATGAGAAGCTGTGGAAGAGAGCTATACCAAGGTTCGGCATTGCTATTCTCCCGCAGCTCACCATAGGTCGATAGCGTAGGCGTTCTGCTTTTTTCATTTGGCGAGATTAAATGCGTTCAGCCCATTTTTTGAATCAATTGACGCCGGGCGATACCGCCGTCTGAGCGGTGTTTGAACGTGGCATCATGGCCGAATCCAGTACCTGCTGGCAAAATTCGTCGTCGCGCAGGATAGCATGGCGATTCAGAGCATCCAGAAGCAAGGAATCGAATTGATCACCACGAGCGCTGAACCGCTCCTGCACATAAGAGGTCTTAAACTTCATTCCAAAATAGACGCATTGCTCAGCGTCCGACCAGGTTGGATCGAAAACCTCACCTTCACTGTTGACGAGCCAGGCATGGTGCAGCGGGATCGGCAATTCGAGATCGCAAGCATAGCCTTCGACATAGCTGAACTGCTTCTGGCGATGGTTGCGAGGCGAAATCACTTCGGCCTGCGCATTCGCGAAACAGGCCTTAGGGATTGAGAAACGGGCGTTTCCGGATTGTGTCGATACACGCCAGAACTTGCCATGAGACAGGAGAGTGGTTGCCACTCCCCAACCCGGTTCTGTATTGGCAGAATCCGTTATGTATTTCTTGAGAAGCGTGGCGATAGCCACCAGGTCCCCACTATAAATCTGCATAAAATAATCCTTTTAAGTAATACAGGCCCGACGAGTAACACGTCGTCGTATGTAGAATGACACCACCAAAAGAAAAGGTAGGCAAGTCCCAAATTCAAACAATCTGCGATACGGGTGGGATATTGGCCGCACCATGTTTTTATGAACGGCGATGTGATTGCGTGCCCAGCCATTCGTAGCGCAGCAGACACTGCCCTCTTTACCGAACGCCCTTGGCGATTAGTTCCGATGCCGTAGTCGGAGGGACTTCAGGCCCGGCTGCTTGTCCGGTTGTTCTTCTGTCGAGGCCCGCCATTTCCGCATGGCAATGTTCAAGGTTCGCAACCTGCATTGATCACGGCCTGTTGCCTTACAATCGAAGGACAGTAAGCGAGTTTCAGTCGCCGCATCTGTTGTGAACAGTGCCATTGTTTTCCATAACTTAAGAATGGCTACAGAAGCAGCGACCTTGTTCCGGAAACATCAGGAGTTCGAATCGATCATGATGATGCGAACGGCGTTTGCGGTGGCTAGCCCTGCGAGCAATACAGATTGCAATGATTTTCCGGCACTGCATCTGGAATTGCGGGTAACGCATCGCAATGTGGCGGCATGTCGTTCCAATTTGCCAGCAACGCATTTCAAATCGCAATAATTTGCAATAATCCGATTCAAGTTTCGAGAAGCGCGTTGCACGGTTCCGGACAAACGTTGCTGGATTCGAGATATCCGATTCAAGGACGAACGCCGTTTGCGGGCAGACGCGGAGTGGTAAAAAAAATGCTTTGCGCCGACGGTTTTCGAGCTCAAGCTTTGATTATTGGTGTGTATATTGGAGAAGCCATGGTATCGAGCAGGCAGCAGGGGGAGCGTTTGCGCAAGCAGCGTGAACGGCAGAAGGACTATCGGGACCGTTTGAAGGCAGAGCGTAAACCGACGCGTGACGACATTGCGCGGATCGTGCTGCATTTTATGGTTCTGCTTGCATCAGAAGCTGATGACCCTCGCTCTCTTGATCAGCTCATCAATCGCGTGCTGGAAGCCTTGAAAGAGCAGGGGTTCAATGAAGACGCTTCTCTGGACGTCCTTGATGATCTGATCGCCAAATATACCAAAACGAATTGGGGCTTCCGTCGCAAGGTACATCTGAAGCCTGGCAGGGCTTCTGATGACACCAAACATTGAGCATCGCTTTCAAAGCCATCTAGCGTTGATCTCAACCTGGCGATTTTACAAACGTAGTTTGCACCTTTTGTCTGTTCTCCCCCCATTACTTCATGAAACGCTGTTTGCACATGAATCGGATTTCTCGAGATTGGCGGCGACATGGGGTCGTTGAAGGCTGTGCAAGTAAACAGCCCATTGTTGGGATCATCCGTGGCCGCGGCATCGCTTTTCATGGCACATATGCAGGTCAGCCTGCTGCTGAAACAGGTTCTACGGCCCAGCCTGTGGATAACTTTCAAGCTCCACATTCAGGCTTCCTCAGGTGTTCATCACAGCGCAAAAGGCTGATGGCCACTACGTTTTTTCACTATTTTAGTGAAGCGGAAAAAGCCGGTGATATCCGGGACTTAGATAAAAATGCTGTCTGGAGATCTTTTTTCGTTTTGGATCCTTGCGACGCGTTTGAGATCCTGCAATAGTCACTTTGTCTGATTGATCAGACGCCTCCATTCCGGTGCTGGAACACCAGAATGGAGACTAACTTAGCCTGCCAACAACAGGAGCCAAGCTATGCTGAGCATTATCGCTATTCGTTCGCAATTAAAAGATCTGCGCCCTGAATTCCTCGTCGGCATGGCGGCTCGACAGCGGAAATAATTTCCGCTCTCAACGTGTTCGGCGCTCTTTAACGCCCGAACTCCCAATTTCCCTTTTGACGCTCTGGTCGTGTGCGTTCGCGCGCAACGTCACGGTCTTTGCTGTCTTCAAAATCTGACGCTGCTTGCACGGGCAAGCGCGGCCGACTTTTCACACTATTTTGCTCCGGCGACCAGCAATCGCTTCGGGGAAGGAGGACTTATGTTTGCAGAAACTGTCGTCGGCTATATTGACTTGATAGAACACAAAATCCCGATCCGTAATGTCGGACGAGAATTGCATGCGTCGCAAAACGTGGCGTGGTTGTTTAACAGTATTGCCCACGCTGAAGATCGGGCCAGGCAGAAATGCGCCGTTCGTGACGTCCTTCTACGGTGGGCAATCTGGAACGAGGGTGAGAAAATCCTCGCACTTATTGAAGAAGCATCGGCGCGGGCAAAGGTTTCTGGTGATAAGGCACCGACACGTGCGATGCCAATTACACGCGATATTCTTAATCGCGTCGCCAGTTCGGTTGACCGGAAATCTGCACCGGGTGAAGTTATCCTTGCGACTGCGACTTCGGCATTGCCCAAGAACGCACCGTACGCTTTTGATCTGGTGCATTACGATGCTGAAAAGAAAGCGTTGCGGATAATAAGTATGATCTATTGCATCAGCATGCATAAAGACGCGCTAGATCAATGGCGCAATGAAGTCGCGACCCTGCCGTCGGCATGGGCCCGTTTGGCACGGCAATATTATGACATCGACATTGAGCACTGCGAATTTGCACTGATCGACCCGCTGCTCGATGACAGTGATGAAGAAACCGGGGTCTGGTCGATATTTGATCTTGATCAACTGCTCGGCAAAGCTGGGATTGCGGACAAGATAGTGGCGTTGCAGGAGGGTCTCTGGGGAGACCTTCTCATCCGGATCGGCGACACTTTTGCAGATACACAAAGCGAGCAGGCGCAGTTGCTGGAGCAGGAACTGATGAAGATTGCACTCGAAGCGCTCGACAGCGTGACTGTACCGCAAGCTCAAATCCTGACGCCTGATAACGCGTCGCGTTGACGAGATGCCGCTGGAGCGGTCCGGATTAAAACGGAGTCGCTGGAGCCACACTACCTCCTTGCTGTACGCATATCTCGATCCCAAAGCGGGTTGCCGCTTTTCGGGATATGCTTAGGAATTCACTCTTTCTATCCATGAGGTCGCTTCATGACCACTTCACCACCCGGCGCAAGCCGGCTTGGGCGGCATCTGCTTGCCCGTTTGAAACATGCTTTGTATCGCGACGTGCGACAGGTTTTCTGCGAGCTTGATCTTTTGTCTCACACTGAAGTCGATGTCGATGGATTTTTCACGATGCGCTTCGATATGCCGGAACCGTCATCTGATCCGGGTGATACAGATCGAGCAGTACTGCCTCTGACCGGCCATCCGGCTCATGATCTGCGTGTCTTGAACGCTTATCTCGGTGCCAGCTTCAATCTGGATGCTTCCAGCGTGCAAGATCAGTTTGCCCTTTCGCTGCCATTTCCAATGTTTCTGAGCGACATGCGCCACGCTCCCGTTGAGCGAACATATCTTTTGAAACTCCTACGCTGCTTTCGTGCCGAGCCGGACATTGGCGATATCGCAGTCTGTCATCTGCTGGCACGGGCTCTGGAGGAGGGGAGTTTCGGGCAAAACCACTTGATGGAGCTTTTACGCAGACGATCCGGGCTTGTCATTATACGCACCGATATCGAAGGCTTCGAAGATATTCTGCTTCGGATGTTGAGTGAACAGCGGCTTTATCGCGGGCATGTTGTGGTGCGCCCCCTCGAGCATTGGGCAACGACAACAATCCGGCAGTTAAAGCGGACAAGGGGCCGCCTCCGTCCGGCAGATGTCATTATCAATACTATCGATGCTGACGGATTTGAGAAACTGGCACTGATTGACGAAGACAGCATTGGGGATGCACTGTCACGCGGCGAATGGCTTCTTGGTATCGTTGATATGCAATACGAGATTCCGGCCGGGCTGAAAGTGGTGGCAGATATTGTCTTCGACACCGGCGCCCTTGACGGCGCACTTCTCAACAGGCTGCTCGATACGGTGACTGCACACGATGCCGACACCGTTTTTCCAGAGGAGTTCACACTCGGTTCATTACGAGAGTTGAGACACTCGTTCAGGGAGGCGGACACACGGCAGGAAACCTTCGCTTATCTGCTGGCCCAGTGGGGGCTGGAGGGGAGAAAGCAGGCACATCCGGTGCAGGAGCAGAAGCAAAAGCAGAAAGAAGCAGATAAAAAGAAGGATAAGACCGATGACAAAAACCCGTTCTCGACAGGAGAACGCGGTCGACATGGCAGAAAGATTGTTTCCGACAGTCGATTGATTGAACCTGAAGCGCTCGATGATGACTTCGGTGACGTCGGTTCCGCAGAGAGCGCCATGCGTCGAACACCAACTCTATGCGTGGAAAACCTGTCAGGCTATGGCGAGGCGGTTAATTGGGCGCTGGCGCTCAAGGAAGACCTTGCATTGTGGACATCAGGATCACTCGTCTGGTCTGACATCAGCACTCGGCTGCTTCTGTCTGGCCCGCCTGGCACCGGCAAGACCACTTTTGCACGGGCGCTGTGTAACAGCCTGTGCATTCCTGTCCTCGCGACCTCTATCGCGACATGGCTGCGGATGGGTCATCTTGGTGATGTGTTGCTGCGCATGAAAAGTGCTTTTGAAGAAGCGGCGTCTCATGCCCCGGTCATCCTGTTTATTGATGAGATCGACAGCATCGGGCGACGACAGGATCCATCCCGCGATTATGCGGATTACTGGAATGCTGTCGTCAATCAGTTCCTGGAATTGATGGATGGTGCCGTCATACAGGAAGGCATCGTCATTGTGGGTGCGACCAACCGGCCCGACGATATTGATGAAGCATTGTTACGGTCAGGACGGATGGAAACCCATGTCCGGATAGCAAAACCCGACACGGATGCACTGGTCGGCATTCTCGCACATCATCTGGGTGCCGATCTTGAAGCTGTGCTGGAAACACGACAAGCGGAGCAACAGCGATGACGGCTTGCAAACCAGATGAACGTCTCAGGCGTTTGCACGATCTGCGCCCTCTGGCGTTAAAGGCACAGGGCATGACGGGAGCCGATATCGAGTGGATTGTCCGTCAGGCTCGCCAGCAGGCACGCCGCGAGAAGCGTCGGCTTACCTGGACGGATATTGAAAAGGGCATTTCCGGCAATCACAGACCAATTCTGCCGGAGGAACGCTGGCGCATGGCGGTGCACGAGGCAGGTCATGCGGTCATTCGTCATATGTTACAAGTCGGCCATCCGTTGACGCTCAGTATAGCTGAGCAGGTGGGATTCGGCTTTGCGACGGCGCGTCGCAAGTTAATTCCGCTGGAAAAGGATTGCGAAGATAATCTTGCCGTGATGCTTGCGGGAAGGGCAGCGGAAGAGCTTGTCCTGGGGGATGTCTCTGTCGGCTCCGGGATGCAGCCGGGTAGCGACCTCGCGAATGCAACCGATCTGGCGCTCGCAATGGAAACGACGTACGGCTTTTCCAAAGAACGGTCATTGCTGTTTTGCGACGGCCTGACACGAGGAGAACTGATCCATGCAAACCATCCGGTAACGAACCGTGTCAATGCGCGGATGCAAAAAGCCTACGACATTGCCCGTCACGGACTTGTCCATTACGCGGCAGCGCACAGGGTGCTTGCCGAGACATTGCTCGAACATGGCGTTCTGGAAGGTGAAACCGTCACCGCCATTCTCAACGATACCGTCCAGCGACAGAATCAGCAAGGCAGCCATGCTTCAGTGAGCATAGCGGATAACAACTCTCAGGAGACGAACCCACCCGGCCCGGCCTGAGCGGTCGCCCCGACCGACGCCCAGCCCAACCAACAATCCGGATTCATTCCAAAATGCGCTCGCAAACGCGGGCACGAACGATCCCGCATATCCAGACGAAAGGAAGATGTCATGGCTATTGTTCACAACGATGGTAAATTCGACCGGGAAAGACTTGCAGCAGAAATCAAGGCCCTCAAGGCGCTTGTTCATGATCTCGAACGCTTGCTCAATGGAGAGCATCCAGACCCCAAGGAACTGGCGGAAGCGCCATTGATCAACAACTGGGATTTTGATCGTCGGAACACAACATGCCTTGTGGGCACATTCCTGGGTCATCCGCGTCTGGGACGTATCGTGCCAAATGGCATTACCTCCGAACTCTGGTACGTAAACCCGGACGCAGGATATGCGCGTACATTCAGTCGCTTCTACCGTCTCGGTAAACCGGCCCGTTTTCGGGACGGCAATCGTTGAGGCTGATCTACAAGAACAGAGCGGAAGCCTATCGGGAGAGTGAATAAGGGCAGGACTTCGTAGCCGGGCAGGGAGGAACGAACCGACCCGCCTGACGGCCATATTTTTTGCGTCAGTTGGGAACCATGGATTTGAGCTGCCGCTCGCTGAAAAGCCAGTCATTGTGTTTTCCAGTAACGATGGCTGCACCGTTACGCATTCTGAAGAAGTCAAATCACCCGGAATGAAATAGTCGGCCAGTTGTGAAAACGCGTGGCGTACGCTGAACGGCCTTGAGTATCGCCCTGTCAAAGCAGTTGCAAGTGGACCACGCAACCAGCTGCATCGATCCTGCGGATTTTGTTCACAATTTGGGAATTCGCGAAATTCCCAAATTGATAATTTGCTCACCTTTGGGGCTGTCAGTGTGAAGTTTTCATATTGCGGGATGATGCGAAGCGCTGAGCTTCCCGGTCAATTGATTTTGCTCCCCGTTTTTCGGCTCGATCGATCTTCCGGGCAACATATGCCTTGGCACGATCTGTCATAGTACGAGGGACGGGAATGCCGTGTTCTCTCATTTTGCTATGCGCCCATTTTTCCGCCTGTAGTTCTTTTACGTGTACGGGCAATTTTGGTCCACCACAGTGAAGATGTGCGTGGGCACACTCATGTAAAAAAATGTAAAGGCTTTTGCGTGTGACTGGTCGCGGGGCTTCTATTCGGCGCAACCAACCGCGATGAACCCCCGACAGGCTTTTCCTGAATTTTACAGTATAACCTTCAGGAACATAGGACATGCCGATTTGGTAGAACCTGTCGGCGGCAGCGCGACGCGCAGCTTGTAATTCCAGGCCTGTCATAGGTTTCATGCCAGCGTGGGTGGGTTTATTATCAATCATCAAATACTCCTTGTTTTAAAATGACTGAGCATCAGCTAAAAAATGCTGACTTTTAAATTAAAGCATAAAAATACAATAATATCAAATGGTTGAATGTTCAAAGGTCGCTGAAATGCCTTGAAACAGGTGTAAACTACCCTGATTTTACCCCCTTAAAATTGAAAATAAATGACATATTGTCGCACTCCTTCTGAAGAAGGAATACGAACCGTTCAAAGGTCGATTTGACGAAAAAAATTGGATCGACGAGCCGACAAGGGCTCGGTGCAATTACGAAGGAGGGATAACCTGGACTGAACCGCCCGGCGTGGCCGTGCCAGACGAAGCTTGTGGAAACTGTTACCTCAACCTCAGCCTAAACTTCGGCGGCGACAACGGTATATGACCGAACCCCGTGCCATGGACTATTACCGTCACTGTTTTCCAGGTGAGACTATTGCCAAGCTGTGTGGCCATATTTCTAGTTTCCGCCAATCCCATGGCTTTTAGATTTTTCATCGGCGTTCAAGATCCTGTTTGCGCCGGTGGCTTATTGGTCGCACACTATATCTATTGGCTGGTTAGAGATGGTAGAATGTTAAAAGATATTCCATGGGACATACTCGAGGAAGATGCTCAGGTCATTGATGAAGCCGACATTCCGGTTTGCGAAGGGTGTGCGTATTTTTGTATCTTGAAATATCAAGGTATCGATCGGCTGATCTCACGGCTACGCATTTTCGATCTGGACACCGAGTACTGCTATTCGCTGTACGGCTGTTTTTCCCGGAATGATGCGATCATCCTTGCCGGTAGTTTACCGCCGGCGCTTGAAGAATTCGATGGCGTGCGCTGCCAGGTAGGTCAGCTCGAAGTCAGTAGCGGGAGCTTCCATGGAAGCGCCCCCATGACCCCACCTGCAACCAAATACGCACTGAAAGTGGTAGATCCAGGTAACACGACGGTCGCTCGAAATGAGATGTACACAGTCTGGGGTTTCGGAATTCGTCCTTGTTCCGCGCACCAAGTTGAAATCGCCATCTTTGCCGATGAGGAAGCGGTGCGTCGGGCGATAGAAATCGTAGCCGAAGGTGAATGTCTGACGGACGATGAGTGAGGTGCACAAGATCAGAGCATTGGGTCCCGGGAAGACTAAATGAAAGTTACCGTTTGGGATAATGACCATCACGGAGTTATCCGTGATGTGCAAGTCCTGGGCACATAGGCGGCAATGAACGCCATGTTGAGAATGACGGGCGTTATAATCATCAACAAGCGGACAAGAGAATTAGAGGCTTATACCGCCTGTTGGACAGACGGCGTGTGCTAGCGCTGAAGATCCAGTGATATCAACAGCCTTTCCTTAGTCTGCAATCCATCCAACCGCAAAAAGGTCTCCATCACATCCACTGGCACTGGGCGGCAAGATCAGAACATCGGGTTCCGTGCGCGTGGATGAACCGATCTCATGGACACGCTGCGGCAAGCTGCCCTCCGCCTCGATGCACCAGTGGCTGACAGTGATCCGGTTCGGTCCGGAAGGGGTGTGCGGCGATGAGAACCGGTTGGAGACGAGGAAGAGATCGGTCATCGAAAGGATCGCGGACATCTGCGCACCCGGGTAGATTAGCAGACCGACCTCTGACTCCTGCATCGTCGCCATTTGTCACTATTACCCCTAATTTTGTCTATATCGCCAATGGGCATAGACCAGACCAATGCCTATTGTCCATTCATTGCAACCCGAACAGCCAGAGAAAGGTCTAGTTCTGAGCAAACGTGCCGTTGTCGTCGTCGATCTCCAGAACGACTATTTTCCCGGTGGCAAGTATGAACTTGTCGGCATCGACAAGGCGGCTGAGAACGCGGCCCGGGTGATTAAGGCTGCCCGCGAGAAGGGTGATCGCGTCATCCACGTCCAGCACATCTTCCCGAGCCAGGATGCGCCATTTTTCACGCCTGACTCTAAAGGCAGCGAGATCAATTCGGTTGTGATCCCGCGCGAAGGCGAGACGGTCGTGGTCAAGAACCACCCGAATTCTTTCCTCAAAACCGGACTGAAGGAAATCCTCGATGCCGATGGGATTGAGGATGTCGTGGTCGTCGGCGCTATGAGCCATATGTGTATCGACGCGACCACCCGTGCTGCCAGCGATTTCGGGTACAAGACGACTGTTATTCAGGATGCTTGCGCAACGCGCAATCTGGAACATGAGGGCGTTATCGTTCCAGCGGCCTCCGTCCATGCCGCTATGATGTCGGCACTCGGCTTTGCCTATGCGACGATCACCGATACCGACGCCTACACTGCGCAGTAATCCTACACCAGGGACCCGGTAGTGGTAGCGACTTCTGCTATCCGGGTCTAATCGACCGCATCCAAACTGCAATCATGCGAATTCAACACTGACAGCATCGATCAGCCTGATCCAGAGCGGCGGAGGTCCGACTGCCATGAAGCGGTTGAAGTTCCGCTATCAACGCCAACGTTTCTTCAACAATCGAAAGAAGCTGACTGTTGCAATCGCTATCCGGCGGAAACGGGCACGACCTCATGCTCCCCTTAAACGGTCTTTCAATCGCCCATTGCAATGATGTACTGTCATGCGCTCGTGGCTGCTGAGTAGTGCTTGACGATCAGCGAACCTGTATCGTTGTCAAAAAAGCTCATTTAAACTGAGCGCGAAATAGGGCCATGGCAATCACGCTAATGGTGGTCTTGGGGGCATGAAGTATATACAAGAAATATCGCGGAAGCGGCTGCCCGCAACCATTCGCGCGGAGTATGACAGGGAGAGACACGATGCGCGTCTGCCAGTCCTGCGTACAATCACGCTGCTTCTTGCGCTGTTTTACTTTTCCTACACGGCAGTGGACGCCTGGTTTCTGCCGGATATCGCGTGGCGGACGTTCGTCCTTCGCTTCTCGATTGTCGGTCCTTTGACGATATTGCTTCTACGATTTTATCGGCAACCTGTTTCAATTCGCCTGAAAGAAGGTGCCAGTGTTTTGGTAGTATGTATTGCCACGGTGGTCTGGTGTGTGGCAATTGGTGGAACGGCAAGTCCGGTCGTGCTGAACTATTTTTATGCAGCACTCGTTTTCCAGATGGTGGTCACGATTGTTCTGACACCACCCCTCGAATATGGCGTGGCAGCGTCTGCAGTCGTAACGGCGAGTGTCTATACAACCATATGGTTTCTGCCAGATGCGACGACCGACTACGTGCTTTTCCATCTGGCTGTAGGTGTGCCGACCGTCGTTCTGACGCTAATCGCAAATTATAGATTCTCCACTGAAGCGGTCCGGCTTTATCTGCAGAACAAGGATCTGGACCGCCTGCATGGGCAATTGCTCAAGCAACATGCTGAACTCGAACTGGTATCACAGTCGGATCCCCTGACAGGTTTGACCAACCGTCGTAGCCTGGATGCCGAAATACATCGCTTGATTGCGGCCTCGAACGGCACCGAGGTTCCGGTGACGGTTCTGCTTCTCGATATAGATCATTTCAAGGAATACAATGACCGTTTCGGTCATCTGGCGGGCGACGAATGTCTCAAACTAGTCGCCGATGCTTTGAAAAAGCTCGTATCGGATGATGATTTGGCCTGCCGGTTTGGAGGAGAGGAATTTTTAATTCTGCGGCCGGGAGTGGCTCCCGCCGCATCTATCCGAACATTTGCAGAGGGAATTCGGCAGGCGGTCGAGGCATTGTCGATACGTCATCCTTTGGCCGGTAAAGATGGTATGGCTGTAACGGTCAGCGTTGGCGCTTCAGCCGATATTGTGACAACCGAGGAAGCATTCTTGCAACTGATAGCGCAGGCCGATGAGGCGCTTTACACCGCCAAACGGCATGGCAGAAATATTTCCCTGCTCCATCAGTCGATACGGTAATGCAAGTGTCATGGGTCGGAGACCCCTACCGATGGACAATCACAGTGTCAGCACCATCTGGCAGGATCGTTTTCCAACCCGCAACACAAAGGCCGATAGCTATTTCAGCGCCTCACTGGTCGGCAGTTTCTGCACCCTGACCGGAATCTATGTTTAATCGGGGCGATGCAGCTTTCCTTGCTGTTTTAAAACAGAAAATACGGTTCGAATTCTGGCGAAAACCAATAGGCACATCTTTCCCAGCGCGTGATCTCGCCATTTTTCTGGCTGGCTTCGTTTCGCTGATCGCCGCCAACGCTTTTTCAACGGTCGTGAGAAGCTGATTGTTGCAATCGTTGTCCGGCGGAAACAGGTAAAGTCGCGCGAGCCAGACGTGCATCATCATTCTGAGTAGGATCCACAAGGTTGGCTCGCAGGATAATATTAGTTAATAAAAACAATATGATAGCAAAAATCGCGTAACGTATATTATGGAACTAACAGGCGGTTTTGGTGGTGTTGCTTTTCCATATAAACCGAGCACCTTCGAGGCCCGTTGTTCCCGGGCTTATTAGGAGCGGACCAAAGCAGAGAAAGCAACAACGAACCCATTTGGGAAGCTACAACAGCCAATACCGCAAGCGAGGTCGCCAAAGCATTGTCTTCCAAAGCAAATCTTTCACTCACCCACTCACCCACTCACCCACTTAGCTTCACTAGCGAAACGGCACTCTTCGTCTTGATGAGGCACTTGCTCTCCGCACCAGCCGATCGAAGGGGCGTCAATCTTGCAACCACCGACGCAGCAGCGCAGTTGTCTCTGAAGGTTGCTCAAGTGCGGGAAGGTGCCCGCAATCCGAAAAAACGTGATAGGTCGATCCCGTAATCGCAAGATGCATTTGCATCGATTCTTCGGGCGGCGTCAGCACATCGCTGTCGCCCACTGCCACGAGCGTGGGCACCTTTATCTGCGGCAAAAGCGGCAGAGAATCCGGTCTGCCCAAAATCGCGTGCTGCTGGCGCAGATACGCCTCCCCACCGACCCGCGCCGCCATGGCTTTCAACTCGTCGCCGATGGGGCCGTCGATCTTGCTTTTATGTACGAGTTGGGGGAGAAGACGCGTCGTCACCCCCGCAAACCGTCCCACACTGAGCGAGGATATGCCGGCTTTGCGTTGTCTAACCCGTTGTTCGCTGTCGGCGGCCGCGCTTGTGTCGAAAAGCGCGATGCGTCCCACCCGTTCGGGCGCGCGTCGAAGAATTTCGAAGGCTACATAGCCGCCCATCGAAAGGGCGGCGAGCGAGAACCGCCCCTCGATGATCGACAGGGCCCTCTCGGCCATGGCACCGATCGTGTCGTCAAGGGTCAGATTCGCGACCTTGCTGTCAGCCACATCGTGCAGGCCTTCGAGCTGGTTGCGCCATAATCGCTCGTCACAGAGAAGGCCGGGGAGGAACAGTACGGGTGTCTTCATCATTCGTTACCGGCTCTTTCAAAACTCAAGTGTGCTTTCAGGTAACGCCAGCAAAAGCGACCGCCGAATTGCCGCATTCGGCAGTCACGTAGCTTAACCTGCGTAGACGACCAGCAAGTCCTTGGCGTCGATCTGGTCGCCGGCGATGACGAGGACTTCGGTGATCGTGCCGTCCTTCTCCGCATGCAGCGCCGTTTCCATCTTCATCGCTTCGATGGAGACGAGCACGTCGCCGGCCTTGATCGCCTGGCCGGGAGTGACGAAGACGCGGGAGATGACACCCGGCATCGGCGCGCCAACATGGGCGGCATTGCTGGGTTCGGCCTTGCGGCGCACGGCACTGCCCGACGCACCATGGGCACGGTCCGGCACCTTGATGCGGCGCGGCTGGCCGTTGAGCTCGAAGAACACCTTCACCATGCCCTTCTCGTCGGTCGCCGTCATCGCCTGATTGACGACCACCAGCGTCTTGCCCTTCTCGATCTCGGCAAAGAGTTCGCCGCCTTCCTTCAGGCCGTAGAAATAGGCAGGCGTCGGCAGCACCGAGACCGGGCCATAGGTATCGGCGGCCAGTGCATAGTCGGTGAAGACCTTCGGATACATCAGGTAGGAGGCAAATTCGAAGTCATCGACCTTGCGCTCCAGCTTGGTCTCGATGACCTTGCGCTCCGCATCGAGATCGGCCTCGGCAAGCAGCGAGCCGGGACGCACCGTATAGGGCGCCTCGCCCTTCAGTGCCTTCTTCTGCAACGCTTCCGGCCAACCGGATGGCGGCTGACCAAGATCGCCCTTCAGCATCGAGACCACCGATTCCGGGAAAGACACTTCCCGGTCGGGATTGGTCACATCGGCAACCGTCAGGTCCTGGGAGACCATCATCAGCGCCATGTCACCCACCACCTTGGAGGACGGCGTCACCTTGACGATATCGCCGAACATCTGGTTGGCATCGGCATAGGCCTGCGCCACCTGATGCCAGCGGGTCTCGAGGCCGAGCGAACGCGCCTGTTCCTTGAGGTTGGTGAACTGGCCGCCCGGCATTTCATGCAGATAGACTTCCGAGGCCGGTCCCTTGAGGTCGCTCTCGAAGGCGGCATACTGATGACGCACGGCTTCCCAATAGAAGGAGACCCGGCGGATCCATTCGGGATCGAGGCCCGGATCGCGCGCTGTGCCCTTCAAGGCCTCGACGATCGAGCCGAGGCAGGGCTGCGAGGTATTGCCGGAGAGCGCATCCATCGCCGCATCGACCGCATCGACGCCGGCGTCCACAGCCGCCAGCACCGTGGCGGCGGCAATGCCCGAGGTATCATGCGTGTGGAAGTGGATCGGCAGGCCCGTCGCCTCGCGCAGCGCCTTGAACAGAACCTTGGCAGCCGCCGGCTTCAGCAAGCCCGCCATGTCCTTCAGCGCGATGATGTGGGCACCGGCCTTTTCCAGCTCGACGGCAAGATCCGTATAATATTTCAGATCGTATTTCGGGCGGGCCGAATTGAGAATATCGCCCGTATAGCAGATCGCCGCCTCGCAGAGCTTGTTCTCCTCGGCAACGGCATCCATCGACACCCGCATGTTTTCGACCCAGTTCAGGCAGTCGAAGACGCGGAAGAGATCGACGCCGCCCTTGGCTGCCTGGCGGACGAAGTATTTCACGACATTGTCGGGATAGTTGGTATAGCCGACGGCACCGTTACGTTAACCTGCCTACGGATATATCCTGGACTTTGATGTACCGTTTGTAAGCGGATTACAGGCCAGCGATATCGCGCCAGACAGTGTTAGCGGTTTGGCGCAGTTCGCGGTGAATGGCAGAGGTGAAGCGGTCGCGGGGAAAATGATGAAGATTGTAGATCGGGTCGTGAATGGATGCGAAACGCTGCAAGTGTCGTGCTGACTTGAAACGCTTCATAACCCGTTCTCGTCGTCTTATGGGTTGATGCGAATTCTCGGCCCGATTGTTCAAGCCCTTATGCTGGCGATGATCACAGACCGTGAGGCCGATCTCGCGGTTGGCGGCACCATATGAGCCGAGCTTATCAGTGACCATGACGCGAGGAACTGCGCCCTGACCTGACAGCAACTTCCGAATGAAACGCCTCGCAGCCCTGGTATCGCGACGTTTCTGGACCAGCACTTCCAGCACAAAGCCATCCTGATCAACGGCGCGCCACAGAAAGTGCCGTTCGCCGTTGATTGTCACGACAGCCTCATCGAGATGCCATTTGTCGCCAAGGCGCGGCACGCGGCGACTGATTGTATTGGCATAGTCTCGTCCAAACTTTTCAGCCCATTCGCGCACGGTCTTGTGGGTGACGATAATCCCTCGGTATGCCAGCATGTCTTCGACCATGCGAAAGCTCAGCGGAAACCGGAAATACAGCCACACCGCCTCTGCAATAATCTCAGGCGGAAAGCGGTGGCGATGGTAAAGCGAGGAGCGACGGTCGTGCATGCCATCTTATCCTCCGCTGAGCTTTACAACAAAGTTAACGTTACAGTGCCGTGATGGGGCTGCAAGGCATCATTCGTGGCAAACCGATCCGCACGACGATCAGTGACAAGACCGGCCCATGCCCGCTCGACCGGGTGAACCGGCACTTCTTCGCGCCTGCGCCGAACATGCTCTGGCTTTCTGATTTCACGTATGTCGCGACCTGGCAGGGCTTCGTTTACGTCGCGTTCGTAATCGATGCCTTTGCTCGCCGCATCGTCGGTTGGCGGGCAAGTCGGACTGCCCATGCGGGTTTCGTTCTCGATGCACTCGATCAGGCGCTTCATGATCGGCGGCCCGTGCACCGTGGTGGACTGGTCCACCATTCCGACCGCGGATCGCAATATGTGTCCATTCGCTATTCCGAACGGCTAGCGGAAGCGGGCATCGAGCCGTCTGTCGGAAGTGTCGGCGACAGCTATGACAACGCTCTCGCCGAAACGATCAATGGTCTTTACAAGGCCGAGGTCATCCATCGGCGAGGACCGTGGCGAACCTTCGAAGCCGTGGAGTTCGCCACTTTGGAATGGGTCGACTGGTTCAATAACCGCCGCCTTCTGGAGACCATCGGCAACATACCGCCAGCCGAAGCCGAAGAACGATATTACGCCATGCTGGACGCACCGGCCGTGGCCGCATAACTTAAATGAAATGGCCTCCGGCAAACCCGGCGCGGTTCACTTGGCACCGTTATGCTCGGCCTGAATCCGGCTTACCAAAACATCCTGTTCGGCGTCATGGTAGTCGTCTCGGTCGCTTTAACGATTGACCGTGAAAAGATCGGCATAATTAAATGATGCTATCCAAGACGGACGCTAGCGCGGCTCCGCTGCGGGTCGCCCTGTTTGGAGCGGGGCGGATGGGAGCCATCCATGCCGGAACGTTGGATCGGCATCCCGGTTCCCAGCTTGCCGGGATCGTCGATTCATATCGTGCTAACGCTGAATCATTGGCCGCCCAATATACGGTCCCCTCATTGGACGAGGATGCTGTATTCGCTGACACTACAATAGACGCAGTCGTCATTGCCAGTGCAGCCGACTCTCATCCGCATCTGATCCAACGAGCCGTCGAGACAAAGAAAGCAATTTTTTGCGAGAAACCGCTGGCACGCGACCTGAACGCCGTGCGATCGGTCGCCCAACTGGTCGAGCAAAGCAAGCTTCCTTTTCTGCTGGCTTTTAATCGCCGTTTCGACCCCGATTTTGCCGCTCTGGTCAGTCGCGTGCGAGAAGGCCTAGTCGGCCCGAAGCTGCGATTTTGGCCAACTCAAAGAACGTTGTGGGAACATGGCCTGCGGGATTGACCTGAACAGCGCCCGCTCGTGACATTACGCTCCAATTTGAGGAGCGTAGTTAATGAGTATGGGTATTTCGAGTTTGGATTTTGCCGACCAGTGGAGTTTGAGCTTCGCCGATATTGATTTCATCAATTCCAAGCCGGCAGCAACAAGGCTTGGTCTGGCCGCGCAGTTGAAGTTCTTCAGCGCACGCGGCTTTTTCGCCGAGAATGGCGTCGCATCGATCCCGCATGATGCCATTGAGTACATTGCCCAACAGCTTGGCCTACGAGCCGATGAGCTGTCCGGTTATGATTTCGGCGGAAGAACTGCCCGACGGCATTGCGCCGAAATTTTGCAGCATCTCGGCTTTCGTCGTATGCAGCGCGCGGACCGGGAGGCCCTGTCTTTCTGGATTGTGGACGATCTTTGCCCGTCCGGACAATCCGTCGGCACTATGCTTGAGGCGGTGTTCCTGTGGTGCAGGGATCGCAATATTTACGGCCCATCGGCCAAAGAGTTAGAACGGCTGGTTCGATCACAACGACAGCGATATCTGGACGGTTGGCTCCATGAGGTGAGCGCAGCGCTGCACATTGAAACCATTGCTCTGATGGTGGGGTCCTTGACCGACGCGGATGCGCCGACCGGCTTCAACGCAATGAAAGCCGATGCGGGTCGCGCAACACTCGACAATATTCTTGAAGTGACCGGGCGGTTGGCATTCATCCGGAAATTGAATCTTCCCCGACATATGCTTGCAAATATCAACCAGGCATGGGTTGAGCATATTGTCCGCCGCGTTTCCGGCGAGAAGGCTTCCGAGATGCGCCGTCACACGGAACCTCGCCAACTGGCACTTTATGCTGTGTACCTGATGGAGCGAGAGTCGACGATCACGGATGCAATGGTCGAACTGCTCGTTGAAACGGTACACAAAATCGGAACTCGGTCGAAACGGAAAGTGGTGGGCGACATCGCCAAGGATATCGAACGCGTCTATGGCAAGGAACGGCTTCTCGTCGATATTGCCACCGCGTCGATTGATGCTCCGGATGGCCGCATTTGCGATGTCATCTTCCCGGTTGTCGGCAAGGATAAGCTGGCGGCGATCATCAAGGAAAGTAAAGCCAAGGGTGCGCTCGACCGCCGCATTTATGCAGTCATGCGCAATTCATGGGCCAATCATTATCGCCGCATGCTGCCAAGCCTGCTGTCAGTGCTGGAATTCCGATCGAACAATGCTGTCTGGCGACCTGTCTTATCCGCTCTTGACTGGCTCAGGGCGAAGCTGGATGATGGATGTCGGTTTGTGTCACAACGGGAGTTGCCCATCGACGGCGTAATCCCGACCAAGTGGCGCAATTCCGTCATCGACCGAAATGGTCGTGTGAACCGCATCAGCTATGAGCTCTGTGTTCTGACACAATTGCGCGAGTGCATCCGGTCGAAGGAAATCTGGGTAGTCGGCGCCGATCGCTATCGCAACCCCGATGATGACCTGCCGAAGGATTTTGCGGTTCGTCGTTCTTCTTACTATTCTCGGCTAAATCTGACTGAAAATGCCCGTGAGTTTGTGGCGTCGGTTCGCAATGAACTGGAGCACGAGATGCTGCTCCTTAACGAAACGATCCCGCGAAATGAGAAGGTGAGAGTTCTTTGGCGGGGCAAAAATCGGATTTCCATCACGCCGTTCAAGCCCGCGCCTGAGCCAAACGGACTGGCCGCGATTAAATCGGAGATTGGCCAACGCTGGCCGATGACGGGTCTCCTTGAAGTTTTGAAGGAAGCCGCACTCGACACCGGGTTTCTCGATGCATTCGAAACTTCGGCCTCCCGCGTCGCATTGCCCAGGGCCACCCTGGATCAACGATTGCTTCTTTGCCTCTATGGCCTCGGTACCAACGCCGGTCTGAAGCGAGTGGCTGGCGCTACCGCTGACGCCAGCTATGAAGAGCTTCTGCATGTGCATCGCCGGTTCATTCATGCGGGCGCTTTACGGGAGGCATGTGCGCGTGTCGCCAATGCCACGCTAGCAATTCGCAATGCTGCGGTCTGGGGTGATGCGGGAACAGCCTGTGCTTCGGATTCCACGAAATTCGGAGCTTGGGACCGCAACCTGATGACCGAGTGGCATGCCCGTTATGGCGGTCGCGGAGTCATGATTTACTGGCATGTCGAGAAGCGCGCCACATGCGTTTATTCTCAGCTCAAACGATGCTCGTCATCAGAGGTCGCGTCGATGATCGAGGGCGTTCTTCGCCATTGCACGGATCTGGACATCCAGCGGCAATATGTCGATAGCCACGGGCAGAGCGCTGTTGGTTTTGCTTTTTGTCGGTTGCTCGGATTTGAACTCGCTCCGCGTCTGAAGGCAATCGCCCGACAGAAGCTTGCGCTGCCGGATGTGGGCTTTCGGGGAAGATTGTCAAATCTGCTTCCAATTCTGTCCAACCCGGTCAACTGGGAAGAAGTCGAGCAGCAATATGACGAGATGGTCAAATATACTGCTGCCATGCAGAGCCGCACATGTCGTTTGGCAGTTAACCGTGAGATTGCGGCTGTTGTTTTCCCGTTTGGCACTTAATTTGAGATTTTGTCGGCATAGAATCTCAAATTAAGTGCAACTGTGACGATCCAAACGACTGACGCGAACAGTCTAATATCTCTTCTATGGCGCTGTCGAAGCGGGCTTTATTCTCACCAATCATATGGCCACTCAGCATGCGAAGCATTTCGGGCCCGGCATGCTGAACAATGGCCACACCTGCCAAGAGCGCAGGGCGCAGATACAAGGGCAAGATCGGGCTTGCCGGACTCGGAAGTTTGCTGATTTCTATCTGCATAACTTCATCGAGATCAGGAATGATGGCACCGAGCACCCTATATCCGGACGGTTCGTAACCGGGCACCGACTTTGGAACGCGCCGCATTAACAGGAGACGGGCAATCTCACTCGGCGATACCCAGTTTTGGATACCATGCTCAGCCTCGCTTTCTAGCATTTCTTGCCCCATCAGCGCTGCATGGTGATAGCCGGCGAAGGGAGTGGGGCCGTCACGGCCGCCAATTGTCTGTAATGTCCCTGCGCAAAGCGGGCAGGTGATCCGCCAACTTAAGAATTGGTTCCGAAGGATGACGTGCGCTCCGTCGCTCGTTTGGCTACAAGTAGAGCATGATTGTCGAGGCTCCGTTGCGATCATTCGCCGTGATGATTGTCGAATATTCGAGAACGTCATGCGGCGGACCGTAGTGGGCTCGGTCGAGAATAGGTGGGCAACGCGGACGACCTGATCTTCTGTGAGATTCAAATCGGCGGCGCGTAATGATCGCAAATCGGGGAGGCAATGCTGAAGCATGGCCAAGGGAGGGATTGCATAGAATTTGGCGTGTCGGGCAATCCACGACGACAAAAGCTCATCGGCGCACGGCGCCAGCCTTACTGGCAGTGGCCGTCCGCATAAGTTCGTCTTCATGCGAACGCTGCGTCGGCGTCGAATTCCGGCTCCCATTTCTCGATGGCTTCGTCAGTAATCCGCTCTCTTCCGCTTTCGATTGCCTCGATGGCGAGTGAGTTGACGATGTGGAAAATGTTGGCAGTAATGCCCTCTGTGACTTGCAGTATTCGCCGCAAAGATTTCGCCGTTAGCACCGATGGGTGCCGCAATGGAGTATTGCGTAGTATCAAGGCGACCAACATTTCGAACTGCTCATTTGCAGCCCAGCGGCTCAGCGTGAACTGGTCGAAGCGACGCGCCAATTGGACATCGCCACCAATGGCCTCGCGGGCGTCGTTGACGCCGAAGCAGACGAGTGAGATCTGCAGGCGGTTGCTGAGAAAGCGCAGGGTATTTAATACGATGCGTTGTTCACGATAGGTCCCCGCGAGAATGTTGTGCACCTCGTCGATCACTAAAACCTGCACGCCAATCGCTTCCATGATCCGCAGTGCGGCTTGCTCCATCTGGGCAATATCGGCACGCGGTCGCTGCGGTGCGCCGAGCAGGGTCAAAAGTTCGGCGTAGAAGCGCCGTTCGCCAGGCCGGCTGGTCATCTCCATCGCAAGAACCGGTGTCTTTAGCTTGCCGGTAACCGGGTTGAAAGTTGGTGGGTGCTGATCACGGAAGCGCTTCATGATCATCGTTTTGCCCATGCCGCTGTCGCCATAAATGGCGAGCGACGGCATCCGCGTCCCGCGTGGATGATCGACCAAGAGGTTCAGGCGTTCGAGTACCTGCTTAGCGCGTGGATAGATGAGCCAGCGACGTGATCTTATGGCGCGGACGCGCTGGTTGTCTGCTCCACTGAGCAGTTCGGCTGCGGTCACGGTCAGGTGGGAGATTTCGGTGCTCATGCCAGCTCACTCCATGTCCTCGTCGAAAGCCACAGGTTTGCTGGAGTCGATACCCCGAAGCGAGCCCCAACCACTGTCATCCACTTTCGTTTTTGAGCTGGCGGCGCGGCCTCGTCGCATCGTCGCTGTCGCCTTCACCGCCGCATCCACCAGCTTGCGTTGTTCGATCGCTATACCAACGATCGTGCGGGTGTTGACCTCTCGTCGCCCTTTCGCCAGCAGGCTACGCCTCGCAGCAAATGCTTCGTGCAGCGTTACCGAAGCCAGGGTGAGATCGGCGTAACGTGCTTCCACGAAGCTGCCCGATGGTCGCCGCACGAAGACACGAGACATATCCCTTGGGTCGTATTTGACGAGAAGCCGGCGATTTGCAGCCCCGAGGTCGGCACTCAGGGCTGCCGACCAATAGCGCATTCCAAAAAGATGGATACCGGTTGGCTGTAATGTACGCTCCTGCTCAGGTAGGAACGTCAGCCAAAATCGCATTCGGTCCTGCGGCAAGCGGAGCGGAATTTCACCCTCGTACTCACGCCACACCGCGATGGGCGGGCGCCCCAAAGTGCGGTGGATTGAGTGATGGTAGTTGCCGACAATGTCGAGGGCGATGTATCGCTCGAGTTCGCGGAGTGTCAGCGCCGAATGTCGCTTCGAATCGTATTCACCAAGCTCCTGTGAATTGCTGAAAGTAGTACCGGGTAGCAAGTGGATCCTTCCCATTTGGGTGCCGATCAGCCTCTCGATATGTCCGCCGAAGCGCGGTTCACCAGGTGGTCGCCAGTCGATCGCTACGCCAGCATCGTCGCACCCCCTCTTAAACGCGCGGCTCCTGAAGTCGCTGCCGTTGTCGACATGTAACGTCTCAGGGAGGCCAGCGACCGGCCACGGCTCAGTGATCTCGCGCTCCCTCAACCAAGGCGATTTGTCAAAGACGGAATGTAGCAAGCACAAACTGGTCGAAAGTCGGGAGGGCGCGTCCATAGTGAGGTGGAACCCTGTCACCATCCGACTGCAGACATCCATTGCCAGAGTTAGCCAAGGCCTTCCGATGGGTAGACGCGTCTCCTCGTCGACAACGAAGATATCTGCTTTCGTATGGTCGACTTGGACGATCTGGAGTGGGCGCGAGGCGGTAAGCCCTCCCGGCACGGCCGTTGTCCGCTTCACAATTTCGGCTTCGCCTCGTCGTTTCGCGCGTTTGTGAATGTCGATGTCCTCGAGACGAGTTTCGATCGTCCGGCGATGGGGCGGCTTTAGCCCAGCCGAGACGCAGTTCGTTTGGATATCCCGAACCAGTTGAGAGATACCTGGGCGGTTTTTCGTCAGATAATACCGATTGATCGTGGCGCGGATGATTTCCTCTCGCTTGTCGTCGAGCATCCTGCGGCCGTCAGGCCGGCCGGGTTTGCGTTCCACGAGCGACATTACCGTTCCTCCAGCTCGAAATAGCTTGGTAAGACGGAATGCAGTTGCCCGACTGACTTCCAGTTCGGAAGCCAGAAGCGCCATATCCCCGGCTGCAACTTTGCCTGATCGATGTATCAGAAATCTTCGGATAGCCTCGGCTCGTCGACACGCCTCATCCCAAAGCGCTTCGTCAACCTCATCAGGGAATGGATCAGTCATGCAGAAACACCGTCAATTGTGTCGACAAATGAATCTCACATTAAGTGCCAAAAACCAAGATGGAATCTCAAGTTAAGTGCCAAGTCTCACATTAAGTGCCGGGCTATCTTGTTGAAACTGTTAGGAGTGGAATCTTACGGTTAGATGCAAAACGACACTTGGGCGGCTTCTTGACTATGATATGGCCAACATCTCGAACGACCAACTCAAGGTGTTTCGCCAGACCGTCGATGATACGCCGCAACCGATAGCGGGTTCGCAGGTACGGCTGTCCGTCGTGCATCACCACCTTCGGTCGCCAAGTTTTCGGGTTGAGTACAAGCCTTTTGAAGGCATTTCTAATGCCGAACAACTGCGCTCCATCTTGAAAGAAACGAACGTTGCTGCGGTGATTCATGGTCACAAGCACGAGCACAATTTTCGCTACGAGTATGTTGAGACCCATGATCCCGACAATCCGCATCGTATTGCTGTGGTGTCGGGGGGGACGTTTCAAGATGGCGCAGAACAAGATGCGGCACTATTGCTCACGCTAAAAGGGCTACCTTATACCCCGGAGATCTCGATCGAGAGAATTGAGCTGCCTCGCAGTGGCCTAGATCTTAGGGTTATGCCTGCAGAAGCTCTGTCGCTTGCCGACCAAAAGACAGTTGCTGGCGCGCCGGTAATTGTACAAGGCTCAAATTTCGATGAGCTCTATGCAATCGCCGCAAAGAAGGCGAAGGCCCATGTCGGGGGAACGCTTATTGTGCATTACGATCCGGCCGATGCTGGAAATGGACCCTTGAAGTTACCCTCCGAATATCCTCGTTCAAACAATACCACTGAAGAGGAGATGCAAAACTGGCTTGATGAACTGGTGAGGTGGTGGCAGCTTGAACGATCAAGTCGAGACAACGATTTTCCCTATCCCCATGGATCTCGCCTAAGGTTGTTTGGCGGCAAACTGAACCAAGTCGATAGGATCGTGAACCTGCTTTCCAAGGAGCCGTCATCTCGAGCGCTCGCAGTGCTTGTCGATCCGCTGCGTGATTTTGACAGGAATGGCGATGGGGAGGCTTTCCCGTCTTTTACTTCGATGCAAGTTCGCAAGCGCGAAACGTCGCGGGATGTGTACTCAATTGACGTCATCGGTTTTTATAGAGCACAGGAATTTTCGCAGTGGTGGCCGGTAAACGTAGCGGAGCTTCGACTATTGCAGAGTGAAATTGCCGTTCAGTTGAAAACAAATGCGGGCATGATTACGACCGTGACCACCGATGCAAGGTTCAAACCTCAGGGGCCTGGTCAAGTGGCAGTGCCGGTCTTCGATCGCTGGGTCGATCAGAGCCCGGAGAGGCTCTTTATGCTCGCGCTCACGCTGTCGGGGGACACTCGAGATCAGCCTTTTCAGCATTTGCTGTTACGCGAATGGGTAAGGTCACTCAATGATATCAAAGACGCGGCGTCTGCACCCGATGCGGACGGCGTCCTGATACCCGCCGAGGGTCTCAGGACTTTGGTCACTTATCTTTCCATGATCGACAAAAGCGGCGAGGAATCGAAACTGGTCCAGCAACTTCGCAATTTGCTCATGGTCAACCAAGAATATCAACAGACCCGAAAACTCGACACGGACCGACAGGTATGGTCGCTTTCGGTCCGACGAATCATTCCCGCGATCATCGACCTAACGCCAGCTATAACGCCCCAATAAAAAGATAATGCTGAAGGATGAAAGGGACGCGTCTACGATTGCCGTGTCTAAATCGATACCGGCAGCCATGGCGGCCAGTTTCCCGTCACTGACGCGGTCTCGACAAGCTCGATCAGGCGCATCGCGCGCCTCCACAGGTGTCGTTTGGCAGTTAATCGTAAGAATGCAACCGTTCCGGCGAGCTATGGCAGTTAATGTGAGATTCTTTAAAGCGATGCTCGGTGCTTAACGCTTCAGAAGCAGCAATAACCCTTTGTAATATTTACGATTTGCTGGTGAAGATCCGCCGAGGACAGTCATTTTACTCATAGCGGCGGTTTTGACATTAAGTGCCAAAATCCAAACGAAAATCTCACATTAACTGCCCAATCACTTTAAGTACCGGGCCATCGTAGTGAAACGATTGCAGAGACAGAGTCTTACGATTAACTGCCAAACGACACGTCCCTACCGCTCGGGCAGGACCGGCGACTGGCTGAAGATCAAATGCATTCAGAGTGAGAGTTTCATGATCGTCGGCTACGAACAGTCAGCCGCCGCACGCGGCGAATCGGCAGCCTGCTGCTGGCGGCCCGCCGCGGTCATGATTGGGTTTATGTCGGCACCGTCGGCATGTGCTTTAACGAAAAGGACGCAGCCTACCTGAGGGAGTCGTTTGACAAGCTGAAGAGGCGAACCCGGTCGTGCCGCTCAAGGGCTAGAATTACGTCTTCGCCCAGCCGACCCTGATCGCCGAGATCGAATTCCGCGGCTGGTGCAATGCACCTGACGATCACTGCTAACCCACTCGACCAGTGGAGTTTCGGACGATAAGCTCTACCGGCCATGTTTCGGCCAGATCGAGTGGCGTTCCCTCTGTGAGCGATTTGACCAGCGTCTCCGCGATCTTCTTGCCCGCAGCCCTAATCGACGAACGTGTCGTGGTGAGTGATGGAACCATATCGGTTGGACTGAAGTAGGAGAATACGTCGTCATGTGCAATGACTGACACGTCTCTCCCGACTTCGAAATTCAAGGAACGAATTGCCTGATATGCACCAATTGCACCCATCATAGAGCCGACCACGAGTGCTGTCGGCCGAGGGACTTTCAAAAGGAGCATTCTCGCCGAGCGGAAACCTGCTTCAACTGTGAAACGATCTTGAATATAGAGCTCCTGATTGAACGTATGTCCCCGGCCTACCAACGCGCGTTTGTGACCATTCTTGCGGTCTTCGGCGAACGCGTGGCCAGGTAAGGCATCGATCACGCCGATATGTTTGTGATCAAGATCGAGCAGATAGTTGGTTAGCTGATTGAACGCGCTTTCGTTGTCCACATCAAGCCATGCATGGGGCGCGGATATGTCGGTCTTGCCATGTACGACAAACGGAAATTTGGCATCCGATAGCATCTGAACCCGCTCGTCGGAGTAGGCTGGCACCGAAATAACGATTGCATCGACACTTCTGGCCGACACCCAACGCCTGTAGACAGACATCTCATCGCCGCCGGAACTTGGACGGATCAGCAAATCGAACGAAGTCGGTTCCAGACCTTCGCCTAGACCTGAAAGAAATTCGTTTGTCTGTGGGCCAAAACGATCGCTCAAGTGATCCGGCAACACTATTCCGATCGCCCCCGATTTTCCGATTGCAAGGCGTCGGGCGTTGGTGTTCGGAATATAGCCGAACTGTTGCGCAGCCGCTTCAACCCGTTTGCGGGTCTCCTCGCTCACCTCGGGGAAACCATTGAGCGCACGGCTGATCGTTGTTTTCGATAGGCCGAGTTCCCGTGCCAGCTCGTTTAAGTTCATGTCCTACCTACAAATTTCGGGGTTCAAACGGCGTTAGCATCGATTCATCACTCTGGCAATCAGCCAAACCGGGTTGAATGGATGCAATAAATTTGGCGATAGCTGTTGAACAAGTTCGTTGACACATGGGTTTCAGCGTGCATTATCGATCCAAACCGGTTTGGGAAAATCGGATAAAAGAGAGTGGAACCGCGAAAACTTAGCGAAAACTGGAGAGAGCCATGAAAACATTTTTGCCTGCGATCTTTTGTGCGTCATTTCTTGCCACTGCTGCGAATGCTGCAAATCTGACAATTGCTACAGAACCTTTAGGCGAATTGCTCAAGGCAGATATCGCCAGATTTGAAGAGCAAACCGGCAATAGCGTCACCGTTGTTGCGATGCCTTCGTCAAGCAGCGAGCAATTTAGCCAATATCGTCTTTGGTTAGCGGCTGAAAATTCTGACATCGATGTTTACGAGACTGACGTTACCTGGCCTGCTCAGTTGGGTGACAAATTTATTGACCTGACCGACGCCACCAAAGACGTTACCGCGCAGTTCCTTCCAGTTACGCTCCAGGCACAACGGGTCGGCGGACGGTTGGTCGCGCTGCCTTTTTACGCTGATGCGCCGGCTCTCTTTTATCGCAAGGATCTGCTGGAGAAGTATAAGAAGGACGTGCCGAAAACTTGGTCCGAGCTCGAGGCTACCGCTGCCGAAATTCAAGAGAAAGAGCGGGCCGCAGGCCACGCCGATTTTTGGGGGTATGTCTTTCAAGCAAAGGCGTTCGAAGGGCTGACCTGCAACGCACTCGAATGGTTCAAGTCATCGGGTGGCGGGCAGATCGTCGAGCCGGATGGCACCATCTCTGTAAATAATCCGCAAGCCGCAGCGGCGCTGGATATGGCTGCCAGCTGGGTTGGCAAAATCGCCCCGCAGGGGGTCCTGACTTACGAAGAGGACGATACTCGAGGAATTTGGGAGCGAGGCAATGCCCTCTTCATGCGGAACTGGGCATATGCATACCCCTTGGGCAATAGCGGCGACAGTGCTGTAAAGGGCGCTTTCGACATCGCTCCAATCCCTGCGGGACCTGGCGGAAAATCGGTGGCAACAATTGGTGGATATAGTCTAGCCGTTTCGAAATTCTCTAAAAACAGAGAAGCTGCGATCGCCTTGGTGAAGTTCCTGAACTCTCCCGAATCCCAGAAACATCGCGCGCTTCAGGCGGGCTTCATGCCGACTTTGACAGCACTCTATGACGATCCCGAACTCGTAAAGGCTCAACCGTCCATGCCTGCCTGGAAAGGATTGTTTGCGCATGCAGACGCCCGGCCATCGGCACCGACCAAGGCTAAATACAATGAGGTATCTGCAAGGGTCTGGGGTGCCGTACACAACACGCTCTCCGGCGAGGGTACAGCGGCGGAGAACCTTGAACTTCTCGAGCAGGATCTGACCGAGCTTAAAGGACAGGCCTGGTAAAGCCGAACGGGATTGATCAGCGACGTGCGATCGCGCCGTGCATTTCGATCAGGACGCCTTTAGCGCCTTAGATCTGACCGCCAGCCGATTAGTCGCACAAAGCTGAGAGCGATAGCAGTAGGCAGTACCGCCTACTGCCAATCAATTGGATCAAGCTTGGTTAAGCCAAGCAAAAAATTCCGGAATGACGAAATGACTGATATCCCTCTAGCCGAGTCATATGCTGCGGCGAGCGCCACTATGCGCTCTGAGCTTCGCAGCAGCAGGGCTCGCGTCGCTTGGCTTTTTCTAGCACCCACGCTGCTTGTTCTGGCGGCCGTAGCTGGCTGGCCGCTTTTACGAACGATCTATTTCAGCGTCACTGACGCGTCCCTCGGTAACTTGTCCGGCGCTGGCTTCGTCGGATTCAACAATTATCTCTCTTGGACGACATTGAAGAGCGGGCGGACTATCTTCAGAGGCTTGCTTGCTGATCCTGCTTGGTGGCAAGCGGTCTGGAACACCCTGAGATTTACGGTGGTATCGGTCGCATTTGAGACGATATTCGGCCTCATCGTTGCTTTGGTGCTCAACGCGAACTTCTACGGGCGAGGCGTCATCCGCGCTGCCGTTCTCATTCCCTGGGCAATTCCCACCATCGTCTCCGCCAAGATGTGGGCTTGGATGCTCAATGACCAATTCGGAATTCTGAACGACATTCTCCTGAACGTCGGCTTGATATCCACGAAGATCGCCTGGACCGCCGATCCCAACACCGCGATGCTAGCCGTCCTCATTGTTGATGTTTGGAAAACCACACCGTTCATGGCGCTCTTGATCCTGGCGGGGCTTCAGATGGTGCCAAGCGACATATACGAGGCGACGAAAATAGACGGCGTCCACCCGATCCGAGTGTTTTTCCGCATCACGCTGCCGCTAATCCGACCGGCGCTCATGGTGGCGGTATTGTTCAGAACCATGGATTCACTGCGGATATTCGACCTTGTGTACGTGCTGACGCCCAACAATGCACAAACAAAAACGATGGCCGTATTTGCGAGGGAAAACCTGTTTGATTTCGACAAATTCGCTTATGGCGCAGCCGCTTCCACGATGTTGTTCCTGATCGTTGCTGCGATCACGGCAGCCTACATCGTCCTCGGCGGGATCAAGATCAACGGGGAGCGATACTAATGGTCGGGAACATAATGAAAAAGTCGGGCTTCTACAGCCTGCTTCTTCTCATAATAGGCGTCTCTGTCTTCCCATTCTATTACGCCGTGTTGACAAGCTTCAAAAGCGGAACAGCACTGTTCAGTGTCACGTATTGGCCGACGAGCGTTTCGATCGAAAATTATGTTCGCGTGTTGTACTCGGGCGACTTTCTGCGAAATCTGTTCAACTCAGTGCTCGTCTCGTCCCTCGTTGTGGTCTGCTCGTTGCTGCTTGCTGTGACGGCATCGTTTGCTCTGGCCCGCGTGCAGTTTCGCGGCCGCTCGCTGTTGTTGATCACTATCCTCGCCGTATCGATGTTCCCTCAATTGGCGATACTCGCGGGCTTGTTCGAGCTCATCAGGTGGGCGGGCATATTCAACACGCCCGTCGCGTTGATCTTTTCCTACATGATTTTCACGCTGCCCTTCACGGTATGGGTACTTACGACTTTCATGCGGGACATTCCGATCGAGATCGAGGAGGCAGCTATTGTTGACGGTGCTTCGCCTTGGGTGATCGTCAGCCAGGTTTTCCTGCCGCTCTTGTGGCCGGCAATGGTCACGACCGGCCTTCTTGCGTTCATCGGTGCATGGAACGAATTCCTCTTTGCGCTGACCTTCACTTCGTCCGGCACACAACGAACCGTACCGGTTGCAATCGCACTGCTTTCGGGCCGGAGCCAGTTTGAAGTCCCCTGGGGCAACATCATGGCGGCTTCAGTGATCGTCACTGTCCCGCTCGTTGCCCTCGTCCTCATCTTCCAAAGGCGCATTGTTTCCGGCCTGACTGCTGGCGGCGTGAAGGGATAAATCATGACAAACATCGCACTTCGAAATGTCCGCAAAACCTTTGGTCCGATTGACGTGATCAAAGGCGTAAATCTCGAAATCAAGCCTGGAGAACTAATGGTGTTCGTCGGCCCTTCAGGCTGTGGCAAATCCACGCTCCTGCGCCTGATCTGCGGCCTGGAAGAGATATCTGGCGGAACTCTCTCCTTCGACGGGAAGACCGTCAACGGGTTGCCGCCGGCCAAGCGTGGGGTCGCGATGGTCTTTCAATCTTATGCGCTCTACCCGCATATGACTGTCTTCGAGAACATGGCCTTTGGAATGAAGCTAGCCGGTGCTGACAAGGAAGAGCGACGCAAACGGGTCGAAAGCGCGGCGGAAATGCTTCAGCTGACCTCGTATCTGCAGCGCCTGCCAAAACAGCTCTCGGGCGGCCAGCGCCAGCGCGTCGCGATCGGTCGCGCCATTGTCCGCGATCCGAAGGTGTTCCTGTTTGACGAGCCCCTGTCGAACCTCGACGCTGCGTTGCGTGTCGCCACTCGTTTGGAGATCGCGAAGCTCCACCGCAGTATGCATGACACCACGATGATCTACGTCACCCACGACCAGGTAGAGGCGATGACGCTGGCTGACCGCATCTGCGTCCTGCGGGATGGCGTCGTCGAGCAGGTCGGCACGCCGCTCGAACTGTACGAGACACCGAACTCCGTATTTGTCGCTGGCTTCATCGGGTCGCCGAAAATGAACTTCCTGTCCGGCGAGTTCGCGGAGCCCTACAATGCCAACACCATCGGCGTGCGCGCCGAGCATATAGATATCGTCCAGCAATCGCCCACTTGGACGGGCATCGTCATCCATTCTGAAATCCTCGGCTCGGACAGCTTCGTTTATCTCGACATCGGCACCTCGGAGCCGCTCGTCGTTCGCGAGACCGGCGTATCGAGCCATCAACCTGGCCAGAAACTGGGCGTTGCCCCGGTGCAGGGCTCAATCCACCGTTTCGACCAATCCGGACGCGCGCTCGAGAGAGTTCCTCTCCAAGGTGCGGCGTGAAATCAACCAACGTCAACGGATATGGCGGCTTTCTATCAGCTGCGTTCAACATTTCACATAAAGGAGCAACCAATTGACTATTCGCACCATTGTCTGGGGTGAAAACATCCACGAAAACATCGATCCCGTTGTTCGCGGCATCTATCCTGAAGGGATGCACACCACCATCGCCGACGCGCTAAACACTGATCCTGCGATCAGCGCTACGACGGCGACGCTGCAAGAGCCTGAGCACGGCCTGACGGAAGCCCGCCTTGCCGAAACCGATGTCCTCACCTGGTGGGGACACAAGGACCACGGCGCGGTATCCGACGAGGTGGTCGAGCGGGTCGCCAAGCGGGTGTGGGAAGGCATGGGCCTGCTCGTCCTGCACTCCGGCCACTTCTCGAAGATATTCAAGCGTCTGATGGGCACGCCGTGCGCGCTGAAGTGGCGCGAAGCCGGCGAGCGCGAGCGTCTGTGGACGATCAACCCGCGCCATCCGATCGCCGCCGGCCTCGATGAGAACTTCGTTCTCGAAAACGAGGAAATGTACGGCGAGCAGTTCTCCGTACCGGAGCCGCTGGAGACCGTCTTCATCTCCTGGTTCCAGGGTGGCGAGGTCTTCCGTTCGGGCCTGACGTGGCGCCGTGGCGCTGGCAACATTTTCTACTTCCGCCCTGGCCACGAGACCTATCCGACCTATCATGATGCCAACGTCCAGAAGGTAGTCATTAACGGCGTGAAATGGGCCTATAATCCGCAGGGCGACCTGAAGAGCATCACAGATGCTCCCCATGTTCCGGTCGAGAAGGCGCTGGAGCCGATTGTTGAAAGGGGCCTGAAATTGCACAAAGCCGGCGAAGCTGGATATCGGTAATAGCGATCCTTACAGTCGTTGCCTTTCCTGATACCGATCCAGCTGGTCTCAGGAAGGGCTTCGTTTCTCACAATGAGGTCATATCGATGCGCCTAATAATTCTCGGAACCGGCTGGTTTGCCAACTTCCACGCATCTCAGTTTTCCAAAATTGATGGTGTAGACATCGTTGCCGCTGTCGACACCAATCAGGCGCAACTGGAAGCATTTGCTGCGAAACATGAAATCCCAAAGACCTTCAGCTCTCTGGAAGATGCCATTGCATGGGGCCAATTCGACGCGGCCACAAATGTTACCCCCGATCGGGTTCACTATCTGACGACCATGCAGTTGCTCGCTGCTGGAAAGCACGTGTTCTGCGAAAAGCCGCTTGCGACAAACTATGCTAATGCAAGAGAGATGGCTGACGCTGCGGAGACATCGGGCAAGATTGCGATGGTCAACCTCACTTACAGAAATGTTGCGGCATTGCAGGCCGCCAGCAAAATCTTGAGTCAGGGCAAGATCGGAGCCATCCGCCATTTTGAGGCGTCTTATCTCCAGAGCTGGTTGGTGTCCAAAGCGTGGGGAGACTGGTCAAAGGAAACTATGTGGTTGTGGCGACTATCCACCAAGCACGGCTCCAATGGCGTCTTGGGCGATATCGGAATCCACATTCTCGATTTCGTTGTGTTCGCGATTGGAAGCGAAGTACGTGCGGCCGCGTCGCATTTGAAGGTCTTCGATAAGATTCCTGGAAACCAAATCGGTGAGTACTCACTCGATGCGAATGACAGTTTTCTAATGATGGCGGAACTGCAAAACGGCGCAACAGGCGTCATTCACGCCACGCGCTGGGCTACGGGTCATCTCAACGAGCTGCGGCTTCGTGTGCACGGTGATCGCGGGGCACTGGAAATTGTGGAGACACCCGATGGTGCGACGTTGCGTATTTGCGAGGGTGATGACACGGACAACGCTATTTGGCGTCCCGTTGAGGTCGAGCCTGTAATCACCAACTTCCAGAGGTTCGTAAACGCGGTGAAATCTGGAAAGCAGGATGAGCCGACTTTTGCTCATGCCGCGAAATTGCAGCTCACCTTGGATCATGTGGTCAAACACGCTGGAACGCTGCCCGCGCTTTGATGTTAACCGGAGCAAGCGGGAGCTGGACCAACGCGGCTGGGCCGCTACCTGCAATAAGCTGCGAGATATTTTGGGCTGAAGGCGCAGAAATTTTGGATTTGAACGAGGAGCTAGCGTCAATGCGGGGACCAGCAATTCGTCCCAGGCAACTAGGGAACATTCACCGGCGGGAGCGCTGGGACGTTCCGCAGGCTAACGGAGAGTAAAGGTAAATGGCAATGAAAATTGGCGTCGTCGGATGCGGAAATATTTCCGACGCATATCTCACAAACGGCCCGTTGTTTCGCGACATTGAATATGTCGCCTGCTCAGATTTGAACGCCGAATTGGCGGGTCAGAAGGCCGCCAAGTACGGCCTCGAAGCAATGCCTATCGATGAGTTGTTCGAGCGTGACGACATCGAAGCGATCCTCAACCTTACAGTACCGAACGCTCATGCTGAGGTGGCGTTGCGCGCGATTGCTGCTGGCAAACACGTTTATAACGAGAAACCACTCGCGGTGAGCCTTCGTGAGGGGCGGGAGATTATCGACGCTGCGAAGGTCGCAGGTGTGCGGGTCGGGTCGGCTCCAGACACGGTTCTAGGTCCTGGGATTCAAACTGCCCGAAGCATCATCGATTCAGGCGACATCGGTAGCGTCATTTCGGGTCTCGGAGCAGTTGAAAGCTACGGCATGGAGCACTGGCATCCTACGCCGAGCTTCTTTTACAAGAGAGGTGGCGGCCCTGTGCTCGACATGGGACCTTACTACATCAGCGCTCTTGTCCACATGCTTGGTCCCGTAACAACCGTCCAAGCATCCGGCTCCGTGGGGCATCCGCAACGCGTAGTCAAGGTCGACGGCCCTACGAAAGGTACGGTGATCGATGTCGAAACACTGACGACCGTGCAAGCGCTACTGACTTTCGCCTCCGGAGCGCAGATTGTGTTCCTGGCAAGCTGGGACGTTTGGAACAGCGAGCTTCGTCCGCTGCAGCTTCATTCTACGGGAGGAACTTTGCACATTCCTGACCCGAACCAGTTCAGTGGCGTCGTAGGTTTCTCCACGGGGATCGATGATTTCAGGGAAGTAGATACGAGCAAATATCCATTTGGCGCTTACAACCGCGATTGGAGAGGCACGGGATCACTGATTAACACCTGTTACCGCGGCCTTGGACTAGCTGATATGGCTGTGTCAATCACCGAAGGCGTACCGCATCGTTGCTCGGCAGAGGTCGCCTATCATGTTCTCGAGGTACTGCTGGCCATAGAACGGGCTGCCCATGAGAAGGCGGTCGTCAGCGTCGAAAGCACTTGCGAGCGTCCAGCTGTGCTTACTCCGGCTGATGCCGAACAGTTTCTGGCGAGACCAGATACGACTGGCAGCGTCTGAAAGCTACTTGTGCGACGACGTGCGGCAAGTGTCCAGACCGTCTCCGTGGCGGCGACCTTTGCCGGGAACTACGCTAAGATTTTGCCGCTGACTTCGTCGTAGATCAAACGCTATCTAGCCGGAAAGCCAAGATTTGCGACGTCGTCAGCCTCGCACGAGCCGGCCTGGCCGTGCGAAGCCATGGTTTCGGACTAAGCGGGTATGCTCAAATCATCATTGCTATCGGAGCAATTGACGATGCTCACTTCGAGTACATTCCCGCCGTCTGCCGCCTATGATTCAAGATTCTGCGGATCGCGGTGCGCTCGTAGATTGAACCGCGCCGCGTCCGGAAAGTTCAAGAAAGGCGCGCACCTTCGCCACATCGGCATTCAGTGGGCGGTCGTCACGGTATACAGGAACAATCTCGCGGATGCGATCGTACAGAACGGCCGTGCGGGAAGCCTTTGCCGCCATTCCGACCTGCTGATTGTAGGCTTGTGCCGCCGCAGTTAACTCGATTGCCAGGATGGTTTGGAGATTGCCGAGAATTGCTAGCGCCTTGGTCGCTGCCGGCGTCGCATGGGTCAGGATGTCTTCCTGCAGTGCCGAGGTTATTCCCCCATCGAGGCTGGCGGGCGCCGCCAGCCGGCGGTTCTCGGCAGCAAGACCCGCCGCCGTATACTGGATGATCATAAAGCCGGAACACACGCCGCTTTCTTGCGCCAGAAAGGCAGGAAGCCCGCTGACCAGGGGGTTTACCAAGCGGTCGATGCGACGCTCTGAGATCGCCGCGAGTTCCGCCGCCGCCGTGCCGAGACTGTCCATCGCCAGGCCCAGAGCCGCGCCCACCGCGTGGGCTTGGCTATGCACTTCCGGCGCCCCGGGTGAACCGGCGACGATAGGATTGTCGGTGACGCTTGCAAGTTCGCGATCAACCACCTCCGCCGCCTGCGCGAGGACATCCCGGACGGCGCCGTGGATCTGCGGTACCGCCCGCAGGCTGAGTGGGTCTTGGGTGCGGCTGCCGGCCGATTGCGCCAGGAGCGCGCTGCCTTCCAGCCAGTGGCGCAAGTTGCGGCCAACCTGTTGCACCCCTTGCGAGCGACGCAGCGCAAGCGGCACTTCGGCAAACGGATTGGCCTGTGCGCCGAGATTTTCGTAGCTCATCGCCGCAGCGGCGTCGGCCCAGTCGAGAAGATGCGTCAGGCGCGATATGGCAAGCGCACCGAGCCCCGTCGCACACGGTGTCCCGTTGACCAAGCTCAGGCCTTCCTTAGCCTCGAGCGTGAGTGGTTCGCGCCCGATCTCCTTGAGCGCTACACGACCGGAAATGCGCCGCCCAGCATGCATGCATTCGCCTTCACCAATCAATGTCAGGGCGATGGCGGCCGCATGCGTCAGGTAACCGACCGACCCGCCCGACGGAATGACCGGCAACCTGTCGGCATTGAGCAACGCTAGCAGCGTCTCCACCACGTCCACCCGGACGCCGGAAAAGCCATGGGCGAAATTGGCAATCTGGGCGGCCATGATGGCGCGGGTTTCGGCCGTCCCGAGCGGCTGTCCGACGCCGCAATTGTGACTGAAGATGATGTTGCGCGACAGATCCCGCTGGTCCTGGCGGCTGATGACTACGTCACACAGTGCACCGACGCCGGTGTTGATGCCGTAGCCGCGAATATCTTTCTCGACAAGGGCCTCGGCGATCTCTCTCGCCCTGGCGATCCGTTGCCAGGCAGCGGGCGAGAGGGCCAGCCTGCGTCCCTCACCGACGGCGGCGATCTCCCGCCATGTGAGGCCGATGTCGAGAAGGATGGCGTCAGCCATGATGATCGGCCGCCGCGCCTGCCCGTCGCTGGACAAAACGCGCGACATAGTCGTCGGCCGGGCTGTTGAGGATCTGGCTCGGCGTGCCGACCTGGACCAGCCTGCCGTCCTTCAGGATGGCGATTTCCGCGCCGATGCGCAGCGCCTCGTCCAGATCGTGGGTGATGAAAATGATGGTTTTCGACAAGTTCTTCTCTAGTTGCAGAAGCTGGTCCTGCATATCGGTCCGGATCAGCGGGTCGAGCGCCGAAAATGCCTCGTCCATCAGGATGACGTCGGTATCGGCGGCCAGTGCACGGGCAAGCCCGACGCGTTGCTTCATGCCGCCGGACAGCTGATGCGGATATTTGTCCTCATAGCCCAGCAATCCGACGGTCTCGATCCACTTCATGCCGATCGGATTGGCCTGCGCCTTGGTCAGGCCGCGCACCCGCTGGCCATAGACGACGTTCTGCAGGACCGTCCGGTGTGGCAGCAATGCGAAGCTCTGGAACACCATGCTGACACGGCGGGTCCTGAACTCTCTGAGGTCACGCGGCTTCAGGTCGAGAACATTGCGACCATAGACCAGGATCTCGCCGCTCGTCGGCTCGATAAGCCGGTTGATGTGGCGCACCAATGTTGATTTTCCCGAACCCGACAGGCCCATGATGACAAAAATTCGGGCGGCTCCGATATTGTCGTTTGGCAGTTAACCGTGAGATTGCGGCTGTTGTTTTCCCGTTTGGCACTTAATTTGAGATTTTGTCGGCATAGAATCTCAAATTAAGTGCAACTGTGACGATCCAAACGACTGACGCGAACAGTCTAATATCTCTTCTATGGCGCTGTCGAAGCGGGCTTTATTCTCACCAATCATATGGCCACTCAGCATGCGAAGCATTTCGGGCCCGGCATGCTGAACAATGGCCACACCTGCCAAGAGCGCAGGGCGCAGATACAAGGGCAAGATCGGGCTTGCCGGACTCGGAAGTTTGCTGATTTCTATCTGCATAACTTCATCGAGATCAGGAATGATGGCACCGAGCACCCTATATCCGGACGGTTCGTAACCGGGCACCGACTTTGGAACGCGCCGCATTAACAGGAGACGGGCAATCTCACTCGGCGATACCCAGTTTTGGATACCATGCTCAGCCTCGCTTTCTAGCATTTCTTGCCCCATCAGCGCTGCATGGTGATAGCCGGCGAAGGGAGTGGGGCCGTCACGGCCGCCAATTGTCTGTAATGTCCCTGCGCAAAGCGGGCAGGTGATCCGCCAACTTAAGAATTGGTTCCGAAGGATGACGTGCGCTCCGTCGCTCGTTTGGCTACAAGTAGAGCATGATTGTCGAGGCTCCGTTGCGATCATTCGCCGTGATGATTGTCGAATATTCGAGAACGTCATGCGGCGGACCGTAGTGGGCTCGGTCGAGAATAGGTGGGCAACGCGGACGACCTGATCTTCTGTGAGATTCAAATCGGCGGCGCGTAATGATCGCAAATCGGGGAGGCAATGCTGAAGCATGGCCAAGGGAGGGATTGCATAGAATTTGGCGTGTCGGGCAATCCACGACGACAAAAGCTCATCGGCGCACGGCGCCAGCCTTACTGGCAGTGGCCGTCCGCATAAGTTCGTCTTCATGCGAACGCTGCGTCGGCGTCGAATTCCGGCTCCCATTTCTCGATGGCTTCGTCAGTAATCCGCTCTCTTCCGCTTTCGATTGCCTCGATGGCGAGTGAGTTGACGATGTGGAAAATGTTGGCAGTAATGCCCTCTGTGACTTGCAGTATTCGCCGCAAAGATTTCGCCGTTAGCACCGATGGGTGCCGCAATGGAGTATTGCGTAGTATCAAGGCGACCAACATTTCGAACTGCTCATTTGCAGCCCAGCGGCTCAGCGTGAACTGGTCGAAGCGACGCGCCAATTGGACATCGCCACCAATGGCCTCGCGGGCGTCGTTGACGCCGAAGCAGACGAGTGAGATCTGCAGGCGGTTGCTGAGAAAGCGCAGGGTATTTAATACGATGCGTTGTTCACGATAGGTCCCCGCGAGAATGTTGTGCACCTCGTCGATCACTAAAACCTGCACGCCAATCGCTTCCATGATCCGCAGTGCGGCTTGCTCCATCTGGGCAATATCGGCACGCGGTCGCTGCGGTGCGCCGAGCAGGGTCAAAAGTTCGGCGTAGAAGCGCCGTTCGCCAGGCCGGCTGGTCATCTCCATCGCAAGAACCGGTGTCTTTAGCTTGCCGGTAACCGGGTTGAAAGTTGGTGGGTGCTGATCACGGAAGCGCTTCATGATCATCGTTTTGCCCATGCCGCTGTCGCCATAAATGGCGAGCGACGGCATCCGCGTCCCGCGTGGATGATCGACCAAGAGGTTCAGGCGTTCGAGTACCTGCTTAGCGCGTGGATAGATGAGCCAGCGACGTGATCTTATGGCGCGGACGCGCTGGTTGTCTGCTCCACTGAGCAGTTCGGCTGCGGTCACGGTCAGGTGGGAGATTTCGGTGCTCATGCCAGCTCACTCCATGTCCTCGTCGAAAGCCACAGGTTTGCTGGAGTCGATACCCCGAAGCGAGCCCCAACCACTGTCATCCACTTTCGTTTTTGAGCTGGCGGCGCGGCCTCGTCGCATCGTCGCTGTCGCCTTCACCGCCGCATCCACCAGCTTGCGTTGTTCGATCGCTATACCAACGATCGTGCGGGTGTTGACCTCTCGTCGCCCTTTCGCCAGCAGGCTACGCCTCGCAGCAAATGCTTCGTGCAGCGTTACCGAAGCCAGGGTGAGATCGGCGTAACGTGCTTCCACGAAGCTGCCCGATGGTCGCCGCACGAAGACACGAGACATATCCCTTGGGTCGTATTTGACGAGAAGCCGGCGATTTGCAGCCCCGAGGTCGGCACTCAGGGCTGCCGACCAATAGCGCATTCCAAAAAGATGGATACCGGTTGGCTGTAATGTACGCTCCTGCTCAGGTAGGAACGTCAGCCAAAATCGCATTCGGTCCTGCGGCAAGCGGAGCGGAATTTCACCCTCGTACTCACGCCACACCGCGATGGGCGGGCGCCCCAAAGTGCGGTGGATTGAGTGATGGTAGTTGCCGACAATGTCGAGGGCGATGTATCGCTCGAGTTCGCGGAGTGTCAGCGCCGAATGTCGCTTCGAATCGTATTCACCAAGCTCCTGTGAATTGCTGAAAGTAGTACCGGGTAGCAAGTGGATCCTTCCCATTTGGGTGCCGATCAGCCTCTCGATATGTCCGCCGAAGCGCGGTTCACCAGGTGGTCGCCAGTCGATCGCTACGCCAGCATCGTCGCACCCCCTCTTAAACGCGCGGCTCCTGAAGTCGCTGCCGTTGTCGACATGTAACGTCTCAGGGAGGCCAGCGACCGGCCACGGCTCAGTGATCTCGCGCTCCCTCAACCAAGGCGATTTGTCAAAGACGGAATGTAGCAAGCACAAACTGGTCGAAAGTCGGGAGGGCGCGTCCATAGTGAGGTGGAACCCTGTCACCATCCGACTGCAGACATCCATTGCCAGAGTTAGCCAAGGCCTTCCGATGGGTAGACGCGTCTCCTCGTCGACAACGAAGATATCTGCTTTCGTATGGTCGACTTGGACGATCTGGAGTGGGCGCGAGGCGGTAAGCCCTCCCGGCACGGCCGTTGTCCGCTTCACAATTTCGGCTTCGCCTCGTCGTTTCGCGCGTTTGTGAATGTCGATGTCCTCGAGACGAGTTTCGATCGTCCGGCGATGGGGCGGCTTTAGCCCAGCCGAGACGCAGTTCGTTTGGATATCCCGAACCAGTTGAGAGATACCTGGGCGGTTTTTCGTCAGATAATACCGATTGATCGTGGCGCGGATGATTTCCTCTCGCTTGTCGTCGAGCATCCTGCGGCCGTCAGGCCGGCCGGGTTTGCGTTCCACGAGCGACATTACCGTTCCTCCAGCTCGAAATAGCTTGGTAAGACGGAATGCAGTTGCCCGACTGACTTCCAGTTCGGAAGCCAGAAGCGCCATATCCCCGGCTGCAACTTTGCCTGATCGATGTATCAGAAATCTTCGGATAGCCTCGGCTCGTCGACACGCCTCATCCCAAAGCGCTTCGTCAACCTCATCAGGGAATGGATCAGTCATGCAGAAACACCGTCAATTGTGTCGACAAATGAATCTCACATTAAGTGCCAAAAACCAAGATGGAATCTCAAGTTAAGTGCCAAGTCTCACATTAAGTGCCGGGCTATCTTGTTGAAACTGTTAGGAGTGGAATCTTACGGTTAGATGCAAAACGACAGGTGTTGGGTGTGTAGTCTCGAAGCGTTTCGCAAATGTTGATTTATGATTATTGGCAGGATAGCCTATTTTGTGATACACACAAAATAGGCGGCGCGGCCCTTTCGGGCCTTAGCGCCCGCAAGCGGGCTTGAGAGATGAACACAGACGCCCAGAATGGAACGGTAGGGAGCGCAACGCGCCGTTATGGCGCGGTGACGCATGTCCGCTTTTCGAGCGAAGAAATGGCCAGCCTCAAGGCCATCGCGCAGCGGGAAAACGCCACCGTCAGCGAGGTCGTTCGGCGGCTGGTGCGAGCCGAGACCGGGCATCTGCCAGTGGCATCGGAGGCGCTCCTTCCGGCTATCCTCGAGATGACGGACCAGTTGCGTCGGGTCGGCCTGAACTTCAATCAGGCCGTGCGTGCCATGAACGAGGGGCGCGTTCCCTATGACGAGGATCTCGAAAGCGCACTGATTGCCGTCGGCGATCTGGTGCGACAGTTCCGGGAGGAATTGAAGGCGATGACGATCGGGTCCCGGAAGACGACGGGGACCAAGCCATGAGCCGCCGCCTTGCCGGTTATGCCGCCGAAATCGAGCGCTACCTGCATGGGATGCCTGTGGTGCGCGACGATCCGGATGACGACGACCGGACGGCAAGCGCGCGCCGGGAGGCCGGTGAATTCCAGGCCATGCGGATTTATGAGCGCGCCGGCGGGAGTGGGCGTGCCGGTGGAGTGCAAGCCGGCTCAGGAAGCGGCGGCTCTGCGTCGCCGGCGGCCCGTGGACATACGGGAGCGCCAGGCGCGAGAGTGGCATCCAGCAGGACTCCGAGACCTACCGCTGGTTCAGCCTCGCCCAAGGCTGCCAGCGCGCCCATCATGATCTATACCGCCACGCTCGCCGGTTTCCAGCCGGCAGAGGAGGTCGCATCCGCCGGGCCATGCGCAGGCCGACTTCGGCGAGGCGATGGTGGCGATTGGTGATGTCGAACAGAAGGCCCGTTTCTTCGTGCTCGACCTTCCGCACAGCGACACCTGCTATGTGCGGGCCTATCCGGCGGCGGTGTCCGAGGCCTGAGTCGACGGCCATATGCTTGCCGCCGCAGATCATATTGGCCGCCAGATATCTGTCACACTTTGTCACAAACTGCCCTGTCGCTGTAAAACTTGAGAGACATGGCGGTTGTTCAATCTCCTCCATTCGGAACGCTCCCTGAGCAAATTGATGGAGATAGATATGAACAGACCACGCCTTTACATCTTTGGGGCTGCGGCGGCCGTTTTGCTCGGCCTTTGGGTGCTCGGCCATCCAGGAACTCCCATGTTCTATCCTGCTTTTGCCGGCTCCCCCTATATGGACCCCCATATGGCCGAGTTCGGCTTTGACTATGGTTGCGGCTACGGCCACAGGTTTTGTCGTTGGGTGGAAGGTATCGAACGTGGGGTTGGCGCACTGACTGGCAATCCTTACCAACCACCGTTTGCGGACCCGACGCAACTGGGAGAACTGAAATCGACATTGGGCATAACCCAGGCGCAAGAAGCCGACTGGGATACCTATGAGGCGGCCTTACAGGGTGGAGTCATGGCGGTGGAGCGCGAACAGGACAGCCTGCCGTTTTTCTCATGGTTTCGTCCACATGGCACGCACTTTGTGGATGCCATGATCATGAATGAGGAGGCTCAGAAGCAGTCCTCTGCGATAACGGTCGCAGCGCAGTCCCTGCTCTCGAAGCTCACGCCGGAACAGCAAGCCAAGGCGCGTTACATACTTCCGGGACTTCCCGCTGGACCGAACCCCTTTATCGGAATTGAATAGCTCGACGCCGCAGTGATAAGCATGACGAAAAATCGAGACCACAACAAGGACAGCGCTCCACCGCCCGCCGCACATATCCTTGTTGTCGACGACCATATCGAAATTCGTGACCTGGTTTCGCGCGCGTTGCTGAAGGACGGGTTCCAGGTGAGCACTGCGGCCAATGGCAACGCGATGCGGCAGGCACTTGCCAACAACGATATCGACCTGATCGTCCTTGATCTGATGATGCCGGGTGATGATGGCTTGACCCTGTGCAGGGAGGTGCGGGCCAGGTCCAATATTCCGATCATCATGCTGACGGCCAGGAGTGACGAGATCGACAAGGTAGTTGGCCTTGAACTTGGTGCGGACGATTATCTCGGCAAGCCCTTTGGCAGCCGAGAATTGGTCGCTCGTATTCGTGCGGTTTTGCGTCGCAAGACACCCGGTGGCCAGCAAGAACCTGCTCCTCAGCCTCACCTCTACGCCTTCGAACGTTGGAAGCTCGATGTCGATGCGCGTGAACTTATTGGCGACGACGGTGTCTCGGTGGCTCTCAGCACTGGCGAGTACGATTTGCTTATGGCTTTTGCCGAGCATCCGCGACGGGTGCTCAACCGCGACCAACTTCTCGATCTGGCGCGCGGACGCCAAGCGAACCTGTTTGATCGCAGCATCGATACCCAAGTCAGTCGCTTACGTCGGAAACTCGAAATAAACCCGGCAGATCCCCGCATCATCAAGACGGTGTGGGGCGGCGGCTATCTGTTCGCCGCCGACGTGACGCGCCTATGAGAAGGATCCTACCTGACAGCCTGTTCGGACGTACGATGGCTGTGCTGCTCGGCGGCCTGATTGTTTCGCACCTCGCCGGATTCTTGATCTACTATGGTCATCGTGAGGAGGCGACACGGGCGGTGGGCGGCTATGCCATCGCGCAGCGTATAGCCAATCTCGCCCGCCTCGTTGATGAAGCTCCACCTGAGTGGCGGCAAAAGATTATAGCTGCTTCGAACGACCCATCGCTCTCGGTATCGATTTCAGACAGCCCGCTGGTTTTAGAGGGTGGCAATGATTCCATCGCTCTGTCGGTACGCGACTATCTTATGGCTCAGCCAGCCGCCTCCGGCCTTCCCGAACCTCGTGTCGCTACGCTGGTGATCGATAGAAGGGCCGACGATCCTCATGCTGACGGCGGTGCACGATCCCATCACCATATGGGCTTCTCACGGCACAGCGATGAAATACAGGGTTCGGTACCGCTAAAGGATGGCGAATGGCTATCGTTTTCTGCTCAGTTCCCCAACGGAGCAAATACCGCCTCCCGGCAGCTCCTACTGGCGATGGGGATCATGACTGTCGTCATTCTGGGCCTATCTGCCTGGCTCGTGCGCTCGGTTGTGCGCCCTCTTGATGACCTGGCCACGGCTGCGCAACGATTCGAGACGGACCTCAATGCGCCACCAATGCCGGTCAAGGGAACACACGAAACCCGGCAAGCCGCACGAGCCTTCAACAAGATGCAATCGAAGCGCCGTGAGTTGATCGAGAACAGAACGCGTATCCTGGCCGCGATATCACATGATCTACGCACGCCGTTGACGACTTTACGGCTCAGGGCAGAAACCCATCCTGACGACGACGACCGTGAGAAAATGCTCGCAACCATTGCGGAAATGAACACGATGATCTCGGCGACCATGCAGTTCGCCCGGGATGAAGCGCAACTCGGCCCAAGGCGTCGGATCGATCTTGCAGCTTTACTGGCGAGCGTTGTCGCTGACTTATCGGATAGCGGTCTCCCGGCTGATATGGCTCCGAGTGCTCCAGTCGTCTACGACTGCAATCCCGGCATGATCAAGCGAGTGCTGACCAATCTCATCGAAAACGGCGCCAAATACGGACAAGCCGTTCGGGCCAGTATCGTGACCCATCCCTCAACTATCGACATTTTGATTGATGATGATGGCCCCGGCATCGATCCGGCAGAACTGGAGCGGGTATTTCAGCCCTTTTACCGCTTGGAAGGATCGCGTGCACGTGAAACGGGTGGTATCGGCTTGGGCTTGGCCATTGCACGCTCCGCCGTGGAAGCGCATGGCGGCAACCTAACCTTGCGCAACCGACAGGGCGGCGGGCTGACAGCCCAAATCTCCTTACCAGTCCAGAACCAGCCGTGAAGAGTAGGATGCGATCAGCGTGTACATGACAGCAGCGCGATCAGCACCGCGTTGGGAGCCGGCGAAGAGCCAGGATTTTCTGCCGAGAGCCAGGCCGCGCAACGCCCGTTCAGCCGCATTGTTAAAGGGTATGGTGTTCGCGGCGCCCTTCGGTGATCCGAAAAAGTAGATGAGGTAAGATCGGCCACCGGGATAGGGGTGCTGGGAGCATGAAACGGTGGCAGGCCGTCCTGACCATGAGTCGCGAACTCGAGTTGTTACTTGGCCGCCCCTACGACTTGCCCGGCTGCGCTGCGAGCGCGAATCCGTAGATGTCGTGTTTCCCCACCGGCTCCCGCTACCGGAAGGAGATGGAACATGCGTGTGGTTGGAATGGACATTCATCGATCGTTCGCCCAGGTAGCGATCCTGGACAATGGCGACATCGTGCAGGAGCGCCGCGTTGAACTCATCCGAGACCGATTTCTCCAATTCGCGACAGCGCTGAGAAAGGACGATGAGGTCGTTATTGAGGCGACAGGCAACAGCACTGCCGTCGAACGGCTCTTACGGCCATATGTGAAGCGCGTCGTCGTCGCGAACTCCCGTCTCGTGAAGGCCATCGCCTGGGCGCGGGTAAAGTCGGACAAGGTCGACGCCGCCACTTTAGCGAAGCTCCATGCCGGCGGCCTGCTGCCGGAAGTATGGGTAGCCGACGATACTACGACGATCCGGCGGCGGCAAATTGCCGAGCGCATGGGAGTGCTGGCTCAGGTCGTTCGGACGAAGGGGCGGATACAGGCCATTCTGCATGCCAATTTGATCCCCAAGTATGATGGCCACCTGTTCGGTCTGGAAGGCCGCAAATGGCTGGCCCACTTGCCGCTGGCTCCCGAGGAGCGGGCTGTGCTCGGGAGATATGTTCACGAGCTCGAACGGGTGTCGGCGCAACTTGCAGAACTAGACAAGGAACTTGCGCAGAAATCTCTCGACGACGCTCGTGCTCTCCGGTTGATGACGATCCCTGGCGTGAGTTCTGTCGTTGCTTCCACAATCTTGGCGTCGATCGGTGATATCCGTCGGTTCCCGACCCCAGAGAAACTCAGCAGCTACTTTGGCCTCACGCCCCGGATCCGCCAATCAGGCGATCATCCGTCCCGCCACGGTCACATCACCAAGCAAGGAAACAGCGACGCACGCCGAATGCTTGTTGAGGCGGCGTGGTCGGCGAAGCTGGCGCCGGGTCCCTTGCGCGCCTTCTTCGCGCGCGTCCAGAGGAAGCGCGGTGCGCCGGCCGCCGCCGTAGCGACCGCGAGAAAACTGGCAGTCATGATCTGGCACATTCTTTCGAGTGATCAGGGCTACGCGTACGCAAGGCCGGCGTTCACGGCCATGAAGCTGAGAAAGGTGGCCCTGCGGGCTGGCGCGCCCAGGGCATACGGAAAGGCTGGGCCCGGCCGCGACTACTGGATCAAAGAAACTCGCGATCGCGAGTCGCGATATGTGGAAAGCGCCGAAAGAGCCTATGAGCGGATGGTGGCGGCTTGGGAAGAAAAGCCGCCCAAAACTGCTGCCGGATGACGATCGGGACTTTTCAACACCATCCGTCGTGAGGCAGATGCGCCCATCGTCGAGGAAGCGCGTGAAGCCCGGCCAGCGCTTGAGCATGTAGTCGATCGCCTGGGCGGCAGGCGCATGTCGCGAGAGTTTGGACCGTTCGCGCCGCATCCATTCTTCCAGCTCGGCGACGAGCGGCGAGATCGGCGGCGCGGTCTTTCCCCGGCGGGTGTTGGCGGCGATGTCGGCGAGCACGAAGAACTTGCGCCGTGCATGGCTCCAGCAGAGTGCCTCCGTCACCGGTCCGGGCTTCCGCTCGGGGAAGTTATAGCGCGACGATCAGGATGAGACGGCGGCGACAATCTGGGGATCTTCCGCACTTTTGGTGCAGATCGGTGTTTTCCACCCCGGCCACTTCGCTGATTGCGTTCAGGCGGCTGCCAATAGTCGGCTTCGCAGCAACGCGTATCCGGCCCGCCCGTACATTTGCCTTTTCAGGGTCTTAAGGCGGTTGATGCGGCCTTCGACGGGACTTGTGCTCCAGGGATGAGTGATGGCTGCCGTGACGGCGTCGATATCGCGTTTGATGCCCATCGCCAGAGCATGCAATTCGGTGCCGGCGGCATCCACGATCCATTGATCGAGGGCCGTCTCGTCATCGCCGCGAATGGTAGCGGCAAACCGCCGCGCCAGATCACCTGCCACTTGGAGGTCTGGCGCGTGCTCAAACAGATGACGGAGAAAGCATTGGGTGGCGTCATCAAGCGCGTCCGGCTGCTCACTCAAGAGCTAGGCGCAAACGCGCCGCGACGGTGGTCAGCACCGCGGCGTCACCGCCTCAGACGCGGGTCTCTGCCGCCGTGTGGCCAGCCATCGATAGAGGGTTGCCCTGCTGCCATCAAAACCGTGCTGCCTGATTTCGGCCCATAGGAAGGCGCCGTTCTGTGCCCCATCCCTCAAGCGCTGTTCGAGATAATCTCGAAAGGGATTGATGCAGGTTCGGCGGGCCGGCGGTCGTCGGTGCTCGGGTTCGCCGCCGGCGGCTAGCCAACGCTCAACCGTCCTTACGCTCATGCCGATCCGCGGGGCGATTTGCCGTGGCGCCGGGCCGACCTGCCGCAAACGCACGATCTCTTGAAAGCGGTCGCCTCGCTCCTCTCGTCTCAGGCGACGTAGGCTGTCCCGTGCCGGGTGAGCGTCGGACTGGGATCCCGTCACCTCCCTCGCGTTACCCATTTCGGCACTCCACGCCCTTCCGGCGGCCTGCACGGCTTTGCGCTGGCGGCTGACGGCAAGACGTAGCGCCTCGCTGAGGCTGTTGAGAAGATGCCAACGATCGGCGACCTGCGTTGCCGCTGGAGCGCCTCGCCGGGCGCCATTGGCGTAAAGACCGGCACGGTCGCGCGCAATAATCTCAATGCCGGGGTGACGTTTGAGCCAGGCTGCGACCGTGTCGGCATCGCGATCGGGCAAGAGTTCGAGAATGCGACCGCGTTCCAGATCGCAGATGATCGTGCCATAGCGCTGTCCCTTGCGCCAGGCCCAGTCATCAATGCCGACTACACGCGGGGCTTTCGGTGGCTCGAATTCGGCGGCGCGGATCATGCGCAACAGCGTGTCGCCGCTGACCGGCATGGCGAGCTTGCACGAGAGCCGGAAACCGGGCTGGCCGCCGACGGCAAAGCCTATCGCCAACTGGCTTTGGCCGAGACGCACCGTACGCCGCGCCTTCGGCCGGACAAGATCAGGCAGTCTCTCGGTGAAGATCCGCTGCGGGCATTGCACGCTGCCACAGCGAAACCGTCTTGCCTGCAGCCGGATTTCGATAACCCGTCCATGCCACGGCAGGTCGGAAAGCCGACGCGTGTAGTGGCTGTGTAAACGTCGGCTTTCAAGGGCATCAGCGCCCATCAGATTGGCCTAGTCGGCCCGAAGCTGCGATTTTGGCCAACTCAAAGAACGTTGTGGGAACATGGCCTGCGGGATTGACCTGAACAGCGCCCGCTCGTGACATTACGCTCCAATTTGAGGAGCGTAGTTAATGAGTATGGGTATTTCGAGTTTGGATTTTGCCGACCAGTGGAGTTTGAGCTTCGCCGATATTGATTTCATCAATTCCAAGCCGGCAGCAACAAGGCTTGGTCTGGCCGCGCAGTTGAAGTTCTTCAGCGCACGCGGCTTTTTCGCCGAGAATGGCGTCGCATCGATCCCGCATGATGCCATTGAGTACATTGCCCAACAGCTTGGCCTACGAGCCGATGAGCTGTCCGGTTATGATTTCGGCGGAAGAACTGCCCGACGGCATTGCGCCGAAATTTTGCAGCATCTCGGCTTTCGTCGTATGCAGCGCGCGGACCGGGAGGCCCTGTCTTTCTGGATTGTGGACGATCTTTGCCCGTCCGGACAATCCGTCGGCACTATGCTTGAGGCGGTGTTCCTGTGGTGCAGGGATCGCAATATTTACGGCCCATCGGCCAAAGAGTTAGAACGGCTGGTTCGATCACAACGACAGCGATATCTGGACGGTTGGCTCCATGAGGTGAGCGCAGCGCTGCACATTGAAACCATTGCTCTGATGGTGGGGTCCTTGACCGACGCGGATGCGCCGACCGGCTTCAACGCAATGAAAGCCGATGCGGGTCGCGCAACACTCGACAATATTCTTGAAGTGACCGGGCGGTTGGCATTCATCCGGAAATTGAATCTTCCCCGACATATGCTTGCAAATATCAACCAGGCATGGGTTGAGCATATTGTCCGCCGCGTTTCCGGCGAGAAGGCTTCCGAGATGCGCCGTCACACGGAACCTCGCCAACTGGCACTTTATGCTGTGTACCTGATGGAGCGAGAGTCGACGATCACGGATGCAATGGTCGAACTGCTCGTTGAAACGGTACACAAAATCGGAACTCGGTCGAAACGGAAAGTGGTGGGCGACATCGCCAAGGATATCGAACGCGTCTATGGCAAGGAACGGCTTCTCGTCGATATTGCCACCGCGTCGATTGATGCTCCGGATGGCCGCATTTGCGATGTCATCTTCCCGGTTGTCGGCAAGGATAAGCTGGCGGCGATCATCAAGGAAAGTAAAGCCAAGGGTGCGCTCGACCGCCGCATTTATGCAGTCATGCGCAATTCATGGGCCAATCATTATCGCCGCATGCTGCCAAGCCTGCTGTCAGTGCTGGAATTCCGATCGAACAATGCTGTCTGGCGACCTGTCTTATCCGCTCTTGACTGGCTCAGGGCGAAGCTGGATGATGGATGTCGGTTTGTGTCACAACGGGAGTTGCCCATCGACGGCGTAATCCCGACCAAGTGGCGCAATTCCGTCATCGACCGAAATGGTCGTGTGAACCGCATCAGCTATGAGCTCTGTGTTCTGACACAATTGCGCGAGTGCATCCGGTCGAAGGAAATCTGGGTAGTCGGCGCCGATCGCTATCGCAACCCCGATGATGACCTGCCGAAGGATTTTGCGGTTCGTCGTTCTTCTTACTATTCTCGGCTAAATCTGACTGAAAATGCCCGTGAGTTTGTGGCGTCGGTTCGCAATGAACTGGAGCACGAGATGCTGCTCCTTAACGAAACGATCCCGCGAAATGAGAAGGTGAGAGTTCTTTGGCGGGGCAAAAATCGGATTTCCATCACGCCGTTCAAGCCCGCGCCTGAGCCAAACGGACTGGCCGCGATTAAATCGGAGATTGGCCAACGCTGGCCGATGACGGGTCTCCTTGAAGTTTTGAAGGAAGCCGCACTCGACACCGGGTTTCTCGATGCATTCGAAACTTCGGCCTCCCGCGTCGCATTGCCCAGGGCCACCCTGGATCAACGATTGCTTCTTTGCCTCTATGGCCTCGGTACCAACGCCGGTCTGAAGCGAGTGGCTGGCGCTACCGCTGACGCCAGCTATGAAGAGCTTCTGCATGTGCATCGCCGGTTCATTCATGCGGGCGCTTTACGGGAGGCATGTGCGCGTGTCGCCAATGCCACGCTAGCAATTCGCAATGCTGCGGTCTGGGGTGATGCGGGAACAGCCTGTGCTTCGGATTCCACGAAATTCGGAGCTTGGGACCGCAACCTGATGACCGAGTGGCATGCCCGTTATGGCGGTCGCGGAGTCATGATTTACTGGCATGTCGAGAAGCGCGCCACATGCGTTTATTCTCAGCTCAAACGATGCTCGTCATCAGAGGTCGCGTCGATGATCGAGGGCGTTCTTCGCCATTGCACGGATCTGGACATCCAGCGGCAATATGTCGATAGCCACGGGCAGAGCGCTGTTGGTTTTGCTTTTTGTCGGTTGCTCGGATTTGAACTCGCTCCGCGTCTGAAGGCAATCGCCCGACAGAAGCTTGCGCTGCCGGATGTGGGCTTTCGGGGAAGATTGTCAAATCTGCTTCCAATTCTGTCCAACCCGGTCAACTGGGAAGAAGTCGAGCAGCAATATGACGAGATGGTCAAATATACTGCTGCCATGCAGAGCCGCACAGCCGATCCGGAGGCAATTCTGCGCCGCTTCGCTCGAGCGGAAGTGATGCATCCGACTTATAAAGCATTGAGCGAACTCGGCCGCGCAGTGAGGACGATCTTTCTCTGCCGCTACCTGCGTCAGGAAGCCTTCCGCCGGGAAATTCATGAAGGCCTCAACGTCGTCGAGAACTGGAACAGCGCCAACGGTTTCGTCTTCTTCGGCAAGGGTGGCGAGATGGCGACCAATCGCATTGACGAACAGGAAGTATCGGCGCTGGCGTTACATCTACTGCAGGCCTCGCTTGTCTACGTCAATACGCGCATGTTACAGACGGTGCTTTCGGAGCCGTCATGGGAAGGTCGAATGACACCGGAAGACTATCGCGGTCTTACGCCGCTAATCTATGCTCACGTCAATCCTTACGGTCGTTTCGACCTCGATCTGGACAGTAGGATCGATTTCGGCAAACTCGCGGCATGAGCAGCGACGCGAGTTTACTCATTAAAAAGGAGTTTGAAAATTGGCTTTTGTTCCAGACGGTTACAACGCGTTCATCGTAGACCTAAACTATATTGTTTCTCTCGATCGCGTTGATGCCGCTATCTCCGACCATGTGGCATTTCTCAAGAAAAACTATGCTTCCGGCGTTTTCCTCACTTCCGGTCGGAAAGTGCCTCGAACCGGAGGTATCATTATTGCTGTTGCAGAGAACAAAGGGCAGTTGTTGTCCATTCTTGATGAAGACCCCTTCCTTAAATTAGGACTCGCTCAATACACAATAACCGAATTTGTCCCGTCAATGTGGGCTCCTCAGTTCGAGTGATTGGTCGGGGCACGGTTTTCTGTCGCGACACAAGCTCGTAAAAATCTCCCAATCAATGGGGGGCTTTCGCGGCGTGTGAATTGTCACACATAGGTACGCCCTAGAGTGACATTCAAATGTGACGCACGCGGAGTGTAACAAAAGGGTGGATTTTCGGAAGAAGTGACGTTACACAATCGAAACCACCCTAAAGTGACAGATTTGCCATGGCTCGCATCGGATACGCCCGCGTCAGTACCACAGATCAGGACCTCGACATTCAAAACGAGCGCTTGAAGGCTGCCGGTTGCGAAATCATCCGCTCAGAAACCGGATCAGGGGCATCCCGAAAGGGGCGGTCCGAGCTGGAAACCATCATGCAGTTTCTCCATGCGGGCGACGAGCTCGTTGTGCTGCGGCTTGATCGACTTGGCCGATCAACGAGGGATGTTCTCAATCTTGTTCATGAGCTGGATGAAAAAGGTGCCTCGCTGCGCGTCCTCGAACCGGAAGTGACGACGGCCGGAAGCATGGGGCGAATGGTCATTACCATCCTCGGCATGGTTGCCGATATGGAGCTCAAGTTCATCAAGGACAGGCAAAGAGCCGGGATCGACGCAGCGAAAGCCGAAGGCGTCTACAAGGGGCGCAAGAAGAACATTGATGATACCGAAATACGCAGGCGGATCGCTTCTGGTGCAACCAAAGCGGCAGTTGCACGCGATCTGAACGTTTCCAGAATGACCGTATACCGTGCTTTGGCAGGTCAGGGAGCCAACTCAGAAATCACGTAAATCTGGTGTTCTCTGTCCGTTCTTTGAGTTGGCCAAAATCGCAGCTTCGGGCCGACTAGGCCGAGAAGGCGAAATTGGCGCTATCGAACTCGCGGTCCTCACGAGCCGAGATCCCTCCCCTCCTCCAATAGATTATATCCTGAAGTCTGGCGGGATTTTCCGAGAAACAACAATCCACGATATCGATGTGGCTCGGTGGTTGACCGGTGAAGATCCCGTATCCGTCCAAGCAACCGCGTCGTCTCTGACATCGCAGGCGATGAGCGATGCCGGACTGGCTGACACGGTCGTTCTCACGATGTCCATGCCATCCGGTGCGATCGTTACCATCAACAATTCGTGGCGCGCTGCGTATGGCTACGATCAGCGCGTCGAGGTTCTTGGCAGGTTGGGAATGCTGCAAGTTGCCAATCGGCTGCAAAATGGCGTTACGAAGATGGGGGGTTCGGGCACTTGGAATGCCAATCCCGAGCCATTCTTCCTTGAACGCTACTCAAATGCATATCGCTCCGAACTTGATTATTTCGTCACTGCCGTGCGGGAAGGAAGCCCTATTTCACCAACCGTCTCCGATGGCCTCAAAGCGCTGGAGATCGCTTACGCCGCCGAAGAGTCAGCAAAAACCGGGCAAATGGTCGCTCTAGTCTGACAATCACCGAAAGGACACAACATGAAAGTCGCACTCGTAACGGGAGCGTCTCGCGGCCTGGGGGCTGTAATGGCGCACGAATTGGCCGCAGCAGGGTGGGCGGTCGCCGTCAACTACGCAAATGATACAAATGGAGCGGAATCGGTGGTCGCCAAAATCCGCGAGACAGGAGGAACGGCATGTGCCGCTAAATTCAGCGTTATTGACAAAGCTTCAATAGCGCATGGTCTGGATGCGATCAGTCATGCTATCGGGCCCGTCGACCTCATCGTAAACAACGCGACCGGCCCGCAGCCCGAGATGCCGTTGATGGAGCAATCATGGCGTACACACCTCGATCAATTGGAGTTTTTCGTGAAGGCTCCCCTTGAGCTGCTACAGGCGGTGTTGCCCGACTGGCGCAATCGTAAGGTTGGACGAGTGATCAACATCGGCTCGGAGATCGCTGAACTCGGGAACGTCAATTTCGGGAACTACGCCTCCGCGAAGGGCGCTATGCTTTCCATGACCCGCTCTTGGGCGAAGGAACTCGCTCCAGAGGGCATTACAGTCAACCTCGTCGCGCCAGGTTGGATACCTGTGGAACGACACGAAGGCTCGCCTCAGGAGCGGATCGACTGGTACCTGGACCGAACTCCTATGGGACACTTCGGAACGCCTCACGATATTGCCCACATGGTTGTCTTCCTCGCGTCTGAGAAGGCAAATTTCATTACCGGGCAGAAGCTCGCTGTTAACGGTGGTCGAACGCTTCTCTAGAGTTTTCCGTGGGGACGAACCGCCTGATCGTCCCCACATTCGATGCAAGGGTGCTAGATGCGCGGCGATCAAAGCTTAGGCCCCGTTACCGGCTCTTATGCGCGTGTATAGGCCGTTTTCACTTGCGTGTAGAATTCCCGCGCGTATGACCCTTGTTCACGCGGTCCATAGGACGACCCCTTTCGCCCGCCGAAGGGCACGTGGAAGTCTGCCCCTGCAGTCGGTAGGTTTACGGACACCACACCTGACTCTGAATTTCGCTTGAAATCCGTCGCATACTTCAGGCTGGTGGTGCAGATGCCCGAGGAGAGGCCGTAGGTCGTGTCGTTGGCAACATGAAGAGCCTCGTCATAGTCTTTAACACGGATTACGACTGCGACCGGCCCGAAAATCTCTTCTCGCGAGATAGTCAAGTTTGGCGTTGCCTCCGTGAACAGCGCTGGTGACATGTAAAATCCTTTAGTAGGCCGCACGAGCTGCTCCCCTCCGAAAGCCAAGTGGGCGCCCTCGGATTTTCCCTTGTCGATGTAACGGAAATTTTGTTCAAACTGCCGTGCATCGACTACAGGACCGATACGTGACGCCGGGTCCAAGGCATGGCCGACGACCAGTTTTTCCATGCGCTGCTTTACCGCGTCGACGAAGCGATCGTGAATGCCTTCCGTCACGATGAGACGAGAAGATGCGGTGCACCGCTGACCGGTTGAAAAATAGGCGCCATCGACTGCAACGTCAGCGGCGATATCTAGATCGGCGTCGTCTAGAACGACGAGCGGATTTTTTCCGCCCATTTCGAGCTGGACTTTCTTCATTTTTACGCTGCCAACGGCCGTTGCGGCGACTAGCCGACCTGTACTCACCGATCCTGTAAACGAGATCGCGTGGATGTCGGGGTGCTCGAGCAGTCGCTGGCCGACAGTCCCGCCCCGCCCCAAGACGAGATTAAACACACCCTTCGGCAAACCTGACGCCGCAATGATCTCCGCGAGCATTTGTGCGGACGCTGGAGTGAGATCGGCCGGTTTCAAAACTACGCAGTTTCCGTAAGCCAACGCGGGTGCGATTTTCCATGCCGGGATAGCTAGGGGCACGTTCCAAGGAGTGATCATGCCGATAGTTCCCATCGGCTCGCGGGTGACCTCAATGCCCACACCAGGGCGAACCGACGCGACAACATCGCCGGCGAGACGTATAGTCTCCGCAGCGAAAAAGTCGAAAATCTGCGCGGCTCGGTTCGCCTCGCCAATTCCTTCGGAGAGTATCTTCCCTTCTTCTCTCGAGATGAACTCGCCAAGCTCCGCCGCACGGTCGGCGAGTAGGCTCGCGATGCGCTTCAATATGACATGCCGTTCCATGGGAACGCTACGCGACCATTTCGGAAAGGCGGCCTTCGCCGCACTAACTGCCTCGTCGACATCCCAGGCGCTACTACTGGCATACTCGCCAATCGTGTCCGCAAGGTCAGACGGATTGACATTGGCTTTCACCGCATCGGGTGTTCGCCATTCGCCATTAATGTAGTTGCCGACAGCTTTTTTCATTACAAAATGCCTCTCAGATCAATGCGGCGCGATCATCAGTGGCAAGTTTTGGAGATTACCGTTGACCTACTTGCCACGCCCGTCGATGAGCCATCAGCTGGCTTCTAGCCGTCCCGCCTTGGGGCCATAAGGGAAGTACGGTGGGTGATCGCCGATGGTCTTCATATCGACTTCGACAACTGTCGGCCCCTTGACGGCAATCGCGTTCGCGACAGTCGCGCCGAAATCCTCAACCCGATCGACCCGCCAGAATGGGATCCCCGAGATCGCGCACAGCTCCTTCAAATCGGGTCCGTCGATGGTGTCGAACCGGCGGCGTCCGCCGGCGGCCTTGTCCTGGATATGGCGGATCACGCCGTACCCGCGATCGTTCATGATCAAAATGACCATATCGAGATTTTCCTGGGTCGCAGTCCACAGCTCCGCCATGCTTAGAAAGAAGCCGCCGTCTCCGGTCATGACGATCGTCTTACGTCCGTTCGCCGCAACCGCAGCTCCGATACCCAAGCACATTCCTTGCCCAATGCCCGCGCCGATTGGGTAAATATTCTGGCGTGTATCCTGCAACTGAAGGAGCTTGTTGCCCCAAGTGCTGTTGTTGATCGTGATGTCACGAGCCCAGAGTGCGTCTTTGGGCATAACGGCGGCAAGTTGCTCCGAGAATGTTTCGTAAGGACCAAGAGTTCGCGCAAACGAGGTCCTAGCTTCATTCTTCATGCGCTTGAAGTCTTCGGCGTAACCCGGATCGATCTGGATCTTACCCCTAATCCGGCGGGCGAGCTCCGCCAATACCAGCGTCGCTTCGCCCGTGACGAAGCCCTTGTTTGCATAGGTCCGGTTGTTCGCTGCCGGATCGATATCGATTTGCCATAGGTTTCCGGGCAGGCCAACGCTAAAGTCCAGGGTCTCATGGCCGCGTAGTCTTGAGCCCGCGACGATCATTAAATCGACGGTTTTGTAGAAATCCTCGACAGGAACCACTCCAGCTCCGTTCAGCGCCCCTAGATTCATCGGGTGCCCCTCGGGAACCACGCCGCGTCCGGCCCAACTGGTCACCATTCCGACGCCAAGATCGAGAAGTTCGAGTACTGGCTCTCTTGCTTTAGCCGCCCCCCGACCGAGCCATAGCATTGGCCGCTTTGCATTCAAAACCGCCTCAACCAGTGCGTCCACTTCGCTGTCCAGGCTGGGGACGATGGTATCGTCAGCAAGCCCGTAATAGTCCAGGCTAGCGGGACGCTCGACTGGCGCTCTCTGAATGTCGATCGGGATCTCGACGGTAACCGGGCCACGCGGAAAGGTAACAGCGTCGGCGACAGCACGTTGCAGAACGGCGAACGCCTCTGACGCGGCGCGGATGCGGTAGGCAGACTTACAGGCGCTAGCCATGATCCCGAGCTGATCGGGAATATCGTGAACCGTGCCCATACCGCGATCAACAAACTTGGTCGACGTCTGGCCAGTGATGTGAAGAAGCGGCGTACTTGCAAACCGAGCCTCCACCAAACCCGCGACCGCGTTGGCGGACCCCGCCCCGGTACTCGTAACTAGAACACCGATGTGACCATTGGCACGAGCGTATCCATCAGCCATGTGGCTGGCTCCGAGCTCGCCTCGCGAAGTTACGAACCGCATGCGGTTCTTGCGCGAAAGGGCGTCGAGCATCGGAATGTTATGAACCGATACAATACCGAATGCCGTGTCGATATTCAGTTTTTCAAGAAAATCAGCTAGAAGATCGCTGACAGTGTATTCGCTAGACATAACCCCTCCTCGGGTTTCGAAACAGGCGTCAGGCCTGGTAATTTGTGGTTCTACGCCAGCGCTTTGGGCGACGCGCATTTGCGGTACGCCGCCAAGCGGCTCGGCGTCACGTGCTCCACAAGGGAACGGTGCCCACACTGCTGTCTTTCACGCTTGTGGGCGACGGTTGCTCAAATCTGGCCACATTGGGAATGTGCTGCGCGACAACGGGAAAATACAGATCACCCGAACCCGCCTCGGTGGCTTCCTGCAGGATCACCGCCATCAATTCTGCACCTCGTATCCTCACTCCGGCGTCATCCGCGAGCTCAAGGGCATAGGACAGATCCTTGAGCGCGTATTTGGTAGAGAAAGCACGGCTGGGATAGACGCCGGGTAAGATCGCCTTCATGCCGTGATTTCTTAGGGCGAAGCTGTCGGCCGAACCCTTTGAGAATGTCTCGAGAAGGATCGCCGGGTCTATGCCGCTGCGTTTGCCTACCACGACTGCCTCGGCGAGCGCATTGACGGTTTCGAACAAGACCATGTTGTTTAGAATCTTGGCGACTTGGCCCGTACCGACAAGGCCGCAGTTAGTCACATCGCTCGCAAAGCAACGAATTAGCGGCAGAATTTTAGCGTAAACGTCAGGCGCTGCTCCTACCATTACACTTAGCGTCCCGTCCTGAGCGGCTTGCCGTGTCCGCGCAATGGGCGCATCGACCCAGACAGCGCTTTTGGATGCCATCAAATCGAAGAATTCGCGCGTCTGCGCTACTGAAGTCGTGCCAAGATCTATGATCAACTGTTCCGGCCGAAGGATATCACTCAGCCCTTCGATATCGAACACTGCTTTGACATGGCTCGCACTCGGGAGGCAGACGAAAACAACATCACACCTGGCAACTACCTCATGAACGGATCCGGAAGCAATCGCGCCTTGCCCCGCCAGTCGCGAAAGCGGTTCCGCGTTCAGGTCAAAAACCATCACTTGCAGACCGCTCTTCTTGACAAGGTTGAGGCAGATTGGCTCTCCCATTACCCCAAGGCCGATAAAACCCGCCGCCTTAAAATCCGACATTCGAATTACCTCTTTCAAACGGCCACTGCGATGAGATCCACGTGAGCGATGTTCTGCCTGACAGAACAATAATTCTGTTTAGCAACATTCTTATGGCTCGGCAAGCGCGACAGGGGGATTTAATGAAGACTAATCAGGCTTGCGCAAAGGGGATCGGCGTAATATTAAGGCATAAAAGAATTCGTGTTCTGTTAGACAGAACGATGTTGATGTTCCCAACCTGAGTGGCTGCAATGTCCTTGATTAAATTTATGGTGGCAGGTGAACGTGTCGAAGGAGCTGGGCAGCCGTTCCGCTCTGTGAACCCGGCTACTGGCGAGACAAACTATGAGGTATCGGGGGCCGGCAAAGCCGACGTCGCTAGCTGCGTGGAAATGGCCGCGACCGCGGCTACCAGCCTCCAGTGGCGGAACCTGAAACCCCATCAACGCGCGTCTCTCCTGCACAGGATAGCCGACGGAATGATGTCCCGAGCCGAAGACCTCGCAATCACGCAAAGTCGAGAGAACGGCAAAGTAATCGCAGAGTCGCGCAAGCAGGTCTCGAACGCCGCGGCAGTTTTCCGGTACTATGCTGCGGCCTGCGAAACCGTTGGGGGTGAGCTTACCCCCTCACGCGGCGATTATCTCTCTATGACAACCTACGAGCCTTACGGCGTAGTTGCTGCCGTGACCCCTTGGAATTCGCCATTGACGATGGAGGCTCAAAAGGTCGCTCCGGCTCTGGCTGCCGGCAACGCAATTATCTTGAAGCCCTCGGAGGTCACACCTACTGTAGCCATTCTACTCGCCGAGATAGCCCAAGCGGCCGGGGTGCCGGCAGGGATCGTGAACGTCTTGACCGGCACAGGTCGGGAGACGGGGCTCGAACTTATCCGCCACCCCAAGGTTCGAATGATTTCCTTCACGGGAGGCACGGCGACCGGGAAGCTGATTGCGCAAACGGCAGCTGAAAGACTGATCCCGTGCGCCCTGGAACTTGGCGGGAAATCGCCTCACATTATCTTCGCCGACGCTGATCTCGAAGCCGCCTTGGACGCGGTGCAGGATGGCATATTCGAGGGTTCCGGCCAATCCTGCGTGGCCGGGTCCAGGCTTTTCGTTCAACGTTCGATTCTGGACGAGGTAATCGCGCGCTTGCAGGACCGCGTAAAGCGGATACAGGTGGGCATGCCATTTGATCCCGACAGCCGGATGGGACCGATCGCGAGCTTCCAGCATCGCGAAACAATCGAGCGTTTCGTTGCCTCTGCACGTGATGAGGGCGGGGAAATCCTAGCCGGCGGGAAGCGACCGGACGACCGAGAGCTTGAAAAGGGTGCATTTTATTTGCCGACCCTCATCACGGGGCTGAGCGGAGGAGCTCGCGTTTGCAGAGAGGAAATATTTGGACCGGTTCTGGTCATTTTACCTTTCGACCACGAAGACGATCTGGTCGCTCAGGCAAACGATACTGATTATGGACTTGCTTGCGGTCTCTGGACGCCAGATGTAACGCGTGCCATGCGTGTGGCTCGTCAGATCGACGCAGGGACGGTATGGATCAACACCTACAAGCAGCTGAGCGTTTCGACACCGTTCGGTGGATTCAAAAGCAGTGGCCTCGGTCGAGAGAAGGGGCTTGCCGGCTTGCGGCTCTATCAACAATCGAAGAGCATTTACCTTGGCGGCGTGTCTATTTGACGCGTGCCTCCGTTCTAATCCAGGCCGCTATGCGGATGAGGCAATCAGAGAGTGCCCTTGATGCGTGACCTTCGAACCGAAACCACCAAACCCTCAGATGCTGAACCGATGGCCAAAGCGGACGGGGTCGCAGCGGTTGACCGGGCTTTCGCCATTCTCTCGGCGCTGGCAGAACGTGATGAGCCCATTCCTCTTGCTGACATCGCGCGGGCTACTGGCTTTCACAAAAGCACGATTTTGAGGCTGCTTACCTCTTTAGAGCTGGCGGGTTACGCGATCCGCCTTCCGGGCGGCCAGTATGGGCTTGGCGGATCCGCCTTGAGGTTGGGAACGGCTTACGAACGGCAGAATCCTCTTCGCCAGCATATTCCGCCAATTTTACAGTCACTGGTCGATCAAGACACCGAGAGCGCATCGTTTCATGTCCTTCACGGCGCTGACACCCGCATATGTCTGTTCCGGGTCGATTCAAACCATGCGACCTTGGATCGAATAAACGCGGGCTCCATTTTGCCGCTCGACCGAGGTGCCGCTGGTCGGGTCATTAGAAGCTATTCGCGCGCTGGCTTCGAGCCGATTCCCATTGCACTCTCAAGAGGCGAAAGGGATCCTAACTGTGCTGGCCTAGCGGCTGCCGTATTCGGCCCAGGCGGCTTTGTTGGCACTATCTCCCTTTCTGGTCCAAACGAACGGTTCACTATCGAGGCCGTGAGACGGATGGAGACGTTGCTGCTGGAGGCGGTTGCGCGTGCGACGAGCGCACTGGGAGGAGTTCCCACTCCAGTTTGATATTGCGTTGGAGTGCCGACATTCTATCGAGAGCAGAATTTGCTCGGCTGCGAGCTTTCGGAGGGTTTCGTGGAAATCCGGCAACTGAGATACCTCGTCACGGCGGTGGAGTGCGGCAGCTTAGGAAGGGCGGCTGCACAATTGGGCTTGGCGACCTCCGCCCTCAGTCAGCAGATTAGCCGCCTTGAAAGCGAACTGTCGGCACGTCTCCTAGTGCGGGGGACTTCGGGAGTAACGCCGACTGAGGCCGGCAGCGCATTTTGCAGACACGCCACGCTCGCACTAAGACATATCGACGCGGCGGCAGCATCCGCAGAAGGAGCCCGTCTGTCAGGCACTGTTTCGCTCGGCCTTGCACCCACGACCTCTTCTGTTCTGGCCGTCCCACTCATTGAGGCATTGGCACGCAACTATCCGAATATCAGGCTTCAACTGGTAGAAGGGATGTCAGGTCATTTGGCGAATATGCTCAAGGCTCGTCAAATTGATCTCGCGGTGCTGTTCAACGACGAGGCTGTAACCTTCGCCAAGAGTGAAGCGATACCGCTCCTCGATGAAAGCCTTTTCTTGATCGGACCCTCTACCCCGTTGACTGCTGACGAGGTCGGCGGCACGTCATCGGATGCCATAGCGCTGGAGGACATTGCCTCTTTACCGCTCATCCTCCCGAGTAGAACCCACGGCCTTCGAGCAAGCCTCGACCGCTCGTTCGATGCGTTGAAGGTACGTCCAAATATAGTGATGGAAATCGACTCGCTCGCAGTCATCCTGGATGCGATCACCGCCAATTTAGGATATTCCATCCAACCAGGCGCGGCGCTAACGCGCGCCCCGGCCCAAAATCTGTCGGTCAAGCTGATCTCCGATTCTGGGGTATGTCGCAGAAATCTGTTGGCCTCTCTTCCTGATCAAGAATTGTCACCAGCCGCCCTCGCGCTACGAGCTCAACTGCGCAAGGTAGTCACGGGGCTTGTCCGCAACGACCGATGGAGAGGGGCTACCCTTCACGAATCGTGAAGGCCACTTAACGGTCCTCCGATGGATTATGAACGCCGATCTCCATACAAAAGGGCGACACCTTGAGGAGCGGAAAACTTGATCGACGTCTTGATCGTTGGGGGCGGTAATGCGGCACTCTGTGCGGCTCTCATGGCAAGGGAGGCAGGAGCGTCTGTACTGATGCTCGAAGCATCGCCCAAGGAATGGCGAGGCGGCAATTCCCAGCACACGCGGAACCTGCGATGCATGCATGACGCACCGCAGGATGTTCTGATCGAAGCCTACCCCGAAGAGGAGTATTGGCAGGATCTTCTGAAAGTCACCGGTGGCGAGACGAACGAACATTTAGCTCGGCTCGTCATTAGAGCATCCTCGAACTGTCGCAACTGGATGCGCAGGCACGGCGTCCGATTTCAGCCTCCGCTGTCGGGCGCGCTGCACGTCGCTCGGACGAACGCGTTCTTCATGGGCGGTGGCAAGGCTCTCGTGAACGCATACTATCGCAGCGCAGAAACTCTCGGCGTAACCATCCGCTACGACACTCCGGTGTCCGAAGTAATCCTGGATGGCGATAGGTTCGTCGGAGTCGTTACGGAATCGGGCGAAAAGATCTACGCCAAGGCGGGCGTGTTGGCGGCGGGTGGATTTGAATCCAATCGCGAATGGCTACGTGAGGCCTGGGGCCGAAATGACAGAGGTGAATGGCCGGCGGACAACTTCATCATCCGAGGCACGAGGTTCAACCAAGGCGTCCTACTCAAATATATGATGAGTGCCGGGGCCGATACCATCGGCGATCCATCGCAGGGCCATTGTGTTGCCATCGACGCCCGAGCTCCGCTTTACGATGGCGGGATCTGTACTCGCATTGACTGCGTTTCGCTCGGCGTAGTGGTGAACCGCGAAGGCAAACGCTTTTATGACGAAGGTGAAGATTTCTGGCCGAAGCGCTACGCAATCTGGGGCCGCCTTGTAGCACAGCAACCAGGACAGATTGGATATTCGATCATCGACAAAAAAGTCATCGGTCGCTTTATGCCTCCGGTATTCCCTGGCGTTGTCGCGGACACGCTCCCGGAATTGGCGGCAAAGCTCGGCCTGCCCTCTGGAAGCTTTCTTCAGACCGTCGAGAAATACAACGCTGCATGTCGTCCCGGAACATTTAATCACACGGTCCTCGATGACTGCGACACCCAAGGCGTGACTCCTGCGAAAACGCATTGGGCCCAGCGCATCGATAGTCCACCGTTCTACGGTTACGCGCTCCGGCCTGGAATTACGTTCACTTACTTGTCGCTCAAGGTGGATGACACGGCAGCTGTCCGATTTGGGGGCCGACCAAGTCCCAACTTGTTTGTCGCTGGCGAGATGATGGCCGGAAATGTCCTTGGCAAAGGCTACACGGCCGGTGTCGGAATGAGCATTGGTACGGCGTTCGGCCGAATAGCTGGCACACGCGCTGCTGCGGCGGCTGGGCGAACGATATAAATTTCGAGGGAAATGAATGACTGCCATCGACGATCTGAGCCATCTAGCCCGCAAAGCATCCGAGGAGCTCGATGCGAACGTCATGGAGGTAGACCGCCTCCTTCACATCTGCAATGCCTGCCGGTATTGCGAGAGTTTCTGCGCGGTCTTCCCCGCCATGACACGCAGGCTGGACTTCAACGTTGCGGATGCTCACTACTTAGCCAACCTGTGCCACAACTGCTCTGCCTGTCTCTATGCCTGCCAATACGCCCCTCCGCATGACTTTGGCGTCAATCTGCCAAAAACATTGGCCCGCGTCAGACGAGATACATACATCAACTATGCGTTTCCACGCGCTTTCGGTGAATTGTACCGCAGCAACGGCCTGGCGGTTGCAATGGCGACAAGCATTGGTATCGCTTTGTTCCTCATCGCGACGATCCTGAGCCAAGGAAGTCTTTTTGTGCACGGCCTGGAAAGCGAATTCTACGCCATTTTTCCGCACAACACGCTAGCAGTCGTCTTCGGCTCGGCTTTCGGTTTTTCTGGCATCGCATTGGCCATAGGCGTAACCCGTTTCTGGCGGCGTGTTTCGGAACCGGGAACACCCGTTGCGATGGGAAGCGCGATTGGCGAGGCGGCGACGTCGGCCCTCACCCTGCGATATCTCGGTGGCGGGCACGGGGACGGCTGCAATAATGAGAACGATGCTTTCAGCCTATGGCGTCGGCGCTTTCACCACTTCACTTTCTACGGCTTCATGTTGTGCTTTGCATCCACTTCCGTCGCAACCGCTTATCACTACCTGTTTGGGCTGGAGGCACCCTATCCAATCTTTAGTCTTCCCGTAGCTCTGGGGACCGCGGGAGGCGTCGGCCTCATCATTGGTCCAGCTGGGCTCCTTTGGCTTAGTATCCAGCGAAATGACTTGCAAACAGACGAACGGCAGAAACCGATGGACCGGGGATTCATCGCCCTTTTATTTTCCATCAGCGTCACAGGGCTTGCGCTGATGTTCTTGCGTGACACATCTTGGATGCCGCTTCTGCTCGCGATCCACCTTGGATTTGTGATGGGGCTGTTTTTGACTTTGCCTTACAGCAAGTTCGCACACGGGATATTCCGTTGCGCCGCACTCTTGAAAGACGCTATCGAGAAACGGCGGCCTAATCCGGTTCAGGCCGGTAGCGATTGAGCTCGTCGCTAGTGGCGTGATTCCATCGGCTATTCGGATTTTCGTGTGGAAAGGCTCGCTCGCTAGAACACTTCCACGTTGTAACTAGAAAGTCCGAACTACTGCGTCCGGCTTGACCGTCGTCACGGTGGGTCCGAACAAAAGTCCCGGTCGGTGACGCCTGCCAAGGCGGACGACCGCATGCCCACAGAACATCTTCGTTCCATGGGCATCGGAACCCCGAGCGCCGATCGGCAAGACGGGGTGCGGGCGGCGGTAGCCAATCTTCGCCGCTTTGATTGACCGATGGACGTCTTGCCACGAGCCGAGTTCGGCGGATCGCTGCGACTTCACGGTGGTTCGGTGGTTCAGGAGCGTTGCTCGTCGGGGGTGGCGTATGAGCCTAAGCCAAAACATCTACTTCAACAGCAGCGTCTAAGAACGCTTGGCGGGCGTCATTGAGTGAACCGTAGTGTTCAACGGTCAGCCTGCAGGCCAATTTGGCAATCTCAAACTTTGGTCCCCGCTCGGCAGCCCACCTATTCGACAGATAGTACAAGGCCTCCCGGGGACCATTTATGGGCTCGGTCATACCGTGTCCTATCCGAACAAACACGGGCGTTTCCCAAATTCTTGCCTCCGGAAAATCATCCTTACGCTCGCTCATATTGTCCTCCAGCGGCGGGCTTTCGGCCAAGATTTTAGGAAAGCAAGGCAGCTAGGCAACAAAATTTGACAAGCAAAGCGTTAAATTTTTGTGCACCCACATTCGACGGCGCAATTGGAAACATAACCCTCGGTCGATAACGTCTCTCAAGACTGAAGAGGCGCACCCGCGGCAGAACACATAAAGATAATCCTCGGTTGTCAGTCGCATGGAAACAGAGCCGTCGAGGCACGGCTCTGCTCATTGTGACAGTTCTAGCTGCCACTAGCCTGCTGCTCGACGGCTTTCTTCAAACGATCTGCTCCGTTGATCAGAAACACCTGATCGGATTCGAGAAGATAGAGGCTAACTCCGAGCTTGGTCCATTCGGGAATTTCGGCCAGGTTAGGTACGAACATCCCCACGGCCTTGCCATGGCGTGCGGCGGCTTCGCATATCTTTTTCGATGCTTCAATCACTTCCGGCGCTACCGCAGACGGCGCGCCGAGAGCGACAGCAAGGTCCGCCCGGCCGATGAAAAAGCAGTCAATCTCGTCGATCGCCATCAGATCATCGAGAACGGAAAGCGCCTCGACATCTTCTATTTGCGCAACGATCGTCGTGAGGCTGTTGGACGCCGCGATATGATCGGCCATCTTCACACGCGTGTAGCCAGCAGCACGAGTAGATCCCGCAAATCCTCGCCCGCCAGCCCCGTAGAGGCACGACTTAACGAGTTCCTTTGTATTGGCGACGTCGTAAACGTGCGGGATCACGATCCCCGTTGCGCCGAGGTCGAGGGCGTTCAGGATTTCGGAGGCAGTTGGCGCTTGCACGCGCACCAGGACTGGCATGTCCTGGGCGCGAGCCGAGAGAATCGCACCGTCAAGGTCTATTCTGTCGAATGGCGCATGCTCGGCATCAAGGCATAGCACGTCGAGTACGGAGCCCGACAGAACCTCCGTTACGATCCTCGATGGCGTTTTTATCCATGTTCCCACGGTGCGTTCGCGTGCGCGGGTACGCGCTTTGAAACTACGGGTTCTTTCCATGATTCAAGCTCCAGCAAAACGAGCGCGCAGCGCATCAGGATTGATCACCGTGTCGGGGATTTCTCCGCCCAGGACATCGAGTACAGAGGTTGTCGCAGACTGGGTCATGCGCGCGATCGACTCTCTGCTGATACCTCCGATATGAGCCGAGGTGATAAGGTTCGGCACGTCCGCTAGCGCTTCTGATCCTGGCGGTTCGACTTCGAAGACATCAAGAGCCGCGCCGGCAAGGTGGCCGGAGCGAAGTGCGGCGAAGAGCGACGGCTGATGAACCAGCCCGCCACGCGATGTGTTGACTAGATAGGACCCCTTCGGCATGAGTGCGATCCGTTCGGCGTTCATCAAGTCGCGGGTGTCGGTCAGCAATGGAGCATGCAGCGAAACCAGATCGGAATTCTGAAGCAACTCCTCCAAGGAACCACAGCGCTCCGCTCCCTCGACGCTTTCGACCATCGCGTCGAAATAGATGACGCGAACACCGAACCCGAGGAGACGGCGGATGACGGCCTTACCGATGATGCCCGCGCCGATCAGGCCAATGGTCTTGCGGTAGAGCTCGGTCGGCGTCGCCTCCCCCACGCGGTCCCAGCGGCCCGCTTTTACGGCTTGGTCCTGCGTAACAACCCGGCGCAAGAGACCGAGGATCATCGCGAGTGTTTGGTCGGCCACCGTCTCGGCATTCATTCCAGGCGTAATCGAAATGCCAACGCCGAACTCCTTCGCCGCTTCGTGGTCGATCGAGTCGGTCCCGACGCCAACGCGCGCGATCACCTTCAGGTTTCTGTCGCCAGCAAGAACGTCGCGGGTGAAGGGATCGGTGGATACGATGGCCGCGTCACAGTCCTCGAGTAGCGCCGCGAGCTCTTCCGGCGTCCGGTTGCCGGTCTTGGGCCGCAACACCAGTTCGTGGCCGGCGGCGACCAATCGCGCACCTGTGTCCTTGTCGGCCGGGCTATAGCCAGGCCAGCTTACGAAAATCTTTGCCATGTCCGATCCTCACACCTTGCGATAGGAAATGTCGGCACCCGTGCGTTCGGCAGCCGAGCGGACGATTGCGTCGACGATTTCCGCGCAGTAGTAGCCATCGCGGAATGTTGCGCCGATGGGCGCGATTTCCCCCAGTCCACCGATCGCTGCGAGCATGTGCATTGCCTCGTGGCTGAAGGTGTCGACCCAACCCAGGGGATGTCCCGGTGGCAACCAGTTCTTCTGGTAGGGATCGCCGTCGCGCAGCACATTGATCCTGCGCCATGCCTTGTCTGTCCCAGCAAACTCCAGCTCGTTCAGGTTCTGCATCGAAAAGCGGATCGAGCCACGCGATCCGTCGACCTCGATGCGGCTAGTCACCATGTTGCCACCGGCTACACGCGAGGCTTCAAGCACACCAAGCGCGCCGTTCTGGTAGGTCAGGATAGCGGCAAACAAATCGTCGGTCTCGATGCGCTGTTCGTCGCCGGCCTTGCCAACCGCGATCCCCGTCACGGCCGTGGCGCGCACGGGATCGGAAGACAAGAGGAAGCGCGAGATGTCGATATGGTGCGAGCCAAGATCGCCTAGCGCCCCTGAACCGGCGAGGGTCTTGTCGTCGCGCCATCCCTTCACCCGGTTCTCGGAGAGAGAGGAGGAAACAAGAAAATTCGAGCGGAAATGATAGATGTCGCCGAGTTCACCACCCTGTATCATCTGGCGAGCGAGCTGCAACGCCGGAAAGAAACGGTAGTTGAAGGCACACATGTGCTTCACGCCCGCTTCATGGGCCACTTTCCACATTTCAAAGGACTGAGCCGCGTCTGGAGCAAGTGGCTTCTCGCAATAGACGTGCTTGCCAGCACGTGCAGCAGCAATGATCGGCTCAACGTGGATGGAATTCGGTCCGACATTGTCGACGAGTTGAATATCCGGGTCGTCGATAATCTCACGCCAGTCGGAGACGGCGCGTTCCCAACCGTAGCGCTGTCGTGCTTCCTCCAGTTTGGTCGTGTCGCGGCCATAGATCGCTTTGAGGCGTGGACGCGGCACGTCCAACGGCGCGATCACTGGCACGTCTCGATAGCCGATTGAATGGGTCTTGCCCATGAACGCGTGGCCGATCATCCCAACGCCAATCGTCTTTTCTTCAGTCATGAATTCCTCCAATGCATAGCTATGCAACATCTAACTCCGATCGGGGGTCAGTTCAACCCCGGCCGGGCTCTAAAAAATCGCAAAAACGCGATTATGCGGTCTCTGTCAGCGGCTGGACACCTGCCATCACCATTTCGACGAGATCGTAAGCTTTGAGACCGTCTTCCAACGTGCAGAGCGGCGCTGCTCCTGTCGCGAGGATGTCCCCCAAATGGTCGATCTCCGCTTGGTAAGCGGGACGGTAACGATCCCAGAAATGCTCGAACCGCCTAGAAATCCGCGTATCATTGAGGCCATCGAATACAATCGGACTGAGGCGCGGATCTTCACAGATGATCCGGCCCTCACCTCCGAAGACTTCGAGACGCTGCTCGAAAGCATGTGCCGCGCGTCTCGTCGCCGAGATATGGGCCACGGTGCCTTCGTTCCAGGAAAGCATGATGTTTGCGGTGTCGAATTCGCCGATTTCAGCCAGCGTCGGATCGACATTGCGATCGAGCCGCGTGCTAACGTGGTCGGGAAGTCGGCCCATAAGCCAGTTCAGCTCATCCAGATCATGGACGACCATATCAGCGACAATGCCGCCTTGATGGGCAACCTCAGAGCGACCGGCAAGGCGCGGATCACGGCTGAACTGGAGGATGTGTTCAGGCCGACCGACGGCTCCTTCCCGCACACGGGCATGCACTTCCTGCCGATACGAATCAAACCGCCGGTGAAAGCCGAGCACGACAGGTATGGCCGCATCACGCACCGCTGCAATCGCCTCGACGATAGGTTCGCGCGTAAAAGCAACTGGCTTCTCGCACAACGTCGGAATGCGCAAACGGCAGGCTTCGAGCACGTAGGGAACATGCGTTTCGGTTGGCGATGCGATGACAAGCGCATCCGGCTTGCAGGCATCAACAGCCGCATCGAGTGTTGTAAATCCAGGAACCGACCACTTGTCTGCGAAGCTCGCACCGCCGAAAGGGTCGACGCAACCGGCAAGCTCCAAGCGCGGACTGCGCGTTACCGATATGGCGTGGACATCGGCAATCCGCCCCGTGCCGATGATCACGACCTTGTATTTTGCCATGACATCCTCCCTGCTTGTATAGACTCAGTTGCAGACGCTTTCGAGCGCGGCCATACGCGGCGGGGGAGTGCCCGCCGCCGCGTGGGCTGTGCATCTCGATAGTCGCGTCGTTTGTTTGCAGCTATCGGTCCGAGACCGCTCAGTCGAACGCGTCCGTCTTCTCGATCTTCACCCAGCGGTCCTCTTCCGCGGCCTGGAACGCGCCTGCGATAACGCGGTTGATGTGAAGAGCCTGCGCGAAGTTCGGGGCAGCGTTGGTGTTGGCGTTGATGACCGCCTCAATTGCGCGGCGTGCCGTGATAACGAAGGCCTCACCGTAGCCAAGCCCTTGGCCCTGCGCATACCAGAACGGATCCGCCTCTGGATGGATACCGCCGAGCATGATCCGGCGGAAGCCGCCGACGCGTTGAGGATCGTCAGCGCTGAAGAAATGCAGTTCGTTGCTGCGTTCCCAGCTAAAGGAGAGTGAGCCTTTTGTGCCGATAACAGAGAAGCTGAGATCGCATTTATGGCCTGTGGCGGCCCAGGAAGCGTGCACCGATCCGAGTGCACCATTTGAAAACTGCACCAGAGATGTAGTCAGATCGTCGACCGTTACGTCCTTCGAGTTCGGACCGTTCACCGGACGCTTTTCGTAGAAGCGTTTTGTTTTCGCGGCGATAGAGTCGACCGGGCCCATCAGGGCGCAGGCAATATCCATGATATGGGAGCCGATATCGCCGAACGCACCGCCGCCGGAGACCGACTTATCAAAACGCCACGAGAAAGGGAGCTCGGGATCGGCCGCATATTCCTGGAAGTAGCGGCCCTCGAAATGCAGCACCTCGCCAAGTTCACCTTCCCGGATCAATTGTCGCGCAAGCTCGACGCCAGGCCACGTCCGATACGAGAAGTTGACCAGGTTCACCTTGCCCGACGCCTGGGCTGCTTTGGTCATCCGCTCTGCTTCCGCGACAGTGCTCGACAGCGGCTTTTCGCAGAAAACGTGCTTTCCATGTTCGAAGGCGTCGATCGCAATATCGGCATGGCTGTTGTTGGGCGTGATGATGATGACGACGTCGATGTCGTCCGCACGGGTGACCTCCTTCCAGTCGCTGGTGTGGCTCTTCCATCCCCACCGTTCGGCCCCGTCCTTCGCGGCTTGCGGCACGATATCCGCCATCCGAACCATCTCGATCTGGGGCAGCTTGGGCCAGAGGTACGCACCAATGTTACGTAGCGCGAGACTATGCAGCTTGGCCATGTAGCCGGAGCCAACGATACCAAAACGGATTTTTTCCATGAGTTCCTCCTTGGATGCTTGATTAACGAATGCTTCTTCCGCCATCGACTGGGATGGACATTCCGGTCATGAACGACGCATCGTCGCTTGCTAGAAATGCAATGACACTCGCAACCTCGTCCGGCCGACCGATACGCCCGATCGGATGCTTTGCCAGAACGGCGGCCTCAGCGGCGTCGACGTCATCCGCAGCGCCCAGCCAATCGGTTACCATGCGGGTCCGGATTGCCGCGGGGCAGACGGCGTTCACCCGGATGTTGTCGCGGGCGAGATCCAACGCGAGAGACGAGGTCATCGAGGTTACCCCGCTCTTGGACGCACTGTAGGCCACCATGTTCTCGGTGCCCCGTATCCCAGTGATCGACCCTACATTGACGATGGATCCGCCGCCTGCGTTACGAATTGCAGGAACTGCCGCACGGCATCCGAGGAATATGCTTGTGAGGTTTGTGTCGATAAGGCGATGCCACTGCTCTAGAGTGGTCTCTTCGACTGAGCCGCTCTCCCGGACGCCGGCGTTATTGATGAGTATGTCCAGGCGTCCCGCGGTTGCAACGACCTCGGAGACGGCGCGCTCCCAGTGCTCTTCATTGGTGACGTCCAGGGCGATCGAGGGAACTCCCTCGATCTCCAGTACGCCACGACGATGCGCGGCGAACACCGTTCCGCCTTCCGCGCGAATGCGCTTGATCGTCTCCAGGCCGATGCCAGTCGATGCGCCAGTGACCAATGCGACTTTATTTGCGAATCTTTGCATAGCTTATGTCTCGCCTTCTCCCCTGGTGAACAGGCAGGCAACAGCCAATTCACCGTCGATATTTGGCGTATAGAGGATATTTTTGTCTTTGCATAGCTTTGCAAAATTGTTTAAGTGAAAAAATCCAAAGTCCGCGGGAATTATCCGCCGCAAATGGGAGGTACTCATGTCCAACACGATCAGACTAACCGCAGCACAAGCCACCATCATGTATTTACAGAAGCAATTCTCTGTTTTCGACGGGGAAAGAGAGCGGCTTATCGGTGGCATTTTCGGCATTTTCGGTCACGGCAACGTGGCATCGATCAGCCAAGCAATCGACGAGTACGGCAATGAATTGCCCTACTATCAGCCCAAGAACGAGCAAGCGATGGTCCACGCTGCTATAGGTTATGCAAAAATGCGTAACCGTCGCGCGACCCTTGCCTGCACCGCTTCGATTGGACCGGGCTCGACAAATATGATCACCGGCGCTGCGACCGCGACCGTAAATCGTGTGCCTGTATTGTTGTTTGCTTCGGACACGTTCGCCCATCGCCGCACAGGCAACGTGCTCCAGCAGCTTGAGCACCCGATCGACGGCGATCTGACCGTCAACGACTGCTTCAGGCCCGTAAGCCGCTTCTTTGACCGGATTTCCCGCCCGGAGCAGATACTGACCGCGCTGCCTGAGGCGATGCGCGTCCTGACCGACCCGGCAGACACTGGCGCTGTTACGATTTCCTTCCCTCAGGACGTTGAAGGTGAGGCCTACGATTATCCTGTCGAATTCTTCCGCGAGCGGAACTGGGTCATCCGACGCCGGGAACCCTCGCAGGATGACATCAACGAAGCTGTCGCCGCGCTGTCACGCGCACGCTCGCCTCTTATCATCGCAGGCGGAGGCGTACGTTACTCTGCCGCCGAAAAAGCGCTGCGTGACTTCGCCAACGAATTCGGCATTCCAGTCGCGGAAACCCATGCCGGCAAAGGCGTCAGCCTGGACACTCCGCTCTGCCTGGGCGGAATGGGCGTTGCCGGGAACGGGGCGTCCGGTCGAATCGCCGAACGCGCAGACGTCGTCGTTGCGATCGGCACGCGTTTGCAGGATTTCCAAACCGGATCGCGCTCAGCCTTCCACGACCCAAATGTCGTTTTCATTTCGATCAACACCAACAGCTACGACGCCCACAAGCTCCGTGGTGTTCCGGTCGTTGGAGATGCGCGTTTGTCGATCGAGCGGGTCGGTGCGGGCCTCCGCGAGGCGCGTTATGCGACACAGGCCGCCTATCGACAGGAAGTCGAGACGCAGAAGTCCAATTGGCGTGCCGCTTACCGCCAAGATATTGAAGTTGCGCCGGGAGGCGAGTTGAACCAGGGGACCATTGTCCGGGTCGTCAACGAGGCGACCAACTCAGGCGACGTGGTGATCGCCGCTGCCGGAACCCCTCCTGGCGAAATCTTGAAAGCCTGGGATAACGCCAATGGATCAAAGGCGTTTCTCGAGTTCGGTTTCTCCGCGATGGGACACGAAATTCCGGCTGCGATCGGTGCCCGCCTCGGTGCCCGCCAGAATGAGGAGATCATCGTGATCATCGGAGATGGCACCTACCTCATGGGACCGACTGAGATCGTCACAGCTGTCCAGGAGAACACCAAGATCACGGTGGTTGTCATCGAGAACTACGGCTATCAGTGCATCCGTGACCTCCAGGAATACTCAAGCGGTATCGACAACTTGGGCAACGAATTCCGGTCCCGCGATAACGATGCGCTACGTCCCAATGGCAACTACATGGAGATCGACTACGCAGCGAACGCAAGGTCGATGGGAGCAACCGTCTTCTCGGCCGCCGACGAAGAGCAACTGAAAGAGGCGCTTGCGAAGGCAAGGGCCACGTCCGGCCCTACAGTGATTACCGTCAAGGCAGAAACGCGCGGGCGCTCGATCAACTCCGGCGTATGGTGGGACGTAGGCGCATCGCAGGTGACAAACACCAAGTCTGCAGCGGATGCTGCCTCCAAGATCCGTGCCGGCGTCAAACATCAGCGCTACCTCGGTTAACGGAGAGCGCAATGAGCTTCGATCCAAAGCTACTGCTCGCCGCGCAGACCGAGTTGGGAGAGTGCCCCGTCTGGGATGCAGACCGCAACACTCTCTTCTTCATGGACATCACAGGCAAGACGCTACACGGTTTCGACTGGTCGACAGGCGAAGACCGGGTACTAGAACTGCCAGCGCTCGGAGGGGCGCTGGCACTGATGCGGGACGGACGCCTGATAGCGGGCCTTCAAAGCGGAATCCACATAATCGATCCTTCCGCCCGGTCGATTGATTTTGTGACCGATCCCGAGCCACACAAGCCTGAGCACCGTCTCAACGAGGGAAAGTGTGATCCGCAGGGACGTTTTTGGGTTGGTTCAATCTCCACCCTTGGACGCTTTCCCACCGGGTGTTTGTACAGGTTGGAACACGATGGATCCGTGACCGAAGTCCTGAGTGAAATCTCCGTGCCCAACACTCTGGCCTGGTTGCCAAACGGAAAGCAGATGGTTTTCGCTGACAGTGTGACAAAGAAGGTTTGGCGCTTTCGCTACGATCCCGAAACAGGATTCCTCAGCGACCGCGAAACCTTTATCGACGTCAGCCATTTCAAAGGAATGCCCGACGGCGTGGCAATCGATGCTGAAGGAGGCCTCTGGATTGCCGAATTTGGCGGCGGTGCTGTGCATCACTACTCGGCAGAAGGAACTCTGGTCAGCACCGTGGAGTTGCCTGCGACCCAGGTCACGTCCTGCGTATTTGCCGGGCCTGATCTGCAGCACCTGGTCATCATCACGACCAAGCGTCTTCTGGACGAGGCAGGGCGGAAAGAGCAGCCGCACGCAGGAGACCTATTCGTTATCGAGCCCGGCGTGAGAGGCCTCCAACCTCACCTCTTCGGCTAGAAAGAAAGCCCGGATGCGTTAGCGTCCGGGCTTTTTTTAATCAGCGCGTGCCCGCTTTGACACCTTGCTCAGCTTCATCAATGTTGGAAATGTCGACGATCGCCGGTCCGGTGTATATATCAGCGGCGAGTGTGAAGCCCTGAGTTTTGTGCATCCACATATGCTGGACCGCAAGGAAGCCTTGAAGGTATTGCTGGCTGTCAATCGTCGCCATGATACGGCTCGAGCGGATTCCGTCGATCTGAAGCTGTGCGACATCGAATGTCAGGTGCTTCCACGACCGCCCCTTGGAGACAAGTGCCTCGGCATCGAGGACGGCCTGCGCGCCTGGCGGGCCAAGCGTCAAGACGGCGTCAACGTTCGGATTGTTCTCCATGTACTTTGCAACGGCTTCGGCACACTCTTCAGGCTGACCGCCTGGAACACGCAGCCGCTCAGCAGGCACGCCCGCTTTGTCGAAAGCACTTTTGAAACCATGCCAGCGATCGCTGTGGCAAATGTGCTCGTACAGATAGTGATCGACACACATCGCCGCTCTGGGCTTCACATGTTCAAGCAGGTAGCGCCCTGCGAGTTCACCGGCGTTGAAATCGTCACCTCCAATGTAGAAGAGATAGGGAATGCGCTCGCCTTCCGGCCGACTGTCCTTTGCGTTCACGCAGATAACGGGGATGCCGTCAGCAATTGTTGCTTTCAGCGCCCCTTCGACCGCGGCGACATCCGGCACGGTAGAAATTATGCCGTCGGGACGAGCGTGACGAGCGCCGTCGATCAAACCCGCTTGGATCTCAGGAGAGAACTTGCCCGGCCGCAGATGTTCGACGTCGACGTCGAAACGAGCCGCAGCATCAAGAAGTCCGCGACGAAAAACTTCCCAGAAGACATCGCCCAGGATGTCGTGGGTGACGGCATAGATTTTTAGCTTCTTACTCATTGTGCATCTCGATCTCAGACAAGAATGGCTTCACCTTGTTGCTTTGGACGAAAGTGGGCGGCAAATCTGCCGCCCACCGTCTATTAGAAGCCTACAGACTTGAGATAGGCCAGACTCTTGCGTGCGTCACCAAGCGGATCGAACGAAATCGTCGGATCGATATCCTGTTCAATGTTCGCGGCACCATCGTAACCATGTGCCTTAAATGCGCCAGCAAGCCGCTTCCAGTCTACGACCCCTGCCCCCATCGGGCAAAAAATCTTCTGTTCGATGGCTGCCAGGAACGGGATCTTCTCGGCCAGCACACGTTCGTGGACGTTGCGGTCAATGTCCTTGAAGTGGAAGTACTGAACACGTTTCGCATGGCGTTCGTAGAATGCAACCGGGTCGATCCCCGCATACGCCATGTGGCCTGTGTCGATGCAAATGCCCACCCGTTCCGGGTCCAATTTTTCGAGCACGCCCTCGATTTCATCTTCGAACTCGATGTAGCATCCTGCATGCTGATGGATCACGGGCTTCACACCAGAGGCCAAAGCGATATCGGCAATGCGATCAATGATGCTGATCATGTGCTGATACTGGCTAGCGCTAAGCTTTTGAGCCAGGTCGCGTCTACCGGCTGTCGCCATTCTCGCTTCGGAAATGTGATCGATAGTTACAAGATATTTTCCGCCCACGGCCGCGAGCAATTCGACGGTCTTCTTGGCGTTCTCAAGTACCACCTCGGTCTTTGCCGGATCATGCAGTATCTGGAATACGAAGCCCGCTTCGACCTTCAGCGAACGACGTTTGAATTCGTTGGAAAGTTCCTCTGGGTCCGTCGGATAGAAACCGTACGGACCGAGTTCGGTAGAGGAGTAACCTGCCTGCGAAATCTCGTCCATCACCTTCTGCCACGGCGGGTTATTGGGGTCCCCAGCATAATCTACACCCCAAGACACAGGTGCGTTCGCCAATCTCACTTGCATATAAATACCTCCGTTATCCGGCGCAGCTCCGCCGGCCCGCATCACCAATATCGATTTTTGCATAGCAATGCAATATTTTTGAATGGCTATGCGATCGCCGCTAGGATTCTCTTCAACCTGTGTTATTTTCGCTTGAACGCTGTGGAATTCGTCTGTTGTTTACAGATGCAAATGGGAAGCCGATTTGAAAAAGACCCTGACCGAGTTAGAAACCAATGCCGCACGGAAGAAGTATGCATCTTCGATAGACGTCGCCCGGCTGGCAGGCGTCTCTCAGTCAGCCGTTTCCCGCACCTATACCGAAGGAGCTAGCGTCTCGGCAAAAACCCGAGAAAAGGTAATGAGGGCTGCCGACGAACTCGGCTATGGTCCCAGCATGATCCCGCGCATCATGCTTACTCACAAGTCTTCGCTGATCGCGATCGTGAGCGGGGGTCTGTACAACCCCTTCTATGCCAACGTCGTTGAAAAATTGTCCCAGACCATTCAACGGTCTGGTTCAAGCGTAATGCTTTTTTCGGTGAACCACGGCGAGTACATCGATGAGATCATCCCGGATATCCTCGGCTACCGTGTCGATGGCATCATCTCGGCTCTGTCAATTGTCTCGAAAGAGGCCGCCGAACGTTGCGCCAAAATGCACACCCCTGTCGTACTCTTCAATAACAAGCTTTCCAACCAATGGGTCGCATCGATCTGCAGCGACAACGTCGAAGGTGGCCGGCAGGTCGCAGCATTGTTTTTAAAGCGCGGCGCACAACGCTTCGCCTACATCGGTGGGAAACGCGGCAATCTTGCAAGTGAAGATCGCTTTGCAGGCTATCTGGGTGTGCTTATGCAAAACGGAATAAGTGACGTTGCCGTAGCTCATGGCGATTTCCGGCACGATGATGCGTTTGAAGCTGCGAAGAAACTCCTTTCGGCTCGCAAGAGACCGGACGCCATTTTCTGTGCGAATGATCTGATGGCGATGGGGGCTATGGAAGCAGTCAAGGCAGCTGGATTAACTGTGCCTGGCGACGTACTTATTGCGGGATTTGACGACATCCCCTCGGCAGCGTGGCCAAGCTTTGATTTGACGACGGTTCGACAAGACGGCGACGCCATGATCGACAGGGCAATGGATCAACTTGCCCGAATGGTTGAAGGTGAACACCTTGCAGGCAATTCACTTCATCTTATTCATGCGCCTCTTGTAGAGAGAGGGTCTACTGCACGGGGGCTCTAGGGTCTCGCAGCGTCGGGAGTGTCACACCGACTGTCTAACGCGTGTTCCGAGCTCGGTTGGTTACAAATCCGGGAGAACGGCGGCTGCTCCAGAGTTTCAGACGGCCCTCGATTGAGTTGCAGACAAAAGCGGTGTTTTATCGACGTCGAGTATCTCGCAATAGACGCCCATGTATTTGTCAGCAACGACATCCCACAAATAAGGCCGAACTTCAGCGATTAGGTTTTCGCGGATCGTAGCGCAGTCCTCCATCAAGGAACCGAATGCACTCTCGACATCGTCAGCAGCGCGTTCCGCCTCATTGAAATTCGTTAGCCGCAAGCTCATATGCCGCTCGGCTAGCGCGGAGTAAGCGGCATTGGCGTTCAACACCGGAAGCAATCCTGCGCTCATGGCTTCAAGTGCTACGATTCCAAAGCCCTCGTAGTCCGAAGCAGAGGCGAATATCGACGAGTTGCCAATGAGGTCTCCGATAGCGTCGTTGTGGGCAGCCACGTGAATGGAAACCGCGTCCTCAAGTCCAAGACGTTCAATATGTTGGACCAGGTCTCGTCGCGTCAGATCGGATTCGACACCTATTACATCGATATGCCAATCCGTATGACGGCTGCGCAAAACAGCAACCGTTTCAAGGAGGTTGTCCAGACGCTTGTTCGTTGAGAACCGGCCAATCGTTACGATCCGACGTCTCGGCGTTGACGAGGCACAGTTTGCGAACTTGCCAATGTCCGCACCGTTGTCGATTAAAATCGTGCGCTCTGGCGCTATTTCTGAAAATCTTCTTACGTCGGGAACACTGCAGCCAATAACCTTGCGATAGCCCAACGCCGAAACACGGGTAAGCGACTGAAACCAAAGTTTTTTGATGAAAGAGTATCTATTGGTATGAAAAAATCCGCCGTGGGTGGTCACCACCATGGGTTTTCGATGGAATAGGCGACCCCACGAGAGTGCGTCATAGAAGAAATCGATTGCATGGACATGAACCACATCGGCATCGTCAAGATGCCTGAAGACTTGCGGGGCGATCGGGTACCGAGAGCTGCCAATCCAAGGAATTCTTACAACCTCAATATCGTCGATGTATTCGTGTGCTGGCAGCGTCTTCCCCTGTTCGGTGAACAAAGAATCGAGCGTGATAACGCGCACTCGAAAGCCACGTTCAATTGTCTTTCGGGCTAAGTTCGAAACAACGTCTTCCAGGCCACCGAGGTTTGGTAGGAACTGACGGATCACGTGAACGATCAACGGCCGCGCTGTGGTGGAAAAGCGAGATCGCCGACGGAAGATGAGCGTTCAACGCTCTTTGCGGCAGTGGACAACGGTTCTACCTCATGGCCCCAAGCTGTGGAAGAGGCTGCGGCCAACCTCTCTGCGGTATATGGGTCGAGTTTCAACTTAGCACCCTCCCTTACAAACGGTTCGAGGCTAAATTTCAAATAGCCTGCGAACCTTAACCGACAGATAAATTTTTGGTTAAAAATCTCGCCTTGCGACCCTTGCGCGTCGCGACCGTTCTTCTTCACGCCTACCACAACCCGCATGCATAGCGGTGGCTTGCCCAAGCGTGTAAACCGTTTCAGACTTGCGTCGTGGTGCACCGTCGGAAGCTGTGTTCAAGATTTGGTTTAAGTGTCGTAACCAGTGCCGTACAGATAACTTCCACATCTTCTTGCTCCGAAAGAAAATACCCTGACGCCAGAGTGACGTCAGGGTGTGGGGATCAGCGTGAGGCTAGCAATGCGGCTTCAGCGATTTCAAGTGTCTTGGCGATATCGCTTTCACTGTGCGCGATACTGATGTGATTGCGTCCGCCCCGCTCTGGCATTTCGAAAACGCCGCGGTTGATGAGCTGCTGCCGATACCTGACCTGCTGAATTCCGTCGTTGCGAACAACGTCGTCGTAAGAGTTGAGCGGTCCCTGCATGAAGCTCAGAGCATAGACCCCGCCGAAGCCCGAAACTACGCAGTTTATCCCATTTCGTTTCACGATCTCGGACAATCCGTCGCGCATCATGTTGCCCATTGAGAAGACGTGCGCGTAGAGGTTGGTGTCCTCGAGGATCTTCAGCACTGCGAGGCCCGCAGCGGATGCAACGCCGTTGCCGTTGTAGGTTCCGGCAAACATTGCGATACCATCTGCGTGCGTATTAAACTTCCGCATATGCTCTTCCTTGCCGCAAACCGCCGCGACAGGAAAGCCGTTGCCGAGGGCCTTGCCGACGGTCGTGATATCCGGAAGTACGCCGACGATAGCCTGGTAGCCGCCGATATGATGGCGAAAGCCAGTGACGATCTCATCGAATATGAGCAAGGCGTTTTCGGCGTCGCAGATCGATCGGAGCCCTTCGAGGAAACCAGGAACTGGAACGATCGCTGGAGAGCTATGGGCGATAGGTTCAATGATGATCCCAGCGATCTCGCCTGCGTTTTCCGCAAACACCCGCTTAACGTCTTCCAGATCGTTGTACCGCGCGATGACGGTGTTCTCGACTACGCCCGGATTCAGACCAGCGGAATGGACGTCCTTATGACCCAAGGCGTCTTTTGAACTCTGATTGTTCATGGCGACGGCATCATGATAGCCATGATAGCAGCCTTGGAACTTCAGAATTTTTTGCTTTCCGGTGATCGCACGAGCAAGACGCAGCGCATAGAACGTTGCTTCAGAGCCAGTGTTGCACAGTAGAACCTGTTCTGCTGAAGGGATTGACCTGACGATCCGTTCTGCGAGTTCGGCCTCGGTCTCCGTAATGCCAACCCCGGTCAGAACACGCCGCCCGGCTTCCTTGGTGACAGCTTCAACAATGCGTTCATCGCTATGCCCAAGGAAAACAGCTCCGTATGCAGCGTGGTAATCAATGAACTCGTTCCCATCAAGGTCCCACATCCGGGAACCTTTGGCGTGGGAGATTGCCAATGGCGGATTGATTTTACGACGCGCGGTATTGACTCCGCCTGGAACCACCAGCTTGGCCCGATCGAACAGCTCCGTCGACCGCTCGTTCCTCAAGTTGACACTCATATCGACTCCTTCAATTAACAGATTTAGCACCTAACGAGACGGCGGATGCCTATGCTTCCGGTAAGTCGTCCCGAACGATTTGAAGATTTTCAGCCGCCCAGCTCGCATGCACCTGTGCGCCTAGATCGAGGCCACCCTGAGCCATTTCTTCTATTGTTAGCTGGACAGTGAAACGGTCACCCGTTTTCGCCTCAAGCTGGACTGCAAATTCAGTGCCCGTGAAGGCGATCCGCACGACGGTTGCGACGAGTGAATTGACGTCCGAAACTTCGTTGCCCGATATCCGTCGGACCTTGGCCCCGTATCTCGGCAGCAGCAAAGCCAGTTTCCCGCTTACCTCGCCGCAGTTGTTTCTGCCGAGAAACGTTCCAGCCTTGGAACAGAGGCGGCCATCCTGGCCTGCCAGTTTGACGTCACCGCGTAGGATGGTCCCGGCATTGATGAATTCTGCGACAAATGCGGTTCGCGGTCTGCGATATAAGTCAACCGGCGAGTCAATTTGAAGGATATGGCCGGCGTTCATTACGGCGATCCGGTCTGCAATCGCGCAGGCCTCTTCCTGGTCGTGAGTGACGTGCAGAATCGTCATGCCGAGCGCTCTTTTTAGCTCGACGATTTCGTCCTGCATTTGACGCCGAAGCTTGAGATCGAGCGCCCCTAACGGCTCGTCGAGTAGCAGGATCGCAGGTTTGTTCACGATAGCGCGGGCAAGAGCTACTCTTTGCAACTGGCCGCCAGACATCTCGCTTACGTAACGCCGCGAGAAGCTCGCCAGCCCAACCAAGCGCAACGCATCTTCAACCCGTGCGGCACGCTCAGCCTGAGGTACGCGTGCCATTTCCAGCCCAAACGAAACGTTCTCTCCGATGGTGAGATGAGGAAAGAGGGCGTAGTTCTGGAAGACAGTGTTGGTCGGCCTTAAATAGGGTGGGAGCCCAGTCACATCTCGTCCCTGGATCGTTATCTTTCCAGCGCTCGTCGACGTAAAACCGCCGATCAGCTTGAGCAGGGTGGACTTTCCACAACCGCTTGGCCCAATCACGGCGAACAGCTCGCCGGGCTTCACGTCGAAGTCAACGCTGGTTTCCGGAGAGCCCAAGCTATAAAAGTGGCCACCGTAGCGTTTGGTAATTTTTCGGCATTCGAGCATCGACACCGGCTTACTCCTAATTTTCTATTCCGCGGCGCGATAGTGATCGCCAGTTATATGCAATAGCGCCAACCGCAATTAGCGAGAGCGATAGGAGCATGACGACCGACGCGGCGGCGATGGCGCTCGGGCTCAACTGGAAGCGGATGCTGCTAAAGATAAAGATGGGTAGCGTCGACGTTCGTCCGGTCACCAGGAAGGTGAGAATGAACTCGTCCAACGAGAATGCGAAGGTTAGCACCAAAGCGGCGATGAGGGCCGGCATCATCTGTGGAAGAGAAACTCGAACAAACGTTTTCCAAGGCGTCGCACCAAGGTCCATCGCTGCTAATTCCTGATTGCCGCTCATGCCCTCGAGCCTCGCAAGCATGATCAAGATAGCGACTGGCATCGACAAAAGGGCATGACTTACCATCAAGACCCAGATGCCACGATCGACGCCTGCCGCACTACAGGCGATCAAAATGCCAATGCCAAGAATGACGGGCGGCATGAACATGGGCGCGGTCAAAACTGCGACGACGGCTGTTCTGCGTTTCCCGGTGGACTGGGCCAGAGACATTGACGCCATAGTGCCAAAGCAGGTGCTAATGAGCGAGGACCCTGTTGCGATAATCAGACTGTTCTGGAAAGACTCCCTGAAGCCTTGATCGGCAAAGGCCGCAGCGAACCATTTCAATGAAAGGCCTGTAATGGGCAGACCGACCGCCGGAGATGCGTTCACTGCGAACAGGAGGAGTAAAGATATGGGAGCGTAGAGAAACAGAACGAACGCTCCAACGTAGACCTTCAGTCCGAGCGCGGCAGGTTTGACCGTGCGGCTCGTGAATTCGCCTCCCTTCACGGTTCCAGACACAGCGCGCAGTCCGGAGAAGAGCACAATGCTGCTGAACAGCATTACAATCGCCATCGCCGACCCGAAGCCCCACTGCATCGATGCGCCAAACTGATTGACCAGCAAATTCACGAACAAGACGCCATCGGTGCCGCCGATCAAAACCGGCGTGACGTAGTCACCGAACATGGCCACGAAGACAAAGGCGAATGTCGTGAGGATGCCATTTCTTGAAAGGGGAAGGACCACTTTCCAGAATATGTGCCAACGCCGTCCGCCAAGATCAGAGGTTGCCTCGAAAAGGTCGGGATCGATCCGCTCTAGCGTGCTGTAGAGCGTCATGAAAGCGAGGGGCGAGCAGAGATATACGAAAGTGAGGATGATCGCCGGCTGACCTATCCCAAGGACTGATATCGGCGTGGAAATAATTCCGGAGGACATGAGAGCGGTGTTTATGATCCCAGTGTCCCCCAAGAGGGCCAACCAGGCGATCACCTTAGCCAGATAGCTCGATAGATACGGCACGATAACAAGTGCCAAGAAGACAATCCGTCGGTTCGCGCGCACGTGGATGGCGACATAGTAAGCCATAGGAAACGCTACGACTGTCGTGATCGCGGAGACTACGGCGACAAAGACAATGCTACGCACCAGGGTCCAGCTATATGCTGCGCTGGAAAAGATACGCGTGTAATTTGCGATAGTCGGAGAGCCGGAAATCGCCCCGTAGACGAAGCCGTGGAGCGAGTACCAGAGGACAACGCTCAGCGGAAGAACAAACGCCCCAAGGATGAGGAGCAATGCCGGAAGCTGGAAGCCGCGGCGTCGCGAACCATCCAGATTGTACGCGCGCGATGCCACGTACTCATGCGGCGCACCGTCCGCATGAGTTCCATTTGAGATAGACATGTTTCGAACCACTTATGATGCGAGAACTTTGTCCCACGCCTCGGCGTAGGCAACGGGGTCGGCTGGAGGAGCTTGCATCACAACCTGCGTCGCCAGAGCCGGATTGTCGGCCTGAATCGTCTTGATGGTCTGGGCATCGTCGCCGCCACCCGCAACAATTGCCTCCGTGACTGTCCGGCTGCACGGAGACCCACCGGTCTCCTTAAAAATCATCTTGCCATAATCGACATCCGAGCCGATGAATTCCAAGAAGGCCATCGCATTGGCGCGGTTCTTTGCATTTTTCATCAACATCGGGCCATCAACCCAACCAAGGCTTCCTTCAACGGGGATTGCCGCCTTTGCAATATCCTCTTTTGCTTCAGCGTTGATCAATGCGGCGACGCCGATCTGCGAGGCCAAGCCTATTGTCGCTTTCCCGCTACGGAAGCGAGCTCGGAACTCCTGCTCAGCTCCCGACAAGATCTGGAACGGCTTCAATTTTCGCATATTCGCGACAACGGTATCGAGCTGTTCAGCACTCATCGAGTAGACCTCTTCCCGCTTCAAACCCAGCGCCAAGCCGCCAACCGCAAGGAAATCATCGCCGCCGCCGCCGCCGAGCAGTATCGTTCCCGGCTTAATGGAAGCGTCCCACAGCATCTTCCAACTTACGGTGTCAGGGGCCTTAATGGCGCTATCCAGCCAAACCATTGCCAGAGGAGACCACATGTTCGGATAGAACAGCAGCTCTTTTCCTGGCGAGGAAACGAATGGAAGCGATGCGGTGTTGAGGAATTCTGGATAAAGGTTGGAACTCGCCTTAACCTCGTCAATGGCTATCGGCTCGATGAGGCCAGCTTGATTGTATACAGGTGTCCAACCGGCATTGGCATAGACGAGGTCATAGTCGCCCGCGCCCCCTGCCCTCACCTTTGTGAACATCTCTTGGTCGGCCGCAGCGCCGATCATCCTCAACTTGAGGCCCGTCTTGGCTTTGAACAGCTGCGTCATTTCAGCGGTCCAATATGGAGCCCATCCCATCACCACAACCTCGCCGCTATCGGCAGCCTGGGCTTTGAGAACCATAGGAGCCGCCAAAGCTGCGCCGCCGGCTACTGTTAGGAAGGTACGGCGGGTAAGAGAAAGGCGTGCAGTATCCTTGTCTTTCTTCATCGTTTTGTTCCCCGGCAGCTTGGCTGCTCGTTAGATTTATCGGACCAGCAAACCTTAACAAAAACTGCACAGCGTTGCAAATTTGTTTTGCGATGAGTTTGATCGATCCATATTTGATAATATCTAAGCAAATTCGGTATGTTAATGAACTATCGACGCTTGTTTTTGAAAATTTTTCATCGTTTTTCGCTCGTTTCTGGTTTAGAACGCTGTGCATCTTGACGATACCGTACGCTCGGGATATCCCTAAAGAATCCTTCCTTAGGCACGCGAATGACAAAAGATACGCCATCCAAAAAGCCGTCCGATAAATCTGGCTACGCGTCTTCATTCGACGTGGCGGCACGAGCAGGTGTTTCGAGGTCGGCTGTGTCGCGAACCTTCACTGACGGCGGCAGCGTATCGGCCAAAACGCGGGAAAAGGTTTTAAAGGCCGCTGCGGAGCTGGGCTACAGCCCTAGCGTCTTCCCAAAGATGATGCTCACACGGAAATCAGCGTTGATTGCGCTGGTGGTTGGGGGGCTAGAACATCCCGACTATGCAGTCGCGGTTGAAACTTTTGCGTTGATGGCCCAGGAAATGGGAAGCCGAATTCTGCTTTTCGCGGTCAAAGACGTACAATATATGGACGCGGTGATCCCGACTATTTTGCCTTATCGGGTTGATGCGATTATCTCGGCACTGGCCATGCGATCTCCCGAGACAGCGGCGACATGCGCAAGCATGGGTATCCCGGTTGTGCTGTTCAACGGAAAGGTCCGTAACAAGTTTGTCGCTTCTATCTGCTGCGACAACGTCACGGGCGGCCGTGGGATCGCAGAAATATTCGTCGCGAATGGAGCATCAAGGTTTGCCTATATTGGGCTTCCAGACAACAACCTTCCAAGTCAGGAGCGGTTGGCTGGTTACGCAGGCTACCTTATGGCCAATGGCTCCTCGGGGATGCTTATCGAGAATGGAAACTACAGCTACGAGAGTGGCTACGAGGCCGCTGTTCGTCTAATGCGTACGAAATCACCTCCGGATGCCATTTTTTGTGCCAACGATCTCATGGCTATTGGAGCGATGGAGGCAATTCGCTTCGAGTTTGGGCTGGATGTCCCAACAGATGTTAAAGTGGCTGGCTTTGACAATATTCCCATGGCTGCCTGGCCGAGCCACCAACTTACCACGGCTCGGCAAAATGTTCAGCTGATGGTCCAGGAAGCGCTCGAAGTTCTCACCAAAATGCTTCGCGATGGCAGCCCTGACGCGGGCATACTTAGAGTGACACCCTCCGAGATAATCGAGCGCAAGTCGAGTGGAACTCGATCGATCAATTGATCGCCGCAAAATCGTGCGATACTGCCTTTGGTGTGAGCGAGGGAATGCGATCGTCCTTCAGCAAACACGCCGTCGTGAAAAAAACCAACCCCGGTGCAGAAGAGAATGACGACTTATAGCGAACCGAAATGGCTTCCTTGGGCACGGGAATTGCAAGCGATGGCCCAATGCGGGGTGACTTTCACCAAAGACCCTTATGACCGCGAACGCTATGAGCGCCTTCTCGCTTTATCGGCTGAGATTTTCCATAGGCATTCCGATGTCTCACCGGAAATCATAGCGGGATTGTTCGCTGGGCAAGTCGGATACGCGACCCCCAAAGTCGATGTTCGAGGCGCGGTCTTCGATGATGAAGGACGCATACTGTTGGTGCGCGAGACCGCAGACAACGGACGTTGGACGCTTCCCGGCGGTTGGGCGGACGTCAACCTGACGGCGGCCGAGAACGTCGTGAAGGAGGTCCGGGAAGAAAGCGGATACCAGGTCCGTGTGACGAAGCTCGCGGCCGTTTGGGACCGTACCCGACAAGGACATCCCGTTGGTGTGTTCTCCTGCTGCAAGATGTTCTTCACGTGTGAGGTCGAGGGTGGAGCGCCGGCGACTGGGCTCGAAACGTCTGAGGTGCGGTGGTTTTGGCAATACGAACTTCCAGCTGAACTGTCGTCTGAGCGCGTTATGATGAAACAGATCAAGCGTATGTTCGAACACAAAGAACAGCCTGGCTTGGCGACAGACTTCGACTGATCGGCTATTCGGATTTTCGTGTGAAAGGCTCGCTCGCTAGAACACTTCCACGTTGTAACTAGAAAGTCCGAGCTACTGCGTCCGGCTTGACCGTCGTCACGGTGGGTCGGAACAAAAGTCCCGGTCGGTGACGCCTGCCAAGGCGGACGACCGCATGCCCACAGAACAGTGTCGTTCCATGGACATCCGAACCCCGAGCGCAGATCGGCACGTCGGGGTGCGGGCGGCGGTAGCCAATCTTCTGGGGGCGAGAACTGGCGATTGTCGCACTCTTATCCGCTGGATGGCGCGGCACCAGTCGATGCGCGAACAATGAGCTCCGTTTTCCAAAGCTCCTGCGTTGGGAATGACTCCTGCTGCGTGATTGTACCGATGAGGCGTTCAGCTATTCGAACCCCAGCGGCTCGCAGCGACGATCTCGTTGTTGTTAGTGGGACCGGGAAATTCTCCGGCTTAAAATGTGGCAACCCATCATCATGAGCGATCAACGAAATGTCTTCGCCGAGCCTCAGTCCAGCTTGTTTCACCGCGCGGATCGCGCCAATCGCAAGACCGGTGCTCGAACATATCACGGCGGTCGGCCGCTCTCGCGATCTTAAAAACGCGTTCATTGCTAGCTGTCCCTGCTCGTCATCCATCATCGAATGGCTGATGTGCTCTGGAGCCAGCTTCAGCCCATGCTCCGCGAGAGCACCGATAACGCCATTTTTACGTCGGACTGCAAAGTCGAGAGGTTCCGGTCCATTTAGCAAACACAAGCGCGTGTGTCCGAGCTGCAGAAGCAGCCGCGTTGCTTGGTAAAATGCACTCTGGTTGTCGATATCGAGATACGGATAATCGTCCGCGCTTCCGAATGAACGGCCATGCACAATGTAGGTTATCGAAAGGGATTTCAGCAGTTGCAAGCGGGGATCATGTCCTCGCATGTGGGTCACCAATAGCGCATCGACATTTCCGCTGTAAGCCAGCCGCCGGAGCGCCCCTAATTCGTCGTTAGGATCAGCGGGCATCACCACTAGGTGAAATTCGTGGCGCGCGGCTTCTTCGCCAAGCCCGATAAGAAATTCTCCAATCTGAACGTCGGATTGGTGACCAGGCGCTGTTGGCATGACAAGCCCAATTGAACGGGCCGTTCCGGTTGCCAGTCGCTGTGCAGCTTTGTTTGGCCGATAGCCAGTCTCCCCTACCGCTCGCAGCACTCGCCCGCGAGTCTCCTCACTGACCTCTGGATATCCGCTTAAAGCGCGGCTTACTGTGGTCTGGGAAAGGCCCAACATTTTCGACAGCTGTTTGAGATCCACGTGGTTTACGTCCTCTCGCGCGCCTCCAGATTTCCACCCCATATATCTCCTAAGAACGTTGGCTACTAGAAGATATAATGCCGTGTAGGGTCACTCTTCGTAGCTTCACCCTCGTGAGGCGAATTCCTATTGCGCGCCTTATAGAACGGAACTGGCGGGGACGATCATTGCGTAGAGAAGTCCTCCTGGCCGAGTTCCTGCGACCAAATTACTTCTCAGGCAAGGCGCTGAAATCTTGAGCAAGCAGCTTCAGTAGCCGAGCGAGATCATCGAAATCCTTGTGGCTCCAGTTTTTGAAAAGCTCGACGGCCATTTGGCCCCGCGCCTCGTCTACAGCCGTCGTCACAACTTTCCCTTCGGCTGTGATCGCTGCTTCTCGCACGCGGCGGTCATTGGCGCTGGCCTGGCGCGTTACAAGCTTGAGTTCTTCGAGCCTTGCCACCTGACGGCTCACCGTCGTGTAGTCGCGTCCAACGCGGCCCGCAAGATCGACAATCCCGATAGGCCCCAAACGCCCAATTATAACAATGAGGGGAAAAAGGGCGCGCTCCAGACTGAGGCCAGCCCTTTCGAGAAGGGCCTCATCTCGCTCGGGCCGATTTATGGCGCTGACTATTTCAAGAAGCGAATTATGCAGTTCGGGCAGAGTGGCCAAGATATGTGTATTCTGCACATTATTAGTTGACATCATTTTGCTCCTGAATATATGTGTATTATACACTTATGTTCACCCATGGAAAGGGATAAGCATGATTGATGTTTTGATTTCCGGCGCTGGGGCGGCTGGCTTGACGCTAGCTATTGATCTTGCCCGCCGAGGCGTTTCGTTCCGTCTGATTGATAGGCTCGATGTTCCCTTTTCAGGTTCGCGAGGAAAAGGCATCCAACCCCGTACGTTGGAGGTTTTTGAGGATCTTGGTATTGTCGACCGGATTGCTGCTGCCGGCAGCAAATATCCCCCGCAGCGACTTCATCGCGGGGATGACAGTTATCGCGACGAGCAGAACATGGCTCTCGAAGCGCCGATCGTCGGTGAGCCTTACCGCACTCCCCTCCTTATTCCGCAATTCCTGACGGAGTTGGCTATGCGCAATCGGCTAGCCGAGCTTGGGGGCGCTCCCGAGTATGGCTTGGAGCTGATTGGTTTCGAGCAGACTAACGATAGCGTTGAAGCTCAAGTCGATGGAGCGAATGGCAAGGAGACAATTGTTTGCCGTTACCTCGTCGGGGCGGACGGCGGACGTTCGGTGGTCCGCCATGCGTTGGGTGTGGAGTTCCCTGGCAAAACGCTTGGAGTAAGGGCCATCGTCGCCGACATCTCGCTGGACGGTCTCCCGCGCGACGCGTGGCACCGCTTTAACGATGGAGATATGGCAAGGCAAATCTCCTTTTGCCCGTTACCGCACGGGGACGTATTTCAGCTTCAAGCACCTATTTCGCACGACGGCGATATGGAACTCTCTGTTGAAGCTCTACAATCCTTCATCGACAGTAGGCTTCCCATCGGCAAGATCACTGTGCGCGATGTAGCTTGGGCTTCGTGCTACAGCATGAATGCGCGCCTAGCGGAAAGATATCGGGTCGGTCGCGTAATACTCGTCGGGGATGCCGCGCACATTCACCCCCCAACTGGCGGCCAAGGTCTTAACACCAGCGTGCAAGACGCTTACAATCTCGGTTGGAAACTAGACGGCGTCCTATCTGGCGCGCCGGATTGGCTGCTAGATAGCTATCAGGCAGAGCGACGTCCCATCGCTGCCGGAATGCTTGGCTTGGCAACGGGTCTGCTGGAAAAGGCTAGGCACGGCGACATGCGTCGCGGACGCGAGGTCCACCAACTGGATCTTTCCTATGAAAGCTCACAGGTGTCTTTGCGGACATCCAAGCCAGACGCGTTGTTGATCGCCGGCAGTCGTGCGCCCGATGCGTCGATCCGTGGAGCGGCGGGACAGCCGGCTCGCGTTTTCAATCTGTTGAAGGGACCGCATTGGACCCTGCTAGGATATGAGGTTGGAGGTGGAACTGTTTCATCCAGGCAGGGATTGCATGTGCACACCATCGGAGCTGGCGGAGACTACCATGACGACCAGGGCCATTTCTCTGCTATCTACGCTCTTAAAGCGGGTGATTGGGTACTGGTGCGCCCGGATGGCTATATAGCTGGCACAGCGGCCTCCGATGGCCTCGGAGCTTTGGAAAGCCATCTCTCAGCGGTTGGCGTCGTTTAGCTGCCTCAAACGTTTCCGGTGGCCCGTGGGCCACCGGTTTTCAACGGCTCGGTCACTATCCCGACATCGAACAAAGGCTATAACCCGGCCGCGTCTGCTAGCGGCCTAAGTGTGTAGGGCTACCAGCTGATCGATGCTTTTCTTGGCATCGCCGTAAAACATCCGCGTGTTCTCTTTGAAGAAGAGCGGGTTCTCGATCCCGGAGTAACCGGTCCCCTGCCCACGTTTAGAAACGAACACTTGTTTCGCCTTCCACACCTGAAGTACCGGCATACCTGCGATCGGCGAATTCGGATCCTCTTCTGCAGCAGGATTGACGATATCGTTGGAACCGATGACGATCACCACATCCGTTTCGTGGAAGTCCTCGTTGATTTCGTCCATCTCCAGAACGATGTCGTAAGGCACCTTCGCCTCTGCCAACAGCACGTTCATATGGCCTGGCAGGCGGCCAGCTACCGGGTGGATAGCGAAGCGAACGTTCTTGCCGGCAGCCCTGAGTTTGCGCGTCAGTTCCGACACCGATTGCTGAGCTTGGGCGACCGCCATTCCGTAGCCGGGAACGATGATCACGGAATCCGCGTCGTTGAGTGCGGCCGCGACACCATCCGCATCAATCGCGATCTGCTCGCCAACGATTTCCATCTGCGGTCCCGCCGCGCCACCGAAACCACCAAGGATGACCGAAACGAACGATCGATTCATTGCCTTGCACATTATGTAGGAAAGGATTGCGCCGGAAGAGCCGACCAACGCGCCGACGACGATGAGGAGATCGTTGCCGAGAGTGAAACCAATTGCCGCTGCAGCCCAACCGGAATAGCTGTTTAGCATCGACACGACTACAGGCATGTCCGCGCCACCGATGCCCATGATCAGATGGTAGCCGATGAAGAAGGCCAGCAGCGTCATCAACAGCAGCGTCCAAACTCCCGCACCGTTGACGTACATGAGCAGCAGAATGAGTGATAGCACGGCTGCGGCCGCATTCAGGAAATGGCCGCCTGGCAACTTCTTCGCCTTGCCATCGACTTTGCCTGCCAGCTTACCGAACGCGACGACCGAACCGGTGAACGTGACAGCACCGATAAAGACACCGAGAAAGACCTCTACTTTCATGATCGCAAGCTCGACAGGTGCCTTATGGGCAAGGATTGCCGCAAACCCTGAGAGCGCGGCTCTTCCCGCTTCGTCAAGCGTTAGAACGTGCTCCGCCTCAAGATGGGCGTTGAACCCGATGAATACGGCTGCAAGACCTACGAAGGAATGCAGGGCTGCTACGAGCTGTGGCATCTCAGTCATCTGCACACGGCTCGCAACCAAGGTACCGGCTACCGTACCTACGGCGATCATGCCTAAGATGATCGCCCAGTTACCAACACCCGGGCCGAAGATGGTCGCAACAACGGCAAGCGCCATTCCAACGATGCCATACCACACAGCTCGTTTGGCGCTTTCCTGACCAGAGAGGCCGCCCAGAGATAAGATGAATAGAACCGCGGCAGCGATATAGGCTGCCGAAACAATACCGATCGTCATGTTGAATCCTACCCGATCAAGACTTCTGGAACATGGCGAGCATGCGCCGTGTCACAAGGAACCCACCAACGATGTTGATGGTGGCGACGAGCACCGAGAGAGCCGCCAGCACCACGACGAGCCAACTGCTAGACCCGATCTGCAACAAAGCGCCAAGGATGACGATGCCGGAAACTGCGTTTGTTACTGCCATCAGCGGCGTGTGCAATGAGTGCGACACGTTCCAGATCACCTGGAACCCAATGAAGCAGGCAAGAACGAAAACGACGAAGTGCGCCATGAAGCTTGAAGGCGCAAACATTCCGACCAGGAGGAGAAGCGCGGTGCCTACGAGAAGCAGAAAACCTTGGCTCTTCGTTTGAGCTTTGAATGCCGCGACTTCGATAGCACGCTTCTCTTCAGGTGTTGGCTCCTTGTGTTTCTCACGAGGTTTTTGCGCTGCGATCGCTTGGATTTTGGGCGGCGGTGGCGGGAAAGTGATTTCGCCTTGATATGCGACGGTCGAGCCCCGGATCACGTCGTCGCTCATGTTGTGGACGAGCTTACCGTCCTTCGCAGGCGTTAGATCCGTCATCATGTGTCGGATGTTGGTCGAATAGAGGGTCGATGACTGTGCCGCCATGCGGCTGGGGAAGTCGGTGTAACCGACGATGGTGACGCCGTTCTCCGACACCACCTTCTGATCGGCGATTGTAAGGTCGCAATTGCCGCCACGTTCTGCAGCAAGGTCGATGATAACCGAGCCAGGCTTCATGGCTGCGACCATGTCCGCCAACCACAGTTTCGGTGCATCCCGACCCGGAATCAACGCGGTGCTGATGACTATGTCGATCTGCGGCGCGAGCTCCCGAAACTTAGCAAGCTGCTTTTCGCGGAACTCGGGCGATGACGGAGCAGCATAGCCGCCCGTCGCTGCACCGTCTTGTTGGCTTTCGTTGAAATCAAGGAAAACAAACTCGGCACCCATCGACTCGATTTGCTCGGCGACTTCCGGGCGCACGTCGAATGCATAGGTGATAGCGCCAAGAGAAGTCGCAGTGCCGATCGCGGCGAGGCCGGCGACTCCCGCTCCGATAACCAGAACCTTGGCTGGCGGAACCTTGCCTGCCGCCGTTACTTGCCCCGTGAAGAAGCGGCCAAAATTGTTGCCCGCTTCGATAACTGCACGGTAGCCCGCGATGTTTGCCATCGAGGAAAGCGCGTCCATTTTCTGGGCCCGCGAGATGCGCGGTACCATATCCATGGCGATCACGTTTGCGCCGGTTGCTTTTGCATGCCCCAGCAGGTCTTTACTCTGGCCGGGGTAGAAGAATGAGATCAGCGTCTTGCCAGGCGTCAATCTAGCGAGCTCGTCTTTTTCAGGAGGACGGACCTTGGCGACGACATCGACGGCCTCGAACAGGGCCGCAGCGGTATCGACCAATGTTACTCCTGCCGCTCGATAAGCATCGTCGGAGAAGCCCGCCGCCTTGCCAGCGCCCGCTTCAAGAAAACAAGCGTATCCGATTTTCTGCAGTTGCGTGGCACTGTCAGGCGTCATCGCGACGCGTGCCTCACCGGGAGATATCTCCCGCGGCGTCCCTATTCTCATATCTCTCCCCTATGGCTCCAGTCAGTCCGCCGTCCAGCCGCCATCTACAAGCAAAGCTGATCCGGTAATCATTGCGGCTGCATCTGACGCCAGGAATGTCACTGGCCCCATAATGGCGTCACGACACGAAAGTGGCGAATCTGTCCGACTTTTAAGAACGTATCCGGAACTCAGGTTGGTTTGACCGTGGTTGTCGTTGCTTTTTCGGCCTTGAGAGCTTCGTAGAGGGCGGTTTTCCCTATTTTCACGCGGGCCGCGGCTTCCCGGACGTTCAAACCGGCCGCCAGATGCTGGCGGGCTTTGGCAAGTTTGTCCGGGGTTACGACGACTTGTCGGCCACCGCGTCGGCCGCGTTCCTCTGCGGCTTGCAGACCGGCACGTGTTCGTTCCCGGATCAGATCGCGCTCGAACTGTGCCAGCGCGCCGAACAGGTGGAAGACCAGGCGACCGCCGGATGTCGTGGTGTCGATGTTTTCGGTGATGGATCGGAAGCCGACGCCTTTGGCCTCCAGTTCGGTGATGATCTCGATGAGGTGCTTCATCGACCGGCCGAGGCGGTCGAGCTTCCAGACTGTGAGCGTGTCGCCGTCGCGAACGTAGCGGATCGCCTCAGCCAATCCGGGGCGGTCAGTCTTCACGCCGGATGCCTTATCCTCGAACAGCCTTTCACAACCTGCTTTGCGCAAAGCGTCGAGTTGCAGGGCGGTGTCCTGCTCGCCGGTGGAGACCCTTGCATAGCCGATAGAGGTCATGAGACGTGGTTTGTCCGTTTTTCCGTTGAATTCGGACATTGTCCGATTTGCCGTTTCATGACAAGGTTTGCGGACAAGAACTGTGGATGCCGCGAAACGTTCGTTTGTCGGACACGCATTTTCCGTTTCGCTGCACTCTCCGCGGCGAAACGGGAAGATCAGAGAATGGCGCGAAGAGCATTACTGAGCGAGGCATGGTGGCAACAGGCGACGATCATCCCGGATAACGAAAGGGAGATCGCCAAACATTACACGCTGGATCGATCGGATCTCGACCTGATCATGCGACAGAACAAGGCCTCGAACAGACTGGGCCTCGCCTGTGTTCTGGCCACGCTACGATACCCTGGCCGACCGCTTGCGGATGGCGAGGTCCTGCCGGCTGGCGTCTTACGATTTCTGGCGCGGCAGATCGGCGTCGATCACCATGAGATCGATCGTTATTTCGAGCGCCCACAGACGCGGCGCGAGCATCTGGCCCTGCTTTTCTACAGAATGCAGATGCGTCCGTTTGTGCCTTCGGACGTGCGGGCACTCACAGGCTGGCTGACACCTGCCGCGCAAACCCTGCGCCAGGCCGATGTATTGGCGGATATGGTCGTGGAAGAACTGCGACGCAGGAGAATTCTTTTGCCAGCGCGGCCAGCGCTCGAAGCCATCATTCATGTGGCAATCAGGCGCGGCATTCGTATTGCTCATCGGGCCTTGGCCGGCGGGATCTCAGAAGGCCAAAAGCTCGATCTGGACAAGCTTCTCGATCCGCGTGAGGGGACAAGCGTGACCATTCTTGCCTGGGCGAGAACGCCGGCATTGTCGCCAGCCGCCGTCAACCTCGACAGAATTGCCGAGCGCATTCGTTTTCTCCGGTCTCTGAACCTGCCGACGACGTTGATGGATCGAATTCCGGCCAAGGTCTTTGACGAATTTGCTGCAGAGGGGACGCGAATGAGCGCGCAGCATCTGCGCGACCTTAACACCGAACGCCGACATGCTGTCCTGGCTGCAACAGTGCTCCACCTTTCCCGCCATCTCACCGATTGCGCGATCGACATGTTCAAGAAACTCATGGGCATCCTGACGCGGCGAGCCAATAACCAGGCGGCTGCTCGCGTCACCCGATCCGTTCGGGAAGTGCAGACGCCGTTGAAGGACGTTTCAAAAGTCTGCCATGCGATCATCAAGGCCAGAGAGAAGGGTGAGGACATGGCCAAAGCGCTTGATCTGGTCATCCAATGGCCAGCTTTTGCAACCAGTGTCCAGGCGGTTGATACGCTGATCGCGCCGGATGTTATCGACGGTAAAATCGAAATGCTCCAGCGCTATCCGACGATCAGGAAACTGGCGCCACAGTTTCTCTCCACTCTCGTGTTCCGCGGTCACGCAGTGGCGGCGAACCTCTTGCGGGCGCTATCCGTGGTCGCGGGTCTATATCGTACGGGCAAAAGGACCATACCCGACAAGGCACCGATCTCCTTTGCGCCGAAGGGCTGGATGCCTCTCATACTCAAAGATGGAAAGATTGATCGCAGGGCTTATGAGCTTTGCCTTTTCAGCGAATTGAAGCGCCGGCTCGATGCGGGCGATATCTGGGTGGAAGGAGCCAAACGCTTCCAGTCTTTCGAAAGCTTTCTCATTCCCACGCCGACATTCGAGCTGATGCGTGAGGAAGGAGCGCTTCCAATCGCCGTTGATACCGATGTCGAGACTTATCTTCGCCAACAGCGCCAGCTGCTGAACGATGGACTGGCTGACCTCTCGCGTCTGGCCGCAGCCGGCGAGCTCGACGATGTAGAACTGACCGGGGCGGGGTTTAGCGTCACGCCGCACAAGGCTATGTTTCCGGATATCGCCAAGTCGCTGAAGCTAAAGGTGGAAAGCCGTCTGCCTGCGATCCGCATCACTGACCTTTTGCTCGAGGTTGACGCCCGAACGGAATTTTCGAACGCCTTTACCCATTTGCGCAGCGGTCGGACGGCCGACAACAAGCTTGCGCTCCTCACCGCCATCCTGGCGGACGGCATCAATCTCGGTCTCACGAGAATGGCGGACGTTTCCCCCGGCATTACGATGCGCCAACTCGCCTGGGCGCACGACTGGCATATTCGCGAGGAAGGTTACACGGCCGCGCACGCCATTCTCGTCAACGCCCAGAGGCAATTGCCTCTGGCAAGCTTGTGGGGCGATGGAACAACGTCATCCTCCGATGGCCAGTATTTTCCGGCGGGCGGACACGCCGAGGCGATCGGCGACCTCAACGGCCGCTATGGTCCCAACCCCGGCGCCAAATTCTACCGGTTCACCTCTGACCAGTACGGCGCTTTCTACATCATCGCCATGAATGCCAATGCGAGCGAAGCCATCTATGTCCTCGATGGACTGCTCTATCATGGCAGCGATCTCGCCATCGAAACCCACTATGTCGATACCGGCGGGGTAAGCGATATGAGCTTCGCCCTTTGCCATCTCGTTGGTTTCCAGATTGTGCCTCGGCTGCGCGGTCTCAAGGATCGCAAGCTCTATCTCTTCCCGGGCGACGCGCCTCCCGAAAACCTGGCGCCGCTCGTTGGCGAGCACATCAACGTCGAGCGGATCAAGGCAAACTGGAACGACATCCTGCGGCTGGTCACGACGATCCGTTCCGGGCAGGTTCGGCCTTCGACCCTGTTGGCAAAGCTGTCCGCATTCCCACGCCAGAACGGACTGGCGTTGGCGCTACGCGATCTCGGTCGCATCAATCGGTCCATCTTTCTGCCCCAGTGGTGGCAGAACCCCGAAATGCGCAGGAACGCGACGGCCGGCCTCAACAAGAGCGAATCCCAGAACACCTTGGCCCGCGCACTGTTCTTCAATCGCCTCGGAGAATTGCGCGACCGGACTTTCGAGAGCCAGTTCTACCGAGCATCTGGACTGAACCTGCTAATCAACGCCATCGTCTACTGGAACACACTCTATCTCGAACCGGCGTTCGCCGAGCTCAACCGCGAGGGCATTCCCACGCCGCTTGACATCATCAAACACATTACCCCACTCGGCTGGCAGCACATCAGTCTCACCGGCGATTACATCTGGACCCCAACAGACGGCGTTGATCTCAGGCCATTGCGGCGCGAAACATCTATCCTCGCAGCGTGATCACCATACGTTCTCAAAAGTCGGACAGATCCAACACTTTCGTGTCGTGACGCCGTCAAGTGCCGCCGCGACCGTTTTGCTTCTGTCGTCCTGCGGCGAACCAAGCCTTCCGCCGCCGAGAGGCGACCAGCAGAGAACTGCCAGATCATGCTCCATCGCCTGGTCGAGAACTCCATCGACGATCGGGTCGAGTGCCAGCGGAGAAAACTCCACCTGATGACTGACAAGAGGAAGGTCAAGAAATGCGAGAAGTGCCCTCGTCTGTTCCGTCGTGAAATTCGAAACCCCGACGGATCGAATTTTCCCCGCCTCATAAGCCCTCTGCAGCACCGATGCGATCTCCGCGGGGTGCGTCAGAATATCCGGACGGTGTACCTGCCAGAGGTCGACATAGTCCGTACGAAGGCGGGCCAGCGAACCGTCAATTGCAGACTCTAGATACTCCGCCGAGGAATCATACGTCCCGAAGTCGATGCCGCCCTTTGTCGCAAGAACCATCTTGTCACGGAGTGACGGGCTTGCCGCGAAGACGTCGCCGAGCACTCTTTCCGCCGTGCCGAATGGCTGACCGTCTGGCCGGTAGATGTCGGCCGTATCAAAAAGGGTGACACCCGTTTCTAGAACGGCTTCAATCAGCGACCGTGCGGCATCCCCTTCCTGTTGGCCAAACCGCCACATACCCCACGACATCGAACTGACGGTGATGTCGCTTTTTCCAAGCTTCCGGGATAGCGGCGGAGTGTGCAGGTCGCTCATCTGGCTTCCGATCCTCAATTTTTGGTCACATGGAAGGCGCGCTCGGCCGGGCTCCCGTTTCCGAGTTTCGTGGCGTATGCCTCGACCTTCTCGATCGCAGTTCCCATCGAGCCGAAAAGACCTTCGAGCTGACTGGTATAGGCACCGATCGCCGGCCCCTTGTAATCGAAGGAGATCGACGCGACATCTGGTTCCCCAGCTCTCGGAAATCTCTTCAGCGCTTCCTTAGTGGAGTCGTATTCCGGCCACGGGTAGCTTTCCATGGCATAAGGGATTTCTTCGTAAAGCATGATATCCGTGTTCGGGATATCATTCCGGAGGCTCACAAGGGCGTCTCTTACCTGAATGTGGTCGACGTTGCCGCCGACGCCCAAAGGCGCGTAAACGGTAGTCCAGTGCCGCGACTGGAACATGCGCTGCAGTGCTTTCCGGATAAGTTCTTTAACATTGCCGTCCCACTCAGGGGTCGACTTCGCAAAGAGTTCGAGATTGCTCATATAAAACTCTCCACCGTCGCCCCGCCGGTAGATGGCATCCAACAATCCGGCGTTGATGTACTGGCAGCGTAGCGCTCCCATCGCCGCTACTTCTTCCTGGCGACGGACCTGATAGCTTGCGGCACCATTGCTCCATTCTTTATGATAGTGCTCAGCTAGAGGGGACAGTCCTTCTTCCGGTGGGTCCGCCGTGAATATGTTGAGGACAAGTACATCGTCGCCATTGGCGATGTCGCGTGATATGCGCCCGCCGCAGCTGAGGGCCGCGTCATCTAGGTGGGGGGAAACGTAGAGGCGACTTGCCATCTCACACCAACTCCATGTTCTTTTACTGAGTAGCGTCAAATAACATAAACCGTAGGCTTTTCGCCCTCAGTGAAATTTTTTCAAGATGACTGGGGCCGCGCTTGCCCGCAAGCTAGCGGACTAAAACTGCTGCCTTGCTTTCCCAACCTCTCACCGATGAACGAGAGGGGAAAAAATTGCGGCTTGAAACAAATTCAGCTACCGTCCTTATGCACGTGCTTGAGCTTCAGGCGAACCCAGCATCAAACATTTTTGCAGCAAATCAATCTATCCGCGCTTGCGATTGCAGTCGCTTGGCGAAGGTGATCATTTCCACCTATTGGCGTGTGAGGTAGATGATGGCGATAGCAAGTTTCCGACGAAGGGCGTGAGGCTCCAAGCGCCCCTGGAGTCGCGAGATGGCGAGGGACAGGCTACACTTGGGAGGCTTGTCTTGGCCGCCCAACAATTCTCTCGATTTACTACCGCGAAGTGGCTCTAAAGGCCGATCGTCGCTGCGACAGCCTTCGCACTTTGAGGAACTTCTCGCTATCAACTCTCCATAGCACGGCTGCAAGCTAGTCTTTCCTGAAAATGGCTAACCCGGAAAATGCCCATAATTGCAAGTAAGGGGTCCAGGAAACCAAGTGCGTCTATATTTGAGCACTGTGTTCACAAGACCCCCTTCAATAAACTGTCGTCAACGGTGTTGTCACGTTAACTGGGCTACAGTTGCCTGCCTGACGGTTTGGGCGTAAATTTTGGCGATGCAGACATCAGATATCATCTTCAAGCGTCACCGTGTTCCGCCACAGCTTATTGCTCATGCGGTGTGGCTTTATCTGCGGTTCAACCTTAGTCTGCGCGAAGTTGAAGAAATGCTGCTTGAGCGTGGAATCGACGTATCATACGAGACAGTTCGTCGTTGGATCGCCAAGTTCGGCCCCCAGATCACACGCAACTTGCGGCGGCGTCAGGCGCGCCCCGGCGATATTTGGTATTTGGACGAAGTGGTCGTCAAATGCGCTGGAGAAAAATTCTGGCTTTGGCGTGCGGTGGATCAACATGGCTCCGTTCTCGAAGAAATCTTGCAGAAGCGGCGTGATAAAAGGGCGGCAAAGCGATTGCTTGTGGCGTTAATGAAGCGCTATGGCTTTGCTCCCAAACGGATCATCACCGATAAGCTCCGCTCCTACGGTGCAGCAAAGGCAGAAGTGGCACCCGGCCTTGACCATTGGTCGCACAAGGGCCTCAATAATCGGGCCGAAAATAGCCATCTGCCGTTTAGGAAACGGGAGCGAACCATGCAAGGTCATCGGTCACCTGGAGCGTTGCAACGGTTCGTCTCCATGCACTCAGCGACCCGCAATTGTTTCTCTGTTCCATCTCGTCGCCGAGCCGCACACACAATTCGCTACCATCGCCTCGAAGCTTTCGATGCATGGAAAATTGCGGCCTGTTTCGCCTGAATATCTACGAGCCCCTGGCCTTTCCGGCCAGAGAAACTTAACGTGACAACACCCGGTACACAGATCGGAGGTCGCGTAAGCGACCTCGATGTCAATCAGGCTCTTTCTGCCGCACCGGATCTGACAGAAATGACAAGATTATGAGATACTACTGTGTTCTGGAGCGAGCGGTATTATAAACATCGCCACGCTCACGTTTTCCAACCGCCACGACCAACACCGTCACAGTGTCGTCGTTGACGGAGTAAACCAGCCGATAGCCCAATTGACGTAGTTTTATCTTATAGTGGTCAGGCATACCGTGGAGTGATGCGCTAACGACCCGCGGCGTTTCCAAACGTTCACGCAGTTTTTTCTTTAATTGCTCTCGGATTGTTGAGCCGAGTTTATTCCATTCTTTGAGAGCGGAGGGCAAAAATTCAAGCTTATAAGGCATCGATATCGACCGAAATGCCTTTTTCGTCGGCTCGTTTCCGGATTATCTCAGTCAGGCGAATATCGTCCAGCTGTTCGAGCATGGCTTCATAGACGCTGGCGGGAACCATATAAGCCATAATTCGATTATGATTAAGAACGGCGACAGCCTCGCCTTTTGCCTCGTCCATTACCGCGGACGGACTTTTTTTGAGGTCTGAAACACTAACCGCTATATTTGCTTCCACACGTTGCATGACAATTTCCGTATTTAATTCGGTATGGAAATTAGTACCATATTAAGTATGGCATTACAACGGTGAACCCGATCAGCCATTCGATGATCGGTTCTTAAAGCGTGTCGCGTTCAATCATATTCACGCGACACGCTTTAAGCTTTTGTTTTTACGCATGTCTCTGTCCCGAAACCGGTTCCCACTTTCGCGAGACATACTTGAGATCGTGCATTTCGAGCAATTGTCGGCTATTCGCAATAGCCATAGCCGGCTACGACTATTTCGTTGAATCCGTGCTTTGCGGTTTGGCGTCGACCTGGCTTTGTAAGTCTGCCATTTTCTTAACCAAGGAAAGAAGATCCCTCGTCGTGCTATGCGGTAGATTTGCTACAAGTTTAGCGAGTTCGACGCGTTCTCTCGCTTCTTCCTCATTATTACCCCACAAATGGGGTGCTGCCTCGTAAAGCATGTCGATGGGCATAACGTTGAGCACTTCACAGATATGGATCATGCGTGTGACGTGGAGTTTTGAAAATGCCCGCTCGTAACGGCCATAAACTGGCGTAGACAGTCCCATCAATGGCGCAAAATCGGCTTGTTTGAGGCCCACTTTTTCACGTGCATCGCGAAGGTATTTCGCAAGCCGCTGATCGATTTCTTCAAACGTGCTTATTCCGTTGAAGCCAGGACGCCTAAAGACCGGCTTATCAATCTCAGGATCATTGGTTTTTTCCAAAGAATGTTCATTAGCGAAATCCAATGACTTACGATTCACGCGGAAACCCCTTTTGCCTGCTGTGCCACAACAGCGATCTTTATCACATTTTCTTAAAATAGCAGCACTCCAGAGGGTGTTGTCACGTTAACTGGGCTGCAGTTGCCTGCCTGACGGTTTGGGCGTAAATTTTGGCGATGCAGACATCAGATATCATCTTCAAGCGTCACCGTTTTCCGCCACAGATCGTTGCTCATGCGGTGTGGCTTTATCTGCGGTTCAACCTTAGTCTGCGTGAAGTTGAAGAAATGCTGCTTGAGCGTGGAATCGACGTATCATACGAGACAGTTCGTCGTTGGATCGCCAAGTTCGGCCCCCAGATCACACGCAACTTGCGGCGGCGCCAGGCGCGCCCCGGCGATGTTTGGTATTTGGACGAAGTGGTCGTCAAATGCGCTGGAGAAAAATTCTGGCTTTGGCGTGCGGTGGATCAACATGGCTCCGTTCTCGAAGAAATCTTGCAGAAGCGGCGTGATAAAAGGGCGGCAAAGCGATTGCTTGTGGCGTTAATGAAGCGCTATGGCTTTGCTCCCAAACGGATCATCACCGATAAGCTCCGCTCCTACGGTGCAGCAAAGGCAGAAGTGGCACCCGGCCTTGACCATTGGTCGCACAAGGGCCTCAATAATCGGGCCGAAAATAGCCATCTGCCGTTTAGGAAACGGGAGCGAACCATGCAAGGTCATCGGTCACCTGGAGCGTTGCAACGGTTCGTCTCCATGCACTCAGCGACCCGCAATTGTTTCTCTGTTCCATCTCGTCGCCGAGCCGCACACACAATTCGCTACCATCGCCTCGAAGCTTTCGATGCATGGAAAATTGCGGCCTGTTTCGCCTGAATATCTACGAGCCCCTGGCCTTTCCGGCCAGAGAAACTTAACGTGACAACACCGCTGCAAGAGTTGGGAATGAATCGGCGCCCGCGACATCAAGTCAGAATAAGCAGGCTAAACCTCTCGAGACAACACCGGAACAACACCGGGCAAGTGCCATTGAAAATGCGAACCGTCGGGAAGACTCCCGCAACCGGTTGCGTGAGCTTCGTAAAGCCCGTGAACGCGAAAGCAAACATTTCGTCAACGTCTCGCTTGATTATGAAACCAAACGTCGACTTGAGAATGCAGCACACGACAACGGTCTCAAAATGACCGTCATACTCCGCGACGCAATTGATCAGTATCTCAAAGATAACGGATACTGATCATGCTTGGTCGAAGTTTTCTCGTCGGTATCACGGTCGGAATCGCCATTGGGATCTATATCGCTCCATCGCTGCGCACCAATCTTGATCTTCATACCGACGAACGGACGGTCGCTCGCCTGGCAAAACAAAGCGACGATGCCATTTGGCCTGATGACGAAACAGCCAGGACGGAGCTGTTTCGATTGTCGAACTGGAATTACGCCGAATACGGACGTTCTTCCAAAGTGTCGGTCCTGCGTTGTATTCCAATCAAAGAGCAGACTGTTGCATGCGAATTGTCTGCATCACTAAGCTGGCTGAACGAGCCCAAAGCCATCGAAGCCGTCTTCGAGGGGGCGGCCAATGATTGGCGCCTTGTGGCGGTGAAGTCCAGATAACTGATGTGACGACGATCGGCATTGGGAATTCCAAACGCTAGCGCCGAAAGCGCCCTCCTCCTTCATTTCAATATAAACGCGTGTTGAAACAGGCGAACACCACCTCTGGAGGGTGTTGTCACGTTAAGTTTCTCTGGCCGGAAAGGCCAGGGGCTCGTAGATATTCAGGCGAAACAGGCCGCAATTTTCCATGCATCGAAAGCTTCGAGGCGATGGTAGCGAATTGTGTGTGCGGCTCGGCGACGAGATGGAACAGAGAAACAATTGCGGGTCGCTGAGTGCATGGAGACGAACCGTTGCAACGCTCCAGGTGACCGATGACCTTGCATGGTTCGCTCCCGTTTCCTAAACGGCAGATGGCTATTTTCGGCCCGATTATTGAGGCCCTTGTGCGACCAATGGTCAAGGCCGGGTGCCACTTCTGCCTTTGCTGCACCGTAGGAGCGGAGCTTATCGGTGATGATCCGTTTGGGAGCAAAGCCATAGCGCTTCATTAACGCCACAAGCAATCGCTTTGCCGCCCTTTTATCACGCCGCTTCTGCAAGATTTCTTCGAGAACGGAGCCATGTTGATCCACCGCACGCCAAAGCCAGAATTTTTCTCCAGCGCATTTGACGACCACTTCGTCCAAATACCAAACATCGCCGGGGCGCGCCTGGCGCCGCCGCAAGTTGCGTGTGATCTGGGGGCCGAACTTGGCGATCCAACGACGAACTGTCTCGTATGATACGTCGATTCCACGCTCAAGCAGCATTTCTTCAACTTCACGCAGACTAAGGTTGAACCGCAGATAAAGCCACACCGCATGAGCAACGATCTGTGGCGGAAAACGGTGACGCTTGAAGATGATATCTGATGTCTGCATCGCCAAAATTTACGCCCAAACCGTCAGGCAGGCAACTGCAGCCCAGTTAACGTGACAACACCCTCAGTACCCTGCCCATGTGCAACCATGGTAACTATGGCTGTGCCGTCGCTAGGTAACCTTGCAGTTCAAACTTATTAAGCGACCTCCTCGATGCGACAAAGACTGTTATCGAACAAATTCGACATCAGCAGCAACTGCAAGAATGGATTCTGGACTTTCAAAAAACAAATTGTGCTGCGGAAAGGACCGCTCGCGAAAAACAGTTGGTCCATTACAGAAAACTGATCGAGTGAGGAACTGCTGCCATAGACAAAACGCGGTCAGTGGCAGGATTATGAATAAGGAAACTCAAAAAGGGTACCGAATGTCCGTATTTCAGAAAACTTTTCGCCTCTGATACGTGCGTCGCTGATCACGTACATCCTGTCGCACGCGGCGGCCTGTTGATCATTGAGAATCTGCACACCTTGTAACCCAACAAAAGAGGGGCGAGACGCTCAATGAATACATCAACAAATATCGATTAGACTTGGATGCCATCCATAGACGGCTGAGCAAAATTGGCAAAAGATATTGAGCTACTTTTCCACTGTTTCTCACATAGAAATGAACGCGTTTTTATTATAAAAGCATACTTTTGCTTCTTCGGAGAATTCGATTATTTGCTGCCGATCAGACAACTGAGACATATTTCTCGACACGGCGATACTAATAATGTCACCATCACACTGTGTGAATATATCGCCTTCTTCGTCCGAAGGCGGCCAATCCAAACTGCTCCACACGTCACGGTGCCAGCTGGAACCCTCGGGATATTCGCCATGGCATTTCCACGCGACCAGACGTATTTCGCTCTGTGTGGTTTCCGGTGTTCCGAAATCTGATACTAGGGGATCAAACGGCATCTCCGCCAGGTAAGCCTTCAGGTGTGCCGTGTCTGGAACAACGCATATTTCCAGCATCCAGTTCCCCTTCTGAAGCTTGGCAAGCTCCGGATCTGCTGATAAAAAAAGAAATGATGCGCCATATAACGGAAGGAAATGCTCTGGAACAAAACTAAAAGGAGATGTCCCGGTCCTGGTAACCGGAGAAGCTTTGTAGTTCGACCATTGATAGAAAATGCGATCATCGAACTGTTCGGATATCAGCCTGACGGTATCGAGAACTCGCTGTTGGAACTCCCAAATAAATCTGTATGCATACCGAACGTCTGTAAGTGTTTTATCCAAGCTCATTCAACGTGCCCCTTAGCATTTTTAATTGATCAAGAGACCAATTACGATTCACGCTCTTGAGCGTTGATAACGCGTCGATATGACGTTCCCCGCACAAAGCCAACGCTTCCAGAATGTCATCCAGAATTCTGGATTTTTGACCCTTCCGGTGAGCATGGGCGTGGACAACGTCAGTAAGCTTTGACCAGCTTGTTCCGCATATATTTGCATGGCCCACAGCTTCAATAGTTCGAGCTGCCAAGCCTTCAGTCCTGCGTTTAATGTTCGACCCAAGACCGCCCACTGCCAAAAAATAAAATTGGTGACGGTCATTGTCTGGAAATTGTTCAGTGTATGCTTCGATTTCCGCGATCCACTGATCAGAGTATTGGCTAAGTCCCTCACCCAGCTTGGCTTCGATCAAAACGTCAACGAGCACTTCCGGATCACCCAGGCTGAACTGCAGAAAAATGTCCGGTTCAACGAAATCGCGAGAAGACAGACTCCAACGCGGCCAGAATTCGACATTTTGTAACGTTGCAAGCTTGTATGATGGAAGAGCGTGACCGGATGTTTCACGCAAAATTTCCCACAACTCTGGGCCATCAAGATAGCATAGACGACTAAAAACGGAGGCAGTCAGAAAATCTTCTGATGCTTTGAAAATTTGTCGCCAGCTCAACTTTCCTTCGACACCAATGGTCTGTGTGCCTAAGTCTTTGCTATGTAAAAGCGCCCGCAGCATTGAGACCCCCTCCTCCACGACAACAGCGGTTTTATGAAATAGCAGCTATCTCTTCAAGTTGACCAGAACGTCCATAAGCTCTGAGCCTGTCTGGAATACCTTCGAATTGGCCGTGTAGCTTCGCTGGGCTTCGATCATATCGGTCAACTCCTGCGCAATATCGACGTTCGAATTTTCCAGCGCGCCAGTCCTGATCTTGCCGTTGCCGTTCGATGCGGCGGTTCCTAGCGTGACGTCGCCAGATTCAGCGGAGGGCGAGAACACGTTGCCGCTGATGACAGTCATTTTGTCCGGACTTGCAACATTGGCGATCGCGAGTTGATAGCGCGCAAGCATGTCGCCGTTTGCAGAGCGATCATAAACGATGCCGTCTTCCCCAATAACCGTATCGACGGTTGCGCTTGGAGCTTGCCCATTCAGTTCAGCAGCCGATATCTGATAATCGCCTGCAAGCTGTGTTGATGCGGCAAGATCAAGCGTCATGGTCTGTCCATTGGCTATCGCTATCTCAAGCGTACCACCTTCCAGAAGCTTGCCGTTTTGAGGATCAAACCGCATGAGCGACGTGGCAAGAGGCGCGCTTCCCGGAGCGCCATAGGGAAATCCGCCAGACGGTGACGCATCATCCCGATTGAAGACGGCGACTTCCCAGTTGAAATCCGCACCCTTGGTGAAATAGACATCCAGCGTTACGGCCCGTCCCTGATCATCATAAGCGATCAATGAGGTCTTATGCGAATAGACGCTGTTTGCCATATTATCGGCAGGCGTATTGCCGAGCACCGAAGGCTTGATGACTGGATCGGTCGTTGGAAGGTTCAGCGCTGCAAATATCCCCTCATTATCCATCAGGCTGGAGTCGGCCAAAGACATACTGTCGCTGAAATCGATGGGCCAGGTCTCCCCGCCCGGAAGCGTCACATTGAGACTGCCGCCACTGATCAGCGAACCCGTCGCGAGATCGAATTGAAGCGTTGTTTGACCGAGCGGGGCACTACTGTAAGGAAACGGAGCTCCAGCCCCGGTACTTGTCGCGTCAGCAGCGTTGTAGACTACCACTTCCCATGTGTCCGGCCCGGTGCGCGTATAATAGACGTCCAGCCCGACATTGCTCGGGAAACCTGCATATCCACGCAGGCTCATCCGTTCAGTCGGGGCACTTGCGGCGCTATTTGCTGATGCTGGCAGCTCACCTGCTGCCGTGTCGAGGATTGGTGCCAGCGTGGACAGGTTCGTATTGATTCTAACAGCTGGCGTCGAACCACCGGTTATTGCCTGCGTGAATCCTGACAAATCAACAAAGAAGTCATCATTTGGATCGCCAACGATTGGAGTACTACCGATCAGATCTCCGGTCACCGGATCGAAGTCGAGCTGGACCGAGCGCAATTCGACATTGCCACTCGTCAGGTCATAGGGAAACCCTGTCGATGGCGCACCATCCGTTTCAACGATAGTTACTTCCCAGCGGTTATCAGCAATCTTCGTGAAATAGGTTTCCGTGGTCACGAATTCGCCAGCGCTATTCAGGCTAGCCGTCGTCAGCTTGCGGTTCCACGCGCTATACGGGCTATTCTCCGATGGTGGAACATTGATGATTGCCTGTCCGACGTCCGGACCATTCGCAGGCAAGTTGACTGTGAAAGTGCCGTTTGTCGTTGGTTCTGCCGGAAAACTGCTTTGTCCGAGCGTAATAGGCACCATACCATCAAACCCGTTGCCTGCGCCTGTAAACGGATAAGGATAACCCATGAGGGTAAAGCCAGCCACGTTCACCAGATCGCCATTCTTGTCAGGAACGAACGATCCAGCTCGCGTCAGATAAGGCATGCCGCTGGCGTCCTGCACAACGAAGAAGCCATTGCCGTCGAGAGCCAGGTCTGTCGTCGAACTCGTCGACGTTAATCCGCCCTGAGCACCGATGTTATGGCGTACCTGCGTCAGCACACTGCCGGAATTGTAATTGCCTGACGCTGACGGCAGCACCAGCGACGAAAACTCAGTCGAACCGCGCTTGTATCCATTGGTGCTGGCATTCGCGATATTGTCAGCCACTGCACTTAATTTATTTGCCTGAGCGTTCATCCCTGAAACGCCCGTACGCATCATTCCGTACAAACCCATAGCTACCCCCGAAGCATCAATTCTCACCATAACAACCGAGGCTTGCATGAACCTTGTGCCGAGCTCATTCCAGTTTTAGCGCAAATACTACAATAAAATAGGGTATCCGGTGCGAACAGTTACGGATCAATCCAATGTTGACTCGATTGCAATGAAGCAACCTACGAGGGCACGGGTAAGCGGAAGCCTCGTCATATTTCCCGTTGAAGCTGCAAAGATTTAACGCTATCGAAATCTCAGGGGTTGGGGTTTCAGATGGCGATATTGCGAAATGTTCGAAACGGATATCGGGTTACGAGCGCGGTTTGTTTGATTGCATCAGCGCTGTCCTTCTATTCGTCTTCGCAATTTGCGGCTGTGAAATTGGCTTTCAACTATTGGGATCCACTTTCGATAACCGAATATCGTCTGAATCAATTGACGACAGGCGATTTCATAACCGAAATTAAGGCCTCGCTTGCCGAAGACGATATCACTGAGGCAGGCAATCTTGTTGCCCTTGCCCAGGAACACGGCCATGAAATCCCTGCTGAATTTATAAACAAGACCAAGGAATCCGTTTTCCAGTTTGGACTGCGCAATCTGACAGAGTTCATAAAAGGCGCGACAACCGGTGAAGCTACGTCAGCGACGGCCATTGGCGGAGCACTGGCAGCCGATTATGTCGGAGTGGGTGATGTGCGTGACGCGGTCATCCAAGGCGGTTATCTTATTCAAGGTCAGGACTACGACAAGATAACGCTCGGTCTCTCACTATTCGGATTGGCTACGGTCGTCCCAGGTTCCGGTGCCGTCGACCTCGGTGCTTCTGTTGTCAAAACGGCCAACAAGGCTGGCAAACTCTCCAAACCACTTCGAAACCGTGTTGGAAAGCTGGCATCAGAATTGGTTGATGTGAGCGCACTCCGGAAGGGACTTTCGGAAGTCAAGCTGCCAACTTTCCGAACACCAGCTATCCGAGAAGTCCGATCAACCGTTTCGAATATAAAGAGGTCTGACGTCATGAAGGGCGACTTCTCTGGTTTTGGTGCCCTGATCAAGAGCATGATGCCCATTGATGTCGGCGCTGCCAAAGTAAGTTTCAAAGGTGCAATTAAGCCGAGTGTGGCAACAGAAGTTGGATCACTCGTCAGCGACGCCTCATCAATCACCAAGGTAGGCGGGGTAAAGACAACATTCCGCGTTCTTGAACACGCAGACGACGCACGGGATTTGTCACGGTTCTCGAAGTTGACGGCCAAATTCGGGGAACAAACCTCTGCAGTTGTCAGAATACTGGGCAAAACGGCGATCAAGTTAGGCAAGCTGGCATACTGGCTTGTTACACTGATGATCGGCGTTCTGGGGTGGGTTTTGTGGGCGTCGTGGCTGTTGTTTTCCGTAACAAGGGGAACGTCACGTCTGTTTGTCAGAAAAGCGGGTAAGGCATGAAGTTCGGGAAGAATAAGTCCACATTGGCATTGATCGCAACAGGCGTGGGCGGTGCCGCCGTTGCGGGGTTTGGTTTGTCCATGGGTCGCGACATCTACAAGGGCACCAAAAAGAATGGCGGCAACCTGCTGCTATTACTCGCTGTCATCTTTTGCCCCTTCATCGGCGGCCGAGGTCTTATCAGAGGACATGACCGTGGCGTCCTGGGCACCCTCTTCCTGACTTATATCGGCAGCATCTTGCTTATCGCCCTTGGCTTCATTGCCGCTTCAATTCTCGCATTTGAAGGCCTCGCCGCCGCCACGAAAGAAAGCGAAGCGGGTGGCGTGATCATGCTGGCTATCATGATTGGCGCTGCTGTCACCGCGTTTCTTACTGGAATTGGTATGCTGACTGGATTGTATCAGCGTCCCAAGCGACTTCGCGCATTCGCCGTCAATCGCCATAACGAACGCTTTCTCGCAGAAAATGGCTTCAACGAAACTGATGGCAAGGACATCACCCACTACGCGCCAGACGGCCAGGCTTTGCGTTTCTTGGAAGCACATCCAGGAAAGCTGGTTTTCATGGCCGTTGGGAAACGTGGCAAACGCGCTTTCATCGATCTCGATGAGGATGGCAGAATGACGTCGTATACGGGAGTTGTCTGATCTGGGATATGAAATCGCTCAACTGACAAGAGTTCAAACGGCGGGTTGGTTTGCAGGCCCCAAAATCGTTGCCGTTATGCAACACCCATTTTATTTGGCAAAAAGGTGTAAATATCTCGGCGTTTGAAACGTATCTACATGGGCGAGCGATCCTGCCCGCGATTTCGATCAGGAGAACCCATATTTGGATCGTATCAAACGCCCTTTCATAAGCCTGCCCTATCGCAAGCGCCGCGATGCCTTCATTCGCTGGCGATGGCGGATTTTAAAGGACACCCCGATTTATGGCGGACTGTTCACTAGCCAATTGCAATTAGATGATCAGGATGAGAGCTCGGATTGGTTCGATTTTCTATTTGTTGGCTTAGATGGTCAAACCGTTTGGAATGCCTTCATTATTACCGCCCACGCCGCGTTTCTCGGTGCTGACCGGTCGGAAGGTTTCGATACTTCGGAAATTTACGAGTGTTTCAAGATCGACCAGAGCTTTCCCAACGAGGTCGGTTTGGACGTCGTTGTCGACGAACCTTTCATTGACCGGACAGTCATTGAAAATGCCATCCTTCACTTCCGGACGTTAGGCGAGGTCGAATGGATTAATTCCGTCCCAGTACCGCAAGAACATCTACTGCCTGAAAAGGGGATCCCGCATGGATGAAATCAGTGTCGGCAAAGTGGGCATCTTCTGGATTGTGCGGTGGCAAGGCTGCATCAGGCTTTTGTCTGGTTCCTGCTCAATTGAGGAAGGCGAGCCATATGGTGAAATGGTCACATATGGGACTGGGCATTATACGACGTGGGATCGTTGGCAAAAGTCCAGAAACATGCCGTTAGAGCGCGGTATTACAAATGCCTTTGAGTATGAGGAATGGCCACGGGGTCGTGTGTCGTTCTGCCGAAATACGAGGAAATATCTACTTCTTTGCGACCGGAAAATTATGCGGGATGACCTGATCACAGACATTCTGGCCAAATTCTGCATCCCGAAAGATGAAGTCACCATAGATGGCGACCCGCATTATCGGAGCGTTGAAAACTTGGCTTGACTGACAATCGAAACAGATGATCGATATAGCAGGGCTTTGGGGGAATTATGAAAATCTGTATTCATCGCGGCAGCGATCAAATTGGCGGCTCTTGCGTCGAGCTAGAGCACGACGGTGCAAGGATTCTCATTGATTTGGGGCAACCACTCGATGTCGAATATGAGGACGCCGAACTACCTGCCATATCCGATATTCACAACGTCAAGGGCGTCGTTCTGAGCCACGGACATCGGGATCATTGGGGATTGTTGCCAAAGATAGATAGGCAGATTCCTGTTCACCTCGGAGCGAAGACATTTTCAATTTTGAAAGCAGCTGAGCCATTTGTGCCAGGCGGCTACGCGCCTCGGAACGCCCTCACCTATTCTCACAAGAAAGCCTTTGAGATCGGGCCATTCCAGATCACACCGCATCTGATGGATCACTCGGGTTTTGATGCCTACAGCCTGGTAATAGAAGCTGGTGGGAAACGCGTTCTGTATTCAGGGGATGTGCGTGGTCATGGCCGCAAAGCCAAAATGTTTGAAGGCTTCATCAACAATCCACCCGAAGCCATTGATGTGATGTTAATGGAAGGCTCCAGCCTTGGGCGATTGACCGCATCAGAAAGATTTGAAACCGAAGCCGAGATTGAAGAGCGCCTGCGAGAGGCGATTACGAGAACGTCCGGGATGCTGTTGGTTGCATGTTCTGTTCAGAATATTGACCGCGTGGTGAGCGTCTATCGAGCAGCCAAACGCAATGGCCGTCAGCTACTGGTTGATGCATACGGAGCCGAAGTTCTGAAGGCGACAGAGACCGCGTCAATTCCCAAGCCTGCTGACGGCTGGGATGATGTGAAGGTTTTCATTCCGCAGTTTCAACGACGCCATCTTGTTCGCAACGGGATCGCCCATTTGGTCGACGGCTACAAAGGTCGCCGGATATTCCAAGAAGGATTGCCAGACGTCGCTTCAAAATCTGTAATGATCGTTCGTCCGTGGATGATGTCCGAACTGTCTCAGATCGGTGCTCTGGAAGAATCGAGAGCTATCTGGTCACAATGGGACGGATACTTGCAGGAGGAATCCGGAATAAAGTTTATCGCCACGTGCGAAGCCTTAAATGTCCCCATGGAGACAATACACACGTCGGGGCATGCTGATATTCAGGATTTGCAACGGTATGCGAATGCTGTGGCCCCGAAGAGGCTGGTTCCCATTCACACATTCTTCCCTGAACGTTTCTCTGAACTTTTTAGTAATGTGAACACAGTTGAAGAAGGTGAATGGGTACAAATGTAAAGAAGATTCTAAAACTTACTGATAATCTAAATTGAGGGGGAAACATGCGAAATATAATCTGGTGGCTACTGTCCTATACATTAATATTTCCGAATATCGCTTTGGCTGAACCGATATCACTAAAAGGTTTGGATTGGTCGATGGACTACCCGGATATGATCAATCATTTGAATTCTGATCGATATCAATGCATCGGAGAGACAAATATTCTATTCAAGAAGGGAACTCCTGAAGGAGAGAGAATAATAGCATATCTATGTAACAAGGGTTCAGCGCAAGTCCGGCTTTCAGCAACTGAGATTAGGTTCAATTGCTCCGCATTTGATATGTGTGCACATCCTGCAGACGATGTTGCCCAGCGATTGGTCAATGCGGGGAAAGTGGATGAATTAACCCCGAGCATGAACCAGGATGAGGTGATGTCCATAATAGATCCCACGAACAGTGTATCTACTCAGTGGTGTGGTGTTGGTAACGACGGAGACGGGGTCTGTGTGAGTGAAAACCCACGCGATGGAAATCTACGTTATGTCACTCTCAAAAAAGGGTCTATCGGCAAAAGTCTAAGCTTTGACTGAGTCAAGCACCTGAACTTACACATTTAAGAGAAATCCAGTAAGAGAAGCAGAAAATGAGTTCAAATAAACGCGAAGCGTTCAGACGGTTCATTAAGCCCGAGAACATGGAAATCCTCCAGCGTCTTGCTGCTGCAAGCGACGAAAACTGGTTCAAAGATGCCCTTCAAGACAAAGACGTTTTCTTCGCGCTGCGTGACAATCGCGTTGACGCCTACGCGAAAGGTGCCCTTGTGCACCGTATTGAATTCAAGAATGGCAAAGCGATCCCTCATACGCATGTCAAATATCTGATTAAAGAACCCAAAAAATCTAGAGAATACATATCGCTCGAAGAAAATGCATTTCAGTATGATCCCGGCGAATGCATGCAGACCAAGTATGAGGCAGGTCAAACGCTCAAATCCATCAAAGCTGCAGCATTATACTATTCACCAAAATCAAGTGAAAGCTACGGTGTCTCAAGCATTATCGCGAAAAATTCGAACATCATAGATATCGAGTTTTCGCTGAAACAGAGTACCGATGAATCGGCCGAGCCACCAGTGCTTTCGGAATCTTCACAATCTGAGACTGGACAAAAATCGAAGCATGACCGCATTGACATCGTGCAACTGGAGAAATCGAAGGATTTCTACCAACTGGTTTTTTGGGAGGCAAAGCTATACGCAAACAGTGATCTGTTTAGTAACAAAATCATAGCTCAGCTTGATAGGTATTCGCAACAGATTAAACGACATGAGCAAGCGATAATTGAAGCTTATCGTAAAGTATGCCAATTTCAATTTGATATTAATTCTTTGCGCCCTCACCGTTTCCACAATGACGAATTAAAAAATATCGCAGAGAGGTCGGTTGATTTAAAGGTGGACGATAAACCACGACTTGCGATCTTCACTTACGACGCCTCACAGAAAACACGCCTCAAGGAAAGAGTGGAGACGCTTTCCAATGAGTTGGGCAAAAGGCGAATTGTTCACAAAGGAAATTCGAGTGAATTGATCCTGAAATAAGCGATTTGGAGCGTGAACAGTACGGTGGCACTCTGGCCATGCCCTAACGGAGGCCACCAATTCATCACAGGTCAGGATAAAGTACGCTGCTGCACCCGTTGATTATACTGACTAATTGACACGTGTAGCGACGCTCAATACAGATTGAACGTATTGTGGCTACATCCTGCACTTATAGTTGTATAACAGGCCGTGGCTGGCGGGGAATTACGGGGGCCGAAATGACTGATGATTGTTTGGAAGATATTGGTGCACATTCTGTTTCTCTAAGTGCTTTGTCCTAGTCTTTGCGGGGCAGATAGCGAATATCTGCATCGCTTACGTTAAAATCTAAAATAAATCAGTTTAAGGCAGCGGAATGCATCTTCCATTCTTGATCGCTGACGTCTTCACTGGTGTGCAGTACAGGCCAACAGTCACTCGCCTGGCTGAACTCTCGCTTGCTCCTCTGCCGACTAGTTGGGAATTAGCAAAGGCCATACATGAATACGACGAGCCTGTGTGGGCGATGAGTCTCGCGAATGCGCCAGTTGAGACTGTTTCTGCTATTACGTCGGCTTTAGAAGACTTAATCCTTTCGACGCCAGATTTATTGCCGCCAGCGCTCCCAGCCCCCTGCAACAGCCGCGGCGATCGTCATTTGACCGCATTGATAAATCTTTGGACAAGGATGGGCGATGCCTTGCCAGACGGGTTATCTGCCATCCGCCATATTCTCCAATTGCCTCATCGCCACTTTTTATCCAAGCTCTCCATTGTTGAAGGTTCACTAGATGCTTGCGCGCCAGCATCGTTGGCAGCCTTATATAAGCGACTACATTCGGAGTTTGGTTCTGTTCCCTCAACCGCGACAAGGTTTGCAGCTGCAAAAGGAACACGTCTCAATGCGTGTCAGGCCGGATTGCTTGTAAGCGATCTTGAAACTGGCCCAGCTGATTACAGCATGAATTTTTATGGTTTGCGTGACGTGAGTGTCTGCGCAGATTTTGCCGCAGCACGCGCTCGCTCCCTCATTGAAGCAGGTGCGAAGGCCCAGGACATTGCTGTTCTCGCTGCAGATGATCTTAATCATATTGTTCGCGCCTTTACGGCACAGGGGGTGCCATTATCTGGCTTGCCCGATCACTTACCTGAGCGGGATCTTTTAGGTGAGCTGGCATTACAATTGTTGCTGGCGAAGCGACCTCCGACCCCAGCAATGGTTTTAGCCAGCATTGCATTATCACCCCTACTCCCATGGTCTGCGCAAACTGGTCGTGATCTTGCCGAAACCGTAATGGGTGGGGATTTCAGAGGCGAGGCGTTGGCGCCGGTACCTGAGCATAAGGAACTTTGGGACGACATTCGTTCATCCGCCAGCAGCTTAGCGCAGTTACGTTTCTATACAAATCGCATTTGTTCGAAACTTCCCCAAGGTGACGCGCTTACAGCAAGGCTTTCCATCCCGCTTGGCGAAGGTAGTCCAGATTGGGAGATACTTTTACGTTCAGTTCAGATCAAGCAATCATCCGTATCTGACCCTGTCAGGAATGTGGAGGGCGTCAGTCTTTGGTCCGCACATGAATCGCCATGGCGATCTTGCCGCCATCTGATTGTAAGCGATTTCACAGAAGGGCTTTATCCACTCCGACCTCGAGCCAATCCACTTTTTCTTGATAGCGAGATTATCACCATTAGAGAAAAAATGGGCTTTCAATTGCATGGCCGTGCGGAAAGACTTGAACAGAATATGGCGCTGTTCGATCAACAGCTTCGGGCTGTGTCAGAAAGCGTTGCATTCCTGATACCGTGGCGGGATTATTCAGGAGGAAGACTTGCGCCTTCGACTGGTCTGCCGCTGATTGCGCGCGCTTTTGATAACGTAGAAGATGCATCGGGCCTGATACAGGATCTCTCGTCACTTGAGAAAGACGAATGGCCAGTTCCTTATCATCTTGTGACACCAAACCCTGAACCGTCGAACATACCTGAAGAAATAATCTTCCCTGATCATGGATTGCTATCGCTGCGCCTTCGAGACGATGGAACGGCTAAGCCTCAATCACCATCAAAATTGGAAACACTTTTAGTAAGCCCACTTACCTGGCTGCTTGGTGAAATTAATGCAGTCGATATGAGTTGGTCGGCGGAAGAGCTCGATATTCTCGCAAAGGGGAGCATCGCACATGATGTGTTTGAGCATGCTTTTCCAGCAGGTGAAGTGCCACGCATCGATGAACTACGTTTATCCGTCGAGCAAGCCTATGATCGGGCACTGGCACGGCACGCAAGTTTTCTGCGTAATGCTACTTGGGAAATGGAGCGGGATGCTCTTCAGCGTGAAATTCTTCAATCCGCGGAACGTTGGCGCGAACACCTGATTGCCTTAGGCGCAAAGATTATTGGCAATGAAGTTTGGTTATCAGGCAAAGTTCAGGGCATTGAGCTTCACGGTAAGGCTGATGCAATTCTCGGATTGCCTGACGATACTCTGCTTGTGGTTGATCACAAGAAGAGCGGAAGCACATCGCGTCGCAAGAGAATGCAGGCGGGCTGGGATCTACAAGCCGGGCTTTATCGGGATATGATACAAAACCCGACACGCCGTGATGGGGATGCGATGGGTGAGCTCATCGGTCGCAAAGTCGGCATTGCTTATCATCTCATGGATGATGGAGGATTGCTGACATCTGGTTACGTACCTGGGAACGGTTCGCCCGCACGCGATATGGGCGATGATATCAATGACGGCGCTCTGGCCAAACTGGCCGAGCGTCTATCTGAAATTGGTGCCGGCAGAGTAGTCCTGAATACGACTGCTGATGAAAGCTTCTTCCGCCGGGAAGCAAACTTCATTCCTTATGCACTGACGGATGGATCCGCGCTCGTGACCGCTTTTATAAGACCAGCTGAAGAGGACCGATGATGGCACATCCAAAATTGGATCAAGACCTTGTCATTGTTCCGGCAGGTGCTGGTGCGGGAAAGACGCATCGTATCAAAACGCAGCTATCTGACTGGGTAAAATCGAACACCGTCCGGCCTGAACGCATTCTTGCAGTAACTTTTACAGAAGCTGCAGCAAGTGAACTGCGTGAGCGAATTCGTTCAGGTCTTCTGGCTGATGGATTAGTGTCTGAAGCCATGGCAGTTGAACGCGCCTACGTGTCCACAATCCACGGCTTAGGCTTACGTATTCTAACCGAGCATGCCCTTGCGGCAGGCTCTTCACCGCAGCCACGTCATTTGGGTGATGCAGAACGTGATCTTCTGATCCGACAAGCTCTTGCACATTCCAAGGCGCTGGATCCCATCAAACAAGAGCCCGAGCGTTACGGCTATTCCGCAAATTGGCAGAGAGACGAGAGCGTCGAAGACAGTTTACGTGCGCGTGTCCTTGCCATGATCGACCTTTTGCGCGGATTAGGCGAAATTGGCAGGGATCGAAAGCTAATAGAGCCTGCACTGGCAAGATTGGACGCAATCTATGGTCCAACGCTGGCCGATCCTGTATCTGCACGTGATGCATTGTTAAAAGCCATTGAGTTGATGCTTACCGCCTTTCCTGAGGGAGGTATGGCGACTGTCACGTCCAAAGGCCCTCGAGAGGCGCTCGAGAACAATCTCGCACTTTTTCAGCGGGTGAGTAAAAAGACCAATTTGCTACAAAGCGACTGGCAAGTTTGGCAGGATCTTCGCGGGTTATGGATGTCCAATAGCCGGACCAAAACGCCTGATGGATACGATGAACTTGCTCTTGCCATTATTGCGCACGCAGATGCTTTGCCAACGCATCCCGGCCCACTGGAAGATGCAAAAAAGCATTTACTTTGTCTCATCACCTGCGCGCAAGAAGTGATGCAGGCCTATGAAGAACGCAAGAAAGCGCTCGGACTCATTGACTTCGCCGATATGATCACAGGTGCTGAAGCTTTATTGCGCAAGAACCCGGAAGTTCGCCAGGCAGTACTGGATGAAATTGACTGCGTGATCATCGACGAATTTCAGGATACTAACCCCGTTCAATTTGCTCTTCTGTGGCAATTGGGTGCGAATGTACCGCGTACACTACTCGTAGGCGATGTTAAGCAATCAATTATGGGGTTTCAGGGCGCGGATCCACGACTATCGCAAGCGTTAGCAAAATCCAATCCCGCATCGACACAGCCCCTTGATCGAAACTGGCGCTCGACACCTGCGGTAATGAAATTTGTCAATGCTATGGGGGAGGGATTATTTAGCGAAGACTATAATCCATTGGCCCCTACCCGTGACCCAGTTGACGGCATCGCGCTGGAAATCTTGGATCTTCATAAAAGCCGAGCCGTGCGTACAGCCTCGAAACCACAAGAACATGTTGCCGAACGCATTGCTTGCCTTTTGAATAGCGCTGAGACAATCACGGACCGGCATACGAAATCGGCAAGGCCGGCGCGGCCGTCGGATATAGCTTTGTTGGTATGCCGACATTCAACAGCCACGCGTTACGCTGACGAATTGCGTAAGCGCGGCGTGCCTGTTCGCATTGCTGAGAATGGTTGGCTTACTAGTTTGAGTGTTCAGGCAGCAATTGCCGCATTAAGTTATGCTGCAAACCCGCAGGATATTCATGCGGCACTTCTTTTGCGCACACTTGGGCCTGATCCGATTTCTTTGCAGGATGCGCTAAGTGCCCAGCTTGATGGGCGATTGGCTAGGGATGGCGTTTTAGAACGGCTAAGGGAAATTTCTGACAGTCTATTGCCACTTCCAGCTTCTGCGGCTGTCAATCTCGTTGTTGATACTGCAAATATCCGTCCCTGGGCAGCATCGCAGCGCGATGCCCATCAGGCTCGAGCAGACTTGTTACGTTTGGAAGCGGAGGCGATCGAGTTTGAAAAAGCTCATCGTGATCTGAAAGCTGCTTCTGGCTTTCACGGCGAAACCATTAAGGTCTTCCTTGGCTGGTTAACTGCACGCGCCGGCGAACGCGATTTTGATCGTCGACCTGACCCGTCCGCAAACACAGCCGAAGCGGTAGAAATCGTTACCTGGCACGCCTCAAAGGGGCGAGAGTGGCCAATTACGATTGTCGCAGAGTTTGATAATTCAATTCTGGAACGCCCTGGAACAACGTCGGTCAGCTTTGAAGCACTTGATCAAATTGATGACATTGCAAGCGTTCTCGCATCTGCAAAACTCATTCACACGCCATGCTTCGTCGCACCGGAAGCACAAAAGCTTTTCATTGACGATCGGCGTTCAGATTTTGAGGCAATTGCGAAAAACCTTCTATACGTTTCCCTAACTCGTGCACGGGATCGGCTAATCATAGAATGGCCATCGTTTCTTAAAGACCGAGAAGAGGATGCCCCAGAAGCCAGCTGTCTGTTTCATGTATTCAAGGATAACTGCAAACCTATTTTAACAGATAATGCACTGCGCCTAAATGGTGCGGAATGCGAGATTCATCTCAAACAGATGGCAGATACTGCAGGCTTTACCGAACTTAAAAATGGACTTGCTTTCCAATCCATCCAATTAGGAAAGGCAGACCGACTGGCAACTACGCAACTTACCCCCTGGAGAGTGCAGCCATCATCAGCAAGTGCGGTAGGAAAAAGGCCAGTCAGCCGCACTATTCAAATTGGCACGCCATGGGAAACTGCTGTTAACGACGCCCTTCGTGGTTCAGCGCTCCATCTCGCGATACATGGCCAATTGTTGAGGCAGGACCTAGAAAAAGAGCTAGCTGCAGCAACGGGCCTTAATGAAGAGACGCTTACTCTAGTCGCAGATCGCGCTGAAGCTCTGAAAGCCTGGCTCAGTGATGCAGGCTATTCAGAACTTCATTGCGAAATCCCGATCGGGTACGAAACCGAAGCCGGTGCCCAGATCAATGGCACCATCGATCTTCTGGCAGTTGGCCCGAAGGGAAGCATTCTGATCGATCATAAATCAGGAGGCTCCGGAGAAGGCTTGGGGCCTTACTGGCCGCAGCTTGCGGCATATGCTGATCTCGTCGCCAAGTTTTTTCCCAAACATCCGCTGCGGGGCATCGGAATTTTTTGGGTTGATCATGGATCGCTTGAGTTGGTGGATCAGCCATCGGTGGCTGTACTCGCTGAGCCGAGAGCAAATTCCGCAATAGTATGATTAAACGGAAGTCTTACAGATTCATTATACGAGAACATGGCTGTCAGCTTTGACAGCAACATATACGGGGGTCACGTGACGAACGAACTGAACTTTGAAAGCCTGAAGCAAAAGCAACGGGAACATCGAGAAAATTTTCCTGAAAACGTCAATCTTCGCGTGCATCGGTCGCTCAGCTGGATTGGGCGCGCCGAGACCTGTAACGATGATGATGACGCTAGGTTTATTTTTCTCTGGATTGCCTTCAATGCCGCCTATGCGGACGAGCGTGAGTTTCAGTCGATTCAAACCGGCGAGCGGGTAGCGTTTCTGGATTTCTTTGGTCGGCTGGTCGATGTTGACAAAAGCAATCGTATTTACAATGCGGTCTGGAAAAAGTTCTCAGGCCCCATACGCCTCCTCATGGAAAATCCGTACATTTTTAGCCCGTTCTGGCAGCATCATAATGGCATAGACGGCTATGAAGACTGGGAAGCCCGCTTTCAAACCTCGTCCGATCTCTTCAAGAAGGCTTTCCAGAATGGCAACACCGCCCGGGTGCTCAGTTTGGTTTTTGAACGACTATATGTTCTCCGGAACCAGATTGTTCACGGCGGATCAACCTGGAACAGTGGGGTGAACCGCACACAGGTACGCGATGGTTCAGCGATTCTCGCATTCTTGATGCCAACATTCATTGATCTGATGATGGATAACCACGCGTCAAACTGGGGTCGGCCTTTCTACCCAGTGGTTCGATGACGGTAGTTCCGACTGTTGTTGAAAGCCAAGGACGTTTTCTGCACGTAATGCACAAAAAACTAGACGGTCTGAACCGGCCAAGGTCGCGGGCTCAGTTTTCGAAATAATCCTATCTCGTTTATCTGGCGTAGCTCAGTGACGGCTACATCAGACTATGAGGGCGAAATGACAATTAATGCACAGAACCGGCTGTTGCCCGACTGGTTTTCGCGGTTTCGTTTACGACAGACCGTTATTCCCCGTTTCCAGCGTTTTTTGGCGTGGGGGCATGCCAACGTGACGCCAACGCCCCGTAAGATAAGCTGCTTCTCCTTGGGAGAGAGGATACAAGAACATCGTATGATCCGCAGCCTTTACATCTCTGTGTTCAGGATTAGGAGCATTGCGATCTCTCGCGATCTTATCGCGTATACATATAGGATAGGCTCAAAAATAACCAAATACGAGGCGGTAAAATGAACAACAATAGAACGAATAAAAAGTATCCTGAATTGCTACTTCTTAAGGACAGAGGCAAATGGGATAGCATATATTTTTCTGCGAAGGGTGTTATTGACAATGAAAAAGATAGATCCCTATTTGCAGAAATCCCACTGGAGGTACTGCTCGATATATCCAGGAAATACTCCCTGTGGAATAATTACTTTATTTTCGCAGACGAGTATCTTTGTAGGATTGAAAATATTAAAATTAATTTTAAGAATAGAAAAGTTGATTTAGTCTTATCGACTATGGACGTAAACATTAATGATTGATTCCCGGTGTCTCTGATTATGAGCTTCGTATTTCCGCTGGATGCACGAGACGGGAGAGCAGGATCTGTTTCGCTCGCACCTTAACCAGATGATCGACTTGAAGCATGAACTGGTGCGGTTGGCGCAGATGAGGCCGTCTGCGCCCGCTACCTCGACAGTCCGTACTGCCAGTATTTCTGCGGCGAGGAATTCTTCCAGCATCTGTTGCCCTTTGACCGTTCGTCAATGACCCGCTGGCGCATGGGCGATGAGCGGATCAAGGCTCTTCTACAGGAAAGCCTGTCGGTAGCGGTTAGGACCGGGGCGATGAAGCCTGCTGATACGCGTCAGGTAATCGTGGACACCACGGTGCAGCCGAAGAAGGGCGGGAACGGCTGGGTGCGTCTGGTAAGGGAAACCGGCCTGGAACTGCGCCAGACCTATGTGCGGGTTGGTAAATTCGCCCTGATCCAGCACCAACGTTATGCGCACGCCAAGCAATTCAAGCGGGCCGGCAAGGCCTTGCGCAAGCTGAAGACCTATCTGGGACGCGTCGTCCGGGACATGGAACGTCAGATCGCCGGGGATGAACGGCTCCATGCGATCTTCCGCCGGGAGCTCTACAAGGCACAAACGGTTTTGAACCAGAAGCAGCGTCAGCGTGGCCGCAAAATTTACAGCTTGCCCGCCGACGAGGTCGAATGCATCGGCAAGGGCAAGGCCCACGAGCCCAACGAGTTCGGGGTGAAGGTCTCCATCGCCGCGACATTGCGCCGCTCCAAAGGCGGGCAGTTCGCCCTGCATGCCATGGCGCTGCCCGGCCATCCGTACGATGGCCACACCCTTGAAACCGTCATTCCCGACATGGAACAGACGATCGGCAACGAACTTTCCCGTATCCTCGCCAATGCCGGATATCACGGCCACAACGCGCCTGACAGCCACAAGTTCCGGGTCTTTACCGCTAGCCAGAAACGCCGCGTCACCCGTAAGCGGTAAGCGCTGTCCTGACCCCACCTTCCGGATCATCGCTTGATCATTGATGTTCAACCTCGAAAGAGGGCTAGGACATATGTCGATTTCAGAACTTACGCTTAAATCCAAGGATGAGCCGATACGCCGGTTTGAGGTGTTCACAGGCAATGGCCGTCGTCGCGAATGGAGCGACGATCAGAAGGCGCAGATCATTGCGGAGAGTTGCGAGCCCGGCGTCACGGTGTGCTCTGTGGCGCGGCGGCATGGATTGACGCCGCAGCAGTTGTTCACATGGCGACGGCTCGCCCGAAAGCCGCTTGATGTGTTGTCGGTGCCGGAGCAAGCACCAATGTTTGCACCAGCAGTCGTCGTGTCGCCCGAGAATTCGGAACCGAAGAGGGCGCGGCAAGCACGTTTGCCAAGAAGAACTTCTCCGGAGGCGGCCATTGAATTGCGGATTGATGGAGCCTGGCTGCGTATTGCCTCTGGCACCGATGCTGCAACCATTGCCGCCGTCATCCAGGCGTTGAAGGCTCAGTCGTGATTGGCCCGTCCGGTGCGGTAAAAGTGATGATCGCCACCAAGCCTGTCGACTTCCGCAAAGGTGCTGAAGGATTGGCGGCATTGGTAAAGGCCCAGATGGGTGCCGACCCGTTCTCGGGCACGATCTACGTATTCCGGGCCAAACGAACGGACCGGATCAAGCTGATCTTCTGGGACGGCAGCGGCGTGTGCCTGGTCGCCAAGCGGATCGAGGATGGCGAGTTCCATTGGCCTCGAATGCAAGACGGTGTGATGCATCTGACGGCCGCCCAGTTCTCGGCTCTGTTCGAAGGATTGGACTGGAAACGCGTGCATGCGCCGAGCGAAACGCGCACGCCGATAAAGGCCGGATAACGGGCGCGACCAATTGAATCAGAGCCATTCAGCGTCTCGCTCCGAGCGGCAAAATATGCTGTTCTCGATCCATGACGATGACGGCAGACGAGCTTCCGGATGACCTGAACGCGCTGAAAGCAATGGTGCTTTCGCGTGAGGCGGAGAATGCCCGCCTGCGGCAGATCATCAAGGAATTACAGCGTCACCGCTTTGGTCGACGGGCAGAGACGCTTCCAGAGGACCAGCTTCTGCTTGGGCTTGAAGAGGCCGAACAGATCGAGGCTGCCGGGCTGGAAGAGAAGGAACAAGGCTCGACTGCTCTGCGCCAGGCGCAGGTCGCTAAACGGCGTACGAACCGGGGTTCACTGCCAGCGCACCTGCCGCGCGTCGAGATCGTGGTCGATATCGATAACCATGCCTGCCCCTGCTGCCGCAACGACCTGCATCGGATCGGCGAGGATGTCAGCGAGAAGCTCGATCTTGTGCCCGCCCAATTCCGGGTGCTCGTGCTGCGCCGCCCGAAGTATGCCTGCCGGGCCTGTGAAGAAGTCGTTGTCCAGGCTCCGGCCCCGGCAAGGCTGATCGAGGGCGGCATCCCGACAGAGGCAACCGTCGCCCAGGTGCTGGTATCTAAATATGCTGACCACCTGCCGCTGTATCGCCAGGCGCAAATCTACAAGCGTCAGGGCATCGACCTCGACCGTTCGACGCTCGCCGACTGGGTCGGTCGCGCCGCCTGGCATCTACGCCCGGTCCATCAGCGGCTGCTCGATCATCTGAAGTCATCGTCCAAGCTCTTCGCCGACGAGACGACGGCCCCGGTGCTCGATCCGGGACGTGGCAAAACCAAGACCGGCCAGCTTTGGGCTTATGCACGAGATGACCGGCCGTGGCAGGGCGATGACCCGCCCGGTGTCACCTATGTCTATGCGCCAGATCGCAAAGGCGAACGACCGATGGCCCATCTCGACGGCTTCGTCGGCATCCTGCAGGTAGACGGCTACAGTGGATATCGCCCGCTCGCGGCAAAGAACACCGTGTCGCTGGCCTTCTGCTGGTCCCACGTTCGACGCCGCTTCTATGAGCTTGCTGCCGCTGGTCCGGCACCCATCGCCAGCGAGGCGCTGCGACGCATCGGCGAACTTTACAGGATCGAAGAAGAGATACGTGGCCGGCCCCACGAGGAGCGTCGTGTCGCCCGTCAGGAAAAAAGTCGTCCGATTACCGACAGCCTCGCTCCCTGGCTGCGTGAACAACTCGGCTACATCAGCCAGAAGACAAAACTCGCCGAAGCAATCCGCTATGCCTTGTCACGCTGGGACGGCTTGACCCGCTTCATCGACGATGGCCGGATCGAGATCGATTCCAACGTCGTCGAACGATCAATCAGGCCAATTGCCCTCAATCGCAAAAATGCGCTATTTGCCGGTTCTGACGCCGGGGCCGAACACTGGGCGACTATCGCCTCGCTCATCGAGACGGCAAAGCTCAACAATGTCGAGCCACTGGCCTATCTCTCAGACGTCCTCACCAAGATCGTCAACAATCATCCAAATAGCCAGATCGACGACCTGCTGCCTTGGGCCTATGCCGCAACGCACGATCTCAAAGCCGTGGCCTGAAAACAGCGCTTACCGTAAGCGTTCGCTGCGGACCACTTGTGTCTTAGCTTGACGTCTTGAAGTTCCACGGGAGCAGGTCGTCGAGGCGGCTTTGGGGATGTCCACTTGCGATGGCGGTCAGTGTAGCCTTGAGATAGGCAAAGGGTTCGACGCCGTTGATTTTACAAGTTTCGATCAGTGAAGCGATGCGCCCCCAAGCGATGCCGCCTTCGTCGTGACCTGCAAAAAGCGCGTTCTTGCGATTGAGAGTGATGGGCCGGATGAGATTTTCGACCCTGTTGGAGTCAATCTCTACGCGACCATCCATCAGGAAGGTTTGCAGGCCGCCCCATTGGTTATGGATATAGGCGAGTTTTTCTCCCAGGCGGGATTTGGCGGATACCTTGCAACGCTGTGCCTGAAGCCATTCTCCGAAGGCCGCCACCAGAGGCGCAGTGCGGGTCTGGCGGGCGGAGAGGCGCTGACCGGGTGATATGCCACGGATATCAGCCTCTATGGCATAGAATTCGGCGATCCGACGCAAGCCCTCGGCGGCGATCTCGGAGCCGTCCCGGTCGAAGATCTCCTTCAGCTTACGCCTTGCATGTGCCCAGCACTGGGCCACCTGAACGGGACTGCCACCCTTGCGAGAGGGTTTGGTAAGCCGATTGTAACCCTGATAACCGTCGATCTGCAGGATGCCGTCAAAACCGCTCAGGATGGTTTCCGCATTCTCGCCTGCGCGACCTGGAGCGTAGAAGTAGACCACGCCGGGCGGATCCTCTCCGCCCCATGGCCTGTCATCGCGGGCCAGTGCCCATAGATATCCGGTTTTGGTTGTTCCACGCCCCGGATCCAGCACTGGGGCGGTGGTTTCATCCATAAACAGCTTTCCAGACCGCTTCAGATGATCGGCCAGCCGGTCAACTACGGGCCTTAGATGGAATGCGGCCTTGCCGACCCAATCGGCCAGAACCGCCCGGTGCAGATCAAGTCCTGCTCGTGCCAGGATCTGGCTCTGGCGATATAATGGCAAATGGTCCGCATACTTGCTGACCAGAACATGGGCCAGTGTTGCTTCCGTGGGCAGGCCACCGGTGATCAGATGTGCCGGCGCTAGCGCCTGGGTCACCCCGTCGGTGCAGGTCCGGCAGGCATATTTTGGCCGCACTGTAACGATGACACGCAACTGCGCCGGCACGATGTCCAGCCGCTCGCTTCGGTCTTCACCGATCTTATGCATCACGCCACAGCCGCAGGGGCAAATCAGGCTGTCCGGTTCGATAATTTCTTCAATACGTGGCAATGTGGCAGGCAAATTGCCAATGGTGCGTCTGGCTGCGAGCCTGGTCGTCCCGTCGCCCGCTTTGGCGGCACGCGTTTCCTTCTCTGCCTCCACTTCCGCAAGCGCGATAGACAGATCATCGAACGCCAGCTGTCGCTCGTCTTCTGACAGCTTTTCCGACCGTTTTCCATGCAAGGCGTGGTTCAGTTCGGCAATCAGGTGCTCTTGCCGCCGGGTGATGTCTTTCAGCGCCGCAACCTCTTCCATCAATGCCAGAACCGCCGCGCGTTGCGCAGCAGGAATGGCGGAAAGATCAAGGGCGGGAGCAGTCTGCATCAGGCGAAGCTATCACCTGACGTCAGCAAAAACACGTAAATCCAGATACTTGATTCATTCTGCCGCAGCTGGCGTTCTGGCTTCCAGAGCCTTGACCTTGCGCCAGTCGAGCCCGGAAAAAAGTGCCTCGAACTGCGCATGGTTCAACGTCATCAACCCGTCTCTGACGGTAGGCCAGGTGAAGCTCGTATCCTCCAGCCGCTTGTAAGCCATCACCAGCCCGGTACCGTCCCAATATAGCAGCTTCAACCGATCTGCCCGGCGTGAACGGAACACAAATACGGTACCCGTGAATGGGTTCTCGCGCAGAACCGATGATACGAGTGCCGCTAACCCGTCATGCCCCTTGCGAAAGTCGATGGACTTCGTCGCAACCATGATCCGCACCCGGTTGGAAGGAAATATCATGAGCAGGTAGCCAAGGCGTGCACCACTGATGCGATCCGATCCGCCGAAGCGCCGGTCTCCAGACGAATGACCACTGAGCCTGCGACGATTTCCGGGCGCGAGGGAACATCAACATCAATGCACGCTGCTTTAGTGGTCGACCCAACCATTAAGGTTGCAAACTCCACCGGATCCTCTGGCGCAGGCAACACCAGATGCCCCTTTCTCGCAAGAGTCCGCCACGTCGATACATGATTTGCAAGCAAACCGTGCCGACGCGCAACAGAACTCACCGTAGCGCCAGGCAGCAGCGTTTCTGCCACAATACGCGCCTTCAAATCATCCGGCCACTTTCGGTTCCCACGGCTTCCGCCACCAACTGGTAGAACCTCCAATGTAGTATCCATGGAGAAACTCCGTCCTGTTCATCTCAAAAATCTAATGAGACAATTAGAACTGTAATTGGAAGGCGGGGGGCAGCGTACGCTTACCGTCACCCCTGCCATCAAGCGCCAGATGCGACGGCGGTCAGCCGTCGAGTCCGTTATAGGTCACATCAAGAACGAGCATCGTATGGACCGCAATTAAAAATTGCTGCTGACAACCGCGATTGGGCTCAATATTCTTATGTTTCCAACGCGGGGAAAACGATGATACCTGATTACCAAACGCTGATGTTGCCGGTATTAAAAGCGGCAATTGATGGTGAAATATCGACCAAAGAAGTCATATCCTCTCTCGCCGAGACTTATAAGCTTAGTACAGAAGATCGTGAACAGCTATTGCCAAGCGGTAAACAGCGCACTTTCGATAATCGCGTAAATTGGGCGAAATCCTATCTGAAGCAAGCCGGTCTGATCAGTTACCCTTCACGTGGCGCATATAAGCTGACGGAAGAAGGTATTCGAATACTCGGCAAATCTCCGACCCGTATCGATAGTGCATATCTGGAAAGATTTGCAGCATTCCAAGAGTTTAAATCGCGAAAAGGCAACAAAGCCGATCCCGTCACGTCGTCTGTTTCGCATGACGCAATAGAAGCAATCACGCCTGATGAACTGATCCGTACAACCTATCGTCAGATTAATGAAACGCTCGCCTCCGAATTGTTGGAGCGCGTGCGGAACGCAACGCCTAAATTCTTTGAAGAACTGCTGGTCGAATTATTGCTTGCTATGGGTTATGGCGGCTCTTCCGAAGATGCAGCACGCGCGATTGGCCAGTCCGGTGACGGCGGAATTGATGGTGTAATCGATCAGGATCCCCTTGGCATTGATCAGCTGTATATTCAGGCCAAGCGTTATGCTGATGGCAATAACATCGGCTCCGGACAAATCCGTGATTTCTTCGGTGCTTTGAATATCAAAAAGGCGCAAAAAGGGCTGTTTGTCACCACCTCCTCTTTCAGCTCATCTGCAATTCAGACAGCAAAAGACCTTGGGATGAGGATTGTCCTCATTGACGGAGTACAGCTTGCCAAACTAATGATCCGATACAATATCGGCTGCCGTGATGAAGACGTCTTACATCTCAAGAAAATTGATGAGGACTATTTTGGCTGAAGTGAAATGAAGGGGCTGGAAAATGAACGCTGTCGAAATCGAAGAGGCAATATCGGCACTTGCAGAACAGCCTTTTGACGCCGCAGATTTTCCATTCTCCTTCATTCAGGCGTTCGGTGCCAAAGAAACCACGCTGAAGCGACTGAGAAGTGGCGACACAAACAAGTCGGATATTGGCGGACTTCTGCAAACCAATAATATTCATATTAAGATTGCGGATGAAGGTGCGGTAACGCAAACGCTTATAGCGCTCAAAGAGAGCCCTGCCACTGCGCGCAATAAAGCCAAATTTATCGTTGCGACCGATGGCATTGATTTTCAGGCGGAAGATCTCAACAGCGGTGACGTCGTTGCCTGCAAATACACGGATTTCCCGGATCATTTCGGATTTTTTCTAAGCCTTGCAGGTATTTCGGCAGTTCAGCAGATCAAGGAAAGCGCCTTTGACATTAAGGCCACCGGACGTCTGAACCGTCTTTATATCGAGCTTTTGAAGGATAATCCCGATTGGGGCAGCGCTGAACGCCGTGAGGAAATGAACCACTTCATGGCGCGATTGATTTTCTGTTTTTTTGCGGAAGATACCGACATCTTCAATGGGACGGGTGTATTCACTCAGACTGTTGAGCAAATGAGTGCCAAGGATTCATCCAACACGCACGAGGTGATTTCCGAAATCTTCCGTGCGATGAACACATCGATCAGCGATAGAGCATCGGCCCAACTCGCGCGCTGGGCAGGTCAATTTCCGTACGTGAATGGCGGGCTTTTCTCTGGCAGCATAGAAGTGCCGCTATTTTCGAAAATTGCACGCACCTATCTCATCCATATTGGCCGGCTCGACTGGACCAAAATTAACCCGGATATTTTCGGATCAATGATTCAGGCCGTGGCAGATGATGAAGAGCGCGGCGCATTGGGCATGCATTATACCAGCGTGCCGAATATTCTGAAGGTGCTTAACCCGCTGTTTCTTGATGACTTGCGTGAAAAGCTTGAAGAGGCAGGCGATAATGCGCGGAAATTGTTGAACCTGCGCAATCGTATGGCACGTATCCGCGTGTTTGACCCAGCTTGCGGCTCGGGCAATTTTTTGGTGATTGCCTATAAGCAAATGCGCGAGATTGAGGCAGAGATTAACAAACGACGCGGTGAACCTGAGCTGCGCACCGAAATCCCGCTGACCAATTTTCGAGGCATAGAACTGCGTCACTTTTCGGCAGAGATCGCGCGTCTGGCGCTCATCATTGCCGAATATCAATGTGATGTGACATACCGTGGGCAGAAAGAAGCGCTGGCAGAATTCCTGCCACTTGATGCTCAAAACTGGATCACGCAAGGCAATGCACTGCGGCTTGATTGGCTGAGCATCTGCCCGCCGACAGGAGCAGCTGTAAAGCTCAATGCCAATGATTTGTTTCATACGCCACTCGATCAAACGCAGATCGATTTTGAGAACGAAGGTGGCGAAACTTATATTTGCGGTAATCCGCCTTATCTCGGTGGTAAGAAGCTAAGCAACTCCCAGAAAGAGGACATGAAGCGCTGTGGACTAGAAAAGTTAATGCAGCTAGACTACGTTTGTTGTTGGCTATTTAAATATTCAGAATATCAGAATATTAGCCCTGCAAAGGCATCTTTCGTATGCACGAATTCCATCTGCCAAGGTGAACAAACGGGATTGCTTTGGGGGAATCTGATTTCGCAAGGAATAAGTATAGTCTTTGCTCATTCATCTTTCAAATGGTCAAATAATGCCAGCCATAACGCTGGCGTTATATGTTGTATTCTGGGACTTTCTCCGGAAAGTAATGCCGAAAAATACATTTATGAAGGCGAAATCCGGCGCCAAGTATACAATATCAGTCCTTATCTCATTGAGGGAGCCAATGTGTATGTGACACCGGAAAGCAAGCCCTTAAACGGGCTGCCTGATATGTGTATGGGAAGCAATCCGGTCGATGGAACTAATCTAATTATTACCTCGCAAGAATATCATAATGAAGCAGGCCAGGATGCGAAGAAACTCATCAGGCGATATATCGGCGGCACTGATATTATAAAAGGTACTTTTCGTTACTGCATTTGGGTTCCGGATGAGATGTATGATGAAGCCATTCATATAACCTTCCTTCGAGATAAGATTGAAAAATGCCGTGCTTATCGTATTTTGGCCGGGCGGGATGCCCAGAAGGTTGCGCATACACCTCATAGATTTTGCTATCGAACTCATAAAGATGAGCGGTTCTTTGCTATACCCAAAACAAGTTCTTCTGGTCGGGATTATGTGCCAGTTGATATCTTTGAGAGTGGACCTGTCGTCAACGTCGATGCTTTCGCGGTTTATAGCGAAGCATTGCACACCATTTCTATCATCATGTCACGCTTGCACAATGCTTGGCTCTCTGTAACTTCAGGAAGGCTAGGTGAAGGGTATAGATATTCAGTTAAGTTGAGCTACAATACTTTCCCTGTTCCACCACTCACTGAAAAGAACAAAACCGATTTAACACGCTGCGCAGAGGATATTCTTCTTGCGCGCGAGGCGCATTATCCGGAAACCATTGCCGATCTCTATGATCCTGAAACAATGCCCGCCAACTTGCGCGCAGCGCATGAGCGTAATGACGAGGTGCTGGAGCGCATTTATATCGGTCGCCGTTTCCGCAACGATACTGAGCGCTTAGAAAAGCTGTTTGAGCTTTATACCAAAATGACAGCAAAGACCGGGAGCAAGAAAAGCGCATGAGCAATGGAACGGGGGAGCAATATGAGCCATCTTATGATGAGCTTGAGCAGCTTTTTGTCAATAATCAAGCCTTGTCTTCTATCGAAAAGCATCTGAACAAATTCAACCCGATCAAAGTCATGAAAATGCAAGGAATGGAAATTCGCCATTCCGCCATTCTCGCCTGGCTTTTGGATCCTCAAGAAACGCACAGCCTTGCTGACAGTTTTCTCAAGGCTTTTCTCGCTGAGGCATTACGTGGGCACGGCCATAAAAGCCCGAATGCCATCCGCATTTCGCAGGCTGATTTACGTGATGCAGAAGTACGTTGTGAATGGAATAATATCGATATTTTTATTCTCTCTCCGCAAAACCGCTGGGCGTTCATTATTGAAAACAAGGTTTATAGCTCGCAGCGTAAAGACCAGTTGAGTGGATATCGGCAGCGCATTGAGCAACTTTATAGCGCTCAAGCCACCGATACCGAAAAACCGCTGGAGATTTCCGGCATATTTCTGACGCTTAATGATGAAGCGCCGGAGGATAGCGAATACGTGGCTATTCGATATGAGGCGATCGGCAAATTTCTTGAGCTCTATTTGACTAACGAAGCTTACCAGCTTCAGCCCGAGGTCACGACTTTTCTGACCCATTATTTGCATGTTCTGGAGGAATTGATGGGTAAGAGCACCGAACGATCCGAAATGGAAAAACTGGCTCGGCAATTATATCGCGACCACCGCAAAGTCCTAGATTTCATTCTGGAACATGGCGCGGCCTCAGACTTTGTTTTGGCTACGCATAGTTTGTTTGGTGACAATCCGGAACATGGCAAGACCTTTGTGGTCAAAGGGGTTAACTACGTTTACACAGGTTTGAACGCCCGTACGTTCAGTTTTATTCCCGAAAGCTGGTACGAGGCACTAGGCCAATTTGGTAGACGCTGGAAGGGATGCGAGGATTGGTGGGCTGGCCTACCGTTGATCTGCTGGGTAGAAATTGGCAAGCATAGTGACAAAAAGGGAGGTTTCTTAAAGCTTACTGCTGAGGTTGGCCCGGTGAGCAACTATCAGTTTCGAAAGACTCTGATTGAAAGTATTGAAGCTAAAAATGACGGTAATCAGCTCAATATCAGCTTTTCAAAGGCAGCAAAGGACGAAGGGGCACAGTTTTCCCGGTTTTTACGCCGCAATACCATCAGCATAGAAGATATACAAAACAGCGAAGAAATCTTTGTAAAAACTGGAGAGCTGATGAACAAATTCAAAGCGGAATTTGATGCCGTCGCTCAAATCTTGCCTGAGTTCCTCGAGAACGGGGAAGCGAAAAATGCCTAGTCATTATATCCCTGGCGGCGATGCTAAAGTTATCTCCGAAATAGCAAAAGCGCATTATGGCACATATGAGAAGATGTTTGAACATCAAGATTGGCCGGAACGCGGTTCCGACATGATGCGTAAGGTTCAAAAGCGCGTTGTCGAAACTTATGGAAGTGTGAAGGCATTCGAAGAGCGTTTTCGTGCTGGGGAGTTAAAATGAGTGATATTCAGGCCGTCCCATCTGTTTCTGTTTCCTATGCGCAGAATGGTTCTTCCACCAAGGCAAACGAACTTGGCATGCGCCCTATGCAAGAGCGTGCTTATGAAAAGCGTGGTGAACAGTATTTGCTCATCAAGTCGCCCCCCGCATCGGGTAAAAGCCGCGCCTTAATGTTCATTGCTCTCGACAAGCTGCATAATCAGGGCTTGAGACAGGCAATCATTGTTGTTCCTGAAAAATCGATTGGCTCCAGCTTTGCGGACGAACCACTGACCACGTTCGGATTTCATTGGGACTGGAAAGTGCAGCCAAAGTGGAATCTGTGTAACGCGCCCGGTACAGATGGCGGTAAGGTCAATTCTGTAAAATCATTTCTCGACAGTAGTGACACCGTGCTGATCTGCACACATGCCACTTTCCGCTTCGCTGTCGATAAATTTGGTGTTGATGCTTTTGATGGACGTTTGATCGCTATTGATGAATTTCATCACGTTTCTGCAAATCCCGACAATAAACTCGGCGCTCATCTGGGCGAATTGATTGCGCGCGACAAGGTTCACGTTGTTGCCATGACGGGCTCTTATTTCCGCGGAGATGCTGAAGCGGTCCTCTCACCTGAAGATGAAAACAAGTTTGATGCCGTTACCTATACCTATTACGAGCAGCTTAATGGGTATAAATATCTGAAATTTTTGGAAATAGGCTATTTCTTTTACGCTGATGCATATTCAGACGATATCCTGAATGTTCTTCATCCGACAGAGAAGACGATAATTCATATTCCGTCGGTCAATTCGCGTGAAAGCACAAAAGATAAAATTCGCGAAGTTGAGCATATTATCGAAGAACTTGGCGAGTGGCAGGGCAGCGATCCGTCAACAGGTTTTCAGCTCGTTCAAACTAAGGAGGGTAAAACCCTTAAAATTGCGGACCTTGTTAATGACGATGCATCGAAGCGAGACAAGGTTTCTGCAGCTCTCAAAGATCCATCACAAAAGAATAACCGCGATCACGTCGATATCATCATCGCTCTGGGCATGGCCAAAGAAGGGTTCGACTGGATCTGGTGTGAACATGCACTGACAGTTGGTTATCGTTCAAGTCTCACTGAGATTGTGCAGATTATTGGCCGTGCAACACGCGATGCGCCGGGAAAAACCAAAGCCCGTTTTACCAATCTCATAGCAGAGCCGGATGCTTCTGAGGCCGCTGTTACTGAAGCAGTCAATGACACTCTGAAAGCGATTGCTGCCAGTCTTCTTATGGAACAAGTCCTCGCGCCTCGTTTTAATTTCACGCCTAAACGACCCGACAATACACCAGTGCCAAATTTCGACTACGGCGATAATGGGTATGATCCCGCCAAATGTAATGTTGGGTTTAATGAGCAGACTGGACAATTCCAGATAGAAATTAAAGGCTTGGTCGAACCCAAGAGCAAAGAAGCTCAGCGCGTCTGTCAGGAGGATCTCAATGAGGTCATTACGGCATTTGTTCAAGATAAGACGGCCTTGGAAAAGGGTCTTTTCGATGGCGAGCACGCGGGTGGTGAAACTGTTGCGCAAGAATTGACGCAGGTACGGCTGGGTAAGATTATAAAGGACAAATATCCCGAGCTGGACGATGTCGATCAGGAAGCGGTGCGACAGCACGCAATTGCGGCGTTGAACCTTACACAGCAGGCGAAAGCTGTCATGAATTCAGGCAATGATGGCCTGAAATCTGCGAATACCGCTCTCATTGATGGCGTACGCAGATTTGCAATGGATGTGAAAGAGTTGGACATCGATCTAATTGATCGTATCAATCCATTTGGGGAGGCCTATTCGATCCTTGCGAAATCCATGAGCGAGGATAGCCTGAAGCGGATTGCATCAATCATTTCGGGAAAAAAAATAAAGCTATCTCCTGAAGAAGCTCGTGATCTTGCTCGTCGCGCATTGAAATTTAAAAATGACCGTGGTCGTTTGCCATCGTTGACATCAAGTGACGCGTGGGAAAAACGTATGGCGGAAGGCGTTGCCTTCCTTGCGCGTATGAAGGCGGAGGCCGCTAATGGCTGACTTTAAAGATGATGATGAAGCGCTTCTTGCCGAACTTGGTGTCGATGTTGATGTTAAAAAAACCTCAAACCGTACACCGCGTGAAGAGCGCATAATTGCTGGCTTTGAAGAAATTGTACGGTTTTTTGATGAGCACGGCCATGCGCCCCGTCATGGTGATGAGCACGATATTTTTGAGCGGCTTTACGCAGTCCGGCTAGATCGTATTCGCGAATTGGAAGAATGCCGGTCACTTGTTGCGTCGCTCGATGCGCACGGGCTTCTTAATGACAATGGTTATATTCCACAATCGTCCATTGACGAGATGGACGACGATGCATTGCTTGCCGAACTTGGTGTTGAAGCAGACAATACAGATATTACGACTTTACAGCATGTACGTTCAGTCACGGAGAAACAGGCTGCGGAAGAAATTGCCAATCGCGAGCGGTGTGCGGATTTTGAGCGATTCAAGCCTCTGTTTGAGCAAGTGCAGGCAGATTTGAAGTCTGGAGTTCGCTCTACGCTTCCTTTTGTCAAAGATGCAGGGTTTTCAAAAGCTGAAATAGCGGTAGGGCAATTCTTCATCCTTGGTGGGCAAACAATATATGTTGCGGAAGTTGGTGAGGCTATCAAAGCTCCTAACGGCGAATCTGACGCCCGATTGCGCGTAATTTATTCCAATGGAACTGAGAGCAATTTGCTTCTCCGCTCTTTGCAGCGCGCACTTTACAAAGACGATGCGGGACGTCGCATATCCGATCCTTCTGCAGGCCCGCTCTTCGTCAGCACAGTCAGCTCGGAAGATAGTGAGAGCGGGACGATTTACGTTCTACGCAGTCTGTCAGAGAATGAAATCGTGAAGCAGAATCGAGATTTATTTCACAAAATTGGCGTGACAGGAGGAAGTGTTGAGAAGCGAATTGCGAATGCAAAAATTGACCCAACCTTTCTACTAGCAGACGTAGAAATTGTTGTGACATATAAGCTCTTTAATATTAACCGAACGAAGCTCGAAAAAGTCATTCACCGCGTTTTTGATTCTGCACGAATTGATATCGGTTTGACAGATCGCTTTGGTAATCCTGTTGTTCCGCGTGAATGGTTTCTTGTACCGATTTTTGTCATTGACCAAGTCGTTGAGCGAATTATAGAAGGAACAATCTCCAACTTTACATATGATCATTTGCAGGCCAAGCTAATCCCTTCGTAACAACCTGAGTGCGCAGTCGAATTCCTAAATTCTTCCTTTTAAACGTAACTTCAGGGCATCGTCAACTTAACGGAATGTGGAACTCGATGTGCGATAACGGGCCATGACAGATCCTAATCCACTATATCGCGAGACACCCACTTGCCTTCATTCCCGAAAACAGGAGCTGGCGGATTGAAAAAGTCCCTCCCCTCGCCTTCTGTGTCAGAGATCGTAGATATCCGCCCGGCGAATTGATGGACGACAGTTTCTGCAGGATCCAGGCAATCGCGGTTGAAGCGGTTTTTGGCCCCATGAAACGGATCGCTTCCTGATAGGCTGATTGACTGATGCCGAGAAAGCCCGAAACGATACGCGAGGCGTCGAGAAGCTCTCGCCATGTGCCAATTCCGTTCGCACCATACTCGCGAATATCTGGACAGGATCGAAGCACCAGGTCGAGCGAAATGGAAGGCGTTAACTCGCCAGAAGTTCCTTCTTCCCGCTTCACAGAAACTGGTATTTCCGCAGAAGGTGCGTTCAAAACAATCTTTTTGCCATTTTGAGATTCAAAAAAGGATTCTGGCAGGGATTCATTATGCTGCCGCTCAGATTGGGCGACGCTGCCGCTCATTTCTGGAGCAATTTCATTTGTTTTCAAAGCGATAGCCATTTCACCGCGAATGGTTTCAAAATTGACCTTAATCGTGGACAGTTCATCAAGAGATGCGCGGCGAGGGATAGCGTCGACAATGGCGCGGAAGCGAACGAACAACGCTTCGATACGTTCACTAAGCTCACCTGTTTCTTCAGCCTTATCCGCAAAAGCTCCCGCCATATCTCGGCGCATGACGGATACTTCGTCGCGAAGACGCTTCAGTGCTTTTTGATCAGCGAGTATTTTATCCGCGATAGCAGCAATTTCAGAGGCGCGATCGAGCAAGGGCGCAAAGGAAAAGCCGAAAGCAAGCTCGACGCCGCCTTCCCTATCCTTATGTGCATAGCGTTTGCGGGTCGGGCTATCCTTGCGCGCAATGATCCCGGCTTCAATCAGGGAGGCCAGATGTCGGCGCAGTGTAGACTCCGGCATGCCATGGGCGCGCAGCGACAGCTGTCGATTGGATGGGAAAACGACCAGACCGCTTTTCTCATGCAGTTCATCATCCGGCAGAAATGACAGAAGCGAGCTCAGCACGGCAAGGCAACGATCATTCAGATCGAAGTCAGCCTTAGCCACGCAAAGCTGTTTGTAGAGCGCCCATCTGTTTACACCCCTCCCCTGCTTCGGCTTCTCTTGCCGGTCTGAATTTTGGGCAAACGCCTTCATTCGCCCGCGGAATACGGACGTGTCAGTCTTCAAAATTTGCATTCCCTCTCACCTTTCAAAAGGCAAAAGAAATCCACCCGCCAAAATGACGCTTACGACTCTTGACACTGATTCGAGGAAATGCGATTCTTGATCCTGCTACAAACCATGAAATCGGCTTCCACGACGGCGACGTTTTGGGGGCCTTTTTCTTTTTGTGGTCTCTCCTTATCGACCGTTGATCATATACGTTCCGTTGCTGTTAAGTCTTGGAACGCTCGTCGAACTGTTTAATCAAGTCTGGCATACGGTTAGTTAGCCACTGAGCAAAATGACTTTCCTGTTTTGGAATTGTCATTATGACACCAGACGTGGTGGACCTAATCCGCCCAAAGAGTCGAGTTCCCAGCGAAAACTCCCTCGTTTCTTCAGCTTCTGCTTCACCTGCCGAAACGTTTATCGGTTTTGCCGCTGCGGAAACTAATGCAAATCGTGTCGCGCTATCCGAAGCGATGAAGTCATCAGTCTTAATCAACTCTCGAATGGTTTCGAGTTGGACGGGCTCTTTTAGGTTTTCAGCGAGAGCAGTCCACTTAGGGCGTCCAACTGATTTAGCCCGACCTATGGCATATATTACATCTTCTGGAATAACAGAGCTGACCTTGAATAGATGCGAAATCGCAGACTCACTCAAACCCAGCACGGGGCAGATAGCGCGATGCGAGAAGCCTACGTTTTTTAACTGTAAAGCCCACATTGCTTGTTCAATCCATGTGAGGCCCTCACGCACGCCATTTTCGAGCGATTGTTCCTCGATCAACTGACGATCAGTGAGCTCTCGAATAAAAGCTTTGATCTTTAATGGCTCATTCTGATCGGCTTCCCCCATCAGTGACTTGATTGCGGCCAGTCTCCGATATCCATAAGCCAGTTGATAATGGCCGGGCTTGGACGGATGCGGTCGTACTAAAACCGGTATCTTTTGCCCTTCTGCTGCGATTGAAGCTTTTAGCAACTCCAGTTCGCTATCGGCTTCAGCATCGTTTTCAAACCGATCTTTGAACGGGGAACGCTCGATCTTGCTGGGATCAAGTGTAACAATGCTATCTTCGGTAAGCTGCGTGAGAGCTCGACCGACGTTGGAGATGACAGGAGAAGAGTGGCGCCTTGCAATTGGATTTTGTTCAGCGGCGTCAGGAGTGCCCACAAATTCGGTTCTGCTGTCAGCATCGGCCATTCGTTTCAGGATGCTTTTCTTCATTTGGATCGCTCCCAAACCTTATGGATCAGAGCAAGGATCTCAAAGTTAACCCGATCTGCGCTTTCAATTGCTCTTTTTAACGCTTCTCGGCCCACCTCTCCCGGCTCCAACTCGTAGAGTGTTTTCTTGGCAACTGCGGCCCCTGCTATCGCAGTTGATTCCAGTGCCTCCGCTACTAAAACATCATCACCAAAAAGGCGGCGCATGACACCGGACATATATTTTTGGGGCCCGTCATTCGGATTTACGCGTGTGAGTAAAAACTTAAAGTGATCGTGGTCGAAACGAGCGCCAAATTGGGCCAAAACATCGGCCAAATCAGATATCATAATGAGAAATTGATTGCAGGACGCGACATCAAGCATCGCAGGATGCACGGTCACGATCAATGAAGTCGCGGCGTAGAGGGCTGCTAGGGTGGTATAGCCAAGAGAAGGTGGAGTATCTAGGATTACCAGATCGTATTGGTTCTCCACCGAAGCGATCGCTTTTCCAAGCCTCTCGAAAAACAGTCCAAGTTCATCTCTGTTTCGCGATGTCAGGTAGGAAGGCGTATCAAACTCGAAGTCCATCAATTCGAGATTGCCAGGGACTAAGTCAACGCCTGGAAAATATGTTGCACGGATAACCTCAGCAAGAGGGCGTCGCTCATCATCATAGCGCAGTGCTGCATAAGCAGTCTCATTCTCTTCAAGATCGAACTCAGGCTGAATGCCGAACATTGAAGTCATCGACGCTTGAGGATCGAGATCTATGCAAAGAACTCGATAACCTTGCAGGCCAAGGAAATGCGCTAAATGGACCGAAGTCGTTGTTTTAGAACTCCCGCCTTTGAAGTTGGAGGTTGCTAAAACTTGTAGTCGTTCCCCAGTCCGACGGTAAGGAAGCAAATCCTGAGCTTCTTCAGGACGTAAGTCGGCCAGAAACGATCTCAGTTCTTTGACTTGCTCGATTGTGTAAGTCCGGCGATTGTTTTCCGCCCGTTCAGGCTGCGGCCCCTTCCCTTCTATGGTAAGCTGACGCAATGTGCTCTCAGGGACGTTCAATAAACGTACTAGGTCAAGTGTGGAAAAGGTGCGAGTAAACGACTTGCGCGCTTGTGGTGGGTAAAAAGCCTCCCGCATATCCCGCAGTTCCACAGAAAGCTTCGAAGTGTAGCCTTCGATCTTTGATGTGGTGTCGCTGACGGTGACATTGGTTGGCTGAAGCATTATTTCCTCATGACGGTTATGAACGCGAAAAGTGTTCATTACCGTCAAAGATACCCATATCTAACGATTCGACAATGTTTTTTTCGTTAATGAGAGGTTAACACTGAAACGGGCGATCTTTACAGTTGTAAAGATTATTGCGGGCCGGATGTGATACCATAGACTTTACAGTTGTAAAGAAACGTTGGAGCGGCTTGTAATCGCTAGCGTGGGCCGCTCTGCCGCTCGTGACGGCCCTCCCCCGCGGATGTGTTTTCTAGATCGAGGCTGAGAATTCTGCAGCTGACTTAGGGGGGGGCATAGAAATTGACGAATAGTCAAGAACGGCTAGTCGTCGCCGAGACGGGGTCGCGAGTGGCACTCATTTGCCGAGACTGTCTTGTGGATGCCTCCGCCCGAGATCAACGTCAAGCTCTCCTAGAGTGAACAAGATAAGCGATCACATCGGTAGGACTACGATGATGGTGATGATCCATAAGCTTTAGCAACAGGCGAAAGTGGCTTTCAGGTGCGTGCTCAACCTCTTAATCAGAGATTGTGATCAGGACGATAACTGACAAGGGTGATTGTCGCGTTTGTGGAATTGTCGGAAAAGACCGCGGAAAATCGCGCCGGATGGGTTACAATGAGAAGGTTTGTGCTGAGCAAAGTAGACAAGGCGCATTACTAACAAGGGAGCATTTCGATGGAAACGCCGCTTAGAGTTAGAAACGTTCTGCTAAAAGCTTTCCTGATCAATCTGCTATTTATCATCTTTGCGTGGTTGATGTCGCTCAGCGGCATTACAACAAGTATGATGTCCGTCTTTTTTGGCTTTAGCGTCGATCAAACCCACATGTACATGGCCAATATCATCGGGTTCTGGAAGAGTCTGAACGTCGTCCTTTTCCTGATCCCCGCAATAGCGATCCAATGGGAATATCGTGCAAAGAGATGACCATGATAAACTTGGCAACATTTTGCGACCCAGTCGCGTAAATGGATATGGACCGTAGCGTCATCAGTCTCGTGAAGCAAATGGAGTTCGGCCCGTGGTGCTTCGCAGCGAAGAAGTTCTGTGAAAGCACGGACGATCCCCGCGCTTGCGCTGTGGGAATGAGTTAGGCAACCAGTTGGTGAAGTAGATCGAGGTCATTGAATTCGGTGAACGGGCCAAGTGCTTCACAAGGAAAACGACTTCTTGTGCGATCGAACGGCGCTTTAGGCGAGCTGTACTGTACTCAACGTTGGACGATCGCCAGTGGGACCACAACGACTATCGTCATAAAGCCTAGCGCCCCAAAGACGAGGGTGCCTAGTGCCCTTGCGAACGCCTTCGGTGTGCTGGAAACGCCATCGTTGGTGGACCACCGTGTCAAGCATGCGAGATACCAGATGGTGGCTGCCAGGAGAACGACAGCACCGGTTATCCGTGAGGTCTGAAATACCACGAGCGCGATTTCTACCGACAGCGCAAATGGAACAACCATTCAGTTGTCGTGTTAAAATGAATGGTGAGCTGACGTTGAAGTCCTTGTTTGAAATTGGGTAGTCTGTGAGAAGCCGCCGATTTACGCCGGTTGTGGAACGTAGGCGCTAGTGACGGCAGCAATAATTATGCATCTACGGGAAGGCTTCTCTGGTTGGTCGGGCCTGGGTCAGCATTATTCGGGCCAATGCCTCTGGTTCCAGTCGAGCTACGTTGTGGCCACAATCGAGAGAAAAGGTTGACCAATCCGTTTCCTCGCTCAAGCGTTGGTAAAGGTCGAGGAATGGACTTCCATCCCATCCATGTGCGCCAACGAAGACCTTACGAGGTATTTCACGCCAGCGTCCGGTTAAAGTGATTGACTGGAGAAATGTCGCGATCGGTTGTGGGCGGCATCGTGGGTCCAGATTGGAAGGCGGGGCACAATTCAGCCCGTCACCTTTTGCACCTGCGATGAACATGTCTCGAAAGCGCGGTGTTGTCAGCGACCAGACCGAGTCGCCGGTTTCTGGGACATAAGCGTCAACATAGACCAGTGAACGGATGCGCGACGGAACGGCGTCCGCTACGCCGCTCACGATCATTCCTCCGTAGGATTGCCCGACAAGGATCAAGTCGTCACTATGCGACTTCACGACATCAACGACCTCGCTTACATGAGTTTCAAGATTGGCCGATGGGGCAGGTGTATCACCGAGCCCCGAAAGTGTGATTGGCACAACTATGTGCCCGTGCCCTGCGAGGATATCCGCTACTTTCTGGTAGACCCAACCGCCCTGCCAGCCTCCGGCTATCAGAATGAAAGTGGCCATAATAATCGTTCCTATCGTTGGTGCGGTAACGAACTGAAGAAGAGACCGCTTTTGCGCCCAAACCGGTCATTCAGCGTAATCGCAGTTCTTCATGTATCACGACCGGCGGGAATTGAACGAAATCTGCCGAGTCGAATTCGACGGCGAACGCGAGTCTTCTGGTTTCTGCTCAGCCGATAGCTGCCGCTCTGGCTGACTGCGGTACCTTAGTTGCCAAGGAGCAGTGAGGAACCCAGCGACCAACGCGTTAATGTTCGTGACAGCTCAGGGGATCGAAGTGGCCGTGTAATCTGCTATGTAGGCCAGATAGGGCGTGGTTCGAACGCGGCTCTGTCCAGAGGATCATAGTCTCATTGTCAAAATATTTTACTGTGTCGAAGGTAATTAAAAGTTTTCTCTGTGCTGAAAAGACCTCTGCCATGATTGCGCTAACGTCGCCTGGCCATTGCTCGAACACCGCAAGTGTCAGATGGGGCGGATATCCTAATTCCAGCATCGAGCCTTTCGGTTCAAATACGCTCGCCTCATCCCAAAGCTTCAGGATTTCAACTGCGGTAGCGTTGCAGCTTTTCAAGCTGACTCCATAGGGCATTCATTGCCTCCACCGGGTGTTTCTTTTCGACCCTACAGCAACTAGGTGTCGTCGGTCGAGCGTTCGCTTTGGGCCTCATAACTGCCAATTGCAATACCTCAGTGTAGCTCAGCGGAAGCTAGAAGCTCACTGAGCGTGGCGTTGAACCCGTTTTGTTTGGCGCCGTATACGAGCTGGGCAATCGCTCTTGCGTTGGTACCAATTATTGGTACAATCGCGTAAAGGAGTGAATATATGTCACGAAACACATCAGTTACCCTCGGTGATCACTTCGCCAATTTCGTCGATTCACAGGTGAGGGGAGGGCGCTATGGCTCTGCCAGTGATGTTGTGCGTGCAGGATTGCGCCTTTTAGAAGAACATGAAACGCGCGTTAGGTCCTTGCAGGAGGCGCTGATTGCGGGCGAAGAGTCTGGTCAGTCGAAGCCCTTGGATCGTGAGGGCTTCCTGCAGAGAATGAAGACGAAGCATGCGCTTTGATGGGTATCAGCTTACACCGCTTGCCGAGGCCGATCTCGAAGATATCTGGGTTTACACCTTACGCGAATGGTCATTGGAGCAAGCAAACAGCTATATCACTGACGTCATGGATGCTTTTGAAGGGTTAACGGAAGGGAGCAAGCGTGGTCGGTTGACGGACATCCGACCAGGTTATCTCAAATATGCCGTCGGATCCCATGTGATCTATTTCCGGGAGCACGTGAACACGCTGCTTGTTGTGCGTATTTTGCACGGGCGTATGGATGTTGGGCGGCACATGTAACGCATATTGTGTTGCATTATCGAAAGTTCCAATGACGGAGGATTGTCTATCACATTGATTGAAAGACGGCCTCTCGGCCGAATGATCGGTCAGGCGCTTAGCGACGAATGAGACCAAAACGGTGGGCTTCATCTAAAAGGTGACGAACGGAGGAAGGCTGCCATTTCCTCCCACCGCGCGTCGGCCGCTCTCCCATCTGATCGAGCTGGGCCGCGATATCGCGAAGCGACAATCCGGGATCGGCAATCGCAATTGCGGCGACCAGTTTCATCAGGTGATCAGAAGGGATGCGGCGAGGGGATCGGGCAACAAGCTTCTTGTCGGCGATTTTTTCGCGGACGAGACGATGCACGGCGCGGCGCAGACGCTCGACCGTCCAGTCATGTCCGCGCCTATTGAGCACCTGTACGATATTCTCCCAGCTGTGGACCGGGCGCATTTGTTGCACCAGAGGCAACCAGGTCTGTGCCGAGGTGATCAGTTCATCGAGATAGCGTTTGTTGCGCGCTTGAGATACGGCCCGGATCGCTTCCGGCTTGCGCTCTCTCAAGCCGGGATTTCCCGGAAGCTTGCCGCGCGCCTTTGCAGCTTTGATCCCCGCTTTGGTCCGTTCTGCAATCAGCGCGCGTTCGAGCTGTGCAACGGCGTCCAGCACCTGCAGAGAAAACATGCCTTGCGGCGTGGATGTGTCGATGGGATCACGGATAGATCGAAAGTGGATGCCGCGTTGTTCGAGATCTTCGATAACCTGCAGAAGGTGACTGACCGAGCGGGCGAGGCGGTCCAGCCGGACCACGACGAGAACGTCACCGGCAACGAGTTCCGAAAGCAGCCGGGTCAGGACCGGGCGGGCGCGTGAAGTCCCGGAACCCTACTCCTGAAAGATGCGATCACAGCCAGCTGCCCGCAACTCGTCCATCTGTGCATCATGGACCGGATCGTCGGTCGAGACGCGTGCGTAACCGATGAGGCGAGCGGGACGGGGCAACGCACTGGTGGCCTGACGTTTTGACATGGCTGTTTCTCCCGCGCTTGAAGCGGCTTTGTTCAAATAAGGAATGCATTAGAAAATGGTCAGTTGCAAGCGAGTTTTACTATGCAATTTAACCGCCATCAGAAGCGATTTTAATGGGTAGACGAGGAAACCCTCATCAAAACAACCGTTGCGCGCCAGCGGCCTACCTAAGTTAAAAGGTCCAAATCTATAAACAGGGAGAGGGATGGATAAGCTGGAATGATCACGGTAGGCGGCGAAAAGAGATAAGCCGAGAGCCTCGGTAGATACCGAGCAATCCGTAGTATGATAGCTCGTCCTTGGCGAAAAAATGAAAGGTAAGAACACTTGGCGTCCCTTGCGGAGAACAGTGCCGTGAGAAGGGCTTCAAAAGAACTGTTTTCCTAAAATAGGTGCGACCGATTGGAGAAAATGTCAACTCGACGATACTTTAAATCCTTAGATTGTGGCGGGAGATACGTTCCTTGATCTGCCATTTGCTTTTGCTTCAATGGCAGTGTTAATTGTCGTTCAATTGGGGTGGGGGCATGATACAGAATCGATCGTTTCTTTTCTTGATAACAGGGTTTGTTGTCAGTTTTCTTGTTGCGGGCTGCGCGGTATCCGATGTCGGGCCGATCAATCGTTCAACGTCTCAATTATTCGCGTTTAACAATCATTTCGTTCCCGATCACGGGGATGATGGCGCAATGATCATTGGCCTGGCATTTTCTGGCGGCGGCACGCGGGCGGCGGCTTTTGGTTATGGAGTCATGCGGGCGCTCGATGATACGATCGTGGACGAATATCCCTATGAGCGAAGCCTGGTCGATAATATCAGGATAATATCCGGCGTGTCTGGAGGCGCGGTTCTTGCAGCCTATTTCGGCATGAAAGGGCGCGATGATTATCGGGATTTCCGTGAAACGTTTCTGGTCAGGAACGCTGAAGAACGCGTGCGCACCAATGCCTTGTCGCCAGCAGTCGCCATTGGCGTCCTGAATGGCGGCGCAAATGACCGATCCTCGCTTGCCCGTTGGCTCGACGACAATATTTTCCATGGTGCGACCTATTCAAAGTTTGACTGGTCCAATGCGCCATCGATCTGGATCTCTGCATCGGATATCTACAACCGGGTTCCATTTCACTTCAGCGTAGAAACCTTTGCAGCACTGTGCAGCAATCTGAAGGATGTGCGGATTGCTGACGCAGTCGCGGCGTCAGCGGCGGTTCCGGTCGTTTTCAAGCCCATTTCGGTTGCATCCAACCATGGTGCCTGCACCTATCGCCAGCCCGATTGGCTAAGCCGGGTCATGGCCGATCCCGAGGCGTCGTATAGGTTGAAGGCCTATGGGCGCGCACTGCACACTTACCGGTCGAGCAATGTGAATTTCATAAAATTGCTCGATGGCGCGCTGACCGATAATCTGGGGCTTACGCCATTTGCGATGGCCAGAGCCTCGGCGCAAACACCCTATGGGCCATTGTCGCCTGCCGATGCCGTGAAGCTGAAGACTTTTCTTTACATTGTCGTGGATGCTGGCCGTGAGATGGAATATCCATGGGTAAAGGAGCTGCAAGGGCCAGGGATTTCTGAAATCCTCGGTGCGGTTACGGATACTGCCATTTCCTCGTCGGTCAGGGAAGGGTTTGATGCGCTGAAGCTGGCGACAACGCAATGGCGCGACGAACTCATTGCATATCGGTGCAGCCTGTCTGCAGCCACAGTAGCGCGCTATCGCGGCTCGTTGAAAGGATGGAACTGCCGCGATGTCCGATTTCATGTACAACGCCTGTCGATACAAGATCTTCCCGCTGGCATGGCTGCAAGTTTCAATGAAGTGCCAACCCGCTTCGTGCTTCCGACAGAACAGGTGGATCAGGTGATTGCCGCCGGTCGCGTGGCGTTTAAAAGAAACGCCGTCCTCCAGAACGCCATTCGCGAAGTCCAGTCCGATGCAGGCGTCAAGAAACCGGTTAGCCCGAATTTGCTCCAACAAAACCTATCATCGTCTGAAACACTGGCGTCGGGGCCATTGTAGCGCCAGCACCAGCCCGGTTTTCGCAATATTACCATTTATGACTGCTGATCCGAGGCCACAGAATATACCATGATCAAACTGCTTTTTATGTTTGCCTGGGCATCGCTATGCTCGATGATTGTGTTATGGGCGGCAATGGCGCTCTGGTTTCATTTGCAGGTGGGGCAGACGATCAAAATCTGCGTCATGGCCCTGACCGCGCTTGTTCTTGCAGCTTATATCTCGGTCCTGTTTTCACCGCGTTCGAGCAGCCAGTTGATAAGCTTCAGTAACGTCGCATTCATCTGCCTCGGTTCCCTCTTTCTGGTCTCCTGGTTTTCGATGAAGCCTTCGCTTACGCGGGATTGGGCGGCAGATGTCCAGCACACGGTGACAGCGGATGTTCAGGGCGACGAGGTGACATTTCACAACATTCGTGACTTCACATGGAATGACAGCCGGATATTTGTGCCAGGGTGGAAATCCGGGACGTACAGGTTGAGCGAACTCAATTCGGTGGATGTCATATTGTCTTACTGGACGCATCCGGCCATTGCACATACATTGATTTCATTCGGCTTTGCAGATGGTCGCCATCTGGTGTTCTCTGCCGAAATACGCAAGAAAAAAGGTCAGGAATTTTCTTCGCTGGGTGGCTTTTTCAGAAGTTTCGAATTGGCGATGATAGCGGCGGAAGAACGGGACATTGTTTATTTGAGAACCAATGTCCGCGACGAGCGCGTCTATCGATATCCGGTCGATGTTGGTCAAGAGCTTATGCAGGCGATGTTGCTCAAATATATCGAAAAGGCCAACGATCTTGCCAGAAACCCGGCCTTCTACAATACACTGACGTCCAATTGCACGACGGTCGTTTTCGACCTTGTTCGCCTGCTGGAACCAGGTTTTCCATTTGATTACAGGGTTTTGCTCTCCGGCTATCTGCCGGAGTTTCTCTATGACAATGAGCTGCTCATGAACAGCGACCTGCCGTTCAGTGAAATCCAGCAGCGCGCCTTGCTGACGCCGGTTCGCTCAATGGAGCGCGAACAGTTTTCTACGGTCATCCGGCAGCCTGCCGGTACTTAGAGCATTTCCAGCAAAAGTGCGAAGCGGTTTTGCGTAGGACAATGCGGTAAAACAAATAGTTAGAGCGGTTCTGATGATTCCGTATTAACCGGAACCGCTCTAGCTAGGCCGGATATATGCGAGACGTGTCCTAGTTTATGTCCTGCTTCGTGTTTGCGTATTTTTTTAGCAGGCGAAGTTTGGGAAACGTCAAGAACGATTTTGGTGGGTCGACCAGAGCCGACAATGCGCGCGCATAATCCAGCACCAGACCAGGCGTCCACGCCATGGATTCTGCGCGCTTGCGCATCAGTCCCGCTGCCCATAGCTCAGGATAAATGATCGCGCGCAACGCTGTAATTATTGGCCAGTTGTGGTCACGATAAACACCTTCCAGCGCTGCATCCAGAGCATCAGCGACTGCACTTGAGCAATTGCGGTTTGTGAGATTATAGGTGTTGTCTGCGCTGTAATCTTGCCAGAATGCATTCAATCGCGATGCGTCGATATTCTTGATCACCACCTGCACTGTCGATTGGCACCATTCGGCGGATTCTTCCTGATAGCTTGGCAGGAAACGTCCGGGCACATTGTTGTCTGCGGTGGCGCGTAATGTCCGGGTGAATTCGTCCGGCGATCGGTCGATCTCGACTGCCGGATAATGGCTGATATAGACGTTTGGGGCCATTTCCAGAGCCGCATGGCCCGTGGAAATGACGCCGTTTGTATCGACGGCTGCGATATATCGATTGATGGCCCTTTGATGAAGCGGGGTCATGACCTGACCTGTGGGAGTCCAGACATGGACGATCAGCTCGCTGCGATTGGCAGAATGGGCGAGGGAGCTGGAACCCGGCTTGTTCCATAAAGGATTTCTGTTGAAGATACTGCTGATCGATGCGCCTTCTTCCAGCCGTCGCACCCGTGTCGCAATGTTCAATATGCCAAGGCTGGTAAGGATCATGACGGCGCCGACATTGAAGGCAACTGTTCCGGCGTACCATGTTGGCCATGGCTGAAGCGTTGCAATGGCGATGCAAACTTCCGCAATGCCGCCCATCAACCCCAGCCGCCAGCGGGGATAGCGGACAACCCATGCACTGCCAATGCGCACACTGCCATCCACAAGGAAGCAGAACCCCAGCACCATCGCAAGCGTGAAGTGGCTGGCGGGGGTGGCGCTGAGGATCAGCAAGGCGACCGCGAACAACGCGATACCCTGCACGACACGCATTCGTCTCGCCGTTCCCTGACTGAACGCGGCAGCCAGGAGGCCGACAGCCGCCTCCGGCAGCAGGAAATAGCCAAAAAAGCGCGACGGAATGATCGTCTTTCCGTCCAAGGCATCTATAGCGATGAATGTGCCGAGCAGAAGCCAGACGCCGCCGGTAATGAGTAGTATTTTCCAGTGACGCTGAATAATTTCCCGGCCAAGGAGAATAAGAACGATGCGTATCATGCCTGGGGGGCTCCACTGGGTTTAAGCGTGCGCTTTACGATCAGGGCGAACACCATGAAAACGACGCAGACCATTCCCACAAAGGTCGGTAGGCCGTGCTGCATCACGTCTAGGAAACCGCCTGCCAGCATCGGTCCCACCAAGGCGCCGCCGCCCCAGAACAGCCCCATCGCAGCATAGACGCTGATAAGGTCCGCCCCACGGAACTGCGAGCCGATTATCGCGAGCATTGTCGTATAAATGCCAACGAAAATTCCGCCCCAGATGAACAATGCCGGGTAGGCCAGCCAGCTCACCGATAGAAGCAGGGGCCAGAGAAATGCCGTTACTGCGGAGACCGCCGTTAGGGCGATCATCAGTGTAACCCGGTTCATCTTGTCTGATAGCCAGCCGATGGGAAGCTGCAGCGCAATGGCACCGACCATGAGAACCGTGATCAGTTGTGCACCTTCGGTTTCGTTCCAGCCGAGCCGCATGGCATAAATGGCAAGGAAAGACAGTCCGGCTGTTTCAACTGCCGAATTGATTGCCGTTGTTCCCATGGCAATGGGCGACAGTCGCATCATACGCAAGAAATTTGAGTGTTTTTGCTGGGCCATTTCAATTTGTCGAAGTCCCGGCAGGCTCATGATGACAAAGGCGAGGAGGGCGACGACCGCCCCGATTGCAAATGGCACCAGCCCTTCAAACCCCGTAAACGACAGGATCAGCGGGCCGCCGGCAAAGCCCAGCGAGAGCGACGCTGTATAGGTTGCCATGATGCGTCCGCGATTTTTATTGTCGCTCAGCTCGCTGGCCCAGGTTTCCGTCAACACGAACAGAATTTCGGCAGAAATTCCCAGCAGGAAACGCAACGGAAACCAGAACCAGA
>NZ_JAKVQC010000006.1:0-17957 GCF_022488005.1 Ochrobactrum sp. A-1
TCCCGCAAACGCCCCCGTCCTGCGCCCTGCCGGCCGGCCCGCTCTTATCATATTGGCCCGTAGGGTTAGTGCAGCGCCTCGATGCCCCGCCGCCGGATTACGTTCAACAAGGCCAGAGCCGGCCCTTTGGCCTGCGCCTCGCCGCGCTCAAGCTGCGACACATAGCCGGGCGTCACATTGAGATAGCGGCCGAACGCGGCTTGGCTAAGGTGCGCCCGCTCGCGCACGGCCCGCACCTCCGCGCCGGTCATTGGCGTTTCAGTCGGCAAGATTTTCTCTCCAAGGTGCCGCGCCGTGTGATCTTTCTCATAGGTCGCTCGTCCATGATCCCAAGGCGGCGCTGTGCGTCCGCCATTTCCGCGATCTCGCGGACAAGGCGGCTAGGCTTCGTCGTCGTCATGCTCGATCTCCTTCAAATCTCCGTCCTCAATGGCTTGCCCGACCAGCTCGGCCGACGCTGCAAGCCAGTTCGCCCCGATCGTGCGCCAGGGCCGCCAATCGTCATCGTCAATGTTATCGCGGTCGCTCTTGGCGAACGCATACAGAAACACCGCGCGCCCGGCCGCCCGATAGGCGACGATCATCCGATACCCGCCGGAGCGCCCCTGACCAGGCCGCGCCACGCGCTGCTTGATGAGGCCGCCGCCAAGATCGGCGTCGATAGTGCCACGCTCGGCCCGCTCGATAGCCTCGCTCAAGCTGGCGTCGGCAATGCGTTGCCGGCGGGCGAACCGCATAACGCCTCTGGTCAAGAAAATCCGCACGGAACCTCCGCTATAGCACCATAAACTATAGTGCATATTGTTATAGTTTCAAGCGCCTACTAGCTCGGCGGTAGCCCCCGGCCGGCCCGCTCTCATCATCTAGGGCCGTAGGGACGGCCGGGGGCGGATGGTTACATGCTTACCTGTACGCATGTTTGCCCGTTATTCCCCATCCTCTCGAACGACCGGGAAATTGTATTTCGCGAAAAGCAGGTTCAGCGCCTCGGCCACAAGCCGCTCCTGCGTAACCCGCTTGCCTTTGTCATCGCGCGTTCGGAAGCTGAGTTCTTCCAGCGTCTCCCAATAGGCCGGCGGCAGGTGATGCGTTTTGGCGCTCTTGTTCGCCCTCGACGGCGGAACGTAAGTTCCGCCCGACTGCTGGCCGCGAGCCGGCCGCTTCGGCTCGGTCGGCGTGTCGAAAAGGGCGGGAGCTGCTGGCTCGGTCGCCGGCGACTCCGCCGTCTTGATCGCGGTGGCCAGAAGGGAAGGCTTGCGGCTCATGCTTTCATCCTTTCATGCTTACCTGTAATCATGCTTGCCTGCTCTGAAAGGAAGCTAAACAGGCCGGCGACTTCTTGGGCGGCACGTCCCTGCGGTTCCAGCTCTTGCGGCGTCTGCCCCAGGGCCGGCGCATCCTCGTAGGCTTTCAGGCGCGACAGATGGATGGGCGCGACCGGCACGTTGAAACGCTCTGTGATCGCGGCGGCGTCGTCGGCCGCCCTACCCCCGGCGTTCGGATGCACGAGATTTAGCACCACAAAGGCCGGCGGGTTGCCGGCCATGTCGAGCAGCCGCTTTAGAGGCTCCAAGGTGTCGATCGCAAATATCTGCGCTTGGGTCGGGATCAACACCATGTCGGCGTGCTTGGCCGCCTCGGTCGAGGCGCTGTCCATCTTGCCGGGCGTGTCGATGAACACCCAATCCATGCCAAGGCCGCGATAGGCGTCCAAGGAGCGCGGGATAGCGCCGGGCTGGATCGAGGCAACGTCAGGGCCGTCGCCTTCTCGCCGGTCAAACCAGTTGACGGCGTTCGTCTGAGGGTCGAGGTCGAGCAAGGCGGATTTCTTCCCGGCCTGATGCGCCGCGACTGCAAGCGCCGTCGCGATCGTAGTCTTGCCGGTCCCACCCTTTTGCGTGCAGAACGCTACTGTAATCATGGTTGCATCCTTTCATGTAAGGAATCCTACATGCTTTCTCTCAATCATGTAAGCATGTATAGATTTATGGTTGGTTAACCATCGTCGCCGTCCTCGGCCGCCATAGGCTCGTCGCACTCCCCACAGACCAAGCGCGCGCCGGGCTTCGCCCAGGCGTGAACTTCGCAGTTCGGGCATGTGTAGCGGGTCTTGCTGGCCGACTTCGCCTTGCGCTTCTTCCGGGCGTCGTCCCAAAGCTCGACATAGAGGGCCGAAAAGTCAGGTTGAGCGGCCAGCTCGGCAAAAGCACGGGCGTAGGGGCCGGCCTCGATGATGTAATGGCTGCATGACTGGCCTGTTTCCTTCCCCCCAGGTCGGCCGGTGTCGGAAGGGTGCAGGCCGATCGCGTGCATCTTCGCCGCCCATTCCTTGTTGTGGTAGCCGTTCCGCGAGGGCTTCCCGAAATGGTGCTGCCAAAGGTGCGCCATCTCATGGGCGAGGGTGGAAAGGCTCTGCTCGTCCGTCCGGCTCTTGAAGTGCGACGGGTTCAACGCGATTTCGTCGGTGATCTCCGCGCCGTCCTTCGATCCGAACCGGCCGCCAGCGAAATAGCCATAGGCTTTGTTCTTCCGCTGCAAGGTCACGAGGCAGGGCGGCAGCTCGCCGCCGAAAAGCCGGTCATTGAAGAAATCGAACGCCCGATTCAGCGCGGCATAGGTCTTCGCGGTCGGATTGGCGGCCTCTTTTGTATCGTACGAAATAACAATCGCACAATTCGCGCTTACATGCAAGCATGTTTACATGATTTCATATTAAGCGCAGCCCTTGCCCCTTGCTCCCTCTCGAAAGCCCATAAGAAGGCGACCGCAGGCGCAAGCGTTGCGGATTTTGCTCTGAGGGTGCCGCTTGCCGGCCCGCCTATACGTGGGCCGGCACCGCCGCAGGGCTGCGAAAGCAGCCCGAACAGCGGCGACCGCTTATGTTTTCATATAGAGAATAGAATTAGAGGGGGATTCAGTCTGTTTATCGGACTCACGTTTCATCAAGTTCCTTGCCATGCTCACAAGGGCCTGGCCTAGCGGGCTGTCGCCCACGTCGAGCTGCGTTCGCTCATCGAGGGGCAGGGCCTTCCTGTAGGCGTCGATTGCCTCACTCCAAGCCCTCTGTTCCTGTCCATGATCCGCAGGCGGGGGAGGGGCCTTGCCGAACCGGCCGAGGAACTGCCGGGCCTTCTCCGGCAGGGACAGGCGATAGGCGTTGCTCGCCTGCTGCACCTGGGGGCCGCGCCCCTCGTTGCCGGTCGGCTCGTAGCGCCGCAACCAGTCGATGAAACCATGCGCCCGCAGGTTCTTCAGCGCCCGCACTATGGTATCGCGCGAACGGCCTAGCCTGTCCATGATCGTGGTGATTGACGGCTCTAGCCGGCCGGTGCGGAAGTCGATGAGATTGACGAACAGCCGCAGCACGTCCAGCGCCACCGATCCGAGCGGGCCGCTGCGCTCGCCCTTCTCGTGCAAGCCGGCCTCGTTATAGATTTCGGCCGCCTTCAAGACCGCCTGCACGTCTTTGCGCGTCGTCGGCCGCCATATCTGGCCCTCGGATCGCCCCTTGAAATGGCTGCGCCGGCGAACTGGCGTCGGGCATCGCTCGGCCGGGGGAGGGAATACCAGCCCTAGCGCGGTCTGTCCCCATCCCCGCAAGGCGTCCCGGCGCTGATAGGCCAGCGCGGAGAGCTGGCCGGCCTCGTCGTCGGAAAACTCGCCGGCTCCGTGCCTGGTCCAGATTTCCCGCATGATGTCGTCAAGCGCGTGCCCGCGCGCGCAGCCGATCGCGGCCGCGATTTGCGTCCTCAACATATGCCCTTCGTCCTTCCATTTGGAGGACATGACGGCGTTGGACGACGGACACAGCTTCCCCGTTTCCGCAAGAATCAATCTTGCGAACTGGAGGGCTATAGCGTAGATAAGGGGAGAGTTAGCGGACCCCTTAGAGAGGCGCCCCCGATCTACGGTGTGTCTGACGGCCTATAAAACGCTCGATCGCGCCAACGATCGGGCGTTTTGCCGTTATGTCCCTAGCTGCTTCTCGAAATAGAACCTCAAAGCTTCCTCGATAATGGGCGCGCGGGATTGCACGCCCTTCTGCTGTTTGGTCTGGTCCAACTGTTCAACCAGATCGCCCGGCAGGTCCGCCCATACGCGCACCATGCCCGCAGCTTCACGCCGCGCCCGAAGGGCGGCGACACGTTCACGAGCTGGGATTGCGGTAGGGCTACGACTCATAGTGGTAAGTGGTAACGCTGAAATTACTGATTCTGCAAGCTCTTGAATCCAAGCCGCTGAAATCCGGGGTTTGTCGGACGTTGGCCAATCGCGGGCAAAACATGATTTCTTGTAAGCATGTAATTATGCTTCCTCATTTCGCCGGCACGGTATCGAGCGCTCGATAGAGGGTCGCGCGATGCACGCCTAACAGCCGGGCAACTTCGGCAACCGGCTTCTTGTCTTGGCCTATGAGCTGGCGGGCGTGCGCGATCTGCTCGGCCGTGAGGGAAGGGGAGGGGCCGAAACGCACACCCCGCGCCTTCGCCGCGATCCGGCCGGCGCTCGTGCGCTCCACAATCAAGCTGCGCTCGAAATCCGCGATGCCGGCGAACACGGTCAACACCATGCGCCCGGCCGGCGTCGTCGTGTCGGCCCACGGCTCTGCCAGCGATCGCAGGCCCGCGCCGGCCTCTTTGATCCGCTCCGCGATCGCCAGAAGGGCGTCACGACACGAAAGTGTTGGATCTGTCCGACTTTTGAGAACGTATGGTGATCACGCTGCGAGGATAGATGTTTCGCGCCGCAATGGCCTGAGATCAACGCCGTCTGTTGGGGTCCAGATGTAATCGCCGGTGAGACTGATGTGCTGCCAGCCGAGTGGGGTAATGTGTTTGATGATGTCAAGCGGCGTGGGAATGCCCTCGCGGTTGAGCTCGGCGAACGCCGGTTCGAGATAGAGTGTGTTCCAGTAGACGATGGCGTTGATTAGCAGGTTCAGTCCAGATGCTCGGTAGAACTGGCTCTCGAAAGTCCGGTCGCGCAATTCTCCGAGGCGATTGAAGAACAGTGCGCGGGCCAAGGTGTTCTGGGATTCGCTCTTGTTGAGGCCGGCCGTCGCGTTCCTGCGCATTTCGGGGTTCTGCCACCACTGGGGCAGAAAGATGGACCGATTGATGCGACCGAGATCGCGTAGCGCCAACGCCAGTCCGTTCTGGCGTGGGAATGCGGACAGCTTTGCCAACAGGGTCGAAGGCCGAACCTGCCCGGAACGGATCGTCGTGACCAGCCGCAGGATGTCGTTCCAGTTTGCCTTGATCCGCTCGACGTTGATGTGCTCGCCAACGAGCGGCGCCAGGTTTTCGGGAGGCGCGTCGCCCGGGAAGAGATAGAGCTTGCGATCCTTGAGACCGCGCAGCCGAGGCACAATCTGGAAACCAACGAGATGGCAAAGGGCGAAGCTCATATCGCTTACCCCGCCGGTATCGACATAGTGGGTTTCGATGGCGAGATCGCTGCCATGATAGAGCAGTCCATCGAGGACATAGATGGCTTCGCTCGCATTGGCATTCATGGCGATGATGTAGAAAGCGCCGTACTGGTCAGAGGTGAACCGGTAGAATTTGGCGCCGGGGTTGGGACCATAGCGGCCGTTGAGGTCGCCGATCGCCTCGGCGTGTCCGCCCGCCGGAAAATACTGGCCATCGGAGGATGACGTTGTTCCATCGCCCCACAAGCTTGCCAGAGGCAATTGCCTCTGGGCGTTGACGAGAATGGCGTGCGCGGCCGTGTAACCTTCCTCGCGAATATGCCAGTCGTGCGCCCAGGCGAGTTGGCGCATCGTAATGCCGGGGGAAACGTCCGCCATTCTCGTGAGACCGAGATTGATGCCGTCCGCCAGGATGGCGGTGAGGAGCGCAAGCTTGTTGTCGGCCGTCCGACCGCTGCGCAAATGGGTAAAGGCGTTCGAAAATTCCGTTCGGGCGTCAACCTCGAGCAAAAGGTCAGTGATGCGGATCGCAGGCAGACGGCTTTCCACCTTTAGCTTCAGCGACTTGGCGATATCCGGAAACATAGCCTTGTGCGGCGTGACGCTAAACCCCGCCCCGGTCAGTTCTACATCGTCGAGCTCGCCGGCTGCGGCCAGACGCGAGAGGTCAGCCAGTCCATCGTTCAGCAGCTGGCGCTGTTGGCGAAGATAAGTCTCGACATCGGTATCAACGGCGATTGGAAGCGCTCCTTCCTCACGCATCAGCTCGAATGTCGGCGTGGGAATGAGAAAGCTTTCGAAAGACTGGAAGCGTTTGGCTCCTTCCACCCAGATATCGCCCGCATCGAGCCGGCGCTTCAATTCGCTGAAAAGGCAAAGCTCATAAGCCCTGCGATCAATCTTTCCATCTTTGAGTATGAGAGGCATCCAGCCCTTCGGCGCAAAGGAGATCGGTGCCTTGTCGGGTATGGTCCTTTTGCCCGTACGATATAGACCCGCGACCACGGATAGCGCCCGCAAGAGGTTCGCCGCCACTGCGTGACCGCGGAACACGAGAGTGGAGAGAAACTGTGGCGCCAGTTTCCTGATCGTCGGATAGCGCTGGAGCATTTCGATTTTACCGTCGATAACATCCGGCGCGATCAGCGTATCAACCGCCTGGACACTGGTTGCAAAAGCTGGCCATTGGATGACCAGATCAAGCGCTTTGGCCATGTCCTCACCCTTCTCTCTGGCCTTGATGATCGCATGGCAGACTTTTGAAACGTCCTTCAACGGCGTCTGCACTTCCCGAACGGATCGGGTGACGCGAGCAGCCGCCTGGTTATTGGCTCGCCGCGTCAGGATGCCCATGAGTTTCTTGAACATGTCGATCGCGCAATCGGTGAGATGGCGGGAAAGGTGGAGCACTGTTGCAGCCAGGACAGCATGTCGGCGTTCGGTGTTAAGGTCGCGCAGATGCTGCGCGCTCATTCGCGTCCCCTCTGCAGCAAATTCGTCAAAGACCTTGGCCGGAATTCGATCCATCAACGTCGTCGGCAGGTTCAGAGACCGGAGAAAACGAATGCGCTCGGCAATTCTGTCGAGGTTGACGGCGGCTGGCGACAATGCCGGCGTTCTCGCCCAGGCAAGAATGGTCACGCTTGTCCCCTCACGCGGATCGAGAAGCTTGTCCAGATCGAGCTTTTGGCCTTCTGAGATCCCGCCGGCCAAGGCCCGATGAGCAATACGAATGCCGCGCCTGATTGCCACATGAATGATGGCTTCGAGCGCTGGCCGCGCTGGCAAAAGAATTCTCCTGCGTCGCAGTTCTTCCACGACCATATCCGCCAATACATCGGCCTGGCGCAGGGTTTGCGCGGCAGGTGTCAGCCAGCCTGTGAGTGCCCGCACGTCCGAAGGCACAAACGGACGCATCTGCATTCTGTAGAAAAGCAGGGCCAGATGCTCGCGCCGCGTCTGTGGGCGCTCGAAATAACGATCGATCTCATGGTGATCGACGCCGATCTGCCGCGCCAGAAATCGTAAGACGCCAGCCGGCAGGACCTCGCCATCCGCAAGCGGTCGGCCAGGGTATCGTAGCGTGGCCAGAACACAGGCGAGGCCCAGTCTGTTCGAGGCCTTGTTCTGTCGCATGATCAGGTCGAGATCCGATCGATCCAGCGTGTAATGTTTGGCGATCTCCCTTTCGTTATCCGGGATGATCGTCGCCTGTTGCCACCATGCCTCGCTCAGTAATGCTCTTCGCGCCATTCTCTGATCTTCCCGTTTCGCCGCGGAGAGTGCAGCGAAACGGAAAATGCGTGTCCGACAAACGAACGTTTCGCGGCATCCACAGTTCTTGTCCGCAAACCTTGTCATGAAACGGCAAATCGGACAATGTCCGAATTCAACGGAAAAACGGACAAACCACGTCTCATGACCTCTATCGGCTATGCAAGGGTCTCCACCGGCGAGCAGGACACCGCCCTGCAACTCGACGCTTTGCGCAAAGCAGGTTGTGAAAGGCTGTTCGAGGATAAGGCATCCGGCGTGAAGACTGACCGCCCCGGATTGGCTGAGGCGATCCGCTACGTTCGCGACGGCGACACGCTCACAGTCTGGAAGCTCGACCGCCTCGGCCGGTCGATGAAGCACCTCATCGAGATCATCACCGAACTGGAGGCCAAAGGCGTCGGCTTCCGATCCATCACCGAAAACATCGACACCACGACATCCGGCGGTCGCCTGGTCTTCCACCTGTTCGGCGCGCTGGCACAGTTCGAGCGCGATCTGATCCGGGAACGAACACGTGCCGGTCTGCAAGCCGCAGAGGAACGCGGCCGACGCGGTGGCCGACAAGTCGTCGTAACCCCGGACAAACTTGCCAAAGCCCGCCAGCATCTGGCGGCCGGTTTGAACGTCCGGGAAGCCGCGGCCCGCGTGAAAATAGGGAAAACCGCCCTCTACGAAGCTCTCAAGGCCGAAAAAGCAACGACAACCACGGTCAAACCAACCTGAGTTCCGGATACGTTCTTAAAAGTCGGACAGATTCGCCACTTTCGTGTCGTGACGCCAGAAGGTCGGCCGTCGATCGTGCGAGGCGGTCTAGACGGGTGATCGTCACCACATCGCCGGCGCGCAAGTGGTCGAGCATCCGCACCAGCTCGGGCCGGTCGCGCTTCGCCCCGGAAGCCTTTTCCTCGAAGATGCGGACGCAGCCGGCCGCGCCAAGGGCGGCCCGCTGCTGCTCCAAGTCCTGCCCGCGTGTCGAGACGCGGGCATAGCCGATGAACACCCGGCCGGCGTCGGAATCTGGTTGGCGGCTCACGGCTCCCCCTGTCGCAAATCATGTCGCAAGTGTTTTACCACTTGCGACAAAGACACGCGACACGAAAACTCCTGATTTTCCGGGGGCGGCCGATCTGTTGCAGGTTTTAGGATTTGCGCGACAAGGCTATGAGATGAACCGGCCGTATAGCGTCACTTGACACTATACATTTAGTCTGATAGCGACGGCACATGAGAATCCGAAACGTGGTCCATAAGGGGTTGCGCCGATTCATCGAAGATGATGACGCCACCGGCTTGCAGGCGGCCGTAGTGCCGAAAGTCCGTCGCATCGTCACCTACCTCCAAGATATGGAGCGGGAAGACGAGCTGCGCACGGTCCCGAGCTGGAAGGCCCATCAGCTCACCGGCGACCGAAAAGGCACCTGGAGCCTATTCGTCACCAAGAACTGGCGGATCACATTCCGGATCGACCAAACCGAAATCGAGATCATCGACCTCGACTATGAAGATTACCACTAGGAGGTGGCTATGAGTGCGATGCAGGGCATCCGTATGAAAAATCCCGCCCACCCCGGCGGCTTCGTCAAAAGTGAGATCATCGAGCCGCTTGGCCTTTCGGTCACGAGCGCCGCGCAAGTTCTCGGTGTTACGAGGGCGGCATTGTCGGCTGTCCTGAACGAGCGCGCGCATCTTTCGCCGGAAATGGCGCTCCGGGGGCTCCGTGGGCATTTCTGCAATAATACCCGCTAAGGGAAATCGAAGTTGTTTGGATTGAAGCGGTTAGCGCGGATCGGCCTGAAGCGTTCGAGGGGTCGGTCAATTTCGTTCCAGAGATAGTCTCCGGTGAGTGCGATATGAGCCCAGGGAAGCGGTGCTACCTGGGAGAGCAACTCGGCGGGAATATCGATGCCCTGGCTGCGGACATAATCGACGGCGCGGCTGAGATAGACGGTGTTCCACAGGATAATGGCGTTGACGACGAGGTTGAGGCCGGAGGCGCGGTAGGCCATGGTTTCCGCCACGCGATTGCGCAGCTCGCCAAGCTGGTGGAGGAAGACCGCACGGGCAAGAGCGTGACGGCTCTCACCCTTGTTGAGGATGGCATGCGATCGGCGTCGGAGCTTGATGTCGAGCAACCAGTCGCAGATGAAGATCGAGCGTTCAATCCGGCCCATTTCGCGCAGCGCCTGATTGAGCCGGTTTTGCCGGGGTGATGCGGCAAGCTTCTTGAGGATGACGGACGGCGACACCAGGCCCGCGCCGATCGAGGCCTTCAGCCGCAAGACCTCATCCCAGTGCTGTTCGATGACATCCATGTTGACGGTTCCTGCGATCAGCGCGCCGAGCGGCTCGTAAGTCGGGTCGGGATCGATGACGAAGAGCCTGCGATTGCCGAGATTGCGGATACGAGGAATGAGCCTATAGCCGAAGCCATGGAACATGGAGAATGTCGTTTCGGTTGCGCCGGCGGTATCGGTTGCATGCTCATGGATTTCGACGGAGCTTTCGTTGTGAAGGAGGCCATCGAGCACGTAGGGCGCTTCGCTCTCGGACGCCTGGATCATGCGGGAGAAGAAGGAGGCGAAACGGTTGGACAGGAAGCCATAGACCGAGGCACCCGGTCTTTTGCCGTATTTTGCATTGTATTCAAGGCTGGCTTCGCCGCGCCCGCCGGCCGGAAAGAACTGCCCGTCCGAGGAGGAGATATGACCGTCGCCCCAGACCTCGGCGAAGGGATGGGCTTGCTGCGCATCGACCAGCACGGCGGTCGCAGTAGCGTAGGTTTCTGATCGTAGATGCCGATCCACCATTAGCATCATCTGATGGATCGTGACGCCGCGTGAGCTTTCCGCCATGCGTTCAGCACCGGCATTGGTGGCGTCGGCAAGGATGGCGGCCATCAGTGCTGCCTCATCGTTCGCCGTCTCGCCGGTGCGATAGTGTGTGAAGCTGTCAAGGAACCTGGTCCAGTTGTGGACCTCAGCAAGCAGGCTGGTGATCCTGATCCGTGGGACGAGAATATAGAGGCGCCGGCTGAGCGCCACGACCCGGTCACGCTCCTCCTCGCGGATCGGGGAGACCGACAAACCCTTGTCGGAAATGGCCGCATCTGGAATGGCGTTGGCCGCCGCTGCCCTTGCCAGCTCTTTGAGTTTCGCGTCGAGTGTGGCGGTGCGTTCGGCTCGCCATTCGGCAAAGCTGTCAGGGATGGCAAGCCCGAGCCGCCCTTCGGCGCGCATCAGAGCGAAGATCGGTCGAGGCAGAAGGTAATCCTCGAAACTGCGCCATGCCCGGCTGCCATCAACCCATATGTCGCCGGCCCGCAGGCGCTCCCGCAGGTGAACGAGCACCGCCACTTCCCAGGCGCGTAGGTCGATGGTGCCGCCGTCCGAGCGCACACGCCGCCGCCACTTGCGGGTCATGAACGCGATCGGCACCTGCGCAGGTAGTTTCCTGCCGCTGTAGAGCGCACGTAGATGATCCACTGCCCTCAATACCGGATCATCGGGACGAAACGACCGGAAAGAGAACGCGCCGAACACAAGTCGGCCCAGCTTTCGAAGCGATTTGTGCCGCTCGATGAGCTCATCGAATTCGTCGCTGCGATCGGGGCGCACGACGGAACTGGCTGCCGCCATGCTGGCGGTCAATCCGTCCCAACCGAGTGACGTAGCAATTGCGGATGCGAAATCGGCATTGCTCTCCCGGGCGGCCAGAAGCGCCTCGCCAAGCTTGAGATGAGCGAGCGCAACCCCATCGAGAACCTCCGCATCCTTCAGGCGGCGTTCCTTTCGGCTGATCTCAGCCTTACGACGGGTGCTGCCGATCAATTTGCAGAACATGTCGATCGCAAGGTCGGTGATTGCCGCCTGCCTCTCGATGGCGAACGCCGTGAGCGTGGCATAACGGCGCTCGGATGTCAGGCGTCGTATCTCACGGGCATGCAGAATGCGGGCGTCCCGGGCGATGATCCCATAGCGGTTGGCATGGATCGTTTTACGCCGCTCATCGGAAATGGCCACCGAACGCAGAATCTCAAGACGGGCGATCAGACCTTTGAGGTTCTTCAGTTTGGCCCCCTCCGGCGCTTCCGCAATCCAGCCGAGATGGCTCCGATCGCCGGACCGATCGATGAGAAGCTGATCAAGCGCCTCGATTGACGGTTGCTCCAGGCCCCGGATCAAGCCGCGATACGCCTGTCGTCGCGCCGCCGCCCGGCCCGCCATCGCCAGACGTATCAGCAGTTCCGGCACGGGAACGAGCAGCTTCTTGTCCTTGAGGGCTTCGATCACGGCCTTGGTAATCGGCTCGCCTTGTTCGGTCGCAGCGGCCTCGCGTGCCGCCGCGGTGATCAGGGTGCGATAATCGCTCGTCCGGACGGGCTGGAGATCCAGTGCGACGACAATCTCCCGCGTATGTTCTCGACGGGTTTCCTCCCGCTGGGCATAGAGCGCGAACACCGCGGGGTCGATGCCCAGCTGATCGGCGACCACGGAGACGACCGCCTGAGGCGGAACTTCCCCAGCGCGGAGCGGCCGACCGAGATCACGCACCAGAGCGAGCTGGATGGCAAAGCCCAGACGATTATGCGATCGGCGATGCGCTCTGGCGAAAGCGACATCCTCAGCGGACAGCGCATAGCGTGCAAGCGCCTCTTCATAAACGTCGGGTGGGGCGAACAGAACGGTACGCGACTGCGCGTCGAGGAAAGCCATCGGTCACACCCGCTCTCAAACTGGGGGAGCAGGCTCATCTTCTTTGCCCGGTCCGGTCCATCCGCTTCGCCGCAATGTATCGATGAGCGTCGAGCGCGGCACCTTGAATGTCCGACACACCGACGCCTTGCTGGCCCCGGCTTCCAGGGCCGCCAGAATCTGCTCAACCTTTTCGGTGTCGATCGTCGGCGGCCTGCCGCCCTTGCGACCGCGCCGGCGTGCCGCCGCCAGACCAGCGTTGACCCGCTCCGTGATCAGCACTCTCTCGTATTCGGCAAGCGTGCCAAACAGGTTGAACAGGAATGCGCCGTGCGAATTCGTCGTGTCGATCGCTTCCGTCAAAGAGCGGAAGGCGACCCCGCGTATCTTCAGATCCTCAACGATCCGGATCAGGTGGGAGAGTGACCGGCCCAGACGGTCGAGCTTCCAAACGACCAGCACGTCACCTTCGCACAATTCTGCAAGGCAAGCCTTCAGTCCCGGCCGATCGTCGCGCGCGCCCGAAGCGCGATCCTGATGCAGGTGGCGCTGATCGACCCCGGCCGCGAGCAGGGCGTCGCGCTGCAAGTCAACCGACTGACGCTCATCACTGCTCGATACCCGCATGTAACCAATCAACATGTACGACAAACCTCAAATCAGGAATTGCCGCACAGTCTCACATTCCGACAGGGTTTGTCGCGTAAAAAATCGCCGGTCTGCCCCATCGATTTCAACCCGCGGAGCCGCTAGGCGGAAATCATCTGTTTTCCGTCACACGAAAATCTCTTAGCGGGTATTATTGCAGAGATTCCCACGGAGCCCCATGCCGCAGAACATCGAATTGCTGTTCCTGGCCGGACAACGGCCGATCGTCGCCGGCAAGCTGGCCTATTACGCCGATTCCGAGTTCCGGGGGCTGTATGACGCTCCCTGAACGCCTCGCCCATCTGCCCGACAGGAAGCGCCGCGAGCTGGAACGGGTCGCCGCGATCCTGTTCGATGAATTTGACGATGCCCTGAAAACCAAGCTCTCCATGAAGGGCAAGCGCGGCCGCATCCTCAAGCTGATCCTGTTCGCTCATTCACTCATTCACCGATTCACGCAATCGCTGAAAAGCACAACGGCAGATTCTCGTATTCACCTGGCCGCCCCTCGGGCGAAACGGTTGACGGTATACCGTTAGCCTATCCTGCCATCTCTAAGCGGTCCCGGTGCTGACGCACCGGGACTTTGTTACTGGCGGCCCTCCGGCTCACTACGGCACTAGATGGGAGTGCGTTCGCCTCCGGGCCGGCGCGGCTATCGCCGCGTCCGGGGGCGTTTGCGGGAGGGGGCGGAATCCTACGCCAAGCTCGCCCAGATAGCCGGCGCGAGATCTTACTTGTTGCTGCCTTCTACGGTCGCGCCAGAAAGGCGACGGCTCAGTTCTATCCGGCGATGGCTACGCATTTTGAAGGTGTCTGGCCCAACGCGCCGATACTCAATGAAGCCGAGAGAACGCCAAAATCGCTCTGCCGCTTCATTCGCTTCCAGCACGGCCAACCGAATCTCTGTGGAACCTCTCGCAGCGGCCCAGCTTTCGACCGTCGAGTAAATTGAGCGTCCGACGCCACGACCACGCTGTGCGGCATCTACGATCATGAAGCCGAGATACCATGTGCCATCACGCGGATAATCGCGGAGGATGGCCGCGATTGCATATAGGCCGCCAGGCCCCTTCCATCCCAGGACAGCTTGATTGTGGGCGCTCTTTTCGGGCGGCACATCGGAGAAAAGCTCGCGAGCATCGTCCAGCGTGGGCGCGGCCCCGTCCTGCAACAGGAAATAGTCGCTGCAACGGTTGTACAGGTCTGCAACGTCTGCGGCGTCCGCTTGGGTAAGTTTGATCGGGGCTCCCGTCATCATCATCGCGTTTTGGCAGCAAGCACGCGCTGACCGTAATCCCGGAGTTCCCCGTTGGGACCGACATAGCGGTAGAGAGTGACGCGCTCGATCCCGAGTTCCTTGCAGAGGTCGGAAACGGACGTGTCGCGTTGGGCCATAGCAGCCTGAGCGAGCCGCACCTGGGCCTTGGAGAGGGCGAACTTGCGGCCACCCTTGCGTCCCCGCGCGCGGGCAGCGGCCAGGCCAGCCATGGTGCGCTCGCGGATCATATCCCGCTCAAACTCCGCCAGTGTGGCAAAAATGCCGAACACCATCCGGCCCGATGGCGTCGTGGTGTCGATCTGCGCGCCCTTGCCGGTGAGCACCCGCAGACCGATACCGCGATCCGACAGATTCTGCACCGTGCTGACCAGGTGGGTGAGCGTTCGGCCGAGCCGGTCGAGCTTCCAAACGATGAGGACATCGCCGTCGCGCAACGATTTCAGGCAGGCGGCAAGACCGGGGCGATCATCACGGCTACCGGATGCACGATCATCATAGATATTGCCTGGCTCGACACCGGCAGCGCGAAGGGCATCGTGCTGCAGGTCGAGCGACTGCGAGCCGTCGGCTTTGGACACGCGGGCGTAGCCGATCAGCATGGATCACAAACGAAGGTTTGAGGCGGTGACGAACATGAGCACATAAGATTGGGCTATTGTGTATCTTAACCAGCATCTCAATCAAGCTATCTCAAACCGTAGCTCGGAAAGAATAAGGAGCATGTATGCCGCGTCGCGTGACCCTGACCGATCGACAGCGCGAGGCGCTGCTTCACTTGCCGGTCGATCAAGGTGAGCTGCTGCGGCACTATACCCTCAGCGATGAGGATCTCGGGCATATCCGCCAGCGCCGGCGCGCCCACAATCGTTTTGGCTTCGCGCTGCAACTGTGCGTCCTGCGCTACCCGGGCCGGGTGCTCGCTCCTGGCGAGTTGATCCCGGCGCAGGTATCGGATTTCATCGCGGCCCAGCTCGGCCTGACCAGCGACGATCTACTCCTCTATGCCGCGCGCGAGGAGACCCGGCACGAGCATCTGGCGGACCTTCGCCGAATCTACGGCTATCGCTCCTTTTCGGGGCGGGGCGCACGGGATTTGCGCGAATGGATCGCTCGGGAAGCCGAGGCGGCGACATCGAATGAGGATCTTGCCCGTCGCTTCGTTGCGGAGTGTCGCCGCACCCGCACGATCCTTCCCGGCTCCTCGACGATCGAGCGCCTTTGCGCCGATGCGCTGGTTGAGGCCGAGCGCCGGATCGAGGATCTTATCGCCCATCGCATCACGCCAACCCTGAGCGAGAATTTGGCTCACCTGTTGGAGGATACGGTGGATGGTCGCGTCACGCGCTTCGTATGGCTGCGACAGTTCGAGGTTGGCGCAAATTCAGCAGCCGCTAACCGGCTGATGGATCGACTGGAATATCTTCAAAGGTTCGATCTTCCGGCGGATTTGCTGGACGGCGTGCCGGCGCATCGTGTGACCCGGCTTCGCCGGCAGGGCGAGCGCTATTACGCCGACGGCATGCGTGATCTGCCCGAAGACAGGCGGCTTGCGATCCTCGCTGTCTGCACCCTGGAATGGCGGTCATCGCTGGCCGATGTCATCGTGGAGACCCACGATCGCATCGTAGGCCGTCTCTATCGGGCCTCCGAACGCCTTTGCAACACCAGGATCGCCGACGAAAAGGCGGCCGTTCGGGACACGCTGAAGTCCTTTGCCGAAATCGGTGGTGCTTTGCTTGGAGCGCAGGACGATGGCACGGCCCTGGACGGGATAATCGCCACCGGGCCTGGCTGGGAACGGTTCAGAACCCTTGTCGCCACGGCCTCCGCGCTGACCAACGTGCTCGCGGCCGACCCGCTCAGCCGTGTGCTGGACGGCTATCACCGTTTCCGCCTCTACGCGCCCAGGATGCTGCGCCTGCTCGACATGCAGGCGGCGCCGATCGCCACGCCTCTTCTGGCGGCCGTTGCGATGCTGCGTAACGGGATCAAGGTCGATCCGCCGGTGGATTTTCTACGTCCCAACTCGAAATGGCATCGTCATCTTCGCGCTGAGCCCAGCGGCGACCACCGGCTTTGGGAAATCGCGGTGCTGTTCCACATCCGCGACGCCTTCCGGTCCGGTGACATATGGTTGGCGGGATCGCGCCGCTATGGCGACCTCAAGCAGCTTCTGGTCCCGCCACAGGCGATAGAGCAGACCGCGCGGCTCGCCGTGCCGCTGCGGCCCGGCGAATGGCTGGCCGAGCGCAGGGCTCGACTGGATACACGGCTGAAGGAGTTTGGCCGCGCGGCGCGAACCGGCACGATCCCAGGCGGCATCATCGAGAACGGCAAGCTGCACATCGACAAGCTGAGGGCCGACACGCCCGAAGGGGCCGAGGATCTCGTGCTCGATCTCTATCAACAGCTCCCGCCCGCGAGGATCACCGATCTGTTGCTGGAAGTCGATGAGCGAACCGGATTTTCCGAGGCGTTCACGCATCTGCGCACCGGCGCGCCCTGCAGCGACCGGATCGGCCTGATGAACGTGTTGCTGGCGGAAGGCGTCAATCTCGGTTTGCGCAAGATGGCGGCGGCGACCAACACGCACAGCTTCTGGGAATTGCTGCGGATCGCGCGCTGGCATGTCGAAGGCAGCGCCTATGATCGGGCGCTCGCCATGATCGTGGAGGCCCACGCCGCCCTGCCCATGGCCGCCTTCTGGGGACAAGGGCAATCGGCATCCAGCGACGGGCAGTTCTTCCTTGCTACCGAGCAGGGCGAGGCGATGAATCTGATCAACGCGAAATATGGCAACGTCCCGGGCCTCAAGGGATACAGCCATGTGTCCGATCAATATGCGCCGTTCGCAACCCAGGTGATCCCGGCAACGGTCAGCGAGGCTCCCTATATCCTGGACGGGCTGCTCATGAATGACGCGGGCCGCCGCGTTCGCCAGCATTTTGCCGACACGGGCGGCTTCACCGATCATGTGTTCGCCGCCTGCGCCTTGCTCGGCTACAGGTTCGCCCCCCGTATCCGCGATCTCCCTCAGAAAAGACTCTATGCCTTCACGCCCAACGCGACGCCGGCCAATGTGCGAGCGCTGGTCGGAGGTAAGATCAATGAACCGCTCATCGAGCGCAACTGGCCCGACATCCTGCGCATCATGGCGACGATCGCAGCGGGGATCGTCGCCCCCAGCCAGATTCTTCGCAAGCTCGCCTCTTACCCGCGCCAGAATGAGCTGGCCCTCGCATTGCGAGAGGTGGGCCGCATCGAGCGAACCCTGTTCATGATCGACTGGATTCTTGATGCCGGCCTCCAGCGCCAGGCTCAGATCGGCCTCAACAAGGGTGAGGCCCACCACGCCCTAAAGCGCGCCATCAGCTTCCACCGCCGAGGTGAAATCCGGGATCGATCCGGCGAAGGCCAGCACTATCGCATCGCCGGAATGAACCTGCTCGCCGCCATCATCATATTCTGGAACACCATGAAGCTCGGCGAGGTCGTCAATACCCGGGCCGCCAGCGGTACCCATATCGCGCCTGATCTACTCGCCCACGTCTCGCCGTTGGGATGGGAACACATCAATCTAACCGGGGAATATCGCTGGCCCAAATCCTTAGCGTAGGATTCCGCCCCC
>NZ_JAKVQC010000007.1:0-1102500 GCF_022488005.1 Ochrobactrum sp. A-1
ATCGTCGAAACCCGTCGCGAAGCGAAACAGATTTTCTACCGGTTGACGGAAGCCAAGGCGGCGCAACTGATCGAGGCACTCTACGGTATCTTCTGTGCGCCGGAGGCTCGGCCGTGATCGCAACTTATCTACAATCGCTGGCGGGCGGCATGCTGCTCGGCCTTTCCGCAGTCCTCCTTCTCGTGTTCAATGGACGCATCGCCGGTATCAGCGGCATCGTCGGGCGGCTTCTGGGTGGCAAGCAGGTATCGGCCAATGCGATCTTCGTTGTCGGCCTCGTTCTGGGGCCGGTCATCTATGCTGCAATCTATGGTTCCTTTCCACCGGTCACGATGGCCATGTCCTGGCCTGTTATCGTTGTTGCAGGACTTCTGGTCGGTATCGGAACCCGGATGGGGTCGGGTTGCACATCCGGCCACGGCATTCTTGGTATTGCGCGGTTTTCCAAGCGTTCGATAGCCGCGACGCTCACCTTTCTCTTAACCGGCATTCTGGTGGCCAGCATTTCAGGAGCATTGCTATGAAAGAGTCGGCCTTTGCGCGTCTGGTCATGACGCTGCTTGCGGGCGCAATTTTCGGTTTCGGCCTGTCTCTGTCAGGTATGATCGATCCGTCGCGCGTGACGGGCTTCCTGAATGTTACCAGCGGCCATTGGGACCCGAGCCTTGCCTTCGTGCTGGGCGGCGCTCTACTGGTGGCTATCCCCGGCGTGATGCTGCAGCGGCGTATGGCGCGGCCCGTGCTGGACCAGTCTTTCCATCTGCCGGAAAAGACCGAAATCGACCGGAGGCTGATTGTCGGCTCTGCCATCTTCGGCGCGGGCTGGGGGCTGGCAGGCTTCTGTCCCGGCCCTGTCGTGTCTGCACTTTCCATGGGACTGCCGCAGGTCTGGCTGTTTGTTGCGATGATGGTTTTGGGAATGATTTTCCACGACCGCGTCATAAGCCGGATGGCAACAGAAGCAATCAAATCTTGAACTCTTTGGTCAAATTACCCTTTTAATAGGGAGTTGAATGAGTTAGGCACCCTTTGAACGACCTTGAGGGAGCCGCGCCATGGCTGGATTGCTGAAACGCTTTGCCGGATATTATCGTCCGCATCGTGGGCTGTTCGCGCTGGATTTTACCAGCGCGGTGGCCTCTGGCCTGCTTGAGCTTGCCTTTCCGGTCGCGGTTACGCTTTTCATCGACAAGCTGCTGCCGACCGGTCAGCTTGGTGTGATCGCCATTGCTGCGGTCGGCCTGCTTGCGATTTATGTCGTCAATGCCTTCCTGCAGGTCATCGTGACCTATTGGGGGCATATGCTCGGCATCAAGATCGAGACCGAGATGCGCCGCAAGGCCTTCGATCATCTGCAGAAACTCTCCTTTGGCTTCTTCGACAATCAGAAGACCGGCCATCTTGTGGCGCGGCTGACCAAGGATCTGGAAGAGATCGGCGAGGTGGCGCATCACGGACCCGAAGATGTCTTCATTGCGATCATGACCCTGATCGGCGCGTTCATCTTGATGCTGTGGGTGCATGAACCTCTGGCGCTGATCACTGCGTTCATCGTTCCGCTGTCGGCCTATGTTACCACCCGCTACGGCGGGCGCATGACGAACACGTGGCATGCGCTTTACCGGCGTGTTGGCGATTTCAATGCCCGGATCGAGGAAAATGTCGGCGGAATCCGCGTCGTTCAGGCCTTTACGAATGAAGATCATGAGCGTCAGCTTTTCGCGGAGAGCAACGACAAATATCTGACTACCAAGCTTGCTGCCTACAAGATCATGGCGGCGTCGATGTCGCTGTCCTATCTGTCAATGCGCTTCGTGCAGGTCGTGGTGATGCTGGCAGGTGCATGGTTCGTGGTGCGCGGCGAGTTGACGGCTGGCGGATTTGTCGGCTTCCTGCTGCTGGTCAACGTGTTCTTCCGCCCGATTGAAAAGATCAATTCGGTTATCGAAACCTACCCCAAGGGGATTGCCGGTTTTCAGCGTTATACGGAGTTTCTCGATACACGACCGGATATTGCAGACCGCTCCGATGCGCAGACTGTTGCCCGTCTGACCGGCGACATCGAATACCGGAATGTCAGTTTCGGCTACAGTGTCGAACGCCCCATTGTCGATGGTCTTAACATTTCCATTCATGCTGGTGAAACGATTGCCTTCGTTGGTCCTTCCGGTGCGGGCAAGACGACGATCTGCTCGCTGCTGCCGCGCTTCTATGATGTGACGCAGGGCGCCATTCTCGTCGACGGTATCGACATTCGCGATATGACCCTGAAATCCCTGCGGTCGAATATCGGCATCGTCAGTCAGGACGTATTTTTGTTTGCCGGAACGATCCGGGAAAACATTGCCTATGGCCGTCTTGATGCGACCGACGCGGAAATCGTCGAGGCTGCGCGCCGTGCAAGGCTTGATGGCGTGATCGCCAATCTGCCGGAAGGCTACGATACCGTCATTGGCGAGCGCGGTGTGAAGCTTTCCGGCGGGCAGAAGCAGCGCATGGCCATTGCACGCATATTCCTGAAAAATCCGCCTATCCTGATCCTCGATGAAGCGACTTCCGCGCTCGATACGGAAACCGAACGCGCCATCCAGCAATCGCTCGCCGAGCTTTCGCAGGGACGCACGACGCTGGTGATCGCACATCGTCTTGCAACCATCGTCAATGCCGACCGCATCCTGGTGGTGGAAGGCGGGCGAATTGCCGAACAGGGCAGTCATGCCGAGCTTCTGGCCATGAAGGATGGACGCTACAAGCGCCTGCATATTGCACAGGCCAGTCTGGATCAGGGGCATTATTCAGCGGCGGAATAGGCCGATTTCATATCAGATACGCTTAGTAAAGGCGGCCTTTGGCCGTCTTTTTTTGTTGTCTGTCAATGGGTGGAGAAATTCATTTGATATCTGATGTATCAGATATTGACATATCAGATTCGCTGTTTCAGGATCGCAGCGTTAATTCCGTGACAAACAGGTGTTGCCTTGGGCGATAACGTTTCCCCCCTTTCTCCAATCAAGGTGAAGAGCCTCAGAGACCATGTGCATGACAATCTGCGGGAGGCGATTATTTCCGGTCGGATCAAGTCCGGTGAAAAGCTGAACGAAAGACAATTGGCATCCGATCTCGGTATCAGCACGAGCCCTTTGAAAGAGGCTCTGCGCCAGTTGGAAGGGGAGGGGCTGGTCAGAACGGAGGCGCGTCGCGGAACGTTCGTATCGTTCAATGCACGACAGGCCGAAGAAATGACGCTCGCCCGCGCCGCGCTGGAAAGCATCATTGCGCGGCAGGCGGCCAAGCACGGCGACGAGGAGGCGTTCGGCTTTCTTCGCTCGGTGATCGAGGAAATGCGGGCTGCGGTCGAGGCGGGCAATGTCGATCAGTTGATCGAACTGAACGAAAAGTTCCACGATGGCATCCATGAGGCATCAGGATGCGAATATCTGCGCCGGTTGCAGAATGCGCAGCGCATGTACGACCATGCCGCAAGGGTGACTGTCCTGTCACGCGAGGATGTGCGTCGCCAGTCATTCAATGAGCATGAAGCAATCATGCAGGCAATCACGGCGCGCAACGGCGATCTGGCCGAGCGCCTGATGCGCGAGCATATCGTGAAAGCGGGAGATACGCATATCGAACTGGTCTTCTGACCGGTATATTGGGAGGAAATAATGGATTTAGCTGGCTACCGCCGGGTCCTTCGGGGCATTTCCGGCGTCCATGCGACTGCCTATGACGCAAAGGGTGAGATCGATGCCGGACTGACGGGTAAAATCGTCGGGCGCATCGCCGAAGCTGGGGTTCATAATATCGTCACTGGCGGGAATACCGGCGAATTCTACAGCCTCACTGAGGAAGAAGTTATTCGCCTGCAGGCGATTGCCATTGCGGCGGTCGATGGAAAAGCCGCTGTAACGGCTGCCGCCGGGCGTTCGGTGCGCGAGGCGATCAAGGTCGCGCAGGCGGCAGGCAAAGGCGGAGCCGATGGCGTGATGATCCATCATCCGCTCGATCCTTTCGCCGCGCCCCATGCGCAGGTGGACTATTTCATCGCAATTGCCGAAGCCATCGACCTGCCCATCGTCGCCTATATCCGGTCGGACCTGATCCCGCTCGATGAGATGGTGCGCCTTGCCACCCATCCGAAGGTCGCGGGTGTCAAGTTCGCGTCGCAGAACACGATGCTTTTCTTCGAGTGCTGCCGGGCGACAAAGGGCATGGACGCGACCTGGATATGCGGTCTGGCGGAAAGCTGGGCGTTGCCATTCTATGCCCTTGGTGGACGCGGGTTCACCTCGGGCCTCGTCAACGTCGCGCCGAAACGCTCGCTTGCTGTCTGGAATGCGCTGGAGGCAGGAGATTTCGCAAAAGCGCGGGCAGTGGTCGAGAGCATCGCCGATTTCGAGACCATGCGTACCAAATACCGCAACGGCGCTAATGTGACCGTTGTTAAGGAAGCATTGCAAATTCAGGGATTTGGGGTCGGCAAAGTACGACTTCCCGGATTGCCGCAGCTTGAAACGAATGACCGCGAGACGCTCCAGAAAATCGTCTCGGGCTGGGAGAGCGATGGCATTGTCTGACAAATGAAACCTGGGCGTCCTGACAGGGAGAAGAGGGGCGCACCGGAAAACCAAAAGTGGAGGAGAACATGAGTAAGGGAATTTCACGCCGCACATTCATGGCGGGGGCCGGGATTGCGACCGGCATGGGTATCATGCTGCCGAAAGGTGTGTGGGCACAGTCGGCGAAACTGCCGTCTTCGCCTGTGGCGCTCAACGTCATCGATGCCGCAGGCAATCTGGCCCTGACCCAACCGATCTTCGATAATTTTGCAGCCGAGCAGAAGGCACTTGTCTCGCGCTTTACCTTCAACAAGGCACCGGCACCCGAATTGCCGGGAAAGATCAAGGCGCAGCAGCGCGCCAACCGCATCGACATCGACATGGTGATTGTCGGGCCGGACGCGCTTTCCGCCGGACTTGCCGACGATATATGGACCGACATTATTGCGCTGCCGGATAACGGCCTGCCGAAACTTCAGGATATCTATCTGGAACCCGCATGGCGTATGCAGGAAATGTCGAAGGGCAAGGGCGTCGTGGTGTCCTATTATCCATCCGGCCCCTTGCTTGAATTTCACCCCGACAAGGTGAAGACGCCGCCCAAAACCGCTGAAGAACTGCTGGCCTGGGCGAAGGAAAATCCAAACAAGTTCATCTATGCCCGCCCGGCCAATTCCGGTCCGGGACGCACCTTCCTGATGGGGCTTCCCTATCTGCTGGGCGACAGCGATCCGAAAGACCCGGTCGAGGGCTGGGACAAGACCTGGGCCTATCTGAAGGAACTGCACAAGAATATCGAATATTACCCGGCAGGAACGGGCGCACTCATGAAGGAACTGGGCGAGGGCACGCGCGATATGACGGTGACGACCACCGGCTGGGACATCAATCCGCGTGCGCTCGGTGTGGTGCCGAAGGAGATGGGTGTCAGCAAGCTGGAGGGTTTCCACTGGGTTTGCGATGCGCATTATTTCGCCATTCCCAAGGGCGTGTCCGAGGAAAAGGTCGCGGTGCTGATGGAGTTCATCAAGTTCTCGCTCAAGCCCGACCAGCAGGCCTATTCCTACGATGCCGGCTATTTCTATCCGGGCCCTGCGGTGAAGGACGTCACCATCGAAATGGCACCGAAGGAAAGCCAGAACATCATCGCTGAGTTCGGCCGTCCGGAATATGCCGACTGGATTGCCAACAATCCGATCGAGCTGCCGCTCGAACCGGAGGCGCTGGTCGCTGCATTCCGTCGCTGGGACGAAGACGTCGCCGCTGGCTGATTGACCAAGGCCGGCCAATGGCGAGCCGTGAACGGCTCGCCATTGGCCGCTGATGGTCGCCAATTCTAAATCATGGTGTTTGCGTCAATGTCCTTTCAAGAACTCCGGCTAGACCGGATGAGCCGATCATTCGGAACTTTCAACGCGCTGAGGGAAATCAACCTCACCATCCGGAAAGGCGAGTTCATCGCGCTTCTCGGCCCTTCCGGCTGCGGAAAATCGACGGCTCTCAATTGCATTGCCGGTCTTCTTGGTACGACGGCTGGTGGTATCTTTATCGATAATCGTCGCGTGGACCAGCTGAAGCCGGAAGATCGCGGTTTCGGCATGGTCTTCCAGAATTATGCGCTGTTTCCGCATATGAATGTTCTGCAGAATGTCGGTTTTGGCCTCAAGATGCGCGGTCTGGCAAAAAGCGAGATCGAAAAACGTGCGCGGGCTGCATTGGCTCTGGTGCGGCTTCAGGGACAGGAAGATAAGTTGCCCGGACAGCTTTCCGGTGGCCAGCAGCAGCGCGTGGCGATTGCCCGCGCCATCGTCATCGAACCGCCGGTGGTTCTCATGGACGAGCCGCTTTCCAATCTCGACGCCAAGCTACGCCTTGAGATGCGGGCCGAAATCCGCCGCATTCATAACCAGCTCGGCTCCACGACGATCTATGTGACCCACGATCAGGACGAAGCCCTGTCGCTCGCCGATCGCATCGTGGTCCTGCGCGACGGGGAAATCCGTCAGGTCGGCAAGCCCCACGAACTTTATGAAGAGCCGCGCTATCGCGATGTCGCCGCCTTCATGGGGTTTCGCAACGCCCTGCCGGGCAAGATTGTGCGTATCGAGAACGGGCAGGCCATTATTTCAGTCGCGGGAAGCGAACTCGCTGGCCGTGCGATGGATGAACTTAAGCCGGACGACGATGCCGTGCTGATGGCGCGCGGCGATGATGTCGTGTCGGGTTCTGGCCACCGCAACGATTTGCAGGCGACCGTCGAGACCATCGAATATCGTGGGCGCGAATATGTCGGCACGGCCCGCACCGAAACAGGGATGGAGCTGATCTTTCACGGGCCGCAGGGCGTGGAGCCCGGCAGCCGTATCGTGCTCGGCATTGATGCTGGCCATGCGCTGGTTTTCCCGGCGGAGGGCTGAACAATGGCGGTAGAAACCTATGCAGATGCGCCGCTCAAGTCCGGCTTGCGGCCCGGTTTGCGACAACGCCTCGCCAATCGCGGCTTTGACGGCGTTACCCTTCTGATCCTGCCCGCGCTGCTTTTTGTGGTGGGCGTCTTCATCTATCCGTTTCTTTACGGGCTGGTTCTGTCGTTCAATCCGCTTGATGGCGGCGGGGCGCTGGCCAATTACCGCAAGTTCTTCTCCGATCCCTATCTCTACAAGACCATCGGCGCGACGCTGTGGCTGGCGGTTCCCGTCACCATCATCAGCGTGCTTTTCGCGGTTCCCATTGCCATGCGCGTGCGCCTGATGCCGCGCCAGCGCCTGCTGACGACGATCCTCGTTCTGCCGGTAACGCTTGGTACTGTTTTGATCGCGGAAGGTCTGCTGAATTACTTGGGGCCGCAGGGCTGGTTCAGCCGCACGCTGATCACTATCGGCCTGATCGACAGCCCGTTGAAACTCACCAACAATTACTGGGGTGTCTTTGCGTCGCTGGTCATCACGGTGTTTCCGTTCACCTTCCTGCTGACGCTTTCCTACATAACCGGCATCGATCCGGCGCTTGAACGCGCCGCCGCCACCCACGGCGCCAATAGCTGGCAGCGCTTCCGCCATGTCATGCTGCCCCTGCTGGTGCCGGGACTGGTCGTCGCGGCCTGTCTCACCTTCGTGCAGGCCTTTGCCGTGTTTCCGTCTGCCGTCCTGTTGGGCGCGCCATCCGGGCCGACGCGCGTGATCTCGATTGCCGCAGCGCAGGCGGCCTTCGAGCAATATGACGACTCCATGGCTTCATCCATCGCCATGATCATGGCAGCGGTGCAATTGCTCGTGGTCGGTGCGCTTCTGGGCGTGCGTTCGCTCTTCTATCGCGGTTCCACCGCTGGCGGAAAGGGATAGGTCATGATCCGCGATACGTCCATACTTTCCAAGCTCTGGATCACGCTCGTCTGGCTTGTGACCGGGTTCTTCGTGCTGAATGTTCTGGCGGTCATTACGGCCGTGGTGGTTTCGAGTTTCGGCACGCGCTGGCTCGGCACATGGCTGCCGGATGCGTTTACCACGCGCTGGTATGCGGCGGCCTGGGCTGAATTCCAGCTTGATCAGGTGCTTCTGGTCACTTTTCAGGTCGTCTTTGCGGTGGTGATCCTGTCGGGCATTCTGGGCGTGACGGCAGCTTATGCCATGGCGCGCCGGGATTTTCCGGGCAAGAAGCTTGTGCTTCTCATCTTCCTGCTGCCGCTTCTGGTGCCGCCGATAACCTTCGGCATTCCGCTGGCGACCGTGCTTTACAAGTTCGGCGTGGGTGGCACGTTCTGGGGCGTCGTTCTCGCCAATCTCGTGCCGACAGTCCCCTTCGTCATTCTGGTGATGATCCCCTTCATCGAGCAGATCGATCCGAAGGTCGAGGCAGCGGCGCGCGTGTTCGGCGCAGGCACGTTCAAGCTCTTCATTCATGTGCTTCTGCCAATGCTGATGCCGGGCGTACTCGCGGCCATGCTTCTGGTTCTGGTGCGGACGGTCGCGATGTTTGAACTGACCTTCCTGACCGCAGGGCCGACGTCGCAGACGCTCGTGGTTGCGCTTTATTACTCGGTGTTTGCTGCAGGGGTTCGCTCCGTCCAGTCCATCGATGCCATGGCGGTCATTTACATGGTCACCTCGCTGGTGTGGCTGCTTCTGGCACTGCGCTTCGTCAATCCGACGCAGATTGTTGCGCGCAACCGTCAACCGTCCGCGCATTGAGGCACAACAGAATGAAAATCACGGCTATCGAAACGGTGCAGCTTCCGCACCTCAACAACATAGTGTGGGTGCAGGTCCACACCGACGAAGGCATTGTCGGGCTTGGCGAGACCTTCCGCGGCGCAAATGCGGTCGCCGCCTACATCCATAGCGATATAGCGCCGCTGCTCGTTGGCCAGAATCCGCTGGAGATCGACCGTATCTCCAAGCTGCTGCTGGAGCCCTATGTCGGCTTTCGGTCGTCGGGCGTGGAAATCCGCGCCGCCTCGGCGATAGACATCGCGCTCTGGGATATTTTTGGCAAGGTGACCGGCCAGCCGATCCACCAGTTGCTCGGCGGCTTGTCGCGGCAATCGATCCGCACCTACAACACCTGCGCCGGTTACACTTATAACAAGAGCGGTGCACGCCGTTATATTGGTGATGCCGACGAGGCGAAGGAAGGGCCCTACGAGGACCAGCTTGCCTTTCACAGGGATGCAGGCGCGCTTGCCGAAAGCCTTCTGTCGGAGGGCATCACGGCCATGAAAATCTGGCCCTTTGACCCGTTCGCCGTCGCATCCGGCGGAAATTTCATCCATGCCGGCGATCTGGACAAGGCGCTGCAACCGTTTCGCCAGATACGCGATGCGGTTGGCGACCGGATGGAAATCATGGTCGAGTTTCATTCCATGTGGGACCTGACGTCCGCTCTGGCCATCGCGCGCGAATTGAAAGCCTTCCGGCCTTTCTGGTCGGAAGACCCGATCAAGATGATGAACCCGCAGGCGCTGGCCGTTTATGCGCGCCAGTCCGGCATTCCAGTCTGCGCCAGCGAAACCATGGCCACGCGCGCGCAATTTCTGGATGTCCTGCGCGCCGATGCTTCCGATTATGTCATGCTCGATATTTCATGGTGCGGCGGGCTTTCGGAGGCGAAAAAGATCGCCACCATGGCCGAGGCATTCCAGCGCCCCATTGCGCCACACGACTGTACCGGTCCGGTGGTTTTTGCGGCTTCCATTCACCTGTCGCTCAATGCGCCGAATGCGATCTATCAGGAATCCGTCCGCGCCTATTACACGTCCTGGTATCGCGATCTGGTGACTGTGATGCCGCGTATCGAGAACGGCGTGATCTACCCGTTCGAGGGGGCAGGTCTGGGGCTGGAACTCTCCGATTTCGTGCTCGATTATCCCGATGTCATCCGGCGGAAAACAGAGACTGAGTGATGGGGGCTGAATGATGGGACCGTTTCGCTGCATAGCCGATCTGCGCGGGCAATTGATGGAAAGCCCGGTCTGGGATGACCGCAGGCAAACACTTTTCGCCTGCGATATTTATGGGCGCCGCATATATGAAATCGACATTGACGCCGCCATAGATACCGGTCGGGGCGTGCTTCGTGAATGGTCTTTTGCAAGCCAGGTGGCGAGCCTTGGATTGACCGAAAGCGGACGTCTCGTGGTGGCGCTTTCGCGTCAGCTCGTTCTGTTTGACCCTGAAACGGGTAGCGAGGAACCGCTGTGGTCCGCCTATGACGAGCCCACCACCTCCCGCCTCAACGATGGCAAGGTTGGCCCCGATGGTGCCTTCTGGATCGGTAGCATGGATGGCCGTCCTGAGCGCGAAGCCATCTCGCGGCTCTACCGGGTGACCGGCGACGGCAATGCATCCGTGAAGGCTCAGGGTTTCGAGATTTCGAATGGTCTCGCCTGGACTGCGGATGGCGGAACCATGTTTCATACGGATTCCCGCGGACCGTGGATCGACCGTTACGACTTCGACCCGGAGACCGGTGACATAAGCGGGCGCAAGCGCATTCGCGATCTCGATGAACAGGACGGCAGGCCGGACGGCGGTGCCTGCGATGCCGAGGGCGCCTATTGGAGCGCGGGCGTATCTGCGGGTGTCCTGAACCGCTTCGACCGCGAGGGCAATCTGCTTGAAAAGGTTCCAGTACCGGTTCCGGCTCCGACAATGCCCTGCTTTTGCGGGTCTGATCTGACGCTTCTGGCCATCACCTCGCATCGCCAGTTGCCGGAAGCGGCTCTGGAGGCGGCCCCTCGGTCGGGCGGTGTGTTTCTGGCGCAGGCGTCGGTTGCAGGAGCCCCGGTGACCCGGATGAAGGGAGCGTAGCGTGGTCGCTAATCTCCTCCTAAATATTTGTTTTGAATTGCATTTTTTCCGAAGGCCGTTTCGCGCCCTTTGGAATACGCTTTGATCGGGAAGGTAGGGAAATGACGAGAAAGACCTATGGTGACCTGCGCTCGGCGCGCTGGATGCTGCCCGATGACCAACGCTCGTTCGGCCATCGTTCGCGCACCATGCAGATGGGATATGACCCGGTCGACTGGGAAGGTCGTCCGATCATCGCCATCATAAATACATGGTCCGAGGCCCAGCCTTGCCACATGCATTTCAAGGATCGGGTGGAGTGGGTCAAGCGCGGCATCCTGCAAGCCGGCGGCTTCCCGATGGAACTGCCTGCATTGTCGTTGTCGGAGAATTTCGTGAAGCCGACAACCATGCTTTATCGCAATCTGCTGGCGATGGAGACCGAGGAGCTTTTGCGTTCGCATCCGATCGACGGCGCGGTGCTGATGGGCGGCTGTGACAAGACCACACCGGGCCTCGTCATGGGTGCGGTCAGCATGGGACTGCCATTCATCTTCCTGCCTGCCGGGCCAATGCTGCGCGGCAATTATGCCGGTAAATATCTGGGCTCTGGCACGGATGGCTTCAAATATTGGGACGAGCGCCGCGCAGGCACCATTTCCAAGGAGGAATGGCAGGGGATCGAAGGCGGCATCGCCCGGTCCTACGGCCATTGCATGACCATGGGAACCGCATCGACCATGACCGCGATTGCTGAAGCCATGGGGCTGACGCTTCCCGGTGCATCATCGATCCCGGCTGCAGACGCCAATCACCAGCGCATGTCCACGCAATGCGGCCGCCGCATCGTCGAGATGGTTTGGGAAGACCTGACGCCGGAAAAGATCATGACGCCCGTCGCGATAACCAATGCAGTCACTGTCGCAATGGCGACGGGTTGTTCGACAAATGCCATCATTCATCTGATCGCGATGGCACGCCGGGCAGGTGTGCCGCTGGAACTGGACGATCTCGACCGTATCGGGCGCACGACGCCTGTGATCGCCAATATCCGACCTTCCGGCACAACCTATCTGATGGAGGATTTCTATTATGCAGGCGGGTTGCGGGCGCTGATGAAGCAGCTTGGAGACAAGCTCGACCCTTCCGCGGTGACTGTGACCGGCAAGCCCCTGACCGATGGTCTGGAAGAGGCTCACATCTGGAACGAGGATGTGATCCGTCCGCTTTCCAATCCGGTCTATCATGAGGGTTCGCTTGCGGTGCTGAAAGGCAATCTCTGTCCCGATGGCGCGGTGATAAAGCCTGCAGCTTGCGATCCCCGCTTTCATCGCCACAAAGGCCCGGCGCTTGTCGCGGACAGCTACCCCGACCTGAAGAAGATCATCGACGACCCCGATTATCCGATGACGCCGGATACGGTTCTGGTGTTGCGCAATGCGGGTCCGCAGGGCGGGCCGGGCATGCCGGAATGGGGCATGATCCCCATGCCAAAAGCACTGTTGAAGCTGGGGCTGCGCGACATGGTGCGTATTTCGGATGCGCGCATGTCGGGAACGAGTTTCGGTGCCTGTGTTCTGCATGTCGCGCCGGAATCCTTCATCGGCGGCCCGCTTGCCCTGCTAAAGACCGGTGACACAGTCGAACTCGACATTCCAGCCCGCAGTCTCAACATGCTGGTTTCGGATGAGGAGCTGGCGGCACGGCGCGCGGCCTGGCAGACGCCACCACCCAAATATGAGCGCGGCTACGGCTTTGTCTTTTCCAAGCATGTCGAACAGGCCGACAAAGGCTGCGATTTCGACTTCCTGAAAACCGATTTCGGCCGTCCTGTCGACGAACCGGTCATTTATTGAGAGGCAGCCTCGATGTCAGATTATGTGCTTTCCGAGGAAACGCGGGCGAAGCTGAAGACGGTTTCGACGGCGTCCGTTGCAACGGCGCTTTACAAGCGCGGCCTGCGCAACCAGTTCATTCAGGGCGTGCTGCCGGTGGCGCGAAAGCGCGAGAATATGGTCGGTCAGGCCTTCACGCTACGCTACATCCCGGCGCGTGAAGACCGCAACCCCATCACGGTTTTCCGCAATCCGGACCATAAGCAGCGTGTTGCGATAGAGGCATGTCCGCCCGGTTGCGTGCTGGTGATGGATGCACGCAAGGATGCGCGTGCGGCGACGGCCGGATCGATCCTTGTGACAAGGCTTGCCTTGCGCGGCGCGGCGGGCATTGTTTCAGACGGCGGCTTTCGCGACGTCAGCGGGATCGGCGAGCTGGATATGCCAGCCTATTGCGCCAAGCCTTCCGCACCGACCAATCTGACGCTGCATGAGGCGGTGGATATCAATGTGCCGATAGCCTGCGGCGATGCGGCGGTGTTTCCGGGTGACGTGCTGCTCGGCGATGCCGACGGTGTGATGGTTATTCCGGCTCATCTTGCCGATGAAATTGCAGCGGAATGCATAGGCATGGAAACCTATGAAGATTTTGTGCTGGAAGAAGTGCTAAACGGCGCCACCATTGTCGGACTCTATCCGTGCACGAAGGAAGAGACCGAGCGCAAGTTCCAGAACTGGCGCGAGCAGAACGGTCGCTAACAGAGCATTTCCAGCAAAAGTGCGAAGCGGTTTTGCGTGGGATAATGTGCAAAAACAAAAGGGAGGCATTATGCCTCCCTTTCTCGCGTATGAGCCGTCCCGGCTTAGTAAAGCACGTTCTTGGCTTCCGGCTGGTCTATATTGTCCTTGGTCACGACAACGGCGCCCGTATCGACAACCTTCTCGACCTTTTCCTTGTTCAGCACCTTCAGCAGGGTTTCAATGCCCTTTTCGCCCATCTGGTAGGAACCCTGAACGACGATGGCGTTGAGCGTGCCGTCCTTGACGAATTCCTGCAGATCCTGATTGCCGTCAAAGCCGATGGCGGTCAGCTTGCCGGACTTGCCTGCCTGCTTGATCGCGCGGCCCATGCCGATAGCGGTCGGCTCGTTGGCGCCGAAGATGCCGACGAGATCGCCATTGGCCGCCAGAACGTCGGTGGTCTGGTTGAGGGCAGTCGCCATCTGTGACTGCGAATAGTAGGGGCCGACGATTTCCAGCTTGGAATTGGCCTTGATGTAATCCACGAAGCCGCCGACACGACCGATTTCCGAGCCAGCGCCTGCAACATAGGACATGACGGCGATCTTGCCGGTCGTGCCTGCCTTGTCGATCAGGGCCTTGGCTGCGGCTTCACCGGCCTTGCGGTTATCGGTGGCGAGGAACGACTGGTAGTATTTGTCGCTGCCATCGGCGAGCTGCGAGTCGATGATGACGACCGGAATGCGGGCTTCCCACGCCTTCTTTACGGCAGGCGTCAGCGCGTCCGGGTCGGACGGGGCAAGCAGGATTGCATCCACTTTGCGGTTTACGGCATTTTCCACCATGTTCACCTGATCGGCGATGGCCGATTCAGCGGCCGGACCCTGGAAGGTCATGGTGTGATCCTTGGAATCCTTGATCGCAGCTTCGGCACCCTTCTGAACGTTCTGCCAGAAAGTCGAATTCACGGTCTTGACGATAACGGCGATTTCGCCCGCCGAAGCGCCTGCCGCTCCCGCAAGCACAAAGGCCGAAGCCATCAATGCAGAAACCAGTTTACGCATGTTTTCCTCCTGTTATCGAGCTCTTGGCTCTACCCTTTTCCGGAATGCCTGACGCATTCCGTCTCCCCTCTCATCGGCGGTTGCGCATCTGGTCGATCCATACCGTGACCAGAATGACGAGACCGATGATGATCTGCTGTGTGAAAGCGGAAATGCCGTTCATATTGAGGCCGTTCCGCAGGATTCCGATGACGAACGAGCCGATGAACGTACCCGAAATCGTGCCGACACCGCCGATGAGCGACGTGCCGCCGATAACCGCGCTCGCAATGGCGTCGAGCTCATAGGCGACGCCTTCATTGGGCTGTGCAGTCACGAGGCGGGACATGAGAACGCAGCCCGTCAAACCCGCCAGTGTTCCCGAAACGACATAGGTAAACGCCGTTACGCGGGCGACATTGACACCGGAAAGCCGTGCAGCCTCGGCATTCGATCCGATGGCATAGATGTGGCGGCCAAGCACGGTGCGGTTCAAGACGAGTGCTGCCGCAATCGCGATCACGATCATCAGCACCACCGGGTAGGGAATGCCGGGAAAGGTGACGACCGGAAAACCCTGTTCGTCGATGCTCTCGATGCGAAACAGCGAGCCGTTGCCCAGCACGCCGAAGGATTCGCCAAGGCCGGAAACGGCGCGCGCGCCGGTGATCTGAAGCGCCACACCGCGCGCGATCAGCATCATGCCGAGCGTGGCGATGAAGGGCGGCAGCTTGAGTTTTGTGATGACGACGCCGTTGATGAGGCCGCAGAGTGATCCCGTCAATATGCCGAGCAGCATGGCGAGCGGGATGGGCATCGAAAGGTCCTTGACGGCAAGGGCCGCCACCACACCGGCAAGCGCCAGAACCGAACCGACCGAAAGATCGATGCCGCCGGTTATGATGACATAGGTTGCACCGATGCCGAGAAATGCGATCGACGTCACCTGCAAGGCGATGGTCATCGCATTGTTGACGGTCATGAAGGCGCTGCTGGTGACGGAAAAGATCGCCGCTAGAATGATCAGGCTGCCGACAGCCGCAAATTTCTGGATGATATCCTTCTGACGGTCGCTGAGCCCCTTGGATTTTGCCGTCTGCTGGGGCTTGTCCGTAGTGATTTCGGCCATTACTGCGTCCTCATTTGTCCTGCCGGCCCCGACCGGAAGCATAGGTCATGATTTCTTCCTGCGATGTCGCAGCCGTGTTCAGGACGGCAGTGATGCGTCCCTCGTGAAAGACCGCCACGCGGTCCGAAAGCCCGAGAATTTCCGGCAGTTCCGAGCTGATCAGCATAATGCCGATACCCCTTGCAGCCAGTTCGTCCATGATTTGGTAGATCGCAAATTTTGCACCGACATCGATGCCCCGCGTCGGCTCGTCGAAGAACATGATGCGCGGCTCGCGGAACAGCCATTTGCCGATGATGATCTTCTGCTGGTTGCCGCCCGACAGCAGACGAACGGGCTGGGCCAGTCCCGGTGTCTTGATGTTGAGAAGATCGACATAACGCTGGCTTGCCTGCCGCTGCCGTTCGAAATCGATCACACCATAGGAACTGCTGACGGCTTCCATATTGGCGAGCGTGAGATTGGCATCGACCGGCATCTTGACGGCCAGCCCCTGCGCCTTGCGGTCTTCCGACAGATAGGCGATGCCCGCCTCGATGGCGTCGCGCGGGCTGGAGATGGACAGCGTCTCACCTTCAAGCACGATGGTTCCGGCATCGTGCGGATCGGCGCCGAAGATCGCGCGCGCCACTTCCGTACGCCCCGCGCCCATCAACCCGGCAAAGCCGAGGATTTCGCCGCGCCGAAGTTCAAAGCCGATATTCTCGAAGACGCCGCTCCGTGTGAGCCCCGCAACCGAGAAAATGACTTCCTCCGTTGGTTTTCTTGTCGGTTCCGGAAACTTTTCATCAAGCGAGCGCCCGACCATCCCGGCCACGATTTCATCGACGGTCACAGCGTCAAAGTCCTTGGTCCAGACATAACGCCCGTCGCGCAGGATGGTGACGCGGTCGACAATCTCCGCCATTTCATCAAGACGGTGGGAAATATAGACGATACCGGTGCCTTGCGCTTTCAGTTCACGGATAACCTTGAACAGAAGCTGCGCTTCCTGCTCTGTCAGCGAAGAGGTCGGTTCATCCATGATGAGGACGGAGGCATTGAGCGAGAGCGCCTTGGCGATTTCGACCATCTGGCATTGGGCGACCGACAGGTTCAGCACCTGTGCCGACGGATCAATCTTGACGCCAAGCCGGTCGAGGCAACGCTGTGCATCTTCCTTCAGCTTGCGGCGGTCGACAAAGAAGCCGCGTTTCGGCTCGCGGGCGAGATAGATGTTCTCGGCAACGCTCAAATGCGGAACGAGGTTCAGTTCCTGATGGATGATGGCGATGCCAGCCGCTTCCGATTCAAGCGTCGAGGCAAAGCGGACAGGCTGGTCACGATAATGGATCGTCCCGCCATCCGGCTGATAAACGCCGCTGACGATCTTCATCAAGGTCGATTTGCCTGCGCCATTTTCGCCGCAGACGGCATGAACTTCGCCCGCCCGCAATTCGAAGCTGACATTCGACAAGGCTTTGACGCCCGGAAATTCTTTGGAAACGGAATCCAGCTTGAGCAAGATCGGCGCGGTATCGGCGCGCGCTGTCGCTAACGGCAATCCTCCCATCGCGCTTCCTCCCACGCGCAAAGTTTCATCACCTATGAATGGAAGAAGTAGAAGGCTACCGGTTTCTGGTCAAGCCAATTTTGCGCGAGCAGCAAAAAACCCGTAGCGTGGCGGGAAAGACCTACTGAATTTCGGCTGTTGAACCTAATTGGCCTGACCAGAGGATGGTTATGCCGTTTTATCTGCATCGTGAATCGTTTACTGGAAGGAAGAGAAAAGGCAGGTGAAACCAGTCAGAAGAGAGCACATAACTACTGCAATTCCGACAGTATCGCAGTATTTTGTGTGGTCGCCTCTGGAAAGAAGGCCGGTTCCTTTCTATCATTATATTCCGATTATCTGATCCCGAGGGGCAGTTTTGTACTTTGAAATAATTACGGTCGTGCTGTTGACGATCCTCAATGGTGTTCTTGCCATGTCGGAACTCGCAGTGGTTTCCTCCCGTCCGGCACGACTGAGGGTAATGGCCGACAAGGGCAGCCGGGGCGCCCGCATGGCCATCGAGCTTGCAGATAATCCCGGTCGTTTCCTGTCCACCGTCCAGATTGGCATCACCCTTGTCGGCATCCTGTCGGGTGCGTTTTCGGGCGCAACACTGGGTGCGCGTCTGTCGGGCTGGCTTCTGGGACAAGGTTTATCGCCAGCTCTTGCCGATGCGCTTGGCGTCGGTTCCGTTGTCGTGCTCATCACCTATCTGTCGCTGATCGTCGGCGAACTCGTGCCGAAGCAGATCGCGCTGCGTGAACCGGAAGCGGTTGCAAGCCGTGTCGCGCCGACGATGACGCTCTTGTCCAGGCTGGCGGCACCTCTGGTCTGGCTTCTCGATACGTCGGGCCGTCTGGTGCTGAAACTGCTCGGTCAGTCGGGCAAGTCGAGCGACGGCGTGACCGATGAAGAAATCAAGTCCGTCCTCGCTGAAGCGCATAGTGCAGGCGTGATCGAGACGGAGGAATCCCGCATGATTGCAGGCGTTATGCGCCTGGCCGACCGGACGGCGCGCGGGTTGATGACGCCGCGCATGGATGTCGACATGGTCGATATAGACGACAGCTTCGACGAAATCCGCGAGCAGCTACAAAATACAAGCCGGTCGCGGCTTCCGGTGCGCGGCGAGGATTCCGACGAAGTGATCGGCGTTCTGCAAGTCCGCGACTTCTTCAATCAGCTCTCCTCCAAAGGTAGCGTCAATCTGCGCGAGATTATCCGGGATGTTCCGGTCGTTTCGGATTTTTCCGATGCGCTGGACGTGGTGGAAGCTATCCGTGGCACGCCGACCCATATGGTGCTCGTCTACGACGAATATGGCCATTTCGAAGGTGTGATCACTGCGGGCGATGTGATGGAAGCGATCATCGGCGCCATGCAGGAGGATCATGTCGAGGAGAAGGCGATTGTACGCCGGGCGGATGGCTCTTACCTGGTCTCGGGCTGGATGCCGATTGACGAGTTCTCCGAGTTTCTGCGGTTCCCGATAGACGACGACGCGGAATACAACACCGTCGCCGGGCTGGCGCTGGAGGAAATGAAGCATCTGCCGGATGTAGGCGAAACCTTCGTCAAGCACGGATGGGTGTTCGAAATTGTCGATCTCGACGGGCGCCGCATCGACAAGTTGCTGCTGACGGCGGAAGAGCAGCCGACCGAGTAGTTTGCGGATAGTCCATCCATAACTATTGTTGAGCGCGTGTCTCCGGCGGCATGTCGATGGTATGCCTTATCCACCGAAGTAATCGTCTTGATTGAACTGCCGTACCATTGGCATTTTAGATTGCATGCATGTTATACTTGTCAGTTGGGGGCAGGTTTGCTGTCATTCCTTTTCGATCGGGAACAGGGGGGCGTCCTGATCGGGAAAAGCTGAACATGCTCTGGCCAGTGGTGGCGTTTAAATGGGGTCGAGAACTGCATATTGGCTTCAACTGGTCAGGTCTGCCTATGGCAGGCAGGAAAGTCCGATAGCCGACAAGATACTTACGGACCAGCTCAGGGAGATTTGCGACGGTGCGCGCTTCTCGATGCCCATCAGCACGATTTTGTCCGCGCTCATTTTGCTTGTCCAGATTGCTGCGGGGCATTTCTGGATGCCCATTATCTGGTTCGCGCTGGTCAATATCATCAATACGCTGCGCTTCATCGATGCCATAGCCTATTATAGGAGCCCGGCTGCGCCGGTTGAGAATATCGCGGTTCTGCAGCGCCAGCTTACCCGGTTTCAACTGCTTGGTGCCATGGCCGGTTTCGTCTGGGCCGGTGTCGCAATTCTTTCCCATGGGTTTTCTGATCCGCAGTCATCAGTGTATCTGGTCATTCTGGCCGGTATCTGCGCGGGCGCAGTTACCTATGGTTCATCCTATGCGTCCGTTGCCATCAATTTCATAACGCCGCCGCTCGTTGTGACTGTGGTGTGCTTGGCTCTGCAGGCCGACCTGCAATTTGGCGTGATTGCTGTCGCTGTCGTTCTGTTCTGGTGCGGGCTTACGCGCGGCGCGCTGCTCGGGCAGCGCAGGTTCATAGAAACGAGCAGACTGAAGCACGAAGCCAAACAGACAGCTGACGAAATGGCGCTCAAGTCGCAGGAAGACCCGTTGACCGGGCTCTTCAACCGGCGTGGTTTGGAAACATCTATCCGTTTGTTTCCGGTGAAGGACGGTCCGTTCATTGTCATGCTGATCGATCTCGACGGGTTCAAATCCGTCAACGACACCTACGGCCACAAAATGGGTGACGATCTCCTGGTCGCCATTGCGCAACGCATCCGTCATGTTTCACCGGAACGATCCGTTCTGGCGCGCATTGGCGGCGATGAATTCGTGCTTCTTTATCCAGAACCGACGGCGAAGATAGAGGCGGGACTGGTGGCCGCGCGCATTATCGGCAGTTTGACGGCGCATTATCAGGGCATTTTATCGGTCGAGATTGGTGCCTGTGTCGGTATCTGCCGACTTGAACGTCTCGATCCCGTGGACATGCTGCTGCAGGCTGATTTCGCCCTTTATGCCGCCAAAAAGCGTGGCCGCAATGAATATTACTTTTTCGAGAAACGCCTTCAGCATGAGTGGGAGCGCAAGCAGAGCATCGAGCGTGATCTGCGCATCGCAATCGAAACCGGGCAGATCCAAACCTACTTCCAGCCGGTGGTCGAGCTTTCCAGCGGGCGGATGATCGGGTTTGAGGCGCTGCTTCGCTGGGATCATTCGCAGCATGGCACAATCGCTCCGCCGGAAATCATAGACGTTGCCTGCGAAGTGGGAGTGGTTCGCCAGCTCACACATAATGTGTTTTTCAATTGCTGCGAGATGATCGACAAGCTCACCGAAGGTGGACGCAGCGATCTGACGGTCGCCATGAATCTCTCGCCTCGCGAACTGGCGGGAGGGCGCATCCCGCATGAAATCCTGTCCCAGATGGAAAAACGCGATCTGCCGATATCCATGCTGGAGATCGAAATTACGGAGGAGGCACCGTTCGATCAGCGTGGGATGAATGACAGTCTGGGCGCGTTGTCGGATGCCGGGATTTCTATCGCGCTTGACGATTTCGGCACCGGTTTCGCCACTTTTGCTTCTTTGAAGAAAGGCCTCGTCACCAAGATCAAGATCGATAAGGTTTTTGTGCGTGGTATCGCCGAATCCGAGGGCGACCAGCATATCGTGCGGGCCATGGTCGAGCTTGGCGATGCTCTTGGCATCAAGGTTACTGCCGAGGGGATCGAGACGGAGGAAGACCGCGATATGCTGTGTAAACTCGGCTGCAACAGCGGGCAGGGCTTCCTGTTTGCGCCCGCTCTGCCGATGAGTATGGCTCTGGATGCTCTTGCGCGATCAAGTGCCGGCTCACGGCTCGATCAGGCTGTCCGGTAGCTTGGGCGGGTAATCCATCTCGATTTCGTCGGGACCGTAAATGGGGGGCTTGAGGTTGGGGCCAGTCACAACGGGGCGGATCTTGTATTTCCCGACCGCCAGTCCTTCGGGGAAGAATGACGAATAGGCGTCTTCATCGTTGACTGGGTGATAAATCACATACTGTCCGCCTCGCTTTTGCACGGGGTTGTCGTCGAGCGTTTCGCTCATTCCCGGTTCAAGCGTCTTGTTGAAGAGGTCATAGAGCTTGTGTGTGGTCTGCCGGCCGTCCACAGATGTGAAAATCAGGTGCAATTCACCGTAGTTGAGTTCAATGGCTTCGCGACTTTCATTGGCCAACGTCAGTGTGAACAGGTGCTTGTAGTAATCCTGATCCTTGTCGACGCCGCTGTAATCCGCGAGGCCGAGCTGCAAGGATTGCGGCTTTTGTCCGTTTTCGGCCTGCCATACCGCAAGATCATAGGCTTCTTTCAGGGATATCCAGCCCTCCAGCGGTCCGGCTTTGCCCTGATAGACGATCTTCATCCAGTCATCACCGGCATAGGCAAGCTTGCGCACCTTGTCGTCCTTGCCCAGATAGACGTTTGTGGCGCTTTGCTGGTCAGGATTGCTGTATAGGGTCAGCTTTTCAATAGGAACTTCCCAGCCTTGTTCCGTTTCATCCGGGGCTATGGGGGTTTCGAGAATGCTGTTTCCCCGCGGGTCATAGATCACCATGCGCATGGGTTTTATCAGGTAGGGCCAGCCGGACATCTGCTCTTCCGGGCGCGACTGTTCCACAAGCCGCACCGTCTGGTCGTGATCGATCGACAGGATGTCTACCCGGCTATAATGCCCGTCCAGACTGCAACTGCTTTTGATGAGCTTTCGCTCCGGGATGCGCTCGACATTCCATAGCTCGCCGCAGTTCAGTTTCCCGCTAAGTTCGTCCTCGATTATCAGGAGAGAAAAGGCTTTGACCTTCGGATTGTAGAGATAAACGGCAACGCCGACATCAAGGCTTCCCGCTTCACGGGCACTTAAGGCGAAATCGCTGTATCCATCGAAATTATAATCGGCGATTTCGAAGCCAACCGGTCCGTCCAACCCGGTGAGCCAGTCGGAATCCAGCAAAACGAGATTCGACCCATCGGGCTGGATCAGAACATAACCCTCTTTGTGTCTCTCGATATGCGCGCTCACGCCGGGTTCTGGCAGGAGGCGAGGCAGATTTTCTTCCGCATGCGCAAGATTTATCTGGCTCAGGGATAGAAATGCCAGAGCAGTTCCGAGTACCGCAGGGTTGAAAAATCGTCTCATCGCCATCTGCTTGTTTGATGTGGTCAGCTTTGCTTACACGAGGCGTGGCCGAAACGGGAGTTGTTCTTTCCTGTGATCCAAAGCTTGGTCGCAAACCAGTTGAGATGTTATGGTCATCTCGATGAGGGGCCCCGGCGGAAGGTGATCAGTGGAGGAAACGTGATGACCGATAAAAAACCTGACGGTCCGGTGCTTTTGTCGGGCGGCAATCCCCAGATTGCAAAAGGGGAAGGGGACATGCCGGTTCAGGCCTATATTGCCGCCATGCCGGGATGGAAAAGCGAAGCAGGTCGCCGCCTCGATGCTCTTGTCGTGCGAACCGTTCCCGATGTGCACAAGGCGGTCAAATGGAATTCGCCCTTCTATGGCATGAAGGGAGAGGGCTGGTTCCTCAGCTATCATTGTTTCGACAAATATATAAAAGTGGCGTTCTTTCGCGGCGCAAAGCTGAAGCCGATGCCGCCGGTCGAATCCAAGAGCCAGGATACGCGCTACTTCCATATTCACGAGCAGGACGATGTGGATGAAGCGCAGCTCGCGGACTGGATCAGGCAAGCAAGCCAGCTGCCGGGCGAGAAAATGTAGGTTAGAGCGCAGATCGAAACGTGCTCTGGGAGGAGGGATTTCATGGCAGACGATAATGAGGCTTCAAAGCTGATTGATGGGCGGATTGCCGAACTCGGCGACTGGCGCGGCGAGACACTTGCCAGAATGCGTGCGCTGATAAAGAAGGCCGATCCGGCCGTGATCGAGGAATGGAAATGGCGCGGCGTTCCGGTTTGGTCGCATGACGGCATCATCTGTACTGGCGAGACCTACAAGAAGGTCGTGAAGCTGACCTTTGCCAACGGCGCAGCGCTGGATGATCCGGAGCGCATCTTTAATTCCAGTCTTGAAGGCAATACGCGCCGCGCGCTGGATATAAGTGAGGGTGAAGAGGTCAACGAGGATGCCTTCATCGCGCTCGTTCATGCCGCCATAGCGCATAACGAAGCGAAGCAGACGCGGAAAAAAGCCAAACGCGGCTGACAATGCATCAGGAAATTGCGGGCATTTCTATGAAATCCGTCGATCTTCGTCGGATTGTTTCGTGCGTCAAAACATATATCCAGGTTTATGTTTATCGTCAGTGGTTTTTCTTTGTTGGTAATATTTATTTTAGCAAATCCTAATCAATGGAAGAATAATTTCTGTTTAATAAATTGTAATACTGCATCATTATCGTGACGATCAGAAAATTAGTTGTCGTTTGAACGATGATCTTTTCGCTGCGGCGGTAAAGAAGGATATTCGGATGTGTATAGCCTGTAATCCTGGTATGGTGGCGTTCCTGCGGTCTACAGCCTCCAGGCGTGATTTTCTCAAATATCTCGGCGCTGCCGCCGCGACTTCGGCCTTTGCCTGTTCGTCGCCGGGTATGGCCTTTGCGCAGCAGGCTGCAGCACCCGCAGTTGATATCATCTTCAAGGGCGGGACGATCCTGACCATGAACGACAAGGCACCGCGCGCCGAAGCGATCGCCATCCGCGGCAACAAGATATTGGCCGTCGGCAAGCTGGATGATGTGCAATCTGCCATCGCTTCCGGAGCGCAGGTGGTGGACCTTCAGGGCCGGACCCTGATGCCGGGCTTGATCGATCCGCATATGCATTTCGTGTTCACGGCCTTCGAGGACTGGATCGATGTCAGCCCGATCACGACACCGGATTACGCGACCGTCTGGTCGAAGCTGCAGAAAGGCGTGGCGGATGCCAAGCCGGGCGAATGGGTGCGCGCGCAGCAGTTCGATGCCAGCATCACCCGCGATGCCAAAATCCCGACCATTGCCGAACTGGATGCGCTTGCGCCCAACAATCCGTTCTTCATGCAGGAAAGCAATGGCCATATTGCCTATGCCAACAGTGCGGCCTTCAAGGCCGCTGGCATCACCCGCGAGACACCTGATCCATCCGGCGCGCGCTTTGTGAAGGATGCCAATGGCAACCTGACCGGGCGTCTGGAGGAAATGGCGGCGCAGCAGGAATTCCTTGGCGCCATGCCGTCTCCGACGGCGGCGGATATGATCGGGCGCGTCCAGCGTTTTCTGGATCACGCAAGTTCTGTCGGCTGCACCATGCTGCACGATTGCGGCATTGGCATCATGGCCGGTGCGCAGGACCTGAAAATCCTCGATGCGGTTCTGGGCGAAGGCAAGGCCCCGGTGCGTTATCGCGGCATGCTTGTGTCAACAATCATGGACGAATGGGAGAAGGAAGGAATCAAGCCCGGTCGCGGCAACGATCTTTTCCGCGTCGATGGTATCAAGGCGTGGGCGGATGGGTCCAATCAGGCCCAGACCGGCTATCAGCGCGAAAACTATCTGGGCACCGATGCGCGCGGCGCGTTGAACTACAGCCTTGAGCAGGTAACCGATGTCATCCGCCGGGCGCATGAAGGCGGCTGGCAGGTTGGCGTTCACGCCAATGGCGATGCGGCAATCGATATGGTTCTGGACGCTTATGAAGCTGTCCTCGGCAAATCTTCGAACAGCGATCTTCGCCATCGCATCGAACATTGCAGCGTTTTCCATCCGGAACAAATGGTGCGCATGAAGGATATGGGCGTTTCGCCGTCTTTCCTGATCGGCCATGTGCGCTGGTGGGGCAAGGCGTTCCGCGACCGTCTTCTGGGGCCTGAACGCGCCCGCTTCTATGATCCGTGTGCATCGGCGTTGGCAGCGGGTCTCAAAATATCGCTTCATTCCGACTGGAACGTGACGCCGATTGAGCCGCTGCGCTACGTCGAGGATGCCGTCACCCGCGTGATGAATGAAGGCGGCGACGTGTTCTTCCCTGAAGAGCGCATCCCGGTGGATGCAGCGCTGCGCGCCGTCACCATTGATGCGGCCTGGCAGTGCCACATGGAAGACCAGATAGGCTCGCTGGAAACCGGAAAGTTCGCAGACTTCGCCATTCTGGAAGAAGATCCGACCACGCCGGATGTGAAGATCGGCAAGATCAAGGTCAGCGAAACGTGGATGGATGGCACCAAACGTTATTCGGCCTGACCGGAAAATCCGGCGATAGTGTGAAAACTGTCGCCGGATTGGTTCGGCTTCATAGAATATCGGCGGCGCGGTGATCTTTATCGACGCCGTCGATCAGAAACACCTCTCCTTCTGATCCTTGCCTGCGCCATTCGATAATCGCCTGATAGGCGGGCGAGGCATACCAGTTGCGCGCCGTCGTGAGATCTGGAAACGCGATGACGATCAGATCGTCCGGCGATAGGCCTTCCAGTTCATCCTTCGGTCCACCGTGAATGATGAAGTGTCCGTCGAAGGGCGCCAGAGTTCCATCGATGGCTTTCAGATAATCGACAATTCCCTGATTGACCCTGACATTGCGAAGCTGTGCGATTGCATAAGCGGTCATTTGATATCTCCGTTCGATCAGAATGCAGCTTGAAGCGTACGGCTGGCGCGAATTTCGAGCCCGGTAAGCGCTGTCACTGCTGCCGCCTGACCAACGAGAAAGGTCCAGCCGAACAGATTGGGGATAATCATCCCCGCAACTGGCAGGAAAAGGCTGGCTGCTACCCATGCGCCATTGCCGAGAATGATGAAGTCACCGCCCATGCCGGTGGACTTGCGCTCTGCGATACCCAGGCCATGAAGGCCGCTGTCGGCAGCAGCAGTACGCCTGCCCAGTAAAGCAACGACGCTGGAATTCCAGTCAGTTCGCCCATCGGTGCTGAGGCTGCGACAAGGGCGACACCCATCGCGGCGCAGGTGATGGCGTCGATGGCGACAAGTGGCTTGAGAGCAAATACGGTTTGTACGGTTTTCATCCTATCGACCTTTCATTTTGGCGTCCCGTTCTTCGGGCCGGCTGCATATTTGCGCTGTTGCGTTATGGGGTCGATTACGTGAGAGGTAATTGTTGCTATGAATTTTGCGGCGCATTCCAGAATGCATCTGCCAGCCGTGACGCGCAGAGCAAATTGTCGGAGAGATCGGACAGGCTTATGACCGAAACACAACAGACAGTCGGGTCGCTTCTCAGGGAATGGCGGCAGCGTCGCCGTTTCAGCCAGCTCTCCTTGGCGATGGAGGCCGAGATTTCGCAGCGTCATCTGAGTTTTCTGGAATCCGGGCGCTCGGCGCCAAGCCGCGAGATGGTTCTGCGTCTGGTCGAGCATCTGGACGTGCCATTGCGGGAACGCAACCGGATGCTGGTCGCCGCCGGATATGCTCCGGTTCATGGTGAGCGAGGGTTGGAAGCGCCGGAATTTGCCGTTGCGCGAAGCGTGATCGAAGCCCTACTACACGGACACAACCCGCATCCCGCACTTGCCATAGACAGGCATTGGACCCTGCTTTTGGCGAACAAGGCGGTAGGTGTTCTTACCGAGGGCGTGGCAGACCATCTTCTGCAGGGGGAGGTGAACGCACTTCGCCTCAGCCTGCACCCGGAAGGGCTGGCGCCGCGCATCCTGAATTTCAGGCAATGGCGCAGCCATATTCTTGCGCGCCTTGCCCGCGATGCGGACAACTCCGCCGATCCGCGGCTGGTAGCACTTCTCGATGAACTGAAATCCTATCCGGTTCCCCCGCGCGCGGCCTCTTCGGGCGGGGGAACTGTCACCGATAATCCGGTCGCCATTCCGCTCCGGATTGATAGCCGCGAAGGCCCGCTGGAGTTTTTGAGCGCGACGACAGTATTCGGTACCGCCGTCGATATCACGCTGTCGGAAGTGGTGATCGAAACCTTCTTCCCTGCCAATGAGGAAACGGCTGCCGCCATGCGGCGGCTCACCGTCGAGTCATAGTTTAAACTGCGCGGGTCAGGCCGCCATCCACGCGCAGGTTCTGGCCCGTGATATAGGCGGCGCCATCCGATGCGAGGAAGGCGATCGTCGCGGCAATTTCCTCGCTCGTGCCATAGCGCTGCATCGGAACACTTGCCCGGCGCTCTTCCACCTTCGGCAGGCTGTCGATCCAGCCCGGAAGAACATTGTTCATGCGGATATTATCGGCTGCATAGGTGTCGGCGAAAATCTTGGTGAAAGAGGCTAGCCCTGCGCGGAACACCGCCGAAGTCGGGAACATGGCGCTCGGCTCGAATGCCCATGCGGTCGAGATATTGATAATGACGCCCGACTTCTGCTTCTGCATCGTCGGCACAACGAGACGGGACGGGCGAACCGCATTCAGGAAATAGGTATCCATCCCCTTGTGCCAGTCTTCATCGGTGATTTCGAGGATCGGCGCGCGCGGGCCGTGGCCTGCGCTGTTCACCAGCACGTCGATACGGCCCCATTTTGCCAGAACCGCGTCCACAAGGCGCTTCAGATCGTCATTCGACTGGTTCGAACCGGTGATGCCGATGCCGCCCAGTTCCTCGGCCAGTGCTTCGCCCTTGCCGGAGGATGAGAGGATTGCAACCTTGAAACCGTCCTGCGCCAGTCTGCGCGCGGCGGCGGCGCCCATGCCGCTTCCGCCGGCCGTTACAATCGCTACTTTTTCTATTGTCATGATGCGTTCCTTTTTTCAGAGTGTTGCGCCAGGCGGCAACTATCGACGGCCATTTTTTGACGTTATAGCGGAAATCCACTATCCTTACGAACGAGAATGCGTAACACCAATCAGTAGAAAATCTATCGAGTTCGATTTATGAAAAGACTTCCCTCGCTCAACGGTCTGCGTGTGTTTGAAGTCGTCACGCGGCATTTGAATTTCCGGCTGGCGGCGGAAGAACTTGGCGTGACGCAGGCGGCGGTGGCCCAACAGATACGCGGGCTTGAAGCAGAGCTTGGACTGAAACTCTTCGAACGCCAACCCCGTACGCTGGTCATGACCGAACCGGCCCGTGCATATATTGCCAATGTGCGGCGCGCGTTCGACCTGCTTTCGGAGGCGACCGAAATGCTGCGGCCTGAACCGCAGCATCTGACGATCAGCGTGACGCCAACCTTCGCATCGAAATGGCTGATCCCGCGATTGGCGGAGTTCACGCGTGCACATCCTGATATAGAATTGCGCATTGTCGCCAGCGACAAGGTCGCAAATTTCCAGACCGATGCCGTCGATCTGGCGGTGCGTTACGGCGAGCCGCCTTTCGGTCCGGGGCTGAATGCGGAGCTGCTTTTCGAGCATGTGATCGTCGCCGTTGCAAGCCCGGTGCTGGTCGAAAGGCTTGGCGATCCGGTGATGCCGGAAAATCTGGAGCACTATCCGCTGCTGCACGATGGGCATAATTTCTGGCCGCGCTATCTGGAAAAGGCTTTTCCGGGCGGCGTGTCGACTTCGCCAAAGAATATTCGCTTCAACCAGACGTCACTTGCCATCGACGCGGCGATTGCCGGGCAGGGGCTGGCACTGGCAAGCCGTTTCTTCGTGGAGAAGGAAGTTGCCGCAGACAGCCTCGTTCAGCCGCTGGCCACAGAGTTGCGGGTGGGCGCAGATTTCTATGCGGTTTCCCTTCGAAAGCCGCGCCATCCGGAATCGGTCGATGCCGTCAAAGCCTGGTTAAAAAGCGCATCCCGAAAAGTATGAAACGGTTTTCGGACTAAGATGCGCGTTGAAACAAACTGCATCTCGAAAAGTGTGAAACGGTTTGCGGACAAGATGCGCGTAAATGTGAAAAGGCGCATCAGGTTGATGGCTCAAGGACTTTGATCTGAGTCTTTTGACTGCGGGTTGGTATGGTGATGCAGACAAGGCAGATGACGACCAGAAGAACACCAAACCAGCCGAGGGCGGAAAGGCGTTCGCCGACAACCACCACCGCGAAAAACGCGGCGACAACCGGTTCGAACAGCGTGATCGTCGTCGCCACGCTTGTTTCAACACGGCTCAACCCGTAGCCGAAACAGACATAGCCGAGGAACATTGGCACGAAGGCCATGTATAGACCCACAGCCGCATTGTTCCATGAGGCGAGGAACGGCCCACCGGTTGCGATCAGAACCGGCATCAGCAGAAGACCGCCTATGCCGAACGTCGCGCCCATTGCGGTTGTCGATGATATGCCGCCCTGCATTAGCTGGCGCGCGCATGAGGAATAAAGCGCATAAGTGAAGCCTGCCACCAACCCGACCAGTGCGCCCATGAGCGTGGAGCCTTCTGCAGACGCAGCATGGCCGCCGCCGCCCTCCGACATGCTGAGCAGGACCATGCCGATGATGCCGACCGTGGCACCTGCCAGCCAGCGCAATGAAGGGCGAAAGCCGCTTTGCCGATACTCGATGCCTGCCGACAGAAGCGGGGCGGAACCGAGCGAAATGACCGTTCCAATGGTTACGCCAGCCATCCGCATGGACCCATAGAAGGCAAGGGGATAAATCGCGACGCAGACAGCGCCCAGTATGAGGATGCGCCATTGATCGGCAAGTGCCTTTCGCGAGGCAATCAGCCCGCGCCAGGCGATTGCGGCTTGCGCCAGTCCGCCAAGGCCCATGGCCGCAGCGCCGATCGCAGCCGCGCCGACCTCGGGCGCGAAGGTTGCGGCGGTGCCGGTCGTGCCCCAGATGGTGGAAGCGACGATGATGGCCGTCACTCCCAGAAGATAGCTTTTCGATGATTGCATTTTATACTGGTTTCAAAATGGTCGCGACCATCGCCTTGGCTTCGCCAAGACGCGCACTGTTGCCTTCAAGGCCAGCCCGCATGATTGCTCCTTCGAGAATGAAGGAGAGCTGCACGGCCAGTTGGCTGACCCGGGGCGGATCGTCGGGGATCAGGCCGGTGAGATGTGTCACAAGCAGGCCCTCGACCTCTTCCTTGTGTTTTCTCACCGCCTCGCGGCCCGGATCCCCAGCGGGCAGCTCTGCTGCCGCATTCAGCAGGCCGCAACCGCGAAATCCATGTTCGTAGGCAAATTCCGCGTGGTCGCGATAAGCGTCGAAGACCGCCAGTATCCCGTTCATCGGGGTGGATGCCTTTTCCATGCGCTTTTCATAGAGGCCCAGCCATTCGGCATGACGATGCTCCAGATAAGTGGCCACCAGTTCCGCCTTGGATGCGAAGTTGTTGTAGAGACTTTGTTTCGCCACGCCCGCGCGCTGGATGATCGCGTCGATCCCGGTCGCAGCAATGCCTTCGTCGTAAAACAGTTCCGCCGCCGCTGCTAAAAGCCGCTCGCGTGCCGGTCTTGAACTTGTCGTCGCGGGATCGCTCATCACATTTGGTCCACCTATTAGGTAGACCAGTCTACCTAATGAAAAGGCGGAGTCAATCATCATTCTCGTGCGCCGACGGTTTTAACCCCTTGTCCCTAGGGAGAGATTCACGTATCCGCTTAATTAGGCAGATGGAACGGGAGGTCGTCCGGTGCCGCAGAGAATTTCCCCCCTTGCGCCTTTCCAATACAAAACATTTCGGGCGCTCTGGTCAGCTACATTGGTTTCCAACCTTGGCGGTCTGGTGCAGACGGTCGGTGCTGGCTGGATGATGGCAACCATCGCCCATTCGGACGATATGGTTGCACTTGTGCAGGCTTCGACAACCCTGCCTGTGATGATCTTTTCAGTTGCTGCAGGCGCATTGGCCGATAATTTCGACCGCCGCCGCATCATGCTGACCGCGCAGGTTTTGCTGCTGATCATTTCGGTCGCGCTGGCGGCTTTTGCCTATCTTGGCATTCTCACGCCGTGGATGCTGCTCAGCTTCACCTTCCTGATCGGTTGCGGCGGGGCATTGCACAATCCGTCATGGCAAGCGTCGATGGGGGACATCGTGCCTCGCACCGATCTGCCCGCAGCTGTGGCGCTCAACAGCATGAGCTTCAATCTCATGCGCAGTATCGGTCCTGCCATCGGCGGTATAATCGTTGCGGCGGCGGGTGCTGCTTTTGCCTTCATTTTCAATGCGTTCAGCTATTGCGCGCTCATTCTGGCGCTGTGGCGGTGGAAGCCGGAAACGGTCAAATCCACCCTGCCGCGCGAAACGCTGGGACCGGCCATGGTGGCGGGGCTGCGTTATGTCGCCATGTCTCCGAACCTCCTGAAAGTGATGTTCCGGGGCTTTCTGTTCGGCTTGTCCGCGATTGTCATTCTGGCGCTTTTGCCGCTCGTCGCGCGCGATCTCGTCCACGGAACAGCGCTTATCTACGGTATCATGCTGGGTTTCTTCGGACTTGGCGCTATTGGCGGCGCGTTGCTCAGCGCGCGGCTTCGTGAGCTTCTCGGCAATGAGTGGCTGGTGCGTGGTGCTTTTGTGGCCTTTGCAATCAGCTGCGCCTTGCTGTCGATCAGCCGGAACATGTGGCTGAGCTGTATTTTCCTGCTGCCTGCCGGTGTTTCCTGGGTTCTTGCGCTGTCGCTGTTCAACGTCACCGTGCAGCTTTCCACACCGCGCTGGGTGGTGGGACGTGCTCTGGCACTTTATCAGACCGCAACCTTTGGTGGTATGGCGGCGGGTAGCTGGCTTTGGGGTGCTGTCGCGGATGAATATGGCGTGCCGGGCGCGCTTCTGGCCGCCGCGGTCGTATTGATGTTCGGCGCGCTGATTGGTCTTCTGCTTCCGCAACCCGAATTTGAATCCCTCAATCTCGATCCGCTCAACCGTTTCAGCGAGCCGCAGCTTCGGCTGGATCTGCGTTCGCGTAGTGGTCCGATCATGATCATGGTCGACTACAAGATCGCACAGGAAGATGTTCCATCGTTCCTTTCCGCCATGGCCTTGCGTCGTCGCATGCGTATCCGTGACGGTGCCCGGCAATGGGCATTGCTGCGCGATCTGGAGAACCCGGAAACCTGGACGGAAAGTTATCATGTGCCGACCTGGGTTGAGTATGTCCGTCACAACCAGCGCCGGACTCAGGCCGACGCCGAAGTGTCGGAACGGCTGCTTGCCCTGCATAAGGGAGACAAGCCGCCGCTCGTCCATCGCATGATCGAAAGACAGACTGTTCCGGTGCATGACGACACGCCGCTCAAAGCACATCTCGACCTGCATTGAGCAGCTGATTTTAAATTAAGGCAAAACCGGGATTTGATCCTGTTCGAAGCATAAATGGCATTTATGTGAGAAAAACCTTCGCATTTCACACGGAATTTTGTGGCGACGGACGGGCAAAAATAAGGCGGAATAAAGGCTAGAAGCCCAGGCGCTCGCGTAATGCCTTTCGATAGGACCGTGAGACCGGCCATGACTGATCGATGCCGCGCATCCTGACCAGCCATTTGTCGAGCGTACTTCTGTCTATGTCCGAGACGTGCAGGACGTTTATGAATGTGGTGCGGTGAATACGAAAAAAGACGCTTGCGGGAAGAATGCCTGCCCATATGCCAAGCGGTCGGGAATCGAGAACCATGGAACCGTCGCTGAGCCAGATTTCGCTGTAATTGCCTGCCGAACGGACCCCAATGATTTCCTCCGGGGAAATCCCGCGCATTACCCCGCGTTTGCTGACGTAGATTAGCGATGTGGGGTCCGGCTCTTCATCTGAAACAGGCTCATTATCTGGCATGGAATATTTCGCCTGCGCGATCAGGCTGGCGCAGTGAAACATGGCTTTGATTTCCGCGCGTGACCAGCGTCTTGTGCCCTTGGTTGTATCGAAGCCGATAATTCCCCGCAGCCGGTCCTGGTAAAAGACCGGTATGCTCAGGATGCTCTGATTTCCCTGACGCAGGAACTCCGCCTGAATGGAGCGTGCGGTACGTGGCAAACCTCTGGCATCGTGGACGGCAACGGCCTGTCCTTCGGTCAGATATCGGTGCAACCATGCAATCAATGTGGTGGGGGCTTCCTGAAGTTCGGAAATATAGGCCATGGTATCGCCGTTGCACCACTCATGGGTGTTTCGGAACCGCAAAAGATCGGGCGCATACTCGATCATCCAGGACCGGTCAGCTTGCGAAGCATTGCCGACGAAGGCAAGAAGCTCGGAAATGGCGCTTTCTACGGGTTTCCGAAGCAGGTGCAGCGCGCAAACATAGGGCCAGTCGAGTGCGGGTGCTTCCGCGCACTCCTTCTCGGAATAAATCCGGTAGGCTCCAACAGCGCTGTCCAAGCCGCCTCCCAAAATGTTGCGTGATCGAAATCCGTCGTCTCGTAGTAGTCGGACAGTATATTGAATATAATCTATCGCTATTTGCAATAGAAATCATGCGCTTAATGCAACCGCTTTATCGGACGATTTGCCTATTCGTACAGGGGAATGATCCGGAATGGGGCGGTTCAAGGCGCATATATCGGCCCAAAGCCCCGGAAAGCCTCGGTATGTGTGGTGATAGCATAATCATACCGAGGCTGCGCATTTGCCTGATTCCGCCGAAGCGGTGCGCCGGATCAGATTAGTGATCAATGCGACAGAAAGAAGTCTTACTTTATTGCCCTTGGGAATGGTTGTGGATCAATTAATTTGAGCCCAGATTGTTTTCATACCGCATGTATTTTATTTCAAATACTTCGCGCGGCCATGCCCTCGATTTCGACCTTCAACTCCGGTCGTGCCAATCCGGCGACATAAACGAGAGTTGTCGGCGGAAGGCTACTGCCCAGAATTGTGGTGCGGATGTTTTTGGCGTGTTCCGGGTCGAGCCGGTCCACCAGAAAAATGTTGAGCTTGATAAGGCTCGCCGCCGTGAGACCTTGACTGGCAAGGATGTCCACGATGTTGCGCAGCGCCAATTCATATTGTTTTTCGGGTTCTTCAGGAATCGTGCGATCGCGACCCATACCGACTTGACCGGCGATGACCAGAAGCTCTGCACCGGTAGGTATGATCGCCAGATGCGAATAGGCAGCTATCGGGGGCGCGACATTTTCAGGGTTGAGAATGCGAACAGCCTGTCGGGTTTCTTCTGCCAAAACTGCCTCTATCTCCAGAGAACATTCAGGCCCGAAACCGGTCCGGGCCCTACTTGTCGGTTCAGCCGATATCTTCGACCTGATCAAGATACCGGCCATATCCCTCCGCTTCCATCCGGTCTTTCGGAACGAAACGCAGCGATGCCGAATTGATGCAATAGCGAAGGCCGCCGCGATCTACCGGGCCGTCGGGGAAGACATGTCCCAGATGGCTATCGCCATGCGTCGAACGCACTTCCGTACGCACCATGCCATGCGAGATATCGTTCAGTTCCGCAACATTCGAGGGTTCAATCGGCTTGGTGAAGCTGGGCCATCCGCAATGGGACTCATACTTGTCGGCGGAAGCGAAAAGTGGTTCACCGGAGACGATATCAACATAGATACCCGGCTCCTTGTTATAGAGATATTCGCCGGTTCCGGGGCGCTCGGTGCCGCTTTCCTGCGTGACGCGGTATTGCTCCGGCGTGAGCTTCGCAATCGCTTCCGGGGTCTTGCTGTAGGTCATTTTTTGCGCTCCCTTGATATGTGCCCTGAATCTAGGATGAAGGGAGCAACTATTCCAGTCCATCGCCAATGACGAACTGTTGAAGAATGAATTTGCGTATGTCGGAAATCCTCAACCCGTGGACCTGTCACTCACCGGCTGATCCGAACACGCGGGAAGATTTCCATGGTCAGGTAGTGCTCGTCAAAGCTTGAGATATGAACGAGCGCCGATCGGTTGAGAAACTCGACCTCATTGTTGCGGAAAACCAGAAGGTCGTCCTCGCGCAGTTCGCGCAGCATTCGATTGATATGGATCGGGGTGAGCCCGAGCGCATCTGCGAGTTCGCTCTGTGTCAACGGACAGAAAAAGCTGTTTTCGTCACCCGTTCCATTGATCCGGGCCCTGTGACCGAGTTCGAGCAGAAGATGCGCAATTCGTACAAGCGCACTGCGGCGACCAATACTGATGAGATGTTCGATCAATATTGCCCGCTGTCGTGCCATGAGTTCCATGAATGTCATGGCAAGGCGCGGCGATTTGAGCAGGCTTTCGGTGAGGTGATCGAGGGAAATCTCGAGTACCGAGAGTTCCGTAACCGAAATCAGGGTGTAGTAGTTGAAACCCAGCCCGGTTCGGAAACCCAGGAAATCGCCTTTCATGGGAAAGTCCAGAATCTGGCGGTCGCCATCAGGAAGGTCGCGATAGATGCAACCCCAGCCGCTCTTTATAATATGAACCGAGTTGGCCCAGTCTCCCTGGCTGCTGACTACTGTATGCGAGGCATAGCTTTTTGAGGAAATTGGCAGGGCGCCGAGCACGCTGAGATCGCTCTCGTCGAAGACCGCACCAATGGGTGCGCTCTCCAGAAAATGGCGCAGCGTTTTAGCGTCGTCGGCATTTACCACCATATAGCCTACCTGCTGTTTTGCCCAGCAAAGGAGAAGATGCGTTGTAAGTCTGACGTCCCCGCGTTTCGTTTTCCCTGCTCGTCCCGGAGAGGCTGGGTCTGTGATGAGTTTCAGCGAGGGCATTTGTTTTGGCAAGGTAGTAATTTCTACCACTAATTGGGTATATATCTTCGCTTCGCCTAAACCATATTCTGCTGAAGCCATTAATCTAGGTTAATGACACTAAAAGAATTTTGGGGCAGTCTTTTCGTCAAATTAAGAACAAAAACAAGAATTGCTTCCGGGGTTTTGTCTAAATCTCATGAAGATAAATAGAACAGGCAGAGGATGCGCTTACTTGATTGTGATGTGCAAACAATGGGGTCGTGCGCATAAGTCAAATTAGAGGGCGATCAAATGAACATTTCTCCACAATTCAGTAACAGGACGAGTGAGTTAAAGAATAACGGCTTCGTTGCATCGAAGGATGCCTCTTTCAAGCCTGAACAGCCGAACGACAGCATGTTGCCGCTACTGGTCATTATAGACAACCGTGCGTTGGATCGCGAATGCCTCGCACATGGACTGACGAACCACAGTATCGAAATGTCGATCGCCACATTCAGCTCGTTCGAACAGTGGCAGCATCAGCGTAGGGGCCGCACGGCGGGCGCAGTGCTCTTCAACATCGGCGGTCAGAAGGTCTCGGAACCGGCTGTCGGAAATTATCTCAATCGCATCGTCACCGATTGCGCTCCGGCGCCTGTCATTCTTTTGGCGGACAAGGAAGAAATCTCTCAGGTTCTCAAAGCGCTCGACCATGGCGTGAAGGGATATATCCCGACATCGGTCAATGTGAATGTCTGCGTTGAAGCATTGCGTCTTGCGATGGCAGGTGGAACCTTCGTTCCGGCCAGCAGCGTGCTTGCTCTCCGTCACGCAACAGATCCAAATTCGCAGCGACTGCAGCCTCTCGGCGGAATGTTCACCCAGCGTCAGGCCGAAGTGGTCAATGCGCTGCGCCGGGGCAAGGCGAACAAGATTATCGCCTATGAACTGAAGCTGCGTGAAAGCACTGTGAAGGTTCATATCCGCAACATCATGAAGAAGCTGAAGGCGTCCAACCGAACCGAGGTGGCCTGCATTATCAACGAGATGTTTCCGTCGGAAACATCGTTTTCCGATTTGCAGTAGGACTTGGCTGGCGTTAGAGCGAATTTCATTCCGGTTGGATCAGATCGACACCATAACTGCTTATATTATAAGCATAATCTTATCGATCTTCGCTTCGCTCCGGTCGGATTATGCTCTAGCGGGCGGCACCCAGTGGGTGGGTTGAACTCTTCCGTGAAGGAGAATTTTGGTGATTATCTCCGACGTTTCAGCAGGAAACGGGCGGCAGCCGGTGGCTGATCTGCTCGACACTATAAAACGTAGAAAAATGATGCTGATCGTGCCGGTGCTTGCAGGCGTGGGTGTCGGCTTTGCAGGCTATCTTACTGCGCCGGTCAGTTATGTGTCGGAGTCCGTGCTGGTGCTGGATATGCGGCGATTACAGGCGCTTCCCAATGAAAGCGCGATCACGCCTCTGCCGCAGGACAGCCCGGTTCTGCGTTCGGAACTGGACATCATCAACTCACGCATGATGGCGCGCAAGGTCATCGACATTCTGCAAGCGGAGAACATTGTCGTGCCAACGGCATTTCGTTCGCGTACGGTATTGTCGTCCGCTTCCGATGCCGGAGAGCAGGAAAAAGGCGGACGCGATATCGATCCGGCCATGCGTGAACGCCAGCAGATCGATCTTCTTCTTTCGCGGCTGCGGGTTACGAATGACGGCCGGTCCTACACCATCTTCATTTCGTATCGCGCTTCCGATCGGGCCTATGCAGCTCAAGTCGCCAATGCTTTTGCCACGGCCTATCTCGATCACCAGATCGATGTGCAACAGTCGGCCACGCGGCGTATCAGCGAATGGCTCGGCGAGAAGCTTGGGACTTTGCGCAGCGATCTTGAAGGCGCCGAGCGTGCGGCGGAAGAATTCCGCCAGAAGTCACGGCTTGCAGGTGAGCAGGGACAGATCAGCTTCCAGGCACAGCGTGTGGCGGCTCTGAACAACGAGATTGTTGCCGCGACGGGAGCGGTTTCGCTGGCAGAAGCGCGGTTGCGCACCGCAGAAGAACTGAAAAACAATAATGAAGCACCTGCTCTGGCCGAAGTTCTGGCTTCGCCTGCGATCCAGGCCTTGCGCAACGAGGAGGCGCGCGTCGAGCGTCAGCTTGACGAATTGCAGTCGAACGGTGCTCTGAAAAGTGCCGAAATTCCGGTGCTGAAGGCTGAACGGGAAGCACTGAAGCAGCAGATTTCAAGTCAGGTCAGAGAAATCATCAAGAGCCTCGGCAATGAAATCCAGATAGCGCGCCAGCGGCGCAGCGGGCTGGAAGATGCGTTGAGGAATGCGGAAGCTGACCTCGCCGAAGCCAATCAGGCCCAGGTCAAGGCCGTGCAGCTCGACCGCGAAGCCAATGCCAGCCGCACCGTCTATGAAAGCTATCTGACGCGTTACAAGCAGCTGATCGAGCAGGATGGTATCGCCGCACCAGAAGCGCAGATGATCTCACCTGCGGAACCGGCAATGGCCAAGGCCAGCCCGAACCTCGCCAACTGGCTGCTTCTGGGGCTGGGGCTCGGCGGTCTGGTTGCGCTTGCCGGCACCATGCTGAAGGAGACATTCGACAAGATCAGGCCTGCGCAGACGGCGTCTCTGGTGCTGCCCGGCATTCCGGCGGCAACGCTGCTGCCGGTTTCGCCACAATTGACGGTGCCGCTTCTCGTCAATCGCGGTCTCGATCCGGCGAGTCCTTTCGGCCGCGCAATCAAATCCGTGCATGATCGTCTGCGGGCGCTGACACGCGGTCGGGATTCACTAGCGCTTTCCGTCGTGTCCCTGTCCGACGGTGAAGGAAAGACCCTGCTGATTACCGCGCTTGCACAACAGATCGCCGCGACAGGCATAACGGTTGCGGTCATCGACGCGACGAACAAGCGGTCGGGTCTGTCGGAGGCTTTCGGTCTACCGCATAACGATTACGGTGTTGTGTCCACCGGACGTCCGCTTACCGGCGCGACGCTCGTGCACGATCACGGTTCGGGGATAGACATCATCAAGCCCAACAGGCAGATGCGCGAGGGAGACTGGCTGGCTGATCTGATCGCCCAGTTGCGCGCCGATCACAAGATCATCCTCGTGGACCTCCCGGCAGTCATGGAGGACAAGCGGTCGGTTCTCCTGTCACGGGCAACCGATACGGCGCTTCTCGTCGTGCCGTCCGACCGTCAGGACCAGAACGCGACCAATGCGCTGATCCAGACGATGGCATCTTTCGGACGGAAGCCTGCACTCGCGGTCGTGAACCATAATTCTTCGTCTTATCCCAACTGGATAGCGCTTCCGGTCGCGCTTTGCGGATTGGGATTGCAGAGCGCAACACGGCGCATGAAGACCTTCTTCTCGCGACGACGGAAACCGGCGGCGGACAGCGTACAAGAGCAGGCCTAGAGCGCGTTTCGATCTGATTGGATCAGATCGGCGCTCTAATCCTTTGTTTTGAACCACGCATCTTTTCCGAAAACGGTTTCACACTTTTCGGGATGCGCTCTAAAGGGGCACAGATCATGTCAAGCAAAGTGTTCAGCAATCGTGGCAGATATCTCCGCGCAACGGTGCTTTCCAGCCTTATTCTGATCGGCGGGACTTTAGGAGCGCTTGCGGATGGGCAGGCCTATCGTGTGGGTGCCAACGACGTGCTTCAGGTAACTGTCTACGGGCAGCCGTCCCTCACAGGGCTTTATCCCGTCGATGTGGATGGCAATATTGGCTATCCGGTCGTGGGCAATATCCCGGTAAACGGGCTGACCACAAATGAGATCAGCGAGAAGATTGCAGGATCGCTATCCCAGCACATTCCGGGTTTGACGGTTACTGCAACGGTCAATCAGTATGCGCCGGTATTTGTCGTCGGTGATGTAAGGGCGCCTGGAAAATACCAGTTTCGGCCCGGCATGGTTGCGCTTGAGCTAACGGCGCTCGGCGGCGGGGTAGGAAAGGCCGAGTCTCCGGCGGTCACTGCAGGCGTGCAGCTGATCGCTGCCCAGCAGGAATACACCGATCTGCAGCTGCAAATTACCGCAATGGCGATCAAACGTGCGCGTTTCGAGGCTGAACTGAACGGCACGGATTTTACCTATACTCTGCCGGAACAAACGCCTGCGACCAAGGAAACAGCAGTCCTGCAGCAACACATGCTTGATGGCGAGAAGACATTGTTCGATGTTCGCCGCAACAATCTTGCTTCCGAGCGCCGGGCGCTTGAGGCACAGGTTGCAAGCTATGGCGATGAAATCCAGACCTTGCAGCAGAGCATCAAGCTGCATGACACCGAAATCGCGCTGCTGCAGGAGAATGTGGATTCCAGCAAGTCGCTGGTGGACCGCGGCCTTGCGGCAAAGTCCAGTCTTCGCGATCTGGAGCGGGATTTGTCGGCTACCCGGCGCGCCGCGCTGGAACAGGGGTCGTTTCTCGCTCGGGCGAAGCAGAACCAGCTTGCCGTGCAGCAGCGCATAGCCAATCTGGAGGAGATCCGCCGAAGCGATGCGGCCACCAGCTTGCAGGACATCGACCTCAACATGGCCCGCATGGAACGCCGCAGCAATGCCCAACTGCAGGCCATGGCTGAAATTGCCAAGTCTTCCGGCGATATCTCGTCAGCCACGCTGCGCCAGAAACTGGTCTTCTCGATCAGCCGTAACGTCAATGGCAACTTTCAGGATATCGTTGCCAATGAGCGTACGGAAATCAAACCGGGTGACATCCTGCGCGTCGAGCTTGATATGAGCAAGATTGGCGGCGGCTCGCCGTCATAGGTTTAGACTCTCCAAAAGTCAGGAAAGGACTGCGCGTCTCCTCAGCATGAGGGATGCTGAGGAGACTTGTCCAGGATTGACAATGTAAGAGTGAAACGTCGCGGCTTGATCGGAAAAGCGGAACACGCTTTTCCGGGGGCTTCAAGCGGCGACAGGATCGGCGGTTTCCTCCAACCAATCGCGATAGACTTTACGCAGGCCGTCCTCCAGACGAATTTGCGGTTTCCAGCCGAGCGCCCGCATCCGCGACGTGTCGAGGAGTTTGCGTGGAGTGCCGTCCGGTTTGCTGAGATCATGTTCAAAGCGACCTTCGTACCCGACAACGCGGGCGACGGTCAGCGCCAGGTCCTTGATTGAAATCTCCTCACCCGTTCCGATATTCATGGGATCGATGCCGTCATAGAAGCGCAGCATGTGCAGGCATGCATCTGCAAGGTCGTCCACATGCAGGAATTCCCGCAAGGGCTTGCCTGTGCCCCAGAGCGTCACATGATCCATTCCTCTCACCTTGGCCTCGTGAATGCGCCGGATGAGTGCCGGCAGGACATGCGAGCTATTGGGGTCAAAATTGTCGTTTGGGCCGTAAAGATTGGTCGGCATAGCCGTCATGAAATGATTGCCATATTGCCGTGAGCAGGCTTGCGCATATTTCAGCCCGGCGATCTTGGCGATGGCATAGGCTTCGTTGGTCGGTTCCAGCGGGCCGGTCAGAAGCGCATCTTCGGTGAGTGGCTGTGCGGCGTCGCGTGGATAGATGCAGCTTGAACCGAGCCACAACAGGCGCTCGACGCCGTTTTGCTGGGCGGCGCGGATGAGATTCATGCCGATGGCGAGATTGTCGTAGAGAAAATCCGCCGGGTACTGCGAATTGGCAAGAATGCCGCCAACGCGGGCCGCGGCGATGATGATGACATCCGGCTTGCGGCCGCTAATGAAATTCTCAGCCGTTCCCTGTCGGGTCAGATCGAGGGTGCTGTGTGGTGCTGTGATGATGTCACAATCCGTGCCCTGCAAGCGTCGCAGTATGGCCGAACCGACCATGCCTGTATGCCCGGCAATGAATATCTTTTTGCCTTCGAGCGGATAGAGTGCGGGTGCGGTTTCAGCCATAGAAGTCATTGCGTCCAACCTCCCGCATGATATTGCGCAAATCCCAATCGACCATCTCGGTGACGAGATTGTCGAAGCCGGTCGTATGCTGCCAGCCGAGGCGCGTTTTCGCCTTGGATGCGTCGCCGAGCAGGAAGTCGACCTCGTTTGGACGGAAATAGCGCGGATCAATTTCAATCAGGCAATTGCCGGATTTCCGGTCGCGGCCGATTTCTTCCACGCCGTCGCCGTGCCATTCGATCTCCTTGTCTACCGCCTTGAATGCATGTTCGACAAACTCCCGCACCGTATGCGTTTCGCCGGTCGCCAGAACGTAGTCGTCGGCGGTATCTTCCTGCAGGATGCGCCACATGCCCTCGACATAGTCACGGGCATGGCCCCAGTCACGGCGGGCATCGAGATTACCGAGCCGAAGCCTATCCTGAAGGCCACGTTCAATGGCGGCGACGGCTCGTGTGATCTTGCGGGTGACGAAGGTTTCGCCGCGAAGCGGGCTTTCATGATTGAATAGAATGCCGTTGGAAGCATGAAAGCCGTAAGCGTCGCGATAATTCACCGTCGTCCAGTAGGCGTAGAGCTTTGCCGTCGCATACGGACTGCGCGGCGCGAATGGCGTCTGTTCGTTCTGCGCATGGGGCGAGCTGTTGCCGAAGAGTTCGGATGTGGAAGCCTGGTAGAAGCGGCATGTCTTGCCGAGCCCCAGGATGCGCATGGATTCAAGCAGCCGCAGCGTGCCGAGCGCATCGGCATTCGCCGTATATTCAGGCGTTTCAAAACTCACCTGCACATGGCTCTGCGCGCCCAGATTATAAATCTCGTCGGGCCGCACTTCCTGTATGACACGGCACAGATTGGTAGCATCCGTCAGGTCTCCGAAATGCAGGCGGAAGCGAATGTCCTCCTCATGCGGGTCCTGATAAAGATGATCGATGCGCGCTGTGTTGAACGACGAAGACCGCCGTTTCAGACCATGGACGCGATAACCCTTTTTGAGCAGAAGTTCGCTCAGATAAGCGCCATCCTGTCCGGTCACACCGACGATGAGAGCTGTTTTCTCCTGCAAGACCCTGCCTCCAATCAGAAATTTGATGGAACTATGTTAGCGATTTCCCACGCAGGCAGAACGGCTCCAAAACGGCAATTGCGAGCCGGAACATCCCTCTTCGGATGAGGTCTGAAGCGCGTCCGGTATGGCCGGTTTCACCCAAAGAGGTAGGCGGTTCGCCCGCTGTCGGTGCGGGCCATGCCTTTGTGTTTCTTGCGGTATCCGCCGCGCTATTGCGATGCTCGTTCTAACGGGATCGAACAATAGGAAGCGAAATCATGCGTGTGGTGCTTGCCAATCGTTACTTTTACCCGGACCAGTCGGCGACGAGCCGAATGGTGACGAGCCTTGCCCATACACTTGTGCGAGAAGGCATTGAAACCACGGTGCTGGCAAGCCGCAGCTATCACGACAATCGAAAGGACGTTTTGCCCGCGCGCGAAACGATCGACGGCATCGATGTACACCGCATATGGACCTCGGGATTCGGTCGGGGAAAGCTTGTCGGGCGCGCGGTCGATTATGCGACCTTTCATTTGTCCGCCGCAGCCTGGTTCGCTTCCAATGCCAGAAAGGACGATGTCTGCGTCGTCTGCACCGATCCGCCGCTTTTATCTGTTTCGGCAGCACTCCCAGTCCGTATGCGTCGGGCAAAGTTGGTCAACTGGGTGATGGATCTTTTCCCTGAAACTGCGATGGAACTCGGTCTCATCAAGTCCGACACCATTTCCGGCAAGCTCGCCTTGATCCTGCGTAACTGGTCGATGCGCCAGTCCGCGCTGACCATTTGTCCGATAGAACGCATGGCGCAATATCTTTCGACACGGGACATTCCGGCGGAGAGCCTGAGCGTGGTTCACCACTGGGCGGACCGCAATGAAATTGTTCCGGTGGAACCGGCGCAAAATCCTTTGCGCCGTGCCTGGGGGCTTGGTCGAAAATTCGTCGTCGGATACTCGGGCAATTTCGGGCGCGCGCATGAGTTCAAGACAGTTCTCGACGCTGCCGAACGGCTCAAACATATGAAAAGTATAGTCTTTCTGATGATTGGCGAGGGGCAGCAGCGCGGTTTCGTCGAAAGCGAGGTCAAACGGCGCGGCCTGACCAATGTGATGATGAAACCGTTCCAGCCCGTGGAGAAGCTTTCCGAAAGCCTCGGTGCGGCCAATGTGCATCTCGTCTCCCTGAAGCCGGAGCTGGAACATTGCATTGTGCCCAGCAAGTTCTATGGCGTGCTTGCCGCCGCCCGCCCGACAATCTTTGTCGGCGATACGGAAGGTGAAATCGGTTCGATTGTCCGTGACTTTCAGTGTGGCATGGCGCTGAGACCGGGCAATGTCGATGCTCTGGTCGATGCGATCCTTCATCTGCGCCATTCGCCCGTCGGCCGCATGTCGATGGGCAACAATGCGCGCTATCTGATGGAGACGGCCTATTCGCGGGAATATGGTGCAGCCGTCTGGCAATCCGCCATCTCGCGCCTTGAGGAGAAAATGGTCCCGGCGGCCATGCCGGTTCTCGACCGACAGTTCCAGCCGAGGGAAATGTGATGGATGGATCGATTGTCGTCAGCCAGCTGGGTGCGCGTCGGCACTACGCGGTTCCGCGGATTTTTGCGAACAATCAGAAACTGGCGCATTTCTATACGGATATATGTGCTTTTCAGGGGTGGCCGCGTTTTCTCAACAGCTTGCCGCCGAATGCGCTTCCATCCTCTGTACGCAGATTGATCGGACGCAAGCCACAGGGAATTCCGCTCGAACAAATGACGACTTTTCCCGGCTTCGGACTGCATTCTGCAGTGCGCAGACTGGCCAACCAGACGGGGCCGAAATCCACGGCCAATGCGATATGGGCCGGTGAAACATTCGGCAGGCTGGTTGCCGAAAGTGGCTTTCACGGCGCTGGCGGTATCTATGCCTTCAGCGGCGAAGCTGTGGAAGTGCTGTCGGCCGCACGAAAAATGGGCCTTTGGACGGCGGTTGATCAGGTCATCGCACCGCGCACCATCGTAGACCAGCTTGGTTATGAAGAGGAATTGTTGAATCCGGGCTGGCAATTGCCGGTCGAGAGTGACGGATATTCCGAGGCTTTTGCCGAGCGCGAACGCGCCGAATGGCAATTGGCCGATGTGGTCGTGTGCCCGTCGCCCTTTGTCGCCCGTCACGTGATTGAAGAAGGTTGCGCACCGGAAAAGATCGTCATGGTTCCGACCGGGGTTGATACACGCTTCCAGTTTGAACGGAAGCCGCGAGCTCCGGGTAAATTGCGTGTGCTGACGGTGGGCGCCGTTGGCTTACGCAAAGGTTCGCCCTATGTCGGCGGGGTTTCCCGATTGCTGGCGGGAGAGGTGGAGTTTCGGATGGTCGGTCCTTTGGAGTTATTGCCCGAAGCGCAGGCCAAACTTGCTGTCTCTGTAGAATTGACGGGACCCATTCCACGCAGTGAGATGCGCAAGCAGTTTGAATGGGCGGATGTCTTTCTGCTGCCATCACTCTGCGAAGGGTCGGCAATCTCCGTTTATGAAGCACTGGCCGCCGGGCTGCCTGTGATTTGTACCGAAAATACAGGCAGTGTCGTACGCCACGGAATGGACGGGTATATCGTACCGATCCGCGACGTCAGGGAAACGGTCGAAATCCTGCGGGAACTGGCAGGGAACCCGACTATGCTGGAACGGATGGGGGAAAACGCGCGTGAACGCGCGGCTGATTATACCTTATCGCGTTATGGCGAGCGGCTGGCTTCAGCAATCTTTCAGGAGAAGACGCCATGAACATCGTCCACGTCATCGGTTCCTTCGATCCTGCCAAGGGGGGCCCACAGGCCGTCGTGGTAAGGCTGGCGGCAGCGCAGGCTACTCTTGGCCACGAGGTGACAATCGTAAGCTATAGCGATGACGAGGTGAACAGACGCGCCATCAGGGCGACCGCAACCATTCCCGGTTTTGACAAGGTGCGCACGCTTCTTCTGCCGATGCCAGATCTGCGGGAAACGTTGTTCGGAGGAGCTGCCGCGAAGGCGATGCAGCCACTGCTGCGCCTCGCGGATTTCGTGCATCTGCATGGCGTTTGGGAGACCAATCTGCTGCGCGCTTCGATGTTCTGTCGTCGCTATGGTGTGCCTTACTGCATATGTTGCTGCGGCATGCTCGATATATGGAGCATGCGGCAGAGCGCGTGGAAGAAGAAATTCGCGATGACGCTCGGCTTTCGTCGGATGCTCGACGGTGCAGCCTTCATTCACGCTCTTAATGCAGACGAAATCGAGCTGATGCGACCTCTTGGTCTGAAACCGCCGTCGATGATTATCCCGAACGGCATCTTCCTCAACGAAGTCGAGGGCGGCGAAACCGCTGACATCGGTTTGCCGAAGCGGCCTTATGTTCTGTTTCTGTCGCGGCTTCACTACAAGAAAGGGCTTGATATATTGGCCGATGCCTTTCGCCGCGTTGCTTCCTTGTTTCCCGATGTGGATCTGGTGGTCGCAGGGCCGGATGGCGGAGCGGAAGACGAGTTTCGTGAGCGTATTCGTCATTATGGACTTGAGGCGCGCGTTCATGTGACCGGCGGGCTTTACGGTCCGGCCAAGATCACTGCCCTGAAACAATCGGCCTGTTTTTGTCTGCCGAGCCGTCAGGAAGGTTTCAGCGTTGCCATAACCGAGGCCCTTGCCTGCGGTGTGCCGGTGGCGATTACGGATGGGTGTCATTTTCCGGAAGTTGCCGAGGCCGGTGCCGGTGTGGTCTGCCCGCTCGACCCGATGGCTGTGGCTTCGGCGCTTGAACGGATTCTCGAAGACCCCGATCGCGCCGCGCGAATGGGTGCGGCCGGAGCCAAGCTCGTCCGGGATAACTACACCTGGCCTCGCATTGCGCATCAGACGATTGCAGCCTACCAAAGCTTTCAGTCACAGAAGACCGACGCCGTTGCAAGGCGCAAGGCGCTCCGGTCCGTTCCCGCAAGCTGACAATCAAGGCTTTCGCCGTGGCCGTACCGGCTTGGCCGGATTGCCCGCATAAACCATCCATGGGTCCATATCGCGGAAGCTGACTCCCCGTGCTCCGAGAACAGCGCCTTCACCGATACTGACGCCCGGTCCCACGAAGGCTTCAGCTGCAACCCAGCCATGTGGCCCGATGTGTATGGGCGCCGCCGTGAGCGGGAATTCCGCCTGATCGATATTGTGGCCCGCAGTGCAGAGATGCGCGCGCTGGGAGACGATGGCGAAGGGCGCAAGCGTCACATGCGCCACGTTATAGCAAAGCGCGCTCGGTCCCAGCGATGCGTGTGCTCCCATGGTCAGATTGCCCGGCCACCAGATACGTGCACTGCCGCGCACGATGGCCGTCCTGTGAACCTTCGCGCCGAAGGCACGCAGCACTATGCCACGCCAGCGCCACAGGAAGGATGGTGTCCATGCTGCCAGCACCAGCCAACTCGCCTGCCAGCAAAGACGTCGTACGCGGTGCTGGAATGTGAAGGTGGCGTCGCCTTCCATCGGGCGCGATGCATTTATTCTGCCCGTAATGTCCTGTGTCTGGCGGGGACGGCTGGTTTCTCCGGTCAGCGAGCCTGTGTGATCTGAGGTCACGGTCATGATGACCATCCTTCCTGAAGCTTGCCGCTATGCGATGCCGGAAGCGGCAGGTGGATCGAGCGATTGCGAATGACGCAGAACGACAGAATGGGAATGAGAAACAATGACATGTGAATCCAGACCGGCACGACCCAATCCGTGTGGTGGGAAATGGAATGCATGGCTGGGACGATGGAAAGCATGTAAACCAATTGCCCCAGCATCTCGCCTGCCATTGCGGTTTCCCAGAGCCTGCGCATGGCCCAGGCCAGCAGCAGGAATTTCAGGGCTCCGAAGTACCAGAACGACGAAAATGCATCGACCAGTCCGGTTTCCGTCGTGCCGGTCAGCGGATTGTAATCCCGGCCGGGTTCCGGGACATCGAGATAGAGTGCTTCCTTGATATTGCTGCCCACAAGTTGCGCTGGAACGAATGTGAAGATGATCCTGTTCCAGTGATACTTGCCGTAGTCGAATTCCAACCGCCGATCGATTTCATCGATACGTTGTACGGCATTGCGCATTTCGGGGCCGCCGCGCTCCAGGGTGCTGCGAAAATTGGCAGCGTAGTCGATTTCCAAAATCTCATCGAGAACGAAGCTCGCATCCGTGCGGGTAACCTGACGATAATCGCCCATGCTGGTCATCAGAAAAGTGCCGGCCAGAATGCCGATTGCCATGACTGTTCGAGGAACGAAAATTCGCCGGTAGAACCAGAAGGCAAGAAGGAACATAAGCACCAGCTGAATGGTCTCTGCACGCTTTCCGGTCACCAGAATACGATCGAAATAGAAGACCAGATCAAAAAGAATGATCGTCAGCGCAAACCATGACGGACGCCGTGCGAAGCACAGAAGGGCGATGGCGAGGCCATAAGGCATGAGCTGCGCAAAGAAGAGATAGACCACCGGCATTCCGGTCATCTGCATGCCGATGGAAACATCGCCGGGAAGGCGACTCAAGAGGAAGTAGAACACCGCGCCGAATATCGACAGACCGGCTGCGGCCCATAGCAATCTCCGTTCGCTGAAGCTCATGCTGAGAAATTTGATCGGGCGTTTGGCCATCCGCCAGCCGAGAACCAGCATTGCAAGGGACAGGATGCCCATGATCATCGTCTTGGCATAGGCGCCAGATGGCAGAAAATGGTCATAAACGAGGGCAGGGAGCTGCGGCAGCAGAAAGCCAAAGGTCATCACGCCTGCAAGGAATGGAAACTGATACATGCGTTCGGGGCGGGAGAGGAGGCCACCGGCCAGAAGGCAGAGGACGAAACCGGCGAAAATCCAGGTGAGCGAGAGGTTCATCTAACGGCTCCCGCCAAGGCGCAAACGTCAGAAAGATCAGGTGCCGGTTCGCCAGCGGCAAGATCGTGCGGGAAGATGCGGCCTGAAAGCAGATACCAGCCGAGCTTCACATATTCCTTGGCGACAAGTTCCATATCTGCAGGCGTTGCCGGGAATCCGGGATGACCGCCATCGCCGCCGATGGGGGACGAAATGAAGCGCATCTGAGGGCAGGCAGCACGGAAGCTCGCCACAGCGCGGCGCGAATGATACCAGTTGGTCACGATCAGCGCGCTTCTGGCCTGTATCTCGCGCATGACCGGCGCAGAAAACCGCGCATTTTGCCATGTGCTGCCCGATTGGCATTCCACGAAGATCGCTGATGGTTTCACACCCTTACGCACCATGATCCGCTTGTTATAAAGGCAGTCACCGTCTCCGGTAACAAGGATCACGGGCGAGCGGCCTTCCTTCCAGAGGCGGGCTGCTTGTGCTGCGCGGGGCGGTCCGTCTCCACCGGGAACGACGATCACATCCGCTTTGCCGCCATCATCCTGCAAGGTCAGAACCGGTTCTGAAAAGAACATCGCAGCAAGACCGAACAGGACGGCACAGGGCAGAATGATGAGCAGCATCATACCATACGCCGTTCCGGTGTTTCGGTTTCCAGCGGGTGCCTGACGGGCGAGTTTTCCGCGAGCAACGCAGATTGGCGCTGGCGCTGCTCTTCCGTCTTGACGACGATCATGAACTCGTAAGCGGAAAGCAGGCGGCAGTAGAGATAGCCGGGCTTGCCGTCGAGAAAGCCGCCGCGCAGCAAATACATGTAGAGGAAGCGCAGGCTCGGCCTGAACGGCATGTGATAGGAGAGCGATTTCAACGCCCGCCGCCGCCGTTCTGGAACTGTCGAAAGAATTCCGCCCCAGTCGATCCTGCGTTCAAGCAGGCGGGAGGCGGACAGATCAGCCTCAGCGGAAGAGTAACGGTTGTGCTTGTCGTACCAGGCTTCAAGGCCCTTGTTGAAACTGTAATGGATGAAATGCGCCTGCAGAGCGCCTTCCGGCCCCCCGCTGGCACGTGAATGCACTGAACGCTCGAATCGGACCCGGTCGGGCCTTACCAACCGGGTGATCCAGGTGGGATAAAGGCTCGCATGGCGTATCCAGCGCCCCATGAACATGTTCTTGTAACGCGCCTTGAAGAAGACTTCGGGTCGTTTGGGATCAGCGGCAATCGCCAGCATTTCGTCGCGCAGGTCCGCCGGTGTGATCTCGTCCGCATCCGGCGTATAGACCCAGTCATGCTTGAACTTGATTTCTGTCAGGCCATACATACGCTGGCGGTCCTCGGTGTCATAGGCACGCTGAAACACGCGGGCTCCCGCTGCCTTCGCAATCTCGACCGTGCGGTCGCTGCTGTAAGAATCGAGGATGACGATGTCGTCGCACCAGTCCAGCGAGGCGAGACAGGCAGGCAGGTTGACCTCTTCGTTCAGCGTCATGATGAGTACGGAAACGTTCATGAAGTTGCCCCAGGATAAGTGATGTTCGGTTTTGTTGTCGGGTTGGCTTCGGCCATGGAGGCGGCAATGATCGGACGCGCGCCCCTGGTCATGCGCAGCACGAAAAGCGTGTGCGCTGCGGCAGGGATCGCCAGTGCGAGAAGCATCGGCCAGACAGGTATGTCGAGCCGGATCGCGATATAGGCGATGGCTCCGGCCATGAAGTTAAGCGCCATAACCGCCACGGCTGTTTGCCCGCAGGAAAGCCCCGCATCCATCAGCAGGTGGTGCAGATGCTGCCGATCTGGCGAAAACGGGCTTCTGCGCGCGGACATGCGGCGCACGATCAGGCTCAGCGTATCGATGACAGGCACGATGACGATCCAGATCAGGACGGGAAAGGCGACGGCGATGGTTCCGTTCGCAAGGATGAGGATAAATCCGGCAAGCGCCGCACCGAGAAAGGTGCTGCCGCCGTCGCCAAGGAAAAGACTGGCCTTTGCACGCCAGCGATGCCGCATGTTGAAGACGAGAAAGCCGAGACAAGCAGCAGCCAGCGCGAGTGCGTGCAGCCCAAGGCGATGTTCGCCGATCCCGAAGCCGATGACGGCCAGCCAGAAAAACGCTGCAGCACTAGCCGATCCCGCCAGTCCGTCAACACCATCACTCATATTGATGGCGTTGACGAGGCCAACAATGAAAGCGAACGCCATAATCATGAACAGCGGTCCGGTCAGAACCTGAAACAGCATTTCCGGATTGGCGGACGCTGAAGCCTCAACGCCGTCCGATGCAAGTCCGAGATAAATCTGCCGTATTCCGGCGATGCCTATCATCAGAAAGGCTGCAAGCAGCTGAATCGCGAGGCGCGGCGTGACCGGCAGGTTGAAACGGTCATCGAGAACACCGGTGATGAGGATAAGCACAAGGCCCGGCAGCAAGGTCATGGCGCTGGCATGGCCCGAAATGCCGTGCGCCAGAAGCGCTGCTACGGAAAACGAGAGAAAAATGGCGATGCCACCGCAAAGCGGAACGTTTCCGTCGTGTCTCTTGCGGGCATCGGGAATGTCGATGAGATACCATTCGCGTGCCAGCCCGCGAAAACCGAGGCAGAAGGCAACGGAAAGCGCGAAAGCCAGAAGCGTGATCCAGGAAAGACTCGTCATGTCTCCTCCGAGGCGCGTGCAAAGATCAAACTTTGGAAATTTTTACCCATTGCCGCTGTGATCCACGACTTGGCTTTAGAGCGTGCCGCATACTCCTTTCAGGTCAGGGGTTAACACCAAGGGCGACATTTCTTGCCGGTAGCAAAAGTCTATTCTGGGCCTGATCCGGAAAATCGCGCCTGCGAACGCTTTAGCCAGTGTGCCGGTGCCGGTATGCCCGCGACAGTATGAAATGGGGGACGAAGAGGTGATACGGAGAACGACGATTTCGCCTGGGAATACCCGCTGGAGCGGATCATGAATGGCGTTCGCAGGGGCTTTGTCATGGCGGCGCTGGAGCAGTATGCGGGGCTACTTTTTAACTTCGTAACCGTCGCTGCGGTGTCTCGGCTTCTGGGGCCGGCAGAAACCGGAATGGGCGTAATAGGCTTGAGCCTTACGGCGCTTGTGTTTTCACTGCGCGAATTCGCCAGTCCGGAATTCCTGATAAAGATCGACAAGGTGCGTGATCAGGATATCCGGACTTCGCTTACTTTTCTTATGGGCGTGACGCTGCTGCTGTCGCTGGCCCTCTATTTCACACTGGGTTATTTCGCCGAGTCCTATAACGACCCGAAACTGAAGCTCTTTCTTAGCATCACGATCGTTGCAGCGCTGGTCGAAAGCCTGTCCTTGCCGGTCGTCGCACTGCTGAGGCGTGAGATGGCCTTCGGAACATTGGCGCGCATCCGTACTGCAGGGTCCGGTTTGGGTGCCCTGGTAACGGTTGCCATGGCCTTTTGCGGTTTCGGACATATGTGCTTTGCCTTCGGATTGCTGGCGAGCGCCCTGATGACAACAGGACTGGCTATCGCGATCCATCCTTTGAGAGGGCAGTTTCGTCCGTCGCTGGCCAGTTTCGATACAGCCTGGCGGTTCGGCATCTATCTTGGAGGCAATGCCGGGCTAAACAAGATTTGCATGACGCTTCCACAGCTTCTGCTAGGACGCTTCATGCCCATATCGGCAGTTGGAATTTACAACCGGGCCGACACGCTGAGCGGTCTGCCGGATCGTATTATCCTTTCAGCCGTTTTCACTGTGGCGTTCCCGATGCTTTCGGCGCAGGTCCGCGCCGGGGCTGATATCAGCCAGTCCTATATACGTGCCTTATCCTACATCACCGTTGCTTATTGGCCGGCACAGGCATTGCTTGCCTTGCTTGCATATCCGGCGGTACATATCATTCTCGGCCCCGGCTGGTCCGAAGCGGCACCCATCGTAGCGATCCTGAGCCTGGCCTGTCTTTTCTGGTTCCCCGCGATCCTGACCTATCCTTTGTTGATGGCATTGGGTGAAAATCGCGAGGCTTTCCTATCCAATCTGATTTCGCGGCTGGTTGCGCTCACCGTTATAAGCACCGCTGCATTTTACGGTCTGATGGCCGTTGCGCTTGGCCAGTTCATCAGTCTGCCGATACAGATGGTCATAGCCATCGTTTTCGTGCGCAGGCATGTGGCTTTTTCCTATGCCGTGCTTGGCCGGGCATTGATGAAAAGCGGCCTTGTTACTTTGATGACACTGGCTATACCGCTCGTGATGGTCGCGGTGAATGGCTTTTCGCTGGAAATTCATTGGGCCACCGGGATTTCGATGGGTCTTGTGGCGGCATTTAGCTGGCTGGGCTCGCTGTTCCTGGTGCGGCATCCCTTCGCCGCAGAGGTTTCACCGATGCTGGGCTGGACTATTGGGAAGCTTTGGGTTCGGCGTGCGCAGCCTTCAGCTTCGACCCCCGCAGAATAGGAGGGCTTGTCATGGATCGATGCCCACAACAACAGCCCACGGTCGATGTCGTCATCCCCAACTTCAACTATGGTCGCTATCTTTCCACCTGCGCCAACAGTGTATTGCGGCAATCAGGTGCCAATGTCCGTCTACTGATCATCGACAATGCCTCTACCGACAATAGTGTTGAGGTGGCGAAGAGCCTTGCGGCCAGTGACAGCCGTGTCGAATTGCTGCTCCGTCGGAAAAATCTCGGGCCGCATGCCTCATTCAATGAGGGCATAGACTGGGCCACATCCGAATATTTCCTGATCCTGTGTTCGGATGACCTATTGGCGAATGGAGCTTTGGAGAGGGCGACAAGCGTGTTGTCGCAATGTGTGAACGTTCACCTTGCGCATGGCGCGACAGGCAGGATCAGAGCCGACGACGGTGAACCCGGCCTCACCACTCCCGTTGCCGCACCGGACGATTGGCGGATATGGTCGGGGGATGAATTCATTGAATTTGCCTGTCGGCATGCATTTAACCCGATAATAGGCCCGACGGCGGTTGTAAGGACGGCGATCCAGAAAGAGGTAGGATATTACCGCACCTCACTTTCTCACACTGACGATCTCGAAATGTGGCTGCGTATCGCTCTGCGCGGTTCCATCGCCTCTACCAGCCAGATTCAGGCTTACGCGCGTTCGCATCCCCAGAACCAATCGGCGACAGTGAACGGCATTCTGAGTTGGAACCGGGAATTCGAAGCCGGATTTCGGTCCTTCTTCGATCATGAAGGTGCGAGCTTGCCGGATCAGCGCCTTCTGTTCGCAATGGTTCAGGATTGCCTGACCAAGCGTGCCTATTGGTCTGCGATCTCCAATCTGGCGCGGCAGCCGAAGGTGGCAGGTTCGTTGATGGCGTTCGCATTGAAGCGTGAGCCGTTGCTGGCAGTCATGCCTCCCTTCGATTACCTGTTGAAACGATCCGCCTGGCGAAACCGACGCGACGCTGGCTAGAGATTCATAAGACGGATCGCTAGGGTATCCCCAAACGTAAAGCGGGAGAAATGCTCTAGTTGGGGCGCGGCAATGGAACGGCGACATTCACCGTCTCCTTGGCCGTGTCGAGAAAAGTGGCGTAAAGAATTTCTTCCTGCCCTGCCAACCGGCTGCGATACCCTTGTACACCGGCCTCCACTTTCTTGACCAATATCGTGCGCTGCTCGAAAGCAATTTCAACGTGGGAGAGTATGGTTTCAGGATCGAAGTTTTCGATCCGATGGCAGAATGCTGCCAATCCGGTATCTTGCAACAATGCATCGTTCTTGCTCGCATAAGCCAGCGAGATTGTGGGACGCCCCATGGCAAGAGCGCAGACCACGTTATGGTAACGGCTGGCAATAACGATGTCTGTCTTGGCAATCTGCTGCATGAGGTCGTGCAGGGACGCGGATGGTTCAAATATGACATTGTTCGCTTCGGCTGGTGCAAGCTGCTCCAATACGTCACGGGCGGCCTCTATATCACCCTTGCCGCCAATAAGCAGGCGAACCTGACGACCGCTGGCCAGAAGCTTTTTTACCAGCGTGGTTATTTTGGCAACATATTGCTCGTAGATGGCGTCGCCGTCCTTTTCATTCTTTTTCCATCCTCGATAAATCATCACGCCGATGCCCACGCATTGATCCGGGCTGCCCGGCTTTTCATCCGGAACCGTCGGCAATGCGAAGGCGATATCTGCGCTGACGAAATCCTGAGTGGAGTTTACGCCTAGCTGTTTCGTGAAGTCATGGGAGATCTGGTCTCGATAGGAACGGAAAGACGCCAACATTGAAGCCCAGCGGATGAAGAGCCGGCTCAATGGACGATCGACGGGGCCGGCACCGATCGATACAAAAATCAGGCGCGTGCTGGCAAGTTTGGCTGCGAGGGACCATCGTAGCACTGCGAACGGCCAGCCGAAGGGATTTTCGTTGAAGTCGTCGAGTATCCCGGTACCCGGCACAACGATGAGATCGAGCTGGGAGGCAAGCAAGAGCGCGCAGATAAAGCCGATTATTCGGCGAGGAAAGTGCAATAACGCCTTGTTGATTGCACTCAGTAGCCAATTTGATGGTTCCGGTTGAGAAACCGGACGGGCGGGGAGATCGAACGTCTGCTCGACGACATCGGGCTTGGAGCAGATACAGACGAGTTTTGCGTCGGGACAGTTACGATTCAGGAGTTGCAACATGGCTTCCAGCGAACCGTCATTGCCGGTATTGCCGGAACCGAACTGCCCGAAAAGCCCAATTCTCATATGCGTTTCTCCTGTTGTAGCAACAGGCTAATGCCGGACGCGTTGTCAGGAAAACTGGCAGAAGGGTGAACACCATCCTCTATTGTAGGAGGGGGAGTACCCCTCATAGCCGAAATGCGCGGCAAAGCAATTTCGATACACTGGCCAGCGGTATATCCATTGCCCCCCGATATACCGGAGTAAGGCTTCGAGGGAGTTGTTCCCTCGAAGTCTTGTCTCCCTTGAAATGTCCTGTGGCAACAAGGTTGTGGCGATGAAATGTGCTTACTTTGTCCGTCCCCATATAGGCGGGACTTATTCGGTCTTCACGCGTCTGCGTTCGTCGCTTGGCCAGTCGGGCGTTGAGCTTCGATGGCTTGCCTCGGGTGCCGCTGGCGATACGATCAGCGTGCCGACGGGACAAGGGCTGGAGGATTCCCTTCGCAAGGGTGATGTCATCGACGGGATGGGGGTGCTGGATGAAGAAACCCGCGCCAAGCGCATGGTTGGCTTCCTGCGCGAGAACCGTTTTGACGCCGTTTTCGTCAATGTCCTCTCTCATCGTTTCGAAACCAATCTGGTGCGCTATCTGCCTGCCGATATTCTGCGTATCATGATCGTGCACAATATCACGCCCGGCACCTATGCGGCGGCGAGGGCAATCCGCGATCATGTTCATGCAACTGTGGGAGTTTCAAAACGCTGCCGCGACGATCTCGTGCGCCAGCACGGTTTCGATGCGGCGCGCACGCTGGTCATCCCGCATGGGCTGAACCGGGATATCCATCTCTCGCGCAATGTTCCGAGGCACGATGGACGCGGTCCGCTGCGGCTGCTCTATCTGGGACGCATGGAAGATAACTCAAAGGGCATATTCTGGCTTCCGAACATCCTGCGTGAGCTCGACTGTGATTATCATCTGACCGTCGCCGGAGATGGTCCCGATCTGAAAGAACTGCGCCACCGTCTTGCGCCCTTTGGCGACAAGGTCAGTTTCAACGGCTGGGTTGCGCCCTCCGATGTTCCCTGGCTGGTGAGCCAGCATGACGTCATGGTCATGCCGTCACGCTTTGAAGGTTTCGGACTCACGCTCATCGAAGCAATGAGCCAGGGCTGTCCGGCGGTCGTGTCGAAGATCGCCGGTGTGACCGATATGATCGTCACCGATGGAAAGGACGGGCTTTTGTTTCCCGTCGGCGATTTTCGTCAGGCAGCACGCCATATCGGGCAGCTTGCACGCGACCGTGAAATGCTTGCGGGTTTGGCGGATGCCGCCCAACAGAAGGTTGAAACAGTCTTCAACAATGATACTGCCGGGCGCGCTTACGCAGGCCTCCTTGAGAAACTCGCGGAGGAGCGCCCTGCTATCGCGCCGCCACTGGCGCTTTCGCAATGGTCGATGCCGAACGCGCTTCATTCCAGTCTGCGCAGCCGTTTGCCGAAGCCGGTGAAGAACTGGCTGCGCCAGATGCGCGAGCGCTTGCACACCGGATGGTCGACAGCATGAACCGTGAATAACAAAGGAGAAGGGCATGAACCTTTTCACATCGCAGTTTCGCAATTCTCAACTGCTTGCCACCAAGGCGCACGCGCTGATACCGGGCGGCTGTCACACCTATGCCAAGGGCGACGACCAGTATCCCGTTCTGGCACCCGGCTTCATCCAGCGCGGCTCCGGCTCGCATGTCTTCGACGTCGACGGCCATGAATATATCGAATACGGCATGGGTAATCGTGCGGTTGGGCTGGGCCATGCCTATCCACCCGTCGTGCGCGCCGTGCGTGACGCCTTGCAGGATGGCTGCAATTTCACGCGTCCAAGCGCCATCGAAGTCGAATGCGCGGAGAGCTTTCTGGAGCTGATCGACGGAGCGGAAATGGTGAAGTTCTGCAAGGACGGCTCGGACGCGACTTCGGGCGCGGTACGACTTGCGCGCGCCTATACGGGACGCGACATGATTGCCTGCTGTGCCGATCATCCGTTCTTTTCGACCGACGATTGGTTTATCGGCACAACGAAGATGAATGCGGGCATTCCGGCGTCGGTCTCGGCTTTGACGGCAACGTTCCGCTATAATGACATTGCGAGCGTGAAAGCCTTGTTCGAGGATTATCCGGGACGTATCGCGGCCATTATCCTTGAACCCGCAAAGGCCGACGAGCCACAAAACAACTTCCTGCAGGAAGCAAGGCGTATCGCCCACGAAAACGGGGCCTTGTTCATTCTGGACGAGATGATTACCGGCTTTCGCTGGCATTTGCGCGGGGCGCAGAAGCTCTATGATGTCGAGCCTGATCTTTCCTGTTTCGGCAAGGCGCTGGGCAACGGCTTTGCGATTTCAGCGCTGGCAGGCAAGGCGGAATATATGCAGCTTGGCGGTCTGACCCAGACCGACCATCCGCGCGTTTTTCTGCTTTCGACCACGCATGGCGCGGAGACCCATGCCATGGCTGCTGCGATTGCCACGATGACGATTTATCGCGACGAACCGGTGATCGAGAGGCTTCACGAACAAGGCTCCAAACTGGCAGAGGGCGTGAATGCGGCAATTGCCAGCCATGGCCTGCAGAACCACCTTCGCCTGTTCGGGCGTCCGTGCTGCCTTGCATATGGAACGCTCGACGAGAAGGGGCAGCCATCTCAGGCATTTCGCACCCTGTTTCTTCAGGAGACAATCCGGCGTGGCGTGCTGATGCCGTCGCTGGTCGTAAGCTATACCCATAGCGACACGGATATTGCGCGAACGGTGGATGCAATCGACGGCGCGCTCGACATCTATGTCCGGGCACTGAACGATGGTGTGACTTCCTATCTGACGGGACGCCCTTCGCAGGTGGTCTATCGCCGCTTCAATGAAGCGCCGACTTATCCGCCGACGATGCGATGAAGCACTTCGCAGCGGTCCTGATCGCCGCAACCCTGCTGTGGTCGGCAACGAAGCCGACATATGCCGCCGATCTGTTTCCAATCACAGTTGGTGAGGAACGGCGCGTATTCGAGGATGCAACGGGCAGGCCGCTTCTGTTGCAGGGTGATACCGCATGGTCGCTGATTGCGGAATTGAAGCGCGAAGATGTCGAAACCTATCTGCAAGATCGCCGGAAGCGCGGCTTCAACGCCATTCTGGTCAGTCTGGTCGAACACTACTTCTCCAGTCACCCGCCCGCCAATGCCTATGGCGAGAAGCCGTTCAAGAGCGATGCCTTCGGTGAACTCAATCCGAAATATTTCGATCACGCCGCCTGGGTGATCGGGAGGGCGGAAGAACTCGGCTTAGTCGTTTTTCTCGCGCCCGCCTACCTTGGGGTGAACGGCGGCAACCAGGGTTGGTTCTCCAAGGCGCAGGCTGCTGGTCCCAAGAAAATGCGTGTCTATGGCCAGACGATAGCTCAGCGATTTGCGGAGTTTCATAATGTTGTCTGGGTCTTGGGCGGGGATTTTGATGATCCTGATCGACGGCTGGTTTCCAGTCTGGCCGATGGAATCTCAAGTATTGTTCCCGGCGCTCTTCTGACGGTACATTCGGGTCGCAATAGCAATACGGCTGAACTCTGGGGCGACCGGCCCTGGTTGAGTTTCGATACGGTTTATACATATGACGATGTTCATGCAGCGGTTTTTCAACGGCGAAAAGCGGCTGAAATGCCTGTCATTTTGCTGGAAGCGGGCTATGAGTTCGAGCGGGGGACGACTACGCGGATGATCCGCCGTAATGCCTATGGCGCGCTGTTGGCGGGTGCTGCCGGGCAGTTCTTTGGTAACAACCCGATTTGGCATTTCACGGGACCGGGGATCTCCACTGCTGATCGAAGCTGGCAGGAAGCCCTCGACAGTGCCGGCGCGCGGTCAATGACGGTATTAAAGAAACTCTTCGACAAACTGCCATGGTCGCAACTCCAACCCGATAGCAGTAGAGCCATTTCGGCAGGCGCGGGAAACTATGCCGCATCACTGCCCGACGGTACCTTGTCGGTTATCTATGGCGATGCCGGTGGTTTTGCGGTGCAGAAAGCTATTGTCAAACAAGGCTGGCAGGCTGTCTGGTACGACCCGGTTTCCGGCACGTTCGCGGATGCGGGCCAACCAAAGCTTGAGGGATCGGTTGCGACCTACACACCCAAGCAGGCGCAAAATGCCGGTGGCGGAACTGACTGGCTTCTGCTGATCGGCAACGCCAGGCGCCTGCAGGACATCCAAAAGAGGTAGGCGATACGCCCTTTCACGCTTTTCATAAACGCTTGTCCTAACCGGACATGCCTTCGGTCAAGTCGTCGCTCCTGTCCTCTCTGGCTAACATGCATTTATCAAAGCTTGAGGAGTCGGACATGAAAGTACTGGTTACGGGCAATCAGGGCTATATCGGGTCGGTCATGGTGCCGGTCCTCACAAATGCGGGGCATGAGGTGTCCGGCTATGACATCGGTCTTTACGAACATTGCCGTTTTGAAGAAGGCGGCGCCGTCATGAGCGTGCCGACCATCCGAAAGGACGTGCGCGATGTGTCGCCACGCGATCTGGAAGGGTTCGACGCGGTCATTCATCTTGCTGCGCTCTCCAATGATCCGCTTGGCAATCTCAATGAGGAACTGACTTACGACATCAATCATCGGGCGAGCGTCGCGATGGCCAAGGCCGCCAAGCTGGCAGGGGTGGGGCGCTTTCTGTTTGCTTCGTCCTGCAGCAATTACGGTATCAGCGATGCCGATCTGATCGATGAGACCGGCGAGCTGAAACCGGTGACGGCCTATGGCCGGTCCAAGGTGCGGGCAGAACAGGAAATCCGGGAACTGGCGGATGCAAGCTTCTGTCCGGTCTATCTGCGTCCAGCAACGGCTTACGGTGTTTCACCCTTCCTGCGCTTCGATATCGTGCTCAACAATCTAGTGGCTTGGGCAGTGACGAAAGGGCTGATTTATCTCAAGTCCGACGGCACGCCATGGCGACCCATCGTGCATATTCGCGATATTTCCCGCGCCTTCATGGCCGCCATGGAAGCCCCGCGCGAAAAAGTCTGGAACGAGGCCTTCAATGTCGGATCAACGGAGCACAACTACCGCATTCGAGATATAGCGGGCATCGTCGCCGACAATGTTCCCGATTGCCGTATCGAATATGCGGACGATGCCGGGCCGGATACGCGCTCCTACCGTGTCAGTTTTGAAAAGCTGGCGCGCGTGCTGCCGGAAGCGAAACCGGAATGGGATGCCGTTGCCGGCGCGCGTGAATTGCTTGCCGCTTATAGCCGTTCTACGCTGACACTTGAGGAGTTTGAAGGACCACGCTTCCAGCGTATCGCTCATATCCGCAAGCTGATTGCGGAAGGCGTGCTGGACGCCGATCTGCGGCGTGCCGACGAGGAACCGCAACAGCTTCGGGCAACTGCGTGATGGATACGGGGGCAGGGCGCAAAGGCATTGAAACAGCCATTCCGCCGGTATCGAACGGGATGGCCATTTACGACCTTGCTGCTCGGCTTTATCCAGTCTGCCGCAGTCTCGCCGGCGATGGCGTGCGCGAAACGCTTGCCATCATCGGGGAACATCTGCCGCTGACAGTCCATCAGGTTCCGACCGGTACACCGCTTTACGATTGGAAAGCGCCGCAGGAGTGGATTATTCGTGAGGCCTATATTGCGGATATGAACGGCAATCGTGTCGTCGATTTTGCCCGGCACAATCTGCATGTGGTGAATTTCAGCGTGCCGGTGCGGGAAAGAATGCCGCTCAGTGCACTGAGGGAGCATATTCATACGCTGCCCGACCAGCCGGACCTCATTCCCTACCGCACCTGTTATCACGCGGAGGGCTGGGGGTTCTGTATGGCGCATAACGAATTTCTGTCCATGCAGGAGGACGATTATGACGTCGTGATCGATGCGGAGCGCCGCGACGGTTTTCTGACCTTCGGTGAGTTCATTCACGAGGGGGACACCGACGAGACCTTCATCCTGTCGGCCCATCTCTGCCATCCGTCGCTGGCCAACGATAACTGCTCGGGGCTGGCACTGCTGACCCGCCTTGGTGAGGTTCTGCAATCACGGCGCACGCGCCTGACCTATCGACTGCTTTTCGGCCCGGCGACTTTCGGCGCTCTTGCGTGGCTCAGGCATAACGAGGCGCAACTGGGGCTGGTCCGCCACGGGCTGGTCTTGTCCTGCGTCGGCGATGCTGGCGGGCCGAACTACAAGCGCAGCCGTCGCGGCGACGCGGAGATTGATCGCATCATGGGCCTCGTACTCGGTGAGTGCACCAATGCGACGATGCATGATTTCTGGCCTTACGGCTATGACGAGCGCCAGTTCTGTTCGCCGGGATTCAATCTGCCGGTCGGCATGTTCCAGCGCAGCCTTTATGGCACCTTTCCGGAATATCACACATCGGCCGACAATCTCGATTTCATCAAACCGGAGTATCTTGAGCAGTCGTTCAACATGGTCTTGCAGGCTATTGAAATTGCTGAACGAAACTGGCGTCCGCTGAATACCTCACCCAAGGGAGAGCCGCAGCTTGGAAGACGTGGACTCTATGGAAACATGGGTGGGGATAGCCGCTCTGCACAGAACGCAATGGCGTTGTTATGGGTGCTCAATCTGGCAGATGGCGAGCATTCCATTCTTGATATGGCAGAGCGTGCGAAACTGCCATTTGTAACCCTCGCCGACGCGGCTGCCCGGCTCCGCGAGGCAGGCTTACTGGTGGAACGTTAAAGCAGCGGCCAGGCCAAATCCTTGTCGGAAATGACACTCGGCCTGTTTGGCCATGGTATGCCGAGCGACGGGTCATCATAGCGTAAACCTGTCGCATAGTCAGGTGCATAGGGCTTCGAGATCATGTAACGCACGAGCACATCGGGCGTCAGGGTCTGAAAACCGTGCGCGCATCCTTCGGGGATATAAAGCAGCACGCCGTTTTCGGCAGACAGCTCCACGCCGGTCCAGCGCCGATAGGTTGGCGAATGCGGGCGCAGATCGACCAGAACATCCCATATGACGCCCTGCAGGCAGGTGACGAGCTTGGTCTCAGAATGCGGTTCGTTTTGATAATGGAGGCCGCGCAGTGTTCCTTCTTCGCGCGAGAAAGACAGGCTGTGCTGCGGGAAATGCGTTTCCATCTGCCGCTCGGCGAATGCAGCTTCGCAATAGACCCGCGCGAACCAGCCGCGTTCGTCTTCAAGTCTTTCCGGCTCGATAGACCAGGCACCGTCGATATTGAGCGAAGTGAAACGCATGATTTGCCCCGGATTGCAGCCATTTGCATTCTGACAGCTGGATTGCCGGGCGATAGAACCTTCTTCGATGCATCCGAATAGCCTTCCGGATGAGGCCAAACTGTCCGAATGAGGTAGGCGACTACGCCCCTGCCGCCATTGGGCGAAGATTGGGTATCTACACCGCATAGTCCGTCCGGTGAATGTTGCGCCCGATCGTATGTACGGCTCGCTCCTGATGACAGTCTCGGAAATTTTTAGGCCGCTTAGTAATTTTGGTTATCCGACGCGGATCGGAGTTCAACTCTATCAACCCATAACGGACCAGCCAAAAGGTTCGACGAGGCGAGGAATGACGTATGACCATCCAGACGCCGGATATTTCGCGGAGCACGAGCATGGCGCAAGAGCAGACCGGCTGTCGCCTGTGCGGTAAATTACTCAAACATACTTTCGTCGATCTTGGGATGTCACCGCCTTGCGAGAGCTTCATCACGGCGGATCGCCTTGACCGTATGGAGCCCTATTACCCGCTCTATGCGCTCGTCTGCGACCATTGTTATCTGGTGCAGCTGAAGGAGTATTTCTCGCCTGCAGAAATTTTCACTGAATATGCCTATTTTTCGTCCTTCGCCACGAGCTGGGTCAGCCACGCAAAGACCTATTGCGACGAGATCACCGAGCGGCTGGGATTGAACGAGAATAGCTTCGTGGTCGAGATTGCCAGCAATGATGGCTATCTGTTGCAGCATTTTCTGCCGAAGGGCATCCCGATCCTCGGTATCGAACCGGCTGCCAATGTGGCTGAGACCGCAATTGCCAAGGGCGTGCCGACGCGCGTGGATTTCTTTGGTTCGACGCTCGCCGCCGAACTGGTGGGCGCGGGACGCAAGGCCGACCTCCTGATCGGCAACAACGTTCTGGCGCAAGTCCCTGATCTCAATGACTTTGTGCGCGGCCTGCAACTGCTGTTGAAGCCGGAGGGCGTGATTACGCTGGAGTTTCCGCATCTCGCCAATCTGATCGAGCAGAACCAGTTCGACACGATCTATCACGAGCATTTCTCGTATTTCTCGTTGCTGACGATCCGGTATATGGCGCATCGCCATCACCTCAAGATTATCGACGTGGAGGAACTGCCAACCCATGGCGGGTCCCTCCGGGTGTATCTTGCGCATAACAGCAGCAAGCGGAAGGCGGGGCCGCGTGTTGCAGCTCTTCTGAAGCGCGAAGAGAGTTTCGGCCTCAACGAGATTTCGACCTATGAGCAGTTTGCCGAAAAGACGCGGCGCACCAAGCGCGATCTCCTGTCCTTCCTGATCGCAGCCAAGAATGCTGGAAAACGCATCTGCGGTTACGGCGCGCCGGGCAAGGGCAACACGCTTCTGAATTATTGCGGCATCGGCACGGATTTCCTGGACTTCACGGTTGACCGCAATCCCTACAAGCACGGGCGTTTCACGCCGGGCATGCACATTCCGATCTACGATGTGTCGGCAATCGACAAATACCGGCCCGATTACATCCTCATTCTGCCGTGGAATTTCAAGGACGAGATCATCCGGCAGATGCAGCATGTGGTCGAATGGGGTGCGAAGTTCATCATTCCCATCCCGCACGTCACCTTGATTGACCCGGCATTACTCACAGAGGAGCGGTAAGTCATGAAAGTCGTTTTGTTCTGCGGCGGTCTTGGAACCAGAATCCGCGAGTATTCGGAGAATGTCCCGAAACCGATGATCCCGCTCGGTCATCAGCCGATCCTGCATCATGTCATGGAATATTACAGCGACTATGGGCACAACGAGTTTGTTTTGTGTCTGGGCTATAAGGCCAATGTCGTGAAGGATTTCTTCCTGACGATCCGTCCGCAAACCTTCGCGGACTGTGTGGTTTCGGATGGCGGGCGCAATGTGCAACTGCTCGAGGAAGTGGATCGCGACTGGAGCGTTACGCTGCTCGATACGGGTATCTGGCGCAATATCGGTGAAAGGCTCTGGAGCGCCCGATCGCATGTAGCAAATGAAGATATGTTCCTCGCCAATTACAGTGACGGTCTCAGCGATGTCGATCTCGACGACATGACGGAACGTTTCCGAGCCAGCGGTAAGATTGCCTGCTTTCTCGCCGTCCGTCCGCCGCTGACCTATCACCTTGCAGATATTGCCGAAGGCGGCGACGTGCGGGCTTTCCGAACCTCGAACACCTCCGATATCTGGATCAATGGTGGCTATTTCCTCTTCCGCAAGGAAATCTTCGACTATATGCGCGAAGGGGAGGAACTGGTGCTCGAGCCCTTCGGTCGTCTCATCGCTGAAAACCAGTTGATGGCCTATAAGTATGAGGGCTTCTGGCGCTCCATGGATACGCTGCGTGACTGGCAGACGCTTGAAGATATGGTGGAGAAGGGTGACATGCCCTGGAAGAGGCACAAGGCGGAAGAAGCCGCACGTCGGGCCACCAATGTCGCGATAGCGCTATGATCGATCTGCGCTCACTGGCAAATAACAGCCGTCCGCTTCAGCTGCTTTGTCTGGGCGCGCATTCCGACGATATCGAGATCGGTTGCGGCGGCACGCTTCTGAGCCTGATCGAGAGCGGAACGCCGCTGCATGTCGAATGGTGTGTTCTGTCGGGGAACGAGACAAGGCGCGCGGAGGCAGAGGCTTCCGCACGCGATTTTCTGCGCGGGATAGACAGTTTCAACATCCATCTGGCCTCTTTCGAGGATAGCTATTTCCCGGCGCAAAGCCGCGAAATCAAGCAATGGCTGATTGAACAGCGCGGAAGAGGGCTACCGGATATGGTTTTCACTCATCGCCATGGCGATGCTCATCAGGATCACCGTACGATCAACGAGCTGACATGGAACCTGTTTCGGGATCAGGTGATCCTTGAATATGAAATTCCGAAATGGGATGGCGATCTGGGCCAGCCGAACGCCTATTCGGCGCTACCGGCTGTGATGATGGATCGCAAGATCGAACTGTTGATGAAGCACTTCGGCACACAGCGCTCGAAGGATTGGTTCGATCCGGAAACCTTTCGCGGTCTTGCCCGGCTACGCGGCATGGAATGCCGCGCGCCCGAAACTTATGCCGAAGCTTTCCATGCCCGTAAGCTGCGGCTTTTCTAATTTTTAATCGGTTCCGCATTGGTGTCGACACGGACGACCACCGACATGCCGGGTGCCAGATGCGCGGCGTCCGGTTGATCTTCATCGATGGCGATCCGAACGGAAAGGCGTTGCGTGATCTTGGTGAAATTGCCGGTCGCATTGTCCGACTTGATGACGCTGAATTCAGAACCGGCAGCGGGTGCGAAGGCTTCGATATGCCCCGTCAACTCTGCATGACGCAGCGCATCGACGGTGAAAGTGACTGGTTGGCCGACCTTCATGCCGTAGAGCTGTGTTTCCTTGAAATTCGCCATCACCCATTTGGTCTTCGGGACGACGGACACGAGCTGCGTTCCCGCCGTCACATATTGACCGAGCCGGACGCCCACTTCGCCGAGCGTACCGTCGCGCGGGGCGATGATGCGGGTGTTCTGCAGGTCGATCCGCGCCAGTTCAACGGTCGCTTCCGCATTGGCGATATCGGCATTGAGGCTGTCACGATTGACGATGATGGATTGCAGGTCCTGTTGGGCAACGGCCAGTGCGGCTTGGGCTTCGTCAACAGAAGCTTGTGCCTGAAGCAGGGTGCCGTGTGCTGTATCGGCAGAGCTTTGCGTCGTCACGCCGCGCGGCAGCAAGGCTTCGACGCGCTTCGCATTGGCCTCAGCTACCTCAAGTGCTGCCTTGGCGCCGGAAATCTGCGCCTGCCGCGACTGGATCGTTGCTTCGGCTGAACGCTGGCTCTGTTCTGAGTTGGCAAGCGCTGCCTTCTTGCTGTTGAGTGCGGCAAGCGCCTGATCCAGCTTCTGCTGATAGCTGCGGCTGTCGATCTCGAACAGGAGGTCGCCCTGTTTCACGGTTTGATAGTCGTTGACATTGACCTTGGTGACATAGCCAGCGACTTGCGGGCTGATAACCGTTACCTGTCCGCGGACATAAGCGTTATCGGTGGTCTCGACGCTGTGCTTGAAAGGCGGCAACTGCCACGCCCAGAGCACCATCAGAACGCCTGCCAGGCCGATGATGAGGGCAAGACCGCCACGAATATACTGTTTTCCAACTGACATTTTCAAATACTCGTCGATTTAACCAGCCATCGCAGCACTTTGGCGGCGGGCGTGCATGTTTTCATAGAGGCGATAGGCGATCAGGCAGGCGAGTGAGAGCACCGCAATGACGGAGATCGCGAGAAAAGCATCGTTATAGGACAGCACTGTCGCTTCCTTGGTGACCTGTTGTCCAAGAAGCGCCAGCCCTTCTGCCTTCGTCAGTCCCTGGTCAGCCAGAACCTTTGCGTAGGTGCCGGATAGTGCCTGAACGCGCTGGGCGACCACGGGATTGGACATGACCAGTTGTTCCACCAGATAGGCGGAATGGTATTTCTCGCGGATCGCGATGAAGGTGCTGAACACGGCAGAGCCGATAAGGCCACCAATGTTCTGTGTGAACAGGAAGATGACGATGAAACTCGTCATGTAGGTCGGCCCTTGTTTCAGCGCCTTGGTAATGCCTGCAAGCATGGCCGGGGGCAGGAACAGAGCGCCGCCGAAAGCAATCAGTCCCTGACTGAGATAGGCATTATGCGGACGGGTCAGGTTTGTCGCATGGCTGTCCAGAAAGGCCCCGATCGCGATGAAGACGAGCGCCAGCCCGAAAATGATCGATACGCGTTCCAGCTTCATCCACATGCCGCAGGCAATGCCGCCCGCCAGCGACGCGGCGAGGATGACCAGATAGAGGCCACGGCTCTGGCCGTCCTGCAGACCGAATGCCTGGAAGAGGCCGACCGCGCCGGTCGTCTGTTCGGCAAGCACGATGCGGAAGACGAAGAGTATCAGCGTGAAGCGCAGAATTTCCGGCGAGAACAGCCAGTGCAGGTTCATCAGCGGTTGTTCGCGGTTGAGTTCGATGGCGGCAGCGCAAGCGAGGACTGCGATTGAGATCGCAAGGCATACGCCGATCCACGGGGCTTCGAACCACCAGTAATTCTTTCCCTGAACCAGAACCACCGCGAGAAGCCCAAAGCCGATGGCGATCAGGCCGTAAGCGACGAAATCCAGCCAGTGCAGCACTTTCGCGCGCGGCGCCTGCGTTAACGGCAAGACATAGACGACGGCGAAGGCTGCAAGCGACAGGCCGATCTCGACCATATAGAGTTGCTGCCATTGGCCGATATCGAACAGCAATGGCGAAATGACACGTGCTAGTGGGCCTGCTGCCGCCGAACAGGTCAGCGCAAGGCTGAGCCCCCACGTCATTTTCTTGGCGGGCGGAAAGGCTTCCAGCATGTAAAGAAAGCCGATGGTCGAGACCGGTGCTGCGGCAGCGCCCGCAATGAAGCGGATCGGGATTGCCGACCAGATGTCGTAGACAAGTAGATGCAGCAACGAGGAAATCAGGAAGACCGCGATCGCAATTTCCGCAAACCGGCGCAGGCCGAACTGCGTGCGGATCTTGACGAGAAGGATCGTCAGGCTGGCGTAAGGCGCCATATAGGCCGCTACCAGCCAGGAGGTTTCCGTCAGCGTCGCGCCGAGTGATCCCTGTATCTGCTGTGTATTGGCCGAGATGAAATACATGCTGAGGCCGCGTGTCGACCACATGAGGACAGACGCGGTGATATAGATGGCCGACATGTAAACCGGCATATGCGGAACCGAAGGCGTTGCAGCCTGCGTCGGCGCAGCCTCTTGTCCCTGCCGATCTTTGCCTTCTTCCGACATGGTTTTAGCGGTCTTTGCCCGCGAGGGTCGCTTCTACTGTCTGGCTGACTTCCTGAAGCACCGATAGCGCCGTTTCCAGCGACTGTCTGTCTACGCGCTGCAGCAGTTCGGATCGCATGCGGTGGGTGATTTCTTGCAGCTCGCGTACTTGCGCCTGTGCTTCATCCGTCAGTTCAATGCGTTTCGCACGGCGGTCGCTTTCAACCGCGCTGCGATAGATCAATCCCTGCTTCTCAAGGCCATCCAGAAGACGCACTACCGAGGGATGCTCGATTTCAAGAGCATCCGCCAGCTCGCGCTGGTTCCAGTCGCGCTGCTGGGTCAGAAGCACAAGCACACGGGCGCGCGCCAGCGTCAGTCCGCGCTCACGGACGCGGGAATCAAACAGATTGCGCATTTTGCGTGCGGCCGTGGAAAGCTCCATCGTGAAAGCCGCTTCGAGATCGTGTTTTGATTGGGACATTGTATAGCCATCTATTATATGTATAGCTATATATAATACTCTGGATCTGCTAATCAATGGCTGCAACGGTTACCGGAAACAGGAAACACAATTTTTTGACGTTGATCGTTGGCCGTAATTCGGAAAATCGTGACACGAGTTTTCGTTTCGCCGTCAAGTGATGGCGATGAAATCCTTTACTGGACGGATAACGATCTTGGTTATGCGGTGAGCGGTGAGATATCGCGCGAACTGTTAACTTGCTTTCCAGTCGTCGCTGAAGGCGTGGATCATCGCATCCTTGGAACTGCCGCTGGCGATCAATGCGGCAAGCAGGATGCGAGCCTGACCTGGGCGAAGCGTATGTGCGTGAATGGCTCCGGCTTCGCCAAGATCATATCCGCCTCCGCCGCCACCATAGCCGGGTGTCAACAGGCCTTCTGGCACGCGGCTTGAAACGACGGCAGGAATATTGCGGCGTGTACATTCGCGGACAGCTTCGACAACGCAGGGCGTAGTGTTGCCGGACCCCAGCGCCGCAAGAACCACGCCGCTGGCATCGGCTGCAATGCTCGCTTCGATGTGGAGGGCGTCGCAGCCCGGATACAGGGCAATCGTGTCGATCCGGCGGTCACCGACAGGGGCTGGAAGCACAGGGCTTTGGATTTGGATCATGCGTGCAGAGCGGAAGGCGTCAGTACTGTCGCTGCTGAACTTGTATGCCCCCCAAGCAGGAACAATCCGTCCGCCGAAGGCAATAAGGACACCTTTGTTGGCACTGGCCGGATTGCAGGCAAGCTGAATGGCGGCAGCGAGATTTTCCGGCCCGTCCGCCTGCGGATGATCGGCGGTAAATTGCGCTCCGGTGAAAATCACCGGCTTGCTGATGCGACGCTGCAGATGTACCAGCAGCGCCGTTTCTTCCATGGCATCCGTTCCGTGCAGGACGATGACGCCATCGACGTCATCATCCTGCAGGCCCGAACCCACAGCATCACTGATGCGCTGCATGTCGGAAAGGGTAAGGCTAGCAGAGTCCTTCGCCATGAGATCGACAGGACGAAGCTCCGCTTCAAGGCCCGGTACGAATTCCAGCAAATCCTTACCGGTCAGGACCGGTGTGCTCGCGCCGTCTTCCCCGCGCTTGCTGGCGATGGTGCCGCCAGTGGCGATCACCATTATGGAAGGCTTTGCAAGCGTCATATTTCCGAATCCTCTCACTTACCAAGAATGCTGGCGTCTACAGCACGTTCAGCAGCGAGTCGATGGATGCGTTCACGCATCAGATACCAGCCGAGGATGAGGGCCGGGCCGATAATCGCCAGCGAAGCAATCGTCCAGGTGCCCACCGGATAGTCGAGCGCCATCAAAACGAGTACGCCGAGCAGGAATGCGAGTGTGAGGATGCCGGTATAGGGCGCGCCGAACATGCGAAAATCCGGGCGCACGATTTCGCCGCGACGCGCAAGATGCCACAGTTTCAACTGGCAGAGGACAATGACGCCCCACGCGGTGATGATGCCGAGAGCGGAGAGATTAAGCGCGATTTCGAACGCAGCCGCAGGCACGACGGCATTGAGAATGACACCAATCACGGTGACGACGGCGGTAACCGCAATGCCCATATAGGGAACGCCGTTCTTGTTCATCTTGGCCAGCGAAGCAGGTGCAGAACCGGATATTGCCATGGAATGCAGGATGCGTCCCGTGGAATAAAGCCCGGCATTCAGCGACGACAGCACTGCTGTCAGGACGACGAGGTTCATGATGATATCCGCACCCTCGACGCCGATCTTGCCGAAGAAGGTCACGAACGGGCTCTCGCCAGCGGAATAGGCGGTGTAGGGAAGAAGCAGCGAAAGCAGCAGGACCGAACCCACATAAAAGACAAGCAGTCGGAAGACCACGGTGCGGATTGCGCGGGGCATTACCTTGCGCGGGTCTTCGGTTTCTCCAGCCGTGGTGCCCAGCAACTCGATGGATGCATAGGCGAAAACCACGCCCTGTATGATGATGAAGGCAGGCAATATGCCGTTGGGGAACAGACCTCCGCTATCGGTAATGATGCTGAAACCCGCCGGATGACCGTCAATCGGCGTGCCGGAAACGACAAAGTAAATGCCGACGACAAGAAACGTTACGAGCGCGATGACCTTGACGAGGCTGAACCAGAATTCCAGTTCGCCGAACACTTTCACCGACATGAGGTTCATCGCAAGCACGATGACAAGCGCCGTCAGGGCGAATACCCATTGGTCGATGCCCTGCAGCCAGGGCACATAATGCTTGAAGAAATTCATGTAGAGCGCAACTGCCGTCACGTCTGCAACTGATGTCATGGCCCAGTTGAGCCAGTACATCCAGCCTGCCGCGAAAGCCAGCTTTTCGCCGTAGAACTCGCGGGCATAGGAGACGAAGGAACCGGAGCTGGGACGATGCATGATGAGCTCGCCCAAGGCGCGCAGAACCAGAAACGCAAAGAAGCCGCACAAGGCATAGACGAAGACCAGGGCGGGACCTGCCAGCGCCAGGCGTCCGCCCGCGCCGAGAAAGAGCCCGGTTCCGATTGCGCCGCCAATCGCGATCATCTGAATCTGCCGCGGTTTCAAGGCTTTGTGATAACCGCGGTCCTCTTCAATGAACACTTCGCGTTCGGCCGGGGTGGCTTTCATTGTTTCGATTGGCATTGCTCCTCCCTGAGAGCGCGGTTTCGACGGGCGACCGTTCGGCGTGAAAGGCCAATTAGGGCACGCCGCCGGTCATTCAATGAGGCGATGGAATTCATCCCCATTTGATGGGTATTCTGTAAAGCTGCATGACAGATTTTGGAGGCGGTTTTAACGCATATCGCAGAACGCACGTCAAGTATTCAGCTTCAAATGAGAAGCTCGGCACCCAATTTCAGAAAAGGCTGGTAGGGAAAAAATCAGCAGGAAGAGAGTGTTACCGGCTTGTGCTTATTCGGCAGGAAAATGCTGCGCCAAGCCGGATTGGCTCGAATAATCTGCGCGAATCCTGTGCAAAGCCACCGCCTTGTGGCGTCAGACTTCATCCTTGCCGATGATCGTCGTCACGGCTGTCTTGACCTTGCTCAGATGGGCTTCCATCGCTGCACGGGCTTCGGCTTCCGATCCAGCCTCAATGGCCTCGACAATACGGCGATGCTCGACATTTGACGCTTCACGGCGACCAGACATCAGATTGACGAGTTCGGATTGCTGGATCAGTGCTTCGCGGGCATCGGCGACGATCTTGGAGAAGACTGTGTTGCCGGAAGCCTCAGCAATAGCGCAATGAAATTCGGAATCGAGCAATTCCCATTTCTGCGGGTCCGTCTGGCGGTCCATCTTGTCGCAAAGCTCAAGCAGGTGGGCGAGTTGCCCGACGCTGCGGCGCAGTGCTGCCCAACCCGCCGCCGGTACTTCGATGAACGGGCGCGCCTCGATCAGATCACGCGCCGAATAGCCGCCATAACTCAGTTCGCTCACGGGGGAAGTATTCAGGACATAAGTGCCACTACCTGTCCGGGTCTGGGTTAGCCCTAGCGTCTGTAGTGATCGCAGCGCCTCACGGACGATTGGGCGACTGACGCCGAACCGGCCAGCGAGTTGGGCTTCGGAGGGCAGGCGGGTGCCTATGGCAAGGCGACCGGATGTGATGGCCGAGCGAATATCGTCGAACACGACTTCCGCCGCATTCTTTCGTGTGATCGGATGCGTGTCCGATAGCCAGTTGGCCAATTCGCTCATGTCCAAGCCTCCGTCACTTGCCTCGCTCCTGTCAAGCAGCTAGGCAATTTTGGAAGGGATATCAATCCTAAAGCGCTTCACAAAGGTCAGATAAATAAACACAAGAAACCCCGCAATCCGGCCGGACCGCAGGGCTTTTCAATCGGAAATCGTCAGGCCGCCGTGGCGGCTGTGTTCAATTTGTTGGCTGACAGGATACTGATAAAAGCCGCGCCATAAGCCGTGAGCGGCGCCATCTTGGCAAGCGCGCTCGCAATGGCGTCATGGTGGCTCAACTCTTCTTCGGAATCGTGGCGGAAGGATACGCAAACAGTTTCGCCATCTTCACCGATGAATTCTACCTGATAGGAATTTTCCTCGCCGCATCTTTTGACCAGAGCATCGATAATTTGCATGCATTCATTCTCCTTCCGAGCCGCATGAACGCGCTGGAATCGATATGGTTCCATACAATTTTATCTTTTTTCCAATCTTAGTTCCGCCTCGACAGTTGGGCTGCACCCAATGCCGCCGCGAACGCAACGGCAAGCATGACAAAGGTGAACTCGGCAACCGCAGACCATCCATCCGCAACCCAGAAATAGCCGCCCGCTGCACCGGCTACGCTGGAACCGAGATAATAGGCGAGCAGATAGAGTGACGATGCATGTCCCTTTGTGTGGAGTGCCAGTCGTCCGACCAGAGCGCTGGCGACCGAATGGCTGACGAAGAAGCCGACAGTCACGAGGATGATACCCAGGACGATGACAGGCAACGGCGCAAACAGGGTCAGAAGACAGCCCGCCGCCTGTATCGCAAGGCCGATGGGAAGAACGGTGAAATAGCCGAGCCTGTCGCCCATCCTGCCAGCAAGCCATGAAGCGGCGATACCGAACAGATAAACCGTGAAAATGGCGCCGAGCGCTGTCTGGCTGAGGCTGTAAGGCGCTGCGACAAGACGGAAACCGATATAGTTGTAGATGGTGACGAAGGAACCCATCACGAGAAAGCCAATGGCAAAGAGCAGCGGCAAGGCCGGGTTGCGGATGTGGCCGATCCATGCGCCGAGGTGAAACCGTGCATTGAAGCCCGGGCGCGGGACGAAGTTCTGCGAGGCGGGCAGCAGAAAGAGGAAACCGATGGATGCGGCAAGTCCAAGCAGTCCCATGCCCGCCAGCCCGACGCGCCAGGAGAAATACTCTGCGAGCGTTCCGGCAATGACACGGCCCGCCATGCCTCCGAACGCGTTGCCAGCAATATAAAGCCCCATTGAAGCGCCAAGGCCGCGCGGGTCGATTTCTTCAGCCAGATAGGTCATGGCGACCGCTGGCACGCCGCCAAGCAGCAGTCCCTGCAGGGCGCGGATGATGAGCAGCATATGCCAGTCCGGCACCAATGCACTGGCTATCGTGCAAAGTGCTGAGCCGAGAAGCGAAACGAACATCAAGGTCCTGCGCCCGAAACGCTCCGATACAGCGGCGGCACAGAAAATTGCAAAGGCGAGAAAACCCGTCGAGACGGAAAGTGACAGGGAACTTACCGCGGGCGTGATGTTAAAATCATGCGCAAAAAGCGGCATCAGTGGCTGGACGCAGTAAAGCAGCGAGAAGGTCGCGAAGCCGGACAGGAACAGCGCAATGCTTGCATTGCGAAATGCCGGTGTGCCCTTGACGAGATAGTGTTGCTGTTCGGTTGCCGTGGGAGCTGAAACGAGCTTGAGCTGGCTTTCCGGTGTTCTGACGCTGTCGAGGCTGCGTTCTGCGAGGCGTGACATGACTTTGCCTTTTCAAATCCTCCCGCTTTTGATCTAGTCAAATACGCTTCATTTGTCCAATATATGGAAGTGGCAATTGCAATAGCTTTTGGATATGGCGATGGAACTACGTCATCTGCGTTATTTTCTGGCCGTGGCCGAAGAGGGCAATTTTACCCGCGCGGCTGCGAAGCTCGGTATCGGTCAGCCGCCGCTCAGCCAGCAGATACGTGACCTCGAAAACGAGATCGGTGTGGCGTTGTTTCATCGCGTGCCGCATGGAGCCGAACTGACGGCAGCAGGCACGGCTTTTCTTGGTGAAGCGAAGGCTTCCCTTGCCGCCGCCGAGAAGGCGAAGCTCGCAGCCCAGGGCGCGGCGCGTGGAGAAACCGGCAGGCTCGCGCTGGGTTTCACTGCATCGTCCGCGTTCAACCCGACTGTTAGCGGTACGATCCGCAAGTTTCGGGCCAGATGGCCCGATGTCCGGCTGACCCTGACGGAGATGAACAGTCATTTGCTGATGGAAAAGTTGGTCAGGGGAGAAGTGGACGCTGCCTTCATCCGGCCCGGATTGGAAAATCCCAAGGATGTACGCATGAAGCGGTTGGCTGATGAGCCGATGCTGATCGCCCTGCCGAGCCATCATCCGCTTGCCGTTCATCCCAAGCTGCCGATTTCAGCTCTGGCAAAGGAGGCATTCGTGCTTTTCCCGCGCATTGTGGGGCTTAGCCTTTACGACGATGTGGTTGAGGCTTGCCGGAATGCGGGCTTTGAAATGATCGTAGCGCAGGAAGCGCCGCAGATGCCGTCTGTGGTCAATCTGGTCGCAGCCGATCTGGGCGTCTCGATTGTCCCAACCGCCATTGCGCAGATCAAGCTGGCCGGAGTGACTTACCGTCCTATCGAAGGCGAACCTCTTCTGGCGCGGTTGGGGCTGGTTTCGATGAAGAACAACCGCTCGCCGCTGATCGATAATCTGATAAGCCTGTTGCCGGCCGCATAATCTTGATCTTTATCGAGCGCGACGGCATAGGGCTATGAAACTCTTTGCGGCTTGTGAGGGCTCGCTTTTACGGAAGGCGAGGGCCACGTCCGAGGTTACGGCAATACCACTTATATCGACATAGCGTATGCCGGGAAGGCCGACAGCACTCATCGATTTGGGCACCAGTGCAACGCCGAGCTCGATTGCCACACGGCTTGCTATTTCGGTGAAGTCTAATGCCTGGGCGTTGATATCAGGCTCGAAACCGGCACATCGGCAGGCTTCGAGTGTCGTCCTGTGAAAGCCGATGTCGGCGGGTTGACGTGGTGTGAGAAAGGTTTCTTCCTTCAAAGCTTCGAGCCGGATTGTGCTGCAATTCGCCAGAGTATGGGCTTCGTTCAACACGGCAACAAGTGGCTCATGTTTCACGACAAGGCTGGTCAAGCCGGGCGGCAGCGAGGCGGGCCAGCGGATAAAACCCATATCCAGCAAGCCGTCTGAAATGCGCGAGAGCTGCATCCGCAATTCCATTTCAGTGAGGTTGACTGCGATATCGGGATATTCCGACCGGAATTTGCGAATGGCTTCGAAGACAATACCGGAATAGGCGGCTGACGCTACATAGCCGATGGAAACCTGCCCGATTTCGCCCCGACCGGCGCGCTTGACTGCCACCATGGCTGCATCGGTCTGTGCAAGGATATTGAGAGCTTCCCGATAAAGCACCTCGCCGGACTGGGTCAGTTGCACCGAACGCCGCGACCTGTCGATCAATGGCGAGCCGACGATTGCCTCTAGCGCCATGATCTGCTGACTGAGGCCGGGTTGGGCGATGCCCAGTCGCGCGGCAGCACGTTCGAAATTCTTCTCGTCCACCAGAGCGCAGAAATAGCGCAAGTGGCGCAACTCGAAGGAGCGGGCGGCAGTGTTTTTATTCGGAGCTGGCGGCATTTGCGTGCTTTTTTGAATAATTCAAAACTATGACGGCAGTAAGCATCATAAGTTATGATTATGAAAAAGACACCCTCAACTTATTGGATCGATCGACAAAAGATGATTAATGGAGTCCAGTTTATGTTTTGAGGGGAACCCAGTGAGCGTCCTAGCCCGATTGCACGGTCTATTGTCCGCTGCAGCCATTTCCAGTACCACTTTTGCCGCTGTGACCGGAGCGTTTGCACAGGAGGCCGCCGCACCTACAGTTCTTGCACCCATCGTCGTTGAAGGTAGCCGTGAGGACCCGACGGCCCCCGTAAAAGGCTATGTCGCAAAGACGAGCATCAGTGCAACCAAGACCGGAACTCCGCTGGTTGAGACGCCGCAATCGATTTCAGTCGTCACAGCCGATCAGATCAGTGCGCAGGGCGCCCAGACTTTGGGGCAAGCGCTCGGTTATTCTGCAGGTGTTGTTTCTGAACCCTACGGTTCCGACCCTCGTTTTGACTCGCCTCTCGTTCGCGGCTTCGACGGCCGGCAGGTGCAGTTCTTGAACGGGTTGCGCCTGATGCGGACTGCAGGCGCCTCGGCGGTCGATCCCTATATGCTGGAGCGTATCGAGGTGGTGCGCGGCCCTGCTTCGGTCATGTTCGGGCAGGGCAATCCCGGCGGGCTCATCAATATGATCAGCAAACGCCCGACTTTCGAGAAGTTCGGTGAAATCGGCTTTCAGGCTGGCAGTTATAATACTTACGGCACATTTTTCGATGTGGGTGGCCCGGTTCTCGACAATGACAGTCTTGCCTATCGCATGACGGGTCTGGTGCGCAAAGCTGGAACCCAAACCGATTATCTCGACAATGATCGGTACTTCATTGCCCCGGCCTTCACCTGGAAGCCCGACGAAGACACCAAACTGACAATTCTGACCAGCTTCCAGCATGACAATCCCAGCTCGCCCTCAGGCCTGCCGCCAAGTCTGACACTGAATGCCACAAATTACAGTCTCCCCCGCGATTTCTACGTCGGTGACCCGAGCTTCGACGATTCCGATCGCAATGTTGTCAATCTCGGTTATGAGCTGGAGCACCGCATCAACGAAACCTGGACGTTTCGCCAGAACGCCCGTTACTCCAATCAGAACTGGGATTATACGGCGCTTGGCTATGCAACGGCAGGGCTTGCAGCCGACGGGCGGACCATCAACCGAACGGCGACCTTTCAGGACGAACTGCTCAACACATTCAATATCGACAACAATCTGGTCGCGGAGTTCGACACGGGACCTGTCGAACATAAGGTCCTCTTCGGTGTCGACTATCGCTATTTCGACAACAGCGCCAAGACACAGTTCTGGAGCGCTACGCCTCTCGATGCCTTCAATCCGGTCTATGGTGGGCCGATAAAGCTGCTGCGCAACTCGGTGAACACCCATGTGGTTTCCCGCATGACGCAGCTCGGTATCTATGCGCAGGATGAACTGACCTATGACAACTGGCGTGCGACCTTCGGCTTGCGTCAGGATTGGGCGACGACGCGCGGCACCTCGACCAACTATGTGCCTGCAACGCCGGTTGCCCGCTCGCTTGATCAGGATGACGAAGAGCTGACCGGACGGGCCGGCATAGGCTATGTCTTCGATAACGGCATTGCGCCTTATGTAAGCTATTCAACCTCCTTCGAACCGGTGGCAGTTTCCGCGACGGCAGGGGTTCTGCAGCCGACGACGGGCAAGCAGTTGGAGACTGGCGTCAAATATCAGCCGAATGGCTGGGACGGTTATTTCGCCGCTGCAGTCTATGATCTCCGCCAGCAGAATGTACCGATTTCGGTTGCGCTGCCGGGCGGTGGCTCAACGACCGAACAGATTGGCGAAGTGCAGGTAAAGGGGCTGGAACTGGAAGGTGTAGCGAGCCTCGCCCAGGGGCTCGATCTGCGCGCCGCCTACACATATATGGAGGCCGAAATCGTCAGCGGGAAAGACGACGGCAATCGCCCGCCCAATGTGCCCGAACATTCCGCAAGCCTTTGGCTGGATTATACCTTTCAGGAGGGCTCGGCTCTCCACGGTTTCGGCCTCGGCGGTGGAGTACGCTATCTGGGCCAACGCTACGGCGATACGGGAAATACCTACGACCTCGACGGGGTGACACTGGTAGACGCAGCTGTCCACTATCAGAAGGATGGCATAAAGGGGATACTCAGTGTCAAGAATATTGCGGACAAGAAGTATGTCGCAAGTTGCAGTTCCTTTGGATGTAACTATGGTGACGGCAGAACCTATATGAGTACGCTGACCTTTTCATGGTAGAAAACCCGCAACACGGGGCGGGTTTCTCGTCCCTTAATATCAGCCGCCGGAAAGCTCTGGGCCTTCTGGCGGCTTTGGCTTTGCCGCAGGGCGCACGCGCCAGTTCGGCGCTGCGCATCGCAGCCATCGATTGGGCAATGCTCGAAACGGTGATAGCACTTGGCGTTACGCCGATTGCTGCGACGGAACTGATTCAGTTTCGCAAGGATGCAGTCGAGCCGGATATCCCCGCATTGGTTACCGATCTTGGCCTTCGGGGGTCGCCGAATTTCGAACTTCTTTATCTCTTGAAACCTGATCTGATCCTGAGTTCTCCATTCTACACCCGGCATGAACCGGCGCTGAAAGCGATCGGGCCGGTTCTGTCTCTGCCGTTTTATGTGCAGGGAGAACCACCCTATCAGAAGGCCCTTGCGGCGGTAGCGAAACTGGGAAGCAGGCTGGGACTCGAGGCAAAGGCAGAGGCTGTTCTAAGCGAGCAGGAAGCTTTTCTTGCGCAAACCGCAGGGACGCTGAAGCCTTTCGTGGACCGCCCGACATATCTCGTCAATATCGGCGATGCGCGCCATTTTCGCGCTTTCGGCGATGACAGCATGTTCGGTGATATTCTGTCTAGGTTGGGACTTCCCAATGCGTGGAAGGACCGTTCGCGCTTTACGTTCGCGGCTCCCGTGCCGCTGGAATCTCTTGCAGAAAAGCCGGAAGCGCGGATCGTTATCATTTCCGATATTCCAGTCGAAGCGCGCAACAGCCTGCGTAACAGCTTGATCTGGCGCTCGCTGCAGCCGGTCCGCGAGGGACGCGTTCATATGCTGGGTAATGTCAATCCTTATGGCGGCATCACTGCGGGATTGCGATTCGCGCGCCTTTTAAAACATGCCCTGCTGGAACAACCGGAGGGCAGCCGGTGACGCAAAGGAATTTTAGCGTAGCGGCTGTGGTTGGCATCGTGGCCGCGCTGGCGCTGTGTCTGTGGAATGCGAACGCGTTTCTGCCATTCGCGCAATGGCCTGCCGTTCCGTTCAATCCGGATAAAATGAATACCCAACAGGTCATTCTGGCCTACGCGGTGCTGCCGCGCGCAGCGGTCGCCATCTTTGCCGGTGCCGCATTGGGGCTTGCCGGTGCGCTGCTGCAAAGGCTTTTAAGCAATCCGATTGCCGATCCATCGACGCTCGGCGTTTCGTCCGGCGCGCAGCTTGCCATCGTCACGGCCACATTGTTTTTCCCGGCTCTCCTTGATGAGTTTCGCTGGGCCGTCGCGCTGGCAGGAGCCGGGCTTGCGACCGTCATCGTCTTTCTGCTCGGATGGCGAAGCCGCCTTGAACCGGTGACGATGGTGATTTCGGGTCTGCTTGTCGGTGTGACGTGCAGCGCGATTTCCGCCGCCATGACGCTCTCCCAAGGCGAATATCTTATGTCGCTGGTGACATGGAATGGCGGTTCGCTCAGTCAGCAGGACTGGTCTGCCGCTAAAGTACTGGCGGTTCAGTTCGTCATAGGTCTGGTTGCCGCAATCATGTTGAGCCGCCCGCTGGCACTTGTGGGGCTTGGCGATAGCAGTGCGCGGGCGCTCGGCGTGCCGCTGGCATGGCTGCGCGTGGCAGTCGTGGTGGTTGCTGTTGTGTTGACTGCAGGGGTTGCCGCGAATGTCGGGCTTGTCAGTTTCATCGGCCTTGCCGCACCGGCAATCGTACGGGGGCTTGGCGTTCGCAAGCCCGGTACGGTGCTGGTTGCTGCGCCACTCGCTGGCGCAATTCTGCTCTGGCTTTGCGACGGCGGCGTGCAATGGCTTGGTTCCAGTCTCGGTGAAACATTCCCGACCGGTGCGGTGACGGCTCTGATCGGAGGACCGCTCCTTTTGTGGCTCATTCCACGTGTCCGCTCTTCCGGATCGGCTGGAGGCAGCCCGGCCATATTCGCGCGCGCCTCGGCCACCAAAGCCTTGCTGTTGCTGGCATTGCTCGCAATTGCTGCTTTCCTGGCGCTCTCGCTGGTGCGGACGCCCGATGGCTGGTCGTTGCTAACGGGAAAAGATTTTGCCGAACTTCTGCCTCTGCGCTGGCCGCGTCTTCTGGCAGCGGCAGCGGCGGGAAGCCTGCTGGCAATGGCAGGTGCCGTTCTCCAGCGCCTCACCGGCAACCCATTGGCAAGCCCGGAAGTTGTCGGCGTCAGCGGTGGTGCAGGTATTGGTTTTGCAATCGCACTAACCTTGTTTGCCGCACCCAACAATTTTCAATTGTTGCTGTGTGCCGCGATAGGTGCCTTTGCGGCGATGGTCGTCGTCCTCAGTTTTGCAAGTCAGAGACATCTTTCGCCCAATCGTCTTCTGCTGGCTGGCATTTCCGTTAGCTCATTCGCGTCTGCCATACTGAGTGTTTTTCTCGCCATTGGCGATCAACGGTCGTGGCAACTTCTTGCATGGCTCGGTGGTTCATCTGCGTCCGCGACTCCTGAAACAGCCATTTTTCTCGTGGTTTTGAGCATCTGCGTGACGTTGGCGGCTCTACTCCTGACCCGTTGGCTGACGATCCTGCCGCTCGGGCAAACGACGCCTGTGTCGTTGGGATTGCCCGTCGGCCCGGCGCGTGTGTCGACCATTCTTCTCGCCTGTATTGCGAGCGCGGCTGCCTCACTGCTCGTGGGGCCACTGAGTTTCGTCGGCCTGATGGCGCCGCATATGACGCGACGCATGGGATTTGACCGGGCTGCGAGCCACGTGTTGGCCTCGGCGCTCCTCGGTGCGTTGTTGATGACGATAGCCGACCTTGGCGCACGCAATGCAACATTTCCCTATGAGCTGCCGCTTGGGCTTTTTGCTGCCCTTGTTGGTGCGCCGTATCTCGCCTGGGCCTTGGGGCGCAAAGGATAGGCTGCTGGCCGTGCCGGCGTTGACGGTCACCTTCGGACATGTATGATGGTTGGTGCGGCGACGTACCTGGGAGGGGACGCTGCTTTTCCATCCAAAGGATAACCGTTGACGAGGGCTGATGCCCGCAAGCCGAGCGGTCGAATTGTGCCCTATCCCGTCCGAATGGAGATTTTCGTGAAAAGACTTTTGATTACCGGTGCTGCGGGGGGACTGGGGCGCGTGATGCGCGAAAAACTGGTCGGGCAGGCTGAGCTGCTACGCCTTTCCGACGTTGCCGACATGGGCGAAGCCAAGCCCAATGAAGAGCTGGTTCAGTGTGATCTTGGCGATCTGGACGCGGTCATGCGTCTAGTCGAGGACTGTGACGGTATTCTGCATCTCGGCGGTATTTCGACCGAGGCGTCTTTCAGCAAGATACTCAATGCGAATATCGTGGGAATGTACAATCTTTACGAAGCAGCGCGGGCGCATGGCCATCCGCGGATTATATTCGCCAGCTCAAATCACACGATCGGCTTCTATCGGCAGGATGAGCATATCGACGCAACGGCACCCGCGCGGCCCGACGGTCTTTACGGGGTTTCAAAATGCTTCGGCGAGTCCATTGCCAGCTTGTATCACGACAAGTTCGGGCAGGAGACGGCGATCGTGCGCATCGGCTCCTGCTTCGAAGAGCCACGCAATCATCGCATGCTTTCCACCTGGATGTCGTATGATGATTTTGCCGGCCTCATCGAGTGTGTTTTCCGGGCGCCGATGCTTGGGTGTCCCGTCATCTGGGGTGTATCGAACAACGACTCGATGTGGTGGGATAACAGCCATGCGCGTTTTCTCGGCTGGCACCCGAAGGACAACGCCGAACGTTTCCGCGTCGAACTCGAGAAGACGACACCACGGCCGGCACCCGATTCCGCGCTCGCAGTCTATCAGGGCGGTACATTTGTCGATGAACCGATCCATCAGGACGATTGATCAGGCTCGTCCGCATAGAGACCGAAGCCTTGCAAGGGCAGGGCTTCTCCGGTTTGATGATGGGATAGAGTGCACATTTTGCTTTACGTACCTCAAAACGAAAGCTAAGCTTTTCATCGTGACGCTTTGGGAGGAGTTCACGTGCAGCCAGAAGCATTGAGACAGAGTACAGTTGAGAAGCGCCAAGTGCGGCAGTTCGCTATGGGCGGTCGCCTGTGAGTGCGCCGGAAAAAGATGACAGGCCTGCGCTGCTGGAGGCTGTGTCGCTTTCCAAATCATTCGGTCCTGTCCAGGTTCTGAAGAATATCGATCTGCGCATTTTCGGCGGCGAAGTTCATGCGATCATCGGTGAAAACGGTGCCGGGAAATCGACGCTGATGAAGTTGCTTGCGGGCAATGAACGTCCTACGAGCGGGGAAATCCGCATCGATGGCAAGCCGGTTTCCTTCTCGGGGCCGGTGGAGGCAGAAGCACAGGGCATTGTGCTGGTGCATCAGGAAATTTTGCTCGCGCCAGATCTGACAGTCGCGCAGAACATTTATCTTGGTCGCGAGCTTAACCGTGGACTGGTCGTCGATGACAAGTCGATGCGCGAAGGTGCGCGCAAGGCCATCCGTGATCTTGGTGCCGATATAGATCCGGATGCAGTTGTAGGCTCCTTGTCGATTGCACAGCGCCAGCTGGTGCAGATTGCCCGCGTGCTGCTGGTGCCGCATCGTGTGGTGATTTTCGACGAACCGACCGCCTCGCTGACGCCCTTTGAGACAGAGGCACTGCTGAAAGTCATTCGCGACATTCGCGCGAAGGGTGTCGCCGTCCTCTACATCTCGCACCGTCTGCCGGAAGTGAAGGAAATATCCGATCGCGTGACTGTGCTTCGCGATGGCAAGCTTGTTTCAGCGCATTTGTCGTCGGAATTGCAGCCATCGGACATGGCCCGCCTGATGGTCGGTCGTGACGTTTCAAAGCTTTATCCTGACCGTGTAAGCCAGCATGACAACGCTGCCATTCTCGAAATCGAGAACTTCAGCGTACCTGGCTATGTGCAGAATGCGAGCTTCCATCTGAACCGGGGCGAGATACTCGGCTTCGCCGGTCTCGTTGGTGCGGGACGCACGGAACTGATGGAAGGTATTGTCGGGCTGCGCCCCGGCAAGGGGAACGCGCGCCATAATGGCAAACCGGTTCATTTCCGCAATGCGCATGAAAGCCAGAAGGCGGGGATTGTTTATCTCAGTGAAGACCGGAAGGGCAAAGGGCTGCTTCTGTCCAAGGATCTGGGCGTCAATCTGACGCTCGCTTCATTGAAGAAATTCGTGAGCGGTTTGCAGATCGACCGCAACCGGGAACGCACCGCGCTCGATGATGCGATCCGCGAATTCGATATTCGTACTGGCCGCAAGGACATTCTTGCGGGCCAGCTTTCGGGCGGCAACCAGCAAAAGCTTCTGCTTGCCAAGATGATGATGCTCGATCCGTCTATCGTCATCATCGATGAACCGACACGCGGCATCGATGTCGGCACGAAGGAGCAAATCTACCAGTTCATCGCCAATCTGGCGGATGAGGGAAAGTCGATCATTGTCGTTTCGTCGGAAATGCCGGAGCTGATCGGTATCTGCGACCGCATCGTCGTGATGCGGGAAGGGCGGGTTGCCGGTGAGGTAACAGGCGACCGTATGACCGAACATGACATCGTCGTGCTTGCAACCGGTGTTGAAGCCGAAAATGCCGCATAAAAACAATAAAGTGGGAAGTAGATGACACAGGTTGCGACCGATAAAGGCTCAGTGGCGAGGACATCCAAGGATTGGGATTTAAAGGCGATTGCCCCGTTCATTGCGCTCGCCTTGCTGCTTGTTCTGGGCGCGATTGCCAGCCCGAACTTCATCAGTATCGATAATCTTCTCAATGTCGCAACGCGCAGCGCTTTCATCGCCATTATCGCGCTTGGCGCCACCTATGTGATCTCGTCCGGCGGGCTCGACCTGTCCGTGGGCGCAATGGTGGCATTCGTCGCCAGTATCATGATCCTGTTCATGAACAGCGGGGTGATTGCCGATCCGGTGATGATGCTGATTGCGGCCGTGATGCTGGCGCTGATCGTTGGGGCAGCCTGCGGCCTGTTGAACGGCCTGATAACGACCGTTGGCGGCATAGAACCCTTCATTGCAACGCTCGGCACGATGGGCATCTATCGTGGTCTCACTACATGGCTATCGCAAGGTGGTGCGATCACTCTGCGTAATTCCGAAATTCAGGCCATGTACCGTCCGGTCTATTACGGACACATAGCTGGCATTCCTATTCCTGTTATTTTCATCTTCGTGACGGCAGCGCTTGCGGCATTCGTCCTTTATCGGACCCGCTATGGCCGCCATGTCATCGCGGTCGGATCGAATGAGGACGTGGCGCGCTATTCCGGCATTTCAGTCAAGAAAGTGCGCACTATCGCCTTCGTCATTCAGGGCCTTTGCGTCGCTGTGGCTGTGCTTCTTTATGTGCCGCGTCTGGGTTCTACGTCGGCCACGACCGGCCTGATGTGGGAACTGCAGGCGATCACCGCCGTCGTTGTTGGCGGAACAGCTTTACGCGGCGGCGTGGGTCGTATCTGGGGCACAATCTGCGGCGCGTTCATTCTGGAGATCATCGGCAACATCATGATCCTGTCGAACTTTGTCAGCGAATATCTGCTGGGAGCCATTCAGGGTGCGATCATTATTATCGCCATGCTGGTGCAGCGTTCGCTGTCGCGAAGATAGGTCTAATGCATGTCTTCCAAAAGTTGGAACCGGTTTTGGGATAAAGACATGCATGAAAACAAAAACTTAAAGCGTGTCATACGAGTACGATAAAATGCGGCACGCTTTAAGGATTGGCGGAATTGTTGGGGTGATTCCAGCCAGAGAGGAATGAGAGCCCCGCGTTTACTGGGAGGAAGACTATGCGAGGGAATTTAATGAAGCTTGCTTTCGCCGCATTGACGGCGGGTGCGCTTGCCTTTGGCAGCGCAGCAAGCGCACAGGACAAGAAAGTGACGATCGGCGTGTCGATCCCGGCTGCCGATCACGGCTGGACGGCAGGCGTCGTTTATCACGCCGAACGCGTGGCGAAGCTTCTGATGGCTGAGCATCCGGGCCTCAACGTCATCGTCAAGACGTCGCCCGATGCGGCATCGCAGGCCAATGCGTTGCAGGATCTGGCCGTACAGGGCCTCGACGGGCTGGTCGTTCTGCCGACTGATCCTGATCCGCTCGTCAACGCCATCAAGGAAATCAAGGACAAGGGAACTTTTGTCGCTCTGGTCGACCGTGCGCCGAGCAGCAACGACAATTCCATCCGCGATCTTTATGTGGCCGGTAACAACCCGGCACTCGGACAAGTGGCTGGCGAATATATCAAGAAGACCACGCCCGATGCGCAGGTCGTCGTCATTCGTGGTCTGCCGATCCCGATTGATCAGCAGCGCCAGGACGGTTTCGACAAGGGCATTGAAGGCTCCAACGTGAAGGTTCTGGACCGCCAGTATGGCAACTGGAACCGCGACGATGCTTTCCGCGTCATGCAGGACTTCCTGACCAAATATCCGAAGATCGATGTGGTCTGGGCACAGGATGACGACATGCTCGTCGGTGTGCTGGAAGCCATCAAGCAGGCGAACCGCAGCGACATTCAGTATGTCGTAGGCGGTGCAGGCTCCAAGGATATGATCAAGAAGGTTATGGATGGCGACAAGCTTGTGCCGGTTGACGTTCTCTATCCGCCGGCAATGGTTTCGACTGCCATGGAACTCGCTGCCGGTCATTTCTATGACCAGATTCCGGTGAGCGGCAGCTACATCCTCGATGCAACGCTCGTCACCAAGGACAATGCGAAGGATTTCTATTTCCCGGATTCGCCGTTCTAAGGTGCTTGACTACCGTGCGCCTGTCTGAGCAGGCGCACGGCTTTTCTTTTCATTCCCGATATGCAGCGCGATGCGCGCTCTCAAATTGCTCGATGCCGGTTGATGGCGGGGTCCGAGCATATTCAGGAGAAATTTGATGAAGACGATCAAGGGTCCCGGGATTTTTCTTGGGCAGTTCGCAGGCGATGAAGCGCCGTTCAACACATGGGATGGCATCACCAAATGGGCTGCCGAAAAAGGTTATGCCGGGGTGCAGGTTCCCACATGGGCCAGCCAGTTGATCGATCTGAAAAAGGCTTCTGAATCGAAGGATTATTGCGACGAATTCGCCGGGGTGGCTCGCCAGAACGGTGTCGAGGTCACGGAGCTCTCGACCCACTTGCAGGGCCAGCTCGTTGCGGTGCATCCCGCCTATGACGAAGCTTTCGATGGTTTCGCAGTGCCGGAAGTGCGCGGCAATCCCAAGGCGCGTCAGGCCTGGGCGGTCGAGCAGGTAAAGATGGCAATCCGCGCCTCACGCAATCTCGGCATTGGCGCGCATGCGACCTTTTCCGGCGCGCTGGCGTGGCCGTTTGTCTATCCATGGCCGCAGCGTCCTGCCGGTCTGGTCGAAACCGCATTTGAGGAACTCGCCCGACGCTGGAAGCCAATCCTCGATCATGCCGACGAGCATGGTGTCGATATTTGCTATGAAATCCATCCGGGCGAAGACCTGCACGACGGCGTGACCTTCGAGATGTTTCTGGAACAGGTCAAAAATCACCCGCGGGCCAACATGCTTTACGACCCGTCGCATTATGTTCTGCAGTGCCTCGATTATCTCGACAATATCGACATCTATAAAGACCGCATCAAGATGTTCCACGTCAAGGATGCGGAGTTCAATCCGACCGGGCGACAGGGCGTCTATGGCGGATATCAGGGCTGGGTCAACCGTGCAGGCCGCTTCCGCTCGCTCGGTGACGGGCAGGTGGATTTCGGCGCGGTATTCTCCAAAATGGCCGCGAACGACTTTGACGGCTGGGCTGTGGTCGAATGGGAATGCGCCCTGAAGCATCCTGAAGACGGCGCGCGCGAAGGTGCCGAATTCGTCAAGGCGCATATCATCCGGGTTACCGACAAGGCATTCGACGATTTCGCCGCCGGCGGCACCGATGACGCTGCCAATCGCCGTATGCTTGGCTTGTGAGACATAGGGAACGACATGACCATCGAAGCTAAAACCACGGAAACAGCTGCTCCCCGTATCCGCCTCGGCATGGTGGGCGGTGGGGCTGGTGCGTTTATCGGCGGCGTGCACCGCATGGCGGCACGTCTCGACAACCGGTTTGAACTGGTGGCAGGCGCTTTGTCCTCATCGGCGGAAAAGGCGCAGGCCTCAGGGCGTGAACTGGGGCTGGCCGAAGATCGCATCTATTCCAGCTACAAGGATATGGCCATTCGTGAGGCGCGGCTGAAAAACGGCATCGAAGCCGTTTCCATCGTAACGCCGAACCACGTTCATTATGATGCTGCCAAGGAGTTTTTGCGGCGCGGCATTCACGTCATCTGCGACAAGCCGCTGACCTCGACACTTGCCGATGCGAAGAAGCTGAAAAAAGTCGCCGACGAAAGCGGAGCCTTGTTTGTTCTGACGCATAATTACACAGGCTATCCGATGGTGCGGCAGGCGCGCGAAATGATCGCCAATGGCGAGCTTGGCCATCTTCGTGTCGTACAGGTGGAATATGCGCAGGACTGGCTGACCGAAGCGGTGGAAGCGACAGGTGCCAAGGGCGCTGTCTGGCGCACCGATCCGGCACAATCGGGACTAGGCGGCGCGACCGGCGATATCGGCACGCACGCATTCAATCTCGCCTCCTTCGTAACCGGCTTGACGCTCGACAGCCTTGCGGCTGATCTTGACAGTTTTGTCGAGGGGCGTCGCCTGGACGATAATGCGCATGTGATGCTGCGTTTTGCGGGCGGTGCGAAGGGCATGCTCTGGTGCAGCCAGGTTGCGCCCGGCAATGAAAACGCGCTGCGCCTGCGCGTCTATGGCACGAAGGGCGGCATTGAATGGGCACAGGAAGACCCGAACTATCTCTGGTTCACGCCTTTTGGCGAGCAGAAGCGGCTTATCACACGGGGCGGTGCCGGTACTGGCTCTGCGAGCACCCGCGTGACCCGCGTACCGGCTGGGCATCCTGAAGGTTATCTGGAAGCTTTTGCCACGATTTATTCGGAAGCCGCCAACGCCATCGAAGCTCATCGCAACGGCAAAAAGCCGGATAGCGCCGTGATTTATCCAACCGTCGACGACGGCTTGAAGGGCGTTGCTTTCATCGATGCCTGCGTGCGCTCGTCACAGAAAAACGGTGGCTGGGTCAAGCTTTAGAAATCGATATGTAATAGAAGAAAGGGCGCCGGTGGCGCCCTTTTTTGTATCCGTCGATTTAATGACTTCAAACGTAGCGATTGACGACGTTTTCGAGATATTCCTGACGGCCGGATTTCGGCTGCGGGTTGATGTCCTTCGCTTCGACTTCAGCCGTGATCTGGTCCAGCGAGAGGCCAGTCAAAAGCTTCTTGCCGAAGTCGCCATTCCAGCCTGCATAACGCTCGTCGAGCGGCTTGGACAATGCGCCGTCTTCAAGCATTCCGGCGGCTGCTTTCAGCCCGCGCGCGCAGCAATCCATGCCACCGATATGGCCGATCAGCAGATCCTGCGGATCGAGCGACTGACGGCGCAGCTTGGCGTCGAAGTTCGTGCCGCCGGTCGTGAAGCCACCTGCAAGCAGAACTTGATAATAGGCAAGCGCCATTTCCGGTACATTGTTCGGGAACTGGTCCGTATCCCATCCCGATTGATAATCGTTGCGGTTCATGTCGATGGAACCGAAAATGCCGAGCGCACGGGCGAGCGCCAGTTCATGTTCGAACGAGTGACCGGCCAGAATGGCGTGACCCTGCTCGATGTTAAGCTTTACTTCGTTTTCGAGGCCATAGCGCTTCAAGAAGCCATAGACTGTCGCGACATCGTAGTCATATTGATGCTTGGTTGGCTCCTGCGGCTTCGGTTCGATCAGGATCGTGCCCTTGAAGCCGATCTTGTGCTTGTATTCGACCACCAGATTGAGGAACCGCCCCATCTGGTCGAGTTCGCGCCCAAGATCGGTATTGAGCAGCGTTTCATAGCCTTCGCGACCGCCCCAGAGCACGTAGTTCTCACCACCGAGCCGTTTCGTCGCGTCTATGCAGCTTTTCACGGTCGCTGCGGCAAAGGCGAAAACATCAGGATCGGGATTGGTCGCGGCACCGCCCATATAGCGGCGATTGGAGAACAGGTTGGCTGTGCCCCAAAGCAGCTTTACGCCGGTCTCGGCCTGCTTCTTCTCGAAAATATCGACGATTTCGTTGAGATAGCGCGTGTTTTCCGCAAAGTTGCGTCCTTCGGGCCGCACATCGGCATCGTGGAAGCAATAATAGGGCGCGCCAAGCAGGGAGAAGAACTCGAAGGCCACGTCAGCCTTGAGCTTTGCCGCATCCAGCTCGTTGGAATACCAGGGGCGGTCGAATGTGCGTCCGCCGAACGGGTCGCCACCCTCCCAGGCAAAACTGTGCCAGTAGGCGACCGCAAAGCGCAGATGGTCCTCCATGCGCTTGCCCAGCACGATTTCATCCGGATTATAGTGGCGGAATGCCAGCGGATTGTCGCTGTCCGGCCCCTCATATTTAACCTTCTGAATGTCGCCGAAAAATCCGGTGCTCATTGTGTCCTCCCGTTCGAATGTCGTCATGTCTGATTGTTTGCGGCGGCGTCACTAACCGGCGAGGGCGTGAAGTGCCGGATAAAGGGCGTGATAACGCTGATAGGCTTCCTCATAGACCGGGAGCAGGGCGGCTTCCGGCTCTATCGTGCGTTCGGTTCGCGGCGGCGTGCAGACGGCAAACGGATCGGCGCCGGTTGCCGCAATGAGGCCCAGTCGCGCGGCGCCAAAAGCGCCACCGAAGTCGCCTTCTTCCGGCAAGGCAATCGGTACATTCAACGCGGTCGCGATTGCCTTCAGCCAATAGGTAGAGCGTGAACCGCCACCGACGGCAGTGAGTGACTTGATATCGGTGCCAGCCGATTGCAGCGCGGCGAGGTTGTCGCGGATCGCGAAGGCGACCCCTTCGAGCACGGCTTGCGTCAATGCCCGCTGATCGGATTCATGCTCAAGACCCGAAAACACACCACGTATCTTCGCATCGTTATACGGGGTGCGTTCGCCGGAGAGATAAGGCAAGAACGTCGCGCTGCCCGGTGCATTCAAGGTGTCGCCGAGCTCTTTATCAAGCTCATGTGCCGTTTTGCCGACAAGCCGCGCGTACCAGTCGAGCGCACTTGCCGCTGACAGGATGACGCCCATCTGGTGCCAGGTGTCCGGCAGGGCGTGGCAGAAGGCATGAACCGCACTTTCAGGCTTTGGCTGATAGGCCCCATTTGCTGCAAAGAGCACGCCTGAAGTGCCTAGCGAAACAAAGGCGTGGCCGGGCTTGACCGTACCCATGCCGCAGGCCGAGGCTGCATTGTCGCCAGCACCGCCCGCCACGACCGGCTGACCGGCAATGCCCCATTCGGCGGCAAGTTCAGCTCGCAGGCGTCCAGTTGCGTCCGTGCCTTCGGCAAGACGCGGCATCTGGTTTTCATCGAGGCCGGTCTTGTCCAGAAGTTCTTGAGACCAGCGGCGTGCATCGGTATCGAGCCAGCTTGTACCTGCTGAATCTGACATATCTGAGACATATTCACCGGTCAGCCAGAGGCGCAGATAGTCCTTCGGCAGCAACACCTTGCGGGTACGTGCGAAAATATCGGGTTCATTATTGGCAACCCAGACGAGTTTGGGCGCGGTAAAGCCCGGAAAGACGATATTGCCGGTGATGGCGCGAAAGGCCGGATCGGCATCAAGCTTGGCTGCTTCGCGATAGCTGCGCGTATCGTTCCATAGGATGCAGGGGCGCAGTACCTGATCCTGTTCGTCCAGCAGGGTAGCACCATGCATCTGGCCGGAGAGGCCAATACCGACAATCGCCGAAAACTCCTTTGGGTGGGCAGTGCGCAAGCCATCGATTGCAGTGCGACAAGCCCTGATCCAATGTGCCGGGTCCTGTTCGCTCCAGCCCGGGTGGGGGCGTGAAACATCCAGTTCGCCATGGGCCGAACCGATCACAGTCTGCGCGTCGTCGATCAACAGCGCCTTGACACCGGATGTTCCTAGATCGAGCCCGAGATACATATTTGCTCCTGTTGGAAAGGCGTTGTGGCCCGCGCGTCAGTCGAAATGCGGCAGGTTGTCTTTAAGGAAAATTTCGATGCGGATGTGTTCCTGTCCCGGAACGATCGCCAGACGATCCGCAGATGCTTTCAGAACCCGGATGGCACTGCGGATTTCATGGCCCGCATCCTGCGCCAGCACCGCATGGATGATACCATCTGTCAGCGCTTTTGAGGTAACGTTGTCGCGTTCATGCGCGATGACGAGCGGTCGATAGGAACTGTGCTTCGCCAGTGCCTTCACCAGACCACTATTGCCTGCGCCAAGGCTGTAAATTCCGGCGATGTCGCTACGCTCGTCAAGCAGCTTGTCGACGAGATTTTCCACGCGCAGATCTTCATCGAAGCCTTCCAGCACGGGCAATATCTCGCGTCCGGGAAAGTCTGCTTTCATGGCCGTTGCAAAGCCATCGAAACGTTCCTGATGATCACGGACCTTCAACGAACCAGCGACGACCGCAAGCGCGCCTTCCGTTCCGTTGGCAAAGAGCCCCAGAAGTCGCGCTGCCGTACGTCCAGCCGCACCGTTATCCACGCCGATATAATGCGTCCGTGTGGAATGTCCGAGATCAGATACGAGCGTAACTGCATGAATGCCGTTCTCGCCCAGCCGGGCACAGGCTTCACGCACAGGATCCGTATCGACCGCCACGAAGGCCACGCCGTCAGGCTTGCGCATGGCGCACTCATCCAGCGCTGCGACAAGTGCTGCTTCATCGAAGGCGGGGACAAGAACGACATTGACCAGAATACGCTCGGCCAAGGCTCGTTCGGTCGCGGATTGCAGTTCCGCGCGCAGGCTCAGCATGAAGGTGTTTTCATTGTCCGGCAAAATAAAATCGAACTGATAAAGCCTGCCGCGTGCAAGGTTGGCAGCACCCACATCGCGCACATAACCGAGCGTGTTCATCGCGTCCATAACCCGGTCGCGCGTCTTCGCTCTTACACCCGGACGTTCGTTCAGCACACGGTCGACCGTGGCAAGACTGACGCCCGCTGTTCTGGCTATATCATGGACTGTGGGTTTCATTCTCGCTCCTCGACGCGGACCATAGGATCAAAAATGAGGTACGTAAATCAAAAAATGCTTGCTATTCATTTTTCTTCACGTATCAATGGTCTCCGAGGATGGGGCGGTGTGCCTTTTGCATGCTGTCTCGATGGAGTGATCTTGGCGCAAAACGCCTTTGGGAGGATCAGCCATTCAAGGAATAAGCAGCTCCAAAGTGGGCTGTTTTGTCGTGCCGAACTCCGGGGGCGGAATACGTTCGGGGGCGCGGTTTGGTATCAACCGGTAGCGAGCCGGTGTTGTTTGGAGGAGATTTGCATGAAACGTCGTAATTTTCTAACCGGCGCGCTGGTTGCCGCAGCTTTGGGCATTGGCGCCATGGCGTCCACGCCGGTCTATGCTTCGCCGGAAAATCCGGTCATCGGCTTTTCCATCGACGATCTTCGCGTCGAGCGCTGGGCGCGTGACCGCGATTATTTCATTGAGGCTGCAGAAAAGCTGGGCGCCAAGGTCAATGTGCAGTCGGCTGACGGTAACGAGGAAAAGCAGGTCAAACAGGTTGAAAACCTGATTGCGCAGGGCGTGGACGCCATCGTCATCGTGCCGATGAACTCCAAGGTTTTCGACGCGGTTGTGGCTGATGCCAAGGCATCCGGCATCAAGGTTCTATCCTATGATCGTCTGATCCTTAATGCGGATATCGATGCCTATATCTCGTTTGACAATGAGCGCGTCGGTTTCATGCAGGCGGAAGCCGTCCTGAAGGCCAAGCCGGAAGGCAATTATTATCTCCTCGGCGGCTCGCCGACGGATAACAACGCCAAGCTTCTACGCGCCGGTCAGGAAAAGGCGCTCAAGGAAGCCGTCGACTCCGGCAAGGTGAAGGTCATTGGCTCGCAGTGGGTGAAGGAATGGAGCCCTACTGAAGCGCTCTCCATCATGGAAAACGCTCTGACGGCTGCGCAGAACAAGATCGATGCGGTTGTCGCTTCGAACGACGGCACCGCCGGTGGCGCTATTCAGGCACTTGCCGCACAGGGATTGGCTGGAAAGACCGCCGTTTCCGGACAGGACAGCGACCTTGCCGCCGTCAAGCGTTTGATCGACGGTACGCAGACCGTAACGGTCTATAAGCCGCTGAAACTCATTGCTTCGGAAGCCGCCAAGCTGACCGTCCAGATGGTCAAGGGCGAAAAGCCTGAATTCAATTCCAAGCTCGACAACGGTGGCAAGCAGGTCGATACGCTTCTGCTGACGCCGACTGCCGTGACCAAGGACAATATCGACATCTACGTTCAGGACGGCTTCTACACCAAGGAGCAGATCTACGGAAAGTAAGCCTTTCCGACGGGTATCGCCGGAGTTGGTTTCGGCGATTTAACCCTGTGTGAATAGTGGGGCCGGAAGTCTGGAAACCATGATCCAGCTTCTGGCCCCACCGACTTGTCGATGCTGTCTTTGACAGCGTTGTCTGGAACATTTCCGCCAGAAAATGGTGTGGTTTGAAGCCGGACGGCTCATTCTGCTGCATTATTGCAAGGTCATATGCGATGTCCGAATATCTTCTAGAGATGCGCAATATCGGTAAGGACTTCAACGGCGTGAAAGCGCTTGACGGTATTTACCTGAAAGTGCGCGCGGGTGAGTGTGTCGGCCTTTGCGGTGAGAATGGCGCGGGCAAATCCACGCTGATGAAAGTGCTTTCCGGCGTTTATCCCCATGGCACCTGGACTGGGGAAATTTTCTGGGAAGGCCAGGAACTCAAGGCGACGGGCATCCGCGATACGGAAGCCGCGGGTATAGTCATCATCCATCAGGAACTTATGATGGTGCCGCATCTTTCGGTTGCGGAAAACATCTTTCTGGGATCTGAGCCGACAAGCGGCGGCTTCATCGATTATGATCAGATGAACGCGCGCGCGACGGAACTTCTGGCGCGCCTCAAGATTCACGACATCAATGTCGCGCTTCCGGTCTATCATTATCCGGGCGGCAAGCAGCAGCTGATCGAGATCGCAAAGGCCATCAACAAGAATGCGAAGCTGCTCATTCTGGATGAGCCGACATCGGCGCTGACAGCATCCGAAACGCGTGTCCTTCTCGATCTCATCAAGGATTTCAAGGCGCAAGGCATGGCCTGCGTCTACATCTCCCACAAGCTGGATGAAGTGGCCGAAATTTCCGACACGGTGACGGTCATTCGCGATGGGACGCATATCGCGACGAAGCCGATGGCGGAGCTTACCACGCCAGCCATCATCACCATGATGGTGGGGCGCGAGATGAAAAACCTGTTTCCGCGCGAGCCACACGATATTGGCGAAATTATTTTCGAGGCGCGCAACATCAATTGCTGGGATGTGACCAATCCCGATCGCAAGGTGGTCGACAACGTCTCGTTTGCGCTTCGGCGAGGGGAAATCCTTGGCATCGCCGGGCTTGTAGGCGCGGGGCGAACGGAACTGGTGTCCAGCCTGTTTGGTGTCTGGCCCGGAGCACATGAGGGGCAGGTCTTTCTGGAAGGCAAAGAACTGAAAATCCGCACACCGCGCGATGCGGTTCGACAAGGCATCTGCATGGTGCCGGAAGACCGCAAAAAGGATGGCATCCTGCCCATCATGCCGGTGGGCTATAATATGACGGTCTCGGTGCTGGATCGGTTTTCCTTGCGCGGATTGCTCGACAAGGAAGCGGAACTGGCCACCATCCAGCGCGAAATTCTGCGCCTCAAGGTGAAGACTGCCGATCCAATGCTGGAAATCGCATCCCTGTCCGGCGGAAACCAGCAGAAGGCGGTGCTGTCGAAGATGATGCTGCCAGACCCCAAGGTGCTCATTCTGGACGAGCCGACGCGGGGCGTCGATGTTGGTGCGAAATATGAAATCTACAAACTGATCTTCGCGCTCGCGAAACAGGGTGTCGCGGTGCTGATGGTCTCTTCCGAAATGCCCGAAGTTCTCGGCATCAGCGACCGTGTTCTCGTGATCGGCGAGGGCAGGCTGCGCGGCGATTTCCCCAATGAAAATCTCACCCAGGAGAAGGTACTTGCCGCTGCAATCGGCAAACCGATCACCAATGCGGCCTGATCCTCGAATAACTTGTTGTTTTCGCGCATTTTCCTTATGCAAAACCGTTTCACATCTTTGCTGGAAATGCTCAAATTTGACCGGTGCATGATATGACATTGACGGGCAAAAGCCTTCGGAAGTTTCTGGCGGATTATAAGATTGTCGCGCTGCTGATTGTGGTTGCGCTCATCTGGGCATTGTTTGCGATCCTTACCTATGATCCCGAGATGGGGCGTTCGCAGTTTCTGACTGCACGTAATTTCTCCAATCTCCTGCGCCAGATGGCCATTACCGGAATGCTCGCATCCGCCATGGTTTTCGTCATCGTTGCTGGCGAAATCGATCTTTCGGTCGGCGCGCTGTTAGGGCTTTTGGGCGGTATCGCTGCCGTTCTCGACGTAATCTACGGATGGCCATTATGGGCGACGATCAGCACGGTTCTGGTTCTCGGTGTGGCGCTTGGCGCTTTTAACGGCTGGCTGACTGCCTATCTCGGTATACCGTCCTTCATCGTCACACTTGGCGGCCAGCTTGTGTTTCGCGGCATCGTGCTCGGTATCATGGGCGGTGTCACGATCGCGCCGATCTCGCCGGAGTTCAAATATATCGGGCAGGGTTATCTGCCAGGCTGGCTTGGCAATCTCTGCGCCATTGCGCTGTTCGGTGTGCTTATCCTGATGACGCTGCGCACGCGGGCCAGCAAGCGCAAGCACAATCTCCAGACGCTTTCTTCCGGGATGGAAGTCGCAAGGCTTCTCGGTATCGGTATTCTGATCCTTGGCTTCATCCTGATCCTCAACAGCTATCAGGGTGTGCCGGTTCCGGTCTTGATCCTGCTGGTGATCCTCGGTGTCTTCACCGTAATCGCAAAACAAACCGTATTTGGCCGCCACATCTATGCGGTCGGCTCGAATACTGAAGCAACGCGCTTTTCCGGCGTGAACGTCAATTTCGTCAAGATGGCGGTCTTCGCGCTGATGGGATTGATGGCGGCAGTGGCCGGTCTGACGACATCCTCACGCCTCGCGGCAGGCACGCCATCGGCGGGCATGGGTGGCGAGCTCGACGCCATTGCTTCATGCTTTATCGGCGGCACCTCCATGCGCGGGGGTGTCGGTTCCGTGCTTGGTGCATTGGTCGGCGCGCTCATCATGTCGAGCCTCGACAACGGTATGTCCATGCTCGGTGTTGATACGTTCTGGCAGCAGATCATCAAGGGTAGCATTCTTGTTCTGGCCGTCTATCTCGATATCGTGTCTTCCGGCACACGCCGCGGATAAATACCACCCTATAAATTAGATAAATAAAATATATTGAGCCCTACCAATCAGCTGGCTAAACTGCGGCCATGACGATGCTCAAGGATATCGGCGGTCTGCTCGCTCTGACAGCCCGTCTTCTGGCTCGGTTCTGGCCCCAGTTGCTGCTTATCGGGACGCTGGGTTATATCGCGCGCGACCTGCTGCTCGATGCTGCGGTGAGCGCGGGCGGATATTTTCCGCTCGCCGGAATGGTCGTTCTTTCGCTGGTCGTGCTGGTCAAGTTGCTCGTGGTGGTGACGATGTTCGCCACGTTGCGGCCTGGATTACCTGCACTCGCTTCGTTGCGTCAGACGGCGGCCGTAGGAGGTACAGCATCTTCGCCTGACAATCGCAGGGCTGATCGTATGTTGATGGTGACGGCGGCCGTTATACTGCCGTTCTTTGCCTACTATGCCGCATGGGGGTTTCTCGGCGATACGGTTCGCGAATATTCCCGGCTTGCTTTTGAGCGCACTGCCTTTGGCGAGAAGATGCACATATTCGACCTTGTGCGCTCCGGCAGCCTGATCGCCGCGATTTTTGTCTGCTGGCTGATCCGCTGGATTGCCAAACGCGCCAATGAAAAAGTTCAATCGCCATGGCTGCGGCTGCTCATTGTCGCTGCAGATGCAAGCTGGATATTCATCGGTCTCTTTGCACTCGACAAGTGGAAAGACGATCTGATCCGCTGGATCGGCGCTGGGTCTCTGCTCGATAGTTTCGATGTCAGTGCCACATGGTTTTCGATAAGTGCTTATGCAGCCGAAAATTTTGTACCCGTGGAGTTCCAGCAACCGAGCCTTTGGGTGCAGGCACAAAATCTGTTCTTCTATGCGCTCTTGCCGATGGTTTGGCTGGTGATGGCTGCGATCATCTACGGCTATGATCTGTCAGCGAAGAAAGCGCCTGTGCCGCCAACCCCATCTCGCGGAACTACCTTCCGGAAGTGGCTAAGCGACTTCGCCGCGCATTATCTGGGCGGTTATCGCAGCCGTTACCGGCCTGTCTGGACCTGCCTGAAACTGGTCGCCGGGGCAGGGCTTGGTACCCTGCTGTCGTTTATCGTTCTTTATCGTGCGATAAGCTGGATCGGTGCGTGGATGTGGTACAGCACAACCCATTATCTTGGACCATACGATATTGAAATCTGGCAGCGTATTGCCAGTATTCTGGTTATTTTTATCGGCAGCCCGACGGAGCTTGATGGCGGTATTCTGCTTGATGCAATACGTATTGCACTTTTGGCGGCAGTTCTCGAATATGCATTGGTAAGCCAGAAGAACAGAGCTATTTCAGAACCAGATGCTCAGGTTGTTTCCCAAGCATAGTGAGCAATAGCGAAAGCTGTCCAGCATCTGCAGGTACAAGGAAACTCTCGACGATACGAACCGGGGCGTTGCCGTTTTCATTGGCGAGATCGTAACATTTCGGCTTGTCGGCGGCTTCCGGTTTCAGTTTCTGGATTGTTTGGTTGGATACATATAATGTCGACCAGCGGCGGCCCGCAGTGTCCGTCACGGTCATGAAACAGGGTATCATCTGTTTCAATTGTTCGGCATCCTGAATAGTCACTTCGATTTCAGCGAGCACAATGTTTGTTTCCGGCAACGTGCCCGGAAACCTGTCCAGCGCGACCAGTTTCCAGTTGCCGCCTCCATAAGCCTGCACGTTGCCGCGCGGCACGACCATCGGCTCTTGAAGCTTCTGCTCGATCCATCGCAGCAGACCGCCATCGGAACCGACAAAGGCGGCAAGGGGCAGGGTGATAATCAGGAGAGCAAGGCATATCCAGAAGGATTTCCGCTCGCCAGAAGAGGTCGCGTCACTCATTGGCTGACCTCCAATTGCCATGGCATGATGGCCCCCATGCGTTTGATCGCAATTGACCGGCTGACATTGTCCTTCGCCGTTGTGCTCATGCTAATCTGTATTTGTTCTGAAAGAGGAGTCAGTGAAGATTCGGCAATGAGCAGCTTTCCGTCTGCGATCTGGTCGCGTGGCAATTCAAATACCATCAGGATAGGACGCGGTATCCCCGGCTCCAGCCGTTCGGAGCCCACTATGCCAGGCGCAAGTGTCGGACGGCTGCTCATGGCATAGCGGATACCGTTCGGCCCAAGCCATTCGACAGATGCGAGGCCAAGGCTTTCGATCTTTGCTTTCGCGGCGGCCTCGATAACCAGCCATTCGCCGTCCGTGCTATAGGTGCGGGTACTTCCTATGCCGGGTGTGGTCAATTGGCGGGTTCGATAGGCATTTACAATGCCAACTACGAAACGGCTGGTTTCGACGGGTTTTCCCTGCTTTCCCTCAACGGTGACCGAGGAAAAGATATTGCTGTAGTAGGGGGTGGAATGCTGCATGCCATAAAGTGCTGCGATGGCTACACACAGCATCACGGCGCTTTTGAGCCACTTCATCATCCTTCGTCCCCGGCGGATGACATATGTACTGGCAATTGAATGACGGCGATCGGATCCCGATCAAGCCATGTAGAGGCCCCATAGAGATTATCCCGCTTCTTGTAGATTTCGCTGCCGATGAGGAGCCGGACTTCCTGTGGCGGAGCTTTGCCTTGCGGCCATTCCCACGCTACCGTCAGCTTTTCCGGCATGCCGGGATGGACCTGACCCGCAATCCATTTGTCGCGCACGATGTAGAAAGTTGGATCGGTCAGAGCCGGATTTGGCGGGTCGAAGGTCAGGAGTTTTTGCGATGCAAAGGCTGACGATGCCGAACGATTGTCGAGGCTGACATCGACCATGAGGTAGTTCTTGGGTTCGTAAGGTTTTACGCCGGTCGGCGGAACGGAGCCGAAGCGTGCGTCAGTGACGGCCACATGCCAGCGCCCGGTATCGACTGTCTCGCCGGGGCTCACTTCCCGCATGGGTTCGGGATTGGCTGCTTCATAGATCGCCGTTGCGTAGGAGAATACGCTTGCGGCAGCCGTGCCGATACCTGCGATGACGATGGCAGCCAGTCGCTGCCGAATGCTTCGACGCTGTTCGTCCGCCATGACACCTCCCTCTGTGCTGGCGATTCAAACGACAATCCAAGCCCCTGGCTCCTATAGCATACCAATGTTCCATCGTCATCTTTTGGCTTAATCTATGTTAGCACTCCTCGACGAATACTTCATCACGCTTCTTGCGTACCGAGGGAAGCAGCACGACCACGAGAACGGCTGCGGCTATGGCAAGCAGAATGGCGCTGATCGGCCGGGTGAAGAAAGTTGCCGGGTCGCCGCGTGACAGGATCATGGCGCGACGCAGATGTTCCTCCAGCAAGGGACCGAGAACGAAGCCAAGCAGCAAGGGAGCTGGTTCGCAACGCAGTTTGGCCAGCAGGTAACCGATGAAGCCGAAGAAGGCGACTGCATAAAGATCATAGACGTTCGAATTGACGCTATAAACGCCGATAGAACAGAAGGTCATGATGATGGGGAACAGCACATAGTAAGGCACTGTCAGAAGCTTCACCCACAGACCGATCAACGGCAGGTTCAGGACGATAAGCATGAGATTGCCGATCCACATCGACGCGATCACGCCCCAGAACAATGCAGGCTGTTCTGCCGCAACATTCGGACCGGGCACGATGCCTTGAATAATCATGGCGCCGATCATCAGTGCCATGACCGGATTGGCCGGAATTCCAAGCGTCAGCATGGGAATGAAGGATGTCTGCGCACCGGCATTATTGGCGGATTCCGGCCCTGCAACGCCTGCAATCGCGCCTTTGCCGAATTCCTCAGGTGTTTTGGATATACGTTTTTCCACTGTGTATGAAGCAAAGGATGCCAGGATGGCGCCACCGCCCGGCAGGATGCCAAGTGCCGAGCCGATGGCGGTTCCACGCAGGATCGGCGCAGTCATGCGCTTGAAATCGTCTCGCGTCGGCATCAGTCCTGTGACTTTAGCCATCAGCACTTCGCGCGTATGTTCGCTTTCAAGATTGCGCAATATTTCGGCGATACCGAACACGCCGACTGCAACCGCGACGAAGTTGAGCCCGTCGGCATATTCCGTAATACCAAGTGTGAATCGTGGTGCTCCTGTGTAGATGTCGGTGCCGACAAGACCGAGCAGAAGCCCCAGAACGACCATCGCCAGTGCCTTGATGATGGAACCGTGAGCAAGCGCCACAGACGACACCAGCCCGACGACCATCAGCGAGAAGTATTCAGCGGAGCCAAATTTCAGGGCAATTTCAGTTAGCGGCGGAGCGAATACCGCTACCAGAAAGGTGGAAACAGTGCCGGCGAAAAATGAACCGATTGCCGCAATTGCAAGTGCTGCACCGGCTCGTCCTTGACGTGCCATCTGGTAACCGTCGATGGCCGTCACGGCGGATGAGGATTCACCCGGCATGTTGATGAGAATTGCGGTTGTCGAGCCGCCATACTGGGCACCGTAATAGATACCGGCGAGCATAATGAGTGCGGAAACCGGATCACCGATCTGGAACGTGACCGGAAGAAGCATGGCGATTGTGGCCGTAGCGCCGATGCCAGGCAGGACGCCGATCAATGTGCCGAGCAGCACACCGATGAGGCAGAACCCAAGATTGGCAAGCGTCGATGCGGTTGAAAAGCCAAGCGCGAGATTGTTGAAAAGTTCCATGCTCATGCCCCCTTAGAACGGCCACCAGGGCCCGAAACGCTGATAGGGCAGCGCGAGCGCGTAACTGAACACAATGACGGAGAAGACCGTGATTGCAGCAGCAAGAATGATTGCAGCAAGCGGTTTCATGCGCATTGAGGCGAAAGAGGCGATGAGGCAGGTCAGGAACAACGACGGCACGAAACCGAGGCCACGCACGGTCAGACCGAAGAATATCGGAGCAGGCAGAATAAAGAACAGGCCGCGCCATGCAATCGGCCCCATTGGTTCGCCCGCGACACGTGTCGCCTGAATAAGAATGACCAGTCCAAGCAGGATCAGGACACCGGACAGGACAAGCGGGAAATATCCCGGTCCCATGCGAAGCGATGTGCCGATGTCCAGACCTAGCGACTGATAGGCGAAAAACGCGCCGGTCAGTGCGAGAAGGGCGCCGCACAATCCGTTGGTCGGATCGATTGAAAATTTTCTTGAGGGCTCGTTCATGGGCCAATCGTCTTTCGGATTTGCCGTTGAAAGGGCTATGCCGAAGGTCCGGCATATGAAGTCGGATCACCGATCCCGATGGCCGCTGTTTCGACGCGCAGCTACAGGAGACGACAATCAGGACGCGCCAAAAGACGCGCCTTGAATGCTTGCAATACGATCAGTCTGCGTATTGTCCGGCAGCCTCGATGATCGGCTTCCAGCGTGCGACTTCGGATTCAAGCTTGGCCTTCAGTGCGGCTGGTGTCGCATCCGATTCCGGTGACGGCTTTGTGCCCAGTTCAGCGAAGCGGGCAACCACGTTCTGGTCTTTCAGAGCCACCTGAAGCGATTTCGACAGGCGTTCGGTAATTTCAGCCGGCGTTCCCTTGGGGGCGTAGATGCCGTGCCAGATACCCACCTCCATACCGTCCAGACCGGCTTCCTTGGTCGTTGGAAGGTCTTTCAAGACGTCCAGACGTTCGGGCGAGGTGACGGCGTAAGCCTTGATTGTACCTGCCTGAATCTGCTTGGTCGTGTTCGTGGTCTGGTCGCACATGACGTCGACCTGCCCGCCGAGCAGATCGGTCATGGCCGGACCTGTTCCCTTGTAAGGGACGGTGACGAGCGGAGTTTCAATCGCACTCATGAACAGCATACCGCACAGATGTGATGCCGCGCCGATACCGGCATTGGCGACTGTCACTGTATCCTTGTTGGCCTTGGCATATTCGATCAACCCCTTGAGGTCGGTCGGCTCAAGGTCCTTGCGGGCAACGATGGTCATCGGAACCTCTGTGACGAGGCCGACATATTCGAACGCATTCAGCGTGTCATAGGCGAGCTTGCGATAGAGCGTAGCGCTTGTAGCCATGCCGATGTGGTGAAGCAGCAGGGTATAGCCGTCCGGCTCGGCGGTTGCGACGCGCCCCGCGCCGAGTGTTCCGCCTGCGCCGCCGACATTTTCGACGATAACCTGCTGTCCGAGATCCTTGGACATGGATTCCGCGACCAGCCGCGTCACGGTGTCCGTCGGGCCGCCTGCAGCGAAAGGCACGACCATGGTGATCGTCCGTTCCGGATAGTTTTGTGCTTGTGCGGAGAAAGCTGCGGTGGAAATAGCAAGTGTTGTCGCCAGAGTGGCGATAAGCTTCATCATAGTGTCCTCCCAGACTATGTTGCGGCGGGCAAGCCCGTATTTAGAATTTAGTTCCCCACGCCTCTTTGGGCGCTTCGGGCAATCAATTTCGATATTATCAAGTCACTGCGACAGAAAGATTCAACACCGAGCTTGCTCTTGAAACGGCATGATTATCCGGTGGTCTCTAACGAGAATGTAGATGTATCCTGGCGGCTTGCCAATGCCTGAGCTTCAATGAAAGCGCTTATACTACCAAAGTCTGGGTAGCTCGCTTGTGGTGCCAGGACCGTACGCCTGCACACGGTCTCGCCGGTCGCTTCCTATGCTGAAATGCTGATAGTTATGTTCATCCAGATATATTGCAATTCTGTGAAGTATTCTGGTGAACTATTGTTTTAGCTAGAGCTAAAGAAAATTCCTTGCTAGGTGCAATGCGCATTCATGAAAATAGATTAGGAGAGGACTATTATGAAAAAATATCTTCTAGGCGCTTTGTTCGTTGTTCTGGCAACTCCATCCTTTGCCTGCACGACTGAGGAGGTCCAGGCAAAGGCGATGGAAGTCGCCACGAAAATGCAGGAAGTGGCTGCTTCGAACCCCCAGAAAGCTCACGAAATCGCGCAGAAAATGAGCGGTGCTCAGACGCAGGCAACGAGCGATCTCGAAGGCGCATGCAAGGTCTATGATGATCTACTTGCAGATCTCAATTCGTAAAAGTGCTATGGTTCAACCTCTCGCGGTCTTTTTTGCGAGAGGTCGACCGCCCAAGGTGAGGTGATCGACAAGATTTCTGGCAGGTGTGGTTAAGTCATTCAGGGATCGTACAGCGATCACTAAGTTTCTTGTCGCCCACGCGTCAGCTAGTGTCGCAGTCGCAATGGGGAGCGCCTTTCTGAGACGTCGGGCAGCCGTTTGCGGAATGATCGCAATGCCTACATTGGCAGCAACCATATTGCCGACGCCTTCGAAAGTGCGAAGCCTCGTCCTGATTTTAAGTCGGCCCCCTAGTCGGGTTGCCTGTATTTCGATGTGCTCCTGCAAAGCACCCGCGGAAAGGCCGATGAATTGTTCCTGCAGAAGATCGAGGAAGCTCACACGCTTATGTTCGGCCAAAGGATGATGTCTGGCCATAATCAGCACCAAATGATCTGTTGCAAAAGGAACGAGTTCCAATCCCGCGGTTTCTGCTGCATCCGACAGAATGCCGATCTCAATGAAACCGCGCAAAACGGCGCGGGCAATATCACTGCTCTGCCGTTCTTTCAGTTCCACATCGATGCGGGGATTATCAGCCATCCAGCTGGCAAGCCGTACTGGAAGATATTCTGTGGCGGCGGCGGTATTCGCCGCAACGCGAATGGCCGTGCGCATGGCCTTGGCATGCAAGCCCAACTCGGTATGCATGTCGGCCATTTGCCGCATCACAACCCTCGCATGATGGAGGAGCGCTTCGCCCGCTTCCGTGAGGGCAACGCCGCGTCGCCCTCGTTCCAGAAGCGACACCTGGCCTGCGGCTTCCATGTCACGCAGGCGTTCGCTCGCAGCGGGAAGCGACAGGCCGACTTCGGCCGCGCCATGCGTGATGCTGCCGGTATCGGCTACGGCGAGAAATAGGCGGAGGTCTGTGAGATCAAAACGCATAAGCGATGGTAGCGCGAATTCTGCCTATGGAAAAGTCGAAGGCTCGATAAGGAACTTCCGCATTCCGTCCGATGGCCAAGTCGCTATAGCAGGGGCATGACTTATTCTTTATCCTTGATCCTGACGATTGCGGTTACATTTCTCGGTGCCGGCTTTGTCAAAGGCGTGACAGGAATGGGGCTACCCACAGTCGCCATGGGCATATTGGGCGCGCTGATATCTCCGCTCGCAGCTGCAAGCCTGCTGATTATTCCGTCGTTCATCACCAATCTTTGGCAGCTTCTGGCGGGGCCTAGTTTCGGTCAGCTTATGCTTCGTCTCTGGAGCATGATGCTTGCCATTGCAGTCGGCACCATTGCGGGAGCGGTGGTTCTGGTCAGCGGAAATATTGCAGTCACAACGTCGATGCTGGGTTTCTCGCTTGTTATCTACGCAGCCTACACGTTGTTTGCCCGCCAGTTACAGATACCGGAAAGGTTTGAGCGCCTGCTGTCTCCTGTCGTCGGGCTGTTGACTGGCCTGGTCGCCGGTGCAACTGGAATATTCGTCATTCCAGCTGTACCCTATCTGCAATCGCTGGGTTTCAGAAAAGACGATCTCGTACAGTCGCTCGGGCTTTCCTTCACTGTCTCGACCACCGCACTTGCGGTCGGACTTTCGAGCAGGCAGGCCTATTCGGGCGATTTTTTGCTGGCATCCGTTCTGGCCGTCTTTCCATCACTGGTCGGCATGTTCATAGGGCAGGTGTGTCGCCGCAAGATTCGACCGGAAAACTTCCGTCGATGGTTTCTGATCGGCCTTATGATTCTCGGGCTTGAGATGGCGTTGAGACCATTGTTCTCGATGAGTTGATGAACGAGGAACGATTTTTCCATTCCGGCAAGTGGATACGGATTTGCTTTCTTGTTCGAATCCGGCAAGGGCAGGATATTGACTCACCCCCAAGAGAACAGTCTTTAGCTTCAACGGGTTTTCGCTGAAGCTTCCCTATCATCGGCCTGATTGACGGAATGACCCAAAAAGATCCTGAACAAGACCAGTCGCGCGCGTTCCGACTGTTCAAGCCGGTCCTTGCCGGTGCAACACTGCGCGAACGTTCGATTGCCTGCCTTGGTGCTTTGATCGGTATCGCGCTGACCGGATTCATATCGAGCATTTTGCTGGGAACCGGTCCGCATCTGCCTTTGATCGTGGCACCAATCGGCGCTTCAGCGGTTTTGCTTTTTGCGGTTCCGACAAGCCCGCTGGCTCAGCCATGGTCGATCATCGGCGGTAATACGATTTCAGCATTTGTGGGATTGGCCGTCACCCAGTTTGTCGATGATCCGGCTTTGGCAATCGGCCTCGGAGTGGCTCTCGCCATTGCGGCGATGTCGGCTACCCGCAGTCTTCATCCACCAGGCGGCGCAGCAGCACTGACTGCTGTTCTGGGTGGTTCGGCGGTTGCCAAGTGGGGATTCCTGTTTCCGCTTGTGCCGGTCGCGCTGAATTCGTGCCTTCTCGTCGGCTTGGGTATCCTGTTTCACAAACTGTCGCGCCGGAAATATCCGCATGTCGCGGCTGCCGCTCCGGTAAACAAGCACAGCACGGAAGACCTGCCGCCGTCGGTCCGGATGGGTATCCGCGAGGAAGATATCGACCGCGCCTTGCTTGCTCTGGATGAAAGCTTCGATATCGATCGCAACGATCTCGGACGTCTGCTGCGGCAGGTGGAGCTTGAAGTGTCCATTCGTTCCCACGGCGACCTGACCTGCGCGGACATTATGTCCCGCGATGTCGTTAGTATCGGTGAAGATGCTACGGCGAGCCAAGCGCGCGAGCTGATCCTGAGGCATAATCTCATGACATTGCCCGTGCGTGGGGCCGATGGGCGCCTGAAGGGCGTGGTCGGCTTGCGCGAATTGATGCATCCGGGCGACGATTTCAGAAGTTATATTGTGGAGGCTCCAACCGCTTCCCAAACCGATCCGGTGATGAGCCTTTTGCCCAGCCTGACAGATGGATTGGCGCATGCTGTCGTGGTGGTCGATGAAATGCGCCGCATCATCGGTTTGGTGTCGCAAAGCGATCTTCTGAGCACGCTTGCCCGTTCACTTCCCAATGAAAAGCTGGTGCCTCTGAAAGCAGCATGACTCGCCGGAACTATGCTTCTCTATTGAACTGAAATGGTTTTCCGGGCAGGGTTTCCCGACCCGGAAAACTGCAGCAGGTGATTATGTCCGTCCAGCGCGCGAGCTTTTATATCCTACTGGCACTGGTCACCATTGCCTTTGCGTGGCTATTGCTGCCTTACTATTCGGCGGTTCTGTGGGCTGTTATCCTCGCTGTGGTGTTCTCGCCGGTACAACAGCGCCTTGAACGTCTTCTTGGTGGTCGAAAAAATATTGCGGCTCTGCTATCCGTGTTGATGTGCATTTGTCTGGTCATCATTCCGATGCTTGCGATTTTCGGCTCGCTGGTACAGGAGGGGAATTCCCTCTATCAACGCCTGAGCAGTCGGGAGTTCGATCTGAACAGTTATATCTCACGCATTCTGGGCGCCTTGCCGGATTCGCTGGAGGAGTGGCTGACCCGGTTCGAACTGGGCGATTTCGCTGAATGGCGCGCACGCATATCATCCGCGATTATGCAGGGCAGTCAGCTTTTTGCCGGAAAACTGGTCAGCTTCGGCCAGAACACGCTCCAATTCTTCATCGGCTTTGGCATCATGCTCTATCTGCTGTTCTTCCTTTTCCGCGACGGTGCGGATCTTGGCCGGAAGATCAGGCAGGCCATTCCGCTCAACGACGATTATACGCGGCAGTTTCTGGAAAAGTTCATCGCTGTTATCCGTGCGACGGTGAAAGGCAATATCATCATTGCCATCATTCAGGGTACGATAGGCGGCGTGACTTTCTGGTCCTTAGGCGTCGAGGCGGCTTTGCTCTGGGGCGTATTGATGACGTTTCTCTCCATGCTTCCAGCGGTCGGCGCGGCACTCGTCTGGGTACCGGCAGCGGCGTGGTTCTTTGCGAGCGGAGAATGGATCAGCGGAGGTATTCTGGTTTTCGTCGGCGTATTCGTGATCGGATTGGTCGATAATCTTTTGCGTCCGCCGCTTGTCGGAAAGGGGACCCGCATGCCGGATTATGTCGTGCTAATCTCCACGGTTGGGGGCATTTCACTGATCGGGATCAATGGTTTTGTGGTCGGGCCGCTAATTGCTGCGATGTTCATCGCCGCATGGTCGCTTCTGGCAGAAGAGCAGAAGGGCAAGGGTTCCGCCCAACTGCCAGAGAACTAGATCTCACGCGACCTTCAACTCCGCGATGGGCAGTCCGGTTTCGGTCATCTTGTTGTCGACACCATTTTCATCGAGAAACTGCTTCATCTCGGCATAAGTCTCGAACCATGCCCGATTGTATTTGTCGAACAGCGACTGATCCCAATAATCTTCCAGTTGGAAAGGCTTGTCGCTGAAGACATCATAGCTTGGTATCTTGTAGGTCTCAGCGAATTCAGCCGTGCGGCTGTCATAGGTGAAATAGATGGACGGCACGCCATTGGCCAGTGCCATCAGATTACCATGCAGGCGATAGCCGAGAACGAGCTGTTGCCTGCGCACCAGTTCCTCGTAATCGGCAACGACATCCGAATAGAACATACGATGGCGATAGAGGTTTTCTATAGTCTCGTCGAAATACCAGTCCGCTGTCCAGCGATGGTTCTTGAGGGCTGCAATAGCCTCTTCCTTCTGCTCCGCCCTGCCGAAGACCAACTTCTTTTCATCGATTTCGCCCTGCGCCATCAATGTCACATCGAAGCGTTTAGCCATGGATTTGAGAAGGTCGCGGTGACGGGTCAGATATTGCTCGATATCCTGCGCATAGGCCGGTGAAACCTCGCGGCGAACCGTAACGCCGACTTGCGTAACGTTTTCCAGCGGCGGCAACTTGATGCGCAGATGCTGGTTGTTGCGACGAAACGCGGTTGGGCAACCGACAATGCGCACATTGCGGATGCCGATATCGTTCAACACCTGGGCGGTATAAGCGCCACGCACACCGATGGATGTAGTGGAATCTGCGATGATGCGCAGGACCGCCTTCGTTTCTTCGGAAAGTTGTATTTCCCCTCTTACCGGCGCTTGGGCTCCGACGCCGAATGCAATGACCGGCAATTTCAGCCGCTGCAGCACCGGGATCGTGTCGCGCCAGTTCATATCCTTGTTGATATAATTCGAGCCGCGCAGGATCACATAATCAAATTCCTCGCGCAGCTGATCGATCTTCTCCGGCGAGAAATTGGTAATCGGGAGTTCGGAAGCCTTTTCGTAATTCATCAGCTTCAACGACGACTCGAAAACGAAGGCATCGCCGATATTGTGATAGTGATTGATGCTGCCCTGAACGTCGGTGTGACGATACCAGCGGACATTGTCGTGATCGTACACTTCTCCCGCAGGGATCATGACGAGGGCGCGTGCCATACGGTCTTCCTTCTGTTTCACTAAGGTCAAGCCAGGCTCAGCTTGCCTGAGAAAGAGCAGTTTCTGTAACTGCCGGTTTCTGTCTGCGCGGTTTTAACTCGCGCAGCCGTTTATAGAGATCAAGATGCTCTTTGGCGCAGTCGACATAGTGGACCGGATTGCGGATGGAATGATGCAACCTGTCCCATATACTCGGCTCGCTCAGCACTTCTGTAAAGCGGTCGGCCAAATCTTCGGCGCTGCGGACACGGAAATGCAGGCCGTCTTCACCATCGCGGATTTTCTCGGCCATACCGCCAATATTCGAGCAGATGACCGGGCGGCGATGATGCAACGCCTCCTGAATGACAATGGGAGAGTTTTCCCACCAGATCGAAGGCATGACCACCCAGTCGACCGATTGCATGAGGCGTGGCATTTCGGCATTCTGGTAAGCGCCGTAGAAACGCACGCGCGGGCCAGCCTCTTCAATCAGTTTCTGCATACGTTCCTGAAAAGCGGGCGGCTGCTTCTCCAGATTGCCGCCGAAGATCATCAGGCGGGAATCCTCACCCCATACCTGTTCCGGTACACGCGATACGGCATCAACCAGAACGTCTATGCCCTTGAACGGGTTGATCTGACCGAAAAAGGCGAACCGGCTGCGACGCGGGTTCGGGCCGGTCAGCTCACGCGGAGGGGTAACATCGCGGATGGCGATGCCGTTTTCGATGACTGCCATCTTGTCTGGATTGAGACCCCATTCGAGATAGCGATTGGCGAGAAACTCGCTCGGCGAGACGAAGGCGTCGGCCAATTCCAGCATGCCGCGCACAAAGCGTTCTCGCTTGAGGAAACGCGCGGGCGGTATCTGCGGAAAACAGGCGTGGCAATCAATGGGCGATGCCTCGTTGCAGAGCTTGGAAGTGCCAGCTTTCACCATCTGGCCGTCATTATTGCAGATGGACAAAAACTCGTGAAACGTCACCAGAATGATACGATCCGGCAGTGCCTCGCGGATGGCATAGAGCGTTTCAAGTCCGAGTCCGAGAACATGATGAAAATGCACGATGTCCGGGTCGAAGTCGCGGACAAAGCGCAGCAGATCGCGGCGGATTTCATCGGTGTTCTTGTTCGACAGATAGAAGTGATCGTACTCATCCGCATGGAACAGGATTTCGTCGCTGGCACGCCGCATGCTCATCAGCGCCGTTGTGCCATGCCGAGGGATCGGGTGAGCGGCCCTTGCGAGGTAGACTGACTGCACATCGGGAATGCTGTTCAACCCCTTGTGCAGATTGTAGGAGGCGATTTCACCGCCACCGAGTGAAATCGATGGGTGAGCGTGTGAGATGACGAGAACACGGAGTTTATCGCTCATGCGGGTTCCTCCACCTGTATTTTGCGTCTACCGGCGAGAATAGAGGACCATCGTGCATCGAAGACCTGCCGGTCAATGCGTTCAATGAGGGCAACGGTCGATGCCCTGTCGGTCACGGATGTGTCGTCAGCTCCAAGCATCTGTGCTGAAGGCAACCAGTAGGAGCGCAAGCCCGACTGTTTCAGTTTCAATCCGAGATCCAATCCCTTTTCATGGGTGCCGAGATAACCGCGTGTGAAACCACCGACGGAAAACAGGGCTTCGCGTGGAAGGATGCAGCACTCGAATGTTGCCGTTGCCACTTCTGTCAAAGACATGCCCGAAACGGCGTCGATTGGGTAACCAGCATAACGACTGATCAGAGCGCGATCTGATTGCGGTCCAGCAACCCAGGTTCCCGCCCAGCGAATTGAATCATCCTCATAGGCAAGGGTGGGAGAGAGAACGCAATCCTTGTGCGCTTCATAGGCGCTGACGAGCTTATTCAGCCATCCGGAGCGGCGCGGCAGCAATGAGCCCGCCAGAAATATCACCTGATCCGTCGAAACTGTGCGGGCGCCGACTTCGAGCGCATCGTAGAGGTCTTCCGATCCTGTGGCGGAAACGAGACGGATGCGCAGGCGATAGAAATCTGCAAGACGCCTGATTTGTACGCCGATACGGTCGATAATCTCGGTCGCAGCCGCGATCACAATTGGCGCAATGCGGGTTTCGGGATCGAGCGCAAGAAGTGCCAGCAAAGGTTCGATTTCCTCGACGCGCTCGTCGATGCCGATGATGATCGCTGGCCCTATCGCATCTTCGAAGGGGCCGAGATCGACCACGCCAAAGACTTCCGGCGCAGGACGGTTGACGCCCCGCAGTAATGGCACGAGCTGCTGGTCGACAATATGACGCAAAGCCCACGCATTCGGGTCAGTTGCGCGGATTTGCCGGACAATGGCGTCCCGCGAGGTCACTCGCGTTGGTGTCAATGGAAAGAACGCGCGTCGTCCATCGCTGATCGCAAGTTCGAGATAGAACGGTGAGGTGCTGTCCCCGGCAAGTTCAGGTGCGAAAGCGACGAAACCATGGGCGTGACGGCTGGGGTCAAGGCCTGCGTTAAAAGGCGGTTGATTGTCGAATTCTCTGGTGACGTCGGGCCGGTCGATACGGGTCCAGCTGGTATCAATCTGGATTTCACCACGGTGACGACGCAGCTTCACACTTTCCACATGGCTATCGGGATCGAGCAGCCAGCCAGAAATCAGCATGCCGCTTCCCTCGACGCGGAAGACATTGTCTATCCCCATCCGGACAGGAAAGGGGAGGCCGGATACCGTGTCAGCGCCATCGAAACGGTTTGCGGCGGAACGCATGCGCAGCAGAATGTCAGTCGAGCTTCGTACTCGTGGCAGGATCGCCCGGATATGGCCCGGCGTTTCACGCGAACCGGACAACAGCCTGCGGTCATAGACTTCGGTAAAGCGCCAGCCCCTTCGTCCGCGAAACAGAAGCCGTTCGATATCAGTCGGTTCTACTGGCTCATTGGCAAGCAGGAGACCCGCAAATCCTGATGCTTCATCGTTCAGGTCGGGACGGGCAAAAACGCTGACCGCACATTCCGCAAGCGAAGGGTTTTTACCGCTGATCAGTAGCCGGGTGACGGTGGGCGTCAGATCCTGTGCCCAACCCTGAACGAAAATTTCGCCTTCGTCACTGCCGCCGATGAGTTCGATACAGCCGTCGGAGCGGGCTCCTGCCTGCAGCAGGACGGTAATGGCCGAAAGTTTCTTCCGGCTGATAGGGCCGGAAATCAGGCCTTCGACCAGTTCATCAATGACGCCCGGCAAGCTCGGTCCGGCTAAATCGCCGATCATGGCAACAAAATCGGCAATGGAAGCAGAGCGCGATGCGAAATTATAGCGAGCGACTTTTGCGCGGTGCTGGAACATGATCGTCTTGAGAGTGCCACGGCGCAAAGCAGCCGTTGGCACAATGGCGACGAAACCATGAGTTCCAGCGGGTGAAGGCTCCTTGAGCGGCCATGTGATCAGGTTCGTCTTCACGCTCATGGCAGGATCGCCATTGAGAAAAGCTGTTACCTGATCGCTTGCGGCACTGCCGATTCCGAGCACCAGCACCAGCGTGTCTTCGATCACGCTGCCAACGACCATTTCGCCCTCCATCATCATGGGAGGGCGATCCGGCGTGCGTACCTGTCTTGAGGCAGTTTTTGGTGTGTTGGGGCGTTCGTCTTGAACCATGCAGCTCGTCCTCAGGGCATGACCGCAAGTGTGAGAAGCGCGCCAGCGACGAACCCAGTCAAGACCGCAGCCAGCAAGAACAGGAATTTGAGGTCTCCGCCGCTGCGCTTGCGAACGTCATCAATGCGCTGTTCCAGCCCTGCAACAACGCCGTCCATACGCATGATATGCACGTCGAGTTCAGTCATGCGCTGATGAAGATCGGTACGCAGCCCATCGACGGAACTTGCAATGTCGAGCAATTCCGCCGGAGCGGCATTGCCGGATGCATCCAGTGTTGGCGCAACACGCTGCAACGAACGCTGGTTGACCTGAAGCTGACGTTGCGCCGCCATGAGCATGTCGAGCTTGTCCAGAATGCGTGTCATCGGAGCGGCGATAAGCGCTTCGGCGGCCTGCTCGTCGGGTTTTGGTACGCGCAATTTCTGCTCTGTGCCAGACGAATTGGCGGCAACCACCACCAGTTCGCCAGCTCGAACAGCGGCGAATTGCGGTAGCATCACTTCAAATGCATGTTTGCCATCGCCGATGCCGTTGCGCTTCAGGTCGGGGCGATCCTTGTCGGCTGGGGCTTCGGCAATGGGCTTGTCATCAAGCAGAACCCGGATCAGAAGCCGTTCGGTCGGAACGGAAGGATCGAAAGCCCAGCCATAGAGGCGGCCTTCCTCAATGGCGTCAACGCGTCCTTTCATGGCTTCGGTCCTTTGAGGCCCGGCGGCGGCATTGGGTGTCGCTGCCTGCTTGGTTTCCCCCTCGGATGGAACTTTGGTCGCGATGTTCATGATTTACCTCTTATGCTGCCTCGACACGTGCAATACGCAATGTCCCGATCAGATCGAGATAGCGTTCGGCGGTCGTGTCGATGGTGTCCGGATGACGCGCGTTCTCGCTGAGCGACTGGCGCAAATCCGGGTTTTCCGCCATTCGACGCATCGCCTGGGCGAGCGCGAGCGGATCATTCGGCGGAACGGTAAGGCCATTGACCTCGTTCTCAATCATTTCGGCCATTCCACCGATATTGCTGCATATGACGGGGCGGTTTTGCCCCTGTGCTTCCTGAATAACGAGCGGCGCATTTTCCCACCAGATCGACGGCATGATTGCGCAATCGACGGACTGGATCAGCTGGGCAATGTCCTCACGACGATAAGCACCACGGCGTTGGACGAACGGCGATGTCTCTGCAAAGAGCCGGTCGATTTCACTGACGAAGCTTTCGCTTTGAAATGGTGCTGCACCATGCACGCGCAATTCGAAATCGAAACCGTCTGAAATAAGTTGTTGCGCTGCTTCAAGCAGGACTGTTGCGCCTTTCCACGGATTGAGATTGCCGAAATAGCCGAAGACCGGCTTGCTGCGCTCGACCTGCCGCGTTTCGACTGCGGGGCGTTCCGGTTGACCATTGGGAATGACGCTGATCAGCTCTTCCGCAAGGCCCCATTCAACGTAACGTTGTTTGAGAAACTCGCTCGGTGAAACGAAAGCATCAACAGCGCTCAAGAGCGATTTGATATGTCGTTCACGCAATACGAATTTATCAAGCGCGATGTCCTTGAAACAGGCATGGCAGCGGTCAGGACCTGCCCCATGGCACAGTTCCTTGCCTGTGGTGCGCACCATCAGCCCGTCGTGATGGCAGATGGGATAATAATCATGCAAAGTCAGAACGATACGGCAGTCGGGTAAAGTACGACGCACGATATGCGGGAATTCGGCACCAAGCAAAAGCAGGTGGTGCAGATGAACGACATCGGGCCGGAAATCCTGCAGCAGTTCGACAATGTCGGGAACGATCCCGTAAAGGTCGATTTGGCTCATATAGAAACGGTCAAAATGGCCGGACCAGAGCAAGATTTCATCGCCGCCATTGCCGATGCTCTGGAAACTTGTGCCGGGGCGGGCCTCACGATGCACCTTATTGGTGGCACCCACGAACATGGCTTCGCAACCGGCGCGCTGATAGGCGCGAAACAGATCGTGCGCGAAAATTTCCGTTCCACCGGGGTGCAGAGACGGGTGGTTATGGGCTGCTATAAGGACGCGTGGAGCCATCAGGCAACACCTCGCGAGGCGATGAAAATATCCTGATAGTGATCCGCATCAATGCCGCGCCAGTGACCAAAGGATTTTGTTTCGAGCGTCAGTTTCGCTCCTGCAAGCGCACGATCCAGAAAACCGTTTTCAAAGCCGACTGCCGCAAGCGGTGGCAGTTCCGGCACAAACCAGCACGGTCCGCTGCCATGCCGTTCAAATGCAAGTCGTTTGTCGCGTTTGCCATGGCGGTCGCGCGCGGCAACATCATCCACGACAAACGCCGTCATGAACAATTTTCCGCCGGGAGCGAGGACACGTGATATCTGATCGAGATAGGTTTTGACTTCATCTGATGGCAGATGCGTGACCACAGATGTCATGATGACGAAATCGAAACTCTTGTCCGCGAATGGCAGAGTAAGAGTGAGCCCGTTTACCGTCCCTTTTGGGTTATAGAGATCATGGGCGATATCGATGTGGCGGAACTCGAAATTCGGGTAGCGCGACGTGATGTTTTGGCGGCACCAGTTCACGCCGCCTGCTACGGGATCGATACCGGAGTAGCGGGCTTTTGCCGGATCGAGATATTGGGTCAGCGGTACGGCCATGCGACCGATGCCCGAACCGATGTCGAGCACGCGCGCGTCGGGTCGAAGTCCGCCTCTGCGAATGAAATGACCGAGAAATTCGGCGCCAACCGCACGATAATCACCATCGCCGACGAACACGCTGTTCGGATCGGGTGAGGGGAGAAAACGGTTCTTCAAAACAGACTGCATCAGCCAGTCGATCTGCGCATCCGGTATTGCTGGTTTTGCTTCAAATGCTGGCTGTTTCAGCGCTACCACGTCCGTCAAGCGGCGCTCCTTTCAGATTTGGTCATGATCACATTGGACAAGTCGGCGGCGCTTTCCTGTTCCTGTGGCAGGACCATCAATTCAGTAATGTCATCATCCCAGCGCTGAGTGTGGAGCCAGGAATTGTATAGGCTGGCGAGGCCGCGCATATAATCCGCGCTGCGACGGATCGAGCGACGCTCGAAATGGTAAAGTGCTACGGAAGGTTCATAGAATATCTGGAAGCCGAGCTGCCTGATCTTCAGGCACAGATCGCTGTCCTCATAGTCGCCGATGACGTAGTCTTCCGTATAGCCGCCGACGAGATCGAAGATATCCTTGCGCGTTATCAGGCAGGCACCGGTGACACCCGGCACCTCGCGGGACCTAAGCGCTGGAGGATAGTTGCCCGGCATGCCCTTGTAATAGTGGTGATTCAGCCAGATACCCTGACGGTCGCGGGCGAAATAAAGCCCGGCATGTTGAAGTGAACCATCCTCGAACAGAAGACGAGGGCCTATTGCTCCGAGCTTCGGTTGATCGAACAAAGGCTGGATCAGTTGTTGCAGCCAGCCGTGTTCCGCAGGCACAACGTCGGAATTTAACATCACGATGGTTGTTCCTGTCGCAATGCTGGCACCGGCATTGCAGGCGCGTGCATATCCGCCATTGCGGTTCATGATTGCGAGCTTGAACGGCATGTCGTGTAGAATGTGCAATCCGCCAAGCATATGCTCGGTGTCGTCCTGAATTTCAGGAGAATCCAGCACGAAGATGAATTCGGCGTTTTCCACCAGCCAAGGGTCCGTGGCCATGGATGAAAACTGGAAACGTAAGAAATCGAGGTTGCGGTAAAGCGGAATAACGATGGACGCGAGCGGAGAGGCGGGGGTCGTTCCGTAGTCCTTCACCTCGGATATCCGTACCGTTGCGGCGAGCTTCTTCTCAACTTCGGTGAGAGCGGGTCCCAGAATATGCGAGAAGACGTGAGGCTTTGCCTGTTGTGGCGGTACAGACCGTAAGATGCGATTACGCTGCGCTGATGGTTCGAAGGGCTGCGGGGCTGGTACAAGTGGGGCGGTCGTGCCGGACGCAAGGCGCATCTGGAACCGCGGCTGCAAAAGAGGCCCAAGATTCTGCACCGAAGGAAGCCAGGCGACAAAACCTGTCACATCCTGCTGCGGCGCATCTTCCCGCTTGGCAATCTTGCCGGGAAATTTATGAAAATTGGGCTTCAGCGATAGTGAGCTTCCGTTTTCCGGGAGATATTCGATGTCTGCAAGCATGGCGGCTGGATCGTGCATCCATCCGCCAACAATCAATCCGCCATCAAGCGCCAATGCGAGATCGATTTCCGCTGCCGGATGGGTGGCAGACTGTGCGATCTGGCGAACGGGCAGCGGAGTGCGCGTTTGCAAATCGATGGCGACCGCAGCGCCGGCAGGGCTTAGTTTGCCAAGTTGACGAACGAGAAACTCCCGCAATGCACCATTGCCCTGCCATTTGGTCCACCATTTGGCAAAATCCATTTGTTCGCCGGTTGTTGGCGCAAGCTTGCGAACGGCAACGCCTTTCTGACCGGTGAGCACCAGCAACAGCGATGACGGCAGGTCTTGTGCTGCTTCCAGAAGAAAATGGCATGGCTGCCAGGCATTGCGAGCCTGCCTGCCCACCACAAACCTTGGTGGAATGACCATGACGCTGCCGGAAGTGATGCCATAGATAGCTGAAATCTCGCCCAGCATCGGGTCGATCGCGGTCTCAAGGAGATGATGTCCCTGAACCGGTTCGCCGCAATGCTGGGCCTCGCGCGGTTCCGGCGTCAGTGCGAAAGTCAGGTCACGCACGAGGGATGCGAAAGTCTGGTTTCGCGAGAGCCGGAAAGTGCTGCGCCACGTGGTCAGTATGTTGGTGAGAAGCTTGATATGTCCGGGCAGAGTAAGCTCCCTGACGACATATTCGACATCGATGGGAGCAAGTTCACTGGCCGGATATACAATCGCCTGAGCAGTGGGACCAAGGGAGCCCGCAGACAGCGAAAGCTCGACCGGTTCGTTGCCAGTGCGCAGGGCCCAGAACATGCGTAAGCCGCCATTCTCGAGCGGAATACCAACGCTCAACAGCGGAACCGGCTGAACCGGCATTTCAAACTTGCATTTGGTGGTTGTGCGAGCCGGGCCTAGGATATCCCAGATAACCACAGCGACATCGGCGCAGAGACGGCAAATGGAGAGGTTCTCGGTTTTGCTTTCAGTGTCCGCCGAATGGTCGAGGTTCAATGTGAGGCCCTTTCATTCTTATCGGAATGCCCGGGCACGCAAAACTAGGGAAAATGCGTGCCCGGTGAAGACGAAGCGTGCCCGGCGGGAGGATTGCCGGGCACGCTCTCAATTGTTCAATTAGTAAACAGTGAAGTACTGGTCGGGATGAGCCTGTACATCGTCTGCATTGGTGTTCACGAGGGTAACGGTGTCGCCATTGCCAAGATCGACAACGACATTGCCACCAACCTGCGTGACACGATCGGCAAGATCGTCTGCGGAAGAGACATCAAGACCATTGATACCCTTCTGAATCTGCAGAATATCTTCGCCGGGATTGAAGTCGAGAATGACGTCGTTTCCGCCGCCACCATTGAACAGGAATGTATCGCTGCCATTTCCGCCGATAAGGATGTCGTCACCGGCACCGCCATCGAGGATGTCGTTGCCGTTACCACCCTGCAGGACATCGTTTCCGTCGCCGCCAAAGAGAAGGTCTGCGCCATTGCCGCCCTGAAGAACATCGTCTCCAGCACCGCCAAATAGCACATCATTCCCATTGCCGCCGCTCAGGACGTCGTTTCCTGCATCACCGAACAGAATGTCATTGCCATTTCCGCCGAAAAGTAGGTCATCACCATTTCCGCCGAAAAGGGTGTCGTTCCCGTTGTCGCCGAAGATGGTGTCATTGCCATCACCTCCGAATACGAGATCATCACCGCCATGGGCACGGATGAAATCGTCAAAGCGGGAGCCGAACAACACGTCGTCGTAGGCGCCGCCTTCTAAAGTGGCCATCTGCTTCTCCTTGTGTTCCTGTATGGGGTTTCCACAAGCCGGAATGCTCCGACCATTATGCTCTTAGTAGTCTGCTCTGCATTAATTGGAATTGCAACATTGGTAATTGGTATAATTGCGGCAACCATAAGTAACAAATTATTACGATTAATTTATATTTCAGTTGTGTAAACAAAAATATGAAATATATTTGTCATCATTATAATTTATATTTATATCGTATATCTGTATAATCTATTTCAAAATTTGAACAATGTTTCCCATAAGACAAAAATATGAATTTCTTTCAATAAGATGACGCCGCGCATACCGTTTTATGCGCGGCGTTGCAAACCGTTGATAATTCAACCTATGATCGAGCTTTACTTCGAAATACTCTTGCTGTTAATCTTCTCGGAAGGCCCGGTTTAAGCTATCTGTGATAGGTGAAACCAAGTAATCGATGGCGCGACGCTCCTTGTGCACGATGATTATCTCAGCAGGCATGCCAGGATAAAGCCTTGCAGTTGGATTTGCAGCAAGTGAAGCCGGAGTAATCTCGGCTCGGGCGACGAAGAATGCGGTATCCGTCTTTTCGTCGAGCGACTGATCGGCGGCGATATAGGTCAGTTTACCGTCGAGCGGTGCCATCGAACGTTGATTGTAAGCCGTCAACCGGATCTGTGCGCCTGCACCAACCGAGATACTGTCGATATCGCGCGGGCTGATTTTCATTTCAACAACCAAAGGCTCGTTCTCGGGAACGATATCCATGATAGCTTCGCCGGGGGCTATGACGCCGCCCGGCGTGCGTAGCCGGATGTTTGCAACGATACCGTCTTGCGGCGAGCGAACTTCCACGCGCCGCATAACATCCTTGGCTGCCACGATACGTTCCTGCACATCCGAAAGCTCAACCTGGCTCGATGTGATCTCGCCGGCGATTTCGGACTGAAGGTCGCTTTCGATTCCAGTCAGGGCGAATTCAGCCCCTGCCTTTGCTTGCTCGGCTTTTGCCTTGTCACCGGCATATTCGCCGCGGTCGCCAGCGAGCTGGCTGAGACGCGTATCGATTTCCGTGAGCTTTGACTTCTGGGCAAAACCTTTTTCAACGAGACTGGCAATTGCCTTGCGTTGATCGCTGATGAGTTCGATCTGCCGGTCGGTAGCAGCAATCTGGGATGTGGAAGCCTTGGCTTGCTCTGTGTATTGCTCGATAGTTTTCTGCTGTATGTCGATCTTGCTCAGTTTCTGCGCAAGCCGCTTCTGGAAAAAGATGTTTTCGGCGCGAATGGCGTTCTGCGCATTCTCACCGCCATCGGCAAAACCTTCCGGAAAACTGATTTCTTTTTCACCAGATTGCTCAGCGCGCAGACGCGCTAGCTTTGCGATCAGGCCGATACGTCTGCTTTCCAGTGACTGGAGATCCGAGCGGGCCTTGGTGTCATCAAGCCGGAGCAGGGGTTGGCCGACCTTGACGACATCGCCCTCCTGTACGAGCAGACGATCAAGAATACCACCTTCAAGGTGGCTGATCGTCTTGCGTTTGGAGTCGACGATCACTGTACCCATGGCGACTGCGGCACTTCCCAGATTGGCGGAATAGGCCCAGGCGAAGAAACCACCAAAAGCGACCCCGATTGTGGCGAGACCTGCAATGATGAGGCCGCGCAATGGTGATCTTAAATCCTCTCGCTCAAGATCGAGCGCCCATTCAGGTTTTACACTACCGAAGCGAGTGAGGGTCTTGTGATCCGATGATTCTGCACGCGGCGCGAGCAGACTGGAAACACGACGAGGAATGACCGATTTACCCATCATGCGTTTGCTGCTCCCATTTGCGGGCCGTTATTGGCAGGTGTCAGGGACGCGACGACATCGGTACGCGGGCCGAACTGCGAGATGCGCCCGTTTTCGAGCACGAGCAGCTTGTCGGCGACCTGCATGATAGATGGCCGGTGTGCGATCATTATGACAATGGCGCCGTCATCACGGGCGTGTTCGACAGCGCGGATCAAGGCGCGCTCGCCAACGGCGTCGAGGTTCGAGTTTGGTTCATCGAGAACGATCAGGCGTGGGCGGTTGTAGAGGCAGCGGGCGAGCCCGATTCTCTGGCGCTGGCCACCGGACAATGTCAGGCGGCCGTCGCCGACCGGTGTATCATAACCAAGCGGCATGCGTCCGATCATCTCGTGCACATCGGCAAGGCGCGCGGCTTCCAGCACACGATGCGGGTCGCTGTCACCCATGCGAGCGATGTTGTCCTTGATGGTTCCGTCGAGAAGCGAGACAGACTGAGGCAGGTAGCCTGCAATCTCGCCGAAAGACCCGCGTTCCCAGAGGTAAACGTTGTTGCCGTCGAGAAAAACACCGCCAGACGTTGGTTTGACTATGCCGATCAACAATCGGGCAAGTGTCGATTTGCCTGCAGCCGACGGGCCAACGACACCCAGCACTTCGCCTGGCGAGATCGAGAACGAAATACCCTTGATGATCGGAACATCGACACCTGGCGCGGCATAGATCAGCTTGTCGATCACGAGATCGCCGTTGGGTCTCGGTGTCGGCATGGTCTGGCGTACGGCCAGATTTTCCGAAAGCAATGATTGGACACGTTTCCAGCTCGCAATAGCACTTACCCACTGGCGCCAGTTTTCGACGATTCGATCGAATGGCATCAGCAAACGACCGATGATGATACTCGTCGCTATCATCGCGCCGGGCGTGATCTCCTGCTGCATGGCAAGCAGCGTGCCTATGCCGAGCGATCCGATCTGGATGATGAAGCGCGCCGTGCGGGCAATCGAGGACAGGGCGCGGGCGCGCGTTCCGCCAAGGTCGAGCACTTCGAGCGCCTGAACCTGCATCGTGCGCCAACGCCGCGCGAGTGCCGGGAGCATGCCCATGGCTTCGATGACTTCGGCGTGACGCAAGCTGCTGCCGATCTTCGACACCGCTTCGATATTGGCTTGATTCGCCTCCTGAATCAGGTTTCGGGTTAGGAGGTCGGTCAGCAGTCCACACGCGACCAGAATGATCACGGCGACGAGGCCGATCACGCCAAGCATCGGATGAAGTAGGAATAGAACGCCGAGAAAAATAGGCGACCATGCCGCATCAAGCGGAGCATTGATGGCGGGCGACGTTAGGAAGCTGCGCAATTCATTGAGGTCGCGAAGCGTCTGCGTCGCTTTCGGCATGCCCTGATTCACAGAGGCCTGTACCGCTGCCGTCAAAACCGCGAGGTTAAGACGGCGGACAAGCGCGCTGCCCATGGCCTGGAAGGAAAGCGAACGTATATATTCCAGCACGCCGAAGACCAGCATGGCTCCGATGGCGAGCACGGTCAGCATGGTTAGCGTGTCCATGCTTCGGCTGTTCAGCACCCTATCATGAACCTGCAACATATAGAGGGGTACAGTGAGTTGTAGCAAATTGATACAGGCACTCAGCAGCACCGCATACAGTAGTCCCGACAGGAAAACGCGGCGGGCCTTGAAAATCAGGCCTTTGGGCGTAGTCACCGAATCGTCTTGCCCCTTTTTGTGTGCGGGGCTCTTGCCAATCGAATTGATTTCGCGAGTATCATTCATACGCTATCTGCCTTGGAATGGTCACAGGTGGCGGATATCCCTAAAAACTGTGGTCCAGTTCTCAAGATCAGTAAAGTAATACTGCAGAGAATGTGACAGAAAAAAGGTTCTTACGGCGGGGAAATGCGAAAGGAGCAAAGAAAATATAACTGAAAATTTCTTCAAAATTTGAAGTAAAATTGAAAATGGAGAGCAAAAGATGCAAAAACTTCTACACGAGGGAGTGGAAGTCGAAACATCAGTCGATGGCTTTACTGCCGTTGATTTTCCTGAAGTTACCGCCGAAAAACAGGAACGCAGACATCCGGTTCATACAGTCGTTATCACGCATTTCGAACTGGCCCGGATGATAGAACGAGTGAACCGCCGCTTTGTAAGCTTGCTGAAAACCGAGCTGACAAAGTTAGGTGTGGAAGATATCGGTCCGGCCCAGACCTTGGTTCTGATGGCTATCGGCGATGTCGAGCTCACTGTGGGTGAACTACTGGATCGCGGACATTATGTCGGTTCCAACATTTCCTATTATCTTAAACAGCTTACCGATGGTGGGTATGTTGATCGCGTCGCCTCGCAGAGGGATAAACGATCTGCTCGTATCCGTCTCACGGATAAGGGTGAACGGCTGTGTGCCAGCTTGCGGAATGCAAGCCGGGCTTACAATCATATCCTCACGCGCGATGATGACGATCTCAGAAATCTCGAGATTGCCTATCAGACTCTGCACAGGCTGGAACTTGTGTGGGGTAATGCCGCACGGTTTGGCATTTGATGTGTTTCGACGATTTTCGGCCGCTAGCCGAGCACGTTTCGTAACATGCGTATAACATTTGTGCACAGGCGTGGTTTCGGCCAGTTCGCTGCGTTAGCCGAGAATCTGGCTACCAGTGGACATGATGTAAGCCTGATCTGCGAGACAGTGGACCGTCGCCTCCCAGCGGTCCGCGTCATTCGCCATAGAGTGGAATCTGGTCCTCGCACCGGCGGTGCGATGGCCAGGTATCTTGAGGTACCCGATCATCACACGAGGATCGGGTACCGTGTGGCTGAAACCCTGGAATCCATGGCTCATCACGGACAGGCGCCTGATATCGTCGTCGGCCATATTGGCTGGGGCAGCATGATGTTCGTCAAGGACGTGCTGCCCTCGGCGGCCGCTTTGGGGTATTGCGAATTTTTCTATCGAGCCAACGGTGCGGATGTGGGCTTCGCGCCCGGCGATAAACCGGATATCGAGATCCGCAAGCGCCTGCGCCTGCGCAATATGGCGCAACTCGTTACCCTTGAGGGTATCGATGGCGGGTTTAGCCCAACGCACTGGCAGAAAAGCCTCTACCCACGATCTATACAGAATCGCATTGCCGTGGTGCATGAAGGAGTGGATACAAAACTCTTCTATCCGGATCGACATGCAACAATTCAGTTGCCGGATGGACGGACCCTGAAAGCAGGAGAATCGCGCGTGATTACATTCGTCGCCCGCGATCTCGAACCGTATCGTGGATTTCCGCAAGCGCTGGAAGCTGCGGCCAAGGTCATTCGCCAGAATGATGATGCGATCTTCGTTTTTGTCGGTGGCGATGGAGTCAGCTACGGAACGCCGCCGCCCGGTGGAGGTTCTTGGCGCGAGCATCTCGTCAAGAATCTGGACTTGCCGCCTGATCGTATCGTATTTCCAGGTACAATTCCGCACACGCAATTGCGCAAACTCTACCAGATATCGACCGCTCATATCTATCTGACCTACCCGTTCGTACTGTCCTGGTCGGTAGTTGAGGCGATGGCTTGCGGCGCGCTCATTATCGGTTCTGACACACCACCGGTACGAGAAGTAATTCGCTCGGGACAAAATGGCCTGTTGGTGCCCTTTTTTGATACAGATGTGCTGGCGGAAGTAATCATGAATGTCCTTCGCGATCCAGATGCGTGCCTTCAAATGCGGGCCGCCGCACGGAGAACCGTAGAAAATCGTTTCCGGTTGTCGAATTGTTTACAACAGCAAAAAACCTTGATCGATGCAGTATTAAATGGTCGTTAGCTGCTATGTGGCGATAATCAGGCACGCAAAGACCAATTATAAAATATAAATCACCGTATTTATGCGTATTTACGCTGTATATGCAATCTATATGAACATTGTTTCAAATTTTGAATTAAAGTCATTTCAAATATTCGCAATATTATCATATAGCTGATGTTATATGGATGTTGACAATACATAATCTGTATTTTCTGATTGTAGCTGCAGGCCGAAACTCCCAAGTCGGCCATCACACAATGGATGATTATGTTGAGCACACCACTTCCTGCGATCTCGGCGCGGAAATCCCGCCGATATGCCATTGCTTCGATGCGTGATCGTGAAGCGCTGGAAGCGACGTCTCTGGGCGAGCTGACCACCTTTGTCGAAGGAGATGGAAAACGTCTTCGACTGGCGAACACATTTCCGCTCATTGCGGTTGCCGCTTCGCAAGAGGGCGAGAACGAGCTGAAAACGATTCTGCAGCAGGTTTATCGTTTGAGCACCATTCCAGAACTTCCCGTTGTGCGGATCGACGATGCTACGGCTGAAACCGTTCCTCTGCTGGTTACGCAACTGCTTGAGAGCAGTTTGGATCGTCTAGTCGGCCATGTCAGCAAGGTTCATACCGAGCTGGCCATGTTGCGCCGCGAGCGCGAGACCATGTTTGAGAATTACCGGGCAATCGAGGATGCATTTCATGCACGCAACTGGGATTCTTCTACGGAAATATTCAGCCATGCCCCTTTGGTAGATCCAAAGGATGAAGGCTTTGCACGCCTGCTGCGCGAATCGGAGATCGAACAGCTTTTCCCGATATCAAGCTATGCCGTTTCTGGCTTTGCCCTGCATTTCCGTGATCTGCCTGCCAATCGTAACGGTCAGTTGATCGTAACGCTGGATTATCTTGAAAATGGTGAAGGCATCGCCGAATGGCTGGTGCCTTATGGCGCCCTGCATTCGGAGTGGAATTTCTTTTCCCTTCCGAAGGCATGCGACGGTAGCCATCGTACGTTGCGCCTGCGCATTTCTGCTACGGGCGGGGTGCCTCCTGAACTGTCGCTCGGTAACGTGATCGCCAATGAACGCTATGCGGCGCGTGCGCGTATTCCCCACGCTGATCTCGACATGCGCCCGCTCGCACTGCGGATTTTCACCGGCTTGCCGGGCGTTCGTCCGGCTTCGCTGCCGAACGCTATCGTACCGACTTCGCTGATCGATGGCCGTAAGGTTGATGATTATCGACTACCGGTTGAGTTGTTGCGCAATGTGGCCAACGTTTCCGTTACGCCGATTACGCCCGATTTCCCGACTGTGCGGTTTCTGGAACACGAAGACGCCATCGGCTGTCATCCTCTTGAGGAAGGAATCACCGCAGCTGCAATCCGTCGCGTCGTTGCACCGGGCACCGTGCGAGTTTCTGCGCGCGCCGTGATCGACCATCCGGAAGGCCAGCCCTGCGCGGTGGGATTGTTGCTGGTCAATCTGGCATCGGATGTGAAGGAGGAAATCGACGCGATATCCAATCTTGATCGCCGCCGCCAGCAGGTGTTGTTCAGTGGTTGGTCGGAAGTTGCGCCCAATCGCCCAATCGATATCAATTTCATGCTCGAGGAAGCGATCGATCGCACCATGGATCTCGTTGTTCTAAGCAAGGCAGCCGCAGACTCTGTCGACTTTTCCTGGCTCAAAGTCTTCAACTTCCGACTCGTCAAGCACATCGAGGCACGCCCTATCCAGGAAATAGCCAAAGAGGCTGCGAATGTACGATAGGTCCAAGGATTTGATCGTTGTCGCCATGCCGCTCTATGGTCATGCGGCCTTGGCGCTTGAAGCGCTGGAAACCGTGCTGGCATCGGAAACGGTTTTCCGCACACAGATTGTGGTGTCGGTCGATGGTGATCCGCGTCGCGAAGTGTTTGACAGCCTGACGCTCTATGCGGCAGCCCACCCCAATATTCACATCATCTTTGGCGAGAATGCCGGTCCCGGTGGGGCGCGTAACCGCGCAGTCGATTATATTCTCGAAGAGATGCCGGAAGTGAAGGCCGTCTATTTCGTGGACGCCGATAACCGGGTGCAACCCCAGACAATCGACACGCTTTATCGAAAGCTTCTGGCGTCGAATGCGGGTTGGGTCTACACTAATATCGACACTTTTTCCGTTAATTGGCGCGCCCACTATGGCGACAGCTATTCGCGGCTGATCCACTGCATCACCGACAATATCTGCGATACGGGATCAATGATTTCTGCGGATGTTTTCCGCAGTGGCGTCCGTTTTGATGACGATCGTCAAAACGGCTTTGAAGATTGGGAGTTCTGGCTTTCGGCGATTGAAGCGGGATTCGTCGGCGCACCGTGTCACGATACCGGTTTTGAGTACCGTCTGCGTGCGGAAAGCCGTTTCAAGGAAGCCAATCGCGACCGCTCCGGTTCGATCAGCTTCTTGCGCAAGCGGCACAAGGCGCTGTTTCGACGTCCCACGCTCGTTGGCTTTGAGCATGAGGAATGTCCGCGCTATGGTATGATCCGCGCAGGTGAGGGGACAGTCAGCCTTTTCACCGATCTCAGCTTGGGCACGACCGATCTTAAGTTCGATGACGCAATTCGTGCATTCTGGGGCAGTGTTTCCGAGCCGGATAATTTTCACTTCCCACCGTTTCTCGCCTCATCCAACACCGAGACTCTGAAGCTTCTGGCGCGTTCACGACTGCTACCGAATATCCTGTCGCGGCTCGAAAGGCTTTCTGAACAGGCCAATATCGTCTTTGTAGAACTAACCAATGTCGACGACGAGCGGCGGATCGATACCGAGATTATGCCGTCCGGTGCGCGCCAACCGCACGCCGACCTGATTTTCGTCTCAACGAAATTGATCAAGGACATCATCGAAAACGATGCGCTGGATTGGTTCGCATCGTTGGGTACGCAGCAATTGTGGCCCACATCGGCGCGGATGAAGGTACGCTTCCCGTTTCCACGCGTGCGTCAGCGCCGGGCCCTGTCACGGCCTGAGCAATCGATGCTCAATCTGGTGACATCGATTGCGACGAGTCCGCTCAAGCAAAGTGCGGCCATGCGCTGGACATGGCGTCCGCGCCGCTTGCCTGCACTTTCTGAAATGTATCAGGTGCTGCGTAACGAACTTGGCGGCGGCCCCGTTTTGCCGCTTGCGCATAATGCGGCAAGGAAGAAGACGGCCGCCGTTCTGGTGCCGAATGCGTCGTTCGGTGGTGCCGAAAAAGTCGCCTATGCCGCCGGGCGCGAATTGAAGAACCAGGGGTTTGAAACTCATCTTTTCGTGCTCGGAAACGAGCGCATGGATGTGCTCGATGAGTTCGACCAGTCCTTCGATTATCTGCATTTCTGGAAGGACGGCATTCCGGCCTGGGGAGACACAAACCGGTTTCTCGGTCAGGACTTCATCACCGACGATCACCCGCTTGACTGGGGTATCCTGCGCGGCCAGCTTTCAGGCTTCGATCTTGTCGTAAACAATCACGTCATGGCGGCGCATCCTCTCATGGGGAAGCTCCGTTCGGAGGGTACACGCACCGCCTGCTACCTGCATGTGGTGGACGAAACCGTCTTCCGCCGTCAGGCTGGTCAACCCTATGCGGCGATTGCATTTGAGCACGCCTATGATGCGTTTCTGACCTGCTCCGATCAGCTGAAAATCTATCTGCACAGCTTTGGCGTGCCCTATGAAAAAGTGTTCTCCGTGCCAAACGGAGCCAGTTTTTCAATCGATACAAAACTACGTACGCAGGTCACTGCAGCGCGCAAGCAGGGCCGCAAGGGCGAGCCAATGCGTATCCTCTATATGGGCCGACTCGACCGTCAGAAGGGAATCGACCGGTTGCACGACGCCATCGTAAAGCTGAAAGAGCAGGGCATTCCTTTCGAAGCGCAGGCAATTGGCGGCGAAATCCTCTCTGATGATCCAAGCGCATCTTGGATGACACGCCTGAAGGAGGTGGGTGTTAAAGTCTCGTCGCCGGTCTTCGATGGCAAGGACATCGCGAACCATCTCGCATGGGCCGATGTTCTTCTAATGCCGTCGCGCTGGGAAGGCGCGCCATTGATGATCGCCGAAGCGCAGCAACTTGGCTGCGTGCCGGTCGCCACGGCCGTTGGTGCCGTCGATGAGCTCATCAATCATGGTCGCGACGGCATTCTCATCCGCAATGGCAACGATGCGCAGATCGTCTCCGACATGACGCGAATCCTGACCATCCTTGCACAGGATCGCGAAGCCTTGATGCGAACCGCCGAAGGGGCGCTCTCCTCCGCTGCTCACCGTACTTGGAGTTCGGCTTTCTCCGAATTTACCGATTGGGCGAATGAAATACGCCCCGTTTATCCGAAATCCCGGTCTTCCCAACCGGATGTTGCAGACGCTGCCAGCACGATCACCGCTCTTCCCGGCCGTGCAGTTGCCTGATTATACCAGAAAGGTCGACCTATGAGCCGCCCAACCAATCCAAGAATCCTCGTCACAGGTATTCCGAGCCACCTGACGCGTCTTATCCAGCGTGCGGACAAAGCGCAGGTTCATTACTCGGAAAAACAGCGTGATTCAGAATCCAGGGATAATTTCATCCAGGAGCTGAAGAACATCAGCAATACGGGAAATTATCTGATCGGCGAAGGCGCGATGACCGCGCTGCTGCCGACTGCCAAGCACATTCCGTTCTGGCATCTCTACAATTGCGTGAACAATGGAACTGGTCTCGAAGAGGTCAACAAGGAATTCGATATCTGCGTCTTCACTTGCGCAAATCTTCTGCGTAAGGGCCTCTCAGCTGATGCCGAAGCACTCGTTCTTTCCAAACTCGATATGCCGGTGGTCATGCTCGGTATCGGCATTCAAAATCGTCCGGACATTGAAGGTGAAGACGGCCTGCCAGCGGGTACGAAGAAATTGCTTGAAGTGCTGAAGGGCCGCGAACACTATTTCCTCACGCGCGGCGAGAATGCCGCCGGTTATCTGCGCGATCAGGGCTTTTCTTATGTTCGCCCGGTCGGTTGTCCGTCGCTTTATTTCCGGCCAGACAATATGCGCAAGGCGATCAGCCGTCTGCCGCAGGTGAAGGTAGGTGAGGGGCGTACTGTCTTCACCGGCTATATGGGGGCGGAACTAGAAACCATTGGCGACATGAACGCGCTGGGTTCCGACGACGGGCGCTCGGCCTATGTGGTTCAGGATGAACTTCTGCATTTCGACATGCAGCTTGAGCCGGACGCCAATGGCCGCGCCTACGACTCCACAACTGGCGAACTGGTTGGCCCGTTGACCTACAAGGGATCGGGTGATCTCAAGAAGAAGATCAGCGTTCACGCCTTTCTGGACACCAATCAATGGCGCGCCTGGTGCTCGACCATGGATTTCTCCTTCGGTCGCCGCTTCCACGGCAATGTCATTTCCATGCAGGCTGGTGTGCCGAGCCTGATGGTCGCCGTGGATGATCGTATGCGCGAAATGCTCAATTTCTCCGGTCTGCCAAAGATCGACGCTCGTGACCTCAATGCAGCTAATGACCGGCGTGCCTTCGTCAGCGATCATATCGCTGCAATGAATATCCCCGATGTAGTGGAAAAATATTCGGCGCGCGAACGCAACTTCCGAAGCGTGCTTTCAGAAATCGGCATCGGATAACTCCCAGTCCAATCCGTTTCACAACTCCAGCGAAGATGGATCACCATGCGCATAATGATCACCGGCATTCCGTCATATTTGATGCGGACCGTCGAAAGTGTTTCCGGGGCGAGCGTCAAGCATCGCCCGTATTTCGAACCCATTCGTACCAAAAAGGATGTGATCGATCAGGTAAAGAAGATTGCCAATACCGGCAATTATCTCATCGGCGAGGGCGCTGCGAACGCCGTGCGCGGCCATGATGTGACCTATGTGCCTTTCTGGCATCTGGCCAACAGCCTCAATTCACCGGATACCTATGCGAAGCTCAACGAAAGCTTCGATCTATGCCTGTTTGCCTCAGCCAATCTTCTGCGGCCCGGTTATGCGGCAACGACGGAATCCTTCGTCTTTGAAAAGCTGAACATGCCGATTGTAGTCATGGGCATCGGTATTCAGAAGAAGGAAAATCTGAAAGCGGAGTTGCCGGAAGGTACGCGCCGGTTCCTCGAAATTCTGCGCCGCAAGGAAAGTTTTTTCCTCACGCGCGGACATTTCACCGAAGAGTTCCTGAAAGATGCGGGCATGAAATATGTCCGCCCGACGGGCTGCCCGTCGCTTTACTATGCACCTGATCAGATGAAGCTCTCGCTGAGCCGCCTTGCCGATCCAAGCCTTGCAGACGCGCAGAAGATCTCGTTTGGCGGTTATCTCGGCAGCGTTGCAGATACGATTGTCGACGCCCACGCGCTGCTCGAAAAGGACAGTGTTGCAAGCTATGTCATTCAGGACGAGGTGATCGTCTACAACATGAACATGGCGGGTGAAGATCATTCCGAAGCCTATGATCAGGCCGCAAGCCGCATCACGGCACCGGTCGATTACAAGCACATGGAAAAATGGCAGCGCAAGAACGAGCTGCTGGTGTTCTTTGATACGCACAAATGGCGCAGCTGGATTTCCAGTCAGGATTTCGGTCTGAGCCGCCGTTTCCACGGCACGATCATCGGCATGCAGTCGGGGGTTCCGGGACTGATGATCGCCGTTGATGATCGCATGCGCGAAATGCTGGGCTTTGTCGGATTTCCGCATATTGAGGCAAGCGTCTGGAATCGCGAGCCACAGAAAAAGGCCTATCTGCGCGACTTCCTTTCCAAGATCGATGTGCCTGCGGCCATCAATCGCTATTCAGAATGCGAGGCCAATTTCAACGGGGCGCTGAAGGATATCGGTATCCGATGACGAGAATCGGCAAGAGGATCAGGGGCAAGAAACGGGCAATGGCAGCCTTGCTTGGCGCTGCCTTGCTTGCCACTACGCCTGTTGGTGCCCTTGCAGATACGCGCTTTGGCGTCAACCGGGTCAATATGGCTTGGCTTAAGCCGCCTGAGCGCGAACTGATTTTCGATCAGATGGTTGAGAACGGCGTGGCGGCGGTTCGGCTGTCACTCACACGCCCGCTTGACCAAAGCATTGATGCCGTGCGCCTCGCCCATCAGAAGGGCCTGGCTATCCTGCTCGAAATATCGCTCAACAATGCGGACTTCTATCCTGAAGGAACGAAGCCTCGTTCCGGGCGCGGACGCATATGGGACATGTATCGGCTTTCCGACATATCTCCGGAGCGCTTTCAGCAGGTGGTTGCAGATGCTTTGCAGAAGATCGATGCGCTTGGGGTGCCTCTGGTGGCCGTGGAACCCGGCAATGAGATCAACTGGGGTGCCTATAACGGCGATCTGGCCATCCTGCCCAAGGAAAAGATGAAAACTGCCCGCTCGTTAGGCGAGATGGAGGAGCTTCCACTGGTCGAAAAAGGTGCGGAGAAATACGTAGAACTTTTACGCATTGTTCGTGCGGAGCTGGCAAAAACCAGTCACAGCACCAAGGCAAAGGTCGTATCTGCTGGGTTGTCCGACATCCCCTTCATCGATGCTGACCGGCGCGGGATAGACACTGTCGAACCAGCCGACTTTACCAATCTTCTCAAGAAATATGGTCTCGATGGCGCTGCTGACGGTTACGGCATTCACATCTATCCGGGGAGCAGCGGCACGCGGGCAGCACGCGCAAAGCATATCAACAACGCGCTTTCGTTTTGCGGCGGTGTCGATGGTAAGCCCTGCTGGATCACGGAATGGGGCTTCGCCAATACATCAAAGGCCTGTCCGGCCAATGACAATAATCGCGAACAGCTGGTCGAGAAGGCACGTGACCGCTTCCGTCAGATGATGGATAGCGGCCAAATCGCAGCCGCTTATTATTTTGATTGGGATGCAAGCACTTACGGTGTCTGGCGTTGCGGGTCGCTGACGCCAGCCGGTAAGGCTGCAACGGTGACGAAATGAAACTCAAGACTGTAATTATTGGCGGATCCAACACTGTCATGCTGCCCGGCTATCTGCCGACGCTTCTGTCGACAATGGCAAAACGCGGGGTGGAACTGGATATCGTGGCCGATCTGGCCGTCGGTGGTACAACAAGCGCGCTCGGGCTTTATCAGCTCAAGCAGTTCGAACAGCTCGAAGAGTGTGAGCTGTTGCTGATTGAGTACGCGATCAATGATGCCTTTGTTTATGGGGATGAGCGGCGTCCATTCCGTCATTGGGCACGGTTTTACGAAGGAATCATTCGTTACGCGCTTGAGCGCAATCCAAACCTGCGGGTCGCAACGCTCGTGTTCGGCGCGCGCAATGGCTCATTTCTGAATTCCATTCCTTCGATTGATGCAGGCATCAATTACATTTCGCAATGGTATGGAACGATCTCAGCCGATGTCTCGCGAATGCTGATGCAGCAATATGGCCGTGATGTCGTAAGCAATCCGGCTTTCTATCTCGATCAGGGCCATTATGCGCGCCCAGTTTCGACAACCATCGTTGCGAATTTGATTGCAGATGTTCTCGAACCGGCGTTGTCTGTTCCGCATCGTCCGAAGGCGCTGCCATTCGCCATCGATCCGGACCATTTCGCCAATGCGCGTGCCTTGAGCGGCGAGCAGCTTTGCAAGCGGCTGGGTCGCGTTCCGGTCCAATACAGCAATCGTCGATTCTCGATCTCGGCGCTCGATCTTGGTTCAGACAGAATGCGTTTTGAGGTTGATAACGGGCAGCTGCTGGCGCTTGGCTATGTCTGCGACCCCCGTATTCCGCCGCTTGATGTAGCGATGGGCGGGGAGGTGCATCGCGCCGCCATGATGAAGGGTGGCGTACGCGATGGAACCTATAAGTTTCTGGTTTCGATGCTGAGTTTCGAGTTTCTTTACGGCACTAAATTGCTGGACGCACGCGGGAATGTGGCGCTTACACTATCCAGTGCCGAAGAGGGTTTGGAACACAAGCTGCATGTTCCCAAAGACAGTGCCAACCATGAGGAACTTCCTGCGGAACCGGTGCTTCCGATAACCGGCATCCTGTTTTCCGGCAATTTGAAAATCATGTCGCTGGAGAAGAAGGCCGCTGTAAACACTGTTCTATCGGAAGCCGCCCAATAAGGCCGCTATTCTATAAAAACATTGACGCTGGCGGCGCGTCCAGCAGCGTCAACCACCGTCAATGTCGAGTAGCCGGTTCCATCCGGTTGCCAGTTTGCCGTCCGTCGCCGCTCAATCTCTGCGATGGGCTTCCCATTGGCAAGCCAGCGAAACGGTGCGCGTCCGCCCTGTAATTTCAGCACCAGCGGCGAGGCATTATCGGTCAGGGCTTTCAATTCGACATGCGCGCCATCCGGCGGAAATACGATGCGCGGTGCAGGCTCAATCGTGGCTTTGAGAACCGGCAGAGGATCGCTGCTCGATGAAAAGCGTATCTGCGTCACCGGAAGATCGGCGCGTGCCGTGCGAAACGAGCCAGCAGGCGCACGCGGCAGCGGCACCGAAACAACGCCAGAACGCACAAAGGCTTCAAACAGAATGGGCGCTGCCGAAACATAACCGGCAAGGCCCGGCACCGAACCACCATCGGCACGCCCGACCCAGACACCCAACACATAACGCCCGTCATAACCGACCGACCAAGCATCACGATATCCATAGGAGGTGCCGGTCTTGTAAGCGAGGCCGAGGCGTTTCGCGCCTTGCGGCGGTACGATACCGGCCAGAATATCGCCAATCTGCCACGATGCCTGCTCGCTCAGAATAGGAGCCGATGGCTGAACAGGTTCTGAACCTTCGGTGCCGTCACGAAGGGCTGCCCCTCGTCCGCCATTGGCAAGGCCAGTATAAAGCTGCACCAGATCGCGCAGGCTGATGCCCGCGCCACCAAGGCCGATGGCCAGTCCCGGTGCTTCACCTTTCGGCAATTGCAGATTAACCGCCGCCTGTCGAATACGCGTGGTGAGCCGCGCAGGACCAATTGCATCAAGCAGGCTGATGGTCGGCACATTCAGCGACATTTGCAGCGCCTGACGGATGCTGACATCGCCCTGATAGCTCATATCGAAATTGCGCGGACGATAGCCTGCAAAATCCTGCGGGCGGTCCTCGATGATGGTTTCCTGCGCAATCAGTCCCTGCTCGAAGGCCAGCCCATAGATAAAGGGCTTGAGCGTTGAACCCGGCGAGCGCACGGCGCGGGTCATGTCGATCCAGCCCTGCCGCTTGCCGTCAAAATAATCAGCGGAGCCGACTTCGCCTAAGATATTGCCGTTGCGACTGTCGGCCAGCACCATGGCGACCGATACTTTTGGCCCAAGCTTCGCAGCAGCTTCGCGTGCCACAACTTCAAGCCCAGCCTGCACCGACTTCTTAAGCGTCAGCTGATGCCGGGCATCGGTCGGCGCCTGTTTCAAAGCGAGATCGGCAAAGTGAGCGGCCAATGAAGGCAAGGGATGACGCGTCGCGGATATGCGCTCACGCGATGCCCGCTCGGCTTCTTCGCTTGTGAAAACATCAGACGAAACCATGCGTTTTAGAACGCGATCCCGCGCAGCAACCGCGTTCTCCATCTCGCGATCCGGGCGGCGGCGCTCCGGCAATTGCGGCAAAGCCACAAGAAGCGCTGCTTCCGATATGGTGAGGCGCAGCGGCTCTTTGCCAAAATAGGCTAACGATGCCGACCGTACGCCTTCCAGATTGCCACCATAGGGCGCGAGTGTCAGATAACGTTCGAGAATTTCAGACTTGCTCAGCCGTCGCTCAATTTGAACTGCACGCGCCAGCTGGCGGAACTTGGAGCCGAAGCTGCGACTTTCGCGCGGCTCGATAAGGCGTGCGAGCTGCATGGAAAGTGTGGAGCCGCCGGAAACAATACGGCCGCTCCCTGCAAGCTGATACGCAGCCCGAAAAAGCGCTGTGAAATCGATGCCGCCATGATCGTAAAAACGCTTATCCTCATAAGCGATCAGCATTTTCACGAATTTCGGATCGACATCCTCGATCCGCGTATTCAAGCGCCAATAGCCGTCCGGTGTTGCATAGGCGCGCAGCAAAGCGCCGTCGCGATCCATAACTTCGGTGGAAATGGTCAGCCGTTCCGGCAAAGGCGGAGGATAGGTGCGGTCGAGCCAGTCAAGCCCGACCACGGCTCCGAGTGCAGCGATGCCGAGAAACGCGGCACCGCCAATCGCTATTTTCCAACGCCTTTTCATTTGTTTGGCCATGATCTTGTCCGAAAACCGGTTCCCACTTTTCGGGATCATGGCTTACGGTGCAGCCACCTCCATCATGCTTGTCGCCGTGCGCGCTGCAAATTGCGGACGATACATATCCTCAACCGTTGCCGCCGGATGGGTGTAAAGACCCGGCGTCACCGCACGCACCACATAAGCGAGCGTGATCGGCTTCTTCTCGCCTGCAGAGCGGTCGAAAGCTGCCACAAAACGATCATTGCGGAATTCGAGATGCGCTGCCTGTGTGCTTTCAAGCCATGGGAAATTGCCAAGATCGGCACTGGAAACAAGGCCCGGATTGTCGATCTCGAAACCAGCTGGCAGCAGATCGGTCACAAGCAGACGCGACTGCCATTCCTGCAGATCGTCGACTTTCAGAACAACTACATATCGCTCATTCTGATTGACGCCGGTGACATTGGCCGGCTCGCCATCGAGCGTATAATAAGTACGCTCGATGTTGAAACCTTCTCCACCCGCAGGCAGTGACTGAGCAGGTGCTGCAACAGCCGTGACGACCGCATCAACCGAACCCTGACCCTTGTTGGTGACGACCAGCGGCTGCGTTTCAAGGGCTGCCCCATTGAGACGCTCGGAGAACGCGCCCTGATGCGCTGTGCCATTGATGTCGAGGCTGATTGCGCCATTGTCATCCTGAAGCCCGCGTGCTGCAAGCAGCATCCATGCCTGATCCTGCGTGCTGAGATAACGCGCCTTTTCGCGCTGGAACTCGACCAGCGTAATCAACGATGGCAGCACTTTCGGCGCAGGCTTGGTCTCCGACGCAAGAGCCAGCATTGCCGCGCCATCACGCAGCGGCGAACCATAATCGGAGCGATTATAGTCATAGCTGGACTGGCTGGTTGCGAGCTGGAGCGACGCATTGAACACGCGTTCCGAACGCGGCTGATCACCATAAAGAGCAAGTGCTGCACCAAGCTGGGCAACGGCCATCGGGCTTGCAAAGTTTTCAAGCTGGGTATCGGCAAAGTAACGCAGATCGCCAACTGAAGCCTTCTTGTTGCGTGCCAGAACATAGAGCGCATAGGCAATGTCGTTGCCGCGTTCCTTGACGTCGGTGGTATAGCCGAGCGCATTTTGCAGATTAGAAAGTGCGGACAGCATCGCCTGCTGCGGTACGTCATAGCCCTTTTCGCGGGCACGCGTCAGGAAGTCGGTCACATAGGCGTCCATCCAGAGATCACCCGATCCCGGCGACCAGAGGCCAAACGAACCACTCGAAGACTGGTTGTTGAGCACGCGGAAAATGGAATCCTGTACGCGCTTTTTAAGTTCTTCCTGACTTTCCAGACCCGCTGCCGCTTCCGTACCTGCAGCCATTTCGCTCAAATAAAGCAGCGGCAGTGCGCGGCTGGTGGTCTGCTCTGTGCAGCCATAAGGATAGCGGTCGAGCGCCATCAACAAAGCTGGCACATCAAATGCGGCACTTCGCGTCACACCAACGCTGACAAAAGCACCATCAAGCAGGCTTTCAGACAGAAGGCCGCCATCGACTCGCACACTTCCGCCATTGGCCGTGAGATTGACGACATGGCGGCTCGTGACCGGCAGATCGACCGGACGCACCGGCAATGCCAAAGCCTGTTCAACATTGAGGCCTGCATCGTTGGAAAGCCGGATCGTCACACCACCCGCACCCGTTGCCACAGCATTGAGTGGAACGGTGATCGACTGCCGTTTGCCACCTTTAAGCGCGATGCTTTCAGGATAAGAGCCAACCTCGACACCGAGATTATCGGTGGTCTCAAGGCTCACACGATAATCGCCGTCCGGTGCATCCGTATTGGCAATATCAAAGCGGATATTGGCCTGATCGCCGGGAGCCATGAAGCGTGGCAGCCCAGCGGTGATGACCACAGGATCGCGGATGATAACATCGGTCACCGCATGGCCAACAGCCTTCTTGGTCCATGCCACCGCCATGACGCGCGCGGTGCCGTTGAACTGCGGTATGTCGAAGTCGATAGTTGCGTTACCGTCGCTATCCAGTTCAACCGGACCGGAGAACAGCGCAACCAACTTTTCGGTGGGCGGACTGCCTTCCGCTGCCATATTGCCACCATCGCCACCTGTGCGCAGCTTCCCGGTGACGCCGAGCGAACCATCGATCAGGCGACCATACATATCGCGCATTTCAAGGCCCAGCTGACGCTGGCCGAAGAACCAGTTTTCAGGGTTCGGCGGCTGATAGCGTGTCAGATTGAGAATGCCGACATCGACTGCCGCGACCATGACATAGGCCTCCTCGCCACCCGCATTTTCAACCGAAACCGGGATGGAAAGTGTGGAACGCGGCGTGATCTTTTCAGGCGGGGTCAGCTTGACTGCAAGCTGCTTGTCGGCAGGATCGACCTTCAGCCATTTAAGACCAATCGCACGCGCAGGCATACGGCTTTCAATCGCCTCACCCGGACGGAACAGCGTTGCCGTAACATAGGCGCCCGCACCCCAATCCTCACCCACCGGAATATCGATGGTCGTGCCACCTTCCGGCACGCTTGCGGTGATTGTCTTGAGCAGCTTCTCCGCACCAATGGTGATGAGCAGCTCACCTGCAAAACGCGGGGAGATTTTCAGTTCTGCTGTGTCACCTGCCGCATAATGTTCCTTGTCGAGCGCGATTTCGAGCCCGTCCGGTGTTTCGGTCGAGGTTGAACTGACAAACCAGCCTGCATCGAATTCATAGCTTGTGGCCGGGCCCGAAGCATCAGCGGTTTCGATTTCCAGACGGTAACGGCCCCAATCGACCGGCAGACTGATTTCAGCTTCGCTATCGGTTGTAAGGTCAATCTTGCCGTTGGCAATCGCCTTGGTGAAAGTCACTGGTTCGTAGTTCCAGCTGTTGCCGCTGCGATACCACTGATAATTACGCTCGATCTTGACCAGCGACCATTGTGCGCCATCAAGCGCCTTGCGATCACCCTTACTGTCAGAGGCGATCAGGCTGAACTTTGCAGTGCCGCCCTGCGGAACTTCATCGCCAGCAAAATCCGGGCGAATGCCGATGAGATCGGTTTCCGGCTGAATGGCCACATCGATCTTACGCTCAACCGCACGACCACCGGTTTCGCGCATACGAACGGTCACGGCTGCATTTACGAGACGCGTCGTTGACGGCATTTCATCGACTGTAACCGGGAAAGTCGCCTTGCCATTGTCATCGACTTTTGACAGGCCATCGAGCGGCAGGCGCGTAGCTTCGCCCTGTTCTTCATCGGCGAGACCGAAATAATAGCCCTTGAAGCGGTCCCACTGACGCTTGGTCGAAAGCGTGACTTCGCCTTCAAGCGCAAGACCAGCGGCAGGCGCACCATAGAGGAAACGACCATCCACGGTGATATTGGCGGTTTCGCCAACAGCGATTTCCGGTTTGTCAGACGTCAGATCGAACTCGATCCGGTCCGGCACGAAATCTTCAACCAGGAACATCTGCGTGGCAATCGCTGGCTGCTTGGGATCGGTATAGACCGAAACATTCCAAGTGCCGCGCATGGCGTTCGACGGCAAGGTCAGGTCGATGGCATGACCACCGGCCAGTTTGCTATCGGAAACAAGACGGCGATCTTCCACGCCATCGGGACGCGTGAAGATGAAGGTGAGCGGTAGATCATCAATTGCGGTTGCGGTGTCGTCACGCGCAAGCGCGCCTACATGCACAACTTCGCCCGCGCGGTAGATACCGCGCTCTGTCCATGCATAAAGATCAAGCGCTTTCGGCACGGCACGGCCCGTCACACCACGATCGGAAAGATCGAAACCGGCGCGCGCCATATCGAGGAATGTGAAATCCTCATCATCGCTACTTGCCATCAGCACCGCTGGCACCATGCCGTCCGTGCCGCGTGTCAGTCCCGGCGTAAACGTCGCACGGCCATCGCTGTCGGTGGTCGCTTCGCCCAGCACTTCGTTGTTGCGTGCAAGCAGCGTCAGCTTCACGCCTTTAAGCGGCTCTGCGCTTTCCAGCGAACGGGCAAACACATTGATGCCGTCCTGTCCGGTATAGGTCGAAAGGCCGATGTCGGAAACGACAAACCACTGTGTTGCCTTGGTGCCATATTCATCATCGGACTTCTGAACCAGCGGTTCAGCGGTTAGCACATAGACGCCGGGCTTGCGTTCCGGCAGTGCGTCATCAACCGGAAAACTGGTCGTTGCTTCCTTGTTCAGCTCATTGCCTGCAACCTCGATCTCACCTTCCCAGACAGGCGCACCCATCTGATCGGAAACCGTGCTGATGTCGTAGCTGTCCAACTGGCGCAGGAACTGATAGCCGGAGAGAAGCTGTGCCAGCGAACGGTCGCCGACGCGGTAGAGCTTGACCTTGGCTGTGCTCAAATTGACGCTGACCAGCGGAATGCCGCGACGGGCTTTCGCAGGCAGCACGAAGCTGTCGCCAGTAAAGCGCACCGATGGCGCGCGGTCCTGCACATAGATCGAAAGATTGACCGGAGCTGGCAGCACTTCGCCAACAGCCGATGGCAAACCCTGACGGAACGTCACCGTATAATTGCGGCCATGTTCCAGACCCTCGACGCAAATCTGGCGATCCTTGGCGTCAACGGCTTTTGGCGCGCCGTTATCGAGTGTAACGAAGCTCGAATAATCGACACCGCTTTTCACCAGTTCTTCCGAGAACTGCACACAGATGCGCGGCGCCGCATTATCATTATCGACCGTATTATTGACGATGCGGAAGCCTTTGCGGGCCTTCAGATCTTCATAGGCGTCACGAACGGATGCGGAATTGACGAGATCAAGGCTCGCTTCATAGGCCTGCAAGGCCGGGCGCGATGCATCGCGCTTTTCGAGTGCCTGCGCCATGACGGCAAGCGCTTGCGCGCGCTCATCCTTGGTGCGTGAGGTCTGGTAGGCAAACCACGAGGCCGACGTCGCATCGCGCTGGAACTTGGAACGTTCCTGACCATTGGACGGCTCGGTCGCAAGCGCTGACAGTGCATATCCGGCCCAGATTTCGCTTTCGTCCGGCGACATGCTGGCAGCCAGGCGGAATTTTTCCATTGCCGTGCGCGGATCGCCATTCATCCCAGCAGCGCCTGCCTCATTGCGCAGATCGCGCAGGCTGTCGGAGCTTTCAAGGCCGCCGATTTCGCGCTTGAGACGACGGGCTTCGTCAACCAGATTGGTGGCAAAGAACGAGATGGCAGGTGCGGCGCCAAGATCTTCAACTTCGCGCGCAGCTGCGGATTGCGTTACGACCTTGCCCGCAATAGAGCCAACGGATTGATTGAGCTTGTTGAAATCTGATTTCAAGAAGCACCATTTCACCTTCGGATTATAGGTGAAGGCGAGGCAGGCGTTGTCACCCAGGCAAATGCTTTTGCACTGGTCGAGCGAAACATTCTTCTCCGTACGCAAGTCGAAGCCGAAATAATCGCTATCCTTGGTAATCTCTATCCGCCGGGTTTCGGCAGCTTGCGTCGTGTGGGGAGCGGCCGACAGGCAGGCTGCGACCGCAAAAGCCCATAAAAACCGGTTGAAACCAATACGCATTTGCATCCCCTCACATCGACCTGTGCCATTTCCAATTATATTAGAAAAGGCGAAAAGAATCAGGCTCATGTGAAGCCTCACCGCGACAAACTGTCAAGGTGAATAGGGGATATCTACAACTATTAGGATAATTTTAGAGAAAAGTACGATTTGTGGGATACAGGCCTCACAGAACGTATCTGCTACCTCAGGACGCCAGCACGTCATTCCCTTCTACCGGAGTTGCCAGCCTTTCTGGAGGAAGATCTGGAGAAAGATATTAAGAATCCGGAACAAAAAGGTCTTTTGCGTGTTAGAATAGAAGCTGCAGAATGCACATCGCTACGCACCATGGGAGGGAGGGCAGAGATGAGCAATATTCTATTTTGGACTGCTTTGGTAATCGTGCCAGTGCTTTTGGGTACTGCCTATGCTTATGTGCAATCGATCCGTCACAGGGACGATTTCTGAAAGGAGAGAACACCTTCAGTTTCCGTTGCCTAGCTGAAGGCAGCTGGAGTTCTGTTGTCTGCAAGGATGTCGCGCTTATCAAGCAGCGATTCTTTATCGATTTTCGGATTCAATCAGTTCGTTTCTCTATGCCGGATCATATGTGCAATCAGGACCCGGGTTGAGTTTGCTAGTTCCAGATAAAGTTAATGGTTATCTCAATTTGTAAGTCTTTCAATGGGTGGCAATGTTAGATTGAAAAGGTTACTCTTTTCAATCTAAGGATGTTGTCTTTCAATACATTTTTATTCCCTTATTTAGGGGGATTGTGACGAATTTTCTAATAAAATTAATAGTTTACGGTTTTAAGTATACTTATCGGCTGTTTACTCGACGAGAATGTGTCGCATATTGGATCAATCGATGCGGTTCTTTGTTCTGATAGATTATCTCTGTTTCCCGGAAGTAGTTTCACTTTTCGCGTGATATTTTGCGTTGCTTAATGAAAGAAAATGCCCTTCTATTGTTGCAAGTACCGCATTGCAAAGAGCTGAGGGGTTTCAATGCATTGTCTCGATATCGGCTCGCGCGCCATCCGTTTCATGTCCAGTACAGCGCTGATAACCTTGGGGGCGGTTTTGCTACACGACGCCCCTGCCAACGCAGCATGTTCGTTCTCGCCGACACTCGGCGATGACACATTCATCTGCGACAGCGGCGCATCAACCGGCGGTCTTAGAGCCTGAATCATAATGAATGTAATGATATCAGGCTCTTGCGATACGCCGTGTGAGGAAGCGGATATTTGCGATGTATATCCACGCTTCGGAAGAAGCGATAGTTTTCTCGAAGTCTTTGGCCAGTCTGCGACACCTTCCCAGCCATGCAAATGTTCGCTCGACCACCCATCGGCGTGGCAGGGCTTCGAAACCGTTGGCCTGATCGGAGCGCTTGACGATTTCCAGTGTAAACTTTCCGACCTTTTCCAGCCTGCCTCTGAGCTTGGGGCCTGCATATCCGCCGTCAGCAAAGATATGTCGCAGCCACGGCCATCGTTTGAGTATGGTTTTCAAGACGTCCGGTGCGCCATCGCGATCCTGAATACCCGCAGAATGGATCACCAGACCAACCATCAAGCCAAGGGTATCAACGACAATGTGACGCTTACGTCCGCTAATCTTCTTTCCCGCGTCAAAGCCCCGTATTCCGCCACTTTCCGTGGTTCTAACTGACTGGCTGTCGATGACGCCAGCCGTTGGACTGGGCTGCCTGTCAGCCTGCTCACGCGCCAGCATCACAAGCGTGTTGTTGATGGTACGCAGCAAGCCTTCATCGCGCCAGCGGTAGAAGTATTTCTGTACCGTCGAGAATGGTGGGAAATCGGTTGGCAGAAGCCGCCACGCACCGCCAGATGATGCGATATAAAGAAGCGCGTTTACCACCTCACGCAGATCCGTTTTGCGAGGGCGACCAAGGTATCTGGGCGAAGGCATCAGCGGTTCGATCACTGACCATTCCGCATCCGTTAAATCAGTTGCATAGCGCGAATTGCGACGTACATAGTGGCGGCGAGCGGTTACTGTCCAGGCCATTGTGATCTCCATCGAATGTAAGCAATCCGATTGGATCATAACCTACTGTAATCGCTCAACCCTTTTTGGAACAGGCTCTTACAGATATCAATGGTAATAATACGTTGCTTTTGCCAACCGGAGGAACAGGAACCCTGAATGGCGATGTTGTGTTCGGCTCCGGTATAGATCGCGTCGAAGTTCATTCCGGTTCGATCGTAGGAAATGTCAATCAGGGCGATGGTCTCAATAGCTTTCTCATTACGGGCGGAAGCGTTACAGGCAACGTTCGTCAGGGAAATGATATCGATGAGTTCCAAATAACTGGTGGCGAGATTGGGTCGCTTAATCAGGGTAACGGTTACGACCGCTTTTTCATGTCGGGTGGGCGTATCGTCGATGCTTTTGACGACGGCGATTACGCTGTCATGACGGATGGCCGGATTGGGCGTGTAAATCTCAAGCTCGACAATAACTATTTCAACATGTCCGGTGGAACGATTGACCGCAATTTGATCGCAGGGCTTGGAAACGATACAATTATCGTTTCGGGAGGCATGATTGGCGGCAATATAAGCATCAGCAGCGGAACCGATAGTGTAACCATGACGGGCGGCACGGTTGCGGGTGATGTCCTGCTCGGCATTGGCAATGATCAATTCTCATGGAATGGCGGTGGCATAATCTATGGGAAGATCGTGAGCGCAACGAATAGCCCACGTCTTTCGTGATTGACGGAATGGGTTTCCGGCTGGCAGTCAAAACTTTTGCTTTGCCCGCTTCGGCATAAAATAGGTTCGGATATTGACGAGTGCTTCAGCGACGTCAGCGGCATCCTGGCGGGTGGCTTTGCGTTTTGTCTCGCCGAGCTTGCGAATTGGCGCAATGATATCGCCGGTGACGGCATGACCGCGAAGAACCGGCTGCCAAAGTCTCGGCGCGTATCCTGTTGCCAGCAAAAAGCAGAGGTCCCAATCGAACGGATCAAAGGTTTGATCATCGATCCTGGTGAACCTGGGCCGGTAGTCTTTCGGGGTTTCAGAGAGGCTCCCCGAGATACGGTTATATTCCGCAACGATCGTCTGCACGGCCCGATGTTCGGTTGTTTCCATCGGCAGGTTCAGGGCGTCCGGGCCAGTCAGTTCCGGGATCCATTTGCGTGGGTCGATGAACTTTGGGCCAATGATCAGAGCCGTAAGATAACCATCGAGACCGCTCATTGACCAGATTGGCGATGCCGGACGGCGTCCCCTGATAAAGGCTTCGAACGCCGCGTCATCAAGCTTCGGTCGATCCGTCGTCCCCTGGCTGTTGTGCATCATGCCGCCCGTCGCTCCTGCTGCGTCATCGCTTCACGCTCAGCCTTCCAGGCCCACGGCAGGAGACTTTCCATTTCGTTGGCTTTCACTTTGCCGGAGATGATGCGCTCCAGCACATCGGCAAGCCAGACCTCGGGGTCCACACCATTCAGTTTACAGGTGTTGACGAGCGATGCGAGGACAGCGAAAGTCTTTCCACCCCGCTCGTTGCCCACGAACAGCGAATTCTTCCTCGTCAGGGCCACGGATTTCATTGAACGCTCGACCACATTGGAATCGATCTCGACCCGGCCATCATCAAGGCAGGCTGTCAACCCGCTCCAATGGTTGAGCGTGTAGCTGACGGCCTTGCCAAGCGCCGATTTCGCCGACACCTCGTCGCGCAGTTCGGTGAGGTGGACTTTCAGCTCTCTCATGACTGGAGCAGCCTCGCGACGTCTCACGACGAGCCGGGTATCGGCGCTTTCGCCGCGCAGTTTTGCTTCGATCCGATAGACTTCCGCAATCCTGGCAAGGATCGACAAAGCCTCCGAAGAACCCGTCAGCTTGACGACATCGACGAACTTGCGCCGCGCATGAGCAAGGCAGAAGGCCAGCCGCATGGGTGCGACATTGCTCTTGCCCCGACGTTTGACCATGGTTTTATAGGCTTGGTATCCATCGACTTGAAGCACGCCGGTAAACGACGACAATTGCCCCTCGATCTCGCGGGCGCTGCGGCTTTCGGCAAAGATATAGGCCACGGCCGGCGGTGCCGGACCATTCCAGGGACGGTCGTCAACCGCCTGCGCCCATAACTGGCAGACCTTGGTTCGTTTGCGCCCCGGCTCGAGCCGCGGCAACGGCGTCTCGTCACAGAACACTCTCGGCTGCGAGCGGATAAAGGCGGTAAGCGCGTCATAGAGAAGCTCCAGCCACCAGGCGACCCGCATCACCCAGGCGCCAAGCGTACCGCGATCGATGATGACACCGCAGGAGGCCAGCATTTGCGCCTGTCGATTGAGCGGGAGATGCCAGGCAAACTTCGAAACAGCGACATGCGCGGCAAACGCCGTGGTCACCATGCCACCGTCCATCACGCGCGCCGGTGCAGGTGCTTGCACGATGGCACTCTCACAGGCCCGGCATGCATAGCGCGGCCGGATCGTCCGTTTGACCCGGACAACAGCAGGTACGATGTCGAGCGCCTCGCTGACGTCCGTGCCGATGCAATGCAGTTCGAACGAACAGCAGGGGCAAATCTTGCTCTCCGGCTCAATGATCTCTTCATAGCGCGGAAGATGCTTGGGCAAGCGGCCGATATTGCGGGCAGACGATCGCCGTGCCTGTGTTTTGTCTTCACCGGCCGGTGCGGCATCGTCATTGGCTGCAACGGGAATATCGCTTAGATCGCCCAGGTCGAGCGTTGCCTGGGCTGGATCGATGATCGTCATCTTCTCCGATTTCGTCCCGAAGAGCTGGCGCTCAAGGAAGGCAATACGCGCTTTGAGATCGGCATTCTCTTCGTCGAGTAAGAGAATGATCCGGGTCAATTGCGCAGCATCCTGGGGCAAGGGATCGGGTCGAAGCAGCATGACCGACCCTATCATATTAGCCTGAATCTTCAAGCAAAACCAATAGGATCAGCCTACTTTTGAGGGTCGTCTCACCGCGTTTCGCTTGACCCGCGTCCAGTCAATGCCAGCTAGCAAAAGCGAGAACTCCTGGGCACTCATCTGCATCGCACCATCGCGGATCGGGGGCCAAACAAACTTTCCGCTCTCCAACCACTTTGTCGCCAGGATCATGCCTGACCCATCCCAGTAAATGCAGCGAAGTCGATCCAGACGCTTGGCGCGGAAAACGAACACGTCGCCACAATAGGGATCGGCCGCGAGCGCTGACGCCACCAAAGCCACAAGGCCATTCATGCCGCGCCGGAAGTCGACCGGTTGCGTAGCCACCATGATCTTCACGCCACTCGGCGAAACTCCGATCACCGGCGACCTCGCAAGGCCGCCACCATCGCTTGCGCCAGTTCAGGTGCTACCGGGCCGATAACCGTCATGCGCGCGCCAGCAATCTCGATCTCAATTCGACCCGCGGCAAAGTGGGCGACATCTGACGGCGAGCCTGGAGCCGGCGTTCGATCGCCAACTACCGTCACCGGCACGAACATCGCCTGCTGCGCACTGGACCTCGCAGATCGTTGAGAGGTCAGCCCAGCGTCCCGGCGCCAGACGTTCAGCAAGCCGCGATTGACGCCCCAGCGCCGGGCAACGGCCGAGATGTTAACATCAGGTTCCGCGCTTTCCGCAAGGATCCGCGCCTTCTCCTCGTCAGTCCAATTCCGCCGCTGCCGCCGGCCGGTAATCACCTCGATCCGACGATACTTTCCCTCATGCCTGGCTTCATCCATGTCTTCAAGCATGGCATCAGCGCGATCTCCAATCATCCCGGTCCGCTCCTATCAATGAAGGAGCTTATCTCGCGGCATCATTCACAAAAGAAAAGGTGGGATGTTCGTCGCGCTCACGGAAGATCGACCTCGGTCCGGATAACGATACGGCTATTCTCGCCAATCTTACGGATGCCAATATAGGTGCGACCACGCAGCTTACCGGTGGTGGTGGGGCTGATGTTCTCACGTTCAATAACGTAAAGACGGGAAAAGTTGCCCGTTTCGATAGCTGGGAAACTATCAATCTTACCGATGATACGCGTCTTGTTTTCGATAACGCTCTTACGTTGGGCGACGCCGGAACAGGAACGGGTTGGCTTAACATTGATGCGACGAGCACGGTTTACGGCGGCGCAGCAAAAGGTAGCGTGAATCCATTCACTTCGGGTCAGCTGGCAAGTGTTTTCAATGCAGGGCGAATTGATCTCACCAACGGTGGAACGAGCACTGTCGACACATTTACGATCAAGGGCAATTATATTGGGCAGAACGGTCTACTGTTTGTCGATACCGTTCTCGGTTCCGATAATTCACCTTCTGATAAACTGGTGATTGATACAGGCGTTGCATCCGGCAGTACCAGTATTGCGGTTACGAATGCGGGTGGGACAGGTGCTGCCACGAACGCCGACGGTATCATGGTTGTGCAGGCGTTGAACGGTGCTTCAACTAGCCGGAATGCGTTTTCGTTGAATGGCCGCGCTGCCGCTGGCGCTTACGAATATTTTCTTTTCAAGGGTGGTGTAACAGCAAATACCACTGATAACTGGTATCTGAGATCCACTTTGGTGCGCGGGAGTGAGCCACCTGCTGCGACGGACGGAACCGCTGTCACGCCGGAAGAGCCTGAAACAACTGCGCCGCCACCCGCGCTTGAGCAACCGCCAGCGACCTTGCCTGTCGACCCGAACGAAGGAAACCCAGACGATACATCAACCCCGGTAACGGAAGATGCACCGGCGCCGGAGGCACCTCCGCCGCCAGAGCCGGCCGAGGCCCCCAATCCTCCAGACAATACCACGGGCCAGCAACAGAAGGTCGTACTTCCATTCGATGGAACAGTTCCGCCTTCTCCAGGAGCGACACGGGTTGTTGGCGACGTGGTGTCGCTCTATCGAATGGAAGTGCCCGTCTATTCGGCTTTGCCACCGGTGGCACATCATCTTGCGCTTTCCACCCTCGGGACCTTCCACGAACGCCGCGGGGAACAAGACCTGCTTGAGATTGCAGGATATCTACCTGCCAGCTGGGCCAGAGTTTTCGGGCAGGACATCGACACGAAATGGAAAGGTACTGTCACCCCGGCGCTTGATGGAAAGCTCTTTGGTATTCAGGCTGGACAGGATATTCTGGGTCACGAAACGAATGGCGGACATTTTGACCGTTTCGGCCTGTTTTTCGGGTATTCGCGTGCAACCGGAGATATTACCGGGCAGGCACTTGGCTGGAACGATCTTGCTGTCGGTGACCTCGAAGTGACGGGAACGAGCTTTGGTGGTTATTGGACCCATATTGGTCCGCAAGGCTGGTATCTCGACGCCATACTTATGGGAACCTGGTTTGGCGGGGATGCGAGCTCGAACGAAGGGCAGAGCATCGACCTTGACGGGCATGGGGTTACGGCCTCGCTTGAAGGAGGGTATCCTATCGCCCTGAGTGAAAGCTGGACATTCGAGCCCCAGGCGCAGTTGATCTGGCAACATCTCTCGCTCGACGATCAGGCTGATCGCTATTCTTCGATCTCGTTTGATGCAGACGATGCGTGGACAGGGCGGATCGGGTTTAGATTACAAGACAAACAGGAAACATCGATCGGAAAACTGCGGCCATATTTGAAAGCCAATCTCTGGCAAAATTTCTCTTCGAACCAGACCGTGCGTTTTGCCACTGATCCGATTGAAACCGACCTAAAGGGTACTTCGCTGGAGCTGGGAGGTGGTCTGACTTTGGACGTAACGGAGAAAGCCAGTTTGTTTGCGACAGCAGATTATACGACCAATCTCGGCGGCGAACGCAACCGGATATGGGAAGGCAATTTGGGGCTTAACATAAAATGGTGAAGGCAAAGGCGGTCGGAACCAACCGCCAGATTTCAGAGGAGGGAACAACGGTAATGGGTAGACATGCATATGAAAAACTCGCGAGGATCTGTGCATCCCTAAACACTTCCGAGCAGGAGCTGGCATACTCTCTCGGCATCTCGCGAGTTGCGTTGAAAGCGATAAATCGCGCTGACGCGCCTCTTTATTTGCGATTGGCATTGGCCGCGCTGGTATCTGAAATGAATCCAGACGAAGTACTGAATTCCAAACGTGGGAATTCGGAAGTAGAAACGCCTCTCCCCCTCTTGTCGGTGCGGTGATTATCAAAAGTTATGGGTATCAAAGGTGTTGTGGTGGCAAAATCTTTCGCCTTGCTTCTTTTGATTGGACTATTTTGTTATCCGCAATTGGCTGCCGCGTCTTGCACGCGAGCAGCCGGTGCTGCGGATTTGATGACACAGCGACAGCTTTCAGCCTTGCGCGCTCTGGAACGCAGCCGTGGCTGCAAAGGAGGCGATGAACGCGGCGGTTTCTTCAATCCTTGCCGCGATTTGTCTCAACGTATCGCTGAAATTCAGCGGCAGCTTTCGTCCAGTTCGCTTTCTTCTCGATCATGCATCGAACAACCGGCCGCCAGTCAAACCGCAAAGGTGAAACTTGACCGGCCAAAGACTTCGACAGTTACAACGAACAGCAAACCATGGGTACCGAACGGCATCAAAGGCGCTCTGACTTATTGTGTGCGTTTGTCGGATGGTTATCTGTTTCCTGCTCCGCATTCCCAGTTTCAGAAATCCGACAGTGTGACGGAAACAATGGCGCAATGCCGGTTCATTTGCCAGGGCCAGAATATTGATCTCTATGTTCTGAACGATCCGAACGGCGAGACCGCTGATATGGTCTCCGTTTCGAACGGCAGGCCTTATGTTGAATTGCCAACGGCCTATAACTATCAGGGAAGTGGGGACTTCAAGAAGTGTGACTGGGCCGGTTATGTCGGTAAGGTCAGCGAGCTGCGGGCTAATAATAAAGGCGGTCGCGCATTCAAGAATGTCGTTGTTCCTTTGCCGGATACCCGTCCGGCACGCAATGACGGCGCCAGCGTTTCGGCAACTGCTTTTGCGCCGATAACAGATCGTAGTGTTCGTGTTGTTGGTCCAGCCTTCATTTTCGATGAGGGTGCGGAGCGCACCAACCTTTCAGTGCAGTGACGGCACAGCCCTTCGATTTCCCAAGATCAATTTGAATGAGACGTGTCGCGATTGAGACTGAACAGCGTGCGTTCAGTCTGTAACCTTCTTGAGACGGGCGTTCTTAATTCGCGCCCGAAAATTATCGATCATTGCATTGTTTGAAATCTGTCAGTGTTGTTCGACCTGGAGGAGGTAGACATGAGCAAGAACCGTGGCGTCGTTTATTTGCGGCCCGGGACCGTCGAAGTACGCGATATTGAAGATCCAGCGTTGGCGGCTCCGGACGGGAGGAAGTTGGCACATGCCGTCATACTGAAAGTAATCTCGACCAATATTTGCGGCTCCGATCAGCATATGGTTCGAGGGCGCACGACCGCGATGCCCGGCCTTGTACTTGGGCATGAAATCACAGGTGAAATCATTGAGAAGGGCAGTGATGTCGAGATGCTCGACGTGGGCGACATTGTTTCGGTGCCGTTCAACGTTGCTTGCGGGCGCTGCCGCTGCTGCAAATCTCAGGACACGGGCGTCTGTCTGACGGTCAATCCGTCACGCGCGGGTGGTGCCTATGGATATGTTGATATGGGCGGGTGGATCGGCGGGCAGGCACGCTATGTCATGGTGCCCTATGCCGATTTCAATCTGCTCAAGTTTCCAGATCGCGAACAGGCGATGGAAAAAATCCGCGATCTGACCATGCTATCCGATATCTTGCCGACGGGTTTCCACGGCGCGGTAAAGGCCGGTGTTGGGGTTGGTTCGGTTGTGTATGTTGCGGGAGCGGGACCGGTCGGTCTTGCCGCCGCCGCGTCCGCACGCATTCTGGGTGCTGCGGTTGTCATGATCGGCGATTTCAACAAGGAACGCCTTGATCACGTTAGGAAAGTTGGCTTTGAGCCCATCGATCTTTCGGCAAGTGATCGCCTCGGTGACATGATTGCAGAGGTCACAGGCAGCAACGAGGTCGATAGCGCTATCGATGCTGTCGGATTCGAAGCGCGCGGTCATAGCGGCGGCGAACAACCGGCAATCGTGCTGAACCAGATGATGGAGATAACGCGTCCTGCCGGGGCAATCGGGATTCCTGGACTCTACGTCACTGAAGACCCTGGAGCCGTCGATATTGCTGCGAAACAAGGCAGTCTGTCGCTGCGCTTTGGTTTGGGTTGGGCCAAGGCACAGTCATTCCATACGGGTCAGACACCTGTTCTGAAGTATAATCGTCAATTGATGCAGGCCATCCTTCACGGACGCCTGAACATCGCTGAGATTGTTAACGCTCAGATCATTTCGCTTGAGGATGCTCCGCAAGGCTATGAGAGTTTCGATCATGGCGCAGCGAAGAAGTTCGTTCTCGATCCGCATGGCCTTTTGAACAAGGCCGCCTGATTGTGGTCGGTTTCGAAATACAAAAAGGGCGTCCTCACGGGCGCCTTTTTTGTTTGTGTTTACAGAATCTGTAACGTTACAGATTCTTGAATTTTGCCGGTTCCATGCTGGATAAAATGCGAGATAAAATACAGAATGATGCTTACTGGACGAGAAATTGTTTTACAGAAAAGAGAATTAAATCAGCTAGTTGGCATCTTTATGAGAGCGGAATTCCGCTCCTTAGAAATTAAGAGCTTGCAAGAGGGATTGTTTTCAATACCATATCTGTAACGTTTCAGATTTGGGAGGATATGGAATGTTAACTGAAAGAGCAAAGCTTCTCACCGCATCCGTTTGTCTGGTTATGACAGCGTTGACAATGGCAGATTCAGCTTCGTCGGCCAATCTTGAAGTTACGCATTGGTGGACATCTGGCGGTGAAGCTGCGGCTGTCAAAGTTCTCGCTGAAAAATATGATGCGCTCGGCGGCGATAAGTGGGTCGATGGAGCGATTGCCGGTAGCGGCTCTACCGCACGACCGATCATTATCAGCCGTATTCTCGGTGGTAATCCAATGGGCGCAACCCAACTCAATCACGGACGGCAGGCTGAAGAGCTGGTTCAGGGCGGCTTGATGACCGACCTTACAGAGCTCGCCGAAAAGGAGGGCTGGGCCGATTTTATTCGCCCGAAGAGCCTCTTGGAATCCTGCACTTTTGAAGGGCGTCTCTACTGTGTGCCACTGAATATTCATTCTTGGGAATGGATGTGGATCAATCCGCAAGCCTTTCGTGATGCCGGTGCTGAACCTCCCAAGAACTGGAACGATCTCGTCGCTGCAGCTCCGAAGCTGAAGGAAAAGAACATCGTGCCACTGGCGACGGGGGATGGTTGGCAGGTGAATGGCATGTTGACGGTTCTGACAACAGCAATTGGCGGTAAGGACCTTTACCTGAAGGTCAACAAAGACAAGGATGCCGATGCGGCGCGCGGTCCTGGAATGAAGAAGGTTTTCGAAGCACTGGCGCAGGCGCGCTCACTGGCCGATCCGGGTTATGTCGGCCGTTCGTGGAACGAGGCAACCAATATGGTGCTAACCGGCCGCGCAGGTACCCAGATCATGGGAGACTGGGCACAGGGCGAGTTTGGTACTGCGGGCAAGATTGCAGGCAAGGATTATGACTGCTTGCCGGGGCTCGGCGTTCATCAATATCTGGATACCGGCGGTGATGCGATCTACTTCCCGAAGAACAAGGATCCGGAAGTCACCAAGGCGCAGCTCAAGCTGGCAAGTATGCTCGTTTCCAAGGAAGCGCAGGTTGCCTTTAATCTTGCCAAGGGCTCGCTGCCGATCCGTGGTGATGTCGATCTCGATTCAGCCTCAAGCTGTATGCGTGCTGGTATAGATATTCTGAAGAACCCCGACAACATCGTTCCGTCTGTGGAGCAGTTGCGCGCACCCGATACGCAAGGGCAGATTGAAAGTCTGGCGGCTGAGTTTTTCTCCAATCCTGACATGACGGTCGATGACATTCAGGAACGCTTTGCGGAGATTATCGAACAGGCACAATAGTCTCGTTCGAGTCCTGCGCCATCGACGAGACGACGGTGCAGAGCTACTCCGAGAATCGGGATAGGGAGGAATATCATGGCCTTGATGGAAGAGGGCAATCGTCGAAAACCACCGGGCATATTTCGCAATCTGAATGCAAAGATTGCAGCACTTCCGATGATCGCGACGGTTCTCGTGGTCTTTGTTGGCTGTACGCTCTGGACGGTTGTGTATTCCTTCACGTCTTCCAAATCCCTGCCTATGTTGAACTTTATCGGCTTTGATCAGTATACGCGTTTGTTTTCGGCAACCCGCTGGCATGTGTCGATCCGCAATCTGGCGATCTATGGCGTCTTCTGCATGGGCTTTTCGCTTGTGACGGGGTTTATCCTTGCTGCCCTGATGGATCAGAAAATCCGTTTCGAGAACACGTTTCGTACGATCTTTCTCTATCCCTATGCTCTGTCGTTCATTGTGACGGGTCTTGTCTGGCAGTGGATATTCAATCCGCAACTTGGGCTCGAGAAAGTTATTCGCGATATAGGCTTCGACAATTTCCAGATGGCGATCCTGTCGAGCCGAACTTACGTCATCTATGCGATTGTCATTGCCGGACTCTGGCAGATGACAGGTTTGGTCATGGTTTTGATGCTGGCTGGACTGCGCAATGTCGACGATGAAATCTGGAAGGCTGCGCGGGTTGACGGCATTCCGAAGTGGAAAACCTATCTCTTCATCATCCTGCCAATGATGCGCCCTGTCCTGGTAACAACTGTCGTTCTGATCGCGACGGGCATCGTCAAACTCTACGATCTGGTGGTTGCCATGACCAATGGTGGTCCCGGCATCGCATCGGAAGTCCCGGCAAAATATGTCTACGACTTCATGTTCGGTTGGGCCAATCTGGGGCAAGGACTTGCTGCTTCCACGATCATGCTAACCACTGTTCTGATCATTCTCGTTCCGTGGGCGATGCTTGAATACAGCAGGGGGAAAGCCCGATGACGGAAGCTGTCCTGAATAGGAAGGTGCCAACAGAAAATGAGGCTGTAGCAACCCGGATCCACCCAGCGCGGAGGCCGGCATCGCAACCTTGGGGTCGTAAGCCAAACCGGAGCTTTGCGCCTGCCACCATTATGCTCTACAGTATTTTGTTCGTTGCTGCCGTCTATTATCTGCTGCCGCTCTACGTGATGGTCGTCACATCTCTGAAAGGCATGCCTGAAATCCGTCTAGGCAATATTTTTTCACCGCCAGTCGAGATCACATTCGAACCATGGATCAAGGCATGGAGCCAAGCTTGTACCGGCCTTTATTGCGAAGGCATCAGCGCGGGTTTCTGGAATTCCATCAAAATCACCGTGCCGAGTGTGATTGTTTCCATCGCTATCGCATCGGTCAACGGTTATGCACTGGCAAACTGGAAGTTCAAAGGATCGGAAATCTTCTTTTCGGTCCTGTTGTTCGGTGCATTCATTCCATATCAGGTCATGCTTTATCCGCTCGTCATAATTACGCGCGAGCTTGGCATATTCGGCACACTGACCGGTGTTGTCTTCATTCATACCATTTTCGGGATGCCGATCCTGACGCTGTTGTTTCGCAACTATTTCGCCGGTCTACCGCCTGAACTCTTCAAGGCAGCGCGCGTGGATGGAGCCGGGTTCTGGCGCATTTTCTTTCAGATCATGTTGCCTATGTCGCTGCCAATCTTTGTCGTCGCGATCATTCTGCAGGTGACCGGTATCTGGAACGACTTCTTGTTCGGCGTGGTGTTCGCAGGAACGCAGAATTTTCCGATGACTGTTCAGCTGAACAATATCGTCAACTCCATGCAGGGCGTGAAGGAGTATAATGTCAATATGGCCGCCACCATTCTTACCGGGGCTGTGCCACTGCTCGTTTACTTTCTTTCCGGCCGTTACTTTGTTCGCGGTATCGCCGCTGGCGCAGTGAAAGGATGAGTTCATGAATTCAAGCGTTTCCATCCAGGACCTCTCGCTCGGCTTCGGTTCGGTCAACGTGTTGCAAAATCTCAATCTTGAGATCGGAGAGGGTGAATTCCTCGTGCTTCTCGGCCCGTCCGGTTGTGGCAAGTCCACGCTGCTCAATTGCGTGGCGGGCCTTTTGGATATTTCTGAAGGCAGCATCTTCATAAAGGGGCGCAACGTTACGTGGGAAGAACCGAAGGATCGCGGCATCGGCATGGTGTTTCAATCCTATGCGCTTTATCCGCAGATGACAGTCGAAAAGAACCTTTCCTTTGGCTTGCGCGTCGCCGGTCTGCCGAAAGCGGAGATCGACAAGCGCATCAAGCGTGCCGCTGAAATTCTTCAGATCGAACCCTTGCTGCAACGCAAACCTTCGGCACTTTCTGGCGGTCAACGCCAGCGTGTTGCGATCGGTCGCGCACTGGTGCGCGACGTCGACGTGTTTCTGTTCGATGAACCGCTTTCCAATCTCGATGCAAAATTGCGCTCCGAACTGCGCGTCGAGATCAAGCGTCTTCACCAGAAGCTCGGCAATACGATGATCTATGTCACCCACGACCAGATCGAAGCCCTGACGCTCGCGGATCGCATTGCAGTGATGAAGGGCGGGGTGGTCCAGCAACTGGCTGATCCGCTGACGATCTACAATCGGCCGAAAAACCGGTTCGTCGCAGGTTTTCTCGGCTCGCCGTCGATGAATTTCTTTTCCGGGGAAATTACGGTCACACAAAGCGAGCCCGTATTCCATATCGGAGAGACTGCTGTGCGGCTCGACGGATATGACGGGAAGCTAGCGCCAGGACAGAAGGCGATCCTCGGTGTTCGTCCAGAGCATATCAGGCTTGACGTCGAAAACGGCTTTGAAGCGACCGTAGATCTGGACGAGCCGATGGGCGCCGATAGCCTTGTCTGGCTTCGCTTGAACGGTCATCCGCTATCCGCGCGAGTGGAAGCCGGTAAACGCTATCGGGCAGGCGAGAAGGTCAGGATCGGTTTCAAACCTGAAGCTCTGTCACTTTTCGATGCCCAAACGGAGGAGAGGCTTTAGATGAATAGCGAAAAACGCTCCCCTTAAGAGCCTCCTGCAAGAGGCGAAACTATTGGCTTTCAATAGACGGCACGAGGGTTCCCTCGGATCGTGCGGGGTTTTTTGCCCGTGAGAAAGCCCAACGCAATTCTGGATAGAGTTCTAAGGACGAGGACATGAACGGATATTCCTATCAACTTTACAGCTCCCGCAATTTTCAACCGCTGGAGCGTACACTCACAATGCTGCGAGACCTTGGCTATCGTCGGGTGGAAGGCTACGGGGGGATTTATGGTGATCCGGCACGACTAAAGAAGGAGCTCGACGCTTTCGGGCTCTCCATGCCTACCGGGCACTTTGGTCTGGACATGCTCGAGAACGAAGTCGACCGTGTTCTGGAAATCGCCAAGGTTGCCGATATGAAGGCGATTTTCTGCCCGTATCTCGATACTGATCGTCGCCCGGATAGTATTGCCGGTTGGCAGGAGTTCGGAAAGCGCCTCGCTGCCGCCGGAGAGCCTTATCGCAATGCGGGCTATGCCGTTGGCTGGCACAATCACGATTTTGAATTCCGTCCCCTGGCTGACGGTTCAGTGCCACAGGAGCATATCCTTGATGCTTCGCCTGATCTTGCGTGGGAGGCGGACATTGCATGGATCATCAAAGGTGGTGCCGACCCGCTTGAATGGATCAAGCGCTATGGCGACCGTATCCTTGCGGTCCATGTCAAGGATATCGCGATAACCGGTGAAAAAGCTGACGAAGACGGCTGGGAAGATGTCGGGCACGGAACTGTAGACTGGGCTGCGTTGTTCGCAGCTTTGCGCAAGACGCCTGCCCGCTATTTCATCATGGAACACGATAATCCGTCGGACGATACCCGATTTGCCAGCCGTTCCATCGAAACCGTAAAGAATTTCTGATTTGGAGAATGAAATGACCAAGACACTTGGTGTCGGCATTATCGGTTGTGGCAATATATCCGCAGCCTATTTGCGGCTGTCTACCATGTTTCGAGGTATCGAAATTAGGGCCTGCGCCGACATTAATCCAGCCGCAGCCAATGTGCGTGCGGAAGAGTTTGGCATAAAAGCGCAGACTATTGATGAGCTACTTCTGAATGACGATATCGATATTGTCGTAAATTTGACAGTTCCCGATGCCCATTATGCCGTTACGAAGCAGATTCTGGCTGCAGGCAAACATGCTTATTCGGAAAAGCCTTTGGTTCTCTCGATGGAACAAGGGCTGGAATTGAAAGCGCTTGCCGATGGCCGCAATCTCAAAGTGGGTTGCGCGCCGGATACGTTTCTGGGTGGAGCGCACCAGCTGGCGCGGCGCGAAATCGATAGCGGTAATGTCGGTCGCATCACGTCAGGTACATGCCATGTCATGAGCCATGGCATGGAGCATTGGCATCCGAATCCGGACTTTTTCTTTCGAAAGGGCGGCGGACCGATCCTTGATCTAGGGCCTTATTACATTGCCAATCTCGTTAATCTGATAGGGCCCGTGAGACGTGTTGCGGCTTTAACCTCTGCGGCTACACCAACCCGTACGATCAGCTCAGAACCCCGCAAAGGCGAAACCATTCGGGTTGAGACACCGACAACGGTTCACGCACTGCTGGAGTTCGAACAGGGGGCAACAATAACCCTTTCCGCAAGTTGGGACGTTTGGGCTCATCGCCATGCGAACACGGAATTATATGGCACCGAAGGATCTCTCTATCTGCCGGATCCCAATTTTTTTGGCGGAGAGGTGCAACTGGCGAAGCCGGGCAAGCCAGCCGAACCAGTTGAAAATTGGGAGCACCCCTTTGGAATTGCCAATGAACAGCACCCTCAAGGTATGATGGCCAATTATAGAACAGCAGGCTTGGCAGATATGGCGGCTGCAATTCTGGATGGTCGCGATATGCGTTGTTCGCTGGAACGTGCACTGCATGGGGTCGATGTCATGCTGGCTGTTCTCAGGTCGGGTGAAGAAAAGCGCTTCATCGACATAGAAACACGCTGCACTCGCCCGGTAGCACTCGACATTGCCGCAGCTGAAGCCTTGCTGCGGCCCGTAGAAAACGGAAAGAAGCGGGCGGCAAACTGACTTTGCATCGCTCCTCCCGAGCGATAGGAGGCTATTCCGGTCCTACGGGATTGGAGTGGCCTCCGCCCACTCTTACCCGATGGTCTGCAAGGACTTGACATCGATGCCGTTGATCCGGCCAAGAATGGCTTTACCGAGCTGTTGCCCGGCGAGCTTGAAACTCTCCTCGACGACGATCAGCCCTGGTCGAAACCAATGCAGAATCTGCGTTGATTGTTTGGCTGCGACATCGACTTCATTGCCAATGTTCAATCCCGCATCTTCGACGCCTGCAACGATTGCCAACGCAGCCGCACTACCGGAACAGATGATACCATCCGGTCGATCAGGTCTTTTCATCAATTGAGCAATATGCTGCCGCAACTCCTCAAGCGGCGTATCGAGATCAACACCTTCAAGGGGCGATCCGCTACAGTGAAAAGCACGAAGCCCCTCATAAAATCCGCCCACCATATGCCGGTAATAGGTGAGATGGGCCGGTGGAGTCAGCAAAGCAAGCCGCTTTCGTCCGCGCGATGACAGTTTGCCGACCATATCCAGCGAGAAATTGAAATTATCAAAGTCGTGAAAAGGGTGCTCAATGCCCGTATCAGTACGACCATGGGTGGCGAAAGGAAAATCATGTTCCGTCAGAAAATGGACCCGCTGATCGTCCGGTTCTGTACGTGAGAAAATAATGCCGTCGGCTGAACCCGTTTCCACGATGTAGCGGATCGGCTCGATCGACGCCTTCGAATGAAAATAGGGCGTCAGAATGAGATGGTACTGTGTTTCAGCTAGAACATCGGCGACGCCATGAATGACCTGACTGGTGAAACCCATGATCTCGTCCTGTGTATTCAGTACCAGCGCAATGACATTCGTCTTACCTGTTCGAAGACGCACACCCGCACGATTGGGACGATAGCCGATCTGTCGGGCGATCAATTGTACGCGTTTACGTGTTTCCAAACCAATTTCCGGTGCATCCTTCAAGGCACGGGAAACCGTGGTCACGCCAAGGCCGGTCATAAATGCAATTGTCTTCAGCGTCGGACGTTCATTCTCAAGGAATGATTTGGCTGGATTTTGCGGCCTGGAAGCCTGCGAGCTCCGTTTTTCATTCATGCGCATTTCATCCGGCGGCGATGAGCGATTTATATAGGTGAACGATAGAATTCACTTTAACTATCAATAGCTTGTTTTGACGGGCTTGTCATCTTTTATGAGGCGATATTGACATCTTCCGATGCTACTTCGGGTACAATGCATCGCGCGCCATACGCTCGTTAAGGTATACCTTGCGTCGTCCGGGCAATTGTCCTCGTTAGCCGGAGTGATTGCTTCCCAACTGCTGTTTTGACTGGATTGTCATGATATACCTCCAGTATAATAAGACAATTATGGATATGTCATGATGGAGTCGTTGGACGTATGTGGGAACCCATATTGGAAATGCGCAAGGGTGTCACCAAGCACCGGCTTTTGACGGACAAAATTGTTGACGATATCGAAAAGGGCATTCTTCTGCCCGCCACGCGTATGCCTACCCATCGCGATTTGGCTCACAAGCTCGGGCTTTCTGTGCAGACCGTCAGTATCAGCTACAAGGAGGCGGAACGGCGCGGCTATCTTCGCGGTGAGGTTGGCCGGGGAACCTATGTCTGCAACCGTGTGACAGAGCGAGCGGACCGTTTTATGCTGGACCGGGATCCGAGTGGAGCGGCAGATTTATCAATCATTCGGGCGGTTTATACAGAAGCACACGAAAATGCTTCGCGTCGTCTGCTTGAAGAAATGAGTCAGTCCGACAACGCCAGTTTCATGCGCCCATGTCGTCCAATTGCGGGGCTGGATCGACATCGCGCGGTTGCACGGGAGTGGCTGCGTGGCCTATCCGTAGCTGTCGATCCGGGCCGGATTATCATCACAAACGGTGCCGCACATGGGCTGTTTCTTGCCGTCGCTGCTGTTGTTCAGCCGGGGGAGGTGGTGCTGACGGAAAGCCTGACCGACCATGGCATCATTGGTCTTGCCAATGTGCTTGGATTTACTCTGCGCGGGCTCCCGATTGACGAACAGGGCATTCTGCCGGATGCGTTCGAAATCGCCTGCAAAGCTGGAGACGTTCGTGCACTCGTAATGATCCCGACATTTGGCAATCCGACCAGCCATTTGATGGGGCTCGAGCGCCGCATAGCCGTTGCGGAAATCGCGCGGCGATATGACGTCTGCGTTATCGAGGATGAAGTCTACAAACCCATTCTCGAAGAGAAACTACCCTCGATGCCGGAGCTGTTGCCCGACTTGGGTTTCTTTGTAACGAGCTTCACCAAAACGGTCATGACGGGGTTGCGTACGGGTTATCTTGTTGTTCCGACGCAATATTCCATTCGGATTACATCCATTCTTCGCGTAACGAGCTGGAGCGGCGTCAATCTCATGGCTGAAATGGCCAGCCGCTGGATTGAAGATGGCACGGCTGAGGCACTTATTGACATCCAGCGCAGCGAGTTGCGATCCCGTCAGGCGCAAGTGACCGACATTCTGGGCGCACTCGTGGCAGGCAGCAATCCGCTTTCTCTATGTGCCTGGCTGAAAATTCCTCGCAACTGGTCTGAGGATGGACTGGTGCGCGCGCTTGCCAACAAAGGCGTTGCAGTCACGCCGTCTGATCCCTTTGTGGCTGGTGTAGATCGAGGAAACGGGGGCATCCGGGTCTGTCTTGGCGGACGGCTTTCGCGTTCGGCTTTGCAGACGGCACTTGAAACGATCCGTGAAACCTTTGCCCAACTGCCGCCCGTTTATGATGTTGGTTCGATCGCTTAGCGCATCCCGAAAAGTGTGAAACGGTTTTCGGAAAAGATACGCGTCAAAACAAAGAGATAGAGCGTCGATCTGATCCAATCAGATCGAAACGCGCTCTAAACGATCAATCTCAAAGTACAGACTGCAGGAATTCCTTGGTGCGAGCTTCTGTCGGTGACTGGAATATCTGTTCCGGGGTGCCTTGCTCGCAGATACGTCCCTTGTCAAAAAAACAAACGCGGTCGGATACTTCTCGAGCAAATCGCATTTCATGTGTGACAAGAAGCATGGTCAGATCATGTTCCTGTGCCAGGCTGCGAATGACGGAGAGCACTTCGCCTACTAACTGCGGGTCAAGCGCCGATGTCGGTTCATCGAACAACAGGACACGCGGGCGCATCGCAAGCGAGCGGGCGATAGCAACGCGCTGTTGCTGGCCGCCTGAAAGCTGCGAGGGATAGTGATCCTTCTTGTCCGTCAAACCCACAAGTGAGAGCAAGTCGAGGGCACGAGCCTCCGCTTCGCCGCGTTTCATGCCCAAAACATGGACCGGCGCTTCGATGATATTGCGCAGCACCGTCATATGCGGAAACAGATTGAAGCTCTGAAACACCATGCCAACATGCGATCTGATCTTGCGCAAATGGCCTTCGCTCGCCTGAAATTGCCCTTTTCCGTTTGGCTCGTGATAGGGCATGTCTGCAAGCTCAAGTGTACCCTCCTGAAACGGCTCCAGTGTCATGAGAATGCGGAGCACCGTTGATTTTCCCGATCCGGAGGGTCCGATTAGCGTAACCTTCTCGCCTGTCTTGACCGAAAAATTGAAGCGATCCAGTACAGTCAGGGCTCCGAAGCGCTTGGTTACGTCCTGAAAGCGGATAATTTCCTGGGTCATTTGAGAGCGATCCCGTTCTTTGGAAGTGTGCGTTCGAGCAGGCGTATGAGCGCTGAACAGATGAGGGTCAGCACAAGGAAGATCAAGCCGACCATCGACAATGGCACGAGATATTCGAAGGTGCGATCGCCGATCAGATTGGCGAGGTTCAGCATGTCGACAATGCTCACAACAGACAGAACCGGTGTCTCCTTCAGCATGGAGACAAGGTAATTGCCCATGGCTGGGATGATCCGGGGTATGGCTTGCGGAATGACAATATCCCGATAGGTGCGCCAAGGCGTGAGATTCAAGGCGCGTGCTGCTTCCCACTGTCCGCGCGGAATGGCTTCGATACCTCCGCGATAAACTTCCGACGTATAGGCTGAATACTGAAGACCAAGTGCCAGTGCGCCAGTCAGAAAGGCAGGCAAGACAATGCCGTAGACCGGCAGCACGTAGTACAGGAAAAACAGCTGCACGAGCAGTGGTGTATCACGAAGAAACTCCACCACAACTGCTGTTGGCCAGGATATGATCTTGTATGGACTGCGGCGCAGAAGCGCGAAGACAAGGCCAAGGACGAGCGCAATTGCTAACCCGGTTGCAGCCGCTTTCAGGGTTACAGTCAGACCAATCGCCAGAATTGGCAGAATGGAAATCGCGAAGGAGAGTGTGGACGAGGTGTCCCAGGCATAGCCGTAGATCATGCGAAACCTCCAGCCATGGTTTGACGTCTCAAACGTCTCTCCAGCCAGCGAATGTATAGCGCGACAATCAGAATGAGACGCTTGCGACGATCTGGATGAGATTCTTAGGTCGCGGTGGGGATCAAATTATCATGCTGATTGCCGGTGACAAGTTCTTCTTCGTTTTCTGATTGCCGCTGCGCGACAGACAGCGTTGAGGTCCTGATTGTCGCAAACGAGGCCGGTCGGCCCCGCTGGCGTTTTTCCTCAAGCGCGGTTCTGCGGCGATAACTTTCGACATTCATCTCGAAGATCGTGGCATGGTGCACAAGCCGGTCGACTGCTGCGAGTGTCATGGCAGGATCTGGAAAGACCCGGTTCCACTCTCCGAACGGCTGGTTGGCAGTGATCAAGATCGACCGGTGCTCGTATCGTGCCGAGATCAGCTCGAATAGCACGCTTGTTTCCGCCTGGTCCTTGGTGACGTAGGCGAGGTCATCGAGGATGAGCAAGTCGTACTTATTGAGTTTATCGATGGCAGACTCAAGCTGCAGTTCCCTGCGGGCGACCTGAAGCTTCTGCACAAGATCGGTAGTCCGGGTGAACAGGACCCGCCATCCGTTCTCGATCAGCGCAAGGCCGATAGCCGCAGCAAGATGGCTCTTTCCTCCGCCGGGCGGACCGAACATGAGGATGTTGGCTCCCTTGGCGAGCCAACTGTCGCCGGCGGTAATTGCCATGACCTGCGCCTTCGAGATCATGGGTACCGCGTCAAAGGCGAAGCTATCCAAGGTCTTTCCGGGCGGCAGGTGCGCTTCGGCGAGATGCCGTTCAATCCTGCGATTGGCACGCTCTGCCAGCTCGTGCTCGGCAATAGCCGACAGGAAGCGAGCTGCTGGCCATCCTTCCCGGTCCGCCTGCTCGGCAAATTGCGGCCACAGCGTTTTGATGGTCGGTAGCCGAAGTTCGTTGAGCATGATGGCGAGCCGTGCTTCGTCGATCACGTGGGCGTTCTTCATGCGGCTTCTCCTGTCCCGATCAGGGCCTCATAACCGTTGAGCGATGCGAGCTGCACATGAACGGTAGGCAGCTTGGCTGGATCCGGGCCGAAGAGCGTTCGCATGGCGGCCAGATCCGGTAAATCGCCCGCATCCAGGGTCCTGGCCAATTCTTTGGCAAGTTCGCGCTCGCAACCACGGTCATGCGCCAATGCCAGAAGCTCAACGGTGATCTTGCAAGCCTGCTTGTCGGGAAGATGCTCGATGAGGGCTTCGAAGGCCTTGCGATATTCCGGACGCGGGAAGAGTTTGTCGCGATAAACGAGGCCGCGGAGCGCCATCGGCTTCTTGCGCAGGGAATGGATGACGTGGTGGTAGTTGACGACCTGATCGTGTCGCCCGTCGGGGTGGCCGCGTCCGCGGCGCAACGTCATCAGATGCGTACCGCCGACGAAGACATCCAGCCGATCGTCGAACAGGCGAACTCGTAGCCTGTGGCCGATCAGGCGGGATGGCACGGTGTAGAAGACCTTGCGCAAGGTGAAGCCGCCCGTCCGGGACACCGTGACGACAATCTCTTCGAAGTCCGTGGTCCTGCGCTCGGGCAGCGCCTGCAGATGGGATCGCTCAGCATCGATACGCTTGCCATGGGCAGCATTGCGACGGCTGACGATCTCGTCGACAAAGGCGCGGTAAGAACCGAGATCGTCGAACTCCTTGGTCCCCCGCATCAGCAGGGCATCATGAACGGCGTTCTTGAGATGGCCATGGGAGCTTTCTATCGAGCCGTTCTCATGCGCGACGCCTTTGTTGTTGCGCGTCGGCGTCATTCTATAATGGGAGCAAAGCTGGTCGTATCGGTGCGTGAGATCGACCTTGGCATCGGCGTCGAGGTTGCGGAATGCCGCCGAAAGGCTGTCGCTTCGATGATAAAGCGGCGTACCACCCACGGACCATAGAGCATTTTGAAGCCCTTCGGCCAGCGCGACAAAGCTTTCTCCGCCGAGAATGACATGGGCATGTTCGAAGCCCGACCAGACAAGCCGGAAGTGATAGAACAGGTGATCAAGCGGCTGGCCGGCGATGGTCACACCAAGACCGCTGGCATCGGTAAAGTCCGAAAGGCCCAACCGGCCTGGCTCGTGCGTCTGGCGGAAGATAACCTCCTGCGCTTCGCCATGGACAGCACGCCACGACCGAATGCGTCGTTCAAGCGTGCGGCGGATACCTTCAGACAGTTCTGGATGTCGGCGCAGCATCTCGTTGTAGACAGCGACGGCACGGATGCCGGGTGCGGCCTTCAAGAGCGGGACGACTTCAGTCTCGAATATTGGCTCCAAGGGATCAGGGCGGCGGCGTCCACGCGGCGCTTTGCTCTGAGATGGTAGTTGCACCTCCTTGTCGAGGCGGTATGCCGTAGCTCGGCTGATCGACGCTTTTGCTGCGGCGACCTCTACGGAATGCGTTTGTCGGTACTTCATGAAGAGTCTCATCTGATGATCGGTTACATGGCAACCCGGCACAAACTGGTTCTCCAATCCAGAAAACCGCAAATGTACCGGACCGACCGCGATCTTGAGACGCCAAATTCTGCGCCGCGCCGGGGTATGACTACGATCGGGCTACGCCCTCACTCCGTCACACCCCGGCGCGAGTCTCATCCTGATTGACGCTGAATCTCACCTAGATTGCCGCTATGCAGCGAATGGCTTCGGCAAGTACAAGCGCCATCGCAAAGTATCCAAACAAGGTCAGCGTATAGATCGTCACACTATCGAGCGTCAGGTTGCGCAGGCGTTGGGCCTGGAAGGTCAGGTCGCTGATGGCGATCAGCGAGGCAAGGGCAGTATCCTTGAGATTATGGATTGCAAGGTTACCGAATGCTGGCATCATTTCGACCACGGCTTGCGGCAGGATGACATGGAACAAGGTATGTCCCTTACTGAAATTGAGTGCGCGCGCGGCTTCATGTTGCGCTTCTGGAACTGCCTGTAAGGCACCGCGCACGACTTCCGCGCCATAAGCACCGATATTGAGCCCAAGTCCCATGATGCCTGTAGTGACCGGATCAAATGAAATGCCGATCAGCGGCAAGGCATAATAGAGCCAGAACAGTTGCACGAGCAAAGACGTGCCGCGGAATATCTCGATATAGATCACCGCAATCGTGGATAGGATCGGTCCGCCGGCAAAACGGGCAATCCCGGCCGCAAACGCCAGTATAGTGCCGATGGCCATCGAACTGAGGGCAAGAATGGCGGTGATTTGCGCCCCCTTGAAAAGGGCGGGAAGATACTCCGTCCAATGCATATGGTCGTCTCCCGGTTGAGATGAGACAATGCCCGCCGAGCCGTTGACCGATCCGGCGGGCAGCAAATCGACTTACTTTGCGTTGCAGAGGCTGGCAGTATCCACGGTTCGCGCAGCTTCTACGCTTTCTTCGCTAAGTCCATAAGTCATAAGGATTTTCTTATAGTCATCAGTCTTCTTGAACTCGATGAGTTCCTTGTTGAAGGCCTCGTAGAATTCCTTGTCTTCCGGACGGAAGCTGAAAGCGCCGAAGCTTCTGGCAGATTTGCCATCGACAACCGGATCGGTAAATGGATGCGCCTGTTCCAACTCTGGTGAATTGTCGACCAGCTTGGCGACTGTCAGTTCCGTTGCGGCATAGGCATCAGCTCGCCCGGTCTGGACGGTCGATGGTGCATCGGCATTGCCCTGGATCATGACGATCTGAGATTCATCGATACCCATTCCATGCAGGAAGTCGATCTGATCCGCACCGGAAACGATTGCGACTTTCAGGGATGGATCCTTCTTGATGTCTTCATAGGAATGGATATTCTTCGGGTTGCCCTTGGGCACCAAAAGGCCTTCACCATAACTCGAATTTGCAACGGTGAAGGTTACCTGCTTGCAGCGATCAGGCAGGACGTTCTGCTCGGCTGCGACGAATTCGAACCGCTTTGCCTTCAGGCCGGGAATGAGCGATCCGAACGGGGTAACGGTCCAGTCGATTTCCTCGATACCGAGTTTCTTGAAGATCGCGGCCGCGACGTCTGGGCCGATGCCCTTCGCCGTGCCGCTCTCGTCCATATAACCATAGGGTACTTCGTTCGCTGTTGCTCCGCGAACGAAGCCCGCACTCTTGAGTTCATCGACCGTGACGGCGTGCGACGGAAGCGTAAGAGTCAGGACTGCCGCAGCCGAGAGCAGGGCTGAAATTGTATGTAGTTTCATGCGCATCGTGTTCACTCCTCTTTTTGAATGCCGGTTGTTTGTCTGTCCGGCTTGTCGGTTGGCTGGTATTGATAGATTTATTTCGAGGCTGGTTCCTTGCTGATCGTGGCAGTGACCGACAGGCAGTCACCCATCTTGATGAGGCCTGGAAAGTGCCGGGCCGCGAGAATTCCGTCGAGTGCGGCGCGGTATTCCTGCGGAGCTGCACCCGTGCGGGTTACGGTATGAACGCGCGCAATGAGGTCACCTTTGCGTATCTCCGCGCCAAGATCGACCAATGGTTCAAGCAAACCTTCGGTATCGGCAAAGCCGAAACATTCCTGCGACGGCATATCGAGCCATGTTGTGGGTGAAAGCTCCACCTCTCCTTGCAGAATGCCTGCATGGCGCAAAAGGTTGCGAATGCCGCGCTTGGCTATGGAAGCGGTGCGGGCAGAAATTGTGCCGCCGCCGGAAAGCTCGGTCGTCACGAACACCTTGCCGGCTTCTTCCGCTATCGTATCGTACATGCCGACGGCGTCGATCTCGATCATCCGCATGGAATATGGAGCAGAAAAGGCTTTGACAGCAGCAAAGCAACGAGCTTCCTGGGCCGTATCGGGCAAGGCATGTGCGGCTGCATAAGGCAGAAAATCGAGTGTCCGTCCGCCGGAATGAAAATCCATAACAATATCGGCTGCCGGCAAAAGGTAGCGGGTGAAATAGTCCGCGATCTTTTCCGTGACGGTGCCATCCGGGCGACCGGGGAAACTGCGGTTGAGATTGCCCTTGTCGATGGGGGATGTTCGCGTCCCCGCCAGAAAGGCTGGATAGTTCATTGCCGGCACAATGATAACACGCCCACAGATCTGCTCCGGTTTGAGATTGGCGGCGAGATCGTAGAGTGCGACGGGACCTTCGTATTCATCGCCGTGATTGGCTCCCGTCAGGAGAGCCGTTGGACCGTCGCCATTCCGGATCACGCAGATCGGTAACATCAGCGATCCCCATGCGGAATCGTCTCTGGACCAAGGCAGTCGCAGATGTCCGTGCTGCACGCCGTCGTGGTTGAGATCGACGGTCGGTATGATTGGGGAGGGACGTGAGGGAGGCGAGGTGTGCATCATCGCAGCGTCCTAATCCTTGACCACCAGTTTGCGCGGCACATTCGACAGGCATTCCACGCCCGTTTCGGTGATCACGATACTCTCGGTGATCTCCAGCCCCATGGTTTCCAACCAGAGACCTGTCATGAAGTGGAAGGTCATGCCGGGCTGCAATTCGGTGCGGTCGCCGGGGCGCAGGCTCATCGTGCGCTCGCCCCAATCTGGCGGATAGGACAGGCCGATTGAATAGCCAGTGCGGTTGTCCTTGATGATCCCGTACTTCTTCAACACAGCAAAAAAGCCGTTGGCAACATCTTCGCAGGTGTTGCCGGGACGGGCGGCAGCAAGTCCCGCTTCCATACCTTCGAGGGTGGCTTTTTCGGCATCAAGAAAGGCTTGTGTCGGCTTGCCGAGAAATACGGTACGTGACAGCGGGCAATGATAGCGCTTATAGCAGCCAGCGATTTCGAAGAAGGTGCCTTCGCCGGTCTTCATCGGCAGATCATTCCAGGTCAGGTGCGGTGCGGATGCGTCCGGTCCGGAAGGCAGCAGTGGCACGATGGCAGGATAGTCGCCGCCGAAATCATCAACGCCGCGCGTGCCTGCATCGTAGATCTCCGCAACCAGATCGCATTTACGCATACCTGGTTCAATTTTATCGACGATACGCCGGTGCATGGCTTCCACTATGCGGCCAGCTTTGCGCATATAGTCGATTTCCGTCGGGCTTTTGACGGCACGCTGCCAGTTGACCAGTCCTTGCGCATCCTTGAACCGGGCATTCGGCAAGTGCTTCTGCAATGCGTGATGAGCGGCAGCCGTATACCAGTAATTGTCGAACTCCACAGCTATGGTTTTGTTACCCCAACCCTTTTCTTCCAGCATCGAGGCCAGGAGATCCATGGGGTGGCGCTCCAGCGATTGCACGTAATGATCGGGATAGCCGATAATATTGTCGTGGCTGAGCCACGCAGTGCGTTTCGCACCGTTGCCATCCTGACCGCGACCGTACCAGATCGGTTCCCCTTCCATCGAAAGCACAACGCATTGATGAACATAGAAGGACCAGCCATCATAGCCGGTCAGCCAGTGCATATTGGATGGATCGGTGACAATGATGATATCGAAGCCTGCCTTCTCCATGGCGCGACGGGTTTTGGTTATCCGCTGATCGTATTCCGCGCGGGTGAAGTTGAGTTCCACACTCATCGACTGGCTCCTGCAGTTTTGGTTGGATCGATTTTCGTACCTGCATCACGCAGGCTGGCGCGCTCCGTTGCAAGACGCGCGATAGCCGTATCCTGAACGCCTGTTCCGGTGAGGTCGCAGAAGGTTATATCCTCTGCCTTCCGCTGGAATGTCGGGGCATTGAGTGCAATGTGGCCGAGTTCTGGGAAGACAGCATCCGTCGCAACAACCCCAGCCGAAATTGCATGATGCAACTCGCCGAGCCTGCGCGTCTGGGACAGGCTGTCGGCAACATAGATGATTGGGCGCTGGAACAGAGCAGGATCGATCTCGTTCTTGTGCTCGGCATCCGAACCCATCGCGGTAACATGCTGGCCGGGGACAAGCCACCCGGCCTTGACGAGCGGCGTTTCCGATGGCGTTGTCGTGACAATGATGTCAGCGCCGTCGCAGGCTTCTTGTGCATCTGCGACTGCCTTCACTGAGATTCCGAGTTTTGCACTAAAGCTTCGCGCAGCTTTTTGCGCGCTGTCGAATTTGCGTGCCCAAACCCTTACTTCGGTGATGGGACGCACTAGGGTCAGCGCTTCAAGCTGCATTGCAGCCTGCATGCCTGCGCCGAAGATGGCAGCCACATGAGCGTCTTTCCGCGCCAGATATTTTGCGGCGACAGCACCTGCTGCAGCCGTGCGCACGTCGGTCAGGTAGCCGTTGTCCAGTAACAGTGCTTCGATAAGCCCGGTCTTGGCCGAAAACTGGATCATCAACCCGTTGGTGGATGGCAGGCCGATTGAAGGATTGTTGAAAAAACCCGGACTTACCTTGATGGCGAAACTGTCAAGCCTCGGAATATATGCAGTCTTCACATCGACTTCGCCGCGCTCTGCCGGTATGTCCAGTCGAAGAATTGGCGGCATGCTGACACCGCCACGGGCAAGTGCCTGGAAGGCATTCTCCACGCACGTCACGCTTTCGAGATCGAGAGCTATGATCTGTCGCAGATCAGCTTCGGTCAGAATTCTCATTTCAGCCATCAGCCTGCCCTCCGATAGCGGTCTTCCATGATCGCGCGATATTGTTGGGGATCGATATTACCGCCTGAGATAATGATGGCAGTGGGGCCTGTTGGCCTGATCTTGCCGCTCAACAAGGCACCAATGCCGACCGCAGCAGCCCCTTCGACAATTTCCCCTTCGTGCGTCGCAGCGTATCTGATCCCTGCTGCAATCTCTTCTTCATCGAGCAGAACCACCTCGTCCAGCAATGAGCGACACATCGCAAAAGTCCAATGGTTGTCGAGCCCGATGCCTCCGCCCAACGAATCTGCAAGTGTCTCCAGTTCCTCGACATTGACTGGCCTGCCAGCTTTGAGACTGGCATCCATGGCTGCTCCACGACACATCGAAATGCCGATCACACGGCTATGAGGGCGTCGGGCTTTGACTACTGCGGCGATGCCTGCAGCAAGCCCCCCACCTGAAAGAGGAATAAGAACCGTTCCGGTGTCCGGCTGGTCATCAATGATCTCCAGACCGATTGTGCCCTGTCCAGCAATAATGCGCGGATCATCAAAAGGCGGAATGACGTTCATTCCTTCTTCGCGCGCCAGTCGCGCCACCTCGTCCATGGCGTCATTCTGCGACTTCCCAACGATGCGCACATCCGCACCAAGGTCGTGGATTGCATCGACCTTGTTGCGCGGCACGAGCGATGAGAGGCAAACGGTAGCGATCAAGCCTTGTTCGGAAGCGGCATACGCAACAGCACGCCCATGATTACCGGTTGACGCGGTCACCAGTCCACGCTTGCGATCATCGGACGACAGACTAAGGACGGTATTGGTCGCGCCGCGCAGCTTGAAGCTGCCGGTCGTCTGTCGATTTTCAAGTTTCAGATAAACTGGTGTTTCGACAAGTTCGCTGAGATATTCGGAGCGCACAAGCGGTGTTCTCACGACAAGACCGTTCAGCCTGTTGTGAGCGGCTTCGATTTCATCAAGACCAATCATTTTTTGCACGGCGCTGCCTCTCATAGCGTCATGGCAATGGGGAAAGCTGTGTCGAGTTCTGCCGAGGCGGTAACGGATGAACGCACTGAGGCGCAATAATGCACCACGTGCGAAACCGTAAGGCCGCATCCTCGTTCCCCATATGCTTGATTTTTGTTCTTGCCTCTATGTGTGAAAGACCAGTTTGTTCATGTCAATAATTATATTGGATCATTACAATTTTGATCTGTAGCGACTTTCTATGCTTAAGCCTTGCCAGCGACGCAGGGGCATGCCAATGAGAACTGAAATATTTGCAGATGCTGGATCAACAGAATGAAAGCCGCCTTGAAGCTCGACGCCGTCGATTTGCGCATTCTCGAAGCCGTTCAGGAGAATGCGCGGATCACAAAGCTTGCCTTGGCGGAGAAGGTTGGACTTTCTGCGACACCTTGCTGGCTGCGACTGCGCAAGCTGGAAGAGGCGGGCATCGTGACGGGCTATCACGCGCGCATCGCCTATCGAAAAATAGCACCGATTGCGCATGTTATTGTGCAGATCACCCTGGGCAATCATCGTCAAGGCGATTTCGACCGGTTCGAGAGAGCGATCACAGCCGTACCCGAAATCGTGTCCTGCTGGTCGGTTGGTGGTGGTGTGGATTATTTTCTGATGATCGTCGCAGGCGATATTGACGGTTATCAGCGCCTGATTGACCACCTTTTGGATCAGAACATCGGTATTGAGCGCTATTTCACCTATATCGTGACAAAACTGGTCAAGGACGAGAAGGCGAGTGCGCCTTTGTCGCTATTCAATGAAGTCACGGGCTAGCCTAAACAGGCTGTCTGGCTTTTAAATTTAGTCCAATTTACATGTTCGGTGAGATGTCTTTGGTCCGAATCTGGAGCCATCCTGTGACAAACTTCTTCCTGAATTGGGAGAAGAACAATGAATGCCGTTCTGGATCATCCGATACAACATGACGGGCTTTGCAAGCTTCGCGACAAACATCTTTTTCGCGAACTGGGTTATTTAGATGGGCGTTGGGTAGCAGGAGAAAAGGCAGAAACCTTCCCCGTTCTCGATCCTGCAACCGGTCAGCGGCTTGCTCGTGTGGCAAGTCTTGGCGAAGCGGAGACGACGCTTGCAATCGACGCCGCAGTAAAGGCGCTTCCAGCTTGGCGTGATAAGCTACCCCAGGAACGATCGGCAGTCTTACGGCGGTGGTTCGAGCTGGTCACGGCAAATCGCGAAGATTTAGCATTGCTGATGACGCTGGAGCAGGGCAAGCCGCTGGCTGAATCGTGCGGCGAGATCGATTATGGCGCATCTTTCATCGAGTGGTTTGCTGAAGAAGCGAAACGGCTCAATGGCGAAACCATAGCGAGCCATCTCGCGAATGCAGAAATGCTTGTGCGCCGTGAGGCGCTGGGCGTTGTCGCGCTTGTTACCCCTTGGAATTTTCCGCATGCCATGATTACACGCAAGGCGGCTGCAGCTATTGCCGCCGGTTGCCCGGTGGTCGTGCATCCGTCTTCAGAAACACCGCTTTCCGCGCTTGCCTTGGCCGAACTGGCCGAACGTGCCGGAATGCCTGCCGGCATATTCAATGTTGTGGCAGGCAAGGCTGCGCCCATCGTTGATGTATTGTGCCGTGATGAGCGCGTGCGGGGGCTGAGCTTCACCGGTTCAACGGAAATCGGCAAGCTGATTGCCACCAAAAGCGCAAACACGATGAAACGGCTTGTCATGGAGCTCGGCGGCCATGCGCCGTTAATCATCTTCGATGATGCCGATATCGAGCGGGCGGTAGAAGTTGCTTTGGCTGCCAAGTTCGCGACATCCGGTCAGGATTGCCTTGCTGCGAACCGCATCTTTGTCCAGCGCGGAATTTTGAAAGCCTTCACCGAGGTGTTTGCAGCGCGCATTGCGGCGCTGAAGCTCGGTAACGGGCTCGATCCGGCATCTGACATCGGTCCTCTGATGCATAGTCGGGCGGTCGATAAGGTCGAAGAACATGTGCGGGATGCTGAACAGCGGGGTAGCAGGATAGTCGTGGGCGGTAACCGGAGCGGGGAAGCTGGGCTTTTCTTTGAGCCGACTCTGCTGATCGATGTGCCGGATGATGCTGCGATCATGCACGAAGAGACATTCGGACCAGTTGCCGCCGTCACGGCATTTGACGATGAGGATGAAGTCGTCGAGCGTGCCAATGCCACACAATACGGTCTCGTTGCCTATGTCGTAACGACAAACGGCGCCCGACAGCTCCGTATGGGCCGTGCGCTCGAATACGGAATGGTAGCGATTAACCGCGCGAAGATCACGGGCGCACCGATCCCTTTCGGAGGTTGGAAACAATCCGGTCTTGGCCGCGAAGGCTCCCATCAGGGCCTCGAGGCCTTCACCGAACTCAAATATCTCTGCATTGACATCGCCGCGTGAAAGCGTAGTGACAGGAAAGGAACATAACTATGTTGAACAATAGCAATGAACTCACCGCCTGGGACCGGGATCATTTCTTTCATCCCTCCACTCATATGGGCATGCATGCGCGGGGCGAAACACCGACGCGTGTGCTGGAAGGCGGCGAGGGCGTTTATATTGCCGATGTGAACGGTCGCAAGAGCCTTGATGCCTTCGCAGGCCTCTATTGCGTCAATGTTGGTTATGGCCGGACGGAAATCGCCGATGCAATTGCGGAGCAGGCGCGCAAACTTGCCTATTATCACGCTTATGTCGGTCATGGCACGGAAGTGTCGATCACGCTCGCCAAGATGATCATCGACCGCGCACCAGAGCATATGAGCCGCGTTTACTTCGGTTTATCTGGCTCGGATGCGAACGAAACCAACATCAAGCTCATCTGGTATTACAACAATATTCTGGGCCGCCTGGAAAAGAAGAAGATTATCTCGCGTTGGCGCGGATATCACGGATCAGGCGTGATGACGGGCAGCATGACCGGTCTTGCGACCTTCCATAATGCATTTGATCTGCCTCGCGCGCCAATCCAGCATACGGAATCGCCGTATTATTTCCGCCGTGCGGATCGCTCTATGAGTGAAGAGCAGTTCTCGCAACATTGCGCCGACAAGCTTGAGGAAATGATCCTTGCAGAAGGCCCGGATACAATCGCGGCTTTCATCGGTGAGCCTGTTCTGGGCACCGGAGGTATCGTCCCGCCACCCGCTGGCTATTGGCAGAAAATTCAAACCGTTCTTGACCGCTACGATATTCTGCTTGTTGCAGACGAGGTCGTTACCGGCTTCGGCCGTCTTGGCAGCATGTTCGGTTCCGACCACTACGGCATGAAACCCGATCTGATCACCGTCGCCAAGGGACTGACTTCGGCCTATGCACCACTTTCCGGTTCGATTGTATCGGACCGGATGTGGCAGGTGCTGGTTCAAGGATCGGACAAGATGGGACCAATCGGCCATGGCTGGACCTATTCCGCCCATCCGATCTGCGCTGCGGCGGGCGTCGCCAATCTCAAGCTGATCGACGAATTGAAGCTCGTTGAAAATGCCGGTTCCACAGGCGTCTATTTCCGCAAGGCATTGCTGGATGCTCTCGGCGATCATAAGCACGTCGGCGAAATTCGTGGCGAGGGTCTGATGGCGGCGATCGAATTCGTGGAAGATCGAGACGACCGCAAGTTCTTCGATCCGTCGCTGAAGATCGGCGCGCAGGTTTCAACGGCGCTGCTGGCCAATGGAGTGATCGGACGCGCCATGCCGGAAGGCGATATTCTGGGATTTGCGCCGCCACTTTGCCTTACGCCTGAGGAGGCAGACAAGGTTGTTGCAGCTACTAAAAAGGCGATCGACACCGTCTTTGCTTGAACCATTGTCCCCGGAGGCATATCTTCCGGGGACTATTCCCGCCAGGCCGGTAGATGCAGCTCGGCGACCAGTCCACCTGATGGATCGTTTTTCAAAAAGATTTCACCAGCATTGGCATGCGCCACGTTGCGGGCGATAGTCAATCCGAGGCCGAAGCCGCCGGAGTCCCGATTTCTGGATTTGTCTGCCCGGTTGAAGGGCTTGAACATTTCCTTGATTTGGTTCTCAGGAATACCCGGACCACTATCCTTCACAAGCAACACAAGCTCATTGCTGTCTAGCCGAAGCGAGAGTTTGGCCTTGCCACCATAAGCAAGCGCATTATCAATCAGATTGGTGATGCAGCGCTGGATCGAGACGGGCTGGCAGTAGGCTACAGCGTCCAGTCGGTCGGAGTTTCTCTCATCCAGCGTTGCCTGCGGGTAATTGTCGGCAATGGACAGGAGAAGCGACCAGAGATCGACTTTCTCCTTCTTTTCATTGGCAAGTTCGGATGTTGCAAAGTCGATTACCGAGCGCGAGATCGCCTCAATATCATTGAGATCTTTGGCGAGTGACTTTGCCAGAGCTTCATCTTCGACCAGTGCCAGGCGAAGCCGGATGCGTGTGAGCGGAGTGCGCAGGTCATGCGCAAGGGCGGCCGCAAGCTGTTCACGTTCAGCAACATAATCAAGTAGCTTCGATTGCATCGTGTTCACGGCTTGCGCGGCAGCTTTATATTCACGGCTTCCGTCTTCAGGCAGTGGCGCGCTTTTCAAGTCGCCACCAATCCGGTGCACGGCGCGTTCGAGCACCCGATAGGGTGCTGTCAGACGGCGGGTCGCCCATATCGCCACGAGAACCACGCTAAGCGCTACAAGCGCAAACAGAGGAATGGTTTCGGTCGTGATGATCGGATCGGCCGGGGTGATCCTTGTAGTGAAGTTCATCCAGCGTCCGTCGCCGAACTGCAGTGAAGTGGTCAGGCTGGCGCTCAAGTTTGTCGTTGCTGCAAGATCGTTGATCTGCTTTTCGACATCGCCGATATCACCGTTGTCAGTGGTCTGTGTCGAAGCGGCACGAAATCCATGTGTAATTTTATCGCGGCGTATACGGGCGTCGATAACGCCATAACGTGCCAGACGCGCGACAAGGACGTCTTCGAGCTCAGCGAGGTCATCTTCACTAGCCAGCACAGTCGACACATCGGGTTGTATCGTGATCGTGATGCCCTGACCGGAAGTTGTCAGGCGAGTGGCAAGACTGTTCCAGTCGCTGACTGGTGTTGAGCTAAGCAGTTTGACGAGGGCCGTCGCTCTTTCGCTGAGACGGAACAGCTCCAGCGCATTGTTCGCATCCTTGCGATCCTGCGAAACAATCCAGAGCGTAGCAATCTGTGTAATCAGGAGGCCGCTGATCAGAATTGTGAGAAGCCAGCTTGGCAGGGAACGAGGAAAGGGAAACCTCATTCCATTTCGACCTCATGGCCGAACTGGTAGCCGCCGCCGCGAATGGTGAGGATCAGTTTGGGGGAGCGAGGATCGTCATTCAATTTGCGTCGCAGTCGACTGATTAGGATGTCGACGCTTCGATCATAGCCGTAAACAGCTTGATTTCCGGCCAGTTCCATCAGCTGATCACGGCTAAGGATGTGTTGCGAACTTTTGGCGAAAGCTTCAAGCAGATTGAACTCTGCCGTGGTCAGTTCGACGCGCACGTCGGACGGAGACGTAAGACGCCTGCGCGCGCAGTCGAGTGTCCAGCCAGCGAAGCGGTAGCTGTGAGTGACGGGGCGGCTGGGACCACGGCTGTTTTCCAGGCGCCTGAGCACAGCGCGGATACGGGCGAGGAGCTCGCGCGGATCGAACGGCTTTGCCAGATAGTCATCGGCGCCGATTTCAAGGCCCAGTATCTTGTCGGCCGCATCGGCAATTGCCGTCAACATGATGATCGGAACACGCGAATGACGGCGGATATCCTGACATATTTCGATGCCGCTTTTGCCGGGAAGCATAACGTCCAGAATGATCAGATCGATGGCCGTGCGGCTCATTACATCATGCATCTCCTCGCCGTTCTGGGCGATGGAAACGCGCATGCCGCGGCGCTTGAGAAATTCGTGCAGAAGGTCACGTATATCCTTATCGTCATCGACAATCAGAACGTGGGCGTCTTCTTTCAATTTGCAGCTTCCATAATAGCTATGAGTCTTGTGATAGTAGCGCCCGGATTACGACGATAAAAAGCCTCAAGCTTCGGTTTTTAACCGGCATTTGCATGGCGCTACAATTCAGAAACAAATTGCAACAGACGCGAAAAACAAGCGCAAACAAGGCGTGCAATAATGGTCTCGCTGAAGAAGCTGAAGCCCTATGAAAGATCGAATTCGTATGTTCAACTCGATTTTTATATCGAAAACATCTGCGAAAGCGTTTCTTTCAACACTTTGTCTAGCGGGTCTGCTGTCCTGTCCGCTTCCCAACGGAGCAATGGCGGTGCAACTCGTAACACGCAGCGAACGGTGTGACAGGCTTCAGCATCAACTGCAAACCGCACTTTCCGGTCGTGTCGAAACTCGGCAGGCTCGCCAGGCGGAGACCTTGCAGAAGAGGGGGATGAAATTCTGCGCGAGCAGAAGAGAGGCACAGGGCCTGCGAGCCTATGCCGAGGCCCTCAAGCTTCTAGGGGTCAAACCTGACATGGCCGACACAGGCGGACAGGAAACTGCTTTACCTCCGGCGGGGAAGACCCCGAACGGAAAACCCAATTGAGGAACCGGAAAATGAAGAAGTCCCTTATTTCTGCTCTTGGCATGGCTGTCGTTCTGGGCCTGTCCGCTCCTGTCCTGACGGCAAGCGCTGCTAACGCTGCTCCGGCTGCTGCAACCCACATGACAACCACCAAGCATCATGCGAAGAAGGCTTCGGCTCACAAGAAGCATCACACTACAAAGAAGTCGCATAAGAAGGCCGCTCCGGCCAAGAAGTATTAAGTTTTCCGTTTCGCGCGAAAACCGGCGGCTCCCTCGCAGTCCGGTTTTCGCCATCAAAGGCCGTTGCTTGCCGGACATGAAATGTCCAGTCTGCAGCGGCCTTTTTATTTTGTGAGCCAGATTGTGTCGACTTGTCGAATGCGTTTTCCCCGCCATATCTGTCGGCAGGATATTGAGGAGCCATTCCTAATGACGACAATTGACTTGAAGCGGATTTATGAAGCTCCTTCGCCGGATGACGGCTATCGGGTCCTCGTGGATCGCGTCTGGCCGCGTGGCATGACGAAGGAAAAGGCGGATATAGATCTTTGGGCCAAGGATGTCGCACCATCGACGAATCTTCGCAAATGGTTCGGCCATGATCCGGTGAAATGGAATGATTTCCAGAAAAAATACCGCCGAGAGCTGGAAGGTCATAAACCAGCACTGGAGGATTTGATCGCCGAAGCCAAGGCAAGAGGTGGGCGGCTGACGCTGTTATACGGCGCAAAGGACGAAGAGCATAATCAGGCTGTGGTCCTACACGAGTTCATGCAATCCCTATAGACAATTCCCAAAGAGTGCTGCCGTAGTTGCAACACCCTTTGATATTGCGCTTTAAGATCACCACTTGGTGTGAATTTTCAAGAGCGCCTTGCGTCCTTCACCATAGCCACAACATAAATGCCCTGACATCCCGCCACATAGTTTTTGTCGAACAGATTGGTGATGTTCAAGTCGACGCCCCAATTGTCTTTTTGGTAACCAAGCTTCAGGTCGGCAAGCGTCACCGCTGGTACCTTGAGGGTGTTTTGTTCATCAGCATATGACGAGCCGAGATAGCGCACACCGCCGCCAAGGGTCACGCCATGAAGTGTACCATCCGGTACTTTGTACTGGACAAAAACGGAGGCCTGCTGTTCTGGCAGGAGATAGGGGCGATTTCCGATGATATCGGGATTGCTGTCGTTTTCCTTGATTTTCAGATCATAGGCGGTAACCGCAGCGGTCACTTTCCATTCGTCGGTGATGTTGGCCTGAACCTCGAGCTCGAAACCGCGAGAGTTGACCTTGCCCAGCTGTTCGCGCGCGAAACTGGAGCCGGTGAGGGCATTTTCCTTGGTCAGGTCGAACAGCGAAGCGGTAATCAAGCCATCGAAAAGTTCTGGACGGTATTTGAGGCCCACTTCATACTGTGCTCCGGTCTCTGGTTGAGCGTAGCTGCCGTCTGCCAGCGTTTCGATGATCGGATTGAAGAAGGTCGCGACACTGACATAAGGCGTTATGCCATTGTCGAATTCATAGCCGAGGCCTGCACGCCCAGAGGCCTTGCCTTTGTTATATTCGTAGCTTGGCAATCCCGTCGCATCGGTTTTGACATAGTCGTAACGGCCGTTGAAGGTCGCGATCCAACCGTCGCCGAATTCCATGCGATCCTGAGCATAAATGCCGATCTGGTGGCGCCGCAAATCCTGATCGATATAAGGATCGAACATTGGTCCCTGCGGTTCACCGTAGACAGGATTGAAGCCGTCGATAACGGTCGCTCCGCCAGTCTGTTGCATCTGGTCAATTCGGAAATAACGGTACTCTATACCAAACAGAAGGTTATGCGTCAGCGCGCCAGTATCGACCGCTCCTTCAAGCTGATTGTCGGCAAGGAAGGTATTGACAGTCGTATCGTGCTTGAAGTTGATGCGCGCGATATTCGGATTGCCCGGTGCCGGCTGCGGCAGGAACCCCTCATATCCATACGCATAAAGGCTGTGTTCTTTCACGTGTGAAAAGCCGTAGCGCACATTCTGACGTACGGTCCAATCATTGTCGAACTGATGTTCGAACTCATAGCCAATGGAAGCCTGTTCGCGCTCGTAGGAGTCGATGTCGGGCTCGGTGAAGTTCCTTTTGCGCGAAATCCTGCCGAATTCGGTCGGAACAACAGTGCCGTAGTAGGGAAGAAAGCCACCGCCATCATGGGTCAGATTGAGGTGGGTATAGTTGCCGAGAATGGTCAGCTTGGTTGCTTCGTCGGGCTTGTATTCAATGCTCGGCGAGATGACACCGCGAAATTCCTTGGCGAAGTCCGTATAATTGTCACCGCCCTGAATCTTGCCGTTCAATCGGTAATTGACCGTTTCGCTGGCCTTGTCTCCGATGTCGAAGCCGAGATAGGCGTTGCCGTAGCTATTAATGCCCGTTTCGAGATAACGCAGCCGCTCGCCGGTCGGGCGCTTGCTGATATAATTGACGATGCCGCCAGGGTTGGAGCCGCCATAAAGGGCAGACGATGCACCACGCAGAACATCAATACGCTCGATGCCGAAGCTATCGATCAGGAAGCCGCCGAAGCCGTAGCTGAAGTTCTGCAAACCGTCGAGATAAGTGCCGTACTGGGTGGCTTCGAAACCGCGAATGTAGAGCCAGTCGGTATCATTATCGACGCCGAAAGGCTGCCCGAGCACGCCGGGCGTATAGCGGAGTGCTTCGTCCAGTTTTTGCGCACCGACGGCATCCATCTGTTCGCGACCTACGACTGATACAGATTGTGGGATCTTTTCGATGGCAACGCTATCCTTAGATCCTGTTATAGTTTTCGTCGGCACGAAGCCCGTCACCGGCGCAACGCCCTCGTCGTTTCGGCCATTTCCTGTCTGCACGACAACTGTCTCAAGACGAACTGCATTGTTCGTTTCTTGCGCACTAGCTGCCGAGAGCGCCAAAGCTGTAAACGCTGCGTTACCCAGCAGGATCAGGAAATGTTGCTTTATCGATGTCGTCATCCGGTGCAAGCCCCTCGAGAAATCCCATATATGATCCGGCGCGTTGATGCCTAATAAGGCACGGGCCGGGTGCGCAAAACACGTCAAAGCTGTGACATGTTGCGAATTAATATGAGTGTTTACATCAAGATATTGCTGGAAGATTGCTCATTATTTCGACCAGTTGAATGATTTTTGGCTAATGTATGAAGCCCTTCGAATATCATTCGGCTCGGATTTACTGGAGTTGTTGCCTGCTCCAGGCGGCAGGCGTGATGCCAGTCAGTTTCTTGAAAACACGTGTGAAATGTGCCTGATCGGCGAAGCCGGTTAGAGCTGCGATATGGGGCAGGGAAACGCTTGGTTGCAAAAGCAGCATCTGCGCTCGATCGATGCGCTTCTGCATTTGCCAGGCGTGGGGTGAAATACCTGTCGAGGCCTTGAAGGCACTGCAAAAATAAGATTCAGACAGCCCCGCGAGCGTCGCCAGTTCCTGAAGGCGGATGACGCGCGCATAATTGTCTTCCATGAATTCCGTCACGCGACGCAATTGTCGCGGCGAAAGCTGGCTGTTGCGCGGCCGTTGTTCCAGTTTTGCTTCAAACAGTTCGGCGACGAGCGCGGTTAACAGGCCTTCTCCATGAAGGTCGTGCATAGGTGCTTTAGAAAGGCATTCTTCCGCCAGCAGAGAACCGATCTGTTCAATCTTCGGGTTGGAAAAGAACAGACGTGGCTTCTCAATGCTGCACTTGCTTAAGGCGTAGCCGAAACGTTTTTGCAGGTTGGCAACATCGAAATGCAGATCGAGATGCTTCAGTTTTCCCGGGCGCGTCACCCGGCTCCAGATCGTCATTCCCGCAGGGATATAGCAAAGCCTTTGCTGGGACTGGATATCGGCTAGCGTGCGGTTGGTCCGCTCAGGACAGATGGCCAGTTCGCCTCGGCTTTCAAGTACAAGAAAAAAGACGCGGCGCTTCCGAGACATATTCCCCGCGCGCGCCCGGTCCGCAATCGACCGACCATACATCAGCTATTGCGCCGTTCCATACGCGATAGTGAAGATCGTCCAGCAAGCTGACGTCCTCGATGTGGCTTTTCATATGCGGATGGAAGCCCAAATTCTTCTTCCTGATGGTGTTTCTCAAAACATGTATATCTTTCTCATATTTTGCTATCAACCTTTGATGAACTGCTTTATTGCAGGACAAACATCTGGACTTGACCAAATCTGGAATGAGATTGATGAGCTCCGCCCTGTTCGAACTTGAAAATGTTTCCTTTTCGGTCGCCGGACGCACTCTGTTGCAGCCGCTGACCATGTCCATACCGGGAGGATGTCTGACAGCACTCATTGGGCACAATGGTTCCGGAAAGTCGACGCTTCTGAAAATCTTGGCGCGGCAGCAGCCTGCGTCGGGCGGGACTGTACGCTTTGCGGGTAAGACGCTTGGTGAATGGGGCGACCGTGAATTTGCGCGAAAGCTCGCATATCTTCCGCAGCAGACGGCGCCGGCCGCAGGCATTCTGGTCAAGGAACTCGTGGCATTGGGACGCTACCCATGGCATGGCGCCCTTGGTCGTTTTGGAGAAGCCGACCGTAGGAAAGTGGAAGAAGCCATTGAGTTGACCGGGATCGCCCCTTTCGCTGACCGTTTGGTAGACACGCTTTCAGGCGGTGAGCGTCAACGTGTCTGGCTCGCCATGCTGGTTGCTCAAGATGCGGAATGCCTTTTGCTTGATGAACCGACATCGGCGCTTGATATCGCGCACCAGATCGAAGTTCTCTCACTTGTGCGTAAGCTGTCACACGAAAAGGAACTGAGCGTCTTTGTCGTGTTGCACGACGTAAATATGGCTGCGCGTTTTTGCGATGAAGTGTTTGCGCTTCACAGCGGCAGGTTGATCGCGCAATCGACCCCAAAGGGTATCATGGTGCCTGACCGCCTTGAGGAAATCTACGGCATTCCGATGGAAGTCATGCAACACGTCTCCTCGGGTCAGCTGATCGCTTCGCCACGGTAGGCTATCAATCTCTGCCTTCTTCAGGCGCTCCCAATGGAAACAAGTGACGGAAAGGCCGTGCTTCGTCGAGCGCACGGGCATAACTCGGTCGCGCAAGCAAGCGTTTGCGATAGGCCCAAACGTTGGCGAATTTTTCGGGAATGGCATAGGTCCAGTCTGCATAAAGCAGGGAAGGTGCGGCAGCACAATCCGCAAGGCTGAAATCATCGCCCGAGACCCACTCGCGTCCTTCCATGTGTCGATCTAGAAATGCGTAGGCTGTATCGAATGCCGCTCGCCAGCGGTCACCACCGTCGTCATGTTCGCGACCAAGTGCAATGTAAACAAGGCGTTGTTGTGGGTAGTTTATGTAATTATCAAAGAAGCGATCCCACATTCTCACGTCCGCGCTGACCAGCGGGTCTGATGGGATCAGCCGTCTGGTATGCGGATAGGCGGCTTCTAGATATTCGATAATACCCGTCGCCTCAAACACCAGTTTTCCATTGTCCGTTAGCACAGGAAATTTACCGAAGGGCCAAAGTGAGGTGAATTCGCTGGCCACTGGTTCCGTGCCGTCCAGCATTCTTGCTTCGAAAACTAAGTCCTTTTCATAGAAGGCTGTTATCGCTTTCTGGCAGTATGACGAAAAGGGGTGAAGGTAGAGTTTCAAAGTCATCGTGGTCCTCCCAGACAAATGGCGGATGAACTTCAATCACCATTGGCGCGATAGTCCGCGCGATTGATGCCATGGCGCTGCATCTTATCGTAAAAGGTCTTTCTAGGAATACCGAGCGCCTCAATTGTTTCCTGAACATTGCCATTATGTGCGGCGAGCGTTTCGCGTATGAGCGTTTCTTCGTAGCGCTCGAGCCTTTTGGGGAGGGGCTCTTGATCACTGATCGCTGGCTGCGGCGAATGTGCCGGTTTCGCTACACCAAGCGCCACGCGGTCGGCGAAATGCGCCAGTTCGCGGACATTTCCCGGCCAGTTGTGGCTCATAAGATAACGGTGCGTGGTTGCATCTATGGCCGGCACATCGCGATTGAAGCGTTTCGACGCCCGCGTCAGGAAATGTGCGAAGAGTAACGGAATGTCGTCCCGCCTTTCTCTCAACGGCGGGATGGAAAGCGTGACGACATTCAGCCGGTAATAGAGGTCTTCACGAAAATCGCCTCTTTGGGTTGGGTCGCCGAGGTCTATCTTTGCTGCTGCTACAACCCGCAGGTCGACCGGGCGAACCTCATTTGTACCGAGTGGTGTGATTTCGCGCATCTCAAGGACGCGCAGCAGCTTCACCTGTGTCGCTGCGGGCATGCTTTCAATTTCATCGAGAAACAGCGTGCCACCACTTGCATGTTCAATCCGTCCGAGCCGCTTTTTCTGCGCACCCGTAAAGGCCCCGGCCTCATGACCGAACAGCTCACTTTCAATCACCGTTTCGGGCAAGGCTCCACAATTGAGTGCCACGAAATTGCCTTTGCGGCGGCGGCCCCAGTTGTGCAGCAATTGTGCGACGACTTCCTTGCCACTGCCGGTTTCACCAGCCACGAGAACATCGACATCAGTGTCGGCGATATCGCGCAAGGTTCGGCGCAGATTTTCCATCGCCGGTGTTCGGCCGATCAATGGTAGATCTCCCTCCACATTCTCGGCGGCTTCACGCAGGGCGCGGTTTTCCAAAATCAACTGGCGCTTTTCCAATGCGCGGCGGATGCTGTGCACGAGCCGGTCGGCCGCAAATGGCTTAGCAATGAAATCATAGGCACCATCCTGAATGGCCTGTACGGCCATCGGAATATCCCCATGACCGGTAATCAGGATTACCGGCAAATCAGGGTCGATGGCCTTGATCCGCGCAAAGAACTGGAGACCATCGATCTGCGGCATACGGATATCGGTAACGACAATGCCGTCATACTCAGTTGTAACGTTGTTCAAGGCATCCAATGCATTTGGAAAGTCGGCAACTCCAAAACCGGCAAGTTCAAGCGTTTGACGGGTGGCGCGGCGCAGCGCCTTGTCATCGTCGACGAGAATAACGGAAGGGGACTTGTCCATCATGCTTTTCTCAATTCAATGCGGAAAGATGTACCTGCGGTGCTGCTTTCGGCGGATATGGTTCCGCCATAGTCGGTGATGATCTCCTTGACGATCACAAGACCGAGGCCGAGTCCTTTTTCTTTCGATGTGTTGAATGGCGAAAACAGATTGTCGCGAATATGCTGTGGCATACCGGGTCCATTGTCGGAGACCGTGATGATGACCTTATCGTCATTCACCTGTGTACGAACTTCTATTTGTCCGTCATTTTCTTTTAAATCAACAGCTTCCAGCGCATTCTGGAATAGGTTTATGAAAACCTGTTCAAGGCGGAGGGACTGGCCTATCACGCGCAGTTCGGACGGCGGCAGCGCGATATCAAGCTGATCCATGCGTCCGGAGAACCGACTTCGTAACAGTACCAGCGCGCCTGAAATGACCTGGCTGAGCGAGGTCGGCTCGGAAGGAGAGCGGCCTTTTCGGGCGAGTGCTTTAAGGTCACCTGTGATTGTGCCGATACGGTCTGTCAGTGCCGCGATTTCATCGAGATTCTCGGTTGCATCGGAGAGGTGCTTCCGTTCGATGAAGGTTTTTGCATTATCAGCATAGGCTCGAATGGTTGCAACCGGCTGGTTGATTTCATGTGCTACTCCAGCCGCAACTTGGCCCATGATGGCAAGCCGGTTGGCATGAACAAGATCCTGCTGGACGCCTTGCAGCATTGTTTCGGTGCGACGATGGTCACTGATTTCGGCCTGCAGACGGTCACGCGCCAAGCTGAGATCGCGGGTGCGCTCCTCCACGCGCTCTTCCAGCTCTGCTTGTCTGCGTTGGGCATCGGCAATGCGTGCTGCGATTTTCTGCCTGCGTCGCAAAAGAAGTCCGGCAACCGTGGCAATTGTTGCCAGAACAATAAAGGTAAACAGACGCGCTTCACGCATGGCCGCGGTAATTTGCGGGCGGATTGGAGCGAGACTGTACATTTGCCATGGAGTGGAAGGCACGGTTGAACGAATGGCTAGAAACTCGGTATTGCGGGCGTTGCCCGGTAGCAGTGCGTCGATCAGAAGAACATCGCCGCCGCCGATTGATTTAACCGCTAACGGCAGCGCGGTGAGAGGTGCGTTACCAAACTGCAGGCTATCACGGATGGGCTGGAGTTGTTCCTGACCGATTGAACCAACGGTCATGAAGCGCCAAGACGACAGGCTGGTAATCAGTACAATGTTGCGCTCGTCTGTGACGAATGTCGGTCGTCCGGCATTGTTCCAGTCGTTCTCCAGACGGTCGAATTCCAGCTTGACGACAATCACGCCCAGCGGTCCGTTCGGCCCATCAATACGACGGGATATGTAAAGGCCGGGGCGATTGCTGACATTGCCGAGTGCGAAATACTCCGCATCTCCGTTTTTCAGCGCCTCGTGAAAATAGGGGCGGAACTTGTAGTCGTTGCCGACGAAGCTTGTTGGTCCGCGCCAGTTACTTGCAGCAATGGCAATGCCATCCATGCCCACAAGATAAATGACGGCAGCCTGCGTGCCTTGCGCCAGCGTCTCCAGCTTCTCGTTCAAAGGATTGATTGTCGCTGACGTTTTGTCCTGAAGCGCTACTTCAAGTGCCTTATCCTTTGAGAGGACCAGAGGCAGTGCGCGCTGTTTATCGAGGACTGCCCGCAGTAATGCTGTGTTGAGATTAGCATCGATCCTTGTCTGCTCACCCATTGTCAGGATGGCTTTGTTCCGCGCAAAATCGCCGACAATCCACAAAGCGAAAGCGAAAACCACAACCCAAAACAGCCCAAACAACGCCCATGTGTGGCGGTTGGAAGTATCGGATTGGGCAGTGATGCCCTCTTTGGAAGAGTTCGAATTCATTGTTTCAATAGTGCATTATTTCGCACACATTGAAAATAAAAATGTGCGGATATTCGCACTTTCGTTGAGGTGTGAATTTTGAGGTTTATAGTAAATATATATAAAACAATGAGTTATAGGAATTTGATCGAACTGGCACGGACATTGCAATCAAAAGGTTCAGCAGCGGCTCAGACCGCTGGAATTCCAGACTGAAAGGCTCGGGAGGCCGGACAGGTTCCGGGCTGGGCCGAACGGAGGACATCATGATTGCAGTATCGACAGGCACCGCGGCAGAGCCGCGCGGTCGGATCCCACTTTATAAGCATCTTTATGTACAGGTACTGGTAGCTATTGCTGCCGGTATTCTGCTTGGCCATTTTTATCCCGAGCTTGGCACGCAGCTAAAGCCACTTGGGGATGCGTTCATCAAGCTCGTGAAAATGATTATCGCACCTGTCATTTTCCTGACCGTTGCGACAGGCATTGCCGGGATGACCGATATGAAAAAGGTCGGTCGCGTTGCCGGTAAAGCGATGATCTACTTCCTGACCTTCTCGACACTTGCCCTGATTATCGGTCTCATCGTGGCTAACGTCGTGCAGCCGGGCGCCGGAATGCATATTGATCCGGCTTCGCTGGATCCGAAAGCTGTTGCCAATTACGCCGCCAAGGCACATGAGCAAACCATTACCGGCTTTCTGAGCAACATCATCCCGACAACGATTGTCGGCGCATTCGCAGAAGGCGACATTCTACAAGTACTGTTTTTCTCGGTCCTGTTCGGTATCGCGCTGGCTCTCGTCGGCGACAAGGGGAAGCCTGTCACTGATTTTCTTCACGTTCTGACTGCACCTGTTTTCAAGCTGGTTGCGATTCTCATGAAGGCCGCTCCAATCGGCGCTTTTGGTGCCATGGCATTCACAATCGGTAAATACGGCATCGGTTCGATCGCCAATCTCGCACTTCTGATCGGCACATTCTATCTGACATCCTTGCTGTTCGTGCTTGTCGTTCTGGGAGCGGTTGCTCGTTACAATGGCTTCTCGATCCTTGCACTTATCCGCTACATCAAGGAAGAACTGCTTCTGGTTCTGGGTACGTCATCTTCAGAAGCAGCATTGCCTGCATTGATGGACAAGATGGAGAAGGCTGGTTGCAAGCGTTCTGTCGTCGGCCTGGTCATCCCGACCGGTTATTCGTTCAATCTCGACGGCACAAATATCTATATGACGCTAGCAGCCCTCTTCATCGCGCAGGCGACGGATATTCCACTGTCGCTGAGCGACCAGATTCTGCTTCTGCTGGTGGCGATGCTAAGCTCCAAGGGTGCTGCAGGCATTACCGGTGCCGGTTTCATCACGCTTGCTGCTACGCTGTCTGTCGTTCCAGCCGTTCCAGTCGCGGGCATGGCCCTGATCCTCGGTATTGACCGCTTCATGTCGGAATGCCGTGCGCTGACCAATCTCGTTGGCAATGCGGTGGCAACAATCGTCGTGGCGCGTTGGGAAAACGAACTCGATGCGGACAAGCTCGCCGCGGCGATGAACGGAACGCCAGTTATTACAGACCTTGTTCCGCAGCTTGAGCCGGCTGAATAGAGTTTATCGGACAGAAAATGCAACGGCCCGCTCTGGCGGGCCGTCTTGCGCTTAGCGTTCGACAGGCTTTCCCTGTGTTATCAACCGGGCGCTATGCTGGCCGGAGATATAAGTCCACAGCCAGCTCCAGGCGACAGCCGCACGGCTTCTTGTTCCGATCAGAAAGAAGATGTGCGCGATGCCCCAGAACCACCAGGCGATGATCCCCTTGAGTTTGAAACGCCCCATATCTACGACAGCGGCGCCTCTGCCGATGGTCGCAAGGTTGCCCTGATGCTTATAACGGAATGGCATCGGTGGTGTTGTTCCTTCAATGCGGCTTTTAATGACCTTGGCAACATAGGCACCTTGTTGTTTGGCAGCGGGTGCTATTCCCGGAATTGGCTTGCCGTCCGGTCCTTCAACCCAGGCCGTATCACCGATGACGAAGATATCATCGTGCCCTGGTACATTAAGATTGGACAGCACCTTCACGCGTCCCGCGCGGTCACTCTCAGCGTTCAGCCATGTTGCAGCAGGAGAGGCGGCAACGCCGGCCGCCCAGATTGCCGTATGGCAGGGAATGAACTCTTCGCCAACAGTTACGCCTTCGGCTGTAATATCCTTGACCGGAATTCCGAGCCGCACTTCGACACCCAGTTTTTCAAGTGCTTTCAGCGCATAATCGGATAGATCTTCTGGAAAAGCCGCCAGAATGCGTGGACCTGCTTCCAGCAGCATTACGCGTGTCTGCCGGGTGTCTATATTGCGAAACTCCGGCCATATGGTTTGCTTGGCCAGTTCCGCGATAATGCCTGCAAGCTCTACACCGGTCGGCCCACCACCTACGATGGCGAATGTCAGCAGCGCCTGCCGTTTTGCTTCGTCTGTCTCGCGTTCGGCACGCTCGAAGGCCAGGAGCAGGCGACGGCGAATGGTGGTTGCGTCCTCAAGCGCCTTCAGTCCGGGGGCCAACGCTTCCCATTGATCGTTGCCGAAATAGGCGTGCCGTGCTCCGGTGGCGAGTACGAGCATGTCGTACGAAATTTCGGTGCCGTTTTCGAGCAGCACCTGACGGTGCTCGGTGTCAACATCGGTGACTGTGCCCAATAGCGTGGTCACCTCCTTGCGATCCTTGAACAGATGCCGGATCGGCCAAGCAATTTCCGAGGTGGCGAGGATGGTGGTTGCAACTTGATATAGGAGCGGCTGGAACAGATGATGATTACGCTGATCTATCAGTGTGATCCGCACATCAACGCTTCTAAGGTCATGGATCAGTTGCAATCCGCCAAAACCAGCACCTACGACGACGATATGGGGTACACGCTCTTTGTTCATTATCTTCAGCCTGCGTTCATTCTACAATATTTAGCCAGCCCGTCCGTCTTGAACAGGGGTATCCGACACAGTTTATGTCCGCATCTCGTGTAGCCGGGCCATCCGTTTCAATATTAATCACCTTCAAGTTTTTATCACAGATCGTCGTGAAGACGTTTCTTTTGTTTCGAAATAGAACAGTTCCAGACAGCGATTTCAACTTTTTAATTATGTTAGGATTGTCGTAAATTATTCCCCAATTTTATATTGTTTACCTCTTGTCTTTGCTGTTTGCGCGCTAAGTAATCCTAGGTTGTTATCGGAGCTTGGAGGGACGGATGCATTGGCTTCAGGCAATATTTCAGCAGGCACCAGAAATAGCATTATTCCTCTCGTTGGCCGGTGGGTATGCCATCGGCAAGATACATTTCGGCAAGTTCCAGTTAGGAGGGGTTGCCGGATCACTGCTTGTCGCGGTGATAATCAGCCAAGTAGGCGTTCAAATCGATAATGGGGTGAAGGCTCTGCTCTTCGCCCTTTTTATTTATGCGGTCGGTTTCGAAAGCGGTCCGCAATTCTTCCGTTCACTCGGACGGCAATCTCTGCGCGAGATCGCGATGGCTGCAGTGCTTGCCATCAGCGGTTTGGCGACAGTCGTGATCATGGCGCGTATATTTGGTTTGGATAAAGGTCTTGCTGCAGGTATCGCCGCCGGTGGGCTAACCCAATCAGCAATCATCGGAACGGCAAGCTCGGCGATTTCGAAGCTGGGCCTTGCTGCCGATGAGGTGCAGCGATTGCAGGCGAATGTAGCTGTCGGATACGCTGTTACCTATATTTTTGGTTCGTTCGGCGCGATTATTGTTTGCGTCAATCTGCTGCCGAAATTCATGGGGCGAAGTATCCGTGACGACGCCATAAAGGCGGAAGCCGAACTGTTGGCGGGCATAAGAATTTTGGGGCAGGGAGAAAGCGAGGCTGCTCCTGATCTTGTGGGACGCATTTACAAGGTAGAGCAAGCAGCCGGACAGACTGTGGCCCAGATCGAGGCTCTAACCTCGGTTGAAGATGCTATAACCGTTGAACGTGTCAAACGTGCTGGCAAGATCATCGGCCTTTCACCCAATCTTAAACTGGAAAGGGATGACGTCGTCCTAGTGGCAGGCCGACGCTCTGGAGTTGTCGCTTTCGGCAACAAGATCGGGACCGAGTTACAATCCTCCGAGGGCATGGATGTCGTTGTACAAATCCGCGATGTGACGATCACCTCACCGGATTATGTTGACAAGACCGTCGCTGCAATCAAAGAGAATATAAGCTCTGAACTGCGCCACGGCGTCTATGTCATTGGCGTCAAACGGGCCGACAAACCTTTGCCATTGCAGCCGGATACTGTCATCAATGCGGGTGATGTCGTTTCACTCTACGGCACTGATCAGGATTTGCAGCGTGCTGCAAAGTCCATCGGTCCGGTAATTGTTCCGAGCGACAAGACCGATTTCGTGTTTCACGGTCTAGGTATTGCTTTTGGCCTGCTGATCGGTTTGGCGGTCGTACGTATCGGCTCGATACCTCTGACGCTCGGCAGCGGTGGCGGTGCGCTTTTGTCGGGTCTGCTCTTTGGCTGGTATCGCAGCAGAAATATGACCATCGGCAATATGCCGACAGGTGCTTCCACTTTGTTGCGTGATCTGGGGCTTGCCGGTTTTGTGGCGGTTGTCGGACTCCAGTCTGGCCTGCAGGCCGTGCAAACAATTGTCAGCAGTGGCCTCACCATCTTCCTGATTGGTGTTGTCGTTACCATTCTGCCGCTGATCATCACGATGTTCTTTGGCCGCTACGTGCTGAAATACGACAATGTGGCTGTGTTCGCAGGGGCACTTTCCGGTTCTCGCAGCGCTAATCCAGCCTTCGGCGAAGTGCTGGACAAGGCAGGCAATTCCATTCCTACCACCCCGTTCGCTATCACCTACGCGCTTGCTAATGTCTTTTTGACATTGCTTGGGCCGTTGGTGGTCGCTTTTTCCTGAGGATTAGATCATGGCGAAGACTGATTATAGCAAGTATGCGAAGCTGAGCCCGTTCGAACTCAAGGATGCACTCATCCAGCTGGCTTCCAGTAAAACTGATCTGACCATGCTGAATGCTGGGCGCGGCAACCCGAACTTTCTTGCGACCTTGCCGCGCCGCGCATTTTTAAGGCTGGGGCTTTTTGCGGTCTCCGAAGCTGAACTTTCATACTCATATATGTCGACAAGTGTCGGTGGCTTGCCGAAAGTTGAGGGAATAGAAGGGCGGTTCCAGCGCTTTCTTTCCGACAACGGCGACCAGCCGGGGGTGAAATTTCTCGGACGAGCACTGTCTTACGTTCGCGATCAGCTGGGTCTTTCTCCATCGGAGTATCTGCACGAAATGGTGGAAGGTATTCTTGGTTGTAATTATCCGGTTCCGCCACGTATGCTGACGATCAGCGAGGAGATTGTGAAGCATTATCTCGTTCGCGAGATGATCGGCGGCTATACGAGTTCCGATAAGCTCGACTTGTTCGCGGTCGAAGGCGGTACGGCCGCCATGACCTACATTTTTGATACGTTGAAGCAGAACAAAATACTCGATGAAGGCGATACAGTGGCCATCGGCATGCCTGCTTTTACCCCCTACATCGAAATACCGGAGCTGAACAACTATCGGTTGAAAGAAGTGCACATCAATGCCGACCCACATCAGGGCTGGCAATATCCGGAAGCAGAGCTGAACAAGCTGCTCGACAAGTCAGTCAAGGTTTTTTTCTTGATCAATCCGAGCAACCCGCCTTCGGTTAAGGTAGATCAACGCGGCCTTGAGCAGATTGCACGGATCGTCAAGGAAAAGCGTCCTGATCTCATGATCCTGACGGATGATGTCTACGGTACTTTTGCGGATGATTTCAAATCGCTCTTCGCTATCTGCCCTTATAATACGATGCTTGTCTATTCTTTCTCCAAATATTTCGGCGCAACTGGCTGGCGTCTTGGCGTCGTCGCGATGCAGAAGGACAATGTTCTGGACGAAAAGCTCAAAAATCTCCCTTCATCAGCAAAGAAGGAAATGAACGAGCGCTATTCATCACTGACACCGGATGTCTCGAAGCTGAAGTTTATAGACAGGCTTGTCGCCGACAGCCGCACAGTTGCGCTTAATCATACGGCAGGGCTTTCGACACCGCAGCAGGTCCAGATGGTTCTGTTTTCGCTCTTCGGCCTGATGGACGAAAAGGATTCATACAAGGCGGAGCTGAAGAAGCTTATCCGTCACCGTGAGGCAGCGCTCTATCGCGAACTTGGGCTGCCGCCTCAGTCCGGCGAGAATGAAGTGGATTATTATACGCTGCTCGATCTGGAAGATATCGTCCGCCGTCTCTACGGCGATGATTTCGCGGCGTGGGTGAAGAAGAATATTTCCCCGACGGAACTGCTTTTCCGTATAGCGGATGAAACCGGCATCGTTATGTTACCGGGTACGGGCTTTGGTACCTTGCAGCCAGCGGGCCGTATCTCGTTGGCGAACCTCAACGAATATGAATATGCCGCTATCGGACGTTCGCTCCGGCGTATGGCGGAAGAGGTTTACGACAAGGAATTCAAGCCGAAGAAAAAGAATAAGTAAGTTGCTAGAAGGGGCGCGATGAGCGCCCCTTCGGTCATTAGATAGATGACAGAACCAGCAAGTCACGGCGGACTTCATCGCCATTGCCGCTTATAAGCTGTTTCTCGATATCCGCATGGGTAGCCTTCCATATAGGCAAAGCTGCAGCAAGAGCTGCTTTTCCCGCGTGTGTGAGCTGCAGTAAACGCTCGCGCCTGTCATTCGGGTTGACAATGATCTCGACCCACCCCTGCCGCTGCAATGGTTTCAAGGCTGCTGTCAAAGTGGTCTGATCCATGGCCAGAAGCTCCGAAACCGGTTTCATTGGTGGCGGTGCCGGGCGATTAAGGGACATCATCAGCGAGAATTGGCCATTGGTCATCCCGACTGGACGCAGAGAGTCGTCAAAGCGGCGGGCGAGGGCGCGTGCGGCGCGCTGAACATGCAAACAAAGGCAGGTATCACGAACCAGAAGTGTTGTTTCAAAAGGTACATCGTGGCTATTTGACATGACTTATTAATATTGATATCAATGTAAATCGTCAAGCGGGAACATTGATATCTGGGCATAGACAGGGAGCAAAAGCCGGAGGAGGGCTTGCACCATGAACAAGGTCGTATCCCGAGAAGTTTGGCTTGAGGCGCGGCGCGCGCTTTTGGCAAGCGAGAAAGAAGCCACCCATCTGCGCGACAAGGTCAATCGTGAGCGGCAGGCTCTGCCGTGGGTAAAGGTTGATAAGGACTATACATTTGATACGCCTTCGGGACGGAAAACACTTTCTGACCTGTTTGAGGGGCGCAGCCAGTTGCTGATCTATCATTTCATGTTCGGACCCGACTGGGATCAAGGTTGCACAGGATGTTCGTTCCTGGCCGATAATCTTGATGGCGCCGTGACACATCTCAACAATCACGACGTCACGCTCGCCGCCGTTTCGCGCGGACCGCTGGCAAAGCTGGAAGCTTACAAGAAGCGGATGGGCTGGCATTTCCCATGGGTTTCGTCAGAAGGCAGCGATTTCAATTTCGATTATCACGTCTCCTTTACAAAGGATGAGCTCGAGAACAATCGCGTTTTCTACAACTTCGAAAAGCTGGCGGCCGAAGATGCTTTCGATGAACTGCACGGCATGAGCGCTTTTTACAAGGATGAAAACGGCGCGATCTATCACACCTATTCCAGCTATGCGCGCGGCATTGAAGAATGGGTCAGTACGCTGATGATCCTCGATCGCGCACCGAAGGGCCGCAATGAGAATAGCACGATGCATTTCGTCAAACGACACGATGAGTATGAATCGCAGGCTTCCAAGCACAGCTGCTGCAGCTGATCATTCGCCCGCGAAATAATCCAAGGGAGTACTTTCAATGAAAAACGGCTCTTCTCCGTTCGTCTGGTACGAATTGATGACAACAGATGCTGACAAGGCACAGGATTTTTATACAAAAGTCGTCGGCTGGACGGCAAAAGACGCCGGCGTCCCCGGCATGAAATATACGTTGTTTGAAGTGCCCGGATGCATGATTGCGGGCATGATGTCGATGGCCGACATGCCCAAAGAGGACTGCGGCGGTGAGCCCGGTTGGATCGGCTATGTCGGCGTGGCAAATGCTGATGACTACGCCCGGAAAGTCGAGGCGGAGGGTGGCAAAGTTCTCAGAGCTGCGCAAGATATTCCGAACATCGGGCGATTTGCGATTGTATCGGACCCGCAAGGTGGCGTCTTTGCGCTCTTTGAGCCGAAAGACGACATGCCGCCACCGGCCGATTTCGGTTCGCGCAAACCGGGACATCCGGGCTGGCACGAACTCTACGCCCAGAACGGCGAGACAGTATTTCCTTTCTACGAGAAGGTCTTCGGCTGGAAGCTCTCACGCAACTTCGACATGGGGCCTATGGGGAACTACAAGGTGTTCAGTGTCGATGGCGCCGATCATGGCGGTATCATGACCGCGCCTCCTGGTACTCGCGTCGGCTGGGGTTTCTACTTCATGGTCGATGGCGTGAAGGATGCTGCCAGCAGGGTCAAGTCTCTCGGTGGAGCCGTTTTGCAAGAGCCCAACGGCGAATGGGTTGTTCAATGCAAGGACCCGCAAGGCGTGAACATCTCGCTTGTTGCCTCGAAACCGTAGGATAGATTGTGCCTCCCGATTGACTGCCGTTACATTTACGATGATTGGATGGAACATCGAAACGTATCGGCGGATGATCAATGATGCACGACAGAAGGACGCGTCAGTCTCAACGGGCTGGAACAGTTTTCGCCGCTGATGTTGGCGGGTCCTTCATTCGGCTGGCGCGCTCAGCCAATCCGGGCGATATCGAGCTGCTTGAAAAACTGCCAACCCCGGCCAACAGTTGGGATGAGTTTGGCGGGGCATTGGAAACTGCACTCCGAACCCACGCGCCGGACGACAGTGGGCCACTTGCACTTTCCATCGCTGGATTAGTTGATCCGGATACAACTACCGCTTTCTCTGCAAATATCCCATGCATTACCGGACACAGGCTAGGCTTTGAACTCGGCGAGCGATTACAACGGCAGGTAATTGCCGCCAATGATGCCGATTGTCTGGCGCTAGCTGAGGCAATCGAAGGAGCGGGGAAGGGGTATGACATAGTCTTCTGCGCAGTGTTGGGTACTGGTGTTGGCGGCGGGCTTGTCGTCGATGGCCGGTTGGTTCGAGGTAAGGGCGGCTTGACCGGTGAATGGGGGCATGGCCCGATCCTCAATACGTGTGTAGAAATAAACGAGCAAACAGTGTCGGTTCCTCGCTTCGATTTCGGGTGCGGTCAAAGTGGTTGTGTCGATACGGTTGGTGGCGCACGCGGGATCGAGAGACTACACCTGTTTCTGAATGGTGTCGAAGCGAGCAGTCATAGAGTCCTGCAGGAATGGCTGGAAGGTCGTCAGGAGGCAAGACGGACGATCGCCGCCTATCTTCAACTGGTGGCCGATCCGCTCGCCGCAGTCGTCAACATAACCGGTACGTCGATCATTCCGGTAGGCGGCGGACTTGCTAACGCTTCGGAGTTGGTTTCGGCGCTTGACACGGCGGTGAGAGCCAGAATTCTGCGAAAAACTGACAGGCCATTAGTCGTTCCGGGTATATTCGGCAGCGATGGCGGTTTGGTCGGGGCAGCAATATTGGGGCGTCAGACGTGAGTGTGTTACTCGAAGTCTGCGTGGATAGCGCTGAAGGGTTGCGGTTGGCAATCGAAGGCGGTGCGGATCGGATTGAGCTCTGCTCTGCGCTCGAGCTGGGTGGCCTGACTCCGTCGCTGGGGATGATGGAGCTTGCCTCGAAAGCACCGATCCCGGTTTACGCAATGATCAGACCGCGCGCGGGCAACTTCTGCTTTTCGGCAGAAGATGAAGCGATAATGGTGTCTGATATAGGTAACGCTAGAAAAGCCGGTTTGGCGGGTGTAGTTGTCGGTGCATCGCTGAGCGACGGCTCTCTTGATGTAGTTATGCTGGAAAGACTGATTGCTGAGGCAAAGGGCTTTGGAACGACGCTTCATCGCGCATTCGATCTGGTTCCCGACATGGAGATTGCGCTGCAGCAAGCAATTGCGCTCGGCTTTGAACGTATTCTGACGTCCGGCCTGTCACAAACTGCGGAAGAGGGGCTGGATAAACTGCGGCGGCTAGCTGAAATGGCTGGCCAGAGCATGAGCATTATGCCCGGCAGTGGCGTGAATGCTGAGAATGTGGGACGGATCATGGAGGCAACTGGCGCCGCAGAAGTTCATGCTTCATGCCGTGTCCAGGTCGAGGAGAAGGATTCTCGTGCTATCGCCTTCGGTTTTGCTGCTGAACAATCATTTCGGACATGTGCTCAACGCGTTAGAGCTTTGAAAGCTGCAATTGCACACGTCTAAAGGCTGCTCAATCCAAATTCACGGCGTCTGTGAGTGTAGTATTCGCGTATTGATCGACCCGTGAAACGGAAATTTCTCATACACTTTAAGGTGACACTTAATCCCTATTGCGACTCCCAAAGAGTTTGAGTAGAAGTATCGGCACATCAAGAGTTGGGGAGACGCCCAACGCCAACCTGCCTCTCCGGGCAAGGTGGTACTCTCTGCAAAGAGAGGATGTGGCCAAACCGGCAAATATACGGATGAAGCCACTCGCGTCCTCACCAACATAAACTAGGGACCGACGCGACATGCCGATTAAAATTCCTGACGATCTGCCAGCAACCAGTGTTCTCGAGGCCGAGGGCGTCATGGTCATGCGCGAAGCAGATGCCGTTCGTCAGGATATTCGCCCGCTGAAGATCGGCCTGCTCAACCTGATGCCGAACAAGGTCACCACCGAGACGCAGATTGCACGACTTCTCGGAGCGACGCCGCTGCAGGTGGAGCTGACCCTTGTTCGTATCACCAACCATGTGGCGCGTCACACGCCTGCCGATCACATGCTGTCCTTCTACCAGCCGTGGGAAGAAGTGCAGGACCAGCGATTTGACGGCTTTGTCATCACTGGGGCTCCGGTCGAACGTCTCGAATTTGAGGAAGTCACCTATTGGGACGAAATGCAGCGTGTCTTCAACTGGACGCAGACCCATGTGCACCGGACTCTGAATATATGCTGGGCCGCGCAAGCGGCTGTTCATCATTTCCATGGCATGGGCAAGTACGAACTGCCGGGTAAGGCGTCAGGCGTCTATAGCCAGCGCAACCTTGCACCGTCATCGCCTTACCTTCGCGGCTTTTCGGATGATTTCAAGATACCGGTTTCGCGCTGGACCGAAGTGCGCAAAAGCGACATTCCGGCCAATAGCGGTCTAAAAGTGCTGGTTGATAGCCCGGAAACGGGGCTTTGCCTGCTTGATGACCCCCGTCATCGCTCGCTACACATGTTCAATCACGTGGAATATGATACCACATCGCTTGCGGATGAGTATTTCCGTGACATTCAGGCTCAGCCTGAAACGAAGGTTCCGGCGAATTATTTCCCCGGTGACGACGCGACGCGCCAACCGGAAAATCGCTGGCGCAGTCACGCGCATCTTCTTTTCGGAAACTGGATCAACGAGATGTATCAATCGACGCCCTACGATCTTGAAAATATCGGGAAGCGTTGAAAGCGCAAAACAGGGACAGTGCGACCAGAATACACCCGATCCATGGCAGGCCTTGCAAGGGAAAGTATTGCAATGCAAGCCCACCCGTCGCGGTGCCAAGCGCGACGCCTATATGCATGGCCGACAGATTGATCCCGACACCGGCATCTGCGGTTGCGGGATCGGTTGTGATGAGAAAATTCTGAACGACAGGTGAAATCATCCAGCTGACGCAAGCCCATACCATCAACACTGGGCCGAAGACAGTGCTGGACCCGATCGCGAGTGGTATTGCCGCCAGAGCCGTAAGATATAGAAGCGGCATCAGCACGATAGCCAGCCGGGGCGACAATTTGTCGACGAACAGGCCACCGAGATAACCGCCTGTCATTCCGGCTACGCCGAAAGTCACCATTGCCCAGATAACCTTGTGCGAGGAGATGTGGACCACTTCCAGAAGGTAGGGTGAAAGATAGGCAAACAATACGAAATGTCCACCGATCATCAGGATGGAAACCAGTTGTGCTGACATCAATCGGATGGATTTCAGATGCGGTATGTAAGGCGGCAAGCCGCCCAGGTTACGTCGGGTTTGTGGCAGTGAGCGTGATGACAGGAGCAAGACTACGGCGGCCGTGAAAGCCAGACACAGGAAAACTGCGCGCCAGCCCACCCATTCGTTGACGATCATTCCCGCCGGAACGCCTGCCACCATCGATCCGCTGATTCCCATGAATATGATCCCGATGGCGCGCCCGCGCATTGCCGGGACGACCAGTTCCGTCGCCAGCATTGTAGCAATCAGACAAACGACCGCGCTTGCAGCAGCCATGCACATACGAGCTGCAAACAGGATGAGATAGTTGGGGCTGATGCTTGCGATAATATTGGTTGCAATGAAAACACCCAAGGCAAAGACAAGAATGCCTTTCCGCTCAAATCGCGTCGTGATGATGAGTGCCAATGGTGCTGTGAGAGCGAAAGTAATCGAGAAGATTGATGTCAGCTGTCCGGCGATGCTGACAGAGACATTCAGATCAGGGGCTATGCCCGGAAGAATGCCAACGATGATATTCTCGGCGGTACCAGTGACGAAGGTTGCCAGCGCAAGCACAAATAACCGGGTGTCCATTTTTGCCATTCCCTTTCATGGTAACACCATGTGGGCAGCAAACGACCCGGCATGGCGATGTTGCATGCCGGGTTTCGAGGCAAAGCTTCGGTTATCCCTGATACGGTCTCATAACATCCAAACCGATCCTTGACCAGTTGCGCGCGCGATTAGCTGGCGGCGCGCGCCAGCCATCTGTGCCAATCGTCTTCGGAGCCGTGGAAGACATTCAGGTCGATTTTTTCGTTCACGCCCTGTGACAGCCCTGATCCTGAATACTGCCAGAAGGTCCATGGGCGACCTGGGTAGACTTTGGATGGATGCTGGGCGACAGCGCGCAGCCAGAATGGATAATTGGTGAAGGCGCCTTTCAGATTGTCATCGTAGAAATCCGGTGCGGTATAGATGATTGGCCGCTTGCCGTAATGCTGCTCCAGCCTGTCCATAAAGACCTGCATTTTTTCTCGTACCTGCGCCGGAGAAGGCCGTCTCTTGCAGGAGGAATCGCCGTTCCATTCGACATCGATGACAGGTGGAAGCGCATCGGCTTCCTTGGGCACATTGCGGATGAACCAGTCGGCCTGCTGGCTTGCTACGCGGCACCAGTAGAAGAAGTGGTATGCACCGCGTTTGATGCCTGCAGCTTTCGCCTCACGCCAGTTCTTCCGAAACATGGGATCGAGATGGTCGCCGCCATCAGTTGCCTTGATATAGGCGAAGTTTGCACCTTGCGTACGCAGCTTCACCCAGTCGATATCACCCTGCCAGCGCGAGACGTCCACACCGTGAACTGCCAGCTTGCGCGGCGATGAGCGTCCGAAATTGATCGGTTTTGCATCACGAAAACGATGACTGTAGATTTTCGAGCGTGCTTGCGGGGTAAGACGCACTGGTGGATAGGCCGCAACCTCCGGCTTCGGAACCGAGATCCGCGCCTGTGGGCGTTCCTGTGGCTGCGGTTGCGGCGTAATGGGAGCTGGAGGTTCAGCTTTGAACGGACCTGCATCCGGTATGGGGCCGGCCCAAGCCAGGACTTCTTCCCGCTCGGCTACGGGCATCGGCTGCGGTGCGCTTGCCATTTCGCTCAAGGGAGCGGGCGGGACCGGGCGAGCTACCGAACTCGTTGTCTCAGCCGAGGTCTTCGATTGGAGCATGATGCTGTCGATGCCGGAACTTGACGTACAGCCCGTCAAAGCGGCGCAGGCAAGGGCAATGATTGATACAATCGAAGAACGCATGAGCACCCGTAACGCAAAACAAATGGGCTGCAACGCTCCCTCCGAGCTAATTGCTAATCAAAGCTTACCGGGAAATGCTGAATCCAAAGTTTACGAAATTGCTAATGCACACTCTCTAATTTGATTGCCCGAGAATTTTAATCAATGCTGTTGCAGAATTCTCCAATACGGTTTCATCGAATCCAGAGAAGCCGAGGATAAGCCCCTGACGCGGCTTTAGTTTCGCGTAGAGCGTCGATAGCGCCTGAACCTCAATACCAGACTCTGACAGAATGCCTTGGAGACGTGTATCGCTTTGCCCGTCCGGCAAAGCCAGAAGCAATGAAAGCCCGGCAGGAGGAGCCTCAATCCGGAACAGTTCCGGCTCTCCGGGAACCAGTGCAGCAATCAGTTTACGCCGCCGCGAAGCATATATGCGACGCATACGCCTGATGTGCTGCGCAAAGGCCCCCGTTTCTATGAAACTGGCCAATGCTGGCTGCGCCAGTGGCGACGGTGCAGGAAATAGGGTTTGTCGCAAAGCTCTGAACTGAGCGGTCATATGTGCCGGTACGATCAGGAAGCCTAGCCGCAGGAGTGGTGAAAAGACCTTGGAAAAGCTTCCGATGTAAAGAATACGGTCTGGGTCCAGCGACATCAACGCCGGCAGGGGCTGGCCGATATAACGGTGTTCGCTGTCGTAATCGTCCTCGATGATGACCGCATCACGCTCTCTTGCCCATGCAATCAATTCCAGACGGCGACTCAAAGTCATGGTTACGCCTGTCGGGTGATGTCGCGCCGGTGTGACGAACGCCCCACGTGCGTCGTTGGCTTTATCTCGCCCGGTCGAGACATCGAGGCCGCCGACATCGACGGGGACAGCTATTATGTCGAGGCCGTTGGTACCAAGGATCTTGCGCGCAGGCGGATATCCGGGTTCTTCCATCCACAGCCTGTCACCCGGTGCAAACAGCGCTTCTCGGATAAGGCCAAGAGCGTCTGCGCTGCCGTTGGTGATGATAATCTGTTCCGGTGATACGATCATCCCGCGCCATTCGTGCAAATGACGGGCTAAAGATGACCGTAGAGGATGAAAGCCAAACACATCGTCGCTGTTTAATAGATCAGGGAAGGGATTGCGCCAGATGCGTCCTAGCAGTTTGCCCCATTCATCGTGCGGGAAATGATCGCTATCGAACACACCCAGCCGAAAGGCTTTGGCTTCCTCACGGTGTAACCGCTGCTGGGCTATTGCGTAATGGGGCGGTTGGTCGACTGTCAGGCTGGTTTCGGGAAGTTCGGCGGTGACATGGGTTCCGGAACCTTGTCGTCCTTCCAGATAGCCTTCGGCGATCAATTGGTCGAATGCCGCAAGAACGGTTGTTCGTGACAGGCCGAGTTCCAGAGACAAGGCACGGGTAGAAGGCAGTTTTGTGTTGGGTTTCAGGCGTCCGGCCAAAACCGCTTGTCTTATCTGACCAACCAGTTGAGCAGTAAGCGAAACATCGCTGGCGCGATCGATCCCGAATTCTGGAGGTGTATAGGAAATTGGCATCATCGTATTCGTTAAAAGTGGTTATTTTCTCAAAACCACTATGGCGGCAGTTTGGCCGAACATAAAGGAGAAATATCGGCCATGACGACAGCCCCTTCCGAACGCAGCCGCGTGAAACGCATGCATGAGCGCGGTGCCTATGATGCAGCCACGGTTTACGCAATCATTGATGCTCAGCCTCTGGCGCACGTGGCTTATGTCTTCAATGGATCGCCCTATGTCACACCAACGCTAGTCTGGCGCGAGGGCAATTTCATTTACTGGCACGGATCATCCGCCAGCCGCATGCTGGAAAGCTGCGACGAAGCAGAAGTGTGCGTCAGCTTTACACTGCTCGATGGATTGGTCCTTGCCCGATCCGCGTTTCATCATTCCTGTAATTATCGCTCGGTCATGGCTTTCGGGACAGCGCGTAAAGTTTCGGATGTCGCGACGAAGGAACATCACTTGCGCAGTTTCGTAAACGGGCTTTTTCCTGGTCGGTGGGAGGGACTGCGCCCGATGATGGCCAAGGAACTGAAGGCCACCATGCTTCTGGAACTGGAATTGAAAGAGGCCTCGGCAAAGGTTCGTTCCGGTCCGCCGAAGGATGATGACGCCGATTATGCCTTGCCAATCTGGGCTGGCGTCATTCCTATGACTACTCAGATGGGTTCACCGGTGGATGACGGTCGTATTTTGCCGGGCGTTGCTGCGCCGGACGCCATCATGCAATTCGGCTATGTAGCAGAAGCTGCGGAATAGACGGTCGAAGGTTCAGGCGGGTCCGAGAAAGATATGCGTCTCGGACTTCGCAATCCCGTCCATGGCGCGGATTCCGGTTACCAGCCGGTGAAATTCATTCATGTTGGGGACTTCAATCTCGGCGATCAGGTCCCATGTTCCATTCGTGGTGTTCACCGCGGAAAAGCCCGGGTTTTTGCGCAAGGTCGCGATCACGCTTTTGATGTTTCGCCCGGTCAGCTCGATCATCATGATGCCGCGGATCATGTCGGTAGAACCATGATCCTTCAGCCGGACCGTAAAGCCAGCAATGACGCCCGATGCGATGAGGCGTTCCATACGGCTTTGGATCGTGCCTCGCGCCACCCCCAGAATGCTCGCAAGCGTTGGGATGGACGCACGGGCATTGATACGCAGTTCCGATATTAATCGCTGATCCAGATCATCCATCACTATACCGCTATTTGACGATTTCGTCAGTTTGATTGCGTTTATCGCAGATTGCTGGACATTTCTATACCGAATTGACGTTTTCGTTGATCCTTTGCTCCGTTAGCGTGCTTGAAAACAGACAAGCCGGATAAGCAGCAACGCAACCGGCAGGGGAATTTCGGAGGTGGATCGATGGAGTTTTTCTTTCTCCCGCTCCTGGGTAACCAGAGCGCGTCGATCTTGCCTGTTCCGAATCAGTTTTCCCGAGAAATTTGCCGCCGCCCGTCGGGCGTCGACGATCTGGAAAGATGCGTCCATCTGGGCGCTCGGAACGGGCATCGCCCGTGATCGCGTTACGATCACTTAGGAGAAAATAAAATGAAAACCCTTCTGTCTTCACTCGTTGCGGCTGGTGTCGGCGCGCTGATGATGCTCGCTCCCGCCCACGCTAACGACCTCGAAAAAGTCAAGCAGAGCGGCGAATTGCGCATCGGCATGAGCGGTGTTTTTCCGCCGTTCAGCTTTGTTGATGGTCAGAACCAGGTTGTCGGCTTCGACGTTGATATCGGTGCTGAAATCGCCAAGCGCCTTGATATAAAGCCGGTTGTCGTGACTACCGCTTTCGACGGTATCATTGCAGGGCTGCGTGCAGGTAAGTTTGATGTAGTCGTCGGCAGCATGAGTATCACGCCGGAACGCGAAAAGGCTGTCGACTTCGCAGGTCCTTACTATCGCGGTGGTCGTGGTATCTTCGTGACGGAAGCATCGCCGGTTAAGTCCATGGACGAGCTGAAGCAGGGCAAGACCATTGCCGTTACGCTTGGCGAAACCAGCGACAAGTGGGCGCGCGAGCAGGGCGGCTGGACCGTCCGCACCTATAAGGGCATTCCGGAACTTCTGCTTGAGCTTCGTTCGGGCCGCGTGGACGCCATTGCATCGGACGATATTCCGATCCTGATTGCCATCAAGGAAAGCGGTGAGAAGGTTCGTCAGCTCGACACACCCGAACTTCAAGGCACCGACAATGTCGGGATTGCTCTGCGCAAGGGTAATCCTGAGCTGAAGGATGCGATCAACAAGGCTCTCGATGACATGAAAGCTGACGGTACCTACGAGAAGATCTCGACCAAGTGGGTCGGTCGAGACATCCGCTAACCGTATGAAACCCCTTGCCGGGACGACTGCTAAAACAAGCGTCCCGGCAACTTGGCTTTCCGACTTGGTTTTCCAGACAGGAAAGGGGAGATAATGAATTTCTCTTTGATGGCTGAGGTCTTTCCATACTTTCTGGAGGCCGCCCTGGTTACCGTCGAAATCTCGGCACTTGCCATTCTGATCGGGTTGAGCGTCGGTGCGCTTGCAACGTCCGCAAAACTGTCGCGCTTCTGGCTGCTGCGTTTTATCGGAACTGCCTATGTCAGTGTTTTTCGCGGTACGCCCTGCCTATTGCAGCTTTTCGTTCTCTATTTCGGCGGACCGCAGATCGGCATCAATCTTGAGCCCTTTTCAGCCGGTGCCATCGGTCTCGGACTCAACATCGGTGCTTATTACGCCGAAGCCATGCGTGGCGCTATTCTGACGGTTGATGCCGGACAGAACGAAGCTGCTCGTTCCATTGGCTTCAGCAGTGGACAGTCGATGCGCTTTGTGGTGTTGCCGCAGGCAGCCCGACTCATGATCCGCTCGCTCGGTGTCAACACTGTCATGCTGATCAAGGGTTCTGCTCTGGTTTCCGCGATCTCCGTTGTCGAACTGACCTACACGGCCCAGCGTTTTATCGGCTCGACCTATCGTCCGTTTGAAATCTTCGGCATCGCCGCGGCCATCTACATGGTCCTCATCTATATCGTTGCACGCTTCGTCGATTTTCTCGAAGCCCGCTACGCACTCAAATAGGCGGTGATATCATGCAACTCGATTTCTCCATCGTCCCGCCCTATACCGAGCTCCTGATGACGGGCATCTGGTGGACGCTCATCATCGCTGTGTCCTCATCTATCGTTAGTTTTTTCGGTGGCATCGCATTTGCCCTGCTTGTTCTCTACGGCAACTGGCTGGTGCGCTATCCGGTCCGCTTCTTCATCTGGCTGTTCATGGGAACGCCGCTGCTTCTGCAACTATTCCTGCTCTATTACGGCCTCTCGCAGATCGGCATCAACATTCCTGCCGTATGGACGGGTATTATCGGACTTGGCTTGCACTTTGCGGTGTATAATTCTGACATCTTCCGCACCGCGATCCGGACTGTCGATCCGGGGCAGAATGAAGGCGCACGCTCTCTTGGCTTCGGCAGCGGCCAGACACTGCGCTACATCATCGTGCCGCAGGCCGTCCGCAACGCGCTGCCACAGGTGGGCAACAACCTCATCGCCCTGCTGAAGGATACCGCACTTGTGTCGGTGATCGGCATCACAGAGCTGGTGCATGCGTCACAGCAGGCAATCAGCGAAACCTATAGCCCGTTTGAATTCTACATCACTGCCGCAGTGATCTTCTACGTACTCAATCTCATCCTGGAAGCCGGATTGCACTGGATGGAAAAGAAAGTCGAGGCTTACCGATGAGCAACAGCAAACCCATGGTGGAAGTGCGAGACGTCCACAAGTCTTATGGCGCACTCGAAGTACTCAAAGGTATCGACCTGTCTGTCGAACGTGGCCAAATCATCGCGATCATCGGTCCGTCCGGTTCCGGTAAAAGTACTTTGCTGCGCTCTATCAACCATCTGGAAACGGTCAACTCGGGCCAGATACTGCTGGACGGTATTCAAGTGAACCAGTCGTTGAACGGGCGGGCATTCGAGCGGCATATCAATGCCGTGCGCCAGCAGATGGGCATGGTTTTTCAGCACTTCAATCTGTTTCCGCATCTCAATGTCATGGAAAACATCACGCTCGGTCCCATCAAGTTGAAGGGCAAGAGCAGGCAGGAAGCACAGGAACTGGCCGTTTCACTTTTGAAGAAGGTTGGCCTTGCTGACAAGGCTTCAATGTATCCGTCGCGCCTGTCGGGCGGACAGAAACAGCGCGTGGCTATCGCTCGTGCACTTGCCATGCAGCCGAAAGTCATGCTGTTCGACGAAGCGACCTCCGCGCTCGACCCGGAATTGGTCGAGGAGGTCAACCAGGTCATGAAGCAGCTTGCACAGGAGCACATGACCATGCTGATTGTGACCCACGAAATGCGCTTTGCCGCTGAAGTCTCCGACAAAGTGCTCTTCATGGACAAGGGCGTTGTGGTCGAGGAAGGCAAGCCGGACGTGATCTTCAGCAATCCGGAAAATGAACGAACGAGAGCGTTCCTCAAAAAACATCTCAACCAGTAAGTCGACGTTAAACCAGTTTTGAGAACCCGTCTGTGCCTTCAACAAGGCACGGAGACGGGGAATTATTAAGCGAGGAAAGACCGTGGCATCCCCAAAAGAATGGAACCCGACAGAACGAGTGCGAGAACTCTCCTATCGCATGGTACGATGGCCGAGCGAGACCGGAACGCCTGACGAGGCATCCTTCGGTCCGAATCTTGCCGAGCTTCTGCGTGAGATTCCTTATTTCCAGAAGAATCCGGACCACATTGCCGTCATCGACAGTCACGGTTCGCCGATGACCAAGAATGTCATCGCGGTCGTTCGCGGCACAGGGCGTAGAACTCTAGCTCTGGCGGGTCATTTCGACGTGGTGGAAACTGCAAACTACCGCGATTTGAAACATCTGGCCTTTGAACCGGATGCCTTGCTGGAAGCGCTTCTCGCCGATCTTACCAGCCGTCCGCTTGCTCCGAACGAGGAAAAGGCACTCGCTGACTTCCAGAGCGGAAATTACATTCCAGGACGCGGCATGCTGGACATGAAGAGCGGTGTTGCCGCTGGCATCGCCACACTGGAATATTTCTCGCAACAGCCTGATCGCGAAGGCAATCTGATCCTGTTCGCGACCCCTGACGAAGAGCGCGGTTCGCGGGGAATGCGCAACCTGCGCGATGCCTTGCCGGAACTTGCCGAACGCTGGGGTCTCGACATTGTCGCTGGTATCAATCTGGATGCAACAAGCGATCAAGGTGACGGTGCCGAAGGCCGCGCCATCTATCGCGGCACTATCGGAAAGCAGCTTCCCTTTGCCTTCGTGATCGGGCAGCCTTCGCATGCAAGCTATCCGTTCGAAGGTGTCAGCGCGCATCTCATTGCGTCTGAAATCATGCGGGCGGTGGAAGCCAATGCCACCCTTTGCGATACGGCGGACGGTGAAGTTTCGCCACCTCCAATCTGCCTTGAAGCGCGGGATTTCCGCGGTGGCTATGAAGTGACCACGCCGGAACGAACATGGATTGCCTTCAACTGGCTGACCCATTCCGTTTCTCCCGACGCGTTGTTCCAGCGGTTCAAGGCGGTTGTCGGCGAGGCACTGGATCGTGCGATCGGGCACTTCAATGTTGAGGCTGAACGCTTTGCAAAGCTGGTTGGCAGCGATGCAGACGCCAATCACAAGGGTCGAATTCTGACCACTGCCGAGCTGCGCGACGAAGTCCGGCGTATTGGTGGTGACGTGGCACTGGAACGGATAGCCGCATTGGAAGCCGAGCTCTCAAGCAGCGACAACCCACTCCTCATGACGCGGGAACTCGTCAATTGCATGGTTGCCGAGGCGCGCGTTACAGGCCCGACGGTCATTATCGGTTTCGGGAGCCTTGTCTATCCGCATGTTCGGATGGGAACTGAAACGGCAGAAGAACAGCGTTTTATCGAAGCTCTGGAAACCGCGCGCGTGGATGCGGAGCGCCAGTTTGATACAACGATCCGATATAGGGAAATCTTTGCCGGAATTTCAGATATGAGCTTCTTCGGTCACATTCCAGATGCGATGGATAGCGAAGTCATTGCGGCCAACACACCGGCTGCTCAATTTATCGACCGTGCCAATCCAAACGCGCTTTCCTATCCGGTGGTGAATATCGGTCCATGGGGGCGCGAGTATCATCAGAGGCTGGAGCGGGTTTATGCGCCCTATGCATTTACAGTGTTGCCGCAGTTTCTTTACGGCATCGCCGCACGGTTGCTGAAACCTTAGCGGTTCACGAACGGCTTGGTGTTCTTCATTTGGCCTGATTGACGGTTATAGCGATCATGTGGAGGACATCGTCAGCGCTGCAGCCGCGGGAGAGGTCGTTTGCGGGTTTGGCGAGGCCCTGGAGCACGGGGCCGATGGCCTGTGCGCCGCCGATGCGTTGGGCAATCTTGTAGCCGATATTGGCGGCTTCGAGATTGGGGAACACGAAGACATTGGCATTGCCCTTCAGCGGGGAGCCCGGTGACTTGGCATGGCTGATCGCCTCCACGAAAGCGGTGTCGAACTGCAGTTCGCCATCAATGCACAGATCGGGCTTGCGCTCCCGCACGGTGCGGGTTGCCTGAACGACCTTTGATACGCGCTCATGGGCGGCGCTACCGCCGGTGGAGAAGGACAGCATGGCAACGGCTGCGTCCTTTTCCATCAGTTGGCGGTATGAATCGGCCGACTGGATGGCGATATCGGCCAGCTGCGCGGAATCCGGTTCCACCATGAGGCCACAGTCGGCAAAGACGAAAGCGCCTTTCTTTTGATGATGCGACTGGCACAACAGCATCAGGAAGAAGCTGGAGACGAGGGAAGCGCCTTCGGCCTTGCCGATGATCTGCAGGGCATGGCGCACCACATCGGCGGTCGTTGCAACCGCACCGGCGACCGTCCCATCCGCATCGCCCTCCCGCACCATCATGGCTGCAAAGCCGAGCGGTGTCTTCACCATTGCCTCAGCCTGTTCTTCCGTCATGCCCTTGGCCTGACGCAGCCGATAGAGTTTTTGCGCATAATCCGCGCTCAAGCTCGATGTTGTGGGATCGATGATCGCAATTGTCGATCCGTCGATCTGTCTGCCGATGATGCTTTGGGACCCCAGAAGCGTGATGCGGGCAATGGCTTCACGTTCGGCACGCAGCGCCGCATCGATGATGCGCGGGTCTTCGCCTTCGGCCAGCACGATGTGGCGCGGCCTCGACCGGGCTTTCTCAAAAATCTTTTCCAACGGCAGCATGGCGCAATCTTTTCAAAAGGCCGGGAGTTGCGCTCCCGGCCTGATTACTGACGAACTGGTTCAGACAGGCATTTGCTGGCGCATGTCGGCCTTGTCGATACCGGCCACGACGACGGGCTTCTTCATCGCATCGCGGCGGAAAGGTTCGCCCAGTTCCTGATTGAGCACGACTTCGATGAAGGTGGTCACACCCTTGGCCTGCTCGTCGATTGCCGTCTGCAAGGCCTCGGTGAGCGCCCGCTGGCTATCGACGGTCACGCCCTTGAGGCCGCAGCCATCCGCCACCTTGGCATAGCTCAGATTGGGATTGAGCTCGGTGCCGACGAAGTTGTTGTCGTACCACAGCGTCGTGTTGCGCTTTTCGGCACCCCACTGATAGTTGCGGAAGATGACCATGGTGATCGCAGGCCAGCCCTTGCGACCGATGGAGGTCATCTCGTTCATGGAGATGCCGAAGGCACCGTCGCCGGCAAAGCCGACCACCGGCGTGTCGGGCTGGCCGATCTTGGCGCCGACGATGGACGGGAAGCCATAACCGCAGGGGCCGAACATGCCCGGCGCCAGATATTTGCGTCCGTGCTCGAAGCTTGGATAGGCGTTGCCGATGGCGCAATTATTGCCGATGTCGGTGGACATGATGGCGTTCTTCGGCATGCCGGCCTGAATGGCGCGCCATGCCTGTCGCGGCGACATGCGGTCCTTCTCGCGCTCGCGGGCACCGGCATTCCAGTGTGTGCCCGGATCGTCATCCTCGTGATCCATCGAGGAAAGCTGCTGCAGCCAGGCGGACTTGCGCTGATGGATGAGCTGCTTGCGCTCGTCGCGACCGGCATTGCCTGCATTGGCGCCCAGCTGGTCGAGGATCTGCCGCGCAACCTGTTTGGCATCGCCGCAAATGCCGACCGAGATCTTCTTGGTAAGGCCGATGCGATCGGGATTGATGTCGACCTGAATGATCTTGGCATCCTTCGGCCAGTAATCGATGCCGTAGCCTGGCAGTGTCGAGAACGGATTGAGACGGGTGCCGAGCGCCAGAACCACATCGGCCTTGGCGATCAGCTCCATCGCGGCCTTGGAGCCGTTATAGCCGAGCGGTCCTGCGGATAGCGGATGGGTGCCGGGGAAGGCATCATTGTGCTGATAGCCGCAGCAGACCGGCGCATCGAGCCTTTCGGCAAGTGCGATGGATTCCGGGATTGCCCCGCCGATGACGACACCGGCACCGTTGAGAATGACCGGGAATTTTGCTTCCGTCAGAAGCTTTGCAGCCTCGGCAATGGCATCGCGTCCGCCGCTCGGGCGTTCCAGCCGCACGATCTGCGGCAGGTCGACATCGATGACCTGGGTCCAGAAATCGCGCGGCACGTTGATCTGTGCCGGTGCACAGCCGCGCCATGCCTTTTCGATCACCCGGTTCAGCACCTCGGGAATGCGGGTCGCATCGCGCACTTCTTCCTGATAGCAGACCATCTCCTCGAACAGCGCCATCTGGTCCACTTCCTGGAAACCACCCTGACCGATGGTCTTGTTGGCAGCCTGCGGAGAGACGAGCAGCATCGGCGTGTGGTTCCAGTAGGCCGTCTTGATGGCGGTCACGAAGCCGGTCACGCCCGGACCGTTCTGGGCAATCGCCATGCCCATCTTGCCGGTCACACGCGTATAACCGTCACAGATCAGCGCCGCATTCGTCTCATGCGCGCAATCCCAGAACGTAATGCCTGCCTTCGGAAACAGATCCGAAACCGGCATCATCGCCGAACCGATGATCCCAAATGCATGCTCTATCCCATGCATCTGCAAAACCTTAACAAAAGCCTCTTCCGTCGTCATTTTCATGGCAGTGAATTCTCCTAAGCTACTTTTTCATAGGTTGACGCGAGGGCTTTCTGAGCCGTTAACGCGCTTTTCCTGTCTTCAAGGACCATCTGGGCGAGTTTTGCGCCGATCATCATCGCCGGTGCATTTGTGTTGCCGGAGACGATTTCCGGCATGATCGAGCAGTCTGCGACGCGCAGACCTTCAATGCCGCGAACGCGCAACCGGTTGTCGACAACAGAGCGCTCATCGACGCCCATCCGGCAGGTGCCGGTTGGATGGTAGATCGTGGTAGAATTGCTTCGCGCCCAATCAAGCAATTCGTCATCGCCATTGAGATCAGCTGTCGGTCTGAACTCCTGCGCAATTGCAGATTTAAGTGGTTCAGTCCGGGCGATGCGACGTGCGATGCGAATTCCCTCGATCAATGTCTGCTGGTCGTTTCTGGTTGCCAGATAGTTGGGCTGAATGACTGGATGGTCGAACGGGTTGCCGGAACGCAAAGTGATCGTTCCACGACTTTCCGGACGTAACTGGCACACCGATTGGGTGAATGCAGAGAAAGGATGCACACCTTCGCCGGGGCTGTCTGCCGACCATGGCTGGATGTGAAACTGAATATCCGGCGTGGCAAGTTCGGGTCGCGTTTTGACAAATCCGAAGACCAGGCTGGCGGCCATCGTCATGGGGCCGGTCCGAAACAGTGCATATTCAAGACCGATGGCAGCCTTCTTGAAGAGACTGCGAACTTCATCATTGAGTGTCGGTTCGTTGCATTTGAAAACCAGTCGAGCCTGCAGATGATCCTGCAGGTTCTGGCCCACTTCCGGCGCATCGTGATGCACAGCAATGCCGTGAGTAGCAAGTTGTTTAGCCGGGCCGATACCGGACAGCATGAGTATCTGCGGCGAGCCGATTGCTCCGGCGCACAAGATGACCTCACGTCTGGCATGAATCATGTAGCGGGTGCCGTCGGGGCGCCGATATTCTACGCCTGTCGCACGACCGTTCTGGATGACGACACGCATGATATGGGCATCGGTTTCGACGGTCAGATTTTCTCGATGACGGATTGGGCGCAAAAATGCGGCCGCGGATGAACATCTGCGTCCCTTGTGCATGGTCAACTGAAAATGCCCCACGCCCTCCTGCGTTGCTCCATTATAGTCGGGGTTGTAATCGTAGCCATTGGCACGGGCCGCTTCGATCCACTTTTCGCAGATTGCCCGCTTCAGGCGCGGGTCTGACACCTGCAACTCACCCGTGGTGCCACGGTCTGCGGCTGCCGGGCGATGAAACGTTTCGAAACTCTCGAAAATGGGGGCCACATCCTGCCAGGACCAGCCGGAATTGCCGAACTGTGCCCAGCGATCATAGTCCTCTTTCTGGCCGCGCACGTAAAGCAGACCATTGAGCGAAGATGAGCCGCCAAGCACCTTGCCTCGGGGCCAGTTCAGGCTGCGCCCGTTTAATCCTGAATCCGGTTCTGTCTGATAACACCAGTCATAGTTGGGGTCGTGCATGGTACGAAAATAGCCAACCGGAACGTGAATCCACGGATTGCTGTCCTTGCGGCCGGCTTCCAGCAGGTGAACGGTGACCGAAGGGTCCGCACTGATCCTGTTGGCAGCGATGCAACCAGCCGAGCCAGCTCCAACTATGATGTAATCCGCCACTTCATTCATAAAGAACTTCCTCCTGACAGGATCCGTGTCGTGCGATGGAAACGGATCCTTGTCTTGCCTGCCACTACAGCCCGCTGGTTCCGCTAAAGCCGTTTTCGTCTGCGCTCGATTGCAACAGCGGATGCCAACGACACCGCAGCCGCAAAAACCACGTAGACGCATACCCAGAAAGGATCATTGTTATTGATGGACATCAGATAGGTGGCGATCATCGGTGTCAGACCTGAAGCTATGATGCCCGAGAACTGATAGACGAAGGATATGCCAGTATATCTGACAGTCGGATCGAACAGGTCTGCAAACAGAGCTGCTTCCGGCCCATAGCACATGGGGTAGATGATGCCGAAGGGCAGTACGATGCCCAGAACGATCAGCGCTGGCACGCCTGTCGACATGAGCCAGAAGGCCGGGAAAACGCTCAAACCCAACAGGAAAGATCCCCATGCATAGGTAACAGGTCGTCCGATCCGGTCGGACAGACGTCCGAACAGGGGAATGAATACGATCATCACCACGGCTGCGGCGCAGACGGTCCACAATGCCGCCGTCCGATCGAGCCCTGCAAAACGGGTCAGATACAGGATCGAGAAAACGGCAAAGATATTGAAGAATACGCCGTCGATATAGCGGGCACCCATGCCGAGAATGACATTACCCGGATAGCGCTTGATCATGGTGGTGAAAGGCAGACCCTCATCCCGGCCGCGAGACGCAGCCTTAGCTTTTTGAAATTCGGGGCTTTCCTGAATATTGGACCTGATCCATGTCCCAAGAAAGACAAGTACGATTGATCCAATAAAGGCAGCGCGCCAGCCCCATGCCATGAACTGCTCGTCGGGCAGAAGTGACAGGAGCGCCATAACACCTGACGACAGGAACAAGCCCAGAGACAGACCGATCTGCGGCAGCGAAGCGTAGAAGCCACGCTTGTCTTTGGGCGCATATTCGTAAGCCATCAACACCGCACCGCCCCATTCGCCCCCAATGCCAATGCCTTGAAGGACACGAAGGAACAAAAGAGCCACTGGGGCCATCAGGCCGATAGTTTGATAGCCGGGCAAGAGCCCAATGGCGACAGTAGCTCCGCCCATCATCAGCAGGCTGACGATCAACATCGCCTTCCGCCCGATCCGGTCGCCGAAATGTCCGAAAACGAGGCCGCCCAAGGGTCGAGCGACAAAGCCTATCGCAAAAGTCGCGTAGGCCAGCATGATGGAAACGGTTTCGTTATCCGATGGAAAGTAAAGGTGGTTGAAGACGATGCCCGCCACCACACCATAAAGAAAAAAGTCATACCACTCGATGGTGGAGCCGATCAGACTGGCAAATACGACTTTCCTGACATCATTCGCCTGGCTGCTGCTCCTCACAGCATCCACTGTTGTATCCGACATGACGCCCTCCTGCGTTTTGACGGTTATGGCCCGATCCACACTCCTCCTGTGGATCGCGACGTCGTTAGCCTTGGTTTAAAACGCATGAGAGTCAATAATTTTTTGAGACGATTTGTCTCGAAAAATATCAACCTGTTGAATTCACCGGATATAAATTCGCTTGGTTACGTCTCCGGGCTGGGTTAAACCACTAGGAAATCTTAGTGTGACGTAGTGTTTTCATGAAGAATGAATCCAATAATCTGATTGCCAGCCCAAGTATAAGGAACCTGCAGATTCTTGAGTTGCTGGGTCGTCAACGACGCGCAATGACGCCTGCAGAAATCATTGAAGAGCTCAAACTGCCCAAGCCGACTGTGCACCGTCTGCTGGCCTATCTGGAAGAGCAGGGCTTTCTCGCCAAGAACATTGATGGGAAGAGTTATCTGCCCGGTGCTCGCTTCCGCGAGATGGCAATCGGCGCCATGCATGCTTCACTGAGCAGTCTGCCAAGCAGAAATGTTCTGATCTGGCTCAATCAGCAGATCGGAGAAACCTGCAATCTGGCGGTTCCCGACAATGATGCGATGATTTATGTCGATCGCGTGGAAACGCAGTGGCCGTTGCGCATTGCGCTTCATATCGGTTCGCGTGTGCCGCTCCATGCCACTGCGGCAGGGAAAGTCACACTCAGCCTGCTTTCGGAAGAAGCGTTCGAACGCTATCTCGTTACCGGAGACAAGCAGTCCTTCACCAACAAAACTATTGTCGATACGACGATGCTTCGCGAGGAAATCGAGCTTGTGAGGGTACGTGGGTTCGCGACGGACCAGGAAGAGCTCGTTGACGGCATGATTGCTGTGGCAGTGCCTGTCATGGATGCGCGGCGCAATTTTTGCGCCACGCTATCGTTCCATGCACCGACCCAGCGGCTGTCTCTGGAGCAGGGGCTTACCCATCTTGATGACCTGCGACAAGCAGCGGAAAAGCTTGGCAAGTTTATATGACTAGCCGCGACGGCGTCATCTTGTGGAAGATTGTCGGGGCAAAAGAATTGCCCCGTTCCGTTCAGCCTATCGAGACAAGCTCGCGTGAAAGAGCGTTCATCGTTTCCGCTCCATCGGGTGTGATGAGGAATTGTTCTTCGATCATCAGGGCGCCCAGTCCGTTTGCATAAAACGGGGCTTCCACTGCCAGCACCATATTCGGCTCGAAGATCATATCGTTTTCGTGCGAGATGAAAGGCCATTCCTCGATCCCGAGCGCCGAGCCGACGGAGTGCCCGAAATGCCCGCGATAATACTCGCTAAAACCATGACGCCGCATGGTGGAGAGCATTGCTTCGTGAACCTGACCGAATGTATTGCCGGGCTTCAGCAGCGCTGTTCCGGCCTGAAATGTATCAAGAAGCGCGCTGTAAACTTGTTCGGCGAGGGGAGCGGGCGTGCCTAGGACGAAGGTACGCGCGCCATCAGACGAATATCCATTTACCAGTGTGCCGACATCGGCCTTGATGAGGCCCCCTTCCGCCAGTTGCGTCGCAGGATTTTGAAGGTTCGGTCCGACAGTGATATAGGCCCAATGGCCGGACAGGCTCTGGCCATTTGCTTTGGCGGCACCCATGGCCCCGGTTAACCAGGCATCAGACAGTTCTGTGGCTGTTGAACCGGATCGTACTGCGTTCACCATATTCTGCAATCCGTCTTCCGCATGACGGGCTGCATTGCGTAAGAATTCGATTTCGCGGGGGCTTTTTATCAGGCGTAGCCGCTTTACGATGCTGGAAGCATCGCGCCATTGGGCAGAAGGCAGGATTTCTTTCAATCGTGCAAAGTCGGCTGCAGGCATGAATTCAAGGTCGATGCCGAGGCTGGATCGAGCGAGACCACGCTCAGCAATCATATCGCCAAGCAGTTGAAAGGCTGCTTTCTGGTTGAAGGTTTCTGGACGGGGGCCGATATTGCCGCTGTTACGATAGGCAGTGTTGATGTCTTCTATCGTATGGGCGTCGCGAACCGTGACGGCATCAATCCAGATTCGATGCGAGCGAAAGTCGATATCGTCAGGCGTTGTACCTGCAGCTGGCAGAGCCTGATCGCTCACAACAGCACCAAGACGCACCGAGGCATCTGCCGGGACAAAAGCTATGGCCGAGCCGGCGCGTCCCCACATTGTGGCCACGCCCGGCGTAAGCTCTGTGGCATAGCGAAAGTTTTCCGGCTGAAATAGCACCAATGCATCCAAGCCCTCCGCAGTGAGCAATTCCTGTACGCGGTGCCGATCCATATAGGTCATGGCTGATCTCTTGAGGTTATGTGCTTTGTCAGTCGCCTTATATCGGACGCTTTGTGCGATCGTCTGGATGGTTCGTCTAATAGATTGACTCTTTATGGAATAAATTTCTAATAATTCTCACCATCTCATGGTGCCGCCGCTTACCGATGCTCTCGCGGACGCGGTATAAGCGTTGCTAACGGAGAGCCTGTAGAGCGCTTTCCACGCAGGAGAATAATATGGGCGGCTTAAACATTCGTGATCGCAAATCTGGACTGGCTTACTGGAGTTTGAGTGCGGCATTGGCCGTGACGCTCGGTATTGGATCGTACAGCCAGGCGCTGGCGCAGGAAAGCGACCCGGAAGCGACAATCAATATCGGTTCGCTCTACGAGCCGCAAAACCTCGACAATACCGCCGGTGCGGGGCAGGGCATCAACGAAGCCTTCAACGGCAATGTCTATGAGGCCCTGTTTCGGCTTGCCGATGACGGCAAGGTTGAGCCGGTTCTGTCGAAGGATTACAGCGTCAGCGACGACGGGCTGACCTATACGTTCAAGCTGCAGCCGGGTGTAACTTTTCATTCGGGTGCGCCGCTGACTTCCAAGGACGTCAAATTCTCCATTGAACGCGTCGCCGCACCGGAATCGAAAAGCTCGCGCAAAAGCAGCCTCAAGACTATTTCGGCCGTTGAGACTCCGGACGATGAAACTGTCGTCGTCAAGCTGTCCTCGCGCTCCATCTCCCTGCCGTACAATCTGAGCTATGTATGGGTGGTGAACGACGAAGCGAAGGATCTGCAGTCGAAGGAAGATGGAACCGGGCCTTACGAGCTTGAAGACTGGCGCCGTGGGTCGTCTCTGTCGATGAAGCGCTTCGATAAATATTGGGGCGCCAAGCCGAAAAACGGCGAGGTGGTCTTCCAGTATTTCACCGATGCCAGTGCACTGAACAATGCTTTGCTGACTGGCTCGGTGGATATCATCACGTCGGTTCAAAGCCCGGATTCTCTGGCGCAGTTCAAGGATAATCCTGATTTCACCGTCAGCGAAGGACAATCCACCACCAAGCTGCTGCTGGCCTATAACGACCGCGTTGCGCCGTTCGATAATGTCAAAGTGCGCAAGGCGCTTGCCCGTGCAATCGACGACCAGAAGCTTTTGAAGGCTGTATGGGGCGATTACGGCACGCTGATCGGCTCGTTCGTTCCGCCGACAGATCCGTGGTATGTCGATCTCACCAAGGTTGACGCCTATGATCCTGAAAGTGCCAAGGAACTTCTCAAGGAAGCTGGTTATCCGGATGGTTTCACGTTCACTATTGATACGCCGAACTATGATCCGCACCCGATTGCCGCGCAGTTCATCCAGAGCGAGTTGGCCAAGATCGGCGTAACCGTCAAGATCAACGTCATCACCGCCAATGAATGGTACACGAAGGTCTATAAGGCACATGATTTCCAGGCCACCTTGCAGGAACATGTAAACCATCGTGACATCGTGTTCTATGGCAATCCCGATTTCTATTGGGGTTACAACAATCCGAAGATTGTCGATCTTATCAAGGAAGCCGAAGCCAGCGTGACCACGGATGAACAGACGGCCAAGCTGACCGAGGCGAACAAGATCATTGCCGAAGATGCGGCCAGTAACTGGTTCTATCTCTATCCGCAGATCGTTGTTTCGAAGAAATCAGTGAGCGGTTACCCGATCAATGGCCTGAATTCCCAGTTCTTTGCTTACGACATCGTGAAGGCGGAATAATAACCGCCTGTCGATATCGAGAACATCAACTCGACAGAACGCGCCGCCTGAATTAATTTCCGGCGGCGTTGTCGCATTTGCATGAGGGTCTGAGCGCTGCCCCTCACATTGGAGAGGTAAACGCTATTTTCGCCTATATTATTCGCCGATCGGCCATATTGGTTCTATCGGTTTTCATCGCTTCAATCGTGCTGTTTCTGCTGTTGCGTCTTCTGCCGGGCGATCCTGCCAATGCGCTTGTTTCTGTCGGCGCGGATGCCGCGCAGATCGAGGCCGCGCGCAAACAGGTCGGTTCGGACCTGCCGCTTTATGAACAATTTCTGCGTTTCATCGACAGCCTCTTGCGCTTTGATCTTGGTAATTCCTTTGTGAGTGGAGCACCGGTTCTCGCCGAGATCGGAAAGCGGCTGATTGTGACCGTACCGTTGACGTTGATGGCATTCGTCGTTGCAATCATGATCGCGGTACCACTCGGCATTCTGTCGGTCGTGCGCCAGAACCGCTGGTATGGATCGTTGATATCTGTCGTTTCCCAGTTCGGCATTGCCGTGCCGGTGTTCTGGATTGGCATTCTGCTGGTCTGGTTTTTCGCAGTTAAGCTCCGGCTGTTTCCTTCAGGTGGTTTCCCGTCACGTGGATGGCAATCGGTGCCCGCTGCTTTTCAATCGCTGGTATTACCGGTCGCGACAATTGCCATCGTCATGTCGGCATCGTTGATCCGTTATGTCCGTTCGGCTACCCAGGACGTGCTTGGCAGTGATTATCTTCGCACTGCACGGGCGCTTGGCGCAACATTTTCGCAGGCGCTTGTTCGCCACGGTATTCGCAACGGCGCCGTTCCGGTGATCTCGATACTCGGTATTGAGCTTGCCTCGACTTTGCTCGGTGCTGTGGTAGTCGAGCGCGTGTTCTCGCTGCCTGGCCTCGGTTCGATGCTTCTGCTCGGCATAGAGCAGCGCGACTATCCGAACGTTCAGGGTGTTCTGTTTGTATCGACGCTTCTGGTGTTGCTGGTTGGCTTCGCCGCAGATCTCCTGCAACGGCTGATCGACCCGCGCTTGCGCCAGCGGTCCACGGGAGGTCGCGCATGATGGAACCTGCTGATATGACGCTCCCCGTTCGGGATGAAAAGCTGGCTTACCGACTGCCATGGCCCCTTGTTGTGGGTGGATTGCTGCTGGCGCTGCATCTGGCTGTCGCTCTTCTCTCACTGGTCTGGACACCTTACGGTGTCGGCGAAATGGTGGGCGGACGACTGGAAGCTCCGTCCTGGTTGCATTGGGCCGGTACGGATCGTCTGGGACGCGATCTGATGACGCAAATCATGATCGGTTCGCGCATTGCGCTTGTCGTCGGCTGTGGAGCCATCGCGCTCAGCGCAGTGATTGGCGTGACGATGGGTGTTCTTGCTGCATTCGCGACCCAGACGCTCGATGATGTGCTGGCGGCAACGCTCGATATCCTCATTGCCTTCCCAACCCTGTTGCTGGCCATGCTGATCGTGGCTTCGAGCGATGGTGCGAGTCTGACGACCGCCATCGTGGCCATCGGTATCGCCGGATCGGCCATCGTGGCGCGTCTGACCCGCATCCTTGCCAAGCGGGTTTTAGCGATGGATTACATCACAGCATCGCGCATTTCCGGCACATCATGGCTTGGGCTGGTCCGCATCCATGTGCTGCCGAATATCTGGCCAACCCTGATCGTCAACTTTGCGCTTCAGTTCGGACTGGCAGTGATTGCGGAAGCATCGCTTTCCTATCTTGGCCTTGGTGCCCCGCCGCCCAATTCATCCTGGGGCCGTCTTCTGCAGGAGGCACAGGCGTCTGTTTATACGGCGCCATTCGGCGCTATCGCGCCTGGTCTGGCACTTGTCTCATTGGTGATCGGGCTCAATCTGTTTGCCGATGGGCTGCGTGACGTGGCCGACCCAACGCGAAGGAGGCAACGTTGAGCTCATTGCTGAATGTAGAAAACCTTCAGATAGAAATGGCAGGCAGGTCTCTGATTTCCGGCGTTTCGCTGTCGGTTGGACAAGGTGAAAGGTTTGGCCTGATCGGTGAATCTGGTTCAGGCAAGTCGTTGACGGCTCTTGCCATCATGGGACTGTTGCCGGATGGCATGCGGGCAAGCGGATCGATCACGCTCGACGGCCATCAGGTGATAGGTGCGCGAGATCGGGACCTGGTACCGTTGCGTGGGCAGTGCATTGCAACAGTCTTTCAGGAACCGATGACGGCGCTCGACCCTTTGATGCGGCTTGGCAAACAAGTCGGTCTGGTCGTTCGTCGCCGCGCGTTTCGGGATGGTCGCAGAATTGGGCAAGCTGAAGTGAATGCAGAGGTGCACTCGCTTCTGGAGCGTGTATCCCTGCCGGACCCGGAACGCATTGCCCGTTCCTGGCCACACGAAATATCGGGCGGCCAGCGCCAGCGTGCGGCCATCGCAATGGCTCTAGCCTGTCGCCCCAAGCTTTTGATTGCGGACGAACCGACGACGGCGCTCGATGTCACCACGCAGGCCGAGATTTTGAAACTGCTGGAGCAACTGGTGCGGGACGAGGGCATGGGACTTCTGTTCATCAGTCACGATTTGCCGGTGGTTGCGACCGTTACTGAACGCGCGCTGGTCCTGCGGCACGGAAAACTCATAGAAGAAGGGCCGGTTGCGGCACTCTTCACCAATCCGCAGCAGCCCTATACGCAGGGGCTCGTGGCTGCTGCGAGGGCATTCGATGCTGCGCTGGAGGTTGCGCGATGACGTTGATGGACCTTTCGGGCGTTTCCTTCGCCTATACAGGCGGCAAGACGGTTCTGCACGATGTCGATCTGAAACTTGAGACCGGAAGCAATCTGGGCATTGTGGGTGAATCCGGTTCCGGCAAGACTACCTTGCTGAAACTATTGCTCGGGCTACAGCGCGCTTCATCCGGGAATGTTTCGTTTCGCGGCGAGCCTCTGGATATTCGCAATCGCAACTTTATGCGCAACTTCCGCCGTTCGGTGCAGGCGGTATTTCAGGATCCCTATTCATCGCTTGATCCACGTCAGCGTGTATTCGATATCATCGCAGAACCGCTGCGATCCCTGAAAGTACAGACTGACATTGCACAGGCTGTTGCACAGGCGCTTGCTTCGGTCGATCTGCCTACGGATGCCGTTCGCCGCTATCCGCACGAGTTTTCCGGCGGGCAGCGCCAGCGTATCGCGATAGCACGGGCGATTGTCTCCAGGCCTGACCTCATCATCGCCGACGAAGTGGTCAGCGCGCTCGATCTGACAACACGGGCCCGTATCATTGATCTCATGCGCTCTCTTTCTGAACAAACCACTTTCGTGGTGGTGTCGCACGACATTGCGTTGGTCGCGCTGTTGTGCGAACAGCTGATCGTTCTGGAGAAGGGCGTAATCGTAGAACAGGGCAAGACGCGTGATATTCTCGCTGATCCGCAGCACACCTATACGAGGAAGCTGTTGACCAGTTTGCCGCGGATGCCTCAACCGGTTTGAGTATTGAAACCGGTTGAGAGGTCCTAGCAAAATTGGCTGCTGCCCATTTGTCTGTACGCTGTTTCGCATTTTCAAGGTGCACTCTAAGCCGTCAGGGCGACAGGTATATAGTAACGTGATTTTGCCTCAAACTTTAAGGCCTGTTGCATAAACGCAGCGATCACATGCTTCTGATCGATTTATGCAGAGGGTTGCCAAAAAAGCATAATTGCTGAACAAGGGTTAGAACTAGGCGCTCAATATCGGAAATGGAACATAGCTTGAAACGCATCAAAATCGGTTTGGTTTGTCTCTTCCTGGCAGGGATTTCATCAGCGCATGCTCTTGAAGCCAGTTCACCTGCCATTTTGAAGCCATCGCCGGAGCAAGTTGAAGCCGCTCATCTAACGGCAGAGTTTCTCACGCGTTTTCATTATCGGCCCATCGCGCTGGATGATGCGCTGTCGGTCCGGATCATGAACCGGTTTGTCGACTCGCTGGACCCGGATCGGCTCATTTTTCTGCAGGCCGATGTCGACAAGTTCTTGAGTAGCAGCAAGGAAATCGATGATGCCATCGAGCGCCAGGATCTGACTATCCCGTTTACCATTTTCAATACCTACCAGATGCGCATCATTGAACGCATGACGTTTGCGCGTAGCCTGCTCAAGCAGAGTTTCGATTTCAGCAAGCAGGAAGACTTCGCCATCGTGCGCGACAAGGAACCCTGGCCGCGATCGATTGAGGAGAGCAATGACCTGTGGCGCAAGCGTGTCAAGAACGATTGGTTGCGCCTTAAGCTGGCTGGCAAGGATGATGCGACTATTCGCACGACGCTTGATAAACGCTATGAGAATTCCATCGAGCGCACCTTTAAATATAACAGCGACGATGCTTTTCAGTCGTTTATGGCTGCCTATACAACATCGGTTGATCCTCATACGGATTATTTCGGCGCAAAGGCCTCGGCTGAATTCGATATCTCAATGAAGCTGTCTCTGGTTGGTATTGGTGCCGTTCTCCAGGAAAGGGACGACTATACGACAATCCGCGAACTGGTTGCAGGCGGCCCGGCGCAGTCATCGGGCAAGCTCGCTGTGGGCGACCGTATTGTTGGTGTTGGTCAAGGCAAAGAAGGTCCCATTAAGGAAGTGATCGGCATGCGTCTCGATGAGGTGGTGCAGATGATCCGCGGGGACAAGGGATCAACTGTGCGGCTTGATATTCTGCCGGTCGATGCTGGGCCGGATGGCAAGCATCACGTCATTACTCTGGTTCGTGACAAGATCAGTCTCGATAAACAGGCCGCGCAGAAGAAGGTGCTTTCAGTGAAGGACGGGGACACCTCGCGCAAGATCGGAGTGATTACTCTGCCCGCTTTCTATGAAGACATCGAAGCGCGCCGCAAGGGCGACAAGAATTACAGGAGTGCAAGCCGCGATGTTGCAAAGCTCATCGCGGAGCTGAAACAGGACAAGGTCGATGGCATTTTGATCGACCTCCGCAACAATGGCGGCGGCTCGCTTAGCGAGGCGATTGATCTAACGGGCTTATTTGTTGGAAAAGGACCTGTAGTCCAACAACGCAATGCAAGCGGCGAAGTCAAGGTTGAACGCGATAATTTTCCGACACCCGCATGGAAGGGCCCGCTAGGCGTGTTAGTCAATCGCGGTTCAGCTTCGGCTTCTGAAATATTTGCGGCCGCAATACAGGATTATGGACGTGGTGTGGTTATCGGCGAAACGAGTTTTGGCAAGGGAACCGTACAGACCGTAGTTAATCTCGACGAAGTAGCCAACAATCCTAAACCGGAATATGGCGAGCTTAAGTTTACAGTTGCTCAGTTCTTTCGCGTCGACGGTGGAACGACACAATTGCGTGGCGTGACGCCCGATATCAGTCTGCCGGGGCTTTTCGATCTCAAACTTGTCGGTGAATCGAGCTTCGACAATGCCTTGCCCTGGTCACAGGTCAAGGCAGCAAAATACAAGTTTTCAGACGCCATAAAGACGTTGTTGCCAAAGCTGCAAAGCCTGCACGATGAGCGCGTGCAGAGAAGCCCGGAATTCCAGGACTTTGTGCAAGATGTGGCGACGTTGAAAGCGCAGCGCGAGAAGACAGTCATCTCCCTCAATGAAACAGAACGTCGCAACGAGATGGCCGCTCAGGAAAAGCGGGCGAAGGCGCGCGGAAAAGTCAATGATGGCATTGATACGCAGATTGATGACGGCCTGCAGTCGAACGAGCGAAGCTTGACTGCTGATCTTGCCATTGAGAAAAACCGCAAGAGCGCGATGGATGTTTTACAAATCGAAGCTGCTTCTATTGTGAGTGATCTGGCTGATCTGCAGGCAAATGCGCCGAAACGTGCAGCCAACTAGTTTGAAAGCAGAGCTTTAGCCCTGCGTTTTCCATAACTGGTAATTGAAGCGCTGTGTACGTTATCGGATCAGGAGTACCCAACAGGGATGTGATTCAATAGGGTAATCAGAATGGCTGAGACAATTGTTGCACTTGGGACCGGATCGCTTGACGGATAGCGACGATGACTTGCAGCAATTCACTTTATCACAGGGCTCGGTGGCCTGCCGGTCGTTTCCACGATATGATCTTAAACTCAGAATGCAAAAGGCCAAAAACCGTTCATCTGTTACCAACCGTCAAACCAATTGAAGGGCGGGGCATTTCATAGGTATGGCCTGGCTGCCAAAGAGATCGTCGATTGTTTCTTCGGCAATCGCAAAGCATGTTGAAGCGCCACAGCCGCTGGTGACGACCACAACGCGTACGGCGTCAGCTGGCTGATCAGTGATCCGCCAGCGACCAGGAGCCGACGCATAGGTGCCAACCCAGCGTGCTGAGACGCTGCGCCCTGGTAGCGCCAGAACACGGTCGAGCTCGGCAAGCATGAAGTCATCAACTTCGGTTGACCCGAAAGGATCAGGGGTTCTGGCATAGTGATGACTGTCCCCAACGACCAGCGAACCATCGGATGATTGTGCAACGATCAAGTGGATATCGTTAGCACGCTGGTCGGGCATCTCGCCGTTCAATTGCTGCTGCAATTCATTGAGACCCGGAAGCCCTGTATAGCCGGATGAGCGGGCAAGTGAGAGCTCGGAGAGGAGTGTCGTTCCGAATGGTTTGTTTGGATGTGAGGTGACACGCAGCATCTGCAGCTTGCAGCGGGTCAGTTCATATTTCTGCAGCCTATCGGCAAACAGACCCGTGAAATCATCACCTGGACAGATGATGGCCGCTTCGGCTTCGACAAGTCCATTGCTTGTCAGGATTGACGGTGTGTTGACCGCGTAAACATGGGTATTCCATTGAAAAGCGACACCCAGTTTTTCACGCAGGAAAATGGCCAGCCGGGGGAGGGCTTCGCGGGATTCAACGCGGATTTCATGCGGACTGAACAAGGCGAACTGAGCAGCCTCCTGCCGTAATGCCGGCACAAGCTTTTGCGCGTTGCTCGTCGAAATTTTTTTGCATTCCGCCCCCATATCCGTTTTCAAAAATGCATCAATGAGGGTTTCTGCCGGACCATGTCGAGCGGCAAGCAGCATGCCGCGTTGAAGGATGTCGATGCCGGCGACGTTGGCGACGTCTTCCCATATCTCACGTGCGCGGCGCGCCTTCGTCCAGCAATCGCCTGCTGCCTGACCGGTTATTGTTACAAATCCGAAATTGCGGATCGATGCGCCATTGCTCTGCGCATCGCGATCCAGAACGATCACTTTCTTGCCCCGAACTGCCGCAGCATAAGCATGAGCAAGGCCGATTATGCCCCCTCCGACAATAGCAACATCATAGAGCGCCATCGTGCTCGAACCTCCCATTCAGCGTTTCACTTGAGCACGGATCAGGTCCACGCAAGTCTTGTTGAATGAACTTGCTCAAATGGCTGGACATAGGGTGTGATTTGGCTGACTATTTGTAAAATCGTTCTTTCAGATCGATTCATAAGTTTAATTTATGCTGATTAAATCTTCCTACACTTGAGCAGGGTGACATGAGATGAGATATGTGCAGCTGCGTGCTTTTCATTATGTAGCGATTTACGGCGGCTTTTCGCGCGCGGCGGAAGCTCTTTACCTTACCCAGCCTGCAATCTCCGATCAGGTTCGTAAGCTGGAGGAGGAATATGACATTCTGCTTTTCTACAGACACAAGAAGCAGGTTACACTTACGGAATCCGGTCAGAAGCTTCTTGAAATCACCCATCGCTTGTTCGAGGTTGAGAAACAGGCAAATGAACTGCTGTCCGAGTCACGCGCATTCAGAACCGGGAATCTGACTATTTTTGCAGATGCTGCGCATCACCTGCTGGGCATTCTGCGCGCATTCCGTGATCGATATCCGGACGTGAAAATCAGCGTGAATACGGGCAATACTGATTCCGTCGTCAAGGCGCTTTACAGTTACGAAGCCGATATAGGTATTCTAGGTGAGGTCCCGAATACCCAGGATTTCGAGATACACAAACTCAGTTCATCTCCGATCATCGCTTTTGCTTCGGTCAATCATCCGGCATCCAAGGCGCAATCCCTGACGCTGGAGCAACTGGCGGAAATGCCGCTGATTTTCCGCGAGCAAGGATCGAAAACCCGAAGGAAGCTTGAGGACCTTGCGGCAAGCAAGGGTATTGAGCTACTGCCTGTCATCGAAGCTGAAGGCCGCGAGGCTGTGCGGGAGATCGTCGCGAGCGGCGCCGGTATCGGGTTTGTCTCTAAAGCCGAATTCAGCGCCGACATGCGGCTGAAGGCAATCCAGATCAGTTCGGACGAAATGCTTATGGACGAAGCGGCCATCTGCCTGAACGAGCGAAGTTCAGGTGCGCTCATCAGGGCGTTTATGGAAATCGCAAGAAGTAAGCTGTGAGACCTTAACATTTCTCCGGCACACTGTGGACAGGTTCCCTTTCGGCCAAGCAGGTGTCTGCGCAGCAGCCGAATTCAATTTCCATCAATTAAACTTATAGATTGATCTGAAAGAACGATTTTACAAATAGACGGTCAAATCACAATCTATGTCCAGCCATTTGAAACAGGTTCAATCGAAAGACTGTGTGGAGGACATAAATGGTGGAATACAACAAAGTCATTGCGCCCCGATTTGATCCCCCAGTTCTGGGTGAGCCATATCTCTTGACGCCTGGACCGCTGACGACCGCTACCGAAGTCAAGCAGGCAATGCTGCGAGACTGGGGCTCATGGGACGGTGATTTTCGCGGCATGACGGCGGAAATGCGTCAGCGTCTGCTGGAAATTGCGGGAGACCGGAGGGGCGATTTTGATTGCGTTCCGATCCAGGGAAGCGGTTCGTTCGCGGTTGAAGCGATGTTGGGTACCTTCCTGCCACGCGACGGCAAGATTCTGGTTCTGATAAATGGAGCCTATGGTCAGCGTATCGCGCAGACGCTGGAATATCTGGGGCGAGCTTACAGCGTAATCGACAAAGGTGATTATCTGCCGCCGCGCGGCGATGAAGTGGCAGCGGCTCTCGATGCAGATCCCGCCATCACGCATGTGATCGTCGTGCATTGCGAAACTAGTTCAGGCATTCTCAATCCGGTCGGCGAAATTTCCGAAGTGGTTTATGCGCGTGGTCGCAAATTGCTGGTGGATTCGATGAGTGCTTTCGGTGCGATCGATCTCAGCGTCGGCACCATCCGTTATGAGGCGATGGTTTCCTCTGCCAATAAATGCATCGAAGGGGTGCCGGGCTTTGGTTTCGCTATTGCCCGAAAGAGCGAGCTGGAGGCTTCCAAGGGCAATTGCCATTCCCTTTCGTTGGACATTCATGCGCAATGGATCGCGATGAACAAGACAGGCCAATGGCGCTACACACCGCCAACCCATGTCGTTGCCGCCTTCATGGAAGCGTTGCGTATGCATGAGGTGGAAGGCGGCGCGAAGGGCCGGCTTGCTCGCTACACCGAAAATCGCGATGTCATGGTCGCGGGAATGCGCGAGCTCGGTTTTGAAACCCTGCTGCGCGACCGTTGGCTGTCGCCGATTATCGTGACGTTCTTCACCCCGGCCCACCCGAATTTCGAATTCAACAGATTCTATGAACTGATGAAAAGCAAGGGGTTCATCATCTATCCCGGAAAACTGACGGTAGTCGAAAGTTTCCGTATCGGCTGCATCGGCCGGATGGATGCGGCTGTCATGCGCAAGGTTGTCGCTGCCGCACGGGAAACCCTTGATGCCATGGGTGTCGACACGGCTGTGCCACCGGCTGCGGCTCTCGATGAAAGAGCGAAACTCGCCGCATAGATTTTGGAACACAAACGGGTTTGGACCCGGCCCGCAAAGGATATCGACGTGAATAAGATGACCAATCTGACTGTTACGGTGAACGACCGCGACTATAGCTGGCCCAAGGCTCCGGCGATCGCCATCTGCCTCGACGGTTGCGAACCCGCCTATCTGGATGAAGCAATAGCCGCGGGGCTCATGCCGACATTGAAGCGGATCAAGCAGACTGGCGCTGTACGCACCGCTCACAGCGTCATCCCAAGCTTTACCAACCCGAATAATCTATCCATCGCGACCGGGCGCCCGCCGGCTGTGCACGGGATTTGCGGCAATTATCTCTATGACCGCGAGACCGGGACGGAAGTGATGATGAACGACGTACGTTTCCTCCGCGCACCGACCATCTTCAAAGGCTTCTACGATGCCGGTGCCAAAGTTGCGGTCGTGACCGCGAAAGACAAGCTGCGCGCCCTTCTGGGGGCGGGATTGCAGTTCGATGATGAACGTGCCGTCTGCTTTTCGGCAGAACGCTCGGATACGACGACCAAGGCGGAAAATGGCATCGACAATGCCTCGAAGTGGCTGGGTATGCCCGTGCCGGAAGTCTATTCGGCAGAATTGTCGGAGTTCGTCTTTGCTGCTGGCGTGAAGCTGCTGCAGACATTCCGCCCGGATGTGATGTATCTCACCACAACGGACTATGTGCAGCACAAATATGCGCCTGGCACCCCGCAAGCCAATGCCTTCTATGAAATGTTCGACAAATATCTGACCGAACTCGATGCGCTTGGCGCTGCAATCGTGGTGACAGCCGATCACGGCATGAAGCCGAAGCATAAGGCCGATGGTTCGCCAGATGTGGTTTATGTTCAAGATATTCTTGACGAATGGCTTGGCAAGGATACCGCCCGGGTTATCCTGCCGATCACCGATCCCTATGTCGTCCACCATGGTGCGCTCGGTTCTTTTGCTACCGCCTATCTGCCTGAAGGCACGGATATTGCCAATATCATGAAGCGCCTTGCAGGGATTGAAGGCATAGATGTCGTGCTGGATAATCCGGCTGCTGCTGAGCGCTTCGAACTGCCTGCTGACCGTATTGGTGACATTGTTCTGGTTTCGACCGTCAACAAGGCGATCGGTACCAGCGAACATCGACACGATCTGGCTGCGCTCAACGAACCTTTGCGTTCGCATGGCGGGCTGACCGAGCAGGACGTACCTTTCATCGTCAACCGGCAGATGCCGGACTTGCCGAATGCGCCTGTTTTGCGAAACTTCGATGCATTCTTTTACGCTGTCACTGCGGCTGCGCACGCGTGATACTCCAAAGGCCGATGAAGGAATACGCCATGGTCAAGCCTGAAACACAGATCAAGACACGACACGAGCCGATGCGTATCGCTGGCCGCAAGGTTGATGCCGATACGACATTCGATGTGCATTATCCCTATACGAATGCGGTGATCGGCACTGTCCCTGCAGGTCGGGCAGAGCATGCGCGCGAAGCCTTCAGGATTGCAGCGTCCTACCAATCGAAGCTCACTCGGTATGAACGGCAGAAAATCCTGTTGCGCACTGCCGAACTGCTGGTCGAGCGCAAGGAGGAAATGGCCAGCCTGATTACCTCAGAGCTCGGTATTTCGAAGATGGATGCCTATTATGAAGTCGGGCGCGCTTACGATGTCTTCACCCTTTCGGGACAGATGTGTTTGCATGACGACGGTGAAATCTTCTCTTGCGATCTGACACCGCACGGGAAGGCGCGCAAGATTTTCACCACGCGCGAACCGTTGCAGGCAATCTCCGCGATCACACCATTCAATCATCCGCTGAACATGGTGGCTCATAAGGTTGCGCCGGCAATTGCCACGAACAATTGCGTCGTGGTGAAGCCGACCGAACTGACACCGATGACCGCTCTGCTGTTGTGCGACATCATGTATGAAGCCGGCTTGCCGCCGCAGATGCTGTCGGTCGTCACCGGCCTGCCCAACGATATTGGGCTGGAAATGATTACGAACCCCGATATTGACCTCATCACCTTTACCGGTGGCGTTCCGGTGGGCAAGATGATCGCCCGTACCGGGGGCTACAAGCGGATGGTGCTGGAGCTTGGCGGCAACGATCCTCTCATCATTCTCAACGATCTGAGCGACGATGATCTGGCCAAGGCCGCCGATCTGGCGGTTGCCGGCGCGACCAAGAATTCCGGCCAGCGCTGCACGGCGGTGAAACGCATTCTCTGTCAGGGCAGTGTTGCGGACCGTTTCGTGCCGATGGTCCTGGAACGGGCGAAGAAAATCCGCTTCGGCGATCCGATGGACCCACAGACCGAGCTAGGCACAGTCGTGCACGAACAGGCTGCGGCGCGTTTCGAGCAGCTTGTTTATTCGGCTGCCGAACAGGGAGCAAAGGTACTCTACGACCCCGGCAGACAAGGCGCATTGCTGCCACCGATCGTTGTGGACGAAGTTCCCCATGGTTCGGAATTGGTCATGCAGGAAACTTTCGGCCCCGTCATTCCGATCATCCGCGCACCGGAAGATGACGATGCCCTGATCGCTTTGTCGAATTCGACGGACTTTGGCTTGTCGTCCGGCGTTTGCACCAATGATTATCGCCGCATGCAGAAATACATCCGGGGTTTGAAAGTCGGCACCGTCAATATCTGGGAAGTCCCGGGATATCGGATTGAGATGTCTCCGTTTGGAGGCATCAAGGATTCCGGCAACGGTTACAAGGAAGGTGTGATCGAAGCCATGAAGAGCTTTACCAACGTCAAGACGTTCTCGCTGCCTTGGGAAACATAGGCGGGGGAAACATAATAAGGGGGAAGCATAGGCGAGAAAGCACGAAGGCTGAAGCATCGGGAAGGGGACGCTGATGAAACTGGCGGTGCATACGGAAGGCGAATCCAATCGCTCGCAGGCCCGCCAGCGCTGGCAAGAGCAGAAAAACAGTCCAGCCATGCAGCAGTTGCTGAACCGCGACGCTGATATTTTCCTGCATCAAAGTTTGTCCAGCCCATGTCTGACGGCGATTGTCAGGGCGCAAGGCATCTGGATCGAGGATGCCAATGGACGGCGCTTCATGGATTTTCATGGCAATAGCGCTCATCATATCGGCTATGCGCATCCACGTCTGATTGAAGCCGTGAAGAAACAGATGGACGAGCTTTGCTTTGCGCCTCGTCGTTTCACTTGCGAGACTGCCGTGCTGCTCGCCGAAAAACTGGCCACTCTTGCTCCCGGCAATCTGGACAAGGTGCTGTTTACAACGGGAGGATCGGATGCCATCGAAGTCGCCCTGAAGGTCGCGCGCGCCGCCACGGGACGTTTCAAGACATTGTCCTTCTGGGATGCCTTTCATGGTGCAGGCTTTGGAGCATCCTCGGTCGGCGGCGAGGCGACATTCCGGTCCGGTATTGCCGGGCCGCTGCTGCCGGGAACGGAGCATGTGCCGCCTTTTGCCTGCTATCGCTGTCACTATAAGCACAAGAGTCCGGATAGTTGCGGCATTGCCTGCGCCGATGTTGTGTCATTTGTGCTGGAGCGGGAAGGCGATATCGCGGCTGTCGTTGCCGAACCCATGCGTGCAACGCCCTATCCGCCACCACCGGGATTCTGGAAGAAGGTGCGCGAGGCTTGCGACCGGCACGGAACCTTGCTGATCTTCGACGAAATACCGACCGGGTTGGGCAAGACGGGCAAGTTCTTTGCGTCGGATCATGACGGCGTTACACCTGACATGATCGTTCTTGGCAAGTCGCTGGGCGGAGGGTTGCTTCCCATTGCCAGCACCATCGTTCGTCGCGATCTCGATGTTTGCGGCGACTTTGCGATCGGTCACTATACGCATGAGAAGAATCCCGTCACGGCTCGTGCAGCGCTCACGACAATTGAGATCATTGAACAGGAGGGCCTGGTGGAGCGCGCGGCAGAGCTTGGCGCTTATGCGATGGGCCGTTTGCGTGCGCTTCAGGCCCGTTGTCATCGTGTCGGAGATGTGCGCGGGCGGGGATTGTTGTTCGGTTTGGAGCTGGTGACAGACCACGACACACGGATGCCCGATCATGAAATGGCGGAAGCCGTTTACTATCGTTGCCTTGATGGTGGCGTCAGTTTCAAGATCAGCCAGGGCAATGTGCTGACGCTTTCGCCACCGTTGATCATCACCCGAACCGAGCTGGATCAGGCTTTGGATATCATCGAAGGAGCTATTCTCGCGGCAAGTAGCCGCTGATCGCCGCTATAATACCAAGGCGCTGAGATGCTACGCATCACGCCTTGAAAAAGTTTAATCGCCACTCGGGCTTAACCAAAGTCCAATGAGTTTCACTCAACGGACTTTGGTATAAGTTCTGCCTTGGAATTCATAAGATAAATAGATTTTACTTATTCAACCTGACTCCACACTATACTGCTCAAAAAGAGGAAAAGTCTGAGATCCATCAGACAGGGAACATAAAACCAAGCCGCCAAAGGCTGAAAATGGGGAAATTTCACATGTTGAAACAAGGTGCTTTCATATTATCGCTCGTGACTGCCCTGAGCTTGCCCTACGGCGCGCAGGCTCAACAGTCGGAACTGACGGTCTATACTGCGTTCGAGGCTGTCGATCTGCAGCGTTTCGCCGACGCTTTCAACAAGGACCATCCGGATATCAAGATCAACTGGGTGCGCGATTCCACCGGTGTGATGACCGCCAAGTTGCTGGCGGAAAAAAACAATCCCAAGGCCGATATCATCTGGGGGATTGCTGCCACGTCATTGCTGGTTCTGAAAAGCGAAGGAATGCTGGAGCCTTATACGCCGAAGGAGGTCGACAAGCTTGATCCGCGTTTCGTGGACAAGGATCGCCCGACGAGTTGGATCGGGCTCGATGCCTATGTCGCCGCCGTCTGCTTCAATACGGTTGAAGCGGAAAAGCTTGGACTGAAGCCGCCAAAGAGCTGGGCGGACCTGACCAAGCCGGAATATAAGGGGCACGTGGTGATGCCGAACCCTGCTTCATCGGGAACCGGCTTCCTTGATGTATCGTCCTGGCTGCAAATGTTCGGCGAGAAGAATGGGTGGAGTTTTATGGACGCCCTTCACGCCAATATTGCCAATTATACCCATTCCGGTTCCAAGCCGTGCAAGATGGCAGGAGCCGGCGAAATACCGATTGGTATTTCGTTTGAATTCCCTGCATCGCAGGTCAAGAAGGCGGGCGCGCCGATCGATATCATTTTCCCCGAGGAAGGGTCCGGCTGGGAGTCGGAAGCGGTAGCGATCATGGCAGGTACACCCAATCTGGAAGCTGCCCAGACTCTCATGGACTGGACGCTGACCACCAATGCGATGGAAGCTCTCAACCAGAGTTTCGCTGTGGTGGCCCTACCAGGCGTCGCCAAGCCGGTGGAGTATATTCCGTCCGATCTCAAATCCAAGATGATCGATAACAATCTGGAATGGGCCGCCAATAATCGGAAGGCAATTCTGGATGAGTGGACGAAACGCTACGATTCCAAGTCCGAATCCAAAGGCTGAAGCACTTTCTGCAGAAACGAAAGTCGATTTGCGCCGCGCAATACGTGAAGCCAGCTCAATGCTTTGCCGCGGCGTAAACCGTGTACTGCCAGATCCGCATGGGAGAAACATATGCTCATCCAGAGGAATTTAAGTGTGAACAACGATACCGCTTCGGAGTCCGCGCCGTTTAACGACACGTTATATTCAGCCGCTCCCGCACATCCAGTTCGCAAGGATTACCTTCAGATTGAAGGCCTATGGAAAAATTTTGGGGACTTTCAGGCTCTGAAAGACATCAATCTTGAAATAGGCGAAGGTGAGTTCATCTGCTTTCTCGGCCCTTCCGGATGCGGCAAGACCACACTTCTGCGGGCAATTGCCGGATTGGATCTGCAAACGCGCGGCAGCATTCGGCAGGCGGGGCGGGATATTTCCGTCCTGCCTCCCTCACAACGGGATTACGGCATCGTATTCCAGTCCTATGCCTTGTTCCCCAATCTGACGATCGAGAAGAATATCGCCTTCGGGCTGGAAAACTGGAAGCGTCCGCGCGCCGAGATCAAGGCACGCGTTGAAGAATTGCTTGAGCTGATCGGTCTGGCTGATCAGGCGCGCAAATATCCCGCCCAGCTTTCGGGCGGCCAGCAACAGCGTGTCGCTCTGGCGCGCGCCATTGCAATCTCGCCGGGTCTTCTTCTGCTGGACGAGCCGCTTTCGGCGCTCGATGCCAAGGTTCGGGTTCATCTGCGGCATGAAATAAAGGAACTGCAGCGCAAGCTCGGCGTCACCACGATCATGGTCACCCATGATCAGGAAGAAGCACTCGCGACCGCTGACCGCATTGTCGTGATGAACGGCGGCGCAATCGAACAGATCGGAACGCCGCTGGAGGTTTACCGCCAGCCAAATACGCTGTTTGTGGCCGACTTCATCGGCGAAACCAACAAGTATCCGGTTGTGGTCGGCAATGAAGGCGCGGTCGGATTAGGGCGGTTTTCTCTCCACTGTCATGATCACGATCTGCCCGCCGGTTCTGAAGCGGTCGCAGTCATTCGTCCCAACGACATCGTCCCCCACGGTCGTTTGATCGACGATCGGTCTTTTGCCGAAAATGGCGAGAACCTGATCGAGGTGCAGATCGAATCCATGGAGTTCCTGGGATCGTTCTGGCGCACGCATATGCGCAGTCCCGATCTTCAGAACCAGCCTTTGATTGCAGATTTTTCCGTCAATGCCGAGCGGCGTCTCCGGCTGGCCGAAGGCATGTCTATCCTGGTTCAGCTCCCCAAGAGCCGTATGCTGGTCTTCGGCAAGAGGGCGCAATAAATGAGCACAGTCAGCGATCATCTGGCCATGCCAGCCGCTTCACGAAAAGCTCTGTTCCGTAAAGTCAGCACGGATGACTGGATCAAGCGCGGCATGATGCTGGTGATCGGTCTCTATCTTCTCATGACACTGGCCGCGCCGCTTTACGTCATGCTGACCAAGTCTTTCAACAGTTACCAGTTTCAGCTCGGCAATTTTGAAGTTCAGGTCGGCGATGGAAAAGGAAACTGGCAAGACCCTCAAACGCTTTCCGCGCTGAATGAAGCGCTTGACGTCCTCAAGCCCGATGACCTCGCTACATCCAATAGCGGTCGGTTGTCGCCAACGGATCTGTTTCCGGACTTCAGCTTCCGTGGGCCGGAACATTACCGGATGCGCGGTCTGACACCGGATGCGCGCTTCCTGATCGGTTCGACGCCGCATCAAGGTGAAGCCTGGCAGGAGATGGATTCCAATACTTTCCGGCGCGTCATGCTGGTTCCGTCGCAGATAAGAGGCCTCGAAAACTACCGGACCTATTTTTCATCGCCAACGCTGTTTCTATCGATCAAGAACTCTTTTCTGATTGCGGTCGCCAGCATGATCCTGACTGTGACGCTCGCCTTCGGTTTCGCCTATGCGCTCAACCGTTCGCAGATGCGGTTCAAGGGGCTCTTCAAGCTGATCGCGGTCATGCCAATTCTTGTTCCGTCATTGTTGCCGGGGATCGGGCTCATCTACCTGTTCGGTAATCAGGGCATATTGAGGGAACTGCTTTTTGGCGTACCCATCTATGGACCATTGGGGATTGTGCTCGGGTCTGTATTCTTTACCTTTCCACACGCATTAATGATCATATCGACGGCGCTCGCCGTCTCTGATGCCCGCCATTATGAAGCGGCGGAAGCTCTGCGCACTTCAAAATGGCGCACATTCTGGACCGTAACCGTTCCGGGAGCCCGCTATGGTCTGATCTCGGCTGCTTTCGTTGTATTCAATCTGGTGATTACCGACTTCGGCCTGCCCAAGGTCATCGGGGGGCAATTCAATGTGCTGGCCGTCGACATATACAAACAGGTCATCGGCCAACAGAATTTCGAGATTGGTGCGGTGGTATCGGTCATGTTGCTGTTTCCGGCCATCGTCGCCTTTGTTGTCGATCGTGCCATCCAGCGCAAACAGGTCGCCCTTCTGTCTGCCCGTGCCGTACCGCTGGTGCCGAAGAAGAAGCCGGTTGCCGACAATCTGAGCCTTCTCTATTGCACTCTGATCGCCATTTTCATCGTCGGTTTGATGGCTGTGTGCCAATTGGCAGCCGTCGTCAATTTCTGGCCCTACGACATGACGTTGAGCCTACGCAACTTCGACTTCAGCCGCATGGATGGTGGAGGGTGGGCGGCCTATGCCAACTCGATCCAGCTTGCCTTCCTGACGGCGATCATTGGTACAATCATTGTATTCGTCGGCGCATATGCCGTAGAAAAAACGGATGGCTTTTTCAAGGGGCGGATGCTGTTCCAGTTTCTGGCGATGCTGCCAATGGCTGTGCCGGGCATGGTGCTGGGCTTGTCCTACATCTTCTTCTTCAACAATCCGGCTAATCCGCTTCATGGCATTTATGGAACCATGGCCATACTTGTCATCTGCACGGTAACGCATTTTTATAGCGTCGCGCATCTCACAGCACTCACGGCATTGAAGCAGATGGATTCAGAGTTTGAAGCCGTATCGGCTTCACTGAAACAGCCATTCTATAAACTGTTCGCCCGAGTGACTGTGCCGGTCTGCCTGCCTGCCATTCTTGATGTCTCACTCTATCTGTTCGTCAATGCCATGACCACCGTATCGGCGGTAGTATTTCTCTACTCGGCACATACTGCACTTGCTTCGATTGCCGTTCTCAACATGGATGATGCAGGAGATGTGGCCCCGGCCGCGGCGATGGGCATGATGATATTCTATACCAATGTGATTGCCCGCCTGGCCTATTTCGCGGTGTCACGGTTTCTTTTGAAGCGCACGCAGTCATGGCGGTTCAGAGAGGCGTGATACCACGTGAGGCGGTCGGCAGTTTATTCGCCATTTTCATATTCTGGTATACTGCGACGTTGTTCAGCCGATGGTTGGTGAGATTCTCAACGCCCGAAGCGCATTGAGGATAACCGCAACATCAATCACCTCTTGGAGCAATGCACCTTGGACAGGTAACAGATAACCGAACGCTGCCGCTATCATGGCGATAACCGAAAGGCCGATACCCACCACAACACTTTCGATAGCAATACGTCTCGACTGCTTCGCGATCTCTATCCCGGTGCGAAGCCTGTCTATCCTGTCAACAAGAAGAACGACGTCGGCGGCCTCAGCCGACGCAGCCGCTCCTCTGGCACCCATAGCAATGCCGACATCTGCCGCTGCAAGCGCAGGTGCATCGTTGACGCCATCTCCCACCATCATGACGGGGCCATTCTTGCGCTCACTAAGTACGGTCAGCACCTTCTGATCGGGCGAAAGTTCGGAGTAAATGGCATCAAGCCCCAATCCTTTGGCTATGCGTTTAGCTACCGCTGCGCGGTCGCCCGTTGCTAGCACTATTCGCCTTACGCCGTCCTTGCGTAAACCGCGTAACGTATCGACCACATCGCCGCGCAACGGATCGGCCATGACGATATAGCCTGCAATACCGTCGTCTATTGCGACTGCAACCACGGCTGCCCCAGCTTCTGTACGAGGGATTTCGATCGGCTTTGCGTTGGCTTGTCTCTCAACGAAGCTATGTCCGCCGACAATAACGCTTCTACCATCAACCCGGCCAGCCACTCCGTCCCCTGCCAGTTCGCTAACGTCCGTCGGCAATACAAGATCTAAACCGCGTCCTTGAGCTGCCAATACAAGAGCCTGTGCCATCGGATGCTTCGACACCTGATCAAGGGAGGCAGCGAACCGCAATACCTCGTTTTCGCTGAATCCTGGCTCAAGGTAGATTGAGGTGATCTGTGGCCGGCCGTCGGTCAGTGTGCCGGTCTTGTCCAGCACCAGCGTATTGATGCGAGCCATATTCTCCAGTGGACCCGCGCCCTTCACCAACACCCCGAAATGAGCTGAGCGCGACAGTCCAGCAACAAGAGCGACGGGCACCGCCAGGATGAGAGGACACGGTGTCGCCACGACGAGAACGGCTACCGACCTTATCGGGTCTCCCGTGAACCACCATGCAGTGAAGGCGATCATGACAGTCACGATCAGAAAGCCGACAGACCACTGATCCGCCAGTCTCGACATAGGAGCCTTCGAACGCTGGGCCTCTTCTACGAGGCGAACTATGCCAGCATAAGTGCTATTTTTCGCTTCGTGTCTGGCAACAATATCGAAAGCATCGCCAGCATTGGTTGATCCGCTCAACACATGGGCTCCCGACGCAAGCGAGACCGGAAGCGACTCTCCGGTGAGCGCGGACGTGTTTACGAAGGCTTTTAAGGAGGCGATACTTCCGTCGACAGGAATGACATCCCCTTGACGGATCAGCAGTCGGTCACCGGGACGAACAGTATCAACGGCAGTCTCTTCGAGATGATCATCGATATAACGCATTGTCGTTCGCGGGGCACGAGACAGCAAAGCATGCATCTCACGACGCGCTCGTCCTTCAGCAAAACTCTCAAGAAAGGCTCCGCCGGTGTACATGAGGGCAACAATTGAAGCCGCCAGCATTTCCCCAAATGCCAGCGCTGCCGACATTGACATCGCCGCGACGATATCCAGCCCGAACTCCTTCCGCCCTAAACTCCGGAGAATTTCGACGAGCAAAGCCGCCAGCACAGGCAGGGTGGCGATAGTCCACGTTAGCCGCGCGCCGTATGAGTAGCCGAAGAAGTGCAAGCCGAGCCCGATCACAAGCCCGCAGAAGGCCAAAACTAAAAGGATTGTTTTTGTTCGATCTTCAATCGAAAGTCGCATTACTAACATTTCCCCAGCATGCAGAATGAACAGATTATAGAGCGCATTGTCTTGCCTTACGCTGACTATGATCAATCCCCTTCAAGCAACTTGCTACCAAAAACTAACAGAGACCATCAGATTGCAGTGCGGACCAAGTCACCGATGACCACAGTGAGTGCCATTGCCAGCGCGCTGGCCGTCACAATATGCGTATCGCCAGCAACCAGTATTTGTGTCGTTCCATCGGCGGCGGATGCAACGCTCATAGTTAAGCTGGCCGTTGAGGCGATTCCTTCGCAGACTCCCAGAGTCGTGTTCTGGCCTTCGGAAAATTTCACTGAACGCTTGAAAAGCAAACAATATATATTATTATATATTATATAATGATGTGTATCGGAGGCAAAAATGCCCATCACCACAATATCCGAGAAGCTATCGGTATCTTCGCAGCTAAATCGGAACGAGCTCAGTTTACTGCATCGCAGCGGCTTTAAAACGCTGATCAACAACCGTCTTGACGGCGAGGATACAGACCAGCCTGGAAACCAGGTCGAATGCGATTCAGCCAATCAATGCCATCTTTCCTATGCTTTCATTCCCGTCACCTTGAACTCGATCACTGAAGCTGACGTGCGTGCGTTTCAGGCGGCAATCAGAAAGTCTGAAGGTCCGGTGCTCGCCCATTGCAAGACGGGTATGCGCTCGCTTAGCCTTCATCTTATCGGCGAGGTATTAGACGAACGCATGTCTGTCGAGGAAGTGATATCGTTCGGACGCCAACACGGCTTTGATACCAGTGCTGCTACAGCTTGGCTTAGACGCTTTGCTGACAGTCGCCCGCAGGTAAAAGGATTTTTCGATAAGCGAACCTCGAGCGTTCAATACGTAGTGTCCGATCCGGCAACTGCTATGTGCGCAATAGTGGATCCCGTTCTCGACTTTGTTGAAAAGTCGGGGTCGACGGCGACGATCAATGCCGACGCAATTCTTGATTACGTTCGCGACAACAGCATGACTGTCGAATGGATTCTCGACACCCATCCACATGCGGATCATTTTTCTGCAGCCCAGTATCTGAAGGAGAGAACCGGTGCAAAAACAGCGATAGGCGAGCATGTAATCGACGTCCAGAAGCTTTGGAAGGGGATTTATAATTGGCCCGAGCTTGCTACCGATGGCTCGCAATGGGATCGGCTGTTTGCCAGTGGCGAGACGTTCAAGATCGGCTCCATCAATGCCAGGGTCATGTTTTCGCCGGGGCATACGCTCGCCTCAATCACTTACGTTGTCGGTGACTCCGCGTTTGTGCATGACACACTCTTTATGCCAGACGGCGGTACGGCACGCGCAGATTTTCCTGGCGGCGACGCGAGAGTTTTGTGGAAGTCGATCCAGGAAATCCTCGCACTTCCCGACGAGACACGGCTGTTCACCGGACATGATTACCTGCCGGGTGGCCGGGCACCGCGTTGGGAAAGCACCGTGGCGGAGCAGAGAAAGCTCAACTCGCACCTTGCCGACATGACGGAAGAGACCTTCGTTACCTTACGAACCAAGCGGGACAAGACGTTGCCGATGCCGAAACTCATCCTGCATGCGCTGCAAGTGAACATACGCGGTGGGCGCCTCCCTGAACCGGAGGCCAACGGCAAACGCTACCTGAAGTTTCCACTGGATGCATTGGAAGGAGCTGTATGGGAATGACCGAAGACATAACGGCAATGATGATGGCCGTGCTATCTCCAGCAGAGCTTTCCATGCGCGCGGGGTGAAGTGGGCAGACCTACTAAAGACACTGTCCCATCCAGCACATCTGATGATCGTCTGCAGCCTGGTGGAAGGCGAATATTCCGTGGCGATAAAACTAATATTTAGAGCGGTTTCAGCGCCCCCATTTTAACTGGGCCGCTCTAACTTTCAAAGTCACCGAAAATATCCTGCAAGCGGGTCAGACTTTGCACCCGTTCGTCGACTGCACTGCCGAGCAGAACAATGATATGCGAAAGCATGAGGTCCATGATCGCCGTCATCGTCGCCGCGCCGTCCCAGAGCGGACCGTGAGAGCCGGGAACGATGAGCGCGATGTCGGCGACTTCATTTGCCCAAGAGCAGAATTCGTCTGTTAGCAGGATCACCTTCACGCCGACACGGCGCGCTTCGACCGCCAGAGGGCGCGCCTTGGAGGCGAAGCGGCGTACATCGTGCAGAAACAGCACACGGTTTTGGACGGAGCCATCCAGAAGTTCAGCATAGGTGCCGTTCAGCCCGTCCACGAAGGAGACGCCGGGACGTGAATAGGAAAGCTGCGATGCAAAATATTGCGCAATGCCGCGTACATTCTGATAGGCGGCGACATAGACTTCGCGCGCGTCTATCAGCGCGTCGATGGTTTGCTGCCATTCCGGACGGGTGGTCAGCTCGTAGACGGTGCCGAGATTCTCGATCTGCTGCTGCACCAGACCGGCGAGCAATTTGCCTTCGCGAAAATCCTGCTGCAGTCGGGCAACTGGCCCCTTAACCTGCCAAGCCGGGTTGGAACGGCCGCGCCTGAGCGCCGTTTTCATCTCTTCAAGTCCATCAAAGCCGAGCCGCCGCAGGTAACGGCCCACCGTCATCTGAGAGATGCCAAGCCGTTCGGCAATGGACTTAGCAGTCTCAAATGGAAGATCGGCAATGTTGCGCTCAATAAAGCTGGCAATCAGCTTATCGGCCTTGGATTTACGTAACTCGGCACTTTGCAGGCGTGCGAGGATGTCTTTAGCCAAATCTTACCCCTCCCGTGAGCACCAGAGCGGCTCCCCGTAGAATTGAATTATCTGAACCGCTCGATCTATTTGCTTTTGAGTGCACCCTGTCCGAAAAGGTCTCACATTTTCACGGTGTGCCCCAGTCGCTATTGCTGCGACTGGGGGTGGCACAACAGCTTATTGTGCCGTTTTTACCTTTGTCCAGACACGGTCGAGCTGGCGAACGCCGGAACCCAGATCTTCGAAGATCTGTAGCCGCTTCATCGTTTCGTCGGTCGGGTTTATTTCCGTGCTGCTCTTGATATTGTCTAGCGTCAGCTGGCGGGCAGGCACGTTGGGCGTACCGTTGGTCTGTTGGGCAACATTGAGCGCGGCAATTTCAGGCCGTGTGTAGAACTGCATGAACTTAACGGCATTATCCTTGTTCGGGGCCGTTTTGAGGACGCACATATCTTCCTGATACATGGTGCCCCCTTCTTCTGGGATCACATAGCCGAGGTCTTTCGGATTGCCGAAGACGTCGATCATGCTGCCGACGAAGAAATGCGCGGCGGCAACATCGCCTGCGCCGACCATCGGTCGGGAATCATAGGTGAAAGCGGCCACATAAGGCTTCATCTCGATCACTGTATCGGCGGCTTTTTGAAGCTGCGCCGGGTCGGTCGAGTTCACGGAATTGCCGTTGAGGATGAGGCCAACGCTCAGCACTTCGCGCATATCGTCGAGAAGGGTAATCTTGAGCCCCTTTTCCTTGACCGTCGCCAGCAGGTCTTTCCAGCCGGTTATATCCTTGCCGAGCACGCGCCGGTTATAGAGAATGCCGACAGTTCCGAAGGCATAGGGCAGGCAATATTCGCCCTTGGGGTCGCTTTTGGCGCGAAGGAACTTCGGATCGATATTCTTGAAGCCCTCATAGGTGTTGATGTCGGTCTTGGCCAGAAGATCGAGCTTGGCCATAATGTCCTGCATATGCACGGACGGAAACACGATGTCGTAGCCGCTGGCGCCGCCCTGGATCTTGGCCAGCATTTCTTCATTAGAGGAATAGGTGGAAAGGTTAACCTTGATCTTGGTCTCTTCCTCGAACTTCTGAAGAACGGCGGGATTGATATATTCGCCCCAGTTATAGATGTTCAGCTCGTCTGCGAAGCTTTTACCGGTAGATATGCCCATGACTGTAAGCGCAATCAGCCCGAGGCGCTGAACGGCACCCTTGAAGGTTGTCATTGTAGTTCCCCTTGTCGTTTGTCACATTTTTCTCAAAGGCCGCCGCCTTTTCCGCTTATCGCTGGTGACGGAAAGGATGGGTCTTCGAGGCGTTGACTTGTACCTGAATATGGTATCAACATAACCAAATCACGCAAGAGTTAATTAGATAACATTTCGGGGAACGAAAAATGCGCGATGCAATTGTGCGGCTGGTTTCAGCCGCCAAGACTTTTGCCAGTCCGGAGGGCGGTGAGGTCAAGGCACTGGACGGTATTGATCTGGATATCGGTCGTAATGAGTTCATCACATTGCTGGGTCCGTCAGGCTGTGGCAAAACGACTTTGCTACAGGCAATCAGCGGATTCGCTGCCTTGGATAGCGGACGGATCGAAATCGACGGCGTCGATATGACGGACCGTCCGCCTTATCGGCGTCCAGTCAATACTGTCTTTCAGAACTATGCGCTGTTTCCGCATATGAGCGTGGGGCAAAACGCGGGATATGCGCTGGAAGTCGCCGGTGTCGGCAAGGCCGAGCGCACGGAGCGTGTCAGGGCTGTTTTGCAGATGGTAGGGCTAGCCGGTATGGAAGCTCGCCTGCCACGGCAGCTCTCCGGCGGTCAGCAGCAGCGTGTCGCTTTGGCCCGGGCCATTGTGGCGCGGCCAAAAGTTCTGCTGCTGGATGAGCCGCTGTCCGCGCTCGACAAGAACCTACGCGAGGCGATGCAGTTCGAGTTGAAGACCTTGCAGCACGAATTGGGCATTACCTTCATCTTCGTCACCCACGATCAGCAGGAAGCGTTGACCATGTCGGATCGCGTGGCAGTGCTCTCCAATGGGCGCATCCAGCAGTTGGATGCACCGCGTATTGTGTATGATCGCCCGGTCAATGCCTTCGTCGCCAATTTCGTTGGTGCCAGCAATCTGCTGGAAGGGCAAGCCGACGCCAACGGCTTCGTGCTGGGGGACGGGACGGTGCTGCATTACGACGGTGACAGCAAAGCCAACGGCAGGGGCACAGCACTTCTGAGGCCGGAAAATTTCTCGCTTGTCGCGCGCAATGAAAGACATGGCGCGCTTGATGTCACGCTCGACCAGATTGTATTTGTCGGTTCGTCCTTCGAACTGCTTGGGCGTCTCGCTTCCGGGCGCAAGCTGATGGCGCAGATTCCAGCGGTGGACAGAAACTCGGTCAATGATCTTCAACCGGGGCAAGCTGCGCGCTGGTATTACGATCCGGCTACGGTCCACCTTCTGTGTGAAGCGGAGGGTGCGTGATGAATCTCGCTGCCCTGCGCCGCATGCAACTGACGGTTCTACTTGGGCCGGCGACACTGTTCCTGATCGTCTTCTTCGCCGTTCCGCTCGGAATTATGGTAGTGACGAGCTTTCTCGCGCCTGGTCTGTATGGCGGGGTCGAATGGGAGTTCTATCCCCATAATTTCGGGCGCATTCTGGGCTTTGCCGACCCGGCATTCGAGGAATACGACCCCATCTACCTCTCGATTTTCTTTCGCTCGGTACGGATCGCCATCGTGACGGTCATTGCCGCCTTACTGGTCGCTTATCCTGCTGCATTCTACATCAGCAGGCTTCCTGACCGCTGGAAGAATTTCTGCATTTTCCTCATTACTCTGCCGTTCTTCGCCAGCCTGATCGTGCGGTTGTTCGTCTGGGTGATGATCTTGCGCCCGACAGGTCTCATCAATGAAACGCTGATGTCGCTCGGTATCATTTCGCGCCCGCTGGATATGATCTATACCGACGGGGCCATCGTGCTGGGCATGGTCTATGTATTCCTGCCTTTTATGTTCATGCCGGTCTATGCCAGCATCGAAAAGCTGGACTGGCGTTTGGTGCAGGCGTCGCTCGATCTAGGGGCGGGTCCGGTGCGGACATTCTTCCGGATTGTCCTGCCGCTAACTGCGCCCGGCATTGCCGCCGGTTCGGTGATTGTCTTCATTCCGTCGCTTGGAAATTTCGTTGTGCCTGCCGTACTCGGCGGTGCCAAGGTGATGATGCTTGGCAATCTCATCGAAGGGCAGTTTCTCTCGGCGCGCAATTGGCCGTTCGGGTCGGCGCTCGCCATGATGGTGATGGCCGTCATGCTGATGCTGCTCTTGTTCTATGTGCTTTTGACCAATCGGCGTAATGCCGCCGAAGCGCTATCGCGGTAAGGGGAGATACTCATGAAAATCGCCCGTTCTCTCTTCAATGGCGGATTGCTGCTCTACGTCGCCTTGTTCTTCGCCTTCATCTATATCCCGCTTGCACTCATCATCGTCTATTCGTTCAACTCCAATCCGGTGAACATGATGGTGTGGAGCGGCTTTACCACCGACTGGTATGCGCAGGTGTTGGGCTTCAAGACAGGCGTTTCCGAAAGCGCGCTCTATATTGAATCGACCGACCAGCTTGTGGCCGCCGTGTTCAACAGCCTGAAAATCGCGATTTCAACGACGCTCATCTCGACCGTTCTCGGAACCGCATTGGCGCTGGCCATGCATCGCTACAATTTTCTGGGAAAGCGCTTCTATCAGGTGACGCTTTTCATGCCGATGCTGATGCCGGATATCGTGCTGGGCATTGCGCTGCTGATCTTCTTCGTCAATGCGGGTATTCATCTGGGACTGACGACGATCATCATCGGGCAATGCACGTTTCTGATCTCTTATGTCTTCATCGTGGTTTCGGCCCGGCTGGCCGGTATGGACCGCACGCTGGAACATGCATCGGCAGATCTGGGCGCCAATGAATGGACCACGTTCCGCAAGGTCGTCATGCCGCAGCTCATGCCGGGCATCCTCGGTGGAGCGTTGCTTGCCTTCATTATTTCCATGGATGACCTCGTCATCACCTATTTCATCGCAGGCGTTGATGTTACGACCCTGCCGATGTTCATCTTCGCCATGCTACGACGCGGCATTAAACCGGAAATCAATGCGATCGCCGTCATGATGCTGACTTTCTCTTTTGTCGTGGCTTCGCTCGGCCTCTATCTTCGTTCTCGGCAGAAATAATATGACTTCACAGACACCTATTCGTAAACCGCGTGGCCGTGACCTCGGCATTCCTTTTACCGGGCGTACCGGCCCAAATAATGCGATCACCGATGTCGACGGCGTCGGCGTCGGCTTTCAGACGATCATCGAGAACGAACCGCGCCCAGGTCGCAAGCGTCCAGTGCGTAGCGGCGTGACCGCCATTCTGCCGCATATGCAGTCAGAAACGCCGGTTCCCGTTTATGCCGGTGTTCATCGCTTCAATGGCAATGGCGAAATGACGGGCACGCACTGGATCGCCGATGGCGGCTATTTTCTCGGTCCCGTGGTCATCACCAATACGCATGGCATCGGCATGGCCCATCACGCTACCACACGCTGGATGGTGGACCGCTATGCCTCGACCTACCAGACTGATGATTTTCTCTGGATTATGCCGGTCATCGCCGAAACGTATGATGGCGCATTGAACGACATCAACGGCTTTCCAGTCACGGAAACCGATGTGCGCAAGGCGCTCGACAGTGTTGCCTCCGGCCCGGTACAGGAGGGCAATTGCGGTGGCGGCACGGGGATGATTACCTATGGCTTCAAGGGCGGTACGGGTACAGCCTCGCGCGTCGTGGAGTTCGGTGGCCGCAGCTTCACGATTGGCGCGCTGGTACAGGCCAATCATGGTCAGCGCGACTGGCTGACGATTGCTGGTGTTCCGGTCGGCCAGCATATGCGCGATGGCACCCCGCAAAGCCAGTTGCAGGAGCGCGGCTCAATCATCGTGGTACTGGCGACCGATCTGCCGCTGATGCCGCATCAGTTGCAGCGGCTGGCGCGTCGTGCTGCAATCGGCATCGGGCGCAACGGAACGCCGGGTGGCAATAATTCGGGCGATATTTTTCTCGCCTTCTCAACAGCCAATCAACGCCCGATGCAGCACCGCTCCGCACCCTTTCTGGAAGTGGAGATGGTGAATGACGAACCGCTTGATCCTGTTTATCTGGCAGCGGTCGACAGTGTGGAAGAGGCTGTGATCAATGCGATGCTGGCAGCTGAAGATATGGGCGGTACATGCTATGACCGGCTGCTGGTTCAGGCCATTGATCGTGAACGTCTTCGCGCTGTGCTGCGCCAGTATGGGCGCCTTGCCTGACAGCCCATAGGATCAGATGTCAACGATCCAATCCCGTCGGATCACGATCCAGCCCATATCACACGGTTTCCGTCATGCTGGTCGGAAACCGTGAACGTCTCCCTCCATCTTGCCGTCTTGACAGTATTCTATCGACAGCACTACGCTACAGTAACACTGCAGATTTTTACTGAAGTGAGGGGAGGAATTCATGACTAGAAGTTCAATTATTACAGGACTGGGTCGGGTTTCAATTTCACGACGCGAGTTTATAACATCGAGCGCACTGGGTGCGGGTGCTCTGCTTCTACCGTCCTTGCCATCATTTGCAGCGGACAAGCCCAAAGTGGGTCTGGTCATGAAGTCGCTCGCCAACGAGTTCTTCAAGCAGATGCAGGCAGGTGCCGAGGACTATGCTGCCAAAAACACCGACAAGTTCTCTTTTGCTGCTGTCGGCATGAAGGACGAGCGTGATTTCGCCGCCCAGGTCGACGCGGTTGAGAACTTCATCACGCAGCAGTTCAACGTGATCGTGCTCGCTCCGGCGGATTCCAAGGCCATGGTAACGCCGGTTAAAAAGGCTCTGGAAGCTGGCATCAAAGTCATCAACATTGACGTGGCGCTCGATGAAGTGGCGAAAAAGCAGGCTGGTGTCGATCTTGCCTTCTTTGGTCCGGACAATCGCGAGGGTGCAAAGCTTGCCGGTATGGCGCTTGCCAAGGAACTCGGCAAGGGCGGCAAGGTGGTTATCCTTGAAGGCAATCCGGAAGCAGACAACGCCAAGGAGCGCAAGAAGGGGTTTGACGACGCCGTGGCTGAAGGCGGCCTGACACTGCTCGATTCCAAGACTGCACATTGGGAGACGGAAGAAGCCAACACGCTGATGACCAATTTCCTGACCCAGTATCAGGACATTCAAGGTGTGATGGCAGCCAACGACTCCATGGCGCTCGGCGTCGTAAAGGCGCTGGATGCTGCTGGAAAATCGGGGCAGATCAAGGTCGTGGGCTTCGACAACATTCCTGCTGTCCAGCCTTTGATCAAGGATGGCAAGATGCTTGCCACCGTCGATCAGTTCGGTGCGCAGATGGCGGCCATGGGCATTGATTACGGCCTTAAGGAATTGGCGGGCGAGAAATTTTCCGGCTGGGTCAAGACGGATATCAAACTGATCACCGCCCAAGATCTTTGAACCCGAAATTTCTGAAGTATTGCCAATTCTGGGGCGGCGCGAGTAGCGCCTCTCCTATTCACCCGGCAGGCAGGAACAGACATGCAGTCAGCCGACGCCATTTTAAGATTGGAAAATGTCGGCAAGACCTTTCCGGGTGTGGTTGCATTGAACGGTATCACGCTGGAGCTGCAGCGTGGCGAGACGCATATCATTCTGGGCGAAAACGGCGCCGGTAAGTCGACCCTCATCAAACTTCTCGCTGGCATATATCAGCCCGACATGGGCGAGATTTTTCTGAACGGCCAGCCCTACAAGCCAAAGACCCCGCATGATGCGCAGGTTCAGGGTATTCGCATCGTTCATCAGGAACTCAATCTGCTGTCGCATCTTTCCATTGCCGAGAACCTGATGCTGGAAAGCCTTCCGAGGCGCTTCGGGATCATGGATCGGGCGACACTGAACCGCCGCGCCGAAGAGCTTTTGGCAGAGGTAGGCTTGGCGGTCGATCCACGTGTGCCTGTCTCGGAGCTGGGCGTTGCGCAAATGCAGTTGGTCGAGATCGCCAAAGCGCTTGGTTATGACAGCAAACTACTGGTTCTGGACGAGCCGACGGCGACATTGACGCCGCCGGAAATCGAGCGGTTGTTTGCGATCATCAAGCGTCTGAAGGCGAAAGGTGTCACGATCATCTACATCTCCCACCGTCTGCACGAGGTTTTTGAGATTGGCGACCGCGTGACGGTTTTGCGCAATGGCAGGCTGGTCGAGACGCGCGATCTGCAGGGGTTGAGCGTGCCGGATTTGGTACGCATGATGATCGGCCGCGACATTGCAGATGAGTACAGCTTCAACGCGGATATCAAGCCTAGTACCGTCGCCTTGGCGGTGAGGGATGTGAAGCGCAACAACGGCGCCCCGCCTGTTTCGTTCTCGGTGCGCCATGGAGAAATTCTTGGCGTCGCCGGTCTGGTCGGGTCAGGCCGTACAGAGGTGATGCGCGCAATCTTCGGCGCCGATCCAAGATCGGCAGGGGAAATTGATATAGATGGAAGGCCGGTGAATATCCGTGATCCGCGCGATGCGGTGCGCAACGGCCTTGGCTTCTTGACCGAGGATCGCAAGAGCCAGGGGCTGCTGCTTGACATGCCTGTTTATGTCAACGCCACGATCACCGACCTGAAAAAAATCTCACATGGCGGTCTGTTGGACGGTAGCGTGGAGAAAAGTGCGGTGGCTGAGTTGGTCGAGCGGTTACGCGTCAAGACGGCATCCATCGACACGCCGGTACGTAATCTCTCCGGCGGCAATCAGCAAAAGGTGGTTCTGGCAAAATGGCTGTTTCGCGGCTCATCAACACTGATACTCGATGAACCGACACGTGGGGTCGATGTCGGCGCCAGGCGCGAGATTTATCAACTTTTGTGGATGCTGGCCGCTAACCAGAAGGCAATCATCATGATTTCCTCGGATCTGCCCGAACTGATCGGCATGTGTCACCGCATCATTGTTTTCTCCAACGGCAAACTGGTGGGGGAACTGGACCGGTCGCAATTCGACCAGGAGCGTATTCTTTCGCTCGCTTATCAGGAGCATGTTCACGCATGACGGAACCCACTTCTCCATCCGCTCAACACCCCGGTGCCGTCGATCGCCAGAAGCTGAAGCGCTTCCTGTTGCGTGATGCCGGCGTATTCCTGGCGTTGATCCTGATAACGCTGGTATTTTCCGTCACTGCGCCCTATTTCGCAACGCCGGGCAACGCGTTGAAGATTTTCGTTCAGATTGCGATCAACACGGTCCTTGCGGCAGGTATGACCTTTGTCATTCTAACTGGCGGCATCGACCTTTCCGTTGGCTCGGTGCTTGCCTTATGCACGGTTGTGGGTGCGCTTATTATGACCTCCGGTCTAGAGCCTGCCTTGTCCGTTCCGCTGGCTGTTCTGGCATGTATTGCCGTTGGCGGGCTTTGCGGGTTCATCAATGGTAAGGTGTCGACCTACTGGAAAATCCCGTCGTTTATTGTCACGTTGGGCATGCTGAATATCGCAGCTGGTGCGGCACGTGTGGTCTCCAACAATTCCACCATCACGGGGCTTCCGCAGGGTTTTGTCGATTTCGGTAATCTGATTGTCGGCGGTTTCCTGCCGTCGATTTTCCTGATCGCGGTGGCTGTGGTCGCCGTTGGCTGGTTTGTACTGCGTTTTACCGTTTTCGGGCGCATGATCTACGCGGTCGGCGCCAATGACGAGGCGGTGCGCCTGTCTGGACACAATCCAGATGCCTACAAGATCGCCGCGTTTGTCATTTCCGGTGTCACTGCCGGTATTGCTGCGATTGTCTATCTTCTGCGCCTGAACATCGGCAGCCCGATTGCGGGCGTCGGCTACGAACTCAACGCGATCGCAGCCGTCATCATCGGCGGGACAAGTCTTTTCGGTGGCAAGGGATCAATCGTTGGTACGCTGGCTGGTGCCTGTATCCTGCAGGTGCTGGCGACCGGCCTGCAACTGCTGGGCATCGGTGATAACTACAAACCGATCATTATCGGTACGGTGATTATCCTCGCGGTGATTGTGGATACCTACCGTGAGAGGTTGTTGCGGCGTATTCGCTGACCGCGCTATCAAAGGGGTACGTTGAAGCCAGTGAAAGGCTTCAACCCGGCGCTTTATATTTCGCATCGCGCCGGGTTTGGAGTGGAGTTTATTTCTTCGTGCCGGTTGTCAGCGGGACCACGATCTCTTTCCAGAACTTATCTTCATCGATGTAGTTCTGAATGGCGGCCTTCTGAGTGCCTATTGGTCCCGGCTTTGCTTCAGCGTTGCCACCAATGTCATTGTTGGTGAATGCAAGGCTTCGACCATAGTCCAGCCCCATCTCCGTATTCACGTCGACATAAACACCGGTGGCGGGTGCGGCTGTTCCATCCTTCGGGCGGGGAGCGTTGTTCCATGCGAGCACAATCGACGGGTCGATGACATAAGCGGCTGCAAATAGGTCCCACACATTGTCGGGTCCGAATGTGGTTCCGCCTTCCGCCTTGATCCGTTCTTCCCGGGCAAGCCAGAGTTTCTGAATGCCCGGAAGGCTGCCGTCTACCATTTTCCGATAGAGGTCTTCCGGCATTCCGCCCGTATGTTCATTGGCTTCCAGACCCGAGATCACCTGATTTCCATATGCCTTGAAAGTTTTGGAATTTGGATCGCCCCATTTTGACCGGACACTGATCTTGGCGGCTTCAGGGTCGGCCCACCAGTTGAACTCCGCCGATGCGGACGAGTTTCCGGGGACATAGAATGCGCCGCCCATATAGACGATTTCGGCGACCTTCGACGGAAAGCTCGGGTCCTTGAGAATGGCGCGTGCGATATTTGTGAGCGGTCCGATTGCTACCAGTTTGACCTGACCGGGATATTTATTGACTGTGTCGACGAGAAAATCGACGGCGTCCCTGTTGCCATCCGGGTCCGGAATATCCAGACCATATACCCGTTTATAGGATGGTGCTTCGCCATATTTGTGTTTGTAAACATCGGACCATTTTGCCGCGGGATCGGCATCAATCTCGTTGCCGGCATCCGGTCGCAGATAGCCTCCCCAGCCGGTAATGGGGCTGATTTGCAATTCGGCTGCCAGCACTTCCGGGGCGGCTTTGTTTCCTCGCCAGTTGCGAATACCGTATCGGCTGCCTTCATAGATGGGAACTTCGGAGCCCAGCGCTTCCAGTTGCCGGACGCCTGCAGCTACCCCGGCTGGCATGGGGGTGTTTCCTGACACGACAGTCACGCCGAGTAGGTCGATGTTGGGAGCGCGCTCGAGCAGAAGCATTGCGGTGCCATCGTCAAAAAGTTCGACCATGTCCGCGTCCAAAATGACTTTGGTGCGAGATTCCTGCGAAAATGCAACGCCGGATACTACCAGCGAGCAAGTCAAAGTCCAGGCAAAGATAGACGGCCTGATATCCATTCTGTCCTCCCTTTGTGGTGATCCGCGTTGGTAAAACGCAGTCGTAGGATAGAATATCATGCAGTTTTTCTTGTCAATATCAGCGGATACTGTATGGCAACATGTTAAAATAATGCGGGTTTGGTCTGTATATCAATGATAATAGATTAGTTTCGGAAATTCAGTGTATCAAATAAACCTGCACGCCTCGGGAGTGGATTGTCGCTACCCTCAGTCCTGAACGGCTTTCTGCAGTAAACCACATTGCATTATCGCTGCACGCAATGTGATTCCAACGAGCAATTTGTCGGTCGGCGCAGCAGGCCGACCGACGAAGTCTTGCGTTGGCTTTATTTCTGCCAGCTCTTGACCAGTTCGTCGTAGTTGACGGTGACTGGTTTTTCTTTCTCATTCTCTATCTTCAATTGAGGAGCGAGGTTGCCCTTGGAAACGGCATCCTTGTTCCAGTATTCGATGTCATGTTCCTCGGCGAGTTTCGGTCCGATGTCACCCTGAACCCCTGCACGTTCCAGACGCGAGAGGACTTTTTCCTGTTCGGCGCAAAGTGAATCCATCGCTTCCTGCGCTGTTTTCGCGCCAGAGGACGCATCGCCGATTGCCTGCCACCACAGCTGAGCCAGCTTTGGATAGTCCGGTACGTTGGTGCCAGTCGGCGACCACTGGACGCGGGCTGGAGACCGATAGAACTCGACCAGACCGCCAAGTTTCGGTCCACGATCCGTGAAACTTTGATGATGTATCGTTGAATCGCGGATGAAGGTCAGCCCCACATGGCTCTTTTTCACATCGACCGTCTTGGACGTGACAAACTGCGCATAGAGCCAGGCGGCTTTGGCGCGATCATCCGGGGTGGACTTCATCAGGGTCCAGGAACCCACGTCCTGATAACCAAGCTTCATGCCGTCCTTCCAGTAAACGCCGTGCGGGGAGGGGGCAACGCGCCATTTGGGTGTTCCGTCCTCATTCACGACCGGAAGGCCGGGCTTGGCCATATCGGCGGTGAAAGCCGTGTACCAGAAAATCTGTTGGGCGATGTTGCCCTGTGAGGGGACGGGGCCGGATTCGGAGAAAGTCATGCCCTGGGCTTCCGCCGGAGCATAGGCCTTGATCCAGTCGAGATATTTCTGGATGGCATAGACCGAAGCTGGTCCGTTGGTGTCGCCACCGCGTGCTACGCACGAGCCGACGGGGCGCGACTGGTCATCGACCTTAATGCCCCATTCATCGACCGGCAGGCCGTTCGGCAAACCCTTGTCGCCATTACCTGCCATGGAAAGCCACGCATCGGTAAAACGCCAGCCGAGTGACGGGTCCTTCTTGCCATAGTCCATATGGCCGTAGACCTTCTTGGCGTCGACTTCGCGACCGGTGAAGAACTCGGCAATATCCTCATATGCCGACCAGTTGACGGGAACGCCGAGGTCATAACCGTATCTGGCTTTGAAGTCGGCCTTGTTCTTTTCATCGTTGAACCAGTCGTAACGGAACCAGTAGAGGTTCGCGAACTGCTGGTCGGGAAGCTGATAGAGCTTCTTGTCCGGAGCGGTGGTGAACTTGCTGCCGATGAAATCGTCCAGATCGAGGCCCGGATTGGTAACGTCCTTGCCTTCATTGGCCATGAAGTCTGTCAGATTGCGGACCTGTTGATACCGCCAATGTGTGCCGATCAGATCGGAATCGTTGACCCAACCGTCATAAAGATTCTGGCCGGTCTGCATCTGTGTCTGGATTTTTTCGACGACATCCCCTTCCTGAATGATGTCGTGCGTGACCTTGATGCCAGTGATGGCTGTAAATGCGGGTGCCAGCACCTTGGATTCATAGTCATGGGTGGTCAGGGATTCGGAAACAACCTTGATGTCCATGCCCTGGAAGGGCTTGGCCGCATCAATGAACCACTGCATTTCCTTTTCCTGATCTGCGCGCGGAAGGGATGAAAGGTCGCCAATTTCCTTGTCGAGAAACTGCTTCGCCTCATCCATTCCCGCTGAAGCTGCGCCTGTCATTGCCAGCACGATGAGTGCCGTAGTCGTCATTAGATGCCGTCGCATGTTGATCCTCCCAAAGCTTGCGAGTGCATATCGACTTTTTGGGCGCGGTATGTCCCCCGAGCCCATTACTGCATGAAGCGGACGTATTTCGCTTCGGACTCCTTATACAAAGCGGAATACGCCAATGGCGTAGACCACTGAAATGGCGACAGCCCACCATAGGTTCGGACCAACCAGCCCAAGCCATGCCAGATTGATGAATGCGCTGCCGAGCAACGAAATGAACAAACGGTCGCCGCGCGTCGTCTCGAACCCCAGAATACCGTTGCGGGGTGCCCCTCCGGGGGAAGCATATTCCCAAATACCCATGCCAACGAGCAGAGCGGCGATACTGCAGAAAAAAGCTGCGGTCTGCCAGGTCCAGGCCATCCACGAGAAGTCAGGCATATGAAACATGTCATACCCTCCCCAGGGCGAAGCCCTTGGCGATGTAATTTCGGACAAACCAGATCACCAGCGCGCCGGGTATCAGCGTAAGAACACCGGCTGCAGCAAGGAGCCCCCAATCCATTCCGGCAGCCGATACGGTGCGTGTCATCGTAGCGGCGATGGGCTTCGCGTCCGTGGTTGTGAGGGTGCGTGCAATCAGCAGTTCCACCCAAGAGAACATGAAGCAGAAGAAGGCGGCCACGCCGATACCTGATGCGATCAGCGGCATGAAGATCTTCACGAAGAATCTTGGAAACGAATAGCCATCGATATAGGCTGTCTCGTCGATTTCTTTCGGTACGCCGGACATGAAGCCTTCGAGAATCCACACCGCCAGCGGCACGTTGAACAGGCAATGCGCCAGTGCGACCGCAATATGTGTATCGATGAGCCCAAATGCCGAATAGAGCTGGAAGAACGGCAGGGCGAACACCGCCGGAGGCGCCATCCGGTTGGTCAGGAGCCAGAAGAACAGGTGTTTGTCGCCCAGGAAATGGTACCGTGAGAAGGCATAGGCCGCTGGCAACGCCACTGAAACCGAAATCACCATGTTCATGACCACATAGATGATCGAGTTGATATAACCCGAATACCAGGCGGAGTCGGTGAAGATGGCGCGATAGTTCTGCAGTGTCGGCTCATGCGGAAACAGCGTCAGCGACGTCAGGATTTCCTGATTGGTCTTGAAGCTCATATTGATGAGCCAATAGATCGGGATCAGAAGCAGTATAATGTAGATTGTCGGTATCAGCCAGCCAAAGCGTGAGGTCTCGCGTCTGCTCGATTTCTGTCGGACGGCGTTTGAGACCGGCATGATTGCAGGCGCACTACCTACAGAAGTTCCCTGTACGGCATTCATCTCACACCTCCTGATCGTGGCTGGTCATGACGGTGTAGAACACCCATGACAGTAGCAGGATGATGAGAAAGTAGATCAATGACATGGCCGCCGCCGGTCCAAGATCGAACTGCCCCAGCGCCATCTTGACCAGATCGATCGACAGAAATGTCGTCGAATTGCCCGGCCCGCCACCAGTTACCACGAACGGTTCGGTATAGATCATGAAACTATCCATGAAACGGAGCAGAACGGCGATCAGCAGAACGCGTTTCATCTTTGGCAGCTGGATGTAGCGGAACACTGAAAATCGTGATGCTCCGTCAATCCTCGCGGCCTGATAGTAAGCATCGGGGATGGATACAAGGCTCGCGTAACACAACAACACCACGAGGCTGGTCCAGTGCCACACGTCCATGATGATGATTGTTACCCAGGCATCGAATGGATCGTTGACGTAATTGTAATCCAGTCCCAACCAGTTGGCGTAATAGCCGAGCAGGCCGATGTCACTACGTCCGAAAACCTGCCAGATTGTACCGACCACGTTCCACGGGATCAGCAAGGGCAATGCCATCGTGACTAGGCAGACGGGGACCCAGAAGCCCTTTTTCGGCATATTGAGCGCAATCAGGATGCCGAGAGGTATCTGGATCGCCAGAACGATGAACGAAAAAATGAGATTGCGCCCCAGCGCATCCCAGAAACGACCGGAATGAAGGATCTGCTCGAACCAGTCTGTCCCGGCCCAGAAGAACTGGTTGTTGCCGAACGTATCCTGTACCGAATAATTCACCACTGTCATCAGTGGAATGACGGCGGAAAAGGCGACTAGCACCAGCACGGGCAGAACCAGGAACCAGGCTTTGTTGTTCCAGCTTTTTTCCACTGTCAGCCCTCCATTCCCACGCGCCAGGAATCCGCGAATATGCCGATGGCCTTCGGATCGAAAGTCACGCGTGGTTCGGCAGGTATCTCGTCGTCCTCGCCGATCACGACGGCGAGTTTCTGCCCTTCGAAGCCTGCCCGCACGATGCGGTAGCGCCCGATATCCTCGATCTTGTCGACGCGGATGGGCAGGCCTTCGCGACCGAGCCTGACAAACTCCGGCCGGATGCCCAATTGGATGCTTTTCGCATCGCCAATCTGCGGTATGCCGGGAAGCGGAATGGCCTGTGCACCCACTGTCGCAGTGCGGCCATCGATCCGTGCATGCATGAGGTTCATGCCCGGCGAGCCAATGAAATAGCCGACGAATGTATGCTTCGGGCGCTCGAACAGTTCAGCAGGCGTGCCGATCTGCACGATTTCCCCGTTATGCATCACCACGACCTTGTCGGCGAATGTCAGTGCCTCTGTCTGGTCATGCGTGACATAAACCATCGTGAAACCCGATTGACGGTGCAGGCGCTTCAGCTGCGAACGCAGCACCCATTTCATGTGCGGATCGATAACCGTCAGAGGTTCATCGAACAGGATTGCGTTCACATTCGCGCGTACCAGTCCCCGACCGAGCGAAATCTTCTGCTTCTGATCTGCCGTCAGTCCGCGTGCGCGCCGCCCGGCAATGCCGCTGAGATCAGTCATTTCCAGAATGTCCTTGACGCGACGTTCTACTTCCGTTTCCGGCATACGACGGTTACGCAGAGGAAAGGCGAGATTGTCGAACACGGTCATCGTGTCGTAGACGACGGGAAACTGGAAGACCTGCGCAATATTACGGTCCTCGGTGGCAAGTCCGGTCACGTCCTGGCCATCGAAAAGGATACGTCCCTCAGTCGGCTGCAGAAGGCCGGAGATGATGTTGAGCAGAGTTGTCTTGCCGCAACCGGATGGGCCGAGCAGCGCATAGGCACTCCCATCCTCCCATTCATAATTGACCATATTGAGGGCATACTCGCCTGCGGCCTGTGCCTTCGCATTATAGGCGTGGCGGATATGATCGAGAGTGATACGTGCCATCGCCGTCCTCCTATGCCGCCAAACCGACCGCGCGACCGGTCTCATCGAATGCCATGAGATGCCGCGTGTCGAGGTAGACTTCGATTTCGCGGTCGGGTTCAACGATCTGGATGCCGTGTGCCAGCATGACCCAGCGGTCACCTTCGTAATCGAGATGGATAAAGCTTTCCGATCCGGCGATTTCGGAAACCAGCGTGCGGGCCCGAATGGGAACCGTAGCGTTCTCCGCTGGGCGGACGAGCAGATGATGCGGCTGAAACGCGATGGTCAGCGGACCGTCACTGATACTTGCCAATTGGCTCGGCACGGCGATGGCCTGACGATCTGCCCGCAGGAACTTGTCGCCTGATTTGACCATGCGAGCGGTGTTCAAGGGCGGGTCGGCAAATGTACGTGCTGTGACGAGATCGAGCGGGCGGCGATAGACGTCGATTGTCCGACCAAACTGAGTGATGTGACCTTCCGAAAGTGCAGCCGTATTGCCGCCGAGCAGCAGGGCCTCCGAAGGCTCCGTCGTTGCGTAGACGAAGATAGCACCAGATTCAGCAAAGATTCGCGGTAGCTCTTCGCGCAATTCCTCACGCAGTTTGTAGTCCAGATTGGCCAGCGGTTCGTCGAGCAGAACCAGATTGGCCTTTTTCACGATGGCACGGGCAATCGCCGTGCGCTGTTGCTGGCCGCCAGACAGGTTTAGCGGTGTTCGGTCAAGATAGGGCGTGAGTTTGAGGAGGTCTGCCGCCTTGCGAACCTCACTGTCTATTTCCGACTGTGGCTTGCCTGCAATGCGCATCGGTGACGCTATGTTTTCATAGACCGTCAGAGCTGGGTAATTGATAAACTGTTGGTAGACCATCGCCACATTGCGCTTCTGCACAGGCCTGCCCGTAACATCCTGCCCATCGAACAGGATCGAGCCTTCACTTGGTTTATCCAAGCCTGCCATGAAGCGCATGAGGGAGGTCTTGCCGGACAAGGTTGGTCCGAGCAGGACATTCAGGCTCCCACGTGGCAGGACCAGATTTGTCGGATGGATATGCGTGGCTCCACCAACCGTCTTCGAGATATTTCGCAATTCCAGCATATGTCCCGAGGCCTCCTCCAACCGTCGGAATTATTGCGCTTATTGGCAAATCCTCTCAATATGGACTTCAAGGGACTGTGCCTTACCCCTTATGAGCAATTTGTGCTCTACGGGCAGTCTCTGCATTCGTTCGGGAAACAAGCATACTCCAACGAGATGTTTCCCAAAAAGCTTCATCCAGTTTACCACAACACCGAACCAGGCGCTCAATGAGCACCGTCCCGCAGATGCGGCTGTCTGACTGTGATTATTGACGCTTGAACAAACTCGGTTTGGATGAGTTGAATAAGCACATCGCTTATAGCTTTCACGATAGTGCCGAGTAGCGTTATCGCCACTGTCGAAGAAGAGGGCATGCGCATTAGAAACTGACATGTTCCTCCACCTGATCACACGTTCAGCCTTTGCGAGTGTGAAAGCCAAATCATGAAAATCGAAAACAAAAGGAAAGTCAAATGAAGATAATTGTTGCGTTTGCGAAGCGCGGCAAACTTCGGTCACGCTATCGCTGACAATGATTGACCAAGGCCCTGAAGAGACGGTAGGGGCCGGTCAAAACCGGCCCGCAAATAAAATCGCTACACAGATTGTCTTGGAGATAATTCTGTCAGTCTTTAGAGAAAATCGTCGCATTCTGTGATGTCGTAACCATCATATTGTAGTCGTTGACGATCCACTGAAGATCAGAAGAGGCTCCACCCTTGCGTGCGTCGCCCTTGGTCTTTTCCAGCTTTTCCTGGAAGTCACGCAGCTTGCCAAGAAGGCTTGCAGGACGAGATTCGAAAACGTGGAATGAGTTTGGATGTTCGGTTGCGTAATCATCCATTTCACGGACGGCAGCTGCATAGGAATCCATGGCTCTGCCAAAGGTATCCATGTCGACGACCGGCTTGTCGTTATCGGGCAGCAGCTCAACAACAGTGTTGGCACGGATCATGACGTTGCGAACATGCCAGTTGGCCTTCTTGCCTTCAGCCTTTTCAATCGCATCAAGCTCTGCCAGATCGATCTTGCTCTTTTCTTCGCCGAGCAGTTCATCGACGCGCTTGCGTTCCTTGGTGAAGTCCGGCGCATATTCCGCGATCTGCTTATGGAACTCCTTGGCACCAGCAAATTTGTCGGACTTGTAGTCCTTGCGATCATAATATTTGCTGGCCTTGTCGATAACGGGCGCAAGCTTCTGATAAATAGCGATATAGCTCACCATCGCCTCGTCGAGTGCGGGCAGTTTCGGTTCTGCCGTCGTGGCAGCTTCTGCTGCCTCAATCTCATTGCGCACATCATAGAGCGAGTAAAGTCCGTAGACGTTTCGTTCCTTGCCGGTCGGTCCCTTCTTCATGTCGACCCAGCTGTCGTAGCGGTCAAGCGATTCCGAGGCGCGGATCGTACGATTGAGAAGCGCTACGTAGGCATTCATTTTTTCGATTGCGGCATTTGGATCGGTGTCGTCGGCTGATTGTGCAAAAGCTGCTGTCGGCAAAATCACAGCCAGCAATGTGAACAGGACCGCACGAGGCGAGAAGCGTTTCATTTGTTTTTCCCTCTTTGGTCACATCCCGTATCAAGTGTAGGGGGAGGCAGGATGCGTATTGAAACAGGACCTCAGGAAGCTCTTCCTGAAATCCAGACGTTATGTTTTCCTGGCTAGTCTCTGGCACTATCGGGAAGCCAGTTGCGTCCAGAATAGTTTCGGATGGTGGTAATGATCGTAACGGCAATTGAAAGAACAATGAGATATTCGACAAAGCGAATCGGCATAACCAACCAGCCGCTGATTGAGCGTTCGACCATGCCGTGAAGGCTCACGATCTGAAAATCGTAATTTACACCTGTGCTTCCGCCACCGTGACTGACGATTTCGTTGACTTTGACGTGACTGCCCTGACTTCCAAAAATCCATGCCAAAGGCTTGTTGTAGATGGGGTTGCCCCTGCTATCGACGCACATACCCACAAACGACATGAATGATACAACTATTGCCGCAGCTTCCGGTCGGCGCCAGTCGATTTTTGCAAACCAGAATATTGCGGAACAAATCACGAGAAGAAGAATGCTTGCAAAACCATCGACGAAGATAACGGCCTGCATTCCAAAGACAAGAATAGCTCCTACAAGGCTGAAAGCTGCAAGGCCACCAATTGCGATGACAAAAATACCGAGCACACGCATGAAGGATGATTTTTCCATGGCGGCATTAAACACCACAGATAGTGCCGGGCAAGTCATTGGGAGAAATATCACCAGTTTTTGCGATACACGCGCATATTGCCATTCGTATTCTTGAGGAAAGACTGGTTCTCTTGCCGGTTGATCTTGGCTTTCAACACCGAATGCGGCTGGAGAATGCAAATTCATCTTCTGTCCGACCAGATGGAGATCGGGTTCCGATACTTGATCTGCAAATTCAAGGTCGTGGGGAACGAAAAAGGGCGCGAAAACGCGCCCTTGTTGCTAGTAATGGCCTCGCCTCACACGTGGCCCGCTGTAATAGTGATGTCTGTGATGGCTGCGCCACGCATTATGCCTGTAATGACGGTACGAATGCCAGCGCGGCCCGCGATAATGGCGGTGATGCGAACGCCAATGGTTCCGCTTGTAATGATGCCGCTTGTTCCAATGTTTCCGTGAATGATGGCCCCGATGGTCCCGGACCTGTTCGACATTCGAACTCACGTCTGGCTTTGCGACGTTAAGCGTTGGCGCTGCGTTTGCTGCACCTGCTCCGATCAGCATTCCGACACCGAGAACACCGGCGATCAGTCCTTTAACTAGGTTCATTCTGCGTACTCCTTTCAAGTTCGCATCCTGAAACCTAGCGCATGAACTGACGATGAACAGGGAAATTCTGGAAATACCAGGCTTGATAACCATGCAACATTTCCAGTCAAAAACTGTCTCGGACTAGCACCTTGGCGATTCAACAACTACGTATAAGGGTGAAATCGTAACCCACGAAAACGTAAGGGAGAAACATGCTCAGAACTGGCGTCGTTGGAACTATTCTGATGCTGCTTGCAGCTTTTCCTGCTGCGGCAAACGACGCGCAATTGGTCGCCGATATGGCCGCCAAGTGTTGGAAGTTGCCCGAAGAGATGGACTATCAAAAAGCATCGGCAACTTTCGAAGTTACATATAATGCCGAGGGTGAGTTGGTGCGCATCGTGACGGTAGAGTACCAGCCAGTTCGGCGAGCAGGTCGGGAATTTGCAATCAGCGCTCAGCAGGCGCTGAATGAATGCGCGGCCAACACTCCCGTAAGGTCTCGGACAGTCCGCGTGGTCATGCGATATATGGCACCTGCATCGGACGGGCCGTTGATAATGAAGAAACCTCTCCGGTAGCCAGACAGTATCCCGCGCCCGGCTTGGTGTTCTTCATTTGGCCTGATTGACTGTTATAGCGATCATGTGGAGGACGTCGTCAGTGGAGCAGCCGCGCGAGAGGTCGTTTGCGGGTTTGGCGAGGCCCTGGAGCACGGGGCCGATGGCTTGTGCGCCGCCGATGCGCTGGGCAATCTTGTAGCCGATATTGGCGGCTTCGAGATTGGGGAACACGAAGACATTGGCATTGCCCTTCAGCGGGGAGCCCGGTGACTTGGCATGGCTGATCGCCTCCACGAAAGCGGTGTCGAATTGCAGTTCGCCATCGATGCACAGATCGGGTTTGCGCTCCCGCACGGTGCGGGTTGCCTGAACGACCTTTGATACGCGCTCATGGGCGGCGCTGCCGCCGGTGGAGAAGGACAGCATGGCCACGGCTGCGTCTTTTTCCGTCAGCTGGCGGTATGAATCGGCCGACTGGATGGCGATATCGGCAAGCTGCGCGGAATCCGGTTCCACGACGAGGCCGCAATCGGCAAAGACGAAAGCGCCTTTCTTTTGATGATGCGACTGGCACAACAGCATCAGGAAGAAGCTGGAGACGAGAGAAGCGCCTTCGGCCTTGCCGATGATCTGCAGGGCATGGCGCACCACATCGGCTGTCGTTGCAACTGCACCGGCGACCGTCCCATCCGCATCGCCCTCCCGCACCATCATGGCTGCAAAGCCGAGCGGTGTCTTCACCATTGCCTCAGCCTGTTCTTCTGTCATGCCCTTGGCCTGACGCAGCCGATAGAGTTTTTGCGCATAATCCGCGCTCAAGCTCGATGTTGTGGGATCGATGATCGCAATTGTCGAGCCGTCGATCTGTCTGCCGATGATGCTTTGGGACCCCAGAAGCGTGATGCGGGCAATGGCTTCACGTTCGGCACGCAGCGCCGCATCGATGATGCGCGGGTCTTCGCCTTCGGCCAGCACGATGTGGCACGGCCTCGACCGGGCTTTCTCAAAAATCTTTTCCAACGGCAGCATGGATATATATTTCTCTGGAATGGCCGGGAGTTGCGCTCCCGGCCTGATCATTACAGCATGTCTCCCGAAAGTGGGAACCGGTTTCGGGATAAAGACATGCGTAAAAACAAACAGATGGAGCATTTCCAATGATACAATCAAAACAGGAAATGCTCTGACGAACTGGTTCAGACAGGCATTTGCTGGCGCATGTCGGCCTTGTCGATACCGGCCACGACGACGGGCTTCTTCATCGCATCGCGGCGGAATGGTTCGCCCAGTTCCTGATTGAGCACGACTTCGATGAAGGTGGTCACACCCTTGGCCTGCTCGTCGATTGCCGTCTGCAAGGCCTCGGTGAGTGCCTGCTGGCTATCGACGGTCACGCCCTTGAGGCCGCAGCCATCCGCCACCTTGGCGTAGCTCAGGTTTGGATTGAGCTCGGTGCCGACGAAGTTGTTGTCGTACCACAGCGTCGTGTTGCGCTTTTCGGCACCCCACTGATAGTTGCGGAAGATGACCATGGTGATCGCAGGCCAGCCCTTGCGACCGATGGAGGTCATCTCGTTCATGGAGATGCCGAAGGCACCGTCGCCGGCAAAGCCGACCACCGGCGTGTCGGGCTGGCCGATCTTGGCGCCGACGATGGACGGGAAGCCATAACCGCAGGGGCCGAACATGCCCGGCGCCAGATATTTGCGTCCGTGCTCGAAGCTTGGATAGGCGTTGCCGATGGCGCAATTATTGCCGATGTCGGTGGACATGATGGCGTTCTTCGGCATGCCGGCCTGAATGGCGCGCCATGCCTGTCGCGGCGACATGCGGTCCTTCTCGCGCTCGCGGGCACCGGCATTCCAGTGTGTGCCCGGATCGTCATCCTCGTGATCCATTGAGGAAAGCTGCTGCAGCCAGGCGGACTTGCGCTGATGGATGAGCTGCTTGCGCTCGTCGCGACCGGCATTGCCCGCATTGGCGCCCATCTGGTCGAGGATCTGCCGCGCAACCTGTTTGGCATCGCCGCAAATGCCGACAGAGATCTTCTTGGTGAGGCCGATGCGATCGGGATTAATATCGACCTGAATGATCTTGGCGTCCTTCGGCCAGTAGTCGATGCCGTAGCCTGGCAGCGTCGAGAACGGATTGAGGCGGGTGCCGAGCGCCAGAACCACATCGGCCTTGGCGATCAGCTCCATCGCGGCCTTGGAGCCGTTATAGCCGAGCGGTCCTGCGGATAGCGGATGGGTGCCGGGGAAGGCATCATTGTGCTGATAGCCGCAGCAGACCGGCGCATCGAGCCTTTCGGCAAGTGCGATGGATTCCGGGATCGCGCCACCGATGACGACACCGGCACCGTTGAGAATGACCGGGAATTTTGCTTCCGTCAGAAGCTTTGCAGCCTCGGCGATGGCATCGCGCCCACCGCTCGGGCGTTCCAGCCGCACGATCTGCGGCAGCTCGACATCGATAACCTGGGTCCAGAAATCGCGCGGAACGTTGATCTGTGCCGGTGCGCAGCCGCGCCATGCCTTCTCGATCACCCGGTTCAGCACTTCGGGAATGCGGGTCGCATCGCGCACTTCTTCCTGATAGCAGACCATCTCCTCGAACAGCGCCATCTGGTCGACTTCCTGGAAACCGCCCTGACCGATGGTCTTGTTGGCAGCCTGCGGAGAGACGAGCAGCATCGGCGTGTGGTTCCAGTAGGCCGTCTTGATGGCGGTCACGAAGCCGGTCACGCCCGGACCGTTCTGGGCAATCGCCATGCCCATCTTGCCAGTCACACGCGTATAGCCGTCGCAGATCAGCGCCGCATTCGTCTCATGCGCACAATCCCAGAACGTAATGCCAGCCTTCGGAAACAAATCCGAAACCGGCATCATCGCAGATCCGATGATCCCAAATGCATGCTCTATCCCATGCATCTGCAAAACCTTAACAAAAGCCTCTTCCGTCGTCATCTTCATGGCGAATACCTTTCCTTACAATTCAGAGAACTTCGTCTTTCAGCGCATACCAGCGATACATCGCACGCTGCCCTATGCGCCTAAATGGCGTCAGCATGCCGTAGCTCGGCAGTTCGGAGGTGAAGATCGGCAGGTCCAATTCTTGTCCACGACCGGTCATCAATTGGGCGACCCGGCGTCCGGCCTGTGCGGAATACATCACGCCGTTGCCGCCGTAGCCCATGGCATAATAGATTTCCTGCGTCGGATCGGGACGATAGATGCGGGGCATCATGTCATGGCTGACATCGACCCATCCCCACCAGGAGTAATCGATCTTGATGCCGGTCAGCGCCGGGAACTTCCGGTAAAGCCCCGAAAGCAACAGATCGTAATATTTCTGGTTTGGTGCATCGGCTCCCGTAATGGCGCTGCGGCTACCGATCTGCATCCGCCCGTCGGGCAGAAAACGATAATAGTGGCGAAGCGTGCGCGTATCAGTTAGCGGAATGCCGGTCTTCGGGCCACATGCTTTAATTTCATCCGGCGTCAGCGGTCGCGTCACAACAGAGTTCGACAGCACCGGCATCAGCCGGTAACGGGTGAGAGGATGGAGGCCGGGCGAGGTGTATCCTGCTGTTGCAAAACATACTTGTCGCGCCTTGACCGTACCGTTCGGTGTGTTGAGATGGAAAACATTGCCGTTCTTGCGGCAGCTGAGAACCGGACTTGCAGTATGCACCTTTGCGCCTAGCTTGCGGGCAAGCCGAAGATAGCCGAAGGCGAGCTTTGCAGCATGAATGCCCATGCCATCCGGTTCGTACATTGCGCCGCGGGCTTCCTGATCCCGGATGAAATCGCGATGAATTTCGTCGCGACCAACCATGCGCGTCCGATAGCCGAACACGTCGTTCAGCAGGCGGGACTCTTTCTCCAGCGAAGGAATGACCTTGTCGCGATGGGCGATGTACAGATGACCGCCATCCTGCGGATCGCAATCGATTTCCGGCTCGGCAATAAGCGCGCGGAAGAGATCGAAACCCTCGGCAATTTCCTTATGCAACTTCCGGGCAACCTCTACGCCCCAACGCTCGATCCATTGCGAACGCTTGAGCCGACCGGCGGAAATCTGCGCCTGACCGCCATTGCGAGTGCTGCACCCCCAGGCAACGCCATTTGCTTCAAGCACCATGGCCTTGACGCCATGATCCCGGGCGAGGTGGATCGCTGCAGAAAGACCAGTATAACCTGAGCCGACAATCACGACATCGGCTTCGACGTCTCCGCGAATAGGGCCATCGTCTTCCGGCGCCGGTCCGGCAGTGCCGATCCAGTAGGTCGGGGCATAGTCACGCCCCTGTCCGGGCGTCTTCGAAACCACCGGATCATAGGCGGGGTCGAATGGCTGAGTGGCGGTGAAACTGTTGAGAGTGTGGGTATCCATATGTCGGTCCTCCAAATCACCGACGGACATTGTTGGGGCTTACGCCTTCAGCAAAGGCCGGTTCTTGCGGAATGCCTGCTTGCGGACGATCTTGCCGTCACGCTGTGTGAAAAGATCGCAGCCTTCGGCCTCGACGCGTGCGCCGTTGGTATCGGTTCCGCGAAAGGTCCACTCGGACACGGCACGGTCGCCACTCACGAAGTGTCTGTGTCCGTCCCATTTTACATCGGGCATGGCGGTCCAGACGCCGGAGAAAGCCTTGGCAATGGCATCCTTGCCTTCGAGGCGGGTGCCGTAAACTTCCTCGCCGCCGATGGTGTAGAACACGCAATCATCGGCGAAAAAGGCCATAATCGCGTCGATGTCGTGCCGGTTGAAGGCGTCGAAGAGGTCGGAAAAATGCTTCTCTGTGAGTTGTCCGGCGGACATTCCAATGCTCCTTGATAAGTCTGAAGCCTAACCCGCTTTTAGGCAAAGCTTCCCTGTGGCGCGGCAGAATTGCCGCGCGATTGATATTGCGAATGAGATTTGGGTCGGGCTGATTAAAGCGGTTGCACCGCCATCAGACTTTACCCTTCCACGGGATGAGAACCTTTTCCATGTAACGGATCAAAAGGTCGAAGGCGAAAGCAAACACACCGATGACGATGATGCCCATGATGACGGTGTCGCTGGCCAGAAACTGTGCCGCGTTGAGCACCATGAAGCCAAGGCCGCGATTGGCCGCCACCATTTCCGCGGCAACCAGCGTCGTCCAGCCTACGCCGATCCCGATGCGCATGCCCGTAAAGATTTCCGGCATGGCTGCTTTCATGATGACTTGTGTTATCACCTGCGTCCGCGAGGCACCCATTGCATAGGCGGCGTGGATTTGCTCCGTGGAGACCGAGCGAACGCCTGCTCTGGCCGCAATCGCCATCGGCGCGAAAATCGCGAGGAAGATGAGAAACACCTTCGGGAACTCACCGATCCCGAGCCAGATAATAATCAGCGGCAAATACGCAAGCGGCGGCAGCGGGCGATAGAACTCGATTATCGGATCGAGAACGCCACGTACGAAGCTGCTCATGCCCATCATGATACCGATGGGAATTGCCGTAATACAGGCAATAGCGAAAGCACCCAATACGCGTCCGAGACTGACGAGCGTATGTTCGGTCAGAGTGGAGTTTGCTACGCCGTCGGTCATGGCAACTATGAACTTGCCATAGACCGCGAAAGGAGAGGGGAGAAACAGCGGTTTGACCCAGCCCATTCCCGTTACGAGAAACCACAGCCCCAACAAAATCAGTGCGGTTACGAGGCTGATAAAGCCGCTGTTGCCGTCGCCGGGGGCGCCATAGATTTTACCGGGTTTGACTGGTCTTGCCCGAGTTACAAACTCAAGCATGGACCAGTTCCGGGTTTCCTGATGCACGTTCATCGCCATAGATAATCCCCAGAATTGTCTCACGCATCTTGATGAAATCGGGACTGGACTTGACGGCGCGCGCGTCACCGCATTCCAGAAAGCGTCGGTTGAAATCCAGATCATAGGTATGGGTGATCCGTCCGGGACGCGGTGACATGACGATCAGTCGCGAACCGAGGAACAGGGCCTCTTCGACGCTGTGAGTGATGAAGAAGAACATTTTGTTGGTCACTTGCCACACCCGCAAAAGCAGTTCCTGGATCGTTTCGCGGGTGAGGGCATCGAGCGCTGCCATGGGTTCATCCATGAGCAGCATCGCCGGATCGCAGGTCAGTGCGCGGGCGATACCGACACGCTGCTGCATACCGCCGGAAAGCTGGTAGATTTTGTGATTGTGGAAATCCTGTAGGCCGACCAGAGCCAGATTCTTGGTGGCACGCGCACGGCGTTCCGCCTTTGGCACACCTTGAAGCTTGAGCCCGAATTCAGTGTTGTCGATTACATTGAGCCAGGGAAGCAGCGCATGTTTCTGGAACACGACACCTCTATCAGCGCCCGGGCCGCGCACTTGCCTTCCGCCTAACGTGATTTCACCGGATGACGGGATCATGAACCCTGCCATGAGATTGAGAAGTGTGGTCTTGCCGCAACCGGATGCACCAAGCGCCACCACGAAATCCCCGCTGTCGATGCGCAGATTAACACCCTTCAGCGCGATCACGGCTTCTTCCACATAAAGACCGGGATAGGTCAGACTGACATTCGATACGTTCAAGGTTTCCATGACGTCACCTTTCGGGAACGAAGGAGCGGTTCCGGCTTGAGCCAAAAGGCAAAACACTGCAGGAACCGTCTCGGTTCAGCGGCTTGCCCAGGGCATGCCGCTGGTGGGAGGTGCTTGAATTACTTCACGCAACTACTTCGCGGCGGCTTCGGCGAAACTGCCATTTACGTTGCCGCTATAGTCATCCAGAGCCTGGTCGAGTTGCTTTTGATCGACGAGGAATTTTGCGCTCTGGGTGACGGATTTGAGCGCCCCGCTGTCCTTGCCGCCGCCAAGCCACGCTGGGGAGGCCTGTTCTTCGGCTGTCGGGAAGGACAGCAGCGCGAGTGCGCCCGGTATGTCAGCGGCATTGCCGCCGATCAGCTTGACCATGCCTTTGACCTGTCCGGAATCTGCCGTCCACTGGCTGCCATTGGCCTTGTAGTCGGCATAAGCGTCCTTCAGCACGGTGGTGAAGGCGGTCATGAATTTGGGATTCTCGCTGGCGAAACTCTTGTCCACCACAAGTCCATCGAAGGTTGGAACGCTTTTTGCGCCGATTTCTTCAGAATTGGCGATTTCCTTGCCAGTCTTGAGGATTTCGGAAAGAGCAGGGGGCCAGACATAGGCAGCATCGATATCGCCACGTTGCCAGGCGGCAACGATCTGCGGCGGTGTCATGTTGAGGATCTCCGCATCACGCGGATTGATCTTCCAGATATCGTTCATGCCAACGAGCAGATGGAAATGCGAGGTCGAAACGAAGGGCACGCCGATCTTCTTGCCCTTAAGATTTTCCGGTTTGTCGATGCCCGAGCCTTCTCGTGCTACCAGTGCTTCCGATTTGCCAATATTATCGAGAATCCAGAATAGTTGCAGGTCGACACCACGTGTGGCGGCCGCTGCGATACCCGTTGAACCGATCACACCGACGGGCACGTTACCGGACGCAAGTGCCGTCGAAATATCACCACCCGATGCGAACTGGCGCCAATCGATCGTGTAACCGGCTTCCTTGACTGCCGCATCGAACTTTCCGTCAGCGATCGCGGTCAGAAACGGACCGACGATCTGTTGATAGCCAACCACGACCGTAGTTTCGGCATAGGCCGCAGACGTAGAAAGCGCTGCTACGGCCGAAAATAACGCCACCCGTTTCATGCTATTGAAATAGTTCATGGAGTTCCCCTTCCATTTAAGAACCATACCTGACTTAGTCATGACTGTTGGCGTTTTTCGCCAATCTGCAGTTCCAGTTACAAACGATAGCCATCTCATCAAATTTGCCTTATATCCAGTTGGAATAGTCAATAAGTCCAGCTTGGGGATCAAGATGGCGCAGCCCGAAAATCGGCGGGCACGCTCACCTTGCCGTCGAAATTATTCCACGTAGAGAAACAGAAAGAAGAAACACTATTGCTAAGTGGAGCGTGAAGCGGAAAAACCGACGCAAATTTGGACGAAATTACAGATATACTGATGGAGTAAAGCCTTGGACGCCGTCTCGCCGACGATCTTCTTCATAGATGGCAGCCGAAACACCGGATTGCAGTCGCAGATCCGTGAAACGACTGTATCGGCCATCCTCTCCGGTGCTGTTTTACCGGGTGCGCGCATGCCTTCGACACGGGGGCTGGCAGATTATCTGAAAGTCTCACGCCTGACTGTAACGCTGGCCTATCAGGAGCTTGTGTCCCAGGGATATCTGGAAGTGCGGTCACGCAGTGCCTATCACGTGGCCATAACCCCTCCCATCAGTCGTCCTGACAGAGATTTCTTGCAGACACCCGATACCGCGGTTGACTGGTCGTCCAAATTGCGTCTCGGATTCAATATTGCCAAGACCATTCGCAAGCCGCTGGACTGGCGGAAGTATCGCTACCCGTTTCTATATGGCCAGATGGACCAGACTTTGTTCGATCTTGCCGCATGGCGCGATTATGCCCGGCGCGCCTTGGCACGAGAAGACTTTATTCTCATGGCTGGAGATTTTGCTGCCGCTGACGACGTCGAACTGGTCAACTATATCCGTTCACGCACGCTACCTAGCCGAGGAATACGGGCTGAACCGGACGAGATATTGGTCACGGTGGGAGCACAGAACGCGCTTTGGATCGTCAGCCATCTGCTTTTGACGCGACGTTCGCATGTCGTATGTGAGAACCCGGGGCATCCGGATATCAGCGCGACGCTTCATCTGACGGGAGCTCGTGTAACAGCCCTCGACGTTGATGATGGCGGCTTGCCGCCGGAACTGTTGCCAGATGAGATCGATGCGGTCTTTGTTACACCAAGTCACCAGTCTCCAACGGCCGCCACCATGCCGCGCGCGCGACGTATCGCCCTCCTGGAAGCCGCTGCTGAACGTGATTTCGTGATCGTCGAGGATGATTACGAATTCGAGATGAGCTTTCTGCAGCCACCGACACCGGCGCTGAAGTCGCTCGACCAATATGGTCGCGTTCTCTATGTAGGCAGCTTCTCCAAGTCGCTGTTTCCGGGACTTCGGCTAGGCTATCTGGTTGCACCGGCACCTGTCATTCGCGAGGCGAGAGCACTACGTGCGCTCTTGCTGCGCCATCCGCCCGGTCATCTGCAACGAACGGCCGCTTACTTTCTGGCGCTTGGCCATTACGATGCGGTAATCCACCGTATGCGGATCGAATATCACAAGCGTCACATCGTCATGATCGACGCGCTTGATCGCGAAGGATTGAAAATCGCCGGCAAGTCGGGTTTTGGTGGCACGGCATTCTGGATCGAAGGGCCGGAAGGTATGGATGCCGACAAGCTCGCACGCGATCTGCGCGAGGATGGCGTGTTAATCGAGTCAGGGTCGCCATTCTTCTGGAGCGACGACCGGCCATGTCGTTATTTCCGTATCGCTTATTCTTCCATTCCGATTAATCGCATTGCGGAAGGTATCGAGCTTTTGGCCAAGAGAATGCGGCAAATCTCGTAGGTCTGGAAAGTTTGAGTTCAGCCTGCGTTCATGTGGATTACGATAACGGATTTGTGAAGCTGCCGGAATTTGTCCCAATTCGATGGATATCGCTGGCGGCTCTATGGCGTCTCTCCTCGCGAATCTGTGGGTGAGACGCATATCAATTCTGCCTTCCAGAAGGAGAAGGATATGTCTATTCGTTCGAAGCTTCTTGCCACGGTTGCCGTGCCGGTTCTGTCAGCCTCCATTCTTGCGCAACCCGTACTGGCGGATACGTTGACGGCTCCAATCTTGCTGGCGCAAGAAAATGGAGACCAGCAGCCGTCCGACGAACAGTTGCAGCAGCAACAGCGCGAGGCTGAAGAACAGCAAAACGCAGCGGAAGAAGAAGCACGTCGGGCTGAACAACAACAACAGCGCGCTGCCGAGGAAGAAAACCGTCGACAAGCCGAAGAGCAGCAAAAGGCAGCTCAGGAGGAAGCCCAGCGTCAAGCAGAAGAGCAGAAGCGCGCTGCGGACGCAGAGGCGCAGCGCCAAGCTGAAGAACAGCAAAAGGCGGCCGAACGCGAAGCACAGAAGCAAGCCGAGGAGCAACAGAAGGCTGCGGAGCGCGAAGCGCAGAAACAGGCTGAAGAACAAGCCAAACAGGCTGCCGAGAAGAACAAGGCCGAGGAAGAGGCACAGCGCCAGAGCGAACAGCAGCAGAAGGCTGCCGAAGAGGAAGCCCTACGTCGAGCCGAAGCACAAAAGAAGGCTGATGAGGATGCAGCTCGCAAGGCCGTTGAGCCTCAAGAGCAAGCCGTGCCCGCGGAGAAGCCGGTAAAGGAAGCTCCAGCAGCGAACCATGAAGCTAAACCCGAGCAACCTGCAGCCGAAAAGCCAGCCAAGGAGGCTCCCGCTCAGGAAGAGGAAAAGCCAGCCGAGCAACCGGCAGAGGCAAACCCGGTAACGCCTTCGCAGAAAGAACCAGCAGAAGAATCGATTGTAGAGCATCCCGAGGAAGCTCAACCGCAGGAACCGAAAGCAACGGAGGAGCTGCAGAATGAGGCTCAACCTGTGCGGCCGGTCGAACAACCGCAATCGACCGAAGGCCAGCAAAAGCTTACGCCGGAGCCAGCACCGGAGATAGTTGATCAGCGTTCGACCGAGGAAAAGCAAGAGATTGCGAAAGACCCTGCCAAGACAGACGACACCGTTGTCTTGCCGGTTGAAAATGGCGCCGCCATTCTCGACAGCGACAAGGATGCCGACAATTCCGGTGGGAGCCAGTCGCGTGAAGAGCGTCGCAAGCAGCGTGAACAACAGCGTTCGTCTGAGGAGAGTGCACCGCTGCCCCCAAATGATGCGGCGGCACAGGTTGCGATTCCGGACGAAGTGAAGGCCGCATTGCCGCAGAAAATCGAAGCCAATCTCAAGGAAGAGGGTACCCGTATAAAGGAGGCACCGGTTTTTGCCGTGCCGGAAACCACAAATATCATCAACAACACAGTGGTGAACAATACGGTTATCAACAATACGACAGTCAATAACGTGACCAACAATGTCACGAACGTCAAAGTGATTGAGGAAGTAGATAATCGCGTCATTCTCGATGTGGGTGACCGTATTTTCGTACGTGGTGATGATCGTCCGAGATTGCGCCGCGATGCGGAGGATACCTATTATGATGAGCTGCCGCGCGGACGCACCCGTGAAACCATCGTTCGTCCGGGCGGAAATCAGATCGTCACGGTTTATGATCGATATGGCGACATTCTTCAGCGCTCCCGTATTGACCGGGACGGCAACGAACATTTGATGATCTATGCGCCGGAATATGACGACAATCCGCGAGCCTCTATTATTGATGTCGGCTACGAATTGCCCCCGATGCGCCTGACCATTCCGGTTAGGGATTACATCATCGACGTCGCGGACGATCCGGATCGCGATTTCTATGACTTCCTCGCCATGCCGCCAGTTGAGCGTGTGGAACGCGTCTACACGATTGACGAAGTCCGTCATTCCGCCCGCCTGCGTGACAAGGTGCGTCGTATCGATCTGGATACGATCCACTTCGCGACCGGAAGTGCCGAGGTTTCCCTTTCGCAGGCCAAGACACTGCGCAAGGTTGCAACCGCCATGCAGAAAGTGCTGGCCAAGGACCCTGGCGAGACGTTCTTTATTGAGGGACACACGGATGCCGTCGGTTCGGATCGTTCGAACCTGGTTCTGTCCGACAAGCGGGCTGAATCCGTCGCAAGTCTCCTGACGGAAGTCTATGAAATCCCGCCAGAAAATCTCGTTACGCAAGGTTATGGTGAGCGATTCCTCAAGATTCGCACGCAAGCCGCAGAGCAGGAAAATCGCCGGGTCACTATCCGTCGAGTAACCCCGCTTGTTCGTCCTGTCGCGCAGCGCTGAACAAAAAACACCCGGATGCGACCTTCGCATCCGGGTGTTTTTCCTGAAGTGATTTTGTCAGGCGATCTTGGACTCGTTTGTCGTCAAGCCGAGTAGCTGTTCACTCATAGGGCGCGGTTTTACCGCCTCAATCTGAACCATGAGTTCGGCGATCTTGTCAGCATCGACGACACCGCATTCATAAATCTGGATGATTTCGCGCGCCATTTCGTCTTTGTGGGGAGAGGTGATAGGACAACGAGTCATTGTTTCGCACGACTTCACATAAGCCGCTTGCAGCTTTTCCAACTCGGTGGGTTTGAAACGCCCGAAGTAGTAATCTCTCGAAAATGGCATTCTACGCATTCCGCAGATGGCTGACGGATAGATCATTCCACCCGAAAACCCGTAATTTCGTGCGATCCGCTATACTAAAAGACAGCCGATTGCAAAACTTATAACCGATAATTGTTTAGTTTATGTAAAATAATCAGTCTGCAGTAAAATTGCTCAGGCTTTCATATGGGTTTTACTAGTGCTTTGCCGGAAGCAAATAGCGTGTTTGAACTGACCCTCCGTCAATATAGTTGTCCTCATGGCTCATGTTTTAATTGAACCGTTCAACCTGCTCTCCCATCACTTTAAAAGCATTCCCAAACGCAAACCACTTCACGCTTTTGCTGGAAATACTCTAGACGCGAGCAAGCTGCAGCTTCGCGACCATTTCGGCGATCTTTTCGGGGTCGTGTTCACCAGATTCATATGTTCTTATAATCGCGCGCGCGAGGGCTTCTTTGCTCTCGTTTGTGGTCGCACACGGCTCGAGTAATACGCAGCACCGATTATAGGCAGCCTGCAGGACCCGAAGATCCGTTGGCGCGTATGTACCCTGATACTTGTTGCCGCGAAATGGCATGACTGCCTCCCCGTTTGACCGATTGAACCCCTAATTCAGGGGGAAAGCAACTGATCGTTTTATGACAGCGGTATCAAACGCATCATGGCATTACTTCTGGTGGTTCGGTTTCTCTGAGCGCAAATAGCGATAATCTCTGGTTCCCAATTCGTTGGGTTTGCAAGCCCACTGTAAGTTTGTTGAAAGCTGGTTGAAAGCTTGCCTGCGGTAACCATTCAGAACCGATTGAGGAATCAGCGCATATTAGGAGGGGCTTGGCTTTGCTGGGCCAACAGGAGCTCTCGGAGGAGCATAGATGACAATCTTTATCGATTCATGCCGCCATTTGTTTGGTGCGGCCTTAATTGGCAGCGCGATGGTTTTTGGCGCAGGCGCAGCCCATGCCGAGAAGCTGACGGTAATCGTTGGTGGTATGGAAAAACAGATTTATCTTCCTGCAGTGCTGACGGAAAAGCTCGGTTACTTCAAGGACGAAGGCCTTGATGTCGAGCTGATTAACAGCCGCGCGGGTGTGGATGCAGAAAACGAACTTTTGGCCGGTGCAGCTCAGGCCGTGGTCGGGTTTTACGATTATACGATCGATCTGCAGTCGAAGGGCAAGTTCATCCAGTCCATCGTTCAGTTCAGTCAGGCTCCAGGCGAAGTTGAGCTGGTATCCAGCAAATATGCAGACCAGATCAAGTCGCCTGCCGATTTCAAGGGCCACACGCTCGGCGTCACGGGTCTCGGCTCTTCAACAGATTTTCTTACCCAATATCTTGCCATGCGTAATGGCTTGAAGCAGGGCGACTACACGTTACTGCCGGTCGGCGCGGGTAACACTTTCATCGCAGCCTTCAAGCAGGATGCTGTTCAGGCGGGTATGACCACGGAACCGACTGTCGCCAATATGCTCAAGAGCGGCGACGCCAAGGTGCTGGTTGACATGCGTACGCCGGACAAGACCATCGAAGCGCTAGGCGGACCATACCCTGCTGCGTCGTTCTACGTTCAGAGCGCATGGCTTGAAACTCACAAGGAAGACGCGCAGAAACTTGCCAACGCTCTGGTCAAAACCATGCGCTATATCGCTTCGCACAGTGCTGAAGAAATCGCCGACCAGATGCCCAAGGATTATTATGTTGGCGACAAGGACCTTTACGTGAAGGGACTTGCCGAGGGCAAGGCGCAGTACACACCGGACGGACGGATGCCGAAGGATGGTCCTGAAACCGTGCTCAAGGTTCTCGCGACCTTCAAGAAGCCGCTTCAGGAAAAGCAGGTCGATCTTTCGAAGACATTCACGACCGAGTTCGTGGACAAGGCCAACGCAACGCTCGACGCTGCGAAGTAAATAGCGCCCGACCGACGTTCGACCACGAACGTCGGTCCCGCTGCCTTCATACTCAACCGCATTGCAAGGCACGCGATATGGTTCGCGTGCGAGCGGTGCCGCATACCCGCGAGGAACCCATGCTGATGGAAGCCCCCAGAACCATTGCGCGTGAGAAAGCTGGCAATAGCGTGCCTGCAATCGCGCTCAACAATGTGACCCGCCGTTTCGTCACCCCTGACGGCAAGATGATGACCGCATTGCGCGACTTCACCATGAATGTTGCGCAGGGTGAATTTGCCTGTGTTGTCGGCCCAACCGGCTGCGGCAAGTCGACGACGCTTAATCTCGTAACCGGTCTCGCCAAGCCAAGTGCCGGTGAAGTTCGCCTGATGGGCAAACCCATTGAAGGTATCAGCCCCGATATCGGTTTCGTGTTTCAGGCAGACGCACTTTTCCCCTGGCTCAATGTCATCGATAATGTGAGTGCCGGTCCACGCTATCGCGGTATGGGCAAGGAGGAGGCTTATGACAAGGCACGTAGCTGGATCGCACGCGTCGGCCTTGCCCGTTTTGAAAAGCATTATCCGCACCAGCTCTCGGGCGGTATGCGCAAGCGCGTGGCACTGGCGCAGACCTTCATCAATGAGCCGAAAATCCTGCTCATGGATGAACCTTTCAGCGCGCTTGATGTGCAGACACGTACATTGATGCAGGGCGAATTGCTCGATCTCTGGCAGCAATCCGGCGCATCGGTCATCTTCGTCACGCACGACCTCGAAGAAGCTATCGCGCTGGCCGACAAGGTTTACGTGCTGACTGCAGGTCCTGCCACCGTCAAGAGCGTTTATGACATCGACATTCCACGCCCGCGCGTCATGGAGGATATCCGATACGACAGTCAATTCGTCGATATTGCCAAAGTAATCTGGGACGATTTGCGGGAAGAAGTGCAGATCGGCCAAAAGCGCGCTCTGGCCAACGGAAACTAATCGGAGAAAATGCTATGACAACACAAACTCTCTCCGCGTCAGCAAATTTGCAAGCCAGTGCAAGTGCTGACGAACTTGCGCGCACCGAAGCGAAATTTCGTGCCGATGCGCGTCGCCGACGCGCGGTCGTTATCCTCGTACGCCTTGCTATTCTTGTCGCCGTTCTGGGCGGTTGGGAACTCGGCGCGCGGACCGGGCTGATCGATCCGTTTTTCTTTGCAAGTCCTTCGGGCATTGCCGATCAGATATGGATCTGGATCACGGAAGGCACGTCTCAGGGGCCGCTTTCGGAACAGATCATCGTAACGCTTGAGGAAACCGCGCTTGGCTTCCTGATCGGTGCAGTAGGCGGCATCATTTGCGGTATCTTGCTGGGCCGCAACAAATTCCTTGCCGATGTGTTTTCGATCTATATCAAGATCGCCAATTCTATCCCGCGCGTCGTGCTGGGCTCGATCTTCATCATCGCGCTCGGCCTTGGCATGGCATCGAAAGTTGCGCTGGCCGTCGTCATGGTGTTCTTCGTGGTCTTCGCTAATGCGTTTCAGGGCGTGCGTGAGGCCGACCGTGCGCTAATCGCTAATGCGCAGATATTGGGGGCATCCCGTTCGCAGATCACGCGCACTGTCATCGTACCATCGGCGATGAGCTGGATTCTGGCGAGCCTTCACGTCAGCTTCGGCTTTGCGCTCGTTGGCGCGGTTGTCGGCGAGTTTCTCGGCGCAAAAAAGGGTGTAGGCCTTATGATTTCAACCGCTCAGGGCACGTTCAATGCCAATGGCGTTTTTGCCGCCATGGTCATTCTGGCGGTTCTGGCGCTCGTCGTGGAATACATCATCACACTGGTCGAAAACCATCTGGTGAAATGGCGTCCACAGGCGCTTTCCGAACAGGGAAGCTGATCGTCGGTCAAATGCATGAATGTCAGGCGGCGGGCAAGGTGATAGTCACCGTAAGCCCGCCGCCTTTCGTTTGGGAAAGCTCCACATGACCGCCCGCCGTGTCAGCGACTTCGCGCACGATGGCAAGGCCTAGTCCGCTTCCGTCCGCAAGCGTGCCCGGAACACGATAGAAGCGTTCGAAAACGTGCTCATACTCGCTAGCCGGGATACCGGGACCGTTGTCCTCGACCCGGATATTGATTTTTCGTCCATCTTGATCGATCGCAAGCGTTACCATGCCGCCTTCAGGCGTGTAGGTGAGTGCATTGTCCACCAGATTCACGATCATCTCGCGCAGCATTGTGCCATCGCCGGAAATCATCGGCTTGGTCGCTTTAAGTTCGAACCCGAGATCAATCTTGCGGTCGAACGCCTTGCCCGCGAGGCTTTCCAGAATTTGTTGTCCCGCTTCCGCCAGATCAACCCGGTCGGCGCGGGGACGCCTGCTGCCCGGTTCGGCACGCGAAAGCGTGAGCAATTGCCCGGCAAGCCGTGAGAGCTGCATGGCTGTATTCTTGATTCCTGCCAGAACATCCTTGCGGTCGCTTTCACCGGTTGCCCGTTCAGCGAAACTGGCCTGCGTCGAAAGCGTCGCAAGCGGTGTACGCAACTGATGCGCTGCGTTCTGGATGAAACGGCGCTGCGCCGACATCTGCTTGCGCACGCGCTCCATATACTGGTTAAGCGCTGTGACGAGCGGTCTAAGTTCGGTCTGGACTGTCTGCGGATCAAATGGTTCCAGCTCGGATGTGCGATTGCGGACCTCGTTGCGGAGCCGGATCAGCGGGCGCAGCACAAAGCGCAAGCCCAATAGCGAAAGGGCACCGGCGACAATGATAAGCAGCGATTGTTCCAGCACAGAATTCAGCCATAGCTCCCGCTGCATGGCGGTATATCCGGCAAGCGTGACACCCACGACCACGTCGACGGCTTGTGGCAGGTTGGGTGGCGCGGCAACAGGATGACGCACGACAACCAGTCGCAAGGGATGGTCGCGATAGGTGCCCTCATAGTGGAGCGGGTCGTAATCCGCGATTTTGGCCGGTTTTGGCAGGTCGGGAAAGCCTGCCAGCAAGCGGCCATCCGACGTCTCGACACGATAATAGACCCGGTCGCCATTTCCGGTCGAAAACATCTCCAATGCGACCGGAGGGATGACGGCATCGATAGCATTATGCGAGGCGGCGGTTGCTTCGCCGATGGCGCGTGCAGATGCCGTCAACATGCGGTCTGACACGATGCCAGCCATGTTTTCTGACGCGCGCCACGCGGTCCACAGATTGATCCCGGCAACGATAATCAGCGGGAACACAATCCACGAAACGAGTTGCGCGCGCAGACTTTGGGAAAGGCGGGTGAATAGCCGTTTCATCTCAATTCGCTTCGCGCAGCAGATAGCCGAGGCCGCGCAAGGTTACGATTTCAGCCTTGGTGCCTTCCAGTTTTTTGCGCAGGCGATGAATGTAAATCTCGATGGCATTCTCGTCGGTCTCGCTGTCGAAATTGTAGATGCCTTGAACAAGCGTGGCCTTGCTGACGGTCGTTCCGATACGTCGCAGAAGTTGTTCCAGAACCGCATGTTCCTTAGGCGTAAGCGACAGCGGGTCATTTCCGAGAGAGAATAATCGAGTGTTGGTGTCGAAACGCAGTAAGCCGCAGGTTACGACTGGCGCGGTCCGCTGGCTTGACCGGCGAAGGTGAGCGCGAATGCGTGCCTCAAGTTCGCTGAGTTCGAAGGGCTTTGCCAGATAATCGTCAGCACCAGCATCCAATCCGCGGATGCGCCCGTCGAGGCTCGCGTTGGCTGTCAAAATGATAACGGGTACCTCATTGCCTCTGCGGCGGACGTGTTCCAGCACATCGAGTCCGGTCTTGTCGGGCAAGCCAAGATCAAGGATCACCAGATCGTATTGCGTGAAGGCAAGCGCCTGTTCCGCATCGGCTGCGTCGTGCACCGTATCGACGCTGTAGTTTGACTGTTGCAGGCTTTTTGCCAGCCAGTTTGCGAGGGTGAGATTGTCTTCGACGAGCAGAATACGCATGGCTGACGATGATAGCGGTTTCAGTTCCGCGTCAAGAAGCTTGCGCGTTGAATCGATGGATGAGGTGAATGTCTTCCGGCTCACGGTTGAACAGCAGCGGATCGGGCATCGTTGTGACCTTCGCGCCCTGCCTCAGATAAAAATCGATGGTCCGCCGTGTGGGCGTCGCAGAAATATAAAAGCCTTCCGCTCCGGTTTCCTTCGCCATGGCGATGCTGCGTCGATAGAGTTCGCCTGCAAGCCCCATTCCCCGAACGGCATTGCTAACATGCATGAAACCAAGCTGATGTAGGTCAGGATATGCGCCGACAGGACGCACATCCGTAACCGCGATGGCGACCAGGGTGTCATTGAGATAGGCTGCGAGAAATACGCCTTCATGGTCGTAACAGTCGAGCAGGATAGGTGTATAGATCTCCGCTTCGCCTTCCGGCCAGCCTCGCACGTCATAGAACTGTGGCTCCAGAAGAAGCTTTTCTCCTTCCAGACGATACATTTCCTCAATGATCTCACTACGATCGATCTGCCAGATGTCAGTCACTTCGCTTCGCTGGAGTGGACGGATGATGAAATTTGCTGGTTTCGTCGCCTGTACCATGACCATTGCCTTGGGAGTTCTGTTCATTCAACGAACTATCGTGTCGCGCACGGGCACTCAAGTGTAATGGAGACGGTAATCGCGCTGCTCCACGAACTTGTTGGCAATTTGTCAGGCAGAACCTTTCATATTGGAAAAACATCCGATAATTTTGACCAATATCACGGCTACTCCTCGCCATTCGTCTCGGGTACTGCTGGGTACAGGTGCGAGGAATATTGAGGCGTGTGGGAGGCCAGAAGCCAACTCAATCGGACGAATTGAAGCGAAACAGCAAATTGAGGGCAGAAAATCGCCTGAAAATAAGCAATTCTGCGTCAACTCTCCGATCTGCCCTTGCGAGAGCAGGGCCCGAGTTCTATCAGCATCATCAAAAATTGCAGTCTGAGGAAGTTTTCGGCAGGTTCGTTGCCGGGACGTCCTGATGCCCGCCTTCATCCCGTATGACGGCGGTATAATAAGCGATGGAGCCGAGTTGAAAAACCATCACGATATCTGGGATATCGTCGACGCCAAGAGCGCCGCATATTTCGAACTGAGCGATACGGTTTGGGATAATCCTGAAACAAACTACGAAGAATACAAATCGAGCGATGCCCATGCGGCTATGCTGGAAACCGAAGGGTTTCGCGTCGAACGCGGCATTGCAGGCCTGCCAACGGCTGTGATGGGCGAGGCTGGCGACGAAGGACCGGTCATCGCCATTCTTGGTGAATTCGATGCATTGCCGGGTCTGAGCCAGATATCAGGACTGGTTGAGGAACAACCGATCGAGGCAGGTGGTCACGGACATGGTTGCGGCCACAACCTGTTGGGAGCAGGCTCTCTGCTCGCTGCCGCGGCAGTGAAGGATTATCTTGCCGCACAGGGTATCAAGGGCCGCGTGCGCTATTATGGTTGCCCGGCGGAAGAGGGCGGTTCGGCCAAGGGTTTCATGGTCCGCGAAGGGCTGTTCGACGATGTGGACATTGCCTTCTGCTGGCACCCGGCACCGTTTGCGGGCGTCAACGATCCGGTTTCGCTCGCCTGCAACGAAATCGATTTCCACTTCAGCGGTCGCGCGGCTCACGCTTCGTCGGCGCCGCATCTGGGGCGCAGTGCGCTGGACGCGGTCGAACTCATGAATGTCGGCGTGAACTATATGCGCGAGCATATGCCATCCACGGCGCGCATTCATTACGCCGTGACCGATACGGGTGGTTTTGCGCCGAATGTGGTGCAGGCCAAGGCAACGGTGCGTTATCTCGTTCGCGCCCGCAGCCTGCCGGAAATGCAGACCCTTCTGGAGCGTGTCAAGAAGATCGCCGAAGGCGCTGGGCTGATGACTGAAACGACGGTCCGCAGCGAAATCGTCAGCGGGGATGCCGACCTGATCGGCAACACGCCGTTGGAACAGATGATGCATTTGCAGCTCGAACGTCTCGGGCCTCCGGACTTTGACGAGCGGGACCGCGAAACCGCAAGCCTCTTCCAGAGGACGCTTTCCAGGGAAGACATTTCCGATGCCTTCCGTCGCTTCGGCGTCGAACCCAAAGAAGGTCTGGCACTTTGCGAAGATATCTATACGCCTTATAAAGGCGATAACACCCTTGTCGGTTCCACCGATGTCGGAAGCGTGAGCTGGGTTGTTCCTACCGTGCAGATGCGCGGCGCGACCTGCGCAATCGGCACGCCGCTTCATTCGTGGCAAATGGTGGCACAGGGCAAGCTGCCGGCAGCGCATAAGGGGATGGCCCATGCTGCCAAGATCATGGGTAGCACAGCCATCGAATTGTTCCGTAATCCGGGGCAGATCGAGAAAGCAAAGCAGGATCATGAAAAACGGCTCAACGGAACCGTTTTCGTCAATCCGATTCCGGACAGCGTTCAACCCGCTCTGCCCGAAACCGCAAAATGATGTGGTCGGGCAAGCAGATTTCGAAAATTGAAATGACATTCAATCCCCCAATTCCAACAGGGCCTGACGCATCATGAAGCAGATGGGCTTTCTCGATATTTTGAGCTTCGGGCCGGACGGCTGGGGCCATGTGCTGATGATGGGTGCACTGGTGAGTGTGGCGCTCGCCGTTCTGGGCTTCCTTCTCGGCGCCGCCATTGGCGTTTTCGCCGCCTGGGCGAAGATTTCCGGCGGTCGCACGCTTCGCGCTGTCGCCGACGGCTACACCACGATCATTCGCGGTATTCCAGACCTTCTCGTCATCTATCTGTTCTATTTCGGCGGTAGCGCGGCGGTAACAGCACTCGGCAAGTATTTCGGTGCGGAAGGCTTTATCGGCTTTCCGGGCTTTCTGGCCGGTGTCCTGGCAATCGCCATTTCCTGCGGCGCGCACCACACGGAAGTGTTCCGAGGTGCATTCAGGGCTGTCTCCAAAGGAGAGATTGAAGCTGCAACCGCTTGCGGCATGGGCCAGATGCTGAAATTTCGTCGCATCATCGCGCCACTTGCTCTGCGGCATGCTCTGCCGGGCCTCGGCAATGTCTGGCAGGTTTCGCTCAAGGAATCCGCTCTGGTATCTGTTGCCGGTGTGGTCGAGCTTCTCCGTCAAGCCCAAATCGGAGCGGGCTCGACGGGTCTGCCCTTCAACTTCTTCCTCATTGCCGGTGCGCTCTATCTGCTGATTTCGTCGGTTTCCGGTGGACTTCTGCAGATGGCCGAGCGCCACTTCTCACGCGGCGTCAGGAGGGCAAAATGAACCTTGAATTCTATTCCGATGCATTCTTCCAGATGCTGGGCGGGGTTCCGCTGACTCTAAAGCTTGCGGTAAGCTCCATCATATTTGGCGCCATACTGGCCTTGCTTTTTGCCATGATGCGACTGTCGGGCGTCAAGGTGCTGGACTGGATTGCGCGCCTTTACGTCTTTGTGTTCCGCGGAACGCCGCTTCTGGTGCAGATATTCATCATCTATTACGGTCTCAGCCAGTTTCCGGCCATCCGCTACTCGTTCCTGTGGCCGGTTTTGCGTGAACCTTACTGGTGTGCAATCATCGCGCTGACACTGAACAATGCGGCCTATGCGAGCGAAATCATCCGTGGTGGCCTGTTGTCGGTGCCGCATGGCCAGATCGAAGCTGCTAAAGCCTGTGGCATGTCGTCCTTTACTTGCTTCCGGCGCATTGTCATGCCGCTGGCGATCCGTCAGGCGCTGCCGGGCTACGGCAATGAGATGATATCGATGATCAAGGCAACCTCTCTTGCATCGATCATCACGCTTATGGAAGTGACCGGCATCGCAGCAAAGCTGATCGCCGAGAGCTATCGAGCCATAGAAATCTTCGTGATCGCCGGTGCGATCTACCTCGCCATCAACTTCGTTCTGACGCGTGCGCTGATGTTTGCAGAATATAAGCTGACCCCTTATCTGCGCCAGCCGGTCGTCAAGCTTTCCTCCGAAGGACAAACATCGTGAGCAAAATCGTTTCCCCCAATGCACCGGTGGCGCTGAAAGTAGAAAACCTGCGCAAGAGCTTCGGTGCCAATGAAGTGCTGAAAGGCATTTCACTCGAAGCACGTGAAGGCGAGGTCATTTCGATCCTCGGTTCGTCCGGTTCGGGCAAGTCGACCTTCCTGCGCTGCATCAATCTTCTGGAAATTCCAACGTCGGGCACTGTGACGGTTTCTGGTGAAACCATCCGCATGGCGAAAAATTCGAAGGGTGAAGCCTACCCGACGGACAAGAAGCAGGTTTCGCGCATTCGTTCGGAACTCGGAATGGTGTTCCAGAGCTTCAATCTGTGGTCCCACAAGACCATTCTGGAAAACATCATCGAAGCACCGATCTACGTGCAGGGACGTCCGCGTGCAGAATGCATCGCCGAGGCGGAAGCCTTGCTGGCGAAGGTCGGTATTGCCGACAAGCGTGATTTCTATCCGGCTCATCTTTCGGGCGGACAGCAACAGCGCGCAGCGATTGCCCGCGGGCTGGCGATGAAGCCGAAAGTCATGCTGTTTGACGAGCCGACCTCGGCGCTCGATCCGGAGTTGGTCGGCGAAGTGCTGCGCGTCATGCGCAGCCTGGCGGAAGAAGGCCGCACCATGCTGGTCGTGACCCACGAAATGGGCTTCGCGCGCGACGTTTCCAACCGCGTGGTATTTTTCCATCAGGGACTGGTGGAAGAAGACGGCGCGCCGGAAGATGTGTTCGGCAACTCGAAATCCGAACGTTTCCGCAAGTTCATCAGCCACGAGAACGCTGCTTAATCATCGAAATTCTGTGTTCCGGCGACAGCCGGACAGAAACAACCGCAACAGGATGACTGCAATGAAGACCATCGGACTTTTCAAAGCCGTGTTCATTTCCGCTCTTGCTCTGACGAGCATCTCGGCCCATGCCGAGGAAAAGAAGTGGACGAAGATCACCATCGCCACGGAAGGCGCATTCCGACCGTACAACTTCACCAAGCCCGATGGCTCGCTGGATGGCTATGAAGTCGAACTTTACAAGGATCTCTGCACTCGCATGAAGGTCGAGTGCACGATGGTCGCTCAGCCTTTTGACAGCATCATTCCGGCGCTCAACGCTGGCAAGTTCGATGCGATCATGGCTGGTCTTACCGCAACGCCGAAGCGTGAAGAAACCATCAGCTTCTCGATTTCCTACGGCCTGACGCCGCAGACTTTCGCAACGCTGAAGGACAGCCCTTACGCCAAGCTGCCACACACCGGCGAAACCCTTTATCTCGCCAAGGATGAAGTGGCTGCGCAGAAGGCGATTGACGAAGTTTCGGCTGAAATCAAGGGGCGTACCGTTGGCGTCCAGACCGCTTCGCTTGGCCTGACCCTCCTCGACAAGTACTTCAAGGACAACATCGACATCCGCGAATACAAGACCACGGAACAGCACGATCTCGACCTGAAGGCCGGTCGTGTTGACCTCATCGTGGCTTCGCTCGCTTACCTCACGGACGCCGCCAAGAAGCCGGGCAATGAAGACATTGTCATGACCGGTCCATTCTTCAAAGGCGGTATTCTGGGTCGTGGCGTTGCTGTAGGTCTGCGCAAGGACGATACCGAACTGAAGAAGATGTTCGACGAAGCCATTGAAGCCGCAAAGGCTGACGGCACGATCAAGCGTCTTTCGGAAAAGTGGTTCGGCTTCGACGTTACGCCGTAATTTTCGGGTTACATCATATGCAAGACGCCGCCTTCGGGCGGCGTTTTCATTTGCGGTGTACAAACCTTCACATCATACCGGCGAACGCCTATAAGATCGCCCGAAGTCTGCTGAAATCCAAAAACTTACTGTGAGGGTGTGATGGTAAAGATCGGTTTCGTGACTGTTTCCGACCGTGCAAGTCGCGGGGAATACGAAGACCTGAGCGGCCCGGCCATGGAAGCATGGTTAAAAGGCGCTGTCGTTACGCCTTACGAAACCATTCGTCGCGTTATTCCCGATGGCATGGAATCGGTGCGCGATACGCTTATCGATCTTTGCGACAAGGCAGCTTGCGACCTGATCCTGACAACAGGCGGCACAGGGCCGAGCCCGCGCGATGAAACACCGGAAGCCATGCAGGCTGTCCTGCATAAGGAGCTGCCCGGTTTCGGTGAACTGATGCGCCGTGTCAGCCTTGAACAGACCCCTACCGCTATTCTTTCCCGCCAGACGGCGGGCAGCCGCGGCAAGAGCTTCATCCTCAATCTTCCCGGCAAACCTGCTTCGATTGCCATGACCTTGCAGGCGATTTTTCCAGCGGTGCCTTATTGTCTTGACCTGATCGGGGCCGGACGTATCGATACCGATCCGACAGTCGTAAAGGCCCACCGGCCAGGCTGAACCATCATCGAAATTGCATTGGCGGGCGAATTAGAGCGCGCCTGAGATCATCTGTCACGAAGAAACTGCGCAACCCAGCTTTGCGCTTTTGCATGATTTCCGTGCTTGCTTTTCCCTAATTCCGGACTGAATAATAAGGAAAAGAAGGGGAATTAAGTGAAGCCATTTGACGAGATGCTCAACCATGGCGGGAATGTCCGCCAGCCTTACGAATTTCTCAAGCAGTGGCTCGACCAACAGGATCCGCACAAACTTCTACAGAAAAGCGATGACGCCGAAAGCGTCTTCCGTAAGACGGGTATCACTTTTGCTGTCTATGGCGATCAGGAGGCGGGCGAGCGCCTCATCCCCTTTGATATCATCCCACGCATCATTTCGGGGCAGGAATGGCGGCGCCTGTCGCAGGGCATTGAACAGCGCGTCATGGCGCTCAATGCCTTCCTTGATGACATTTATCACCGACAGGAGATCGTCCGGGCAGGGCGCATTCCGAAAGAGCTGATTTTCAGGAATGAAGCCTTCTTGCCTGAAATGATCGGTTTCCGTCCTCCGGGCAACGTCTACACCCATATTATCGGCGTCGATATCGTACGAACCGCCGAAAACCAGTTCTATGTGCTGGAGGATAATGCCCGCACGCCGTCCGGTGTTTCCTATATGCTGGAAAACCGCGAGACGATGATGCAGCTCTTTCCCGAACTGTTTCAGAACGTCAAGGTCCGACCGGTCGAGAACTATCCGCAATTGCTGCGCCAGTCGCTGGCAAGCGTTGCGCCTCCGGGTACGCAGGATGTGCCGACTGTCGCGGTGCTGACGCCCGGCATTTACAATTCCGCCTATTTCGAACACGCATTCCTTGCCGACCAGATGGGCGTCGAACTGGTCGAGGGAAGCGATCTGCGCGTCGTTGACGGACGTGTGGCGATGCGGACTACACAAGGTTATCGGGCCATCGACGTGCTCTACCGGCGTGTTGATGATGCGTTTCTCGATCCACTGACATTCAGGCCGGATTCGACGCTTGGCGTTGCCGGCATCATGGATGTCTACCGGGCCGGGAATATCACGATCGCCAATGCGCCCGGAACCGGCATCGCCGACGACAAGGCGATCTATTCCTACATGCCGGAAATCATAGAGTTTTACACGGGCCGCAAAGCCATTCTCGAAAACGTGCCGACATGGCGTTGTTCCGAGCCTGACAGCCTCGCTTATGTGCTCGACAATCTGGCCGAGCTTGTCGTCAAGGAAGTGCATGGTTCTGGTGGCTATGGAATGCTGGTCGGACCGTCTTCGACCAAGGCTGAACGGGATGCTTTCGCGGAAAAACTGAAAGCAAGGCCGCGCAATTATATCGCTCAGCCAACGCTCGCGCTGTCAACGACACCCATCTTCACGGAAAGTGGGCTTGCGCCGCGCCATGTCGATCTCCGCCCATTCGTGCTGGTTTCGGATCGCATCCGCATAACACCCGGCGGGCTCACCCGTGTGGCATTGAAGGAGGGATCGCTTGTCGTGAATTCCAGCCAGGGCGGAGGAACCAAGGACACGTGGGTGCTCGACGACTGAAACAACCGAATTGAAGTGCTGCAACTGACGACAAGATCAGTGCACGAAAAGGGGAATGATTTATGCTTCTTGGCCGTACGGCAAACGGACTGTACTGGATGTTTCGCTATATCGAGCGCGCCGAAAATATGGCACGCCTTGTCGATGCGGGGCTTCGCATGGCACTGACGAAAACGTCTGATGCACCGGAGGAATGGTCTTCGGTGGCGGTTTCAGCGGGTGCAAGTCAGGGTTTTTCCGCTAAATACGATGTCTATAATGCTGCCAACGTTGCTGATTTCCTGCTGCGCGATGCGGATAATCCGTCAAGTGTAATGACCTGCATTGAAACCGCGCGTTCCAATGCGCGCATGGTGCGCACGGCGCTGACACGCGAGGCGTGGGAAAGTGTCAATGAAGCGTGGATGTCGCTCAAAAAATCGTTGTGCAGGCCGTTGAAGGAAAGTGATCTCCCGCAGCTTCTCGATCAGATCAAGCGCGAGACTGCGCTCATTCGCGGCTCTTTCCATGGCACGATGTTGCGCAACGAAATCTTCGATTTTGCAAGCCTCGGTACTTTTATCGAGCGCGCCGACAACACGGCCCGCATTCTCGATGTGAAATACTATGTCCTGCTACCCGCCATTTCCTATGTCGGCACGACGCTGGACAATTATCAATGGGAATCGATCCTGCGATCGGTATCTGCGCATCGTTCCTATCGCTGGGTTTATGATGGTGATTACCGTCCGGCGCAGGTGGCGGACTATCTGATCCTGAATGGCCGCATGCCGCGCTCACTCCATTATTGCTATCGCAGCATCGCCGAACATCTGGATTATCTGTCGAAAGATTATGGCAATCGTGTTGCGTGCCACGAGACAGCGGACAAAATCTATGCGAGCCTGCAAAATCAGGACATATCCGCGATCTTCGACGTGGGTTTGCATGAATTCCTGACCGAATTCATTACCCGCAACAACCGGCTCGGCAACGAGATCGCTGAAGCCTATAATTTCTATTGAGGTCTTCGCTTGCTGCTCAACATCCGGCACGTTTCACATTATCGCTATGAGCATCCGGTTCCTTATGCGGTGCAAAGGTTGCGGCTGCGTCCGCCAACCGTTCCGGGGCAGGTAGTCAGGCACTGGGAACTGAAAATCGAAGGTGGCGAGCCGGAGGTTTCTTATGTCGACGGCTTCGGCAACAAGACTGATCTGGTCCAGCACGCCCGCAATGTCAGCGAGATTGTCATAACCGCCAGCGGCAGTATCGATGTGGAAGACAGGGTCGGCGTATTGGGGCCTGTCTATGGCTATGCTCCGCTCTGGCTTTTCGAGCGCGAGACGCCGCTGACCACGCCTGGCGAACGCGTCAGGGCTCTGGCAGGTGATCTCGCGCTCGGGCAGGAACGGCTTGCGCTGATGCACGATCTGATGAACACCATCCACAAGGCGGTCGCCTATATGCCGGGAACGACGAGCGTTTCAACCGATGCCGAAAGCGCATTGGAAACCGGGAAAGGCGTTTGTCAGGATCACACGCATATATTCCTTTCCGCAGCCCGGCTGATAGGCATTCCTGCGCGATACGTATCGGGATATCTGATGATGGAAGGCGTGGAGGAACAAACCGCGAGCCATGCCTGGGCCGAAGCCCATATCGACGGCCTTGGATGGGTCGGATTCGATGCCGCCAATAATGTCTGTCCGAATGATCGCTATGTGCGGATTGCAACCGGGCTCGACTACCGAGATGCAGCGCCGATTTCGGGGGTCCGTCTCGGCGGTACGGTGGAAAGCCTTGCGGTTCACATCAATGTAGGGCAGTGATCTTTTTCGATAGCGAATTGCCTGCCGGATACTGCTTATGACCTATTGCGTTGGAATGAAAATCGATCGCGGCCTTGTATTCATGTCCGATACGCGGACGAATGCCGGGCTCGACAATATTTCTATCTTTACGAAGATGCGGAGCTGGTCTGAGCCCGGTGAGCGTGTAATTGTTCTGCTTTCGGCTGGAAATCTTGCAACGACACAGGCAGTCGCAAGTCTTCTGGAAGAACGCATGAAGGCTCCGGCTGACCGGCATCCGTCAGTTTTCGATGCGCCGTCAATGTTTCAGGTTGCACGTCTTGTCGGTGATACCGTCAAGGAAGTGATCCAGAATTCTGCTACCGGAGGACAGAATGCCGATGCTTTCGGCGCGTCATTCATTCTCGGCGGACAGATCAGGGGCGGACAGCCGCGGCTTTTCTATATCTATCCCGAGGGTAACTTCATCGAGAGTTCAGCCGATACGCCTTTCTTCCAGATTGGCGAAAACAAATATGGCAAGCCCATTCTTGTCCGTGCGTATCAGGAACAGATGAGTTTCGAGGAAGCGGTGAAACTGCTGCTTGTCTCATTCGACTCCACGCTGAAAGCCAATCTGTCCGTTGGATTGCCACTCGATATGCAGATCTACGAAGCAGATAGCTTCAAAATGGGTGCCCGCAAACGGTTCGAAGCCACCGACCCCTATTACCAGACTGTATCGGAGAGCTGGTCGGAGGCACTGAAATCTGCACTCGAACAATTGCCGCCGTTCAGTTTCGACGAGGTAAAATAAAAAAGCCGAAGGAATTCTCCTCCGGCTTTGTCATAGCGTGCAATCGAGCGATTAGAAGAACACCTTGAAGCGGTCGGCGTCATCCATGAATGCCTTTTCGGGGAAAGGCTGTTCGTTCGAGCCGAACGGCATCTGTGCACGAAGTTTCCACGATGCAGGAATATCCCAGGTCTTGGCAACTTCCTGATCGATCAGCGGGTTGTAGTGCTGAAGGCTGGCTCCGATGCCTGCATTGGCGAGCGCGCTCCAGACTGAATGCTGTGCCATGCCGCCCGACTGTTCGGACCAGACTGGGAAGTTGTCGGCGTAAAGCGGGAAGTTTTCCTGAAGACCTTTCACAACGGTCTGGTCTTCATAAAACAGAACCGTACCGGCACCGGCAGCAAAGCTGTCGATCTTGGCTTCCGTCTGCGCAAAAGCGTCGGCGGGGACAAACTGGCGAAGCGCTTCCTTCACGATGTTCCACAGCTTGTCACTCTCGGCGCCAAACAGGATTACAGCGCGCGAGCTCTGCGAGTTGAAGGAGGAAGGTGTGTGCTTGACCGCTTCACGGATCAGCTCGGCCGTGTCTTCGTTCGACAGCGGAAGGGATTTGCCCAGAGCATACTGAGTGCGGCGCTTCTTGATAGAATTCAGTAGGGAATTGTTCATTACTCTGTCCTGTGTTTCAGCGGTCTGACGGGATGTCCAGCTTGGGATTTTCAAGACACCCGATGAATGATGCTGGTAGAAATATTGCCATCTAGACCACAGAAACCAGCCCGCGTTTCTGAAACACACTGTCAACGATCCGTAGTTAACCAGATTTTACTGTTTACTTTTTGGCCTTGTTTTTGAGCCGAGCGGCCTCAAAGAATGGCTATTAATGCTGGGAACATCATGGCTTTATAGGGTTTACAAGAGCGATTGTTTAATGGAATCTAACTAAAATAGTAGGATTTAGGATCGATAAATTGACGACGCGCTTTTCGCGTCGTTTTCGTGAAACGGGAAGAGGTCACGATAGTTTGAAGTCATTTATCATCATAGGAGCCGGAGCAAGCGGCATCATTCTGGCCGCACAATTGCTTCGGCGTTCGCCAGAATCAAACGTGCGAATTTTCGAGCGTTCAGGCCAGTTGGGGGCAGGCATAGCTTACGCGACGGAAAACCCTAGCCATCTTCTCAACGTCCGTGCCAGCAATATGAGTGCCTATCCCGATCAGCCAGATCATTTCTTGAACTGGCTGCGGTCGGGCGACATTGCCGCCACCGGCCATTCGTGGGAGCCGCACAGTTTTGCGCCACGCAAGCTCTATCGCTCTTATTTGGAGCATCTGATCGCGCCTTATCTTTCCAAAGACGATACACGTTTGACGGTTGAAAAGGCCAGCATTATTGATATTGCGCTGAAGAACGGCCGGCCAGCCGTTACCGCTGGGACCGGAGATGAGTTCATTGCCGATGCTGTGATTGTGGCAACGGGCAACGAAGCTGCCATCGCAAAAACAGGCAATCAGATTACGGAATATTGGTCGAGCAACGGCTATTTCGACGTGCCAGCAGATGCTCCGGTTGCGATATTCGGCACAGGCCTGTCGATGGTCGATAGCGTATTGTCGCTGCTCGATAACGGCCATAATGCTGAAATATATGCGATTTCGCGCCGTGGACTTCTGCCCGCGTCTCATGCGCCCGCACAAGCTTTTCCAATCGCGGCGGACGATCTGCCAGTATCGCTGGGCCTTTCGAAGCTCATGCAGCGAGTGCGCGCCCTGATGGTTGAAGCGGAAAAAGCAGGTTCCGGCTGGCGCGGCGTGATGGATGGTTTACGCCCGCATACACAGCATATCTGGGCGGGGCTGCCGACGTCGCAGCGTCGCAGTTTCCTTCGCCACCTGCGCCCGTGGTGGGACGTGCATCGACATCGCATGGCACCGGCTGTTGCGGATCGCATCGAGGGCGCCATGAACAGCGGCCAACTTAAAATCGCAGCAGGCCACCTGGTTTCCGTCCGTGATGAAGACAACGGAATTGAAGTCCGCTATCGCCCGCGACGCGGCAAACAGGTCGAGAAACTGCATGTGACGACCGTTATCGACTGCCGTGGCGGCAATCCGCGTTTCTCGACAACCCGCAATGCAGCGCTGATCGGTCTCATGGAACATGGGCTGGCCCGACCGGATGCACTCGATCTCGGTTTCGATGTCACGCGTGATCTGCAGGTTCTCAATGCGCGAGGAGAACCATCGGGTCCGTTTTTCGCTATTGGGCCGGTTACGAAAGGCGCGTTCTGGGAGGTTACTGCCGTTCCGGACATTCGCGTTCAAGCAGAGCGGCTGTCGGCCGTCTTGCTCGAAGGATGAAGCCGTTTCAGCGGCAAAATTCATGACCAGTTTTGTGTCATCAGGTTGAAAGATTTTCAGGTCAGTATGGTCGACAGCCAGGTATCGCGGTTCATAGCCGTCGATAAATTATAGATTTTCTGGCGCAGGGGACGATAAAATGATTCAAATCTATGCGATAAGCCATTGAAAGCTATTGCCATAATGTTCCGTGGCCGGTCATAATAACGCCATCGGAATATATGATTCCTCTCTACAACTTGCCGGAGCGATTCTGTTGCTGTTTTCTTGAGCGGTGCCTGCTTCGGATCAACCTTGATTTCGGCTAGGAGGCCTGTGGCGCATGACGATGGACGGCAGAATGCTTTTCCTGCTTGTCCTTCTACCATTTCTCGGCAGCGCCATAACCGGATTATTCAGGGGGGCGGATCGTAGTGGTTCGGCCTGGTTTACGGCAGCTATTGCGCTCGTCGCCTTTATCGTCACCGCCAGCCTTTATCCCATCGTGTCAGATGGCAAGGTGCTTCGCGGCACGGTTGAATGGCTCCCGGCTTACGGCCTGAATGTCACTTTCCGGATGGACGGATTCGCCTGGCTTTTCGCGATGCTGATCACGGGCATCGGCCTGCTGGTCGTCATTTATGCACGTTACTATATGTCGCCCGAAGATCCAGTCCCGAGGTTCTTCTCGTTCCTTCTGTCCTTCATGGGATCGATGCTCGGCGTGGTTCTGTCCGGCAATCTGATATTGCTTGCCGTGTTCTGGGAACTGACCAGCATCTTCTCGTTCCTGCTGATCGGCTATTGGTATCACAATGCCAGTGCACGCGACGGCGCGCGCATGGCGCTGACAGTGACGGGTATCGGTGGGTTCTGTCTGCTGGCTGGCGTTCTCGTCCTCGGTCATATTGTCGGAAGCTACGATCTCGACAAGGTTCTGGCGGCGGGCAACATCGTTCGAACCCATCCGCTCTACAGCGTGGCTCTTATTTTGATCCTGCTTGGTGCTTTCACGAAAAGTGCGCAGTTTCCGTTCCACTTCTGGCTTCCCAATGCCATGGCGGCACCGACGCCTGTATCGGCCTATCTCCATTCGGCAACCATGGTGAAGGCTGGCGTTTTCCTGCTCGCGCGCCTGTGGCCGGTTCTTAGCGGAACAGAAGAGTGGTTCTGGATCGTCGGTTCGGCCGGTCTGATCACGCTTCTGATTGCGAGTTTCTTCGCGGTTTTCCAGCAGGATCTCAAAGGACTGCTTGCCTATTCGACGATCAGCAACCTTGGCCTGATCACCGTTCTGCTTAGTCTTGGCAGTCCGCTTGCCGCCGTCGCGGCGATCTTCCACATGGTCAACCATGCGATTTTCAAGGCGTCGCTGTTCATGGCTGCCGGTATCATCGACCATGAGACCGGCACACGCGACATGCGCAAGCTGAGCGGGTTGTTGCGGCCCATGCCCTATACGGCAACACTTGCCATGGTGGCGAGTGCGGCCATGGCGGGCGTGCCGCTGCTCAACGGCTTCATTTCCAAGGAAATGTTCTTTGCCGAAGCGGTGGAAACGCACATGGCGTCGTGGCTCGACACCATCACGCCCTACGTGGCGACGATTGCCGGTATCTTCACAGTCGCCTATTCCGTGCGCTTCATTTATTCGACGTTCTTCGGGCCGCCACCGCACGACCTACCGCATGAGCCGCACGAGCCCCCGCACTGGATGCGTCGTCCTATCGAGCTTCTGGTTCTTCTTTGCCTTTTGATTGGCATTGTTCCGAGCCTTTCCATCGGCCCATTTTTGCATTCGGCCGTTCTGTCGGTGCTGGGCACAGCCACGCCTGAATATAGTCTCTCGGTCTGGCACGGCTTCAACCTGCCATTGATGATGAGTATCGTTGCCATGATCGGCGGCATTCTTCTGCACTGGATGCTGAAGAACTATCTTGCGACCAGTGAAGACGGCCCGCCGTTCTTCCGGCATCTGCAGGGACAGCGCATTTTCGAGCGCGTTCTGGTAACCTTGTCATGGAACTGGGCGCGTAAGGCTGAAGCTTTCCTCAGCACACGCCGTCTGCAGCCGCAGCTCCGTATCGTGGTTGCGGTAGCCGTTCTTGCAGCCGCCTGGCCGATTTTCGCTTCCGGCCTGCAGTCTGGCTCGCTCGGCGCTCAGCCTGTAGACCCGATCTTTGCCGGTCTTTGGATACTCGGTGGAGCATGCGCTATCGGCGCGGCCTATCAGGCCAAGTATCACAGGCTGGCCGCACTTATCCTTCTCGGCGGGGCGGGGCTTATTACCTGCATCACCTTCGTCTGGCTTTCCGCACCCGATCTTGCCGTGACGCAGTTGCTGGTCGAGATCGTGACGACCGTTCTCCTCCTTCTCGGGCTTCGCTGGCTCCCGAAGCGTTGGGAGGATCCCGACCCGATTCCGGTGCAAATCGGCCCACGGATCCGCCGCTATCGCGACTTGCTGCTTGCAATCGGCAGCGGGGCAGGCGTGGCCGTGATCGCCTATGCGGTGATGACCCGGATATCGCCGAGCAGCATTGGCGACTATTTCCTCGAAAACGCCTATTCAGGCGGCGGTGGCAAAAATGTCGTGAACGTCATTCTGGTCGACTTCCGCGCTTTCGATACTTTTGGCGAAATCGCCGTCCTCGGCATTGTGGGGCTTACGGTCTTTGCGCTCCTGCGCCGTTTCCGTCCTGCGCCCGACACAACCGGATCGACTGCCCAGCAGAAGATTCAGGATGCTTATGACGAGGCAGCACCCGACCGCAAGGCAGGTGAAACACTGGCCGATTATCTGGCCGTGCCTTCGGTTATCATGCAGTGGCTCTTCCCGGTCATCATCGTGCTGGCGGTACATCTGTTCCTGCGCGGTCATGACCTGCCGGGTGGCGGGTTTGCGGCCGGTATCACGCTCGCAATTGCATTCCTCCTGCAATATCTGGCGTCAGGCGCGCGTGTGGTAGAAGATCGCCTGCGCATTCTGCCCTTGCGCTGGATCGGGTTGGGCTTGCTGTTTGCAGCTGCAACAGGCGCAGGATCGTGGTTCTTCGGCTATCCGTTCCTCACCACGTTCTTCCAATATACGGAAATACCGCATATCGGAAAAATGCCGACGGCCAGCGCCCTGCTGTTCGATCTTGGTGTCTTCACCCTCGTGGTCGGCGCTACCGTCCTTGTTTTGATCGCTCTCGCGCACCAATCGCTTCGTAAACATCGTGTCGAGAAGCTCGCCGCAACGAAGGAGGAGAACTGATGGAACTCGTTCTTGCTCTGGCAATCGGCGTGTTGATGGCATCCGGCGTCTGGCTCATTCTTCGCCCTCGTACTTTTCAGGTGGCGATTGGCCTGTCGCTGATTTCCTACGCAGTCAATCTCTTCATCTTTTCAATGGGGCGCCTGCGCATCAATGCTGCCCCGGTGCTCGACAACGGTGTTGACGTTCAGGCCGCACAATATACCGATCCGGTGCCACAGGCGCTCGTTCTGACCGCCATCGTCATCGGTTTCGCAATGACCGCACTTTTCCTTGTCGTGCTGCTCGCCTCGCGCGGGTTGACGCGTACGGACCACGTGGACGGCAAGGAGAACTGATGTTGGACTGGAAAACGCACCTCATCGTTGCTCCAATCGTCTTGCCGCTCGTCACGGCTGCTGTGCTGCTGTTGTTCGATGAGCGCAAGCGCAAGCTCAAGATGGCCATCAACTCCATCTCGACCTTGGGATTGATTGCAATTGCCATCACGCTTGCCGGTATGGCGAGCGACAAGGCGCCCGACGCTCTGGTTTATCTGATTGGCAACTGGCCAGCACCTTTCGGCATCGTGCTGGTTTTGGATCGCCTCGCGGCTCTCATGCTTATGCTGACAAGCCTGCTTGGCATGGCTTCACTCAGCTTCGCACTCGCGCAATGGCATAAGGCCAGCCCGCATTTCCATACAATCTTCCAGCTTTTGCTGATGGGGCTGAACGGCGCATTTCTGACTGGCGATCTGTTCAACCTCTTCGTTTTTTTCGAAGTCATGCTGGCGGCATCCTACGGCCTGGCGCTGCATGGGTCTGGCCCGGCACGCGTAAAGGCTGGCATGCATTATATTGCCGTCAATCTTGTCGCTTCCTCACTGTTCCTGATCGGCGTCAGCCTGATCTATGGCGTGACGGGCACATTGAATATGGCCGATCTTGCACAGAGAATTCCGCAGGTCGCGGCTGAAGACCGTATGCTGCTTGAAGCAGGGGCGGCAGTTCTGGGCGTTGCATTCCTCGTTAAGGCGGGCATGTGGCCGCTCAATTTCTGGCTTGCGCCAACCTATACGGCTGCTGCAGCACCGGTGGCGGCGGTCTTCGCCATCATGAGCAAGGTTGGCATTTATGTTCTTCTGCGCCTGTCGCCACTGATGTTTGGTATCGGTGCCGGTTCCTCCTATGGCTTCGGCAACGACTGGCTCTATTTCGGCGGAATGGTCACGCTTGCCTTTGGCCTGATCGGAGTTGTCGCATCGCAAGCGATGGGCCGCCTCGCCAGCTATAGTATCCTCGTGTCCTCCGGCACGTTGCTAGCGGCGATTGGCAGCGGTAACACCGCCATGACCGGCGCGGCATTGTACTATATGGTCAGTTCCACGCTGACCATCGCAGCATTTTTCCTGCTGATCGAATTGATCGAACGTGGACAGGACGCTGCTGCAAACGTTCTTGCCGTTACCATGGAAGCCTATGGCGATGACGAGGAGGAGGAAGACGAGGACGAGATCGGTGCGGTTCTGCCTGCAACCCTTGCAGTCCTGGGAACATTCTTCGGCATTTGCGCGATATTGCTGATCGGGCTGCCGCCGTTCTCCGGCTTTATCGCCAAGTTCCTGATCCTGGCCGCCGTTTTCAACGGTGATGGCCCGACACCGCAGCTCGCAATGCCCGTCAGCCCGGCAAGCTGGGCTTTGGTCGCGCTCCTTCTACTGTCTGGTCTTTCAGCGCTGATCGCAATGACACGTACTGGCATTCGCACTTTCTGGGCGTCTCTCGAAGGCAATGTGCCGCGCGTTCTGGTGCGGGAAGTCGTGCCGATTGCAGGGCTCCTGGCAATCTGTTTGGCCCTTACAATCGCTGCCGGTCCGGCCATGCGCTACATGGATGAAACGGCGCGTTCGCTGCATAATCCGGCGTCCTATATCAGCAGTGTCCTCAATACGCCGCGCGCAGGCACCGGAACGGAGGGGGCACAGTGAAAAAAATCCTGCCTTACCCGCTTCTGTTCGCCTCGCTGCTCCTGTTCTGGTTGCTTTTGAACGGCTTTACGCGGGCACAGCTTCTGCTTGGCGCGATCATCGCGCTCGTGGCGTGTCTGATCATGACGGCTCTGCAACCGCAGAAGAACCATATTCGTTCGATCCCGACGATGCTCTGGCTGTTCGGCACCATGAGCTACGACATCCTGCAATCCAACATCGCGGTGACTGGCATCATTCTGTCACGCAAACGCAAACGGCGTCCGGGCTTCGTCGTTATCCAGCTCGATCTGGAAAACCGGACCGCGCTTGCTGTCCTCGCCTGCATAATCACTGCGACGCCGGGCACGGCCTGGGTCGATTACAACGCCGCAAGGCGCGAACTGACCATCCATGTGCTCGATCTGGATGATGCGCAAGCCTGGCGGGACACGATCAAGGGAAGATATGAGCAGCCGCTCATCAAGATATTCGGAGCGGCAGATATTGTGGAAGAGGAGAAGTCCGCATGAGCGCAGTTATCATCTTCTGGTCCCTGCTTGCTGCTCAGCTGATGCTTCTCGGTGCCATGGCTTGTGCGGTCTACAGGCTTCTGGTCGGTCCGCGCGCGCAGGATCGCATTCTTGCGACTGACGCGCTTTACCTCAATGCGCTGCTTCTGCTCATAACGTTTGGTATCCGTACGGGCAGCATAATCTATTTCGAGGCGGCGCTGATTATCGCTCTTCTGGGTTTCGTCGCCACCGTGGCGCTGTCCAAATTCCTCATGCGCGGGGAGGTGATCGAATGAACAACGCTGGCGAACTTCCCGTATGGGCAGCTATTGTCATTGCTTTTTTTCTGGTCGCCGGCGCTTTCCTCACGCTCGTCGGATGCATCGGGCTTGTCCGCTTCAAAAGCTTTTATGAACGCGTTCATGCTCCCACACTTGGCTCGTCATTCGGAGCTGGCGGAATCTTGATCGCATCGATCATATTTTTCTCCATCTTGCAATCGAAGCCGATTCTGCATGAAGTGCTTATTACCGTCTTTGTGGTTGTCACAACGCCGGTAACGCTCATGCTGCTCAGCCGCGCCGTGATCCATCGCGACAGAACGCAGGACAGCAAGGAGCTGCCTTCATCTTCCGACCCGTCATAGGTCTGTAGGTATCATGCTTGAGGGTGCGGAGAGGGCGGAAAACTTGCGTTTTCCGTTGCACCAAATGGGGAAAATTGCCGCTTCACTATGGAAGCAGCAGCTGTCGCTTCCGGTCTGACCGGAGACCTGTTTTGGAGTTCGCTCCAAGACCGGCTATCCTGCCGACCGGAAACATTATCTGCCATTTGCCGAATCCTTGGCCCGACTGCCCACCGACTGCGGAGTGGAAGCGGCGGCCTATCGTGTTTTCGGGCATTTGGAGGAGTGCTCAGGGCTGCGGCCAATTGTCCGTTCAGGCTTTCGCCGGGGACAAGCGGATTGAAGGATGAGGCCATTTGAATTATCTGAATTTCAGTAATTTCTGAAAATTCAGAATTTACGGGAGAGAGAATTTTGGAATTGTCGCCAATCGTTCAGTCGTTCGTGCTCCACTTCGGAGAAATGGGCAGCCGTTGGGGCATCAATCGCACTGTGGGGCAGATATACGCACTGCTTTACATTTCGCCTGAGCCGCTTTGCGCTGACCAGATAGTCGATGCTCTCGGTGTGTCACGCTCTAACGTGTCCATGGGCATCCGCGAATTGCAGGGCTGGAATCTGGTGCTGCTGAAACACATTCCCGGCGATCGTCGTGATTTTTTTACGACGCCCGACGATGTGTGGCAGATTCTGCGTACGCTCGCTGAGGAGCGCAAGAAACGTGAGATCGATCCGACGCTCTCCGTTTTGCGCGAAATCCTGATGGAGCAGCCGAAAGGCGACAGCGATCTTTATGCGCAAGATCGCATGAAGGACATGTATGGCCTGATCGAACGGCTGACCAACTGGTACGACGACGTCAAGCGCCTCGATACCGACCGTTTGACTAGTCTTCTGGCGCTTGGCGCCAAGGTGACCCGCTTCCTTGAAACCACGGACAGGATCGTGGCGCTCGGACGTGGGCGAACATCGGCCAAAAAGGAGCCTAAGCGAGAGTGACATCCGTTGTCCCCCGAACGGAAACATTGACGGCAGAAGACGGCGAAGCGGCAGGCGACCAACAAAGTTCGCGCAGCAAGCAACGTCGTCCTGTTCCGTCTTTGCTGAAGCGGGGGGCATATCTTCAGACGTTGGCCGCACTTCTCTGGCTGCCGCAAGCCGGCATTCTCGCTTATGCCATCGGGCGACTGGCTGATACAGGCTTCGATAACTCCATCTATTACAGTGCGGCAGGCATTTTCACTCTCGGTTGCCTGCGTAGCATTCTGGACAGCGCAGGCGCGGCAAAAGCTTTCGATGCCGCCCGACAGGAGCTCTCGCGGTTGCGGGTCATTGCCGTCTCAGCGCTTGCGCAACGCTCACCGCTTGACGTGACACGCCCGTCATCCGGCGAGGCGGCAAGCATTCTCGCCGAACAGGCGGAAATGGTCGTTCCCTATCTCTCGCGCTTCGTGCCGGTCCGCATCCGCGTGATGCTGGTGCCATTTGCGATACTTGCGGTCGTGCTCTGGTATTCATGGGCTGCAGCTCTCGTCCTGATGGTCGCTGCACCGCTGATACCGATCTTCATGGCATTGATCGGCTGGCGTGCTAAGGCTGCCAGCGAAAAGCAACTGACTGCCCTTGGTGGTATGAATGGCTTTCTGCTCGACCGCCTGCGGGGCCTTACAACCATTCGCACTTTCCATGCCGTGGATTCTACGGCGAACCGCTTGCGCGAAAATGCCGAAACCTTGCGTTCGAAGACCATGTCTGTCTTGCGTATCGCATTTTTGTCTTCGGCGGTGCTTGAGCTTTTCGCTGCCATCGGCGTCGCCATGGTCGCGGTCTATATCGGCTTTCATCTGCTGGGCCAGCTCAACTTCGGAGCATGGGGCCATAAGTTGAGTTTGGCCGAAGGTCTTTTCGTCCTGCTTCTGTCTCCTGCATTTTTCGAACCGTTACGCGATCTTTCAGCCGTCTGGCATGATCGTGCGGCAGGCGAAGCCTCTGTCGACGCGCTGGAAAAGCTCGCTGAGCATCCGATGCCAATTGTTGGCAAGAGTGGAAGTCAAACAGCGATTGGCGATGCACCTGCAGTCACTTTGCACAATATCGACTTCGGTTATGGGACAGGAACCAAGGTTCTCAATGCATTCAACCTCGACATCGAGGCAGGCGAACACGTGGCGTTACTGGCACCGAGTGGCTACGGCAAGTCCACCATTCTGGCGCTCATTGCAGGGCTGACGGCTCAACAAGCGGGGCGGATAGAAATCGGAGGGATTGAACTTAGCGACGAAACTGCAACCGCGCTTCGGCTGCGGATGAGCTGGATCGGCCAAAAGCCGCATATCTTTGCCGGATCTGCCCGTCAAAACATCACGCTTGGTCGAAAAACCGAAGCGGAAGCCACAAAAGCCATCATCGATGACATGGCGCTCGGCCATGTTCTTGGCGTCACCGGCAACAGCCTGATTGGTGAGAACGGTGCCGGAATTTCGGGCGGTGAAGCCCTGCGGCTAGCGCTTTCCCGCGCGGCTGTCGATCCGGATGCAGATATTATTCTGGCCGATGAACCCACCGCTCATCTGGATCAGGAAACGGCAAAGATCATTGCCGACAGTCTTCTCAGGCTCGCCAAAGGCAAGACGTTGATCGTCGCAACCCATGATGAAACCCTTGCCCGCAGGATGGATCGCATCGTCCGCCTGGATCGCAGCGTCGATAATGATCCGGTCTGGCAGAGGAGGGCAGCTGAGTGAACGGTTTCCAATCATTGCAGCCAATCTTGCGGCTTTTCTTCCGGACCAAGGGGATGGCGCTCCTTGCCGGTATTGCTGCAGCAACCGCAACGGTCCTCGCCGGTATTGCTCTTCTCGGCCTGTCAGGCTGGTTCATAACGGCAACGGCGATTGCTGGCCTGAGTATCGCGACAGCCGTTGTGTTCGACGTGTTTGCGCCCGCCGCCGGTATTCGGCTGCTGGCTATCCTGCGCACCGGTTCCCGCTATCTGGAACGGCTTGTCACCCATGATGCCACGCTCGCCATCCTTGCGGCATTACGCGAAAAGCTGTTCCGTAGCTGGGCGCGCCCGAGTGCTGCAAACGCCTTATTGAAACGTCCCGCGCGTCTCCTGTTCCGCCTAACGGCAGATATTGATGCACTCGACTCTCTTTATCTGCGTGTGGTGGTGCCTGTCGGTGCCGCACTTGCGACAGCGCTTGTGGCTGGCATCGCGCTTGGTCTGATGAGCCCGTTATTCGGACTGCTGGTAGCGCTTGTTTTGCTCGGTGCAGGTCTTGGCATTCCGCTTTCGGCAGCTCGCCGGTCCGAAAAATCCATGCGACAGCGCGCAAAGGGTACGGAAGCGCTGCGCGCCCGCACCGTCGATCTGGTTGCCGGTCAGACTGAACTTCTTATGGCGGGACGTCTCGAAGATCAGAAACTGGCCTTGGTGCGTGCAGACGGCTATGTCGCCGCTTCGGATCGCAAGCTTAATCGCATAGAGATTGTTACCGGCGCCGGTTTCGGTATTGTTCACGCGGCACTACTGGCAGGTGGCCTCATCGCCGTTGGATTGCTGATGCAGGCAGGCAGTATCGGCGCGCCCGTCGCAGCACTCGGAATGCTTATCATTCTTGGGGCTATGGAACCTTTTTCGGCCTTGCGGCGCGGTGCGATGGAACTTGGACGCACGATACTCGCTGCAAAGCGCGTCGCCCCGCAGTTGCACGACGATGTCGAATTGGCGGCGCCCAAGCAGCCGGAGAATGGCACGGCCGTTCACCTGAAAAACGTGTCTGTTCGTCACGATGACGCCGACCGCGATGCGCTGAAAAACCTCGATCTCGATATTGCGTCGGGCGAGCGTGTTGCCATTGTCGGTACAAGCGGTGCAGGCAAGTCGACCTTGTTCAATCTCCTCGCCGGGGAAATTCCGGCTGATCAGGGCAGTGTCGCAGTTGTGCCAGCCCGTCTCCTCACGCAACGAACCGAACTTTTTCAGGACAGTCTTCGCGACAATCTCCGGCTGGCGCGCGCTGATGCGAGCGATCAGGAACTGGTGGATGCATTGCAAGCCGCAGGCCTTGGCGCGTTCATCGCCGAATTGCCTGCCGGGCTGGATGCAATGCTGGGCGAGGGTGGTCTGGGGCTTTCGGGCGGACAGGCGCGACGTCTGGCTCTGGCCCGCCTTTTTCTGACCCATGTTCCGCTCTGGCTGCTGGATGAGCCGACCGAGGGTCTGGATGCTGCGACAGCACGGGATGTTCTTGAGCGCCTCAAGATCAAGGCAGGTTCACGCACATTGTTGATAGCCACGCATATCCGCCGCGAAGCGCAAATTTGCGAACGGATCATTGTTTTAAATCAAGGCGCTCTAGTTGAGTCCGTAGGTAAGAGTTCGCCGCGCTTTGGCGAAATCCTCCAGACCATGAGGTGAGCAGCGCGGGCATGGAGAATGATTTGAAGTCCGTGTCCATATCTGGACCGATATTTGAAGTTGAAGCGGAGTACGGGTTCTAAGAAGCCGCCGCGTTCAAAAGGGGGCCGCGCTGGAAGCGTAGCTCATAACACCAGGAGGGCCGGGTTACCGGCTTAAAGAGATGGAACTCGATATTGTCTCCCTGTCGCGATTGCAGTTTGCAATCACGGCACTTTATCACTTCCTCTTCGTACCTCTGACCTTGGGTCTTTCCGTGCTGCTTGCCATCATGGAAACCGTTTACGTTATGACGGGGCGACTCATCTGGCGGCAGATGACGAAATTTTGGGGTACGCTTTTTGGCATCAACTTTGTCATGGGCGTCGCAACGGGGATCGTGATGGAATTCCAGTTCGGCATGAACTGGAGCTATTACAGCCATTATGTCGGCGACATCTTTGGCGCACCGCTGGCCATCGAAGGCCTCATGGCCTTCTTCCTTGAAGCGACCTTCGTGGGGCTGTTCTTTTTCGGCTGGGACCGCCTGTCGAAAGTCGGGCATCTCATGGCGACTTACGCGGTCGCGGCTGGTTCCAATTTCTCGGCCTTGTGGATTCTGATCGCCAATGGCTGGATGCAGAATCCGGTTGGCTCAGCATTCAATCCCGAAACCATGCGTATGGAAATCACCGATTTCTTCGCGGTGCTGATGAACCCGGTCGCACAGGCCAAATTCGTTCATACGGTTTCCGCCGGTTATGTCACGGCATCCATTTTCGTCCTTGGTGTTTCGGCCTGGTATCTGCTCAAGGGCCGTTCGGTAGAGCTTGCCAAACGTTCACTGACTATTGCAGCATCCTTCGGTCTGGCGGCCTCGCTGTCTGTTGTCGTGCTCGGCGATGAAAGCGGTTATCTGGCCAATGAACACCAGAAGATGAAAATCGCTGCTATCGAAGCCATGTGGGAAACAGAACCTGCTCCGGCTTCGTTCACCGTATTCGGCTTCCCGGACCAGGCAGCGCGTGAAACCCATTTCGCAGTGCATATTCCTTGGGTCATGGGCCTGATCGGTACTCGTTCTCTCACGACCCCTATCCAGGGCATCAATGATCTTGTCCAGAACGCGGAAAACCATATCCGCAACGGCATCGTCGCCTATGACGCCTTGCAGAAAATCCGCGCGGCTGGCGATACGAACGCCGTACCGCAGGAAGTCAAGGACGTCTTTGCTGATAACAGCCAGTGGATGGGCTATGCGCTTCTGCTGAAGCGTTATGTCGATGATCCGCGTCAGGCAACCGATGCGCAAATCACGCAGGCCGCAAACGACACCGTTCCCGGCGTCCTGCCCTTGTTCTGGGCCTTCCGCATCATGGTCGGCATCGGCTTCTTCCTGATTCTGCTGACGGGCACATTCTTTGTGCTGTCCGCTCGTCGTAAACTCGACCGTTACCCGTTCCTGTTGCGGATCGCCGTGTTTGCGATACCGCTGCCATGGATCGCAGCCGAAATGGGCTGGATCGTTGCAGAGTTCGGTCGCCAGCCTTGGGTCATCGAAGGCATATTGCCGACAGCGGTAGGTGTCTCCAATCTCGGTGCATCTACCGTATTGCTGACCATACTCGGTTTCGTGGCCATCTATACGGTTCTCTTCATCATCGAGATGGCCCTGATGATCCGTGCCATTAAGGCTGGACCTGAACCCGACAGCAAGCCGGAAGCAATTCTCGCCCCGGCAAGCATTGCACCTGCGGAGTAAGGATCATGATACTCAGCGATTTGTTGGACTATGAAACCCTGCGCATCATCTGGTGGGTACTGCTCGGTGTATTGCTGATCGCCTTTGCCGCGATGGATGGGTTCGACCTCGGTGTCGACATACTCATGCCCGTCATCGGTAAAACCGATATCGAGCGACGCATCATCATCAATACGATCGGCCCGGTATGGGAAGGCAACCAGGTCTGGCTGATCCTCGGGGGTGGTGCGATTTTCGCAGCCTGGCCACCGCTCTATGCGGTGTCTTTCTCGGGCTTCTATCTGGCGATGTTCGTCATCCTGTTCGCGCTTATCCTGCGCCCGGTCGGGTTCAAATATCGGTCTATGCGAGACAGTGAGGCCTGGAGGAGAGGCTGGGACTGGGCGCTGTTTATCGGTGGTTTCGTTCCCGCCCTCATTTTCGGCGTTGCTGTAGGCAATGTCTTGCAAGGCGTTCCGTTCCGTCTCGCCGACGATCTTCAGATTTTCTATGAAGGTTCGTTCTTCGGTCTGCTCAATCCGTTTGCACTGCTTTGCGGCGTGCTTTCGGTGACTATGCTCAGCATGCACGGCGCTTCGTGGCTGGTGTTGAAAACGACCGGTGATATTCAGGCGCGTGCCCGGTCCTACGGCAGTATCGCGGCTGTTCTGACGATTGTGCTCTATGTATTGGCTGGCGTCGTCAGCTGGCTTTGGATTTCGGGTTATCGGATCACAAGTGCTATCGTCACAGACGGGCCATCCAATCCGCTACGCAAGACTGTTGAACTGGATCATGGTGCATGGTTCGCTAACTATGTGAACTATCCTGTCCTGCTGATCGCCCCGGCGCTTGGCATTTTGGGACCACTTGCAGTCTTCATCGCATTGCGCAGCCGTCGTGAACTCATGCCGCTGCTGTTCGGAAAACTATCGATCTTCGGCATTATTTCGTCGGTGGGCGTGTCGATGTTCCCGTTCATTCTGCCATCGTCGCTCGATCCGCGTTCAAGCCTGACTGTATGGGATTCGTCATCCAGCCATATGACGCTGTTCATTATGCTGGTTGTGTCGCTCATCTTCCTGCCGCTGATCGTCATTTACACGTCTTGGGTCTACAAGGTCCTGTGGGGCAAGGTGGATAAGGAAATGGTCGAAGACGATAGTAATCACGCTTATTAGAGCGCTTTGCGATCTGATTACATCAGATCGCCGCTCTATAAGTTTCGTTTCACCGCGCATCTTATTCATGCGCTCTAACCAACCTAGAAAGGAAAGCGATATGTGGTATTTTTCCTGGTTGTTGGGACTTCCGCTTGCGGCGGCTTTCGCCGTGCTCAATGCCATGTGGTACGAGTTGATGGACGACCGGGCGCGCAAGCGCCTGGCGGCTGATCCGACGGCTGATCTGGCACGTGAAGGCAAGAAACACCATTGACACGAATTTAGAAACGGCCCGAAAACGGGCCGTTTTCCTTGATGAACCTGTCGTTCAAGATTGCGGTATTGTCAGTTCAGCCACGAAATCATAGGCATCGCCGCGATAAAGCGATTTTGTAAACTCCACCACACGACCTGACGGCAAATAGGACAGTCGCTCGATGGACAGACCCGCATCGCCTTCCTTGACGCCCAGAATACGTGCGTCGGGATCCTTGATGTTGCAGGCCGCTATACGCTGGACAGCGCGAACGGGACGAAACCCTGTACGGCTCAGTTCAGCATAAAGCGAGCCCTTTACAGCATCTGGATCGGGCAGGATTTCGCTTGAAAGACTTGCTCGTTCGATGGCCAGCGGCATATCACTCGCAATACGCAGACGCCCGAGGCGGGCAACGCGCGTCTCTGAAGAAACACCCAGCTTCATCATCTCTTCGGGTGAGGGGTAATAGAGACCACGTTCCAGCCACCGGGATTGCGTGGTGATGCCGCGGCGCGCCATATCCTCGGTGAACGAAGTAAGCATGGAGAGTGACTGTTGCACGCGCTCGCTTGGGCGTACGACGAACGTGCCCGAACCATGACGGCGCACGAGAAGCCCGGCCTTGACGAGATCGTCCACTGCCTTGCGTACTGTCACGCGGCTGATATTGGCATATTCCGCAATGTCGCGTTCCGGCGGCAGGGCTTCGCCGTCAATCAGTTGTCCGGCGCGGATTGCAGCCTCCAGCGACTGACGTAGCTGCATATAGAGCGGCCCGCCGGAGGACGGCGCAGAACCCTGCAGGTTCTTGGGCAGGAAAGCGCTGAAATTTCCACTCATTCGCGCGCCTTTCCATTTTGCGGCCCATATCGCTTGAGGGCAAGCTGAAGGGCGCCGGTCAAGGCATCAGCCGCAGGCTTGACCAGAAGCTTCTGCTGGTGTGGCGGCAGCCATTCCACATAAAGCGGCGCCATGCCGCCCAGCAGACTGATGCGTTCTGCCCCCTGTTTGATCAGCACGTCGAGCGTTTCGCTGATATAGGCAGCGGAGCGCTCCAGTAACATCCGTGCGGTTTCGTCGCCTTCGCTCGCATATTGGAAAACACGCGGAGCATATTTGCCGAAATCGCCGGGCTTCGCAGTCCAGGCAAATTCGACCAGATTATCCGGATTGTTGTCGAACTCGTTCAAAAGGTCCGTCGTCAGGCGTGTGCGCTGATGAATGCCATCATGCACGAGCAGGCTTTCCTGCAACAGGCTTTGGCCGAGCCGTGCACCGCTGCCAAGGTCGCTCAAAGGGAAGCCCCATCCGCCGACCGAATGGATGCGACCGTTTCGGCGCGTGATATAGGCCGTGCCTGTGCCGAGAATAGCGACGATCCCGTCCTGATCGCCAAGCGCGCCTTGCAGGGCGATCACGCCGTCAAATTCCACATTGGAGTGCGCGAAGGGCAGACCACGTTCTATCGGGGTGCCTGCACCCTCGACATTACCGCCTGCCAGACCGAGAACCGCATGGCTGGTCGCATAATGCGCCTTGTCCAGCCCGGCATTGTCAAAAGCGTTGTCGATCGCCGCGATCACATTAATCAGCGCCGTCTGCGGATCGGTGACGATATTGGCAGAACCACTGCGCCCTGAACCCAGAATCGCACCGTCGCCATCCGCCACCAAGACGCGGCATCCCGTGCCACCGCCGTCAACGCCGATGAAGAATTCAGTCATGAAGATACCTCCGACTTGAAGATACCAAAAAAATACCATTAACCAAGCAGATTTGTCGGCTTGTGAAAAATTTGATTAATTCGTTGATAAAATTCGAGAAAAACGACCATTTTAAATTTTTCTGCACGAAAGTTGTAAACTTCTCTGGACAATTGGTACGTTTTTGGCATTAATTTCAGCAGAAGGGGAGCGCAATGCCGCTGAGGGCGAGGAGCACGCGGATTTGGGATGGAGATCACCGGCGGGGGCCGGTACTTTTCCCGCAACGCGAGGAGCGATCGTACCGAAACGGTCTGGCGTACTTTCGCCTCTTTTGCGCATCTGCGCTCTAAAAACGGGAGAAGGTCAAATGGTTCGTAATACGTTGAAACTCATGCTGCTGGGTTCCACGCTTCTGGCGTCGGGATCGGCTGCGCTTGCCGAAGACGTCACGCTGACGGTTGAAAGCTGGCGTAACGACGATCTGCAAATCTGGCAGGAAAAGATCATTCCAGCTTTTGAAGCCAAAAACCCTGGCATCAAGATCAATTTCGCACCGAGCGCGCCGACTGAATACAACGCGGCCCTCAATGCCAAGCTCGACGCCGGTTCAGGCGGCGACCTGATTTCGTGCCGTCCGTTCGACACCTCACTCGAACTGTTCAACAAGGGCAAGCTCTCCGATCTTACCGATCTCGAAGGCATGAAGAACTTCTCGGACGTCGCCAAGTCCGCATGGACCACCGACGACGGGTCGAAGACTTTCTGCGTTCCAATGGCTTCGGTCATTCACGGCTTCATTTACAACAAGGACGCCTTCGACCAGCTCGGCATTACGCCGCCGGCCACCGAGGCTGAATTCTTTGCGATGCTCGACAAGATCAAGGCTGACGGCAACTACATCCCGATGGCCATGGGCACGAAGGATATGTGGGAAGCCGCGACCATGGGCTACCAGAATATCGGACCGACCTACTGGAAGGGCGAAGAAGGCCGCAAGGCTCTGATCGCAGGCACCGAAAAGCTCACCGATCCGCAATGGGTCGAGCCGTTTGCAGTGCTTGCCAAGTGGAAGGACTATCTGGGCGACGGCTTCGAAGCACAGACCTATCCGGACAGCCAGAACCTGTTCACGCTCGGTCGTGCTGCCATCTACCCGGCTGGCTCGTGGGAAATCGGCCTGTTCAACACGCAGGCACAGTTCAAGATGGGTGCCTTCCCGCCGCCGGTCAAGAATGCAGGCGATACCTGCTACATCTCCGACCACAACGATATCGGTCTCGGCCTCAATGCTTCGAGCAAGCACGCAGAACAGGCAAAGGTTTTCCTGAACTGGGTGTCTTCGCCTGAATTCGCTGAAATCTACGCCAATGCGCTGCCGGGCTTCTTCAGCCTGAACTCTACGGCTGTGAAGATGAGCGATCCACTGGCGCAGGAATTCGTTTCCTGGCGCGAAAAGTGCAAGCCGACTATTCGTTCGACCTACCAGATCCTGTCGCGTGGCACGCCGAACCTCGAAAATGAAACCTGGGTTCAGTCGGCCAACGTCATCAACGGCACTGTGACGCCGGAAGATGCCGCGAAGAAGCTGCAGGAAGGCCTGGATAGCTGGTACAAGCCTGCGAAGTAAAAAACGCGGGATAATATGGGCGGCGATCGCGGGGGCGCGCCGCCCATATCTTTTCATCTGACGCATCGACATGCTGTTTTGCAATCGGTGCATTCCGTGTCAGTTTAAAATGACGCGAGCGGGCAGGGATGGGAAATATGGTTTCCCGGTTTGCACGCATTCTCGTGAACGAGAACGCTAACCATCGGTTTTACGCATTTCCGAACGCAAACGGTTGATACCTTTGCTGGAAATGCTCTTGAAGAGCGAATGCCTATATGAGCCAATCTGCCGACATGACAGGTATCGTGCACAAGCGCCCGAGGCGTTGGCATATACTTGTATTTCTTCTGCCCTGTGTCCTGATCTATACGGCGGTAATGGTGCTGCCACTGATCGAGACCTTGCGGCAGGCATTCTTCAATGTCGTCGACGGACAGCGCGCTTTTGTGGGGTTCGCGAATTTCCAGGCGCTTTTCGGTGATCCTAACTGGTCGCGCGATTTCTGGAATGCGTTAAAAAACAACGTTATATTCTTTTGCATTCACATGCTTGTTCAAAACCCGATCGGCATTCTGCTGGCAGCCATGCTGTCACTGCCGAAGCTGCGTTTTGCTGCCTTCTATCGCACGGCGATTTTTCTTCCGACGCTGCTGTCCTTCGTGATCGTCGGCTTTATCTGGAAACTGATCCTGTCGCCGATCTGGGGCGTCGCACCGTGGATGATGGACCTCGTCGGTCTCAAATGGTTGTTCGGTCCATGGCTCGGCAAGGCGGATACCGCCCTTGTCACTGTGTCGCTCGTCTCGGTCTGGCAGTTCGTCGGCATTCCAATGATGCTGATCTATGCAGCCCTTCTGAACATTCCCGATGAAATCATTGAAGCGGCCGAATGCGACGGCATCACCGGCTGGAGCCAATTCTTCAAGATCAAGCTGCCGCTGATCCTGCCGTCCATCGGCCTGATCTCGGTGATGACCTTCGTTGCCAACTTCAATGCGTTCGACCTCGTCTATTCGATGCAGGGCGCGCTTGCTGGTCCGGACAAATCGACTGATATTCTGGGCACGTTCCTTTATCGTACTTTCTTCGGCTTCCAGCTGCAGCTTGGCAATCCGTCCATGGGCGCAACCATCGCCGCCGTGATGTTCCTCATCATCCTGGCAGGCGTGTCGCTCTACCTGTTCGGCATCCAGCGCCGTATGCGCCGCTATCAGTTCTGAAGGACGAGACCATGTCGAAAGCACGTACATCGCCCATTCGCACCACTCTCGTCCATGCGGCCCTGATCTTCTACATGCTGATCGCCGTGTTTCCGGTGGCACTGACGCTGATCAATTCGTTCAAGGACCGCAATGCGATTTTCCGCACGCCGTTGCAGTTTCCAACGCCCGAAAGTTTCAGCCTCATCGGTTATGAAACGGTTCTGAAGCAGGGTTCTTTCCTGACCTATTTTCAGAACAGCGCCATCGTCACTGTGGTGAGCATCTTTCTCGTAATCCTGTTCGGCGCGATGGCAGCCTTTGCGCTTGCCGAATACCGCTTCAAGGGCAACACGCTGATGGGACTTTACCTCGCCATTGGCATCATGATCCCGATCCGGCTTGGCACGGTTGCATTGCTGCAGGGCATGGTGGCTGCGGGTCTGGTCAATACGCTGACAGCGCTGATCCTCGTCTACACTGCACAAGGCCTGCCGCTGGCGATCTTCATCCTGTCGGAGTTCATGCGAACCGTTTCCGACGATTTGAAAAATGCCGGGCGAATAGACGGCATGTCGGAATATGCGATCTTCTTCAAGCTGGTGCTGCCACTGATCCGGCCTGCCATGGCTACTGTAGCCGTCTTCACCATGATCCCGATCTGGAACGATCTCTGGTTCCCGCTGATCCTTGCGCCAAGTGAAGCCACCAAGACGGTGACGCTCGGTTCGCAGCTGTTCATCGGTCAGTTCGTCACCAACTGGAATGCCGTCCTTTCGGCCCTTTCGCTGGCGATGTTCCCGATCCTCATCCTTTATGTCATCTTCTCGCGGCAGCTGATCCGCGGCATCACCGCGGGGGCTGTAAAATGAGTTCTGCAATGCAAAATCCTGTTCGTGTTCTTTCCGCCGGCCTCGGCAATATGGGCCGCAGCCATACGCTCGCCTATCACCGCAATCCCGGCTTCGAGATTATTGGTCTCGTCAATCGCACCAAGGTTGCCGTGCCCGATGAACTGGCAGGCTATGAAATCCATCCTTCCTTCCATGAAGCATTGAAGGAACTGAAGCCCGATCTGGCCTGCGTTGCCACCTATTCGGAAAGCCACGCGGATTATGCCGTCGCGGCGCTTGAGCAGGGCGCGCATGTGTTCGTGGAAAAGCCACTGGCAACGACGGTTGAGGATGCGCGCCGGGTGATCGACTGCGCACGGGCCAACGGACGCAAGCTCGTGATCGGTTATATCCTGCGCCACCATCCATCTTGGATGCGGCTTATCTCCGAAGCACGCCAGCTTGGCGGACCTTACGTCTTCCGCATGAACCTCAACCAACAATCCAGCGGCCCAACCTGGGAAACGCACAAGAACCTGATGAACACCACGTCGCCTATCGTTGATTGCGGCGTGCATTATGTCGATGTCATGTGCCAGATCACGGATGCCAAGCCCGTGGAAGTGCGCGGCATGGGCTTGCGGCTCTCCGACGAGATCAAGCCGGACATGTACAATTACGGCCATCTTCAGGTGTTGTTCGATGACGGTACGATCGGCTGGTACGAGGCAGGCTGGGGACCGATGATGTCGGAAACAGCCTTCTTCGTGAAGGATGTCATCTCGCCGAATGGCTGCGTGTCGATCGTGATGAACGAGGCCGTGACAAAATCCGACGATGTGGACGCGCACACCAAGACCTCGACAATCCGTGTTCATCGTGCAGAGCGCGGGGCGGACGGCAAGTTCCTGAAACCGGATACGGACCTCTCCATGGCCGACGAGCCCGGACATCAGGAATTGTGTGAGCGCGAGCAGGCCTACATGCTGAAGGCCATAGCTGAAGATATCGATCTCAACCGACATATGGATGACGCGCTGCAATCGCTGCGCATCTGCCTTGCGGCAGATGAAAGCGTGCGCTCGGGCCAGCCTGTCAAACTGTAAGCCGGTAGAATTTAGAGCGGTTCCAGTTAAAACGGAATCGTGGAACCGCTCTATCTCTTTGTTTTCACGCATTATCCTACGCAAAACCGCTTCGCACTTTTGCTGGAAATGCTCTAAGGGAATTTGTTACGTGGGATCGCTGCTACTCAAATCGATACACAAGCGCTACGGTGCACAGGAAGTTCTGAAAGATATCAATCTTGAAGTGCAGGACGGCGAGTTCATCATCTTCGTCGGCCCCTCCGGCTGTGGCAAGTCAACGCTTCTGCGCTCCATCGCGGGTCTGGAGGACGTTTCTTCCGGTCAGGTGCTCATCAATGGTGAGGACGTAACCGTCACGCCGCCGTCCAAGCGCGGTATCGCTATGGTGTTTCAATCCTACGCGCTTTATCCGCACCTGACGGTGAAGGACAATATGGGGCTTGGTCTCAAGCAGGCAGGCACGCCCAAGTCGGAAATCGAAACGCGCGTTTCCAAGGCTTCGGCAATGCTGGCGCTGGACCCTTATCTGGGTCGCCGCCCCGCTGAAATGTCGGGTGGACAGCGCCAGCGCGTCGCCATCGGTCGTGCACTGGTACGCGAACCGGAACTGTTCCTGTTCGATGAACCGCTGTCGAACCTCGACGCTGCGCTTCGCGTTCAGACCCGGCTCGAAATCGCCAAGCTGCACCGCGAGCTCAAGGCGACGATGATTTATGTCACGCACGATCAGGTTGAGGCGATGACGCTCGCCGACCGCATCGTCGTCCTCAATGCCGGTCGCATCGAGCAGATCGGCTCGCCGATGGAACTCTATAACAAGCCGGACAATCTCTTTGTCGCGAGCTTTATCGGCTCGCCGCAGATGAATTTCGTGGACGGCACCCGTGTTGGTGACACTGAAGCGAAGACTGTCGGCATCCGCCCCGAGCACATTTCCGTCAGCCGCGAGAGCGGCAAATGGAAAGGCAAGGTCATCCATGCTGAACATCTCGGCGCCGATACGATCCTTTACGTCGAAACTGAAGCTGCTGGTCTGATAACGGTACGGCTCTTTGGCGAACATCATTACAATGAAGGCGACGTAATCTTCATTACGCCTGATGACAGCAAGGTGCATCGATTTAATGCGGACGGTAAAGCGATCCGCTGAACCGAACATTTCATAGATCCATTCGAAGCCGTACCCTCTGGGTGCGGCTTTCTTTTTGAAGAATCGATATCGTCCGATGGCTGCTATTCATGCCGGGATATATGGACAAAACGCCTCATGCTGAATCTGTCAGAAACGAAAACCGCGCTCAAAACAGCTGAAACAGTACCAACAGGTACTGACGCTATCGTCAATCAAAAGCAATATTATTGCGGTATATGGCAGCGAAACATTCCACTTAAAATCCCATTTAAATCACGGAAATAAGCTTGTTTCGTCCGGCGCACCTTACTTCTCCTCCAAGCAAGAGCGAACCGGTTTCACAAAAGAGTGCCGAAGCGGTCGAAAAATAATCTTGCTTTATTTTTGAACCCGTTCCACCCTGAAAGTGGATGGTGCCGAAGGAGGAAATCGGCGCCATGTCGCATGGGAGGAGCAAGGTCGGCAGATGTGAACAACAGTGCCGGCAATAGGGGTTCCGAAACGCACGGAACCAATCCAATATTCCCCCGTTCGACATTCTGTAAGTTCCCGAGGCCAGTTGCGCGGCCAGTTTCGAGGGTTACCCGCATGAGCGATGATGTCGTACTATCCCTGCATGTTCCCGAGCCTGAATGGCGGCCTGGCGATGCACCGGATTTCTCCCATGTCAAAATCCCGCGTGCGGGAAGCGTTCGTAGACCGGAAATCGATGAAAAGCCGGAAGCAATGCGCGATCTGGCTTTCAGCATCATCCGCGTCTTGAACCGCGAAGGCGAGGCGGTTGGTCCCTGGGCAGGCACCTTGACCGACGATGAGCTGAAAGACGGGCTTCGCCACATGATGATCCTGCGCGCTTACGATGCGCGCATGATGATGGCGCAACGTCAGGGCAAAACCTCGTTCTATATGCAGCATCTGGGCGAGGAGGCGGTCAGCTGCGCTTTCCGCAAGGCATTGCGCAAGGGTGACATGAATTTCCCGACCTATCGTCAGGCGGGTTTGCTCATTGCCGACGATTACCCGCTCGTCACGATGATGAACCAGATTTTCTCCAACGAACAAGACCCGTTGAAAGGGCGCCAGCTTCCGGTGATGTACTCGTCACAGGAACATGGCTTCTTCACCATTTCCGGCAACCTCGCGACGCAATATACGCAGGCCGTCGGCTGGGCCATGGCGTCCGCTATCAGCCACGACACGAAGATCGCAGCCGCATGGATTGGCGACGGTTCCACCGCCGAAAGCGATTTCCACGCAGCTTTGGTCTTTGCTTCGACCTACAAAGCCCCGGTAGTGATGAATATCGTCAACAATCAGTGGGCAATTTCCACTTTTCAGGGCATTGCGCGCGGTGGCTCCGGCACTTTCGCAGCTCGTGGGCACGGTTTCGGCATTCCGGCGCTTCGCGTTGACGGCAACGACTATCTGGCCGTCCATGCGGTTGCCAAATGGGCTGTAGAACGCGCCCGGCGTAATCTCGGACCGACCATCATCGAATACGTGACTTATCGCGCCGGCGGACATTCCACCTCGGATGATCCTTCCGCCTATCGGCCCAAGGCCGAAAGCGATGCATGGCCACTCGGCGACCCCATCCTGCGGCTCAAGAACCATCTTATCAAGCGCGGCGTCTGGTCGGATGAACGTCACAAGCAGGCAGAGGCCGAAGTGATGGACCTCGTGGTTGCCGCACAGCGCGAAGCGGAAGCCATTGGTACGCTGCATGACGGTCGCAAGCCGTCGATGCGCGACATGTTTGAGGATGTCTATGCTGAAACACCGCCGCATCTCATCCGCCAGCGTCAGGAAGCGGGGTTTTAATCCATGAGCAAAATGACCATGATCGAGGCGATCCAGAACGCCCACGATATCGCCATGGAACGCGACAAGAAAGTCGTCGTGTTCGGTGAGGATGTCGGATATTTCGGCGGTGTTTTCCGCTGTACGGCTGGCCTCCAGAAGAAATACGGCAAGGAACGCTGCTTCGATGCGCCGATCAGCGAGCTTGGCATTGTCGGCACCGCTATCGGCATGGCCGCTTACGGCCTTCGCCCCTGCATCGAAGTGCAGTTCGCGGACTATGTCTACCCGGCCTATGACCAGATCGTTTCCGAGGCTGCGCGCCTGCGTTATCGTTCGGCGGGCGAATTCACCTGTCCCATCGTGATCCGTATGCCATCCGGCGGCGGTATCTATGGCGGCCAGACGCACAGCCAGAGCCCGGAAGCGCTTTTCACCCATGTGTCGGGCCTGAAGACAGTTATGCCGTCTACACCTGCCGATGCCAAGGGGTTGCTGCTGGCGGCCATCGAAGACCCTGACCCCGTCATCATGTTCGAACCGAAACGGCTTTATAACGGTCCTTTCGACGGGCATCACGACCGTCCGGTGACGTCCTGGAAGAAGCATGATCTCGGCAATGTGCCGGAAGGCTATTATACCGTGCCGCTCGGCAAGGCTGCCATTCGCCGCGAGGGCAATGACGTGACGGTGCTTGCCTATGGCACCATGGTCCATGTGGCGCTTGCAGCCGCCGAGGAAACCGGCGTCGATGCGGAGATTATCGATCTTCGCACCTTGCTCCCGCTCGATACGGACACGATCATGGCGTCGGTGACGAAGACCGGGCGCTGCGTTATCGTGCACGAAGCGACGCTGACCTGCGGTTATGGTGCAGAACTTGCCGCACTCGTCCAGCGCGACTGCTTTTATCATCTGGAAGCGCCAATCCTCCGCGTTACCGGTTGGGATACGCCTTATCCGCATGCGCAGGAATGGGCCTATTTCCCCGGTCCGGACCGGGTAGGTCGCGCGCTAACATCCATCATGGAATCTTGAGGGGGAGGGAAGCATGGCACATTTTACAATCAAGCTCCCCGATGTCGGTGAAGGCGTTGCCGAGGCCGAACTTGTCGAATGGCATGTGAAGGTCGGCGATGTCGTGCGTGAGGATGATCTTCTCGCAGCTGTCATGACCGACAAGGCAACGGTGGAAATTCCATCGTCACGCGGCGGCAAGGTCATCGCCATCAATGGCGAAGTCGGCGAGAAGATCGCCGTGGGTTCCGAACTCGTCCGTCTGGAGATCGAGGGCAGTGCGACGGAAGAAAAGCCCGTCGAAAAAACCGGGGAAAATCCGGCTCCAGCGACCGTGGAAACGGTCAAGCCGCAACCAGCACCAACTCCTGAAACACCGGTTCTGTTGCAGACGCCGGTTCCTCCTAAGCCCGCTGCGCCGAAGCGTGAGAGTGCAGGTCGACCATTCACCGGCGCTGGCCCAATACGCGGTGAGGGCGAAAGGCCACTAGCCACACCGTCTGTCAGGTTGCGGGCCCGTGATGCAGGTGTCGATCTGCGTCGTGTTCGCGGAACAGGTCCGGCGGGGCGTATCACGCATGAAGACCTCGACCTCTTTTTCCAGCAGGAAACAGGCGCAGCACCGGCTCTGTCAGGTTACGCAGCCGATAGTTCGGTCAACGAGATCAAGGTTATCGGCCTTCGCCGCAAGATTGCTGAACGTATGGCCGAGGCCAAGCGCCATATTCCGCATATTACTATCGTTGAAGAAGTCGACGTCAGCCAGATCGAGGAGCTTCGCGCCAAGCTCAATCACGAGCAGAAGGAAGGCCGTCCGCGCCTCACGCTGTTGCCGTTCATCATCCGCGCGATCGTGAAAGCCGTGAAGGAACAGCCCGGCCTAAACGCGCATTTCGATGACGAGGCCGACATCATCCGCCAGTTTGGTGGCGTGCATATCGGCATTGCCACGCAAACGCCGAATGGCCTGATCGTGCCGGTCGTGCGCCATGCGGAAAGCATGAGTGTATTCGCGGCGGCTTCGGAATTGTCGCGTGTTACCGACGCGGCGCGCAACGGCACGGCGAAGCGTGAGGAACTGACCGGTTCCACCATCACCATCACATCGCTTGGGCCGCTCGGCGCAATCGCCACGACGCCTATCATCAATCGCCCGGAAGTCGCAATCGTCGGCATCAACAAGATGGCCGTTCGTCCGATGTGGGACGGCGTACAGTTCGTGCCGCGCAAGATGATGAACCTGTCTTGTAGTTTCGACCATCGCGTGATCGACGGCTGGGATGCAGCGGTCTTCGTGCAGAAGCTGAAAAGCCTTCTGGAGACGCCTGCCATGATTTTTGTAGAAGGCTGATCGAATGAGTGAGATTTCCTGCAAACTCCTGATTATCGGCGGCGGCCCCGGCGGCTATGTATGCGGCATCCGGGCAGGCCAGCTTGGCATCGACACAGTGCTAGTGGAAAAGACACGGCTGGGTGGCACCTGCCTCAATGTGGGCTGCATCCCGTCCAAGGCGCTGATCCACGCAGCCGACGAATTCCACCGGCTTTCTGTCTTCGCGTCAAAGGGCGCACTCGGTATTTCGGCAGAAAATCCGGCCATCGATTTTGCCAGAACGCTAGAATGGAAAGACGGTATCGTGAGCCGCCTCAATGGCGGCGTGGCAGGCCTCCTCAAACGGTCGCGCGTGCGCATGTTCCATGGGCAAGCTCGCTTTCTCGACGGGAAGACCGTTCTCGTCGAAACCGATACAGGCCGTCAGACGATCCATGCCGAAAACATCGTGATCGCAACCGGCTCGGTCCCGGTCGAAATTCAGGCGTTGCCATTTGGCGGAAAAGTCATTTCGTCCACTGAAGCGCTGTCACTGGAAAAAATTCCGGAAAAGCTCGCCATTGTCGGCGGCGGCTATATCGGGCTGGAAATCGGCACGGCCTTTGCCAAGCTTGGCGCGAAGGTTACTGTGGTGGAAGCGACGGATCGCATCCTGCCGCAATATGATGCCGAACTGACGCGTCCGGTCATGGCACGCCTGAAGGCACTCGGTGTTGAAGTCCTGACCAGCACTTCGGCCAAGGGGCTATCAAAGGATGAGACGGGGCTAGAAGTTCTCACCGCCGATGGCGCTACGAAGTCCATCGAGGCCGACAAGATACTCGTTACAGTAGGCCGTAAGCCGCAGACCGATGGCTGGGGCTTGAGCGAAATCCGCCTCGATATGGACGGACGTTTCATCCGTATCGATGAGCGCTGCCGCACCTCCATGCGCGGTGTCTATGCCATCGGTGACGTGACCGGCGAGCCAATGCTTGCGCATCGTGCCATGGCACAGGGCGAGATGGTGGCGGAAATTATCGCAGGTGGAAATCAGGTCTGGGACAAGCGTTGCATTCCTGCCGTCTGCTTCACCGATCCGGAAATCGTCACTGTAGGGCAGTCGCCGGAGGAAGCCCGCAAGGCTGGTCATGAAATTCAGGTCGGTATTTTCCCGTTTCAGGCCAACGGTCGGGCGATGACCATCGAACGCGAAGATGGCATGATCCGCGTCGTTGCACGTGCGGATAATCACCTCATTCTCGGCATTCAGGCTGTCGGCGTCGGCATATCCGAGCTTTCATCATCCTTCGCGCAAGCGGTGGAGATGGGGGCAAGATTGGAAGACATCGCCGCTACGATCCACGCACATCCGACATTGAGCGAGGGCTTTGCTGAAGCCAGCATGAAAGCTCTCGGCCACGCGTTACACATCTAACCTTTTGACTTGCGCTCGTGCCGCCAGAGAAAAATGGCGGCACCCGCAACCATGGCAGCAAGCGCAAACCATGTGATTGCATAGGAAAGATGGCTGTTACGGAATTTCACGACCGTCAGCCCACCGATGGGAAGCGCTCCTGCGCTGGCAGTTGCATCGGCATCGATGAAATAGGGCGCAACCGGCCCCAGATTTTCCTTCTGCGCAAAGGCCGCGACATCGCGCGAATTCCAGTCATTGCGCGCCGGGTCGTTCGGGCGCAGGAAGAACCCATCCGGTTCCGGCATACGTAGCAAGCCGGTCACGGTCGTTTCACCGGCAATTTGCGTTTCCTGCCGCGATGACGGATCGCGCTTGTCGTTTGGAACCAGGCCACGATTGATGAAAGTCAGCGCGCCATCGGGCGAACGCATCGGCGTCAGGACCCAATAGCCCGCGCCTCGTTCGGTCAGCGCGTGAACCAGCACTTCCTTGTCGTTCAGATAGGTGCCGGTCAGCATGACATGACGATACTCGTCATCCTTCTGGTTGACATTGGCCCAATCGTCCGGACCCGGCGCTGCAATTGGCTCGGCATGAACACGCGCATCAACCCTTGCGATGAGATCGAGCTTCCATTGCAGGCGCTCAACCTGCCAGATGCCCAGCCCCATGAAAACGATGAAGAAGATGGCCCCCAGCACCGACATCAAAACAAGGAAGAACCGGGAAGAAGTTTTCTGGACCGTTTGTTCATTTTCGGGGGAGGGCATCATCTTGTCCTTCAATCACGGCAGCCAGCAGAGCCTGATGCAGAAAGTGGCCTTCTATAACAAAAATTCAATGCCAAGAAAGGGTTGGACCACAAAAGAACGTGATCATCGAACTTGTCAGTCGCAGGCCGGATTTTACATACTGGCGCAAAGAGAATCGTACCATTTCTGAGAAGTAGCTGGATATGACGGATTGCATCGTTCTTGGTGCCGGTATGGTGGGTGTCGGCGCGGCGCTCGCCCTGCAGGAAAGGGGCTGGTCCGTTCTTCTTGTCGACCGAAGCGGTCCGGGAACCGAAACGAGTTATGGCAATGCCGGGATAATCCAGACAGAAGCCGTAAGCCCCTATGCCTTGCCACGCGCCCCATTGGATCTGCTGAAGGCTGCATTCGGTGCCAATAATCAGGTTGTATGGCGGCTTCGCGATATGCCGGGACAGATTGGCGCCCTGTCGCGCTACTGGCACAATTCGGAAGCGGGGCGTCACCGCACAGCTTCGCAGTTCTATGCGCGTATGATCCGGCGTGCTGCCGACGATCATGCTCCATTGATCAAAGCTTCAGGAGCCGAGACCCTGATAAGGCGGACCGGACTGCGTGAGCTGCATCGTTCCGCCCGTTCGTTTGATATTTCCGCGCGTGATGCGGAGAGAAAAAAACAGGAGTTCGGCGTTGCGAGCATCATTGAGGACAGCAAGGCTGTCCGCGCTGCTGAACCCTCGTTGAAGACTGATCCGGCCGGGGCCATCCATTGGACCGATCCCTGGTCCTGTTCCGATCCGGGCGCTCTCGTTCAGTCCTATGTTGGCCTTTTCGTAAAGCGCGGGGGAATCTTTCTGCACGGCGATGCGCGCAGTTTGCGGCAGGATGGTTCCGGCTGGCAGGTTGACACAACCGAAGGGCCACATCGCGCACGCCACGTTGTTCTTGCTCTGGGCCCATGGAGCCCGGAAGTCCTTCGCGGTTTCGGCTATAAAATTCCACTTGTTATCAAGCGCGGATACCATCAGCATTTTTCAGGCACCGGGCCGAAGGTTCCAATCGTCGACGTACACAATTCAACAGTGGCAACGCCGATGGATGCGGGCTTGCGCATCCTGACCGGGGCCGAACTGACACCTTTGAACAGCGTGGCTCGCCATCAGCAGCTTAACAGGTCTATCAAGGCCATAAACGAGCTTTTCGACATCGGCGCTCCTACGGAAAAGACGTCGTGGTTCGGCAGTCGCCCCTGTATGCCCCGTATGCTGCCCGTCGTTGCGGAGGCTCCGCGACACAAGGGCATGTGGCTGAATTTCGGGCACGGTCATCAAGGGTTTACACTCGGGCCGACGACGGGGCGGATTCTCGCTGAACGTATAAGCGGGGAAGCAAAGGATACCGAGCTTTATCGCGCACTCGATCTTCAGCACTGACTATCTTGTGATGATAAAATTACAGCGCCTACCGCATTCGCTTTGAATGCGTGGCGCTGAGCAGGTTTTCTAATATATCGCTTCGTTATCAGGCAAGTTTATGAATTCTGCGTCTACGGTGAGAGTAGCCGCCCTTCGATAGGCGCAACACGTTGCAAACCTGAGTCTTGTCTTCTGAGGGCTTTGGCATCTGCTCATGGATACGCAGCAAAATCTGCTGTGTGACAGTACGATCCTTTTCACTCGTGGCAGGACCGATAATAATGCTTTTCATCGATCATTCTCCCTGTTTTCTGGGCGCGAAACAACTCTCGAAGCTGTCTCGACCGATTATCAAGAATGTACGAATGAACTAAGTATTAACCAAATTTTACATCTTGACAAGCGCATTGCTGCAACAGTTTCTAAGCCATTGGCAAGGCGCAGCAAAAGGCCGGATCGCATCTGCAATCCGGCCACTCTTTAACCTGGATTTGGCGGCGATCAGTCCCGGCTCCCTGTCAGGATCTCGCGCTTGCCCACATGATTGGCAGGGCCGACCAGGCCGTCTTTTTCCATCCGCTCCACGAGCGAGGCGGCGCGGTTGTAACCGATACCGAGGCGGCGCTGGATATAGGACGTGGAGCACTTCTTGTCGCGCATCACGACCTTGATTGCCTGTTCATACACATCATCACCATCTTCCGAACCCATTGAGGTAGCATCGAAAACAGTCGCTTCCGGCGTTGCGTCTTCGTCTTCCTCGTCTTCCGTCACGGTCGCCAGATAATCCGGGCGTCCCTGTTCCTTGAGGTGATTGACCACCTTTTCCACTTCCTCGTCTGAAACGAACGGACCATGGACGCGGACGATGCGTCCGCCGCCTGCCATATGCAGCATGTCGCCCTGACCGAGAAGCTGCTCGGCACCCATTTCGCCGAGGATGGTACGGCTGTCGATCTTCGAGGTAACCTGGAACGAGATGCGGGTCGGGAAGTTGGCCTTGATCGTACCGGTGATGACATCGACCGATGGACGCTGCGTGGCCATGATGAGGTGAATGCCAGCGGCGCGGGCCATCTGGGCAAGACGCTGGACTGCACCTTCAATGTCCTTGCCTGCAACCATCATCAGGTCGGCCATCTCGTCGATGATGACCACGATGTAAGGCATAGGCGTCAGGTCGAGCTCTTCCTGAATATAGGTCGCTTCACCCGTTTCCTTGTCGAAGCCGGACTGGACCGTGCACATCACGGTTTCGCCCTTGCCCTTGGCCGAGGCGGCGCGGGCATTGAAGCCTTCGATGTTGCGGACACCGAGGCGGGCCATCTTGCGATAGCGCTCCTCCATCTCACGCACGGCCCATTTCAGGGCGACGACCGCCTTCTTCGGATCGGTAACAACCGGGGTCAAAAGGTGCGGAATGCCGTCATAGATGGACAGTTCCAGCATCTTCGGGTCAACCATGATCAGACGGCATTCTTCCGGCTTGAAGCGGTAGAGCAGCGAAAGGATCATCGTATTGATGGCAACCGATTTGCCCGAGCCGGTCGTGCCCGCCACCAGAAGGTGAGGCATCTTGGCCAGTTCTGCGATGATCGGTTCACCACCGATACCCTTGCCGAGGCAAAGCGGCAGACGATAGTTCGATGCCTCGAACGTGCGGCTGTCGATCATTTCGCGCAAGTAAACGGTTTCGCGATTGGCATTCGGCAGCTCGATGCCGATCACATTGCGGCCTGGAACGACCGCGACGCGGGCGGACAACGCCGACATGGAGCGGGCGATGTCGTCGGCGAGGCCGATGACACGCGAGGATTTTACGCCAGGCGCCGGTTCAAACTCATAGAGCGTGACGACGGGACCGGGGCGGACATGGATGATCTCGCCGCGCACGCCGAAATCCTCCAGCACGCTTTCCAGCAATCCCGCACTACGTTCCAGCATTTCCTGCGTGATGACATTTCCGTCCTGTTCAGGCGGCATCTGCAGGAGATCACGTGGGGGGAATTCATACTCGCCATGCATCACCGGCGCTTCCGCGCGGGGGAGGGGCTGCGGCTGGTACAATGCAATCGAAGGCGCTGCCTTGACCGGAGCAGGCTTTTCGATGGCTGGCTCCGGAGCCACTACTTCCTCGACAACATGCTCTTCGGCTTCCGCAACGGTGAGCACGACTTCGTCTTCGGTAGCTTCACCGGCAACTTCGGGAGCAATCTCAGGCGTGGCCACAACCGGCTGCGGAGCAGGCGTTTCGATCTCGACTGCGGCAACAGGTTCCGGTGCGACGATCTCCTGCGGTGCGGAAGCTGCAGGGACGACCGGGGTTTCTGCGACTGGCTGAACAGGAGCCACGGCAACCAGCTCTGGCTGCTTGTTCCATTCACGAATGCGGAACTGTGCCAGAATGGATTCAACAGTAGGCAAAGGCTTGCGAGGCTCTGCCGGAACGGCAGAAACGAGCGGCTCCGCAGGCACAAGTGCCGTATCGATATTGCAGCCTTCCCAGAAAGCGAAATCGGAAAGATAGGCGAAGGCCGATGGCTGAGCTGGATTTACAGTTTCGGCCACGACTGGAGCTGCTTTCAAAACGGTTTGTACCGGAGCAACGGCGGCAGCGACGGTAACTGCAGGCATCGCAGGTGGCACCGGTGCGACCGGCGAACGAACCATGCCCTGCGACACGGTCTTCTGGAGTTCTGCGACAGCCATGGGCTGGGCCTCGGCAACCTCCCCAACGCTGATGGCAGGCGTAGCTTCGGCCGCGTTCGTCTGTGAGCGCTCATTGATGCTCGGAAGCTCCTCGCCGCGACGGCGCAGAAGCTCGACTTCCGGCGTACGGGTAAAGCGAACATTCGCGCCGAGCGAAAAATGAACTTTCCAGGCATCGTCACTGGCCGGATTGTGACTTCCCGTCTGGCCGCGAGGCAGCTTCGGGTCCTGGGCGTTCTCTGCACGATTTCCTGTCGATTGGGGGAAATTTTCTCTCAAATTACGCATGATACCTGAACCATAGATACTGTCGCCTGAATGAGCCCAAGTAATAAAAAATGAAGGTTAACAACCCCCTTCCGAAACGACCTAAAAGACAGAAATTTCTTGCGGTACCTGCATTCTCACAAGAGCCGAAACCGAGATATAAACACCCTCGGTTGCATGTCTATTTCCATTATTATCAACATGATAAAGTAATTTCTTATATTAATTTATGCGCAAAACAACAATCAAAGGTAGTTTATGCCGCCTGTTAATTCGGCGACCTGAAAGTGCGGCCTGACCGCAGAAGGGACTCAGGTTGGCAGACTCAATGATCAGTCTCGGGCAAGCGCCACAACCGGGTCGAGCCTGGAGGCATTGCGGGCCGGAATGAAACCGAATCCAATGCCAATCAGGCTTGAACAGACAAGCGCAATCACGATGGATGTCGGTGAATAGATGAGCTGAAACATCGAACTGAACTGCGCGAAAAGCAGGCCGAATCCTGCCGCGATGAGAACCCCAAGCACTCCACCGATGAGACAGACAAGAACCGCTTCGATCAGGAACTGTTGCAATATATCGCTCTGGCGCGCGCCGATTGCCATGCGGACACCGATCTCGTTGATTCGTTCGGAAACAGCCACAAGCATGATGTTCATCACGCCGATGCCGCCGACGAAAAGCGATATGCCTGCAATACTGGATACCAGAAGGGCAAGTGTTGCAGTTGTGGCCTGAATGGTCTTCTGCAGGCTATCCGTATTGAAAACGGAGAAATCCTTCTCACCATGTCGCTTGGTCAGAAATGCCGTAATCAGTTTTTCGGCTTCGGACGGGTCCATCGTGTCGGCAACGCGAACCACAATCATCTGCAATGAGCGCGAACCGGTCATGCGCGTTTTAACGGTCGAATAGGGCAGGTAGACTTCCAGAGTCTGTGCCGAGCCCGGTCCCCGGTCCTCGGCTTTGACGACCCCGACGATACGCACCGGCACTTGCTTCAAAAGGATAATTTTGCCAATCACAGAGCCGACCTCATGCGGGAAAAGGGTCGTCTTGGCAGTTTCATCGACAACCGCGACCTGTTCCAGATCGTCAACGCTGCGCTGATCGAAGAAGCGACCTTCGAGCAGCTTGCTGTTGCGGGTGGCAAAATATTCCGAACCGACACCATTGACAGAGACACTGACTTCCTTGTCACCAACGCGAATGGTGGAGCTGGTCGTATCGGATGGAGTCGCAGCCACGACATAGGGCAGTTTTGCGATCTCGTCGGCATCACCCAGATTGAGCGTCGTAATCTGGGCTGCTTTCAGATCGCCAAATCCCCTGCCGGGACTGATGTAGAGCGTATTGGTGCCAAGATCGCTGATCCGTTCCAGAATTTGCTGTTGTGATCCTTGCCCGAGCGCCACAACACAAACGACCGATGCCGTACCGATAATAATGCCGAGCATCGTCAGAAATGTGCGGAGCCGATGCGCATTCATCGAGCGAAGCGCCATCGCGAAAGCCTCGTTGAAGCGGTCGCGCATTCCGGCAAGCAAACTTGGTCTCGCAGGTTCCTGCTCAACCGGTACGGAAGTCACTGACCGCTCAGCCTCCCCATTTCTCGTATCGGAAATGATTTCACCATCGCGGATTTCGATGATGCGCTGTGCCCGCGCGGCAACCTGCCGGTCATGCGTAACGATGACGATGGTGCGCCCTTCACGATTCAACTCCTGAAGAATTCCCAGGACTTCCTCGCCACTATGACTGTCGAGTGCGCCGGTCGGTTCGTCCGCCAGAATGACATCTGCATCGTTGATGAGCGCGCGGGCGATAGATACACGCTGCTGCTGGCCACCGGAGAGCTGGCTTGGCCGGTGATGGGTGCGGTCACCCATACCGAGCCGCTGAAGTATCATTTCTGCCTTCTTCCGCCGCTCGTCTTTTCTCTGACCCGAGTAAATCGCTGGAATCTCGACATTGCCAATGGCATCGAGTTCACCGAGCAAATGATAGCGCTGAAAAATGAAACCGAAATGCTCGCGCCGCAGCTGGGCCAGCTCATCCGCTTCAAGCTCCGAAGTCGCACGACCGGAGATCAGGTATTCACCTTCCGACGGACGATCCAGACAGCCAAGAATGTTCATCAACGTGGACTTGCCCGAACCGGACGCGCCGATGATTGCTACCATCTCGCCGCGCTCGATGGTCAGATTCACATGGTTCAGGACCGTCGTGAAGTCGTCGCCCGACGGGTAATGTCGTGAAACGCCCTTGAGCGAGAGCAGCGGCGCATCACTCATGTCAGATACCGGCTGGGGCAGGCGTGACAACCTGATTGTCAGTCACAACCTTATCCCCCTCGTTCAGGCCTGAAAGGATTTCGCTGTTGATCTTGTCGGTAATGCCGGTTTCAACCGTTCGTTCCTCGATCTTGTTGGCAGCAGTCACCAGGCGAACCGTGTACTTGCCGGGTTTGTTCGTGTCCTTGAGGGCCGTCACCGGCACGATCAATGCGTTTGCCGCCTTGGCAAGCAAAATGTGAACCTCGGTTGTCATATAGGTTCTGAGCAGGCCGTCCGGATTGGGGACGCTGAAAATACCTTTGTAATAAATGGCCGAAGCGGTCGCCGCGCTGGAAGAACTCGCGGCTGTTGTCGTGAAGCTTTTGTCGCTCACGATGGAATCCGGCGCCGGTTCAATCTTCTCAAGCTTGGCTTCATAACGTTTGAGGTTCTGTCCGGAAATGGTGAAGTAAAGCGGCATTCCCTCGCGAACCTGCGTGATGTCCGCTTCCGATATATCCGCCTCGACGGTCATCGTGTCGAGCTGGCCGAGAATGACGATCGTCGGCGCACTCTGCTGTGCGTTGACGGTTTGTCCCTCCTGAACCACCGTCGCAAGGATCGTTCCATCAATCGGCGCGGTGATGCGGGTATAGGCGAGGTTGGTCTCGGCGATCTGAACGTCGACTTTCGCCGCGGCGATTGCCGCTTCGCTGTTGGCAACCTGCGCTTCCTTCGACTTTACGGTACTGACCGCCTTGTCGTATTCGGCGCGTGCGACGGCATTCTTGCCGATCATCATCTCGTTTCGGGCCAGATCCAGTCTGGCAAGTTCAAGGTCGGCCAGATTCTGGGCGCGCGTGGCTTCATTCTGGCGCAGCGATGCCTGAGCCTTGTTCAACTCGTTTTGCTGGTTGGTCGAGTCGATCAGCGCAACGACGTCGCCAGCCTTGATCTGCTGGCCCGGCTTCACTTTGAGAGAAAGAATACGACCGGTTGCCTGCGCGCCGATAGCAACCAGATTTTTCGGTCGTAATGTGCCAGTGGCAAGAACCGAACTTTCGATGTCGCCCCGCTTGATTACGGTCGTAGCGGGCAAAGGTTCTTCTTTCGTCAGGGAACGTACGACGAAATAGCCGACGATCAGCAATGCGATGAGGATGGCCAGCCATAGACGCCAGCGAAAACGCCGTTTCGACTTGGGTTTCATAGTGGTCTCTTATCGGTTGTCAGCGGAGGAAGGGGCGTCGTCTTGACGACGCGGGGACCTGTGTAGCCATCGATGACCTCAGGTTTCGCGACGTCAATAAGGCCGTTCCAGCCGCCGCCCAATGCTTTCTGCAGGGCGACATAATTCAGGACAAGATCGGTCCGGGCCTGACTGAGATTGGTTTCTGCGCTTAAGAGATCACGCTGTGCAGTCAGCACATCCACGAAACTTTTCGTACCTGCCCTGTATTGCTCCAGCGTTAGCTCATTGATCTTGCGGCTGTTGCTGACGATTTTCTGCAACTGGCCAACGCGCAGACGGTTCTGATTGAGCGATACGCTGGCATTTTCAACTTCGCTGAGCGCTGTCAGAATGGACTTGCGATAGGCGATGAACGACTGGTCGCGCGCTGCGCGCGCCGCGTCCACATCGGCATTCAATTTTCCGCCCTGGAAGATCGGAACGGTCAAACTGGGACCGAAGGCCCAACTGATCGTCGACAGCCTGCCAAGATCACCGAAATTGGTACCACCCGTATTGATGTTTCCGGTGAGCGAAATGCTCGGATAGAGCAGGGCCTGCTTCTGGCCGACACTGGCATTGGAGCTTGCATAGTCCCGTTCTGCAGCGCGAACATCCGGGCGGCCCAGCAACAGGTCGGCAGGCAATCCGGCAGAAACCTTGCGCGGGATTGATGGGATCGGACGCGACTTGTCCAGAACGCTCGCCAGCGCCGACGAAGACCGGCCGGTCAAGACCGACAACTGGTTGAGATATTGCGCGTAGCTGATCCGTAGTCCCGGAACCTGCGATTCAGTCGTCGCGGCTTGTGTCTCGGCGTTCAGAAGATCGACCTGCGAAATCTGTCCGGCTTCCAGTTGGCTGCGCGTCAGCGCCACTGTCTGCCGCTGCGATGCAGCATTACGCTGTGCGATGGCGATACTGGCCTGCGTGCCGCGTAAATTGGCATAATTGGTGGCGATGTCACCGATCAGCGTGACAAGCGCTGCGCGCAATTGCTCATTTGCGGATTCGACATTGTAATAAGCCGCTTCCACACCGCGCTTGTTGCCGCCGAAAAGATCGAGTTCCCACGTCGTGTTGAAGCCCATGCTTGACTGGTTTGAAGCCGTCACATTGGGGCCGTCCGACCGCTTGTAGCTTCCGTCACCATTGAGTTGCGGATAAAGCGTGCCGCCCGCCGAGGTATAATTGGCCCGGGCCTGCCGCACCTTTGCCTTCGCAGTTGCCACATCCGGGCTGCCAGCAATTCCATCAGCTATCAGCTGATCCAGAACCGGGTCTTTCAGGTTTTTCCACCAGTCGCCCAATAGCGGGGCGCGTTTGTCAGCCTTGCTGTTCCATCCGGCAGGCGTCACCACATTCGGTTTCTGGTAGTCGGGACCAACGGTAACGCATGCCGCCAGCAATGGCAGGATGCTTCCCAATACAGTCAGGCGAACAAGTGATATCGTCAAAAAGTTGGTCCTGAAATTTCCGAGCTGTCATCGATTCAGCATATGACTGCTCCGAAAACGAAGCGCCTTTATACCTGCAACGGTTGTGCCTAGGCAGTCCAAGGTAGTGGGAGTATGCCATGGGTCGCGCCGAGTCGCGGATTGGGAGCATAATGCCATCCTTCATTCCCGATCATCAGTGAATGATCGAAGTCAAATGTGACAATGCACAGAAAATATCAGGGTTTTGTGTGGAAACTATCGGCGTCCAGGGCGCCTACGCCGGTTGGCTCTCCAGCCAGTCCGCAAGGGAGCGACGACTTGCGGCGCGTCCGCGCATCGCTTCAGCCATGCACATGGAGTTGAGGACGGCTTCCTGCGTGGATTCAACTGCTGCGCGAAACAACGTATCGATACGGTTTTCGTTGAGCACCGCAATCTCGACCACATCACGCGCTTCGTCATGATCGAAGGTCACTGCTGTTGAAAAGCCGATGGCAATATCGCCGCTACCGTGCCCCCAGAATGCACCGAGACGCGCCAGTCCCGCGCCGCAACGACGGGTCACGCGCTTGAGCTGGCGGTGTTCCATCGGAACATCGGTCGCAAGCACCAGAATGACCGAGCCCTTTTCGGGCTGATCGTCTGCTTTCGGCGAGGGCTTGCGTCCGTCTGGAAGAACCAGATCACCGGACCGACCGAAATTGGTCAGCGCCAGAACGCCGAGGTGATAAACCTTGCCATCAAGTTCGAACCGGCGTGAGGAGGTACCAATGCCCCCCTTGAAGCCGAAACAGCTCATGCCGGTTCCCGCACCGACATTGCCTTCGCCAACATCCGTTCCGGCAATCTTCAAGGCTTCCTGCGCGTCAGCTTCCGTGACGGCCATCGCCTGAATATCATTGAGCGGACCGTCATTGCATTCCAGAACGACAGGATTGACGGTTGCCGTGGTGCGCCCGATATCGGGATTGCCCGCAATCGCCTCGCGGATCAACGCATTGGCGCAGGTTCCGACGCCAAACGTGTTGGTGAGCAGGATCGGCGTCTCGAGCGTGCCCAGTTCCTCGACCTGCACAAGGCCAGTGCTCTTGCCGAAACCGTTGATGACATCACAGGCCGCCAGCACCTTGCGGCGATACATGTTGCCGTCATGCGGGATGATTGCCGTCACGCCGGTATTGATATCGCCGTTGCGCAAGGTGCGGTGCCCCACGCGCACGCCCGGTACATCGGTTATGGCGTTTTGTTCGCCCGGCTGCATGATGCCGCAGATGATGCCGTAGTCGCGTGCCTTGCCTGTCATGGTCTTTCCCGGTCAGAAGTTGGGGGCAGGGCGTCAGAGACGCCCGGCCTCGATAATGCGTTTGAGGAAAGCCTGCGTGCGCTCGCCTTGCGGATTGCCGAAAATCTGCGACGGTGGGCCTTCTTCATAGACCTTGCCGTTTTGCAGGAAACAGACCTTGTCCGCAACCTCGCGGGCAAAACCCATTTCATGCGTGGCGAGCACCATCGTCATGCCCTTCTTGGCAAGGTCGCGCACGATGTCGAGCACTTCCGACACCAGTTCTGGATCGAGCGCAGACGTGATTTCATCGAGCAGCAGGAGCGTCGGGTCCATCAGGAGCGCGCGCACAATCGCCACACGCTGCTGCTGTCCGCCGGACAGACGATCCGGATATTCCTTTGCCTTGTGATCGAGGCCAATACGCGCCAGCAGCGCCAGACCCTTTTCCTCGGCTTCCTTCACCGGCATGCCCAGTACTTTTGTTGGCCCCAGCGTGACATTTTCCATAACCGTCATGTGCGGAAACAGATTATATCCCTGGAACACGATGCCGATCTCGCGACGCAATATGTCGAGGTCCACGCCCGCTCCGGTGACCCTGTCGCCATGCAGACGGATTTCGCCTTCGTCGATGGTCTCAAGCCGGTTGATGCAGCGCAAAAGCGTGGACTTGCCGCAGCCGGAAGGTCCGATCAGACACACGACCTGATGTTCCGCGATGTCCAGGCTGATGCCGGACAGAACTTCCAGCGAGCCGTAGCGCTTGATTGCCTTGTCGATTTCTACGAGTGCCATTATCCGTCCCCCTTACATGCTCGAGCGCATTTTTCTGCGATCACGTTCGATCAGGCGGTCCACAAAGCGGGCCTGCGGAATGGTGATGACGATGAACAGAATGGCGACGGTGGTGACAGCCGACAGGTTGAAATAGTTCGCGGCGATGATCTTCGACTGGTTGAAGGCATCGATTGTGCCGATGATGGCGACCAGTGCTGTGTCTTTCTGCAAGCTGATGCAATTGTTCATCAGCGGCGGAATGATGCCGCGCACGGCAAGCGGCACGACCACATAGCGCATGGTGCGCGCATAGGAGAGGCCGAGCGAACGCGCTGCCGCGATCTGGCTTGGATGTACGCTTTCAATGCCCGCGCGATAGACTTCGGACGTATAGGCGCCGTAGGTCAGCGTCAGCGCAATGATGGCATAGGCGTTGGAGGACAGATCCTTCAGGATCGGCAGGCCGGTCAGAGGCAGGCCGAAACCGATAAGATAGATCGTGATGATGGCCGGAAGTCCGCGAAACAGATCGCTGTAGAGCGTTGCAAGCACGCGGATGGGCTTGCCAGCCTTGCTCGGCAGCGTGCGCGCAATGGCGATGACGAGCGCCCAGACGAGGATCAGGATGGCCGATACGAAGAAGATGACGATATTCGTGCCGAAGGCTTTCAGCACCGTACCTGCCGATTTGACGATCAGGCTGACGTCGAAGAAGGTTCGGCTGACGGCTGCGTCATTGACGATCATGAACCACGCGCCAGCACAGATGATAAGAACCGCTACCGCATAGGAAATCACCTGCCAGGAAAGATCGGACGCCCGTGCGCCGAGCTCGCGTCCACGGTAGATATCGGCGCTCTTTCCCGCTTCGCCCGAAATCTGCACGGCACGCCAGGCAAACCAGAGGACAGCAAGCGGTGCCAGCAGCAGCACTATGCCGACTGCCACAACGGGCAATTCAGGCCAGCCCTGCGAGATCGTATAGCTCGAAACGCTATAGACCGTCTGGCCCGAGGCCAGAAGGGTAAGGAAGGAAAAGACAAAAGCGAACAGGGAACGACCGCCATGGGTGCGAACCTTGTTTCGGACACGCCATTGCCGCGCGCGTTCCGCGCTTGCATCCGGTGCCGGATAAGACATGGTTTATTCTCGCTGAAACAGATGGGGAAACGGTCCCGACGATCGGGAACGCCAGCCGCAAAAATCGGATACTGAGTGCCGATCAGTCCGGGTCGCAACCGGCATTGCGATTGCGACCCGAAAACCGTCAGATCATGGCTTCCAGAGCGGAACGTCGGAAGGCGACATTCCCCAGGACGGAAGCAGATAGGCAGCTTCAAGCTTCTTCAGCGTGCCATCCTTGTTCATGTCCTCGATAAGCTGGTCGATGACCTTCTTATTTTCCGAACCCTTCGGGTAGATGCCTGCGGTCTCGCCGCCGGACGTATACTTGCCGACAACTGCCAGCTTGCCGTTGGAATTCTGCACCTGTCCGAGAATGATCGAGAGGTCGGTCATCACGGCATCAACCTTGCCAGCGGCAAGAGCGGTGAACATGGAAGCCGTATCGTCGAACACGTCGAGGCTTGCGACCTTCAGCGTATCCTGTGCGAAAGGAACCAGCGTCGTACCGGCCTGTGTTCCGATCTTTCCGGTCTTCATGTCGGCTTCGGTAACCGGCTTGTCGGCACGTGCAGCAACACCGTAATCGGAATTCATGTAAGGAACGGAGAAATCCACGACCTTCTTGCGCGGCTCGGTAACCGAGATCAGCGCAAGCGCGATGTCGTAATCCTTGTTCTGACCGGCAACAATGGAGTCGAACGAGGCGTTGACGAGCTTTACCTTGTCGAGGCCCAGACGATGCGCAATGTTGACCGCCATGCAGAATTCATAGCCGTCCTTGATGCTGTCCGGCGTATCGCCGTTGAACTGGCCAAGGGCAGGCAGGTTGATGATGACAGTAAACTGCCCTTCAACCGCCGGATTGATCTTGGCCGAACCCTTTTCACCCGTCAGCGGGCAATCGCCGTAGCCTTCGGTTGCTGCCGATGCGGCTCCCGCACCTGCCAGCGCCGCTGCGCTGGCGAAAACTGCGCCATAGGCCGTCTGTTTTAGTAGTCTTTTTATTGTCATTGTCCCCTCTTGCTTTCTTTTGTTGAGGTTAAGGTTGAAGTACCGGCTCCGCGCCCGTGCGAGCCATATCCATGTAAATCTCCTGCAGGCGGCGGGTGATTGGCCCCGGTTTGCCGTCGGAGATCGCGTGATCCTGAATGCCGATGATCGGCGTCACGAAGCTTGATGCGCTTGTGAGAAATGCTTCCTTGGCGGCCTTCGCCTCTTCGACCGTGAACAGGCGCTCCTCGATGCGAAGGTTCTGTTCTTCCGCGATCTTGATGACGGCGCGGCGCGTGCAGCCGGGCAGGATGGCGTGTGAATTCGGCCGCGTTACCAGCACATTGTCGTTGGTGATGATGAACGCCGTCGATGAGCCACCCTCAGTGACGAAACCGTCTTCGACCAGCCAGACTTCATGATAGCCCTTGCTCTTGGCCTGTTTCTTCGCCAGCACCTGCGCGAGAAGCATGACGGTCTTGATGTCGCGGCGCGCCCAGCGCGTGTCGGGCGCAACATCCACGCGCACGCCATTCTGGACCGATGGCGAGTTGGCGAGGTTCTTGGCCTGCGTGAACATGACGAAATTCGGCTTGATGCCGTCGGCATAAACGAAATCGCGCTCGGCTTCGCCACGTGTCACCTGCATATAGACGACGCCTTCATGCAGTTCGTTGCGTTTCATCAGCTCGATCTGCGCCGCACGAATGTCGTCAAGCGAAGCAGGCAATGGAATTCCGAGTTCCTTGACGGAACGCTCCAGACGGGCGAGGTGAAGCTCGTTATCGACAAGACGCCCATCGATGACAGCGCTGACTTCGTAAATCCCGTCACCAAAAAGAAAGCCGCGATCGAACACCGACACTTTCGCTTCGTTCTCAGCAACGAAAGCGCCGTTCAAATAAATTACCCTGGCCAAAACACGTCCTCGGACATCTATGTGATTGATTGTGCGCACCCCGAAAAGCGTGAAGCAATTTTCGGAACAGATGCGCGTTTAACAAGCCCTGGTGCGACGGTAGGGAAAAACCTTTGGAGCCGCCAATGCTATGTTTTGCAATCACTATGCAGAAATTGCATAAGGGGTAAGGGAGTAGGGGAATAGGTGAGTTAGGGAGTATGTGGGGCAGCGAATTCCCCTCTGATGCTCTACTCACCTATTCCCTTATTCCCCTACTCCCCTAGAGAAGGCCCGACCCAATGGAACTGAAATGGCTGGAAGACTTCATCGCGCTGGCGGCAACGTCGAGTTTCTCGCGCGCGGCAGATGCCCGTCATGTGACGCAATCCGCATTTTCCCGCCGCATCAAACAGCTTGAACTCTGGCTGGGTGTTACACTCGTCAATCGCGCGACTTTTCCTGCCGAGCTTACCCGCGAGGGACGAACCTTCCTGCCTGTCGCGCAGGATACGGTTCGCCAGTTCTACAACACGCGCAAGGCGCTGCAGCCGAGCCGTGAAGTTCAGAATCCCGTCCTCACATTTTCAGCGCTGCACACGCTGACGGTCACGTTCTTTCCGCATTGGCTGAAACAAATCGACGACGATGTTGGCGGCATCCGCTCCCTGCTCAGTCCGGATCGCGGCGGTTTTGAGGATACTATCGCGACGCTGACGGAAGGAGAGGTTCACTTCTTCCTGACCTATGCGCATAATTTCGTGCCCATCCTGATCGACCGCACGCAATTTCCTTATATCGTGCTCGGCACCGAACGGCTGATGCCGGTCTCACGCCCATCACCGACAGGCCCGATCCTCGATCACGCGGTCGCCAGCGGGGAACCGCTGCCATATCTGAGCTATGGCGACTTTTCCTTCTTTGGCGCTGCCCTGTCGCAGAAATTTGCATCCGGTACCGCGTTCAAGCGTCAGGTGGTGCACGAAAACACCATGTCGATCGGTCTGAAGGCCATGGCGCTTGCAGGCTGGGGGATGGCCTGGCTGCCCGAAAGCCTCATCTATGATGAACTGCAGCGCGGCGAACTCGTACCGGCCTCAACTGATCCCTATTGGGATTTCACGGTCGAGGTCCGCATCTATCGTCACGATGCGGCACTTCCAGCCCATGCCGAGAGCTTCTGGGAATATTTGCAGGCAAAAGATCGGGCAATATCTGAAAAGGGCGATTGACAGCAGCCCATCGTCGGCGCTGTAAAAGGCAGCATATATTCAGCCGGCAGCAGGGGACACATCGCGGCATGAAAGTTACCATCGAACAGACGCTCGATCAGGCAGGTGCGGGCGCATTTCAACGCGGTCTTCTGGGTGTGTTCGGTCTTGTCTGGGCCGCCGATGCCATGCAGGTGCTGGCCGTAGGCTTTACCGGCGCAGCCATTGCAAAGACATTTGGGCTGACTATTCCACAGGCATTGCAGACCGGAACGCTGTTCTTCCTTGGCATGCTGATCGGTGCAGCCGTATTCGGACGACTGGCCGATAAATATGGTCGCCGTCGCGTGCTTCTGATCACTGTCGCCTGCGATGCGATATTCGGACTGCTTTCGGCATTTGCGCCAAGTTTCGGTATTTTGCTCGCCCTGCGCTTCATGACCGGCGTGGCAGTCGGCGGAACATTGCCAGTTGACTATGCGATGATGGCCGAATTCCTTCCGGCCAAAAATCGCGGTCGATGGCTGGTTATGCTCGAAGGTTTCTGGGCGGTCGGCACTGTTATCATCGCCCTTGCGGCATGGGCCACCAGCCTTGCAGGCGTAGAGGATGCTTGGCGCTATATCTTCGTTGTCACGGCAGCGCCCGCCCTTATCGGCATATGGCTGCGCCTCTGGGTGCCGGAATCCCCGATGCATCTATTGAAGTCGGGACGCCCGGAAGAAGCCAAATCGGTGATGAACCGCGTGCTTCGCCGTAACGGCAAGCCGGAGCTGCCGCCGAAGGCCCGGCTTGAAGCGCCCCTTATGGTGACAGGCGAAAAGCTTCTGTCTCCAAATCTGCGCCAGCGCACGCTGACGACGCTTGCAATCTGGTTCCTCGTTTCAGTGTCTTATTACGGCATTTTCACCTGGATTCCGGCCAAGCTTGCTGGTGATGGTTTCGGCTTCGTCCGCGGTTATGGCTTCCTTGTCGTGGTTGCACTGGCCCAATTGCCGGGCTACGCACTCGCGGCCTATGGCGTTGAAGCATGGGGACGCAAGAAAACGCTGATCGCGTTCCTGTTCATCAGCGCCGCTGCCTGCGCTCTCTTTACAGTGGCCAACAGCTCTGCCGTCGTCGGTGCATCCATTCTCATCATGAGCTTTGCCCTGCTTGGCACATGGGGCGCACTCTATGCTTTCACGCCGGAACTTTATCCGACAGGATTGCGCGCAAGCGGCATGGGAGCGGCAGGCGCCATGGCCCGCCTCGGCGGCCTGCTTGCGCCCTCCGCGCTGGCGCTCGTCATCAGCCAGAGCTTCTATGTTGCAGTGGCATTGTTTGCCGGACTTCTGGCGCTGGCCGGTATTATCGCCTTCTTCATTGATGTGGAGACGCGGCAGAAGGCGCTAAGCTGAATAAAATAAGCCCGGAAAGCGTTCGCATCTTCCGGGCTTATTCGTTCTTATTTCAGTAATTTACAATGTATTCCTAATCCATTGCTTTCGGTAGGCGGTATAGACGTCGTTGCCCGGCCTGAAAATCCGTCCGTGTTTTTCCGGCACGGCTGCCCCCGCCAGCAATCCGGCACCAAGCGACGTGCCAGTTGATCCTGATACGGCTTCGACATCACGTCCCGTAAAATTTGCCAGCGCTTCAAGATAGACTGAATTTCCGGCAAACGGCCCTTCGACGATAACTGGCCCATCAGCACCCAAAAGGTGAAGGCAGGTTTCCGTCATCAGCGCCGCATAGATACAAGCGGCAACATAGCGCTCCGCATCATTGGCAGTATCGGCATTGATCCAGTGAAGATTGGAATTTGGATAGGGGCCGCAACCGGGTACGGCTGAAGGCAACGCCATGGTTTGCTGCGCCAGAACCTTTGTTACAATTTCGGGCAGGTCGGTGACCGGTGGGACAGCCAGTCTATCGGTCATGATGTCGAATTCACGCCCGCCCATGTAACGGGCGGATGGAACGGCACGTCCATAGGCATCGACATTGGCCAGCGTATCGCGTTCCGGGTCCAGCCCATCAAAATTGCCGCCAACGGCGAAACTAACAACCCACGTCCCGGTTGAGACGACCGAGAACGGGCCTTCCCGATCCATCAGATGCGCGAGCAGCGATGCGTTGGAGTCGTGAATGCCGCAACGCACCGGAACAGGCATTTTCAGGCCGATTTCCTGTGCAATTTCCGGAAGCAGGTTACCGAGTGCATCGAAGGCGGAGCGAAGCGGTGGGAACTTGTCGCGAATGTCCAGCCGGTCAACAAGGGGCGAGAAGGTGGCTTTCTTCGGCAGCCATAGATCGGTGTGGCAACCAAGTGACGTCACCTCCGTTGCGGCAACTCCGGTCAGGCGCCAGGCCCAATATTGCGGATAAGTGAATATGAAATGCGTGCGCGCAAAATCATCGGGAAACGTCATCTTCAGATAGTGAAGCTGCGCACCCAGATTGAGGCCGAGCGACAGGGTCGGCGAAAATGTATCTCGGAAATTCGGTTTGATCGCGGCATAGGCTGCGTGGGTTTCAGCCGAATAGTCGAGTTCATAGTCGAGAACTGGCATCGCCAATGTGCCATCTTCTGCGACGAGAGCCGCCGCTGCGCCATGCGTCGTGATGGAGATCGCATCAAAGCCCTGCTCTTGCGCAAATTCCGCGAGACTTGTCAGAAAGAAACGCCACAGCGCCTCGATGTCATAATGCGGATAGGGGCCATCGCGCAGCACCGTATTGGACATGCGGTTTGCAACGATCTCCTCGCCGCTTGCCGCATCGAGCACCACGACTTTGGCATTGGTCTTGCCGATATCGAGAATGGCGATGCGCTTCATGGCATATGAAAGACTGGCTTGAGGTCCACGGAAACCGGCGAATTGTCCGGGTTTGTCGCCATGATGTCTGCCATATGCGCCCACCACTTTTTCATCACTGGATGATCGGGCAGGGCGGCCATGCCATGGTTGGACTTACGTGTCAGAACGCCAAACAGGTTATTGGTCTCTTCATCGAGATAGATGGCATAGTCCGACACGCCTGCCTCGTGCAGAAGTTCGACCAGTTCCGGCCATATCTCGTCATGACGGCGGCGATATTCCATCTCCATGCCCGGATTGAGCTTCATGCGGAATGCGTAGCGTTCGCCAGTCATGCGGCGCGTCTCCCCTTGAACTGCCGGAAGAGGATCGGCAGAGAAATGGTGACGATGAGCAGGAGGCCGATGAAAATCGACATGACGATGCCCGGCACGTTGAGAAGCCCGAGCCCGAAGGTCACGAGGCCCATCACGAAAGCGGCGATCACCACGCCGACGATAGTGCCGGAACCGCCGAGGATCGACACGCCGCCCAGCACGACCATGGTAACGACTTCCAGTTCCCAGCCTTGCGCAATGGACGGACGCGTCGAGCCGAGGCGCGAGGTCAGGCAGACGGCGGCGATGCCGCTCATCACGCCCGTCATCAGGAAAAGTACGAATTTGGTTTTCTCAACCGGAATGCCGGAAAAGCGCGCCGCGAATTCATTGTTGCCGATGGCATAGATGCGGCGTCCGAAGCTGGTCCAGTGCAGCAGCACCCCGAACAGCACGGCAAACAGAACGAACAGCGCAAATTCGAAAGAGATCACCCAGAACACATAGCCCTGTCCGAAATAGGCAAAGCTTGCCGGGTAACCGCCAAAGGCCTGATCGCCCAGCACGATATAGGAAATGCCGCGGAAAAGGCTCATCGTGCCGATGGTCACAACGATGGACGGCAGTTTCAGCCCGGCAACCAGCCCGCCATTGATCGCGCCGCAGACAAGACCGGTGCCGATGCCGATCATCACGAGGCCTGGGGTACCGACACCTGCTTGCGCCGCCGCGCCCATGGCCGTCGAGGCAAGCGCGATAATGGCTGCGACCGAAAGGTCGATTTCGCCAGAGATGATAAGCAGCGTCATCGCAAAGGCGATCAATGCCTTTTCGGTGAAATTGAACGTGGCATCCGACAGGTTCCACGCATTGAGGAAGTAGGGCGAGGCGAAGGAATTGGCGATGAAAATCGCAATCGCGACACCAAGCAGAAGCATTTCCCAGCTTGCGAAGATGCGCGAGAAGGGCGTTCCGAGCCGGTCCGGAATGTGACGGCGCTGTTCGTTGTTCATGCCGCAACCTCCTCATAAGTCTTTGCAGCCTTGTCGCGCAGGATGATGCGTCCGCGCCGCTTTTCCTGCCTTGCGTTGAAGATAACGGCCAAGATGATGACAGAGCCGGAAATCGCCATCTGCCAGAAGGGCGATATGTTGATGACGGGGAGGGCGTTCTTGATGACGCCGAGGAACAGGGCGCCAAGAACCGCACCGGCGACAGAACCTATCCCGCCAAGTGTCGAGATGCCGCCAATGACGCAGGCCGCAACGCTGTCAAGTTCGAATCCGGCGGCCACATCCACATAGGCGACGGCATAGCGCGACACCCAGAGATAGCCGCAAAGCCCAGCAAGCGCCCCCGAAAGCACGAAGGCGAAGAAGCGCGTGCGGCCCACATTGATGCCGGTATAGACGGCGGCGGTCGGGTTGCCGCCGGAGGCATAAAGCGCACGTCCGAAGAATGTCCGCGTCAGCAGCACATAGACGAGCGCAACAATGAGGATCGCCGTCCAGCCTAAAAGCGGCAGGCCAAGAAAAGGCGTGCGCGGCGTGTTGAGAAATGGCGCGGTCATCTGATGCGCATTCACCCACGCGCCGCCGGAGAGTACGAAGGCCATGCCGCGATAGATGGTAAGCGTGCCAAGCGTGACGACAATCGCCGGAATGTTGAGTTTCCAGACCAGAATGCCGTTGATCGCGCCCAGAACCGCACCGATGCCAATTGCCAGCACGATCAGAAGCACGAGCGGCAGGCCCGGATAGGTGGCATTCAGCATCGCCACGGCCATGCCGGTAAAGGCAAGGTTGGCGGCGACCGACAGATCGATGGACTTGGTCAGGATGACCGCCATCTGTCCAAGTGCGATAATGATGAGGATGGACGTATCGTTGAAAATATTCGCCAGATTATGCACGCTGGCAAAGCCCGGAGCGCGGCTTGCGAACAGCCCCACCAGAAGAGCGATAATGACAAGGAGCAGGAGTTCGCGCTGCTTGAGCAACTGTTTCATCATCTACTCCGTGTTTCCAGTGGCGGCGCGCACCAACACTTCCGCATCGAGGTTGGCGCGCTCGAAGACGCCTTCCATCAGCCCTTCGCGCATGACCATCACGCGGTCAGACATGCCGATGATTTCCGGCAGTTCCGACGAGATCATGATGATGCTGAGCCCCTCGGCGGCGAGTTCGCTGATAAAGGCGTGGACAGCAGCCTTGGAACCGATATCGATGCCCTTGGTCGGCTCGTCGAGAATGATGACCTTCGGCTTGGTGGCAAGCCACTTGCCGATGACGACCTTCTGCTGGTTGCCGCCGGAAAGGGTGCCTACAGGGACCGAAAGTGCGGCGGCGCGCAGGTCAAAACGCTCGGCATATTTGCGCGCCAATGCCAGTTCTTCCGCCATGCGCAGAAAGCCATTGCGCGAAGTGCGGGCGAGCGACGGCAGCGATACATTCTGGAAGATCGGCAGTTGCAGCACGGCGCCGTGGCGCCCACGCTCTTCCGGCACATAGACGATGCCATGCGCCACCGCATCGCCGGGGCGGTGAATGCTGATCTCGCGATCTTCGAGCGTCACGCGGCCATGGGAAGGCCTGGTAATGCCGAACAGCGATTGTGCGAATTCCGAACGTCCAGCGCCGACAAGACCGTAGACGCCAAGGATTTCACCCTTGCGCAGCTCAAAGGAAATGTCGCGAAATTCGGTTGGATGCGAATAATTTTCGACCTTGAGCACCGGCTTGCCGATGGCGACATCCTGCTTGGGGAAAGCCTGTTCGACAGACCGCCCGACCATCATGCGCACAATATCGTTCTGCCGCGTATCGGCAAGCGTGCCATGTCCGACGGCGTGCCCGTCGCGGAAAACCGCATAATTATCGGCGATTTCGTAGACTTCATCGAATTTGTGGCTGATGAACAGGATGGCTTTGCCCTGTGCTTTCAAGCGCGCCACGATGCGAAACAGGTCGTCCACTTCCTTGCGCGACAGGGCTGCAGTCGGCTCGTCCATGATGACGATGCGCGAATCCACCGACAGCGCGCGGGCAATGGCGACAAGATGGCGCTGGGCGATGGACAGTTCCTTCAACTTGATGCGCGCATTGACCGTCGTTTCCAGCGAGGACAGCAAGGCCTGCGAACGGGCATAGACAGCCTTCCAGTTGACGAAACCGAACCTCGTGCGAGGCGCATGGCCGAGATAGATGTTTTCGCCCACCGACAATTCGTCGAAAAGCACGGTTTCCTGATGAATGGCCGTTACGCCGTGATCGGTCGCATCCTGTGCGGTTGCAAAATGCACCGGCTTGCCGTCGATAAGGATTTCGCCTTCGTCGGGCTGGTAGATGCCAGTCAGGATTTTCACAAGCGTGGACTTGCCAGCGCCATTCTCTCCGATCAGGGCCGTCACCTTGCCGGGATAAAGCGCGATGTTCACGTCATCGAGCGCACGCACCCCCGGAAACGTCTTGGCTATGCCGCGCATTTCCAGAATGGGCTGATCCGTGGCGGCAAGCGTCGGCTCTCCGCCGGATGGGCCGCTGGATTGAAAGGCTGCATTCATCGCAGATACCTGAAGTCGGGTTTGGAAAACGATAGGCGGCATTGGGGGTTGCATATCCAATGCCGCTTTTTTTGGACGCGCATCTTTTCCGAAAACCGGTTTCCACTTTTCGGGACGCGCTTACCGATCAGAAGACCTTGGAGAATTCGTCGATATTCGACGCGTCATAGACGAATGGATCGCTCATTGCGGCTTCGCCATTGTCACCAATCTTGATCTTGCCCATGCGCCCGGCTTCGATTTCCGAGCCCGGCTTGCCATCGGCATCACCCTTTACGAGATGATAGGCAATCTGGGTTGCCGAATAGCCAAGGTCGATCGGGTTCCAGATGGCGAATTCCTTGGTTGCGCCCGACTTGATGGCGCCGGCCATTTCGGACGGAAGACCAAGGCCGGTCACATAGACATCACCAATCTTGCCTGCATCCTTCACGGCCTGCGAGGCAGCGAGGACGCCAACGGTCGTCGGTGCCACGATGACCTTCACATTCGGATTTGAAGTCAGCAGTCCTTGCGCTTCGCGGTAGCTCTTGTCGGCCAGGTCGTCACCATAAACGGTCGTCACCAGATTGAGGCCCGGAAAATCCTTGAGCTGCTTTTTCATCTCGCCGATCCAGATATTCTGGTTGGTCGAAGTGGTGGTAGCAGACAGGATCGCGAAATCGCCCTTGCCATCCGGCAGGTGATCGGCTGCGAGCTTGAGGCACATCTTGCCGATCAGTTCGTTGGAAGACGGGTTGAGGTGGACGATACGACCTTCAGGTGCGACGCCCGAATCCCACGAGATCACCTTGATGCCGCGCTGTGCGGCCTTCTTCAGGGCAGGGACGACAGCATCCGGGTCGTTGGCCGAAATGGCGATGGCGTCCACACCCTGCGCGATCAGGGAATTGATGACCTCGATCTGACCTTCCGCCGTCGTGGTGGTCGGGCCGGTATAGATGACTTCTACGCCGCCAAGTTCCTTGGCAGCTTCCTGCGCGCCCTTGTTGGCGGCTTCGAAGAAGCCGTTACCGAGCGATTTTGCGACAAGCCCGATCTTCATATCGGCGGCCTGCGCTTGGGCAGCCATGAAGGCGACAGCCAGCGCAGTGCCTAATGCGAGTTTCTTGAAAAGTTTCATGTCTCGTTCCTCCCAGTATAAAGACATATGTTTCGCTTGTTCCGGCTCAGGCAACCTCGACAGAATCCCCTTGTTCGCCGCCCTTGCCGGTATTTGCGGAAACCTGCGCCACAATGAGCCGGATACCCGCATTTTCCACCATCCGCCGCGCCTCATCGGAAATGCCATCATCAGTGATCAGCGTGCTGACCCGGTCGAGAGGACAGAGAATGAGGCTGGACCGGCGTGTGAATTTCGATGAATCGACCATCAGGACGAGTTCATCCGCCTGGCCCATCAGTTTTTGTTCGCTCTGGATGATCAGCGCATCGGATTCCATCACGCCAAGCGGGCTGACACCCTGACAGCCCATGAACATGCGCCGTCCGTAAAAATTGCGGATGACGTCATTATCGAATGGCGACAGGATCAGGCTCTGGTCGCGATAGATCGCGCCGCCGGGCACGATCACTGTGCTTTTCGACTGGCGCAGAAGATGTTCAGCAATGGCAAACGAATTAGTCAGCACCTGAAGGCGGCGCGGAGCAAGATAATGCACCATCTGGAAAGTCGTGGACCCGCCATTGATGATGATGCTGTCGCCTTCCTCGCACAGCGCAACCGCTTCACGAGCTATTGCGCGCTTGCGATCTGCATTTTCCGATTCCGAAACCTTGAAAGGACGGCCCGCAAGATTGCCGAACTGCGGCGGATGAATAGCCTCTGCACCACCGCGTACGCGCTTGATCCTGCCCTGCATATGGAGCGACGCAATATCCCGGCGAAGTGTCGCTTCCGACGCCTCCGTCAGTTCCACCAGATCCTGAATGGTAATCACCGGCTTTTCCTGAACAGCACTCAGGATGATACGGTGGCGCTCTCTTTCGTGCATGGCTCCTCCTTGTCTTTGTATCGGGCATAAATGTCGCGCCTGTCAATCACAAACAATCACAAAGGTGCACAATAATCACATTAATGATTGATTATGATCGTTTGTGATTGACAGCAATTCGTTTGATACGTCATATCTGCCGCAACATGATCGCTTTTGCATGGGACGGATATGCGGATTGCGGTTGACCATAACAGACTTGGGAGGATGACATGGTGGCCCAAAGCAGGCTTCTCGAAAACCGATGGGATGACGCTAAGGCGGCAACGATGGATGAACCCGGCAAGCTGCTTTACCGCTCCAATCTGCTCGGTTCCGACAAGCGCATCACCAATTACGGCGGTGGCAACACGTCTGCAAAGGTCGAGGAAGCCGACCCGCTGACCGGCGAAAAGGTTCAGGTTCTCTGGGTCAAGGGATCGGGCGGCGATGTCGGCACGATCAAGCTCGACGGCTTCGCCACGCTTTATCAGGACAAGCTCGACGCGCTGAAAGGCATCTATAAGGGTGTCGAGGACGAGGACCGCATGGTCGGTTTCCTGCCGCACTGCACCTTCAATCTCAACCCGCGCGCCGCTTCCATTGATACGCCGCTGCATGGATTTGTCGCTTTCAAGCATGTGGACCACATGCATCCCGATGCGATCATCGCAATCGCCGCCTCCAAAAACTCCCGTGAACTGACGGCCGAGGTTTTCGGCGATGAGATCGGCTGGCTGCCGTGGCGTCGTCCCGGTTTCCAGCTTGGTCTCGACCTTGAAGCCTTCGTGAAGTCAAATCCTAACGCTAAGGGTGTTGCCCTTGAAAGTCATGGGCTTTTCACCTGGGCCAATGATGCGAAAACTTGTTACGAAACCACGCTCGCCATCATCAACAAGGCCATTGAATGGCTGGACCAGAAGACGGCAGGCAAGCCTGCTTTCGGTGGTGCTGTCGCGCAGAGCCTCCCAGTTTCCGAGCGCCGGGCCATTGCAGCGCGGCTGATGCCGGAAATTCGCGGACTGATCGGCAAGGATGAGCGCAAGCTCGGTCATTTCGATGATCAGGATGCCGTGCTGGAATTCGTGAACTCGAAAGAGCTGCATCCGCTCGCGGCACTCGGCACCTCCTGCCCGGACCATTTCCTGCGCACCAAAATCCGTCCGCTGGTCGTTAATTTCGATCCGGCCAAGCCCGATATCAACGCCGTGGTTGCCGGACTTGAGGGTGCACTGGAAGCCTATCGCGCCGATTACAAGCGCTATTACGAGGCGTGCAAGCATGACAATTCGCCGAAGATGCGCGATCCCAATCCGGTGATTTTCCTGATCCCCGGTGTCGGCATGCTGTCCTTCGCGCGCGACAAGGCGACTGCGCGCATCGCTGGTGAGTTTTATGTGAACGCTATCAATGTGATGCGCGGTGCATCCGGCGTATCGGAATATCAGGGCCTGCCTGAACAGGAAGCCTTCGATATCGAATATTGGCTGCTTGAAGAAGCCAAGCTGCAGCGCATGCCAAAGCCGAAGAGCCTCGCGGGGCGCATTGCATTCATTACCGGCGGCGCTGGCGGCATCGGCTTTGCCACAGCGGAACGGCTGGCAGGCGAGGGCGCTTGCGTGGTTCTGGCGGATATTGATGAAGGATCGCTCAAAACCGCTCACGAGAATCTCGTTAGGCGTTTCGGCACCGATCAGGTGCGCAGCGTGGAACTGAACGTGACCGACGAAAAGGGCGTCGTAAACGCCTTTGTCGAGGCCAGCGTTGAACTCGGCGGCATCGACATTCTGGTGTCCAATGCCGGTATTGCATCATCCGCGCCGGTGGAAACCACCGAACTCTCCATGTGGAATCGTAATATCGACATTCTGGCGACCGGCTATTTCCTCGTTTCGCGCGAGGCATTCCGCTTGTTCCGCCGCCAGAAAATCGGCGGCAATGTGGTGTTCGTCGCTTCCAAGAATGGTCTTGCAGCTTCGCCCAATGCTTCGGCCTATTGCGCTGCAAAGGCTGCGGAAATCCATCTGGCGCGTTGTCTGGCGCTGGAAGGCGCCGATGCAGGTATTCGCGTCAATGTGGTCAACCCTGATGCGGTTTTGCGCGGCTCCAAGATCTGGGACGGCGAATGGCGTGAACAGCGTGCTGCATCCTCGAAGATTGATGTTTCCGAACTTGAGGAACATTATCGCAAGCGCTCCATGCTGAAGCTGAATGTTTTCCCCGAAGACATAGCAGAGGCCATCTACTTCCTTGCAAGCGATGCTTCGGCAAAGTCGACCGGCAACATCATCAATGTCGACGCCGGAAACCAGCAGAGCTTTCCGCGCTGATCGTATAATCTGGACATTCTGGGAGGAACCATGTCCGAGCAACGCATTGCGGCAGATTTCATCGCCGAGCATAATTCCGGTTTCGATAATGCATTGAAGAGCGATTATCAGGCGCTCGGCGAACAGCTTTTGCGCCGTGGCATCGAGATCGACACGATTACAGACAAGGTGGCATCCTATTTCGTCGCCGTTCCATCATGGGGTACCGGCACGGGCGGCACCCGTTTCGGGCGCTTTCCGGGAAGGGGTGAACCGCGCGGCATTTTCGACAAGCTCGACGATTGCGCCGTCATCAACGAGCTTTGCCGTGCCACACCGAATGTTTCCCTGCATATTCCATGGGACAAGGCCGATCCGAAGAAGCTTAAAGCCCATGCGCAAGCGCTTGGTCTCGGCTTCGACGCCATGAACTCCAATACATTTGCCGACGGCGCAGACCAGAAGCTTTCCTACAAATTCGGATCGCTTACCCATGTCGATCCGGCAGTGCGGGCGCAGGCCGTCGAGCACAATATCGAATGCATCGAAATCGGAAAAGCCATAGGTTCCAAGGCCTTGACCGTATGGCTGAGCGATGGCTCCAACTTTCCGGGCCAGCAGAATTTCACCCGCGCCTTTGAGCGCTATCTGGCTTCCATGGGCGAAATCTATCACGCATTGCCCGACGACTGGCGCCTGTTCTCCGAACACAAGATGTATGAACCGGCCTTCTACTCGACGGTGGTTCAGGACTGGGGCACCAATTATCTCATCGCCTCGACACTTGGTCCGAAGGCGCAATGTCTGGTCGATCTCGGCCATCATGCGCCCAACACCAATATTGAAATGATCGTCGCGCGGCTGATCCAGTTCGGGAAACTCGGCGGATTCCATTTCAACGACAGCAAATATGGCGATGACGATCTCGACGCCGGCTCCATTGATCCGTATCGATTGTTCCTTGTTTTCAATGAGTTGGTCGATGCGGAATATCGCGGCGTGGCGGACTTCCACCCGGCCCATATGATCGACCAGTCGCATAATGTGACCGATCCGCTGGAAAGCCTGATCTCATCCGCCAATGAAATCCGCCGCGCCTATGCGCAGGCGCTTCTGGTGGATCGCGAAGCGCTGGAAACCTACCAGCAGGAAAACGATGCGCTGATGGCATCCGATACGCTCAAACGCGCCTATCGAACCGATGTCGAACCGATCCTTGCGGAAGCGCGCCGCCGCACTGGCGGAGCCATCGAACCGATTGCCGCTTACAGGGCGAGCGGCTACCGCGACAAGGTTGCGAAGGAGCGTCCGGAGAGCAAAAGCGATGGCGGGGCGTTTAACTAAAAACGCTATCCGCCACAAAATTGCCGCAAAAAGAACGGTCGTTCGCCACAATTAAAAGGCGATTTCTGTCGCTTTTCCGCTCCGATAATCGCGTTTGGTGACTCTCAGCGCGATTTTCGGAACGTTAAATTAAGGCGAAATTGCCCAAGTTTTTCATGCTCGCCTCGCTTCAGGGCGAGTATGCCATGATAGAAGAGACGTGACGATCCACCCCACACAACCACGTCACCATGATGCAGGATATATTTCGCAATCGGGTCGGTTCGCTTCAGTCCGCCAAACTGGAAAGTCGCGGGCAGACCAAGCGATACTGAAACGATCGGATTGTTGAAATCCTGTTCGTCCTTGTCCTGATGCAATGAAAGTTTCGCGCCCGGTTCATAACGATTGATGAGACAGGCATCCGGCTCGAAGTCGGGATAGCCAGCTTCATGGGCAGCACTTTGGGCAAGCGTGCGAAACGCATCCGGCATCGCAGGCCAAAGCAGGCCGGTTTCCGGGTCGTCGGTACTGTAACGATAGCCGGTCTGGTCAGTGACCCAGCCGAATTCTCCGCAATTCGTCATCGCGACCGACATGCGATACCCTCCGGGGGTCGTCATGTGACGGAAAGGCGCGGCGGCGGAAACATCCACCACCGCTTTCAAAACAGCGGCCTCGCTCGGAAGTGCAAAGCCGCGTAGAAGCACGGCGCCGGGCGCCAGGATTTCACGCGGCTCAGTCTGGTCGAAAAGATCTCTCATGCGACCTTTCTAGCACGAGATCAGGAGCGAGCCTCCCGAAACCTGCTTTCAAATTTACGCCAGCCCCATGGCCTTTTCGAAAGAGCGCATGAAAAGATCGTTCTCTTCCGGGGCACCCACGCTGACGCGGATAAAAGTCGTATAGCCTTCCTGCTTCCAGGGCTTCACGATAACGCCGTCCCGCAGGAGCTTTTCGGCCAACGCAACGGAATCCGACTTCACATCGATGAACAGAAAATTCCCTTTGGAGCGGGCGAAACGGATTTGCCGCTCGCTCAGGAAGCCGGCCAGACGCTCCCGTTCACGAAGCGCTAGCGCAATCCCCTTTGCCAGATGGTCTTTGTCGCGGCGTGCAACCAGTCCCGCTGCCTGCGCAATGCCGTTGACGTTGAAAGGCGTGCGGGCCCGATCCAGAAACCCGCGCAATTCCGGGTCGCTGACAAGCCCGAACCCGAGACGGGCTCCGGCCAACCCATAAGCCTTTGAAAAAGTGCGCAGCGCCACCCAGTTGAGAGCGCTGTCGCGCAGAAGTGCAGCGGCAGACGGATAATCCTCACCAACCGCATATTCCGCATAGGCTTCGTCAACAACCAGCAACGTTTCTGGCGAAACAGCCTCGATAACGCGCTGCATAGCTTCCGGTGTCAGCCATGTTCCGACCGGATTGAGCGGATTTGCGAATATCACGAGACGTGGAGCCGTTGCAGTCGCAGCCACCAACGCATCGATATCGACCTCAAGCGACGGCGTCACTTCAATCCGATCGACGGTCGCGCCCATTGTCGTTGCATAGTCCTCGTGCAGCGGAAAGGACGGGTAAAGTGTGACCACCCGCTCGCCGGGCCGCAAAACCGTCCGGCAGATAACGCCGATCAGGTCTTCCGATCCGTTGCCTAGAATGATGCAATCTTGCGGCCAATCGAACTCAGTCGCGATTTCCCGCGTCAGTTCGCGTCCAGATGGATCAGGGTAGAGCCGCAGCAGATCATGGGCACCGGAAAAGAGGGCCTTTACCTTCGGCGAAGGTCCGAGCGGGTTTTCGTTGGAGCCCAGTTTTGCAATCGACGGAGGGTGATAACGCGCTTCCACCTCGGCAATGGTGAGACCAGCATTATAGGGGCTAAGGCAGTGAATTTCAGGCCGAATCAGATCGCCAAGCCGGGCTTTTTCCTGTGCCATCCACGTTCTCCTCCAGTGCAGCGTTTCGCATGACGTGCGCCTTTTGGAGAGAAGTTCTAAGACTGAAATCCAATTTTGTATATATATGTATAGACAAGTTATGAAAAAGATGGTCCTATGCTGGGGAGACCACAAAAAATTGCTAAACATTAGGGCCAGAACAAGTAGAAGTTCGGGCAACAATATTGTTTTGCCAAAGGTCCGCAGGGGAACATGATGCAGGTTTTATCGCTTTTCGACCTTAGCGGGCGTAAAGCGCTGGTTACCGGTGCGAGCCGGGGACTGGGACAGGCCATTGCCGAAGCACTCGCCTCGGCTGGTGCCGATGTCGCCATTACAGCGCGCAAGTCCGACGACCTCTCCGACACGGCATCCCGTATCGCCGCTCATGGCCGCGCCTCGGCATCCCTTTCGCTCGATGTGCGCGATGTCGCGGCCTGTGGAGCCGCCATCGCGCAAGCGAAAGATGCACTCGGCGGCCTCGATATTCTCGTCAACAATGCAGGTTATGAAGAAATCCGTCCCTCGCTCGATGTGGACGAAGCGCTCTGGGATCGCATCGTGGCGACCAACCTCAAAGGCGCGTTCTTCTGCGCGCAGGCCGCTGCCCGCCACATGACCGACAGCGGAAAGGGTGGGGCGATCATCAATCTGTGCTCGCTGACCTCCTATGTCGGCGTGCCGACCGCCGCTCCCTATGGTTCTTCCAAATCCGGCCTCATGGGCATGACACACGCTCTGGCGACCGAATGGGCGCCCTCCGGCATCCGCGTCAACGGCATTGCGCCGGGCTATTTCCGCACGGCCATGACGGATGTGTTTTACGAAAACGATGACTGGCAGAAGGCGATGCTGGCCAAAATTCCGCAGGGGCGTTTCGGCGCAATGGAAGATGTTGCGGGCGCCGTGGTGTTTCTGGCAAGCGCCGCATCGTCCTATGTCACGGGGCAGGTGATCCCGATCGACGGCGGCTATCTCGCATCAATCTGATATTCTCAAGGGAAACATCAGCAGATTGCGAAACAGGATTGAAATAACTTCATAAAGCTCCTTCCGGTGCTTTGACTGAAATGGGAAACAGCGATGAATACAACCGAAACCGGAACTGGCCGTAAAGTCTCCAACGGACCGGCTGCCGTATCGGTCAACAATGTCAGCATGATCTATAACGGCTTCCATGCCGTGCGTGCGGCATCTTTCGATCTCGCCAAAGGCCGTTTTCTGACCATTCTCGGGCCATCGGGTTCCGGCAAGACGACGCTACTCCGTCTCATTGCCGGTTTCCAGAAACCCAGCATCGGCGAAATCTTCATCAACGATGAAGCTGTCAGCGCCGTGCCGCCGCACAAGCGCTCCATCGGCATGGTTTTCCAGAAACTCGCGCTTTTCCCGCATATGACGGCGGCCGAAAACGTCGCGTTTCCGCTGAAAATGCGCCGCTTCGATGCGCGTTCCATCCCCGAGCGGGTGGAACGCTATCTCGACCTCGTTCGCCTCAACGGCCTTGGCGGGCGGCGTGTGCACGAGCTGTCCGGTGGCCAGCAGCAGCGCGTGGCCATCGCGCGCGCCCTCGTTTTCGAACCGGACCTGCTTCTGCTCGACGAACCTCTGGCAGCGCTTGACCGCAAGCTGCGCGAGGAAATGCAGCTCGAATTCCGCCGTATCCAGCGGGAGCTTGGCGTCACGACCATCAATGTCACCCACGACCAGCGTGAAGCGCTCGTCGTATCTGACGAAATCATCGTCATGGATGGCGGTGAAATCCAGCAGATGGCGCAGCCATCCGAAACCTATCGCAACCCGTCCAACGCCTTTGTGGCGAACTTCATCGGCGTCACCAATTTCATTTCCGGCAAGGTATCTTCGTTCGACGGCAATCTCGTGCGGGTCGACGCGGGAACGGCTCTCGTAGGCATGGCAGGCGAGGGGCACGGACCGGTTGCCGCCGGCGCAAATGTCTCGTGCGCAATCCGCGCCGAACAGATCCGCATCGGCGGCAGCGCCGCAGCGCATGCAGAACTCGATACCGTGCTTGAAGGCATCGTTACGGATGCGATCTTCGAGGGCGAACGCATCGTCTATGAATTGCGGGTTCCTGCCTTGGGAGACGTGTTGATGCGCGTCTTCGATCACGACCCTATCGGCCACAGCCAGTTTGCAGAAGGCGAAACCGTGCATCTTGGCTGGAACGCCCGCGATCTCATCGTCTTTGCCACATGAACTAACACGTTACGGGGAAACTCCAGAGGAGAACAAAATGAGCAATCTGAAGAAGCCTTTTCTGATACTCGACCGCCGCCGCTTCCTGCAGAGCGCAGGCGCTTTTGCCGCTGCCGCCGGCACGACATCGCTCGGCCTGTCGCCCGCATTTGCTGAAGAACCGGCCAAGCCGAAGGAACTGATCGTGCGCGCCTGGGGTGGTAGCTGGGTGGACGCGCTGAAAGCTGGCGTATCCGATCCGTTTACCGCCAAGACCGGCATTTCCATCCGCCACGACCTGACGGAAGACAACGAAATCCAGCCGAAGCTCTGGGCTGCGGTCGCGCAAAAGCGTGTTCCACCGATCCACATCAACTGGGATACGACCACCAATGCAACCAAATCGGCATTGCGTGGCGTGACCGAAGACCTGTCGGACCTGTCCAATCTCAAGAACACCACCGATCTTGCCAAACCGGTTGGTCTCGACGGCTATCCGATCGTCAACACCTACGGTTATGTCTATGTGCTGGCCTATCGTCCGGAAGCCTTCCCGGATGGCCCGCCGAAGTCGTGGCACGCCCTGCTCGATCCGAAGTTCAAAGGACGCATCGCGCTCTATAATGATGGCATCGGCTTCCACTTCCCGGCGCAGGTTGCCGGTGGCGGCAAGCTGGAAGACATTCCGGGCAATATGCAGCCCGCATGGGATTTCATCACCAAGGTGAAGCAGCAGCAGCCGCTTCTCGGCGAAGACCCGGATTTCACCACCTGGTTCCAGAAGGGTGAAATCGATCTGGCCTGCACCATTTCCACCAATGCGCGCGAAGCCCAGAAAAACGGCGTCAAGATCGACTGGACCGTTCCGGAAGAGGGCGCGAAGTTCGACACAGACGGCCTTTGGATTCCAAAGGGCCTGCCGGAAAACGAGCTTTACTGGGCCAAGGAATATATCAACTTTGCGCTTACCAAGGATGCGCAGCAGGTCTGGCTCGACGGCCTTGGCCTGCCGGGCGTCGTGCCGGGCCTGACCCCGCCCGCCGATCTGGTGAATGATCCGGCCTATCCGACCAAGGAAGAGGATTTCAAACACCTCATCCGCATCTCGGCAAAAGTGCAGGTGGAAAACGAGAGCGAATGGTTCTCGAAGTTCAAGGCCATCATGCAGGGCTGATCCAGCTCCATAAAAACAAGACGGGTCGCCCGAAAGGGCGATCCGTGTGCCCGGCGTCTTCGGGCAAACATTTCGGACAAATATTCAGGAATTGAAACATGCGAGCGGCACGCACTGCCTATCCGGTTGTCTGGCGCATCATGGACGCGCTGGAAGCAATCGCAGCCTTTTTGTGGCCATCGCGGTTCAATCGCGCCGTGCCCTATCTGATGCTGTTTCCGGCGATTGCTCTGGTCGGGCTGCTGGTGCTGGGCCTGATCCAGATTGGCGATACCAGTCTTCGCACGCTCGACACCTCCACATTCCTGATGTCGGACTATTACACGCTCGCCAATTACAAGCGCGCGCTGACGGAAAGCCTGTTCGCAACCGTGGCATGGCGCAGCCTGTCCGGCTCGCTTGTCGTGACCGCGTTCACGCTCGTTCTGGCCTTTCCCTATGCCTATCTCATGGTGCGCACGCCATCGGCCGCTTTGCGCAAATTCCTGCTGATCGCGCTGTTCCTGCCGTTCTTCATCGGTCAGGTGGTACGCGCCTATGGCTGGCTCATCATTCTCGGCAATCAGGGCATGGTGAACGAGGCGCTTGGCCTTGTCGGCATCGCACCGATGCGGCTCCTCTATAATTATCCGGCGGTTCTGTTCGGTCTCATTCAATATATGTTGCCATTCGCCGTGCTGATGCTCGCACCGGCGCTGACCGCTATTCCGGAAGAAATGGAAGCGGCGGCGAGCTCGCTCGGTGCAAACTGGCTGCGGACCTTCGCCCATGTCGTCCTGCCCATGGCCCGTCCGGGCCTGATCGGCGCGGGACTGGTGGTTATGACGCTGTCACTCACCGATTTTGCCGTACCGGCAATCTTAGGCGGCGGATCGCAGGATTTCATCGCCAATGCGATCTATGACCAGTTCTTCCGCACATCCGATCAAGGGCTCGGCGCGACGCTGGCGCTGCTTCTGGTTGGTGTCGGTTCGATCCTCGTCGGGATCGTGTTCACGCTGTTCGGGGCAGGCACGCTTGCCATGGGGAGGACGCGCAAATGACCTCGCCACTGTCAAAATCCATCGTCATATGGACGTTTGTTATCGCCGTTCTGGTGCTGCTTTCCGCACCGACCATCGTTGTGCTTGGAGCCTCCTTCACGTCTGGCAACATGATTACCTTTCCGCCGGAAGGGTTTTCGCTCAAATGGTATCAGAAGATCGCCGGAACGAGCGACCTCTGGGATGCATTTCTGCGCTCGCTCTATGTCTCCTTCATCTGCACTATCGTTGCCATTCCGGTCGGAACGCTTGCTGGCATAGCGCTGGCGAAATATGCCGTGCGGTTTGAAAAGACGATCCAGATTTATCTGCTGTTGCCCTTCACCATTCCGCTGATCGGTTCCGGCATTGGCCTCATGCTGATCTTCGGTCAGGCTGGCATTCTGGGCCAGCTCTGGCCGGTAGGGATTGCGGCCTGTGTCATCAATCTGCCCTTCATGATCTGGGCTGTGACCGCAAGTGCCGCCAATCTCGATGCCGATCTGGAACTTGCCGCCGCCAATTGCGGGGCAGGGCCGATCTCAACCTTCTTCTTCGTCACGCTGCCGGTCGTCGTGCCGGGCGTCATCAGCGGCTCGCTTCTGATGTTCATTCTGGCGCTGAACGAATTTCTGGTCAGCCTGCTTCTGGTCGATGCGCGTATCGTGACGCTGCCGGTGCAGATCTACAATTCGATCCGGTCCATCATCACGCCAGACCTTGCGGCGATCTCCGTCGTCTTCATCGCCTGCGCCGCTGCCGCCATCTTCCTGCTCGACCGGCTGGTCGGGCTCGACATCTTCCTCAAATCGAAATGACCGGTTGCGCCACCACCGCAACCAGCAAGGAGCCGATCATGTCCGATGTTTCTTTTCACGAACTGGCTAAACTGGACGACGCAGCGCGCGCCGAACTTCTCAAGCGCTCGGAAACCGATCTGTCGGGCTTTATCGAGAAGGTGAAGCCGATCATCGAGGCCGTTCGCACCGAAGGCGATGCGGCGCTTGTCCGCTTTGCGCGCGATCTCGACAAGGCTGAAGTCGATCCGGCCAATATCAAGGCGACGGAAGCCGAGTTCGATGCCGCCTTCGACAAGGTGGAAAAGGACGTGATCGAGGCCATCCAGTTCGGCATCGACAATATCCGCCATTTCCATGAGGAACAGAAGCCGGAGGCCATGTGGCTGAAGGAAATGCGTCCCGGCGCCTTTGCGGGCGACCGTTTCACGCCGATCCGCTCCGTCGCGCTCTATATTCCGCGCGGCAAGGGGGCGTTTCCGTCCGTCACCATGATGACCGCCGTTCCGGCTGTAGTCGCTGGCGTGCCTGATCTTGCCATCGTCACTCCGCCCACGCCGGACGGTTCCGTCGATGCCGCAACACTTGTAGCCGCGCGCCTTGCCGGTGTGGAAACCGTCTATAAGGTCGGTGGCGCACAGGCTGTCGCTGCCGTCGCCTATGGCACGGAAACGGTGAAACCGGCGCTCAAGATCGTCGGCCCCGGCAGCCCATGGGTGGTCGCAGCCAAGCGCCTGCTTGGCGGCGTCATCGATCCCGGCCTCCCTGCCGGCCCTTCCGAAGCTGTCATTTTCGCCGACGACACGGTGAAGGGCGGACTTGCAGCACTCGATCTGCTGATCGAGGCGGAACATGGCCCGGATTCGTCGGCATGGCTCGTCACGCACAGCCGCCGCGTCGCGGAAGAAGCGCTTGCCGCATTGCCGGACCATTGGGCGCGCATGACCGAACAGCGCGTCGGCTTCTCCAAGACCGTGCTCACCGGCAAATATGGCGGTATCGTCCTGACGTCTTCCGTGGAGGAAAGCTACAAGTTCATCAATGACTATGCCCCCGAACATCTGGAGCTTCTTTCGACCGATCCGTTTGCGCATCTCGGCCACATCACCGAAGCTGCCGAAATCCTGATGGGGCCGCACACGCCGGTCGTCATCGGTAATTTCGGCCTTGGCCCGAACGCCGTGCTGCCGACCAGCCGTTGGGCGCGCACCTATGGCCCGCTTTCGGTGACGGATTTCGTCAAGCGTTCGTCCATCGGCTATGTGACGGCATCCGCCTATCCGGAATTTGCAAAGCACGCCCGCACGCTGGCGCGTTATGAAGGCTTCTCCTCGCACGAGAACGCCGTGTCGGAAATCCGCAAGGATTACCTCTGAGAAAAGCCGGGGAGGCTGACGATGAAGGCTGTGCGGCTTTATGCGGCGAAGGACTTGCGGGTCGAGACAATCGACCCGCCGACGCATCTGGAGCCGGGCTGGGTTCGATTGAAGGTGTCGGCCGCCGGTATCTGCGGCTCCGATCTGCATAATTTCATGACCGGACAATGGATCAGCCGGTCCCCTTCGGTCGCCGGTCATGAATTTGCTGGCGTCGTGACCGAGATCGGCGATGGCGTGACCGGTTTCAAACCCGGCGATACGGTGATCGCTGACTCCCGCTACTGGTGTGGCAAATGCCCGTCCTGCAAAAGCGGCAGACACAATGTCTGTGAAACGCTCGGCTTTATCGGCGAAGTCTGTGATGGCGGTTTTGCCGAGGAGACAGCACTTCCCGCGCGGCTCCTCGTTCAGTATGATTCCGGCATTGACCCCGTCGCCGCCGCCATGGGCGAGCCGCTTTCGGTGGCGCTGCACGCCATCCGCAAGCAGCGCGTGCCGTCGGGCGAAGCGGTTCTCGTTGTGGGTTGCGGGCCAATCGGCGGGCTTGCAGCGCTTCTTCTCTCCCGCCTGCATGACGGTCCCGTACTGGTCTGCGACCGCAACGACCAGCGCGCCGGTCTCGTTTCGACTGTCACCGGTGCAATCAAGGTGTCCCTCGACAAGGCGGCAATTGAAGCCGCACTCGATGGCCAGCCAATCCGCTATGCGATTGATGCCACCGGCAATATCAGCGTCCTCAAGGCAACGCTCGACGTGCTTTCCGGCGGCGGCTCGCTGGCACTGGTCGGCATATCCCATGGCAGGATCGAGCTTGATCCGAACATTCTGGTCGAGCGGGAGATCAGTCTGATCGGCTGCCATGCCTATCAGGACGAACTGCATGAAATCGCAAAGCTTCTGCCCGATCTTGAGGCGCCGCTGCTGCAGCTTGTCGACCGGGAAATCCCGCTCGATGAGGTTCCGGCCGCCTATGCACGGCTGATAGCCGGTGAGGCGAACGGCTTGAAAACGATCATACGGACAGGGATGTGACCCATGGGCGCTGGCGGCAAATCGGAACCCCATCATGCCACCGGCATGGAGCTGCCCGAAACTGCAGGGCCGCTCTATGAGAAGGTCAAGGCGCAGGTGCTGGACAACATCCGCTCCGGTCGTTGGCCCGGCAATCACCGCCTGCCGTCTGAACATGAACTGGTGGATGCGCTTGGCATTTCCCGCATGACCGTGAACCGCGCTTTGCGGGAACTGACCGATCAGGGCATATTGAAGCGTATTCAGGGCGTCGGCACTTTCGTTGCTCCTCCAAAGCCGGAAACGACGCTGATCGAAGTCGTCAATATCGCCAATGAAATCAAGGCGCGCGGCGGGCAACATCGCGCCGAAGTCGTCACCCTCGACGTCATCGAACCAACGCCCGAACTGCTCAATGCGTTTGAACTGCAAAGGAGCATTCCCATCGCCCATTCGCTGATCGTACATCTCGAAAACGATGTGCCGGTGCAGCTTGAGGAGCGCTTCGTCAATACAAACCTCGTGCAGCATTATGAGCTGCAGGATTTTCGGGCGATCACGACCTACGATTATCTTCAGAAAAGCACCCCGATGACTGAGGTTGAGCAGGTCATTTCAGCGATCACACCCGACGCAGAAATTGCACGTCTGTTGCGTCTCGACGATGGCATCGCCTGTGTGCTTCTGGACCGCCGGACATGGACAGGCGAGACGGTGGCGACCGTCAACAAGCTGATCTATGCCGGCAACCGCTACCGTCTCGGCAGCCGTTACAAGCCTGAAATCTATAGATAATCCAAACCACTCCGTAACGATCACATTTATCTGATCCGGTGCTTTTCACCGGCTGTGTTGACATTTACTGATTCTCGTAACATCTATTGTTACATGAAAAGAGACAGCAAATTATCGGGCGTTCTGCACGTCCTTCTTCACATGGCCGAACATAAAGGGCCGGTCACGTCTGAGGTTCTTGCCAAGGCCATGACCACAAATCCGGTCGTCGTGAGACGTGTCATGGGCGGTCTGCGCGAGCAGGGCTATGTTCGCTCGGAAAAGGGACACGGTGGCGGCTGGGAAATCGCCTGCGACCTTAACAAGGTTACCCTGCGTGACATTTACGAAGCCATCGGGGAGCCGGCGCTTCTGGCCATGGGCAACCGCACGGAAATGCCGGGCTGTCTGGTGGAGCAGGCAGTCAATGCTTCACTCAGCAAGGCATTCACCGACGCCGAAAACCTTCTTCTGGGGCGTTTTGGCGAGGTCACGCTTGCCATGCTGAGCGCGGATTTTCATCAACGCGCGCTGGAGCGCGGCGTAACATTCGATCTGGAGAGCAATCATGCATCATGATGCAATCATTATCGGCGGCAGCTTCGCTGGCTTGTCTGCGGCAACCTATCTGGCGCGCGGCAGACGATCTGTCCGGGTGATCGACGCCGGAAAACCGCGCAACCGTTTCGCCGAACATTCGCATGGTTTCTTTGCGCAGGACGGCAGCAACCCGCTCTCCATGCTGGAAACGGCGAAGGCGCAGGTCGAAGCCTATCCGACCGTGACCTTCACGCAAGGCAAGGCCGTTTCGGGTAGCGGCGAAATCGATAATTTTACGATCGAACTTGATAGCGGAGAGATTGTTGAGGGACGCAGACTGATCTTTGCTTTCGGCATATCGGATGATCTGCCGGATATTCCCGGCCTCGCGGAACGATGGGGAAATACCGTCATTCATTGTCCTTATTGCCACGGCTATGAATTCAGCGACCGCCAGCTCGGCGTTCTCAATCTGTCGCCCATGTCGGTGCATCAGGCCATGCTGATCTCGGAATGGGGACCGACAACCTTCTTTATCGATAAAGGGCTGGAACCGGATGCAGAGGCATTCGCAGAACTGGAACGGCGCGGCGTGAAGATCGAACACAGCCCGGTCAGTGCATTGCACGGCGAGGGGGGCGACATTTCAGAGGTCGAGCTTGAAGATGGGCGACTGGTCCCACTCAATGCGCTTTACATCGGACCACGCAATCGGCTGAACAGCCAGATTGCCGACACGTTCGGCTGCGCAATGGATGAACTGCCGCTCGGCAGAACGATACAGACAGACGGACTGAAGACGACAACCGTGCCCGGAATTTTTGCAGCAGGCGATATTACTCGTGGCGCGCACAGCGTCGCCTGGTCTGTGGCTGATGGCGTGACGGCAGGAACTGCGGCGCATCGATCCCTGGTGTTTTAGCCTCCCAATTTGTTGCATTCCGGCTACATTGGCACTCCCGTCTGCAATCGTCATATATCAGCCTCTTGCTTACGCGCTGCAGTCCTGCAAATTCAGCGTTCGTGGCCCTTCCCGCAGCGGAGATTCCTGGGCCGGATCGAGGAATTCATGGACACCGGGTCAGTTAGTTCAAGACCGCTCGCAGGCATTGCGCTTGCCTGCGGCGGTTACGCCTGTTTTGCCCTTCAGGATGCCATGGTGAAATGGCTCGTGGCGACCTATCAGGTGCCGCAGATATTGTTCATGCGCAGTCTGGTGATCGTGCTCATTACCGGCGTGCTGATACGCTATCGCCGTCATCCATCGATTTTCCGAAGCCCTTATCGCAACACCGTGGTTCTGCGTGCCGCGCTTATGCTTGGCGCGTGGCTGCTGTTCTACAATGCCGCCCGCCATCTCGAGCTGGCAGAACTGACGACGCTTTATTTCTCCGCGCCGATCATGGTCATGTTCCTGTCGATCCTCGTCCTCAAGGAGAAGATCGGACCGGGGAGATGGATCGCCTGTGCCATCGGTTTCATCGGCGTAACGGTTGCTGCGAACCCGACCCATTCGCCCAATCTTATTCCCGCCGCCATGTGTATCGTGGCAGGTTTCTGCTGGGCATGGAGCACGATCCTGATCCGGCTTGTCAGCCGCAGCGAAACCACGATGACACAGATGTATGCGACCAGCCTGTTGTTCGGCCTGGCCTGTGCACTGTCCTTTCCGTGGACATGGCAGGACCCCGATCTCAACGGCTGGCTTTTGATGATCTGTCTGGGGCTTGTATCAACCCTCGGCCAGTTCCTTCTTTATGAAGGGTTTCGCCACGCACCCGCCTCGGCGCTGGCGCCCGTGGAATATAGCGGGCTGATCTGGGCCTTTATCTACGGCTATCTCATATGGGCGGAAGTTCCGGCCGCGAATGTGTTTGCCGGTGCATTCCTGATCGTGCTGGCAAGCTTGCTGCTCATCGCCTGGGAGCAGCGACAGGCAAATCTCCGCAAGCGCCGCGCCCCCTGTTGAGAGCCTGCTCCAAAAGTCGCCCTGTGTGGCTGCAAATGGCGATTTTTCTCCGTTCCGGTGCTCATGTACCTTAAGTACACTGCGCACCGGTACTCGAAAATCACCATTTTCGCGCGCACATGCCGCTTTTGGATTCAGGCTCGAAGGCGCGGCAGTATCGCTATTGCAAAACGCTAGACCGCTTCTGCAGTCTGCCCGAGTGGCAACGGGAATAACCTGTCATATGCGATGTTGAACACGAACGCATAGACCAGATAGAAGACGACAATCGCTATATCCATCACAAGAGCGGTCACCAGCGAAATTCCCAGATACCAGGCGATGAACGGGATCAGAAGCACGATCAACCCGGCTTCGAAAAGGATCGCGTGAAGAACCCGGACGGCCATGCTCTTGTTGACGCTGCTGGTGAAGCGCAGCATCGCCTTGTCAAAACCCAGATTGAACAGAAAATTCCACACGGTTGCGGTGGTTGCCGAAACAATGCCGATGACGCCCATCTCTGCTGCAGGCTTGTCCAGAATGAAGGCGGAACCGGGTATGAAGATCGCCAGACCGATGATTTCAAACATCGTTGCGTGGCGGACACGGTCCATAAAACTGCGCATTTCCTTTAATCCCTGTTGTTAATGCGCGTGCTTCTATCTTATTATGCCAATAAGAAAAGTTAGATATTATCTGGGTTTACGATAGATGAGTATCGAACTGGAGCAACTCGAGGCCTTTGTGGCCTCTGCGGATCACGGATCATTCTCCGCCGCCGCTCGATATTTGCGCAAGGCACAGTCTGCGGTCAGCGTGCTGGTTTCCTCGCTGGAAGACGATCTCGACGTCAAGCTGTTCAGCCGTGCATCCCGCAATCCTGTGTTGACGGAAGCGGGAGCGAGGCTGTTGCCGGAAGCGCGGCTGCTGCTTGCAAGGCGGGAGCATCTGATTTCCGTCGCCAGAAATTTCGGCGATCATGTGGAAAGCCGTCTCGTGGTTGCAATCGACGAACTTTACCCCGAACCGGCCATCGCGACGCTGTTTGCAGCCTTTGCACAGGAGTTTCCGCATGTAGAGCTTGAACTGACCTTTCCGCCTTCAACCGCGATAAGCGGGCTTGTGCTGGAAGGAAGGGCGGACCTCGGCGTCATGTGGCGCGCCGAGCAGATGCCTGATGAGCTTGGCTTCCATACCATAGGCTGGGTGCCTCTGGTGCTGGTCTGCGGGCGCGAGCATCCGCTAGCACATACTGCGGTCAGTTGGGAAGATTTGAGGTCGTTTCGCCAGATCATGGCCCGAAAGCACAGCGATACGGCGGAAAGCCGCCGTTTGCGGGTCGGTGCCGAGGTCTGGTGGGTGGAAAGCCACTGGGTCATCCTGCAAATCCTCACGCGAGGGATCGGCTGGGCGTTCATTCCAGAACATATCTTGAAGGACTCACCGCTGGCGCCGGAGCTTGTCATTCCGAAACTGCAGTTCGACGAAGGTGCGCATCCGGTCGCGCTGGAGCTGATCTGGAACAAGCGGCGACGGCAGGGGTCAGCCGCACAATGGCTGCAGGAGCGCTTTGCCAAGAGCCGCTTTTGAACTTTTGATAAAGAAGATGCAAAGGGCAGGGCACAACCCTGCCCAAAGCGGATTTATACTTTTGCAGCTTCCACGAAGCGCGGATCGAAGGTTTGCGCAAATGAGATATCCGCACTTGCCAGTTCCGGATCGAGCGCCTTCAGCATCTCGAACAGGCTCTTGAAGCCGTCTTCCGCGATCAGGCCCTTTTCGGAATACATGGCGCGGGACTTCTCGAAGCCGGTCTTGTACAGCTCGCGGTCGCCGAGCAGATATTCTTCCGGCACAGCATCTGCCACGTCATCGGCAGAAGCCTTGTGAATCCAGTTCAACGATTTGACGAACGCATTGACGACCCGCTGCGTGGTTACCGGATTTGCATCGATGAAGCTCTGCTGCACGTAGACGGTCGCGGCTGGATTGGTGCCACCGAAAAGCTGGCGGGTGCCTTCTTCGGTGCGTGTATCGAGTAGCAGCGTGATGTCGCCATCGACTTCCAGTCGCGTGATGACCGGATCGAGATGAACGAGGGCGGCGATTTCGCCCTTCTTGATGGCTGCGACAGCACTTGCACCACCGCCGACACCGATGATCGAAGCAGCATCTTCGGAGAGGCCGTTCTTGATGAGCGCATATTGCAGCAGCAGAGAGGTAGACGAGCCGGGCGCCGTGACGCCGACATTCTGGCCCTTCAGATCGGCAATCGTCTTGATTTCACCGGCAAGGTCCTTGCGCACGCCGATACAGATGCCCGGAAAGCGGCCAAGCTCGCAGACGGCCTTAATGTCCTGCCCCTTGTTCTGCATGCGAATGGTGTGCTCGTATGCGCCGGTCACCACATCGACCGAACCGCCGATCAATGCCTGCAAGGACTTTGCGCCGCCACCGAAATCATTGATAGTCGCCTTGATGCCTTCTTCCTCGAAGAAGCCCTTGCGCTCGGCAATGGTGAGCGGAAGGTAATAGAAGAGCGGCTTGCCACCGACACCGAACATCAGCTCCGGCTTTTCCGGCGTTGCCGATGCATCCTGCGCATAGGCGGGAAGGCGCGAGGCTATACCCGCAAGCCCGAAGGCTGCGGCGCCCAGCAATATATCTCTACGCGTTGTCGTCATGGTTTCCTCCTTGAATCTTTTTAACCGTTGTGACCTGCAGCTTTCGGACGCCAGACAAGCAGGCGCGCTTCAACGATGGATACGCCCCAGTCGATGACCAGCACGAATGCCGTCAGCACCAGCATTCCGGCAAAGACGCCGGTGACGTCGAACACGCCTTCCGCCTGATGAATCAGGTAGCCGAGCCCCGCCGACGAACCGAGATATTCGCCGACAACCGCGCCGACGACGGCAAAGCCGACGGCCGTGTGCAGGCTTGAGAACATCCAAGACAGCGCCGATGGCAGATAGACATTGCGCAGGAGCTGGCGCTCGTTCATGCCCAGCATACGCGCATTGGCGAGTACCGTCTGGTTCACTTCCTTCACGCCCTGGTAGACGTTGAAGAAGACGATGAAAAAGACCAGCGAGACGCCGAGCGCCACCTTTGACCAGATGCCGAGGCCGAGCCACAAGGCGAAGATCGGCGCCAGCACGACACGCGGCAGCGAGTTGGCCGCCTTCACATAAGGGTCGAAGATTGCTGCAAGGAGGGGCTTGCGGGCAAACCAGAACCCGATCAGAACGCCGCCGATTGAGCCAATGGCAAAAGCCAGCATGGCTTCAAGCAGGGTGATGCCGAGGTGATACCAGATCGTCCCATCGGAGAACCATTTATAGATGCGCTGCGCCACATCGCCCGGTGTCGCAAAGAAGAATTTCGCCTTGGCCGGATTGCCCAGCAAATGGGTAGCGGTGAAGAGGTGCCAGACCAGAATAACGACGACAGCCACGCTGAGCTGCGCCAGAAACAGCATAACAGGCTTTTTCATTTCTTTTCCCCACTCGTCTGCTGATAGCCCTTGAGAACCTCTTCCTTGAGCGCACTCCATATTTCACGATGAATTTCGTGAAACTTGTCATCGAGGCGAATTTCGGAAATCTCGCGCGGACGGGCGAGGGGAATCTTATATTCCGCCATGATGCGGGCACGCGGCCCGGCAGACATGATGACAACGCGATCCGCCAGCGCGATGGCTTCTTCCAGATCGTGGGTCACGAACATGACGGCCTTCTTGTCCTGCGACCACAGATCGAGCAAAAGGTCACCCATGATGACGCGGGTTTGCGCATCGAGCGGGCCGAAGGGTTCATCCATCAGCAGATATTTCGGATTGCGGATCAGCACCTGCGCGAGACCAACACGCTTGCGCTGTCCACCCGACAGCATATGCGGATAACGGTCACCGAAACTTGCAAGCCCGACGCGACCAAGCCACTCACGCGCCTGCTCGCGCGCCCGGGCCTTTGGCGTGCCAGCGATTTCCAGCCCGATGGAGACGTTGTCCAGCACTGTCTTCCAGGGCATGAGGGCATCCTGCTGGAAGAGATAACCTGCCTTGCGATTGAGGCCTTGCAGCCGCTGGCCGCTGATTTCGACAGTACCACTGGCTGGCACCAGAAGCCCGGCAACGGCATTGAGCAATGTAGACTTTCCGCAGCCCGTCGGACCGACAATCGCCACGAATTCGTTTTCAGCAACTTCCAGATTGCTTTCGGCAACAGCATCGAAGCGACCACCATCGGCCAGCTTGAATGAAATCTGCACATCCTTGAGCGCTATTGCGGTCTTGCGCGCTTCTTCCGGTTGAATACGGCTTGGTTCGGCGCTCATCGTTCAGCACATCCGATGAACTGACAATGTGCGGTGCCATAACGGCTCATATATCCGCTCCTCTTCGGGTAGCGCCTCATGAATGGGGGAACAGACAGGATGCGAGATCTTGTCCGTCTAAAGTGAGACGCAAAAATTTGCGATAGAGTCCCTTCGTATAACGTCCCGGCAAGAACATGCAACGAAAAGCGGACAGCGCATTTCAAACTATCGACAAAAATAAGTCTATACGAAATTTTATTGCGGACCGTGAGAACTGGAGTGGACTGCGCGGACAGCAACTCCATCACGTCTGGCGCAAGACGCTGACTGATGCCCGTTCAGGGCATTTGCAGAAGCGATGTGGTAGTGGAAACCCAATGAGCCTGCATTTACAAAGCCCATTTCAGGCTTGAACCCACCTTGGCGCCAGATCTGTTTTGGCAAGTTAGGGATGCGACGTTTTTAGCAAGTTAGAGATGCGACAGGTGCTGACGTTCAGCCCCCATGCCGAGTGGCTGGTCAGGGTTGCAAGCGAGGAATGGGGGCGGGTCGATAGGTGCCCTTCGGCTTTAGATCCCATGAGGAGTGAACAGCGGCCGTCGCTCTGGCAGAGTGAGGTTGCATCAAAACACTCGCTCAGGAGGAGCAATTTATGGAACCCGCATCCATTCATCCGACCGCTGTCCGCACTGATCTTGGCGCAATTTTTGTGTCATTGGAACTAAGCCGATCGACTTGGTTGATCACTTCGTTGTCGCCGGGCAGTGGCGAGAAGATGTCGAAGCATGTAGTGGCCGGTGGCAATGTGGCAGAGCTGCTGGATCGATTTGAGCAGCTACAGCACAAAGCGCGGTTGAGAACAGGAACGTTGTTTCCTATCGTAACAATCCAAGAGGCAGGATTGGACGGCTTCTGGATACACCGGGTGCTGGAGGCCAATGGTATCGAGAGTCACGTCGTAGACGCAGCTTCGATCGCGACGTCTCGTCGACGTCGGCGTGCCAAGACCGACAAGATTGATGGAGAGGCTCTGACGCGCACATTGCTTGCGTTCAAGCGCGGCGAGCCACGCGTATGTGCGATGGTTAAAGCGCCAGATCCGAAGGACGAAGATCGGCGTCGGATATGCCGGGAACGCAAAGTTTTGATTGCTGAGCGGGTCAGGCATGTCAATCGCGTTAAGGGGCTACTCTTTGCTCAAGGCGTCAGCGGCTATCAACCGCTCCGTAAAGATCGCCGTCGGCGGCTGGAGGAGCTCCAGACCGGAGATGGGCGTGAGTTACCGAAACACCTGAAGGCTCAAATTAATCGCGAACTCGACCGTCTCGACTTGCTGCTGGAACAGATTGCTGCAGTGGAGAGCGAGCGGAATTCTCTCCTGTCAACGTATGAGCAGCCAGCGGTTGAGGCAACTTCGCCCGCGGCGATGCTGCTGTCCCTGAAGGGGATTGGCGCTGAGTTTGCCGCCGTCCTTTGGACCGAAGCCCTGTCCCGGCGTTTTGATAATAGGCGGCAGATTGCCGCCTATGCCGGTTTGACACCAACCCCATGGATGAGCGGGACCATCGATCACGAACAGGGTGTCTCAAAAGCAGGAAACCCTCGGCTGCGCACCACGATGATTCAACTGTCTTGGTTGTGGCTACGCAATCAGCCAGCATCAGCGCTCAGCCGTTGGTTTGTGGATCGGGTTCAGTCGAATGGTGGACGCTTAAAGAAAGCCGCGATAGTTGCCCTGGCGCGCAAACTCCTTATCGCGCTGTGGAAGTTTGTCACTGCGGGTGTTGTCATCGAGGGGGCTGTCATGAAGACTGCGTGACGACCAAAAAATTACCGAATACACAAATCTTCCAGGACTGATCACTCCTGGCGGATCCAGGTGAGCGAACCGCCTCAAAGTCGGGCTTCAAATGCCGCGCTTTAGATTGGTCCCGTTCTCCTGAGCCTTGCCGCTACGCAAGCGGGATGATGGTGCTGCCGGACAAAACGGCGACCGTATGTGAGTTTGAACCGGTGACGGAAACGTGCCGCGTCAAGCAAGATGGCTCAGACCATGGGTTCGATACAAAATCGAAGGGGACAAGCTATGGAACAATGATTGATCTTGACGACGAAATCCTCATGTGAGCTTTCTTAGTAACAATCATTCCGTCGCTTTGGGTCATGCACGACATCACCCGCCAGCTGAAGCTTCTTCGCCGCTCTGGGCAGCTTGCCTGCAGCTGGAATCGGATACCCAAAGCGACATTGAGGTGCATTGACGATCATTATTCGGCTGCTGTCCGCCTCATCAGTGCCTTCTCCCGGCGCGCGATAACGTCAGGATCGTTCATGTAAGCGGTGCGCGATTTGCGCTCACGCTTCTGATACCCGTTCCCGACACTGCCATCAGGCACGCCAAACAGATGGTTCGTCTGACCTGTGCGACGGGGACCGCTCTTGCTGCGTTGCAATTCCCGGCCCGCCTGCATCTCGGCCACAATCGAAAGCATGTCATCCAGTCGCTTGTTCTCGACAACAGGCGACCGGTGAACAGAACGAAGCTTGTCGAACGTTGTATAGGGCAGGGTGTCCGTACCATGCATGATCTCCAGACGACCATCGGGATAGTCGCAGACAATCACCTTTTGTCGAGCCAGCCGCTTTGCAAGCTCCGTCGGCTCCAGGATGAACAGCACCTTGTCGTAACGCAGCGTCAGTGTTTGCGACAGTGTCCGCACTTCCTTCCGGCACATCGCACCATCGATGTTCTCATGTGCGGCCAGCGGTCGGTGCATATCTTTGGGATTGCGCGGATCCTTTCCAAAACGGGCATTGAAGTCTGCAATATATTCCGGCGCATAAGCATTGGCTGCTTCGATCGTATCAATGCCGCGCAGTCGCAATTCCTTGACCAAACGATCCTGCAAAGTTCTGTTTGCCCGCTCGACACGGCCTTTGGCCTGCGGGGTATTGGCACAGATAATGTCGATGTTGAGTTCATAAAGCGCCCGGCCAAACTGGGTCAGACCGATCGTGCGATCTTTCTGCGAACCATGGGTCGTGCGAAACACACCATGTTTGTCACTGTAAAAGGCCAGCGGCTTGCCCCATTGCTGCAGGTAGGCCTTCGTCGCATGAAAATAATCAAACGTGTTCTCTGATCCAGCGAAGCGCAAATGCAGGAGCTTGCCCGTGGCATCGTCAATATAAACGAGGAGGGCGCATTTGGGACCCCGCTCCTCAAACCACCAATGATGCGAACCATCGATCTGTACCAGCTCACCAAAGCAATCACGCCGACCGCGCGGCTGATGCAGTTGTCGCTTGCGTTCGCGCCGTGACGTCCACAAACCCGCCACCGTCATCCATTGCCGCAGCGTCTCCTTGCTGACCGAAAGCCGGTGGCGTTCGGCAAGCTTCTCACAGGCCAGTGTCGGTCCAAAATCCCGATAATAAGCCCGTACCAGATCCAGCACCGCATTCCGGAAATCCTCGCTGTAACGACGATTGCTCGGGCGTCCGCGTCGTCCCGAAATCAGACCCGAATGCCCAAGCTTGTCGTAAGCCTGTAAAAGACGATGGATCTGGCTGCGGCTGAGATCCAGCAATGCAGTCGCCTGGATAACCGTCAGACGACGATCTCGAATCTTCTGAATGACTTCCAATCTATTGAGTTCTTTCTGCGACATCGTAATCAAACAAGACATGGCAACTCTCTAAACGGATACGTGTGAAGAGCCGCCCAGTCTTCCTTTCCTCGTTCGATCTGAACAGGGCACGCGACCTAAAAATGTCGCATCTCTATCTTGCCCATCTGTCGCATCTGTATGTTGCTGTTATAAGATCAAATCAGATAATATGTATTATGGAACTAACCAATATAGATCCGACGTTGATTTGGCGGCCTTGTGAGCGGCCCAATCCTTGCAATTGCCTCGCTGCCCGTTATTGCCCCGGTGCGCCAAGCTGGCGGAGAAAACTCCGGTAATCCGTCCGAACCCATTCTTCGGTTAATCGTCCTTCCCCGTCGAAACGGAATATATTGATCAGGTCCATTACAATGCGTTGTCCATTGGGTGGCAGTGGTCCTGCCGGAGACATGGTGAAATCCCGGACAAATATCCCTTCGATCCAGGTCTGACAGGCAATAGTGTTATCCTCGGCGATTATGATCCCACGCCTGATCGAACGATCGTCAAAAGCGGCGCGAAGCGACTGAAAATATGCAGTAAGTCCTCCATAGTCCGTCTCGAACCCATCGGGGCCATGGAAGCGAAATTCGTCTATATTGAAATAGGTGTCCGTCTCTGCCTGATCCGCACCAGAAACCTCGAGTTCGCCAGCTCTGATCAGGCGCTTGATCAATTCATCTCGACGCAGTGTCATATCTCATCCTTTACAACGACAATCTTCGCCCTCCGCCTGGATGAAACTAAAAAAGAAAGACCCGCCCGATAAGATAGTCATCGATGCATGATCCAGTGAAATCTTTTCAACAATCGGGCGATGCGTCCTGTATGAGCACCAGAATTACCCAGTTTCCTCATCACGAATTTGCTGACAATCGCGCTCTGATATAGGGAGCTCTCACGACATCGATAAAACCCCGCAGGGCTGACGGCACATGCTGGCGACCGGGATAATAAAGCATCAACGGCGAGAACGGAGGGCACCAGTCTTCGAGCACTGTCACAAGGTCCCCAGCGACCAACAAATCATGTGCCAGGTTCTCCGGCACGTAGGCAATACCCAGACCCTCGGCAGCCGCCTCGATCATCAGGTCATTATCGTCCAATGTCAGCGTGCCCGGAGCATCAATCGTCATCTCCTGACCATGCTTCTCAAATTCCCAGCGATACCGTTTGCCGCTCGGTAAACGCTGGCGGATGCAGCGATGATTGCGCAAATCATCCGGAACCAGAGGCCGATTGAAATCGCGCAGATAGGCAGGAGCGACGACCGCAAGAAAGCGAAGCTCGTCGCTGATGCGGACGCCAATCATGTCCTGCGGCACCGTTTCTCCCAGCCGGACACCTGCATCAAAACCCTGCTCCACGATATCGACCAGTTTCCCGTCGCTGACCAGATCCAGTTCCACTTCTGGATAACGGGTCAAAAAGGTCGGCACGACATGGCGAAGCAAGACGCGGGCAGCCCCCTTGCTGGCATTGATGCGCAAAAGGCCGCTCGGATGGCCACGCTCATCGGCAAGGCTATCAAGCGCTATGTCAAGTTCCCGAAGCGTTGGGGAAACCCTCTGTAGCAGGTGTGCACCAGCTTCCGTGGGAGAAACGCTGCGCGTGGTGCGGTGCAGCAGTCTGATGTCAAGTTGTGCTTCAAGTTTCTTCATGCGATGGCTTAGCGCAGAGCGCGATACGCCAAGAAGATCGGCAGCTCGGCGAAAGCTGCGTTCGTTGGCGACCGTTGCAAAGGCTTCCAAGTCTGCAAGTGTCGGCTTCATGACTGATGAAATCCTTTCGCCAATACATGTCTGTTGAAATACGCAAGGTAGCGTCTTGGTCCGTCCACCGCCAGCATGCCTGGAAAAGCAGTTTTCACCCATTGCCTGAAGGCAGTTGAATGTACTGCAAGGGCCCTATGATCCACTGGTCTTCCTATTGTCGCCACTACCGGGCCGACCATGAAACCGAACCTCAGTATCACAGCAACGAAAAGGCCGCAGCTCGCCCCAGCGGGGTTGGCTGCAGCCTCGTTTTTTCGTTGCTGACCGGTTGTTATGCCGTCTGGAACGATTGCTCATAGCGATCGTGACGGCGCACCCAGTCCATTCCCCCGGCCTCGTTGCGACCTTTCGGAGCGAGATCAAGCATATTGTAGGTACCCATCATCACTTCAACGCCGCGTCCATAGGTGGAGTAGGTGCGGAAGATCTCGCCCGCATCATCCTTGTAGAAGGCACTGACGCCCGGCCATTCCCCGCCAACTTCGCCCCATTCGCCGAAATTGTAATCGATTTTGCCGCTGGCGATCTCATCCGGCGTGAAGCTCACTCGGAAATCGTAGTTGAAGTCGGTGCCAAAGGACGACACCCATTTGAACTGCCAGCCCATACGTTGGCGGTAACGTTCGATGTCGGCAAGCGGCGCGCGGGAAACAGCGATCATGGTGACATCATGATGCGCAAGGTGCTTGTTCATACCATCGGTGTGGTCAGCCATGAAGGAGCAGCTTGGGCAACCCTCCTTCCATCCCGGCGCGAACATGAAATGCTGCACCAGAAGTTGCGACCGGCCTTCGAAGAGATCAGCCAGCGTGCGTAAGCCCTCCGGCGCATCGAAGACATATTCCTTGTCGATGCGTACCCACGGCAAGGCGAGCCGCTGCCGGGCAACTTTATCGCGAAGATGTGTCAGCTCCTTCTCCGCTTTCAGGAAGTCTCGACGGGCAATCAGCCAGTCATCATGTGAAACAATAGCGCGTTGCATTGGAGTCTCCTATGGTTTGGTATTGGGGAGTTGAAAACGGGCGGCAAAAAGCTTCATCCACGGTGTTAGATGGAAGAGGCTCATCAGCGCGTACATCAGCGCCATGTCGTTGACGGGAACGAAAGTCGATGCACCCGAGCACATCGTCATGTCCTGTGAACCGACAGCAGAAATCCACGCCATCAGCGCGAAGGTCGGCGTGGCGGCAAGCCCGATCAAACTGGACGCATCGCTCGTCGGCTCGGGTGGAGAACCGGCTTTCTCTGTCACTGTGCGCATTGGCATATCTGCTTCTCCCATCGAATTGCCGTTTCCAGCTGTTGCGATACAATGAAGCTAACTCGGATGGAGGGGCGCGTGAGAGTTACAAGTGTGACGGGATTTCAATGGACCCACTGATCGCCGCCGCTGCAGGCGCTCTCTCGGCTGGCGATCCCCTCGCTGCGCTGAAAAGGGTTGCCCTGCGAAATGACCCGCCAGCGCTGGCATTGCGCGGCATAGCAATGGCACAACTCGGCGACTTCACGCGCGCCAGAGAGCTTCTGCGAAGCGCGGCGCGTAGCTTCGGTCCGAAAGAACTCGTAGCCCGCGCGCGTTGTGCCGTTGCCGAAGCCGAAATCGCCCTTGTTTCACGCGATTTGGGCCAGTCATTGCAAACACTCAACGCAGCCCGTCTGCTTCTCGAAGCATTCGGTGACCGCAGCAATGCTGCTCATGCCGGCTATCTCGAAGCCCGGCACCTCCTCCTGATCGGCCGCCTTGATGAAGCGGAAACGTTGCTCGGTCAGTTGGATGACAGCGCTCTGCCGCGCGCTTCGATGGCAGGGCGCCAACTGGTGGCGGCTGGCATAGCCATTCGTCGTATCAAGACAAAACCGGCGAAAGCAGCTCTGGAACGGGCAAGGCAGGCCGCAGAAGACGCACGTATTCCAGCACTCTCGGCCGAGGTCGACCGGGCGATACGAGCATTCGGAATGCCGGCAGCCCGTTTGGTCACCGACAAAGCCGAGCGTTCTCTTCATCTAGAAGACGTCGAAAGGCTTCTGGCCACCGACACGCTGATAGTGGACACCTGCCGCAATGTGGTGCGTGGAGGGGCAACGATCATTCCGCTCGCCACTCGTCCGGTGCTGCTTAAACTCATGCGCGCTCTGGCGGAAGCCTGGCCGAAGGATGTAGCGCGCGAAACGCTCCTCAAACGTGCTTTCAATGCACGACACGTCGATGCGTCGCATCGGGCGCGACTGCGTGTTGAAGTCGCGCGGCTGCGTGAGACGGTCAAACCGCTGGCAGCACTGAATGCCACCGCAGACGGTTTCGTTCTGCAACCTCACCCCGCCCGAAATATTGCCGTGCTGGCACCGCACGTAGAAGGTGACGGCGCGGGAGTCCTCGCGCTGCTCAGCGATGGGGAAGCCTGGTCGAGTTCCGCATTGGCTCTGGCGTTGAATGTCAGCCCGCGTACAGTACAGCGAGCACTCGAGGAGCTTGCCCGCGACGGTAAGGTCGAGGCGTTCGGGCGCGGAAGAGCGCGCCGCTGGATCGCGGCGAGCGTACCCGGATTCCCGACAAGCTTGTTGCTCCCCACCACGCGGATTTACAGCTAGGATGAAGACATGAAACACTCAACCGCCGAAATCATCCGTGAATATGGCCCCTTCCCCGATGCAGATGACGTGGCCGGGGTCAGCTTCGACGGCAATCAGGTCTGGTTCGCGACGGGCAATAGACTGAACGCCCTTGATCCCGATAGCGGGGAAATCCAGCGTTCGCTGGATGTCGCCGCCGATGCGGGAACCGCATTCGATGGCGAGCACTTGTTCCAGATTGGCGATTCCATGATCCGCAAGATCGATCCCCGCACCGGCCAGATTGTCTCCACAATTCCAGCGCCCGGAGATGGCGGGAATTCCGGCTTGGCTTGGGCAGAGGGATCGCTCTGGGTCGGACAGCATCGCGGTCGCAAGATACATCAGGTGAATCCCGAGACCGGAGAAGTGCTGCGCACGATCGAATCCGACCGGTTCGTCACCGGTGTCACCTGGGTCGATGGCGAACTCTGGCACGGCACGTGGGAAGGCACCGGCAGTGATATTCGCCATATCGATCAGAAAACAGGCGCCGTGCTCGAGCGATTGGACATGCCGGCCGGAACTGGAGTTTCGGGCCTTGAATCCGATGGGAACGACCGTTTTTTCTGCGGCGGCGGAAGCAGTGGAAAAGTGCGGGTCGTTCGTCGGCCCCGACATGGTATCTAGATCATTTTCCGTTTTATTGAATCGGCCCCTCTTGACGGAAAACGGAGACCGATTGAGCATGATACTCAACATCTGAACCTTTTTGATCTGCGCCGAGGAGCAAACCATGAGTGAGGATCATCATGAACATTCGGATCGATGGAAGCACGACGGCGTACGCGTGATCAAAGGGGATCAGCTTGATCCGAATACCGCGCAAACGCCGGGTATGTTCCGTCAGGCGGCGATCAATCACGCGCGCGTTGGAGCACAGAAAATCTGGGCAGGAACAGTAGCAATCGAACCCAATGCGAAAACCGGTGTCCATCACCATGGCGCGCTTGAAAGCGTCATTTTTGTTCTTCGGGGCAAGGCGCGGATGCGATGGGGAGATCATCTGGAATATGTGGCCGAAGCGGGACCGGGCGATTTTATCTTTGTACCGCCCTATGTTCCCCATCAGGAGATAAATGCCGATCCTGACAACGTACTGGAATGCGTTTTGGTTCGATCCGACAACGAAGCGGTCGTCGTGAACATTACGGATGTCAATCCGGTTGAAGATCCTGAGGAAGTTTATTGGGTTGATCCGATACATCCCCATCCAAAGTAGAGCCGCCTGCCCGCCTGCCTGAAAGCTGGCCACCCAGCGGATGGCATCTGGACACGGAAAACCGATGAACCGTGACAAGAAACCGCCCTCGCCTCTTGGTGGACTGACAGTTCATCATTCTCAATCTTTTTATGAAGGCTTGTTCCGATGCGATTGGGATGTTGCGCCAATTTTAGATGAACGCGATGGAAAACTCACCATTCTTCGCAGGGTTCCATCGCGCCGGATGAGATGATGATAAAGTGCTGCGATAACATGCAACATGACAATAGCGATGGTGCCATAAACAAGTGTGGCGTGCAGCCACGACCAGAACGCTTCGTCGGCGTCTGAAACGGTCAATGGCAAATTCGGCATGACGAACAGGTCGAAGACGTAGCTCGGTATGTCGAGAGGCGACGAGGAAACGACCGCCCATCCTGTGAGTGGAACAAGGATAGTCATCGCCAGAAGCATTCGATGAGCGCCTCCCGCAAGCATTACCTCCAGCCAGTTCGTGTTCTTGTAGGGCATCGGGTGAATGCTCGTTACAAACCAGAACACCCGGATGAGTGCCAAACCGAAAATCGCGAAGCCGAGTGACTTGTGCCACTGATAGAGTGTGAACTGGAGTGCCGGATCGGAACCCGTTGCCTGTGTCAGAAAACCGAGACCGATCTGGACAATAAACAGACAGGCGATCAGCCAATGCAGGAGCTGCGCCACAAATCCGTATGTGGTTTCAGTATTGCGCCACATCACGATCTTTCCGAAAGACCTCAAGTCTGTTTCACTCGAACTGTTTATAAGCACTCAATGCAATTTCCTGGAGCCACGCACGCGGCAGGTCGCCGACAAGCGCACAACTGATGGCATTGTCGGTCCATACAAGCGCTTCCAGATTATCCTGAGACAGATAACGCAAGGACGTCTCCTTCATATTGTCCGAAGGCACGATGAACAAAGTGACGCGCTTGCCCTCCCGATCCTCATACATCAGTTGCGCCGCAGGTCCGCCTTGGGCAGGCAATAGACGCCCGCCAACGAGGGAAAGTCCTTCCGTCCGCAAGTCGGGAATATTAAGGGGGCGATCCAGCCGCTTGGAGAGCCACGCAGAAAGATGTTGCTCCTGCTCGGCTTTCACTTCCACAGGATGCACGATTTCGCTGGCGTAAAGGTTGTGAGCTGCCATAGCCTCACTTGCGAGTGGCCATGAAGGTGTCGGCGCGCTGCCCGGAAAATCGCGACCGAACCAACCGCCGAGCCCGCCCAGTGCCACCAGAAACACCGCCGCTGCGGCCATGCGCCACCATCTTCGTCGCGCCTCGAGAACCCGTTTGCTGACTTTGTCGGGGAGAAGTCGCGTGGGCAGCGGTTCCTCCAAGACAGGAGCATATAATGCCCGCAACGTCTCATTCTGCCTTTGCCAGATATCAAGTTCGGATCGCACAGATGGATTGGATAATAGCTCCTTCTCCACTGCCTGGCGGCGTTCTTCGCTTAAAAAGCCATCGACATAGGCCTGCAATTCGGTGTCGCTGATCAGGTTGCTCTTCATTTCACCACCCTCAATTGCGCACCCGTCTCCTCTGTAAGCCTGCGCAATGTGGCCCGTGCACGCCCCAACCGCGACATCAGTGTGCCGAGCGGAATATCCAAGACGTTGGCGGCTTCCGTGTAACTCATTCCCTCGATGGCGATAAGCAGAAGCGCTTCCCGCTGTTCGACAGGCAGCAACTGTATCGCACGCGCAGTTTCGGCAAAAGCAAGCCGGGAGGGAGATGCGCTGGCAACCTGCGGTTCTGTCGTGACGCTCGATAGCGGCGCATTATCCGGGGCGCGTCGCCTGTGGCGCAATTCGTTTCGCCAAAGATTGACGAGCATTCGAAACAGCCATGCACGCAACGGCCCGGAAGGTTGCCAAAGACTGCGCTTGCGAATGGCGCGCTCCAGACAATCCTGAACGAGATCGTCTGCCTGGTCAGCGTCATGCGTCAGCGCCCGGGCGTACCGCCGGAGCGCTGGAACACATTCCTCCATTTCGTCCAGGAAGCGCGACATTTCCTTTTACCCGGCCTCCTCAATCCTTCGCGACATGCCAGACGCCGCCGACACCATCGCCGGAAACGTCACCCGGCTTTTTATCGCCTTGCCAGAGATAGAGAGGCTTGTCTTCATAGGCCCATTGCTTCGTGCCGTCCTTGCGAGCAATAAGACTGAATTCTTCACTAGCAGTCGCCTTTCCGTCGGCTTTCAGCGGCGGCCATTTCTTCGCACAGTCGTCGTAACAGTTGGATGTCCCTTTGGTATCCTTGTCGAAAACATAAAGCGTCATCCCTTTGGCGTTCGTGAGGACCTCCTCCCCTTTCGCCGTTTTCATCGTTTTTATGGTTCCCGATGCGTAATCTTCAGCATGCGCAACGAATGGCAAGCCAGTCATAAGCGTGACAGCTACGAAAAGTGTTGTGGGTCTGCACATGATAATCCTCCTTTGTGGTGTTGTCGTTGCTTCCAATCACGACAACACCACGCCCGCGAAATTAATCCGTAGCCGGAGACATTATTTTGCTCCGCGCAAATTCATCTCGAATTTAACCACGTTGGAATAGATCGGCGTGCCGACATCCATGCCGTATGGGGAACGAAGCACGTCGCCTGTCACGTGAAATGTAACGGTTCTCGCGTCGTTGCTGACAAGGGCCGCGAAGAATGTTTCACCATGGGTTTTACCCCGTGCCGTCAACATTCCATCGATACGGGCCGTGCGCGGGCCTGTCTGCGTGATCCGGGTCGATTCAAAAGTCAGAACCGGATAATCCTGCACATCGAAGACTGCCGAAGACTTCAGAAAGTCCGTGATACGGGATTGTTTGGCATCGACGCTTGCAGGCCGGAGCCGAAACGATACAGAGGATCTGGAGAGGTTTTGTGCATCGAGCTCCAGATTGCCAGTGAACTCACCAAATGAGCCCCCCAGTCCGCCACCACCGACCTGGCTCACGGTAAAGGCGATGTGTGATGATTGCTGAATAGTATAATGCCCGCTGGCAACACCGAACGTGTCGGCATGCGATGAGACGGGCATGGCAGCGAGGACCATTATGATAGCTAAGGGGCGGAACATGACGACCTCCCGTGTTTACCGTCTTCAGCATCAACACCGGTCATCCATTTTTAATCCGCCTGTGGGCACATTTTTTACGCCGCAACGCATTTTGGCAAAGCAACGCGACGGAAAATTCAGGCGGATGACTGAACTATCGATACATGATGAACGCGAGACCGGTGACCACAAACAAGGCTCCTAACCAAGCTCCGGCTGTGGGGCGTTGCCCGGTTCGCACCCACAGCAGCGGAAGGATGATGACTGGCGTGGTTGCCGAGATCGTTGAGACTACGCCTGTCTCCCCACCTGACAAGGCAAAGAGCAGCAACGTCATTCCAATGGCGAGCGACAGAAAACCGGAAAAGGCCGTCATGGCGGTTGCCTGCCATGTCAGCGGATTGCGTGGACGAAAGGCTGCGACGGGAAACATCGAGATGAAGCTGAGGCAACAGGCTGCCGTACCCACGCGCAGCAGTGAGGCTAGAAACGGATCGATGCCGGTAGCCATAACCGGCCGCACGATGATCGATCCAACCGCTTGCCCGAGCGCGGCAAGCAAACCGAACATCAAGCCAACGATCAGAGAGCCTTTTACCGTTTCCCAGGGATGAAGCTGGGTCCGGCGGTTGCTGAAAAATATTGCCAGGCATACGCCCATGATGGTGAAAGCGATGCCGATCACAACCGAAGTAGAAAGTCTTTCACCGAGCACGACCCAACCCAGAAGGGCAGCAATGGGGGCATTCATCGCAAACAGAATTCCGGATCGGCGTGGCCCAAGCCGGTTCAAGGTCACGAAGAGGATCGTGTCGCCCAGGAAGATGCCGATAAAGCCCGACAGGATGAGCGGAAAAGCATTGCCAGAATGGATCTGCTGCCACGTTCCTGTCGCCATCACATAGATGACAAGCAGGCAGCTGACGAATATCTGTCGCACCTGATTGAAGGTCAGCGCACCCAAATGGCCAGCAGGCCCGGCCGAGATAAGGCCCGTGAACGCCCAGCAGATAGCAGCCCCCAGCGCTGCCAGCTCATAAATAGGCATTGAAGCCCCTCAGCATATTCGTGGATTACGACTCGGAATCGGGAAACGATAAACCCACCCCGAACTCACCGCTTCTCCTATCTGACCTTCGATATACAGGCAATGCTATGCTATGCCGCGGTATATCCATCCGTGCTTCCCCAGGCCATAGGTCCTGGAGATTGGAAATCACGGTTATATTCGAGGCGCTGTGCTGGGTAGTAGCCCTTTCGTTTCCACGCTGCTGCGCAAGCGCAGAATTGTCCCCAGCCCATTGTGTCCGAGCTGGCATCAACGGCCAGCAACACATTCTCCTTAACCGGAGGATATCTCAGCAAATACGCTGACTTAAATGGCAGAGAGCTTTATCCCGTTGTCGGGTCGTGCATCAGATTAGGACTCCCCCCATAGCTTGCCGAGCGGCCCTTCATATTGGTCATCTCGACCTCGAACCATTGACTTTTCAAAATGGCCGCATTTAAACACCGGTCAAATTCCTGAATTGGATCATCCCCAAGCGTCCGTATCGACTGGTACGCTGCGTTAGAAATCAAGAGTAAATCATGGCAAACGAAGATCTCGAAGCTCGGCATCTGGAGACTCTGGACCGGGACTTGGGCCGCTTCGTCAAGCTGGAAACGGCGGCGAGTTACGTCTCACGTCCGCTCGTGGCTCCGGGCATTGCTCTCGTATTCATCATGCTTGCCGGACTTGGCGCGGCCATGCTGCTGGGCCAGACCAGCCAAATGCTCATCGTTGTGGCCGCGGCCGTTTTTGGCGCCTACATGGCTTTGAACATTGGCGCCAACGACGTAGCCAACAATATGGGACCGGCTGTCGGTGCCAATGCACTGAGCATGGGGGGCGCGATTGCAATCGCCGCAGTGTTTGAAAGTGCTGGCGCACTCATCGCCGGAGCCGATGTTGTGTCAACGGTCGCAACCGGCATCATTGCGCCAGACACACTTGCAACACCGATCATGTTCATCTGGGCAATGATGGCAGCGTTGCTCGCCTCCGCGCTTTGGGTCAACCTTGCGACGTGGATCGGCGCTCCTGTTTCAACAACGCATGCCGTCGTCGGCGGCGTCGTGGGTGCAGGCATCGTCGCAGCTGGCTTCGGAGCGGTGAACTGGTCCCAAATGGCGGCGATTGCGGCAAGCTGGGTTATCTCGCCAGTCCTGGGTGCGATCATAGCGGCTGGTTTTCTCTGGTTGATTAAAGCCCGCATTGTCTATCGTGCAGATAAGATTGCTGCCGCTCGCGTATGGGTGCCAATCCTTGTTGGTCTCATGGCGGGAACCTTCGCGACATATCTGATCATGAAAGGGCTGAAACAGCTGATCGACGTATCGATTGAGGTAGCTCTGATCTGTGGATTGGCTGTTGGCGTCGGAAGTTGGTTGATCTTGATCCCGGTCATCCGCCGCCAGTCATACGGGCTCGAAAACCGCAATAAGTCACTCAAGATCCTGTTCAGCATTCCTCTCGTTGTTTCGGCGGCATTGCTCAGCTTTGCCCATGGTGCAAATGATGTGGCAAATGCCGTCGGGCCGCTCGCGGCAATTGTCCAGACATCGCAGACCGGCGCGTTAAACGACGGCGTTGAGATTCCGCTCTGGGTTATGCTGATCGGCGCATGTGGCATTTCATTCGGCTTGTGTCTGTTTGGCCCTAAGCTCATTCGAATGGTTGGCAATCAGATCACCAAGCTGAACCCGATGCGTGCTTATTGCGTGTCACTGTCAGCCGCAATCACCGTCATTCTGGCCAGCTGGCTGGGATTGCCGGTCAGTTCGACCCACATCGCCATTGGAGCGATCTTTGGCGTTGGATTCTTCCGCGAATGGGACACTGAACGACGATTGAAGAAGGCGCGCCAGGCCCTGCCGTTGGATTCTATCCCGGTTGAGGAGCGCCGCCGTCGCAAGCTGGTTCGCCGCTCCCACGCACTGACGATTGCAGCTGCCTGGGTGGTAACGGTTCCTGCTGCCGCAATCCTCTCGGCCATTCTGTTCGCGCTGTTGAACCAGATTCCTGTTGGGCATCCCTGAGACGGCAACGCAGGCATTCAGTCCGATCCTCCCTGGGCAAACGAGCGGTGCGCTTGCTGAAGCGCGCCGAACGCCCTCTTACTGCTTGAGAACGCGACCCAGCGGCGCTTCTCGTTGAAGCTCGCACTCCAAGCCTACCATTACGACTTCACAGCACAATTCAATCACAGAATCGCGCGCCAAAAGCCGCGTATGTAACTTTCAGCGAATCGGGTGAAGCCCGACGTCAATTCAGCTGACATTCAAACGTCGCAAATGCCGGAATTTACGGCATTTTTCTGGCACATATGGACGGCATTTCGAGCTTGTAAATTCGATGAAAATGCGTGTTTCCGTACCAGAAAACCACCATATAAATTGCTCAAGAAATTGTGAATATGTTAATTAAGTCAAAGCGTTGATAAGTTCTCTTGCAAGTGGCGTGCTTATCCATAAGATGCGGGACATTTCAAAAATTTCAAAGGAGGGGTTCTCAAATGTATCGTAAATTTCTACTGACAGGTGTGTGTCTTCTGGCGCTGGCCGGAGCAGCTTCGGCTGAAGTCGTTCTCAATCGCGGCAACGACACCGATCCCGCGACACTGGACCATCATCGCACCTCGACGGTGGCTGAAGGTAATGTCATGCGCGACTTGTATGACGGCCTGACTATTCAGAACGCAAATGGCGAAGCAGTGCCGGGTGTAGCAAAATCCTGGGATGTTTCCGAAGATGGCACCGTCTACACCTTCCATCTGCGCGATGACGCAAAATGGTCGAACGGCGATCCCGTCACCGCCGGTGACTTCCAGTTCACCTTCCGCCGTCTGATGGACCCGAAGACAGCCGCCGGTTATGCCAGCATGCTGTTCATCATCAAGAACGCCGAAGACATTGCCGGAGGCAAGAAGCCGACCGACCAGCTCGGCGTCGAAGCCGTCGATGACCACACTCTCAAGGTCACGTTGAACGCCCCTGCTCCGTATTTCCTTGAGCTTCTGACCCACCAGACCGGCTTCCCGATGAACCAGAAAAGCGTCGAGGCAAATGGTGACAAGTTCACCACGCCCGGCAAGATGGTGACGAACGGCGCTTATATGCTGGAAAGCTTCACGCCGAACGACAAGATCGTGATGAAGAAGAATCCGTATTATTACGAAGCGGATCAGGTGAAGATCGATACGGTCAACTGGATACCGTTCGAGGATCGCGCAAGCTGCATGCGCCGTTTCGAGGCGAAGGAAGTGCAGATCTGCTCCGACGTTCCGGCCGAGCAGATGGACTATGTGAAGAAGAACCTTTCCAAGGAATTCCGCATGGCGCCTTATCTCGGCGTCTATTACCTGCCGGTAAAGGGCAAGACGGCGGACAGCAAGCTGAAGGACCCGCGCGTCCGCCAGGCGATTTCCATGGCCATCGACCGTGATTTCATTGCCGATCAGGTCTGGCAAGGCACCATGCTGCCGGGCTATTCGATGGTTCCTCCGGGCATCGCCAATTATGTGAAGGATGCGCCGAAGCTCAACTATTCCGACGATATGCTGGAGCGCGAAGACAAGGCCAAGGAACTGCTGAAGGAAGCAGGCGTAGAGCCGAATACGCTTTCGATCGAACTGCTCTACAACACCTCGGAAAACAACAAGAACACCATGGCTGCCATCGCCGATCAGCTCGGCAATATCGGCGTCAAGGCTTCGCTCAACGAAACGGAAGGTGCGACCTACTTCAACTTCATGCGCGACGACGGTCCATTTGACATCGCCCGTGCAGGCTGGATCGGTGACTATAACGATCCGCAGAACTTCCTGTTCATCAGCCAGAGCAATGTGAGCTTCAACTATTCCAAGGTGAAGAACGCCGATTACGATGCGCTGATGGCGAAGGCCGAAAAGATCCTCGATCTCAACGAGCGTGCCAAGACACTGGCAGAAGCCGAACAGCTGAAGCTTGATGAGATGAGCAATATCCCGATCCTCTATTATTCGTCGCGCGCCCTTGTTTCGGACAAGATCGACGGTTGGAACGACAACCTGATGGATAGCCACAAGACGCGCTGGCTTTCGTTTAAACAATAAATTTTCAGCTTGGGCTGCGCTTCTCGGCGCGGCCCTTTTTCTTCCGGCTGTTCCGGAGGGCCCTCTTTTGTCGGGGCAAACGTTTTCTAAAAAGTATATGGGAGTTTTTACAATGGTTCGCGGATTCCTGATGACAGGCATTTGCCTGATGGCGCTCAGCGGCGCTGCATCGGCAGAAACAGTGCTCAACCGGGGTAACGATACCGACCCCGCCACGCTGGACCAGCACCACACGACCACCGTTTCGGAAAACCGTGTTCTGCGTGACCTTTATGAAGGTTTGCTCGCGCAGAACGAGAAGGGCGAGGCCATCCCCGGCGCGGCTGCATCGTGGGATATTTCCGAAGACGGTCTCACCTACACATTCCATATGCGCGAAAATGCCAAATGGTCGAATGGCGATCCCGTCACCGCGGGCGATTTCGAGTTTTCCTTCCGCCGCATCATGGACCCGAAGACGGCTGCCGGTTACGCCAGCGTCCTCTATGCCATCAGGAATGCCGAGGAAGTTGCCACCGGCAAGATACCAGTCGATCAGCTTGGCGTGAAGGCGCTTGACGACAAGACCCTTCAGATAAGCCTCAAGAACCCTGCCCCTTATTTCCTTGAGCTTCTCACGCACCAGACGGGATTTCCGGTCAACAGGAAGGCTGTCGAGAAGTTCGGCGACAAGTTCACCCTGCCCGGCAATATGGTGACCAATGGCGCCTACACGCTTGTCGGTTTCACTCCCAATGACAAGATCTCCATGAAGAAGAACCCGAATTACTGGGACGCTTCCAATGTGAAGATCGATGCGGTCAACTGGATACCGTTTGAAGACCGGGCAAGCTGCATGCGTCGCTTCGAGGCGAAAGAGGTCGACATCTGTTCCGATGTTCCTGCCGAACAGATGGATTATGTGAAGAAGAACCTCAGCAGCCAGTTCCGCCTCGCTCCCTATCTCGGCATCTATTATGTCGACATCAAAGGCGAGCCCTCGAGCAAGCTGCGCGATCCGCGTGTGCGTCGGGCCATATCGATGGCCGTCGATCGCGAGTTCCTCGCCAATGAGGTCTGGCGCGGTGTGATGCTGCCAGCTAGTTCGATGGTGCCGCCCGGCATTGCGAATTACGTCAAGGATGCGCCGAAGCTGGATTTCGCCGACGAGGATGTGCTGGACCGCGAGGACAAGGCTAAGGAACTGCTGCAGGAAGCCGGTGTCCAGCCGGGCAGCCTTTCTGTGACCCTGCGTTACAACACCTCGGAAAACCACAAGAATACCATGGCAGCGCTTGCCAACATGCTGGGCAATATCGGCATCAAGGCGACCCTCAATGAAGTCGAAGGCGCCACCTTCTATAACTACCTTCAGGAAAAGGGGATGTTCGACATCACCCGCGACGGTTGGATCGGCGATTACAACGATCCGAACTCGTTCCTGGAGCTTTATACCACCGGCAATTACTTCAATTATGCCGAATGGTCGAACAAGGATTACGACGCGCTGATGGCGAAATCCGCAACTACGACCGATCTTAAAGAGCGGGCAAAAATCCTCGCCGAAGCAGAGAAGATACTGCTCGGCGACGGGGCTGTCGTGCCCCTGATGTATTATTCGTCCACCGCTCTCGTTGCCGACCGCGTTCAGGGTTACGAAGACAACCTCATGAATTCGCACGGCACGCGTTGGCTATCGACAAAGAATTAAAAACAAAAATGAAACACGCCCTTAGTGGGATTTGCCGGATCGTTTGAAAGCGATCCGGCAAAGAAGGGAAGAGAACATGCTGGGCTATACGCTCCGACGATTGGGTAGTGCGATACCCACGATATTTATCATCATCACGCTGACATTCTTTCTGATCCGGCTTGCGCCCGGCGGACCTTTCGACCTTGAAAGGCCGATTGATCCACTGATCCTGGAGAACCTCAAGAAGGCCTATAATATGGATGCGCCGCTGTGGCAGCAGTATCTGATTTATCTGGGCAATCTTCTGCACGGCGATCTTGGACCAAGCTTCACGCGACGCGATTTCACCGTGAACGACCTTTTCGCTTCCGGCCTGCCGGTTTCGATCATGCTCGGCACGCTCGGACTGACGCTTGCGGCAATTATCGGAACGTTTCTCGGCACACTGGCAGCGCTGAAGCAGAATTCAGCCGTCGACTATTTCGTTGTCGCACTGGCCACATTCGGCATCACCACACCGAACTTCGTCGTGGCCCCTCTCCTCAGCCTTTTGTTCGGTGTCATCCTCGGCTGGGTTCCGGCAGGCGGCTGGTCGTCGGCCAATGTAACCTACTGGATACTACCGGTTCTGACACTTGCATTGCCGCAGGTCGGGGTCATTGCGCGTCTCGTACGCGGAGCGACCATCGAAGCTTTGCGCGCCAATCACGTGCGCACCGCGCGCGCCTATGGCCTACCATCGCGTGTGGTTGTGGGCGTGCATGCATTGCGCGCCGCCATGCTTCCCGCCGTCTCCTATCTCGGCCCGACGGCTGCAGCCCTGCTCACGGGTTCGGTCGTCGTCGAGACGATTTTCGGCATTCCCGGCATCGGTCGCTATTTCGTGCAGGGCGCGCTCAGCCGCGATTACACCCTCGTCATGGGTACCGTTGTTGTCATTTCGGTCTTCGTCGTGGTGTTCAACCTGATTGTCGACCTTCTTTATGCATGGCTTGATCCGAGGGTTCGCTATGACTGATCTTTCTGTACCGACGGAAACAGCCCGGCTGGAAGTTCCAAGCCGCTCGCTCTGGCAGGACGCATGGTTGCGTCTGCGCAAGAACAGGGCTGCGGTGGCAAGCGCTATCGTCCTTTTCCTGATGGCTTTTCTGGGCATATTCGGCCCGATGCTGAGCCCGCATCCTTACGACAAGATTTATCCGCAGTTCGTGCGTGTGGCCCCAAGCCTGGAAGCCTATCCGCGTGCGGATACCATCCTGCCGGGCCTTGACCGCGAACTTGCCCGCGCGCGATTGAAAGCTGCCGGCGAACCGGAACTGAGCGGCAACAATGTCGTTGTCGATTTCACCGCACAGCGCCCGACGGATGAACGTGTGCTGCGTTATTTCCAGCGCTCCGACCTGTTCAGCAATCCGAAGATTGACATCGCTTCCGATGGGCTGTCGGGCAAGCTGACCCTCAACGTGACGCGCAATTACTTCCTGCTCGGCACTGATAATCTTGGCCGCGATCTGATGACGCGTATCTTCATCGGCGTGCGCATGTCGCTTGCCATCGGCCTGCTTGCTTCGGCGATGTCTCTGATACTGGGCGTGTCCTTCGGTGCCATCTCCGGTTATCTGGGCGGACGCGTCGATAACGTGATGATGCGGCTGGTGGATATTCTCTATTCGCTGCCCTTCATCTTCTTCGTCATACTGATGCTCGTCTTCTTCGGGCGATCCATTTTCATCATCTTCATCGCCATCGGCGCGACGGAATGGCTGGATATGGCGCGCATCGTGCGCGGACAGACATTAAGCCTCAAACGTCAGGAATTCGTTCAGGCGGCAGAAGCGCTTGGCGCGACGCGGCGCGGCGTCATTACCCGCCACATCATTCCGAATGCGCTCGGCCCGGTCATCGTTTTCGTGACGCTTCTGGTACCAAAGGCAATCCTGCTCGAAAGTCTCCTCTCCTTCCTCGGTCTCGGCGTTCAGGACCCCCTCACCTCTCTGGGGCTGCTGATTTCCGAAGGCGCCCAGAACATGCGCGGAGCAAGCTGGCAATTGATCTGGCCTGCCGCAACGCTGACCATCATCCTGTTTGCGCTGAACTTCCTTGGCGACGGCCTGCGCGACAGCCTTGACCCGAAGGACCGCTGAGATGACGAGTGAAAACATTCTGAGCGTGCGCGACCTGAAGGTCACTTTCGACACGCATGACGGGCCGGTGCAGGCAGTGCGCGGCATCAATCTCGATGTCAAAGCCGGTGAAACCATCGCCATCGTCGGCGAGTCCGGCTCCGGCAAGAGCCAGACGACAATGGCGATGATGGGGCTTCTGGCCCAGAACGGCAAGGCGACCGGGCAGGCGCTCTATCGCGGTCAGGATCTGATCGGCATGTCCGAAAAGAAGCTGAACAATATCCGCGGTGCAAAGATCACCATGATCTTTCAGGAGCCGATGACGTCGCTCGATCCGCTTTACCGCATTGGCGACCAGCTTGCCGAACCGCTTCGCTATCATCGCGGCATGAACAAGAAGCAGGCGCGCCCCCGTATTCTTGAACTGCTCAAGCTGGTTGGTATTCCAGAACCGGAGCGCCGTATCGACAGCTACCCCTATGAACTGTCGGGCGGACAGCGCCAGCGCGTCATGATCGCCATGGCGCTCGCCAACGAACCGGACATCCTGATTGCCGACGAACCAACCACCGCTCTCGACGTCACCATTCAGGCGCAGATTCTCGACCTGCTGGCCGATCTGCAGAAGCGACTGGGCATGGCGGTGGTCTTCATCACGCATGATCTCGGCATCGTGCGGCGCTTTGCCGACCGGGTCTATGTGATGCGTTCCGGCGAAGTGGTTGAAACCAACGATACGGAAAAACTTTTCACTGCGCCTGAGCATCCCTATACGAAGATGCTGCTCGATGCGGAGCCGGAAGGCGAAAAGGCGCCTCCCCGTGAAGACGCGCCGGTGCTGGTTCGCGCCGACAATGTGAAGGTCAACTTCCTCATCAACAAGCCATGGCTCGGCGCTGCGAACTATCTCACAGCCGTCAACAATGTCTCGCTGACGCTGAAGGAAGGCCAGACCATCGGTATCGTGGGAGAATCCGGTTCGGGCAAGTCAACGCTCGGTCGCGCCATTCTACGTCTTCTCCCGTCAGAAGGCCGTATCGCCTATCTCGGCAAGGAATTGCCGACAGAATCGCAGGCGATGCGCCCGAAGCGCCGCGAATTGCAGCTCGTTTTTCAGGATCCTTTCGGCTCGCTCAGCCCGCGCATGACCGTGGGACGCATCATCACAGAAGGGCTTCTCATCCACGAACCAAATCTTTCGGCGAAAGAGCGTGATCGTCGTGCGCAAGAAGCATTGCGGGAAGTCGGCATGGACCCGGCCATGCGTAATCGCTATCCGCACGAATTTTCCGGCGGCCAGCGCCAGCGCATCGCCATTGCGCGTACGATGATCCTGAAACCGCGCGTGATCGTGCTCGATGAGCCGACGAGTGCGCTGGATCGCTCAGTGCAGAAGCAGATCGTTACCCTGCTGCGCGACCTTCAGAAAGACCACGGCCTGTCCTATCTCTTCATCAGCCACGATATGGCGGTCGTGCGTGCGGTCTCGGACTATGTGATCGTGATGAAGAACGGAAAGATCGTCGAACAGGGCGATACCGAACAGGTCTTCGATCACCCGCGCGAGGACTATACCAAGGCCCTGATGGCGGCGGCGCTCAGCGAAGAACGCTTTGGTACGTGATGTCGTGACGGAATAAAAAGCGAAAAGGGCCTGATTTCAGGCCCTTTTCATGCGGAAGAGCTCAGGCGACGCTGTGCAGTTCCGTGCAAACCTTGTTGCGGCCCATATGTTTGGCGCGATAAAGCGCGGCATCGGCTCTGCGGAAAACAGTCTGGAAATCATCGTCTCCCGGCGTGCAGAAAGCGATCCCCGCACTGGTCGTCGTTGAGAAGTCCCCCGCCGGGGCCGCGAATGCAATCGCCGCAAAGGCTTTGCGGATCATGTCGGCCAGAGCGAGAACATCGCTATTGTGTTTCTGTCTCAAGATAAGAACAAACTCCTCGCCGCCGATACGGGAGATGAGAGCCGCGCCTTTGACATGGCTACGCAGAACGTCGGAGAAGGTGCCCAGCACCTGATCGCCCACAATGTGCCCATGCGTATCATTGATGGATTTGAATGCATCGAGATCGAAGATCACGACTGAATCCCCGAGTTGCAGTTCATTATCGTCCAGCACGTCGTAAAGCGCGCGCCGGTTCAGCAATCCGGTCAGGCTGTCGGTGCGTGCCTCATTGGCATGACGGCGGGCAATGCGCGACTGGGTGAAATTCAGTGACAGCGCGCCAATGCCCGTAATGCCTATGATGGCGGTAATGGCATTGATATCTTCGGCCCAATTGCTTGGGATCGTAGTCATGACCCACTGTTGTTCATGCAGGATGACAGCGCCGCACAGAAAAAACGAAATCGCCGTCAGGGTATATAGAGCGATCATGCCTATGACAGGGACCGGCGCTTCCCGATAGACAAGGAAATATTCTTTCGCCGTCAGCAGGAGCAGCAGAGCCGAAGTCAGATTGAAGATCGCCGTGCCGGTACCCGTCTGCCCGGCCAGAATAGGAAGCGTCGTTGCGCATATGACGGCAACCGCCAGAACGACCAGAAAGCTGCGTTGTATCGGACGTCCGGAAATCTGCCGAGAACCAATAATCAGAAATATGAAACCTATACTTTCCAGACTGAAAGCAACAATCGAGGCCGTAGCCAGCGACAAAGGCCCCGCATAATAAAGCACTGCTCCCGTGCCGAGCAGGATCATGCCAAGGCAGCCCCAAAGCAAAAACTTGTCCCGCGAATTCTGATACCAGACGCTGAGAATCGTAAGGCCTACTGCCAGCGAGCAGATACCAGTCGCAAAAAACAAAGTGTTCTGGTCGAGTCCCAAAGCTGCCTTTCCCCCACCGCATGCCCGCGATGAAACCAAGTGTAATTCAGCTCTTGAAAATAAGCGATAAGCAATATGCTCCCATCAGACAGGCATCGTCCCATTGGATGCCATATCTATACAGAACAGATGAGCTATGGTTAATAATCAGCGCGCGGGGTTTTGGTAAAAGAGGTCGAGATGTTGAAAATTGCATTGCTGGCAGGCAGCCTGACACTTCTTGCGGCGCAATCGTCGTTCGCAGACGAACAGACAATCGAAGGCGTAGGCCTCGGCAGGGAAATCACCTGCACCTCCGGCGAGGTCGGAATCTACGGTGCAGAAAATAACGTCAAGCTCAAGGGAGAATGCGGCCATGTCACCGTTCATGGCGTTTCCCATACCGTGACCTTTGAGAACGCCCAGAAGCTCTCGATATCGGGAACTGACAACACGGTGTCGGGCGGAGCAACGCAAAATCTGATTGTTGAAGTGTCGAACAATCAGGTATCCGCCACCTTGAAGGAAGGAACGGACCCTTCAATTCTGGAGGTTTCCGGCGCAGCGAATATCGTCAATGTAAAGGTCGACGGGCCTTCGCAATTCGACGTCAGCGGCGCGAACCATCAGGTGACCTGGTCACTTGCCGACGGCTCCACCGAACCGACAATCTCGATCTCCGGCGCCGATAACGATGTAACCAAGGCTGAATAAAAATAGCCTGCGCAGCACCAGGAAGGAGCCGCGCAGTTTATCGGTTTAAGCTGCCAGCGAAGCCATATCGATGACGAAGCGGTAGCGCACGTCGCTTTTCAGAACGCGCTCATAGGCTTCGTTGATGTCCTGAATAGTGATCTTCTCGATTTCCGAAACGATGTTGTGCTGACCGCAGAAGTCCAGCATTTCCTGCGTTTCCTTGATCGAACCGATCATCGATCCCGCAAGCGACTTGCGACCGGGAATGAGCGAGAACGCATGCACCGGCACCATGTTTTCAGGAACGCCGACGACAACCATCGTGCCATTAACCTTGAGCAGGGCAAGATAGGCATTCCAGTCGATGGCAACGCCAACCGTGCAGATGATGAGATCGAACGATCCTGCCAGCTTCTCGAAGGTGGTTGCGTCGCTGGTCGCATAATATTCGTGGGCACCAAGTTTGAGGCCATCTTCCTTCTTTGAAAGCGACTGGCTCAGAACGGTCACATGCGCGCCCATGGCGTTGGCGAGCTTGACGCCCATATGCCCAAGCCCACCCATGCCGACGATGGCGACACGCTTGCCGGGGCCCGCATTCCAGTGGCGCAATGGCGAGTAGAGCGTAATGCCTGCGCAAAGCAGCGGCGCTGCCGCATCGAGTGGAAGATTGTCGGGCATGGAAAGGACATAGCCTTCCTTGACGACGATATGGTCGGAATATCCGCCCTGCGTCCGCTCTTTTCCCTCCGCATCGAATGTATTGTAGGTCTGGATGAGGCCCGGAAGATACTGCTCGTTGTCGACATCACGGCTGGCGCATCCGACACAGGAATCCACGAAGCAGCCAACGCCGACCTTGTCGCCGACCTTGAACTTGGTAACCGCATCGCCGACTGCAGTGACAACGCCCGCGATTTCATGCCCCGGAACGATTGGATAAACGGCATTCTTCCATTCATTGCGGACGGTATGGATATCGGAATGGCAGACACCGCAATACTGGATCGAGATGACCACGTCATCCGCATTGGGTTCACGTCGTTCAAAAGTGAACGGAACCAACGGTTCATCTGCATCCGTAGCAGCGTAACCTCTTGCTATGGCCATGATAGACTCCATTTATTGGATTAGGGAAGCAAGCGGAATATGCAGGAAGCGAGGGCAGAAGCGGTAGACCGATCCTGCAAGCTTCTTGCACGATCCTGCAAAACTGCCTGCTTCACGATTGCTGATGCATGCCTGTCTGATCAATAATTTCTGTATTCTATCTCATCTCAAGCGGATAACCTATGACCTCACTGACAGACACCTATAAAGAGCTGGCCGCTCTGGCTGAGCGTTTCACCGGACAGGACGGTGAATATCGCACGCCAATCGAAGGTCTGGGGATCAGCAGGCGGACAACGCCAAGCATACCCTGCCATAGCAGCTATCGGCCCTGTCTCGCCATGGTTCTGCAGGGCGCGAAATCCCTGCGTCTCGGTTCCGAGACGATCAACTACACCAAGGGCGAATATCTGGTGACGTCACTCGACTTGCCCGTCACATGGCGGGTGGTGGAAGCAAGCCCGGAAGCGCCGCATCTTTGTCTGGCTCTCGCTATCGACAGCGAAAAGCTCGTCGACCTGATAGGGCGCGCCGACGTTCGCAGGCATATGATAACCGACGGCGATCAATGGGGCATCACCGTCAATGCTGCACCAGCGGGATTGCTGGATGCAGCCTTGCGCCTGCTGCGCCTCCTCCACAACCCGGAGGATATTCCGGTGATGGCACCCCTCATCGAACAGGAAATTCTCTATCGCCTTCTGACAGGTCCGGGCGGCGAGCGCCTGATCAACATCGCAACCGCCGACAGCCAGGCTAACCGGATAGCCCGCGCCATCGGGTGGCTTCGGCAGAACTTCGCAGCGCCATTGCGGATCGAACAGCTTGCCGAACACGTCAATATGAGTGCGTCGTCATTTCATCATCATTTCAAGGCGATTACGGCTATGACGCCGGTTCAATATCAAAAGCAGTTGCGTCTGAACGAGGCACGCAGGCTGATGCTGGTCGAGCGGCTGGATGCTGGTACGGCGGGTCATCGCGTCGGCTATCAAAGCCCTTCGCAATTCAGCCGCGAATATAGCCGCTTCTATGGAAACCCGCCCATGCGCGACATCGAAGCCGCATAGATAGAAACGGCGGAACTTGTGTTCCGCCGTTACTTTATTCTCAGTGGGTCTGGCTGCCGCGGACCGCTGCGACATCTGCCGCCTTTACCGGTCCTGCGCTGTTCCCCCATGCCGAGCGCACGAATGTCGCCAGTTCGGCAACTTCGTCATCCGACAGGCGGTCGGCATAACCCTGCATCACCAGACGCATCGGACGCTTCGCCGTGGACGGAACCTCGGCACCGTGCAGGATGATCGAGATCAGCGGCTTCGTTTCCGAACCCGTCACAAGATCATTCCCGGCAAGCTCTGGGAAGATTTCCGGCGCGCCCTTGCCCGTCACGAAGTGACACGCGGCACAATTATCGATGTAGAGACGCGCACCAAGAGGCATATCCGGAGAAGCTTCCGTCAGCATCTTTGTCGTTGCTTCACCGGCGGCATCCGCCGGAGCCGCCGGCAATGCCATCGACGCCTTTGAAGCAAAACCCTGCGGCACTTCGACGGCTGCGCCGTCGATCCCCTTGAGGAAGGCGGCAATCGCCAGATTGTCGGCGTCGGTGAGATGCTGCAACGAATGTTCGACCGCAAGGCCCATTTCGCCATTGGCTGTGGAGTATGAATTGCGGCCCGTCGCAAGGTAGGTCGCCAGTTCCTCGATGCTCCATTTCTGTGGAGCGGAATTGGCACCGCGCAGGGACGGTGCATTCCAGCCATCGACAACACCGCCGGTCAGGAAGTCCTTGTCACCGACCTGTGTGCCACTTTGCGCCATCAGCGGATTACGCGGGCTATGGCAGGCGGCGCAATGCGCCGGTCCCTCGACCAGATATTGTCCGCGATCCTCTGCTTCCGATTTGCCGGCGGCCTTGAAGCCTGCTTCCTGGCCAAGAGCCAGCCAGTTCCAGGCGCGAATGCCGAAACGCATGTTGAACGGGAAGCCGAGCTTGGTTTCCTGAACGACATTGTTTACCGGCTCTACCTGATGCATGAAATAATCATACAGCGCACGGACGTCTTCTTCCGTCAGCTTGCGATAGTTCTCATATGGCATTGCCGGATAGAGATGCGAGCCGTCGGCACGAATGCCGTCATAAAGAGCGGCGCGAAACTGATCCAGTGTCCAGTTTCCAATGCCGGTCTCCTTGTCAGGAGTGATGTTGGTCGTCCAAATCGTGCCCATCGGGCTTGCAATCGGGCGACCACCGGCAAAGGGCTTGCCGCCTTCCGCCGTATGGCAAGCCATGCAGTCGGAGGCATACATGACATACTGGCCCTGCCCTTCAGCGGGCTTCCAGTCTGCGGCCAGTTCCTTGGTCGGCTTGGTCAGTTGTACCGGCACGAAGATGAAGGCCAGCAGCGCGATAATCCCGATAACGACCAGAACGCCGATTATGCGAAGAAAAGTTTTCATCACCATTCTCCTCAGATCAGCGGACGCGGATTGGACAGATATTGCGTGCGGATCGCATGCGCAGTCGAATAGGCAAGCCCGCCGAGCAGTCCTGTCGGATTGTACTGCGTATTCTGCACGAAATTGCCTGCGCCGGTCATGAACACATTGTGCTTGTCCCAGGCCTGCGAGTAACGGTTGACCACGCCCTCACGCGGATTTTCCGACATGATATGGCCACCCGTATTGTGCGTCGTCTGGTATGGGCGCACGTCGTATTGAGCGCCTTCCTTCTTGAACGACGACTGCAGCAGGTCCGGATTCATCGTCTTCGCCAGCTCTTCCATCTTGGTCTTCATGTACTGGGTCATCCGGATATCGTTCGGATTCCAGTTGAAGGTCATGCGCATAAGCGGGCGACCGTGACGGTCCTTGTAGGTCGGGTCCAGATCGAGATGGTTGGTCCGGTAGGACATATGCGAACCATGGCTGCCGATGGACATGGCGTGGCCGTACCATTCGGCGATGGCTTTTTTCCATGCCCCACCCCAAGCTGGAGTGCCCGACGGAAGCGGCATGCTGCGGATCGGCTGGCCGTTGGTCTGGCCTGCGCGCCAGTACGAACCGCCGATGAAGCCTTCCCGTCCGAAATCGATCTGATTGACACCGAAATCGTCGATGCACATGCCGTTCGCGCCGGTGCCGATGAACGGATTGAACTCTTCATCCTTGAAGAAGAGCGTCACGCCGCCATTCATCTGATAGGCATAATTACGCCCCGTCACACCTTCGCCCGTCGCCGGGTCGTATGGCTGGCCGATGCCGGAAAGCAGCGCCAGATGCACATTGTTGAGCGAGAAGGACGCAAGAATAACGATATCGGCGGGCTGGAACACCTCTTCCTGCGTCGCCTCGTCGAAATAGGTCACGCCTGTAGCCGTCTTGCCATCCGGCGCCATTTCGACGCGCAGAACTTCCGACTCCGTGCGATAGGAGAAGTTCGGCATGCGTTTCAGTGCATCGAGAATTGCCGTCTGCGGCGAAGACTTGGAATACTGGTAGCAGCCGAAACGCTCGCAGAAACCGCAATGATTGCACGGCCCCATCTGCATGCCATATTCGTTGACATAGGCCGTCGACGCGATACCACCCGGCGACGGGAACGGGTGATACCCCATGCTTTGGGCGGCATCTCCAAATTTCCGTCCGTCCCAGGTCGTGTGCATTGGCGGCATCGGATAGTCGTTTGAACGCCATCCTTCGAACGGATTGCCGCCTTCGACGGTCTTGCCCTTGAGATTGCCAGCCTTGCCGGAAATGCCGGCAATGCGCTCGAAGCGGTCGAAGAACGGTTCCAGCTCGTCGTAATGGATTGGATAATCGCCCAGGAGCATGTCTTCCGGAATGATCTGCTCACCCCAGCGTTCCCTTACATAGGAGCGCAGGCGCAGCTCTTCCGGCTGCGGACGCCAGTTCAGCCCGTTCCAGTGCGTACCCGCTCCGCCGACGCCATTGCCCGGCAGGAACGAGCCGAAGCTGCGATAAGGCAATGCAATTTCGTTCTCGTTGCGCCGGATCGTGACTGTCTGCTGACTGGCGCGCTGCATCAGCTTGAGGCGCACGCCATATTTCAGCTCGTCTATCATGTTGGGATATTTGAAATCGGGGACCGTGTTCTGGTCGTGGCCGCGCTCAAGCGCGACGATTTCAAGCCCTTCCTGAGCCAGTTCCATGGACAGAATGGCGCCGGTCCAGCCGAGGCCGACGACGACCACGTCTTTTTTCTTTTCCTGACGTGCCATCGTTAAGCCCTCTCGCCCTTGATCGAAATCGGGCCTAGTGGATAGCGAACATTATAGCGTTCGACCCATTCCTTGTAGCTGCCGCGCGCACCGGGGAAGCCGATATAGCTCCACGCCTGCATGCCGTGATTGCCGCCATACATCGGATCGGCGAAATAGCCTTCCTTGGTGTTCTGCAAGAGAAGCGTAAAGAAGTCGCGCAGTTCAGGCTGTAGGCCGACCTCCCCCTTCTGCAACGAGGTCAAAGCGGCGTCCTGCTGTTCAGCCGTCAGGGCAGAGAAAGCTGCGCCATGCTTTTGTTCGCACCACGCATTGAAGGCAGGAATGCCCTGCCGGTAAATTTGCGCCGGATTGAGGGGTGTCTGCCAGCCACGCGTCGGATCGGCGGAAGGATCGTGGGGACCGACCATGTACCAATCATCCGCGCGACCGAAATCGCCGGCAAGCTGGAGATCGATGAATACGGGAACACGGGCTTCGATGGCGCCGGGGCCATCCCCTTCGGACGGGATCAGTCGCGCCGTCGCGGCGAGAATGAAAGCCCATTCAACTTCATTGAAATATTGACGTTCATATTCTTCAAGCGGAACCGGGGGAGTTTGTGGCTCCGCTTTGGCTGAGACAGCGAGCCCTGAAAGCATCACGCTTGCCGCGGAGGCTTTCAGAAAACTGCGCCGACTCGGATATCCGGGAAGGTCGGTCATTGTCGTTTCCTGCCGATTTGGTGGGTAAGACTTTTTGAGGTGTTTCCGAGAAAATTCCACGATACGCAGACGAGAAACATATACGCTGGATACACATACCTCCAGAATAGTTCAAATAACTTGTACCCTAGTTGTGCATAACCAACCGGAGTTCATTATAAAACTAGAGCCTTAGCGCAATTCGGAAAGGCCCGAAGAACGACGAAAATCAGGCCTCGTGATACCACTTCGAGCACGGTTTTCACAATCGCGTGAATGCCGGCTTAGTTCACTGCCTATTTTCCCAGACCTGCGGTTTCGAGCCCCTCTCACTGCAAAATTCACTTCGCCTAGCCGGAACCGGCAAGGACTTTTCACGTTGAAAGCGATGGCCGGAAGTGGCCATTATGGTGCGTCGCGATTTCTACGCGACGGAAGTGAAACGAAGGGAGGTCAGAAAAATGAAGGCACGCACAGCGACTGTCGGTGATCTTGAGAGCGTTTTTCACGACCTTTCAAGACGCATGGCAATCGAGTACATCGCAGCCGGCAAAGATACCAAGGCCGCCTATGACAATCTGATGATGAACTTGCGGGAAGGCCGGGCGCACGCTTTACTACAGAACGACAAGGTTGTCGCAATCATCGCCTGGCACGAGGGAGATGGCGCCACTGACACGCTTTTTGCGGCGAAGGAAGAGTTCTTCAACCGAAATACGGTGCGCTTCTGCAAACAGCACATCCGGCAGATTCAGGCTTTGGCGGGCGATCTGCCTATTCATTCGCGAAGCTGGCTCGACCGTTCCGATATCGTGAAATGGTTCAAAATTATCGGTTACGAAGAAAAGGGAACCGACAATGGCGCCCGCCTCTTCGAGCTGCCTGCCCATAGTGACGGCATAGTCGGCGCATGAGATTTCGTCACCGGAGAAAATTCCGGTGGCGATCCACAAAAGCAAAATCCGACCTCAAAGCCATCAAACTTGAGAAGTCTGTTCCTTGATGAACAAGGCCCCGTAGCCCACCATCACGGCATGGATACGAGCTACGTTTATATCGCCATCGCCCTGCTCCCGTTTCTGCTTTGGAGCGCGTTTATCTTCCTGCTGTCGGAAGCTGACATGGACGCCAGCTATTCGGGCCGCGAAAAGTTGAGTGATGATCGCCCAACCGACGATCAAATGGCGGATGTCGTAACCGTTCCTTACGGCCTGATCTTTCCGCTTTACTATCATACACCTGTTGCATCGCGCGAAATCGGTTGAAACGCTCGCGCTCCTGCGACACTCGGCCAATTGCAATAGACTATCAATTCTCTCGATTTCATGCAAAAGCATCCCGGCGAAACATCGGCGGAGTGCGCATGCTTACCAAGAAGGGTAAATACGGTTTGAAGGCTCTGGCTCATCTCGCCGCGCTTGAGCCGGGTGAAAGCGCCTTCGTCGCTGAAATTGCCGCACGGAATAATATTTCGAAGAAATTTCTCGACGCAATCCTGCTGGAATTGCGCAATAATGGCATTCTGCGCTCCAAAAAGGGTCCCGGAGGCGGCTATAGCCTGTCGAAGCCCGCGTCCGAAATCACCATCGGACAAGTCGTCCGTGTTCTGGACGGACCTCTGGCGCCGATCCGTTGTGCCAGCCGCACAGCGTATGAGCCTTGCGACGACTGCGAGGATCACCGCGCCTGCCAGGTACGTCGCTCCATGCTGCTCGTGCGCGAAGCAATAGCAGGCGTTCTCGATACGATGACGCTTGAACAATTTACCCGCAACGGTGGACTGGAAGACGACAGTTCCGCGCCGACCTGGGCCCGGTTAAGCGCCTGATACGACGTCCAGAAGCCGATAGCTGCCATTGTGATACAGGAGCGGTTCACCGGAACCGGTGACGATCTTCAGAACACGCCCGATCACGATTGCATGGGTATGACGCTCGATGACGTCTTCCACCGCGCAATCGACCGACGCCAGAGCGCCTGTCAGCGCCAGCGCTCCGCTTTCAAGCGAATACCATTCAGCACCTGCATACCGGGCATTCCCCTTGATGCCGCCCTTGCCGGCAAAACGATCAGCAATCGACTGCTGGCCGGAGGACAAAACATTCACGCAGAAATGGTTGTGGCGACTAATCGCCGACCAGACCGACGAACCGCGATTGATGTTTACGATGATCGTCGGTGGCTCAACTGAAAGAGCAGTGGCCGATGTCACTGTCGCACCCGTGCGGCCATCGTCATAACCTGCCGTGACGACGCTGACACCACCGGCAAGTTGGCGCATTGCAGCTTTCAGTTCACCAGGAGAAACCTCAATATCTTCCGGTTCATCAATATAGCGGGACGCGCTGTCGCGCAGATATGTCACCGTTGATACCACGCCAGGTCCTCTCATAAACCGAACTCGACAATTTCTAGCATGCGAGGAAATGCCGACCGAGATTGTTCTTTCCATAGTTCGAAAGAAATTTAGAAAACTGCGCTATCTCTGCGGATATGCTTGCTTTAACACCGAAAATACTGACGGCGGCACGGCTCAAGCCGACTTGGCCAGCAGTTCCCTTGGGCCTACCGGCTTCAGACCCAGATGCGAGCGAAGCGTCGAACCCTCGTATTCTTCCCTGAAAAGACCGCGCTTCTGCAAAATCGGGACCACCTCCGTCGTGAAAAGCTCGAACTGGCTGGTGATGATTGGCGGCATTACGTTGAAGCCGTCCGCAGCGCCCGAACTGAACCAGTCTTCGATTGTGCCCGCGATCTGTTCCGGCGTGCCAGCCGTCGCGAAATGGCCACGCGCACCGGCGAGTTTGCGCAACAGCTGCCGCAATGTGAGGCCCTCGCGCAAAGACATCTCGATATAGCCGATGACGCGGCTTTTTGATGCCTGCACGGCTTCCGGATCGGGGAAATCTCCAGCCTTCAATGGACGATCCAGAGGTACGGCAGAAAAGTCGTGACCACCAAAGCGAGCTGACAGCCGTGAGAGGCCGACATCGGTACTGGTCAAGGCATCAAGCTCTTCCCATACACGTTCCGCTTCTGCTTCAGTTGATCCAACTGCAGCGCTCAGGCCAGGCAGAATGGCGATATCGTCGTTCTGCCGTCCATAGGCCGCAGCCCTGCCCTTTACATCCGTGTAGAAGTCACGCGCCGATTCCTTGGTCATGTGAGCGGTGAAAATTGCCTCCGCCCATTTGGCGGCAAAGCCGCGACCAGCATCCGATTGCCCCGCCTGAATATAGACAGGTCTGCCCTGCGGCCCTTCCGGCACATTGAGCGGTCCAGCAGTCCGATAATGGCGTCCGGTGAAATTGACTGGCTTTATCCGCGAAGGGTCGAGATATTGCCCACTTTCCCTATCGTCTTGAACGGCATCGGCCGGAAAACTGCGCCACAGCGCGTCAACGGCCTCGACAAACTCCTCCGCAATCTTGTAGCGGTCGGCATGGTCGACATTCTGCTGCAGGCCGTAATTGGCTCCAGCCTCGGCAGCCCAGGATGTGACGATATTCCAGCCAGCGCGTCCTTGGGAAAGATGATCCAGCGTCGCAAACTGGCGTGCCAGCGTATAGGGCAAGCTATAGGTCGTGGAAGCCGTGCCGATAAGACCAATGCGTTGCGTTTTTCCGGCGAGAAGCGACAACAACACTATCGGTTCGAGTGCCCCGGAAGCCGCGAGCCCGCTGCTGTTGGGGGCAACAAGCGTATCCGCCAGAAAGACCGCATCGAATTTGGCCGCTTCGGCGATCCGGGCCGCTTCGATATAAAGTTCGAGATCGGTTAGGGATTTTTGCGAAGACGACGGATGCCGCCACGCGCCCTCATGATGGCCACGAGACATGAGAAACAGGTTCAGGTGCAGTTTTCTCGACATGGCGAGTTCCTTTAAAGAGCATTGCCTTCCACACCGAGACTTTGCAGTAGCCTCTGTCGGAGAGCGGTGAATTTATCGAGGTGGGTACGGCGCGGATGCGGCAGATCAACTGCGTGATCTTCGGCGATACGCCCATCTTTCAGGACCAGAATGCGGTCCGAGAGCAGCAAGGCTTCATCGACATCATGCGTCACCAGAATGACGGTTGGCCTTCTTGTCTCGATCAGCCGGAACAGCAAGGCATGCATGCGCATGCGCGTCAGTGCATCGAGTGCGCCGAAGGGTTCATCAGCCAGCAACAGTTCCGGTTCGCGCAGAAGCGAACGTGCCAGCGACGCCCGCTGTTTCTGGCCGCCCGACAAGGTGGCTGGCCATACGTCGGCCTTGTCGCCCAGACCGACTGCTTCCAGCATGGCACGGGCGGCTTCCGCCGGATCGGGACTGCGCAGTCCCAAGGTGACATTGTCCAGCACTTTCATCCATGGCAGCAGCCGTGAATCCTGAAAGAGAACCGACATGCTGACCGGAACCACGAAATGGCCTTCAGTTTCCGCATCATCATCAAGACCGGCCAATGCGCGCAGGAGCGTTGTCTTGCCCGAACCAGATTCACCCAGCAGCGAAACGAACTGCCCCTGCGGGATTTCCAGCGAAATATGTTCGAGGACGGTTTTGCCGCGAAAGCCGCGCGAGATATTCCGCAGAACGACTGCCGGAGGTGTCTTGATGTGAGTGTTCATGAACCGAGCGACCTCCGATAGGACAGAGCTCGCGCTTCGACAAAGCGAACAACCGCATCCGATACGAGACCAAGCACGGCATAAATGATGATGCCGACGACGATGATATCAGTCTGCCCCCAGTCACGGGCACGGTTCATGAGATAGCCGATGCCCGTCTGGGTATTGATGAGTTCCAGCACCACCAGGGCTGTCCAGCAAAGAGCGACGGCCAGTCGCAGAGCCACAAAAAAGCCGGGCAATGCCCCTGGAAGTGCGACCTTGCGAATGAATTCGCTGCGGGTAAGGCCAAGCGTGCGGGCAAGCTCGATATAGGCGATGTCGATACCGCGAAGCGCTGCATGGGTATTGATATAGACCGGCACCAGGACGGCGGTGAAAATCAGGAAGACCTTCATCGCCTCGCCGATGCCAAGCCAGATGATGACCAGAGGAATAAGTGCAAGCGTGGGAACAGCCCGTTTGATCTGAACCAGCCCGTCGATCAGCGCTTCACCGCTGCGTGTGAGACCGGAGAGAAGCGCCAACGCGACACCAGCGAGCACGCCCAGAAACAGACCGGAATAGGCACGTGCGGCAGAGGCGAGAAGGTGCGGTAGCAGCGTGCCATCGGCAAACATTTGATAGCCGGTGACAAATGCGGTCGAGGGAGCGGCAAGTGTACTCGGCGAAACCAGCCCTAGGCGCGAAGTGGCTTCCCATAAGAGCAGCACGATTATCGGTCCAAGAAGCCGCATGCCGCCGGGCAGTCGCCTGGGCGCCAACTGACCGCCATGCCGTCGGCTTGACCGGGTTTCGCCCTTGCCGGAGCGTAGCCTGCCGGCCTTGGGGACGAATACATTGGCTATCATATCAGTCATGGGATCTCCTCGCTGATATCTTGCGCTCAACGCTCTGCGGCGATCACGTCGTCATAGGTATCGACAAAGGATTGCCTGGCGTCGAAACGCTCCTTGATCGAACCTGCCTGATAAAGAATATCGATCAGCTTCTGATGATGAGGGATTGCCTCTGCAGACGTTTGCAGGACAAGCGGGGACTGTGCCGCTAGGATCGCTGCCGTATCGGCCGGATCGACGCGCTGGAAATCTGTGTAGTAGAACTTGGCCCAGCTTTCCTCGTTTTCATTGCTCCATTTCGCTGCCCTGACAAATGCCGCCAGGAATTCGCGGATTGCTGCGGATTTTTCCGGGTCGGCAAGAACATCGGGACGGGCATAAAAATAGGAAGTGCTGGGAAGAAGACGACGTTCTTCCGGATCGAGGACCGGAGATGCACCGACCTGTTTCACCAACCGCGTTATGTGCGGCTCCTGCAGCACCGCCACATCGACCGTGCTGGAACGAACGGCATCGGGAAGATCTGCGACGCGGAGATTGACGAGTTCCACATCCTTCAGGCTGAGTCCGGCACGGTTGAGCGCCTCGGTCAGGTACACCTGCCGCCCCGAGCCCTCAATATAACTGACCTTCTTGCCCTTCAGTTCGGAGAGCTTGTTGATGACGAGACCGGGTCTGGTCGTCAGCCGATATGTGGCCAGTTCTCGGGTGAAAGTACCGATAATAGGCAGAAGCGTTCCTGCAGCGCGTGCCTGAATGGGCGGCGTGTCGCCGACATAGGCGATATCCAGCGCACCGGCGCGGATTGCCTCGTAGATCGCTGGACCACCGGCAAAATTGGGAAACTCGATGTCAAACTGGAGCTTGCTTCTCTCTCCGCTTGCATCCAGCAGATTACGCACGAACTCGCTCTGATCCGCGACGACCAGTTTTGTCGAATTGTTCGTCTGCGCATGGGAAGTAACCTGAAACGTACCCGCCAGTGCAACCGCAAGCAAAAGCTTGATAAAATCTCGTCTTTTCATATGGTTATACCGATTTTGAAACGATAGGGATCTTTTAAATTCTTACGGCAGCTGGAATTAGTTTTCAATGTCTATAGATATTATAGATTTAATTTAGAATGGGTTTGCGCGGGAACCCGGCTCTCGACCAAATGGTCCTAATTTTCGTGGCTGACTTGGCTGCCTATCCTACACTTTTGGCTGACGCTAAATGGCTACATTGCGGTTTAAGTTGCCGGAGAGCGCTTCTTTGACGTTTACCGGCAGAAAAAACCGGAATCAGTGTCGAGCATGCACCACAACCTCTGTTCGCAAGCAATTATGCCCTCACCAGACAGAGTTGCGGCCATGCAGGCAAACTGTTGCAGATTGATCGCAACGATCGGATTGACCTCCCATTTCGCGATAGATTGCCCACTAATTATTGTTGACTTTTACACTCCATTTTATAGTGGAGTCTCGAACTCCTATTTACGTCGTTGGAACGGGGCTCTCACGGCGTATAAGCCTATAATCAGAGGGAAACGTATGCGCTTCAATTCCTATCATGGTCGGCTGAATCTTGCTTTGACCTGCTCCACCCTTTTGGCATCGACTGCGATTTCGCTTGCTCAGGATAGCGCACAACCACTCATTCTCGATACGGTTACGATCCAGTCACAAAGTAACGACACGCTCGTGCAGGACGGTTACGTTGCCAAAAAGGATCGAGAAGGCACCAAGATCGACACGGACATCGTCAAGATCCCCCAATCCATTTCGGTCATCACGCAGCGCCAGTTAGAAGATCAGAAACCAGTCACACTCAATGATGCGTTGAGCTATACGGCAAGCGCCAACCCGAACAATTTCGGTTTCGACACACGTTACGACGCGTTCTATCTGCGCGGTTTCCCCGCCTATTATACCGGCATGTTCAGGGATGGCTTGCGCATCATCAATGGCCCGTCCGCCTGGCTGAAAACCGAACCTTACGGTATTGAGGGCATAACCGTCCTGAAAGGACCTGCCTCCTCTCTTTACGGTGTGAGCGGTCCCGGTGGCATCGTCAACGTTGTCACCAAGCGCCCGAAGGATGAAGAGTTCCGTGAAGTCGAACTGCTATTCGGCAATCACAATCGCTATCAGGCGGCTTTCGACGTATCCGGTCCTGCCAATGAAGACAAAACGCTTCTCTATCGCGTTACTGGCTTAGGTCGCATAAGCGATACGGAACTGCCCGGCTATCCAGACGACAAATATTACATCGCGCCAGCCTTCACGATAAAGCCGGATGAAGATACGCGCTTCACATTCCTCAGCGAATTCTCCCGCTCTGTCACCGGTGGTACCGCAGCATTCTACAATCCGTCCTATGGCGAGGTTTCCGACCTTTACGAAGGCGATCCAAACTATAATGACTTCGTGCAAAAGCAGGGTCGCATCGGCTACGAGTTCGAGCATCGCTTCAACGATCTGCTGACGGTTCGTCAGAATGTCCGCTATAGCGACGTGGACGCCGACCTCGAATATAGCGGTCATTATCCGCAGGAAGGCAGCGCCGACCTTGCCCGCTATTGGGGCCACTACAAGGAGCGCATGAAGAACTTCGTCGTCGATACGATGGCGCAATTCGATTTCGAAACCGGCCCTCTAACCCACAAGGCAATTACTGGCATTGATTATGCGTGGTCGGATTACAAGGCTTATAGCGGCCTCTCCTATGTGTCCGTCGAAGATATTCGCGCCATGGATGTGCCGTTCAACGGCGCGCAGAAGATGAATCAGGTCGGCGTCTATGCACACGACCAGATCGAATGGGACAACCTGACCCTGTTCGGCAGCGGCCGCTATGACTGGGTGAAGTCTACGACCACGGACGCTGACTACACCGACAGCAAACAGGACGACAGCGCATTCTCCGGCCGCATTGGTGTCGCTTACAAGACCGAATGGGGTTTCATTCCCTATGTCAACTATTCGACCTCGTTCTCGCCCAATATCGGTTTCGTCTATGACGATGTTATGAGTGACGACAAGCGCGTCGCAAATCCGACCATAGGTCGGCAGAAAGAGATCGGCGTCAAATACGAGATTCCCGGCTACAATGCCGTTATTAGCGCTGCCCTCTTCGATATCGACCAAAAGGATGGCATCGTGCTCGATGCGTCTTCGGGCATCAACAAACAGCGCCAGCTCGACCTGAACTCACGCGGGTTCGAGCTTGAAGCCAATGCCACGCTCGATAATGGCATCGGTGTTATCGCCTCCTATACACACCTGCGGGTCAAGATCGACAAGGGAGCCGAAGGCACCGTTGGAAACGAACTTTCCGGCACACCGAATGACGTGCTGTCGCTTTGGGGCAATTACAAGATCGAAAATGGCGTTCTCGCGGGTCTTGGTCTTGGTTCCGGCGTTCGCTACGTCAGCTCAAGTTACGGCGACGACCAGAACAGCTTCAAGAACGATTCACGCATCATGGTCGACGCCGCCGTTTCCTACGATTTCGGCTATCAGAATCCGAAGCTTGAAGGCGTTCTGCTGCAGGTCAATGCCAAGAATATCTTCGACAATCGCGATCCGGTCTGTACCTCGGGCTATTGCTATCAGCAGGATGGCCGTCAGGTTTTCGGTAGTCTGCGTTACCGCTTCTGATGAACAAGATGGAACGGATCGACAAAGCACCATCGCCGGTCGCCGTGTTCGCGACGATCAGCGGGCTTTATATTGCCCAAAGCGTAATTGGCGGCATGACGTGGACGGGCTTACCGGCGATCATGCGCGACAACGGCGTATCGCTCGACCAAATCGGCCTTGTTTCGCTTATCATTCTGCCTTGGGCGCTCAAATTTCTCTGGGCACCCACAGTGGAACGTTTCCGGCTGCCGCCAGCAGGTAGAACCCGAACCGCCACCATCATTCTGGGCGGCGGATTCCTGTCCGTTCTCTGCCTGCTTGTCATCGGCTTCATCGATCCGGGTCAAGTCTATCTGCTGCTCGGTATTCTAGCGGTTGTGGCCTTTGCCACAGCCACCGTCGACATAGCCTGCGACAGCTATGCCGTTCAAAGCCTGTCGCCGGAAAACTACGGTTGGGGCAATGCGGCTCAGGTGGGTGGTGCCTATCTGGGGTCGGCCATCGGTGCCGGCGCCTTTCTCATCCTTGTCGACAGGTTTGGATGGCATATTGCGATCTGGACGATGGCAGCAGTTCTGGTGATGCTTGGTTTGCCTTTCGCTTTCTTGTCACGCGGGCGGGACACAGCAGAAGACCGTTCGCACACCCCTTCCCTGCTGGCCGCGTGGCGGCGACCGGAGATCAGACGCGGTCTCGCAGCTGCAGCAGTCTACGTGATTGCGCAAAAGACTGGTCTGGCAATGCTCGGACCATTTCTCATCGATGCAGGTCTGGATCTCACCACCGTCGGTATCCTGAACGGAGCCGGCAGCATGTTTTTGGGCCTTGCTGCTGCATTGGCAGGCGGCGGGCTGGTTCGCGCTTTCGGAGTTCGCAGCATTCTGGCGGCGGCTCTGTTGCTTCAGGCGTTCTGTTTCCTGTTCTTTGCTCTGCATTCAGCTGACAAGAACGCAGGCATTGCACTCATTGCCGTTGCAGTGATTAGCTCGTCAGGTGTGGTAGCACTCGGTTTTGTCGCTCTTTATGCCCAATTCATGCATTGGTCAGATCCAAAACAAGCAGGTGTGGACTTCACCTTGTTCCAGTGCATGGATGCTCTTGTCAGCATGGCGGGTGGCGTCGCATCTGGCTTTCTGGCGCAGCATTTCGGATATGGGCCGTTCTTTGCCTGCTTTGGTGCGATCGCGATTTTCGCTGTCCCGCTGATGTGGAAACTCTGCCGCCCCAAAGTAACGAATTAGCTCCCCGGAAAGAGCAATTTTCCTCAATAGTTTAACCTATTTCTGACAAATAGCCGCTATCCTGAAATGCGCCTATCTATCGGGGAAAACCATGGCTTGGAAATTCATGTTTGCAAGTGCCGTCCTTGCTATAGCTCGGACAATGCCGCGAGTCTTCGTTGCACCTGCCGGACCAGCTGTGACCTCCGACAATGCCATGGAGATGGAACTCAAGTCCGCGCCAATCAATCCCGATTGGATACTTGAAGGTAATCCGCAGGCGCGAGCCTGCGAGCAATCGGCAAGCAAAGATCGCGCCGCCTACACCGCGATCTGGGATTGCACTGCGGGCACATTCCGCTGGTATTTCGGCTGGGATGAAACCGTCTATATTCTGGAAGGCGAAGTACACGTTACCGACGCAGATGGCGGGACCCGCACTTTGCGGGCTGGCGACGTTGCCTATTTCCGCGGCGGTACATGGGCAACCTGGAAAATCGACAACTATCTGCGTAAGGTCGCCTTCATGCGACGTACCTTGCCAGAGCCCGCATCATTCATCTATCGGGCGAGCGATGCCGCAAGACGGCGCCTGGGACGCAGCAAAGGGGCGCCCTCTCCTGACGACCGCTTATAATAGTTGCGGCGCTGATCGTGGCCCCTCAGATTGACGGCTGCCGTCACTATTCTGTATAAACGCACAGCGGTACTTGCCGTGCATGATGGGAATGGGGTTCTCCCGAAACTGCCACCAATTGGCTGATGACTCCTGCTTGAATTGAAACAGGAGAAGAGTGCGTCGCAAGACCTCTCGAAGCGGGATGCCATGTCAAGCTTCCAAAGGTAACTGACCGAAGCTCTATCCATTATTGAATGGACACAGAACAATGCAAGCAACCCTGATGGTGGCGCTCGGCGGAGCGATCGGAAGCGTCGCGCGATACTGGTTGGCCGTGTTGATGTTACCTATAAGCCGTGAGCTTCCCTGGGGAACCATCGTCATCAATATTGTCGGCTCTTTCGCAATTTCGTTCTTCGGCGCATTGACGCTGGAACAGGGCCGTTTTCCTGTACCGGAAATCTGGCGCATCGCCTTTATGGTTGGCGTGTGCGGCGGTTTCACCACTTTCTCGTCTTTCAGTCTGCAGACAATGGATCTTCTACGCGCTGGCCAACCCGGAAAAGCTCTATTCAATATCGGCTTTTCGGTCGTGCTTTGCCTGATCGCCGTATGGCTCGGACTTCTCGCCGCAGAACGCTTCAACGGCGGTATTGAGCAGGTCGCACAGAATGTGATCGAAGAAGAAGCATCATGAGCAAATGGACACAGAACAATGCAAGCAACCCTGATGGTGGCGCTCGGCGGAGCGATCGGAAGCGTCGCGCGATACTGGTTGGCCGTGTTGATGTTACCTATAAGCCGTGAGCTTCCCTGGGGAACCATCGTCATCAATATTGTCGGCTCTTTCGCAATTTCGTTCTTCGGCGCATTGACGCTGGAACAGGGCCGTTTTCCTGTACCGGAAATCTGGCGCATCGCCTTTATGGTTGGCGTGTGCGGCGGTTTCACCACTTTCTCGTCTTTCAGTCTGCAGACAATGGATCTTCTACGCGCTGGCCAACCCGGAAAAGCTCTATTCAATATCGGCTTTTCGGTCGTGCTTTGCCTGATCGCCGTATGGCTCGGACTTCTCGCCGCAGAACGCTTCAACGGCGGTATTGAGCAGGTCGCACAGAATGTGATCGAAGAAGAAGCATCATGAGCAATATGTGAGAAACAATGGCGGAGGGGGTGGGATTCGAACCCACGGTACAGTCTCCTGCACGCCGGTTTTCAAGACCGGTGCCTTAAACCGCTCGGCCACCCCTCCAGGCAATTGTTTTATCTATGCTTTTCCGCATTGTGCAAAAGCAGCAAACCGAAGCAAGCTATCGATTTGCGCCCAATCGCTCAGCGAGTGACTTCTTAGCAGTTTTTCTTCTCGCGTCAACGTGCACTGTTTCATTTGCTAGCATTCTGTCCCGGCAAACGAAATTAGCAGCAGGACTAGATCTCAGGAACTTGATCCGGCCGTCGAAAATGCAACTTTCAATGCCAGCGCCATGGCCAGCGGTAGAAACCGCGCTAGATTCTCTCAAGCAGCCTCAATCGCAGATTGCCGTTCCGGCATGATTCAACACGGAGGAATCCCCATGCAACACAAAATCCAGGAAGACATGGAAGTCATCGGCGCCGATGGCGTGCATGTCGGCACAGTCGACCACATTGAAGATAACCGCATCAAGCTGAAAAAAACCGATAATTCCGGCCTGCACAGCGACCACCATCATTATATCGAACTCGGTTTTGTTGCCGACGTCGAAGGCGACAAGGTGAGACTTTCTGCCAATGCCGATGTAGCGGTAACCCTGGAGGAAGAAGCCTCAGGCCGTCCGGTCGATCTCTGAAGCCAGTCTCAATACCTGCTCATAACACGCGGCCAAAGGCTGCCGTGTTATGAGCCCCTTCCACCTCATCTGCCTTGCCCACCGGTTTTCTGCATTGTTGCAGTTCGAGACCTCGATCTGATAGAAATTTATTGTCAAAACGCCGCAAGGAAGCGACCGGGCTTGTCCTTCGCCATATTGCAGCTTAAACATGAGTATAATAATCAAAATAAGAAGATGGGAAGCTATGAGTCTGGATTCCGTAAAGGCATTTTTTGCAGCAAAAGCGCCTGAAATCGAAGTGATCGAACTGCCGACGAGCACCGCCACAGTCGTTCTTGCCGCCGAAGCCCATGGTGTTGAACCAGGGCAGATTGCCAAGACACTTTCTTTTTCGGCCAAGGACCAGACGATACTCATCGTTACGCGTGGTGATGCGCGTATCGATAATCGCAAGTTCAAGGATCAGTTTGGAACCAAGCCGCGCATGCTGGATGCCGAAACCGTTCTTGCTGAAACCAGCCATCCGGTCGGCGGTGTATGTCCATTCGGTCTGCCAAGCGCCCTGCCCGTTTACTGCGATGTATCATTGAAGAGTTTCGAGGAAGTCGTGCCTGCCGCCGGGGCGACCAACAGCGCCGTACGCATTGCTCCGCACAAAATGGCGGAACTGGTCAGTGCCGAATGGATAGACGTCTGCCAGTAGGCCGAAATGGGCTGTCGCAGCGGATCTGGGAGGAACTCGCAGTTAATTGATGCCGGTAACAACTTTTCCCCTTTAAAGGTGAGAAAAGACTTCATATATTTTAAGAATGATTCTAAAGTGGGTTAAGAAACAGATATCCGCTTTAGCGCATGATCCGATTGAGCCTTGAACCTTTCTGGATCGAAAATGCGACAAGACCAGAATTTTGGAGCAACTCCGAAACAAACCGAAACAAGGAATACGCCGCTTTCGGTTAGGAATTGCGGACTCAAGGATTGGAGCATCATCGTCCTCACTATCGAGGCATGGAATCGCTCCGAGACGTGTTGAAAGGAACAGTGATGCGTCTTACCCGCCAGACGAATTATGCCGTTCGTATGCTCATGTACTGCGCTGCCAATGACGGCAAGCTCAGCCGCATTCCAGAAATTGCGCGTGCCTACGGTGTCTCTGAACTGTTTTTGTTCAAGATTCTTCAGCCACTGGTTGAGCATAAACTCGTGGAAACTGTACGCGGCCGCAATGGCGGCGTGCGCCTCGGACGTGCCGCAAAAGACATTTCGCTGTTCGACGTCGTGCGTGTAACCGAAGAAAACTTCGCCATGGCAGAGTGCTTCGAAAATGAAGCCACCGAATGCCCGCTCGTTGATAGCTGCGCGCTAAATTCAGCGCTCCGCGAAGCGCTCAATGCCTTTTTCGGCGTGCTGATGAAGTACAGCATTGCAGACCTCGTCAAGGCGCGCCCGAATGTGCGGCACTTGCTTGGTCTCGATGAAATGGAAGAAGAGCGCGTAGCTAGCTGATAGTTCACCGCAAGACCAGAAACGAAAAGGTCCGGCTTTATGCCGGACTTTCTTATTTTGCGGCTGCGCGATACGCAGATTGCGGCAATACGAAAGGAACACCCTTTTCCGGCGGAACGCCCACGCGCAACGAGCATTCATAAACACGTTCGAGCCGCTCGTCGGTCAATGCTTCGCGCGGCGTGCCCATCGCGTCGAGCTTGCCCCTGTTCATGACCGCGATACGGTCGGCAAACATGGCAGTCAGGTTGAGATCATGCAGGATGGCGATCACCCCACCACCTGCTGCGGCAAAATCCTTCGCAATCTCCATCACCACGATCTGGTGACGGATATCGAGACTTGAAATCGGCTCGTCCAGAAAGAGATACCGCGGCTTGCCGTCCACGACCGGTTTCCAGACCTGGCAAAGAACGCGTGCAAGCTGTACCCGCTGCTGTTCTCCGCCGGAAAGTTCCTGATAAAGCCGACCACCGAAGCCAGCGAGATCAACCCTTTGCAGGGCGAGATCGGGCAAGCGCTTTTCTTCATCACGAGAAACGCCGCTATAGCCGCCGGTAAGCCCGATCTTTACGATCTCGCGAACCGTGAAGGGAAACGACAAGGCGCTTGCCTGCGGAAGCACTGCCCGGCGCGCCGCCATCTGCCACGGCTTGATTTCAGCGAAGGACTGGCCATCCAGATAGGCGGTTCCTTTGTAAGCGATGTCGCCGGAAAGTGCGCGCAACAGCGTGGTCTTGCCGGAACCATTCGGCCCCACGATGGCGGTCACCTCGCCCGGCTCCGCCGAAAAAGCGATGTCGCTGATGATGGTCTTGCCCGACAGGCTTACGCCCAATGCCTTTGTTTCAATCATGATAGCCTCACAGATCAAGCAGGCCGCGCTGGCGCAGCAATATCCAGAGGAAGAACGGTGCGCCGAAAAGCGCGGTGATGATGCCGATCGGCAATTCTGCCGGAGCCACAATCGTGCGACTTACCGCATCCGCCAGAAGCAGAAGCGCAGCGCCCAACAAAGCTGACGCTGGCAGGAGATAACGATGGTCCGGCCCGATGCTGAGGCGCAGCATATGCGGCACAACAATGCCGATAAAGCCGATCCCGCCTGCAACGGCCACCGTTGCGCCGGTAGCAGCAGCCACCGTGACGATGGCGATGTTTTTGATGCGCTGCACCTGAATGCCAAGATGACCAGCAGCAGCCTCACCCAAAGCCAGTGCATTGAGACCACGAGCGAGCAAAGGTGAAACCACCAGAATGATGGCGATGACTGGCCCTGCAGCGCCAATCTTTGCCCAGGTAGAACCAGCAAGCGAACCGAGGCCCCAGAATGTCAGATCCCGCAACTGCCGGTCATCGGCCAGATAGATGAGCGCGCCGGTCGCAGCGCCCGCCAGGGCACCAAGTGCAATACCTGCAAGCAGCATGGTTGCAACAGATGTGCGTCCGCGACGCGTCGCGACACGATAGAGCAGCAAAGTACTGGCAAGACCGCCCAGAAATGCGGCCAGAGGCAACGCATAGACACCGAGGATCGCAATAACGGGTGCAAGAAAAGTGCCACCCAGAACGATCATCGATACTGCGCCAAGGCCGGCACCGGCAGACACACCGACAAGCGCCGGATCGGCCAGCGGATTGCGAAACAGGCCCTGCATCACAGCCCCGGAAACGGCGAGCCCAGCCCCGATCAACATGCCCATGACGATACGCGGCAGGCGGATTTCCATGATGATCAGATGATCGCGACGAAATGCATCCGCACCTTCGGCTGCGCCGGAGGAGGTCAGAGCGCGCAGCACAGAAAGCACGGACGCATCCGAAGCACCTGCTGTCAGGCTGAACAGTGCCGCAATGCATAAAGCCACGGCGAGCAATAGGATGGTGAGCCGTGCACGAGCCGCCCGGTCCCCCGTGACATCACGTTCGGAGGTAGTGACTTCATTATCTGAATGACGCGCTGCAAAGCGCTGTTCGCTCGCTACGCGACCTTGGCTGGTCATTTCGAATATTCCTTGCAATCAGGCTTGCATGTCCTTCAAACGTGCAAGCCCGATCATGTTATTGCGCTGAGGAAGCGCCGTAGAGTTTTGCTGACAGGTCACGAATGGCAGCGCCGGTCCGCGGCCCAAATCCCAACAGATAGGTTGCTTCCATCGACACGACATTCTTGTCGCGGCCCGCCGGTGTCGCGGCAATAACGGGATTTTTCAACAGCGATTCCGGCGTCATCCCGTCCGAACCCGTATCCATCATCAGGATCATGTCGGGCGCGGCTTTCTCGACAGCTTCGTCGGTCAGCTGCTTATATCCGTGATACTCGGTGATGACGTTTTCGCCACCGGCAAGCTCGATCATGCCGTTGGCCGCCGTGCCTGTGCCCGATGCCATCATGCGCCCGCCAGGAGCCGACAGCACGAAAAGCACACGCTTGCGTGAACTGTGGCCGGACGCGGCCTTCTCAGCGGCGTCAATATCGCGCGAAACTTCGGCGGCAAGCGTCTTGGCCTTATCTTCCAGACCGAGAGCTTTGCCCACGATCTCGATTTTCTTGACGACGCTTTCGCCGGTATAAGTTTCCTGCACGACGATCATCGGCACAGATGCTTTTTTCAAAACATCCAGCGTGTCCTGCGGACCGCTGCCCTCAAGGAGCAGAATGCCGGTCGGATTGACCGAGAGCACGCCTTCGGGCGCAAGCTGGCGCATATAGCCGATATCCGGCAGCTTCTTTACGGCATCGGGATAGATACTCGTCTGGTCACGCGCGGCGAGCATCTTTTCCGCACCGAGAGCGTAGACGATTTCCGTCAGCGAGCCGCCGACGGAAACAATGCGCGACGTGTCGCCGAAATGATCGACAGTCTCGGCACCTGCAGCACCACCAGCCGCCAGCGATAATGCCACGGCAGCCAGAGCAGCTCCGCGCGTGAAGCGCAAGGAAATGAACGACATTGCCGTCACCTCATGCAGCAGACGACTGCGGCAGACGCGGAAGATTTTCCGCGATCATGCGCCAGTCGGCCAGCTCCGCTTCGCCTTCATGACGCTCGCCGAAGAACTGAACAATCAGTTCGCCATTGGCATCATAGGCCTCCAGCGATGTCACATGACCGTCCTTCGTCGGCTTGCGCACCACCCAGACGTCGGCAATGTGATCGACGCGCAGGTGCATATGGAACGTCGGGTCCAGTACGTTAAGCCATGGGCCCATCATCTTGATCTCGAGGATCGGACCCGTATGAATCTGGATGCAGCCACGGCTGCCGACAAAGCACATGATCGGCAGCTTTTCCTGCACAGCATGGTTCATCATAGCCTCGACCGACGACGTATCGACACGCCAGGCAAAATCATGGCCGGCAAGATGCACGGCCTGATGACGATCCACGCCGAAATCCTTTAACAGGCCAACGAACTGATGCACATCGGTGAGAGCGCCCCAACGTTCACGGAATGCGTCGATATCGAGAAGCGATACGTCGACCTTCGGTCCTTTTGGCGCGAGAACGCTAGTTTCAATGACTGGGGACTGATCGTCCAGCAGCAAATCGTTGACGAGCGCCTCGTAGGCTTCAACGTTGGAAGCCGGACGCAGATGAATCTTGAAGACCGCCTCGCCCGTGGCGTCGAAGAACTGCAGGCTGCGGCGCGTTGCTTCGCCATCCTGCTTGGAAACCGCAAAACCGTGAACCCAATGCTTCGGGAAAATACGAAGATCGATTTCCTTGCCGAGCGCCAGCGAAGCATGTGGCCCCCAGATCGTCTTTTCAAAAGGCCCGATCTTCTCATGGACAACACTCTCATTGCGCGTCAGCGCCATGATTTCGCCGACGGCCCCAATACGATTCAACAGCGTTTCGACATCGGCGCGAACACGCCGCGCCGAAATCGGTGCCGTTGCATCTTGTCCGCAATGCGCTGCTACGAAATCGGCTTCTGATATACCGAGGCTCTGCGCAAAATCGCGTTCACGCATTTTCGGATTATCAGCCCGTGCCTTGAGAATCTGCTCTGGGGAGGGCTTGGAATGAGTCGTCATCTGATGGTTGCCTACTTGTTTAGGATGAGCTTGCCTTGGCGGGTGATCTTGAGGCGATAGAGCGAGCCGCCGTGCTCTATGCCCACTTCCCGGGAGCCGTCGAAGAGTTCGCGACTGCCATAGGTTTTCAGTTGCGGCTCAAGTGCATTCTCGCCGAAGCGAGGTTTTATCTGAGCCGGGACAGACCCGGTTGAATCGCCGCTGAGCTGGCTTTCAGGAATGCGATTTGCAGTTCTGTCGGAAACGGGTCCGCGCGGTAACCGCACCTGCATGTCGATATGGATTCGCCTGTTCATTTTCTCGCCTCAGCATCGACTTTCCACACGGTGATGACAGCAAATTTGTTTTGTTGACATCAATAGTCATGTTTATTAATCACTGCATTACTGGAATAATCGAGTCAAGTTTAAATCTCGCTTTTTCAGCGCAAGCCCGGAAGAAACCGTCTTCCCAGCCAGCACGCGGCCTTCTCTTGAGGGGGAAGTCATAAACAATTGAATTTTCTAGTTTCTTCGTCACCCGTCGGGTCGATGAAGCGTGTCTGGTTAATGAAGGAAACATTGGAAATGCGGGCGACTGGTGGGGTTCACAAACGGTCAATTCTGGCGAGCACGGGGCTTGCTGTCATTCTAGTGGCGATGACGTCACAAGCCTTTGCGCAGGAACAGAAAGCCTCTGAAGAAGAAGCTGGCGTTGCGTTGAAGACGATCACCATTCGCCGGGCGACAGAGGCGCAGGCACCGACGTCCGAGGCGGCACCGGTCGGTAGGGTCGACCGCGAAGAGATCAATCGTTTCGGTGGCGCGAAGCTCGATGATGTGTTGCGTGGCACGGCTGGCGTGTTCACCTTGCAAAATGCGTCCAATCCGGGTGTCGCGGTCAATATTCGTGGTTTCGAAGGCTCCGGCCGCGTCAACATGATGATCGACGGCGTGCCGCAAAGCTATCGCAACACCGCGCACGATGCGCAGGGTTATGCCTATATTGACCCGAACCTGCTGTCGGAAATCGATGTGGCGCGCGGCGCCGTGACGACCGAAGGCGGAACCGGCCTTGCCGGCAGCGTCAATTTCCGCACGCTCGGCGTTGATGATGTCATTCTGGATGGCAAGGACAAGGGCGTCCTCGGCCGCGCTTCCTGGGGCAGCAATGGCACCGGTTTCTCTGAAATGCTGGCAGGTGCTGCCCGCGTCAATTCCATCGGGATTGTTGCGGCCATCAGCCGTCACGATTCCAGCGATTACAAAAACGGCGACGGCGCGACTGTCGAGAAGTCCGGCGAGGAACTGACCTCCGGTCTGTTCAAGGCTGAGTTCGGTCTTGGCGAAGACCAGAAGCTGACGCTTGGCGGTGTCCTCTACAACAACCACTACGGAACATATGCCAACGGCTACCGTCCGGGAACCTATACGATCTACGATATGTTCCTGCAGAACCGCACGTTCTTCGCACAATATAACTACAACCCGTCCGACAACGATCTCATCGACCTCGACGTCAACCTCTACCACAACAGCACGCTGCAGAACTGGGTGGGCGGCAATGGCAGCTACGTCGGGCGTCAAATTTCAACAGACACCACAGGGATGACCGCCTCAAACACGTCACGATTCACCTTTGGTGATGTAGCTGTCGCGTGGAAGAACGGCTTTGAAATTAATCGCGACAATGCTGGTGGCAACATTACTGGTGTCAACCCGACAGACGCCACTTCCAATCGCAGCGCGGTCTTCTCGGAAGCGACCTGGAACTATCAAGCCTTGCAGGTCATCACCGGCCTTCGCTACGATTATTTCAAGCTTGAGAGCGAAGACAGCTCCATTTCGAACAGCGATGGCGAACTCAGCCCCAAGGTCACAGTTGCCTATAACGTGACCGACTGGCTGCAGCCTTATATTACATATGCGCATTCCATGCGTTCGCCAACCTTGCAGGAAACCTTCCTTGGTGGCGTGGCCCATGCGGGTACAACAGGTTTGCGTGGCAATCCGGATCTACGCCCTGAAAAGCAGCGCGGATGGGAGTTCGGCGTCAATATCGCACGCGACGGCATATTTACAGCCGAAGACGGCCTGCGCATCAAAGCCAACTACTACATGATGCGTGTTGAGGACTACATCACCGCCTCCAGCACGAACAGCCAGTTCATCAATGTGGATGGCACTTCCGATGTGAAAGGCTTCGAACTTGATGCCCGTTACGATGCCGGCTTCGCCTTTGGTGGCATTGCTTACACGCACTCCACCTCCGAACTCCCGGAACAGACGGCGGGCCTCGGGGCAAACCAGTATCTGCCCGAAGATGTCGTAACAGTTACGGCTGGTGCACGCTTCTTCGAACGCAAGCTTGAGAGCGGTCTGCGCGTTCAGCATGTTTCGAGCGGCAGAAGCATCACAGGAAATGATACCGATCCCTATACGCTGGTGGACGTCTTCGCGAAGTACAAGTTCACTGACACGGTTGATCTTTCGCTTCAGGTGCTGAACATCACTGACAAGGAATATACTCCTGCTCTCAGCACTTATGGCTCTGGTCGCGGACGCACTTTCCTCGTCTCGACACAGTTCCAGTTCTAAACCTTTGAGAGGCGTTCTCGTCTCTCGTTCATGATCGTCGCATCTTCGAAGACCGACCAACCTGACCGCGGCGGCCTTCTGATCCCGAGATGTGACGCGGCGAGTGCAGCCCCTACCGCTGCACTCGCCAAAAGTTATATAAAGTAGCCAGTCCCAAACCTGATGGAAAAGGATCAGCAATGTTCATAGCCATGAATCGCTTCAAAGTTCGCGTCGGCAGCGAAACCGATTTTGAGACTGTGTGGAAAAACCGAGACTCCAAATTGTCCGAACTTCCCGGTTTTGAAAGCTTTCACCTCCTGCGCGGTGCGACCAACGAAGAGGAAGGCTACACGCTTTATGCCTCGCACACGGTATGGCGCAATCGCGATGATTTTGTCGCTTGGACCAAGTCCGAACAGTTCCGCGATGCTCATCGCAATGCTGGAGACAACAAGCCGATCTATCTCGGACCTCCGCAGTTCGAAGGCTTCAGCTCCGTTCTTGGCTCCTGACGCTCGGGAGAAACGCCTGTCCACAAGGTGCGGCGAAATAGCGCATAATGGCATGGCGGCGCCATTGGAACGCTGCCATGGCTATACTAAAATGACAATTATCGTTTAAAGATGGGTAGTTAACTCATATTTAGAATGATTCTAACTTATTGATTTTTAGAACGTTTCAAAAACATAAAAATTGACAGATTGGAGCCTCACCGGCCATAACCTGACTTAATTTGGTGGGTTTTATAAACACCACTTAAGTAATGCCTTTAATGTTCGGGCCTTTAACCCTTGCAGTTGGAGGAACCATTGACCGGTTCAGTTCGGCCTTGCGCCACAAGTGAAATAAAGCTGTCCATTTTTCAGGCCAGCAATATAGTAGAAATACGCAGTGAGCCGGTAAAGTCTCTCCATTTGGTGCTTTTTGCATCTGGTTTCTGCTTTACAGGCATGGGAGATAGTTTCTCATGCTAGTTTGCAGCTGCAACGTTATTACCGATAAAGACATTGAAGCCGTTGTTATCGAGCTTCTCGATCAGGATTGCTGGCAACTTATCGTTCCCGGCACCGTCTATAATATCATGTCCAAGCGCGGCCGTTGCTGTGGCTGCTTCCCAAACGTCGTGGAAACGATCATAAGGGTGACTGAAGAGTATCATCTTCGTCATAACCAAATGGACGAAAACGTGGTCCAGTTCATGGATCGTGTACGTTCTCTACGCGACAAATTCGGGAGTTCATGGAATGAAAGGCGAACCAAAGGTCATCGAGCGGCTTAACGAGGCACTGTTCCTCGAGCTTGGCGCTGTAAACCAATACTGGCTTCACTACCGCCTCCTCAACGACTGGGGCTTCACGCGTCTTGCCAAGAAGGAACGTGAAGAATCCATCGAAGAAATGCATCATGCTGACAAGCTGATTGACCGCATCATCTTCCTCGAAGGTTTTCCTAACCTGCAGACCGTAGCTCCGCTGCGCATTGGCCAGAACGTCAAGGAAGTTCTGGAAGCCGACCTTGCAGGTGAATACGACGCACGCGCTTCCTACAAGAAGTCTCGCGAAATCTGCGACGAACTGGGCGACTATGTTTCCAAACAGCTTTTCGATGAACTCTTGGCTGATGAGGAAGGTCATATCGACTTCCTTGAAACCCAGCTCGACCTCCTCGCCAAGATCGGCGAAGAGCGTTACGGCCAGCTCAACGCAGCTCCGGCCGATCAGGCTGAATAAGCCAAACTCGCCGAGTAAACAAAAGCCGGGGCTTTGCGCTCCGGCTTTTTTTATCATCTCAACTTTACCGTTGCCCCTTTATCGTGATATTGCGCGCCCAATTTTCCGAAATTCGCAAGGTATCACCATGAGCGCACCGCGCGTCAGTTTCGTTTCACTCGGCTGCCCGAAGGCGCTTGTCGATTCGGAACGCATCATCACCAGCCTCCGCTCCGAGGGCTATGAAATCTCCCGCAAGCATGACGGAGCCGATCTGGTCATCGTCAATACCTGCGGCTTTCTCGATTCCGCACGTGATGAATCGCTCGATGCGATCGGCCTTGCACTCAACGAGAACGGGAAGGTCATCGTAACTGGTTGTCTTGGCGCCGAACCCGATGTCATCCGTGAGCGCCATCCGAACGTGCTGGCCATCACCGGCCCCCAGGCTTATGAAAGCGTGATGAGCGCGGTGCATGAAGCCGCCCCTCCCGCGCACGATCCCTTTGTCGATCTGGTGCCGCCACAGGGCGTGAAGCTTACCCCGCGCCACTACGCCTATCTGAAAATTTCTGAAGGCTGCTCAAACCGCTGCTCCTTCTGCATCATCCCGGCGCTGCGTGGCGATCTGGTATCGCGCCCGATCGATCAGGTGCTGCGTGAAGCGGAAAAGCTGGTCAACGCAGGCGTGAAGGAAATCCTCGTCATCTCGCAGGATACGAGTGCCTACGGCCTCGACATCAAATATCAGGAAGCCATGTGGCAGGACCGCACGGTTCGTACCAAGTTCCTCGACCTCTCGCGCGAGCTGGGCGATATGGGCGTATGGGTGCGTATGCACTATGTATACCCCTACCCGCATGTCGATGAAGTCATTCCGCTGATGGCTGAAGGTAAGATTCTGCCTTATCTGGATATTCCTTTCCAGCACGCCTCACCGGCAGTTCTGAAAAACATGCGCCGTCCGGCACATCAGGAAAAGACCTCGCGCCGCATTCAGGCCTGGCGTGAAACCTGCCCGGATCTGGCCGTGCGTTCCACCTTTATCGTCGGCTATCCCGGCGAAACGGAAGAAGATTTCCAGATGCTTCTCGACTGGCTCGACGAAGCCAAAATCGAGCGCGCTGGCTGCTTCAAATATGAGCCGGTGAAGGGCGCGAAGGCTAATGATCTCGGCCTTGAGCAGGTTCCGGAAGAAATCAAGGAAGCGCGCAGGCATCGTTTCATGGCCAAGCAGCAGCAGATTTCGACCAATCTCCTCAAGAAGAAGGTCGGGAAGCGCCTGCCTGTCATTGTCGATGAGACAAACGGCACGATTGCCAAGGGCCGTACGCGCTACGATGCTCCGGAAATCGACGGCAGCGTTCACATCCAGTCGCGCCGTCCGCTTCGCGTCGGCGACATCGTGACGGTGAAGATCGAAGCGAGCGACGCTTACGACCTGCATGGCATGGCGGTCTGATGGCGGCGGGAGTTGCCATAGCGATCAGAAAAGCCGCAGCGGCTGACTTGGCGGCGATTGTCTCCATGCTTGCAGACGACGCACTCGGTGCACAGCGCGAAGATGCGAGCCTCCCCTTGCGGGATTCTTATCGCAACGCCTTTGCAGCAATCAATGCTGATCCCAATCAGCTTCTGGCTGTCGTTGAACATGATGGCGAGATCATAGGCTGCATGCAAATCAGCTTCATACCCGGCCTGTCGCGAATGGGCATGTGGCGCGGACAGATCGAAAGTGTGCGGATTGCAAGCCACATTCGTGGCGGTGGAATAGGCCGCCAGATGATCGGGTGGGCAATCGAGCAGTGCCGTGAGCGCGGCTGTGGTCTCGTACAACTGACGACGGATAAATCGCGTTCCGACGCGTTGCGTTTCTATCAGTCGCTCGGCTTCACGGATAGTCACGATGGCCTTAAGCTATCGCTTTAACAGGCAGATTTAATCCATTGTAAGAAAATAAAAAGGGCGCTTTGAGCGCCCTTTTTCTGTTTCAGTATGGAGAAACTTACTGCGGTAGTTTGTCGTCCACGCCAGCGACGTAGAAATTCAGGCCCAGCAGGGTTTTGTCGTCAGCTTGTTCGCCTTCTTTCAGCCAGACGGAGCCGTCCTGCTTCTTGATCGGGCCAGTGAAAGGCTTCAGTTCGCCCGACTTGATCTTGGCTTCGGTTTCCTCGGCCAGTTTCTTCACGTCGTCCGGCATGTTGGTATAAGGCGCCATCTTCACGAGGCCTTCCTTCATACCCCACCAGATGTTCTGGCTTTTCCACGTACCGTCGATAACAGCCTTGGCGCGATCGATATAATACGGCCCCCATTCGTCCACGACAGCGGTAAGCTGCGTGTCGGGCGCGAACTTGATCATGTCCGAAGCCTGACCGAAAGCCTTGATCCCGCGATCATGCGCCACCTGAATGGCGGCGGTAGAATCGGTGTGCTGTGTGATGATGTCCACGCCCTGATCGATCAGGGCCTTGGCTGCATCGGCTTCCTTGCCCGGATCGAACCAAGAGTTAGCCCAGATCACCTTGACCTTGAAGTCCGGATTGACCGACTGTGCGCCAAGCATGAATGCGTTGATGCCCTGCACGACTTCAGGAACCGGCACGGATGCGATGTAACCTGCAACGCCCTTTGTCGACATCTTGGCAGCGATCACGCCCTGCACATAACGGCCTTCATAGAAGCGCGCATTATAGGCGGACATGTTGTCGGCGGTCTTGTAGCCGGTTGCGTGTTCGAACTTCACGTCCGGGAACTTCTTGGCGACCTTAAGGGTCGGGTCCATATAGCCGAACGACGTCGTGAAGATCAGCTTGTTGCCAGCACGTGCCAGACGTTCGATGGAACGTTCGGCATCGGCGCCTTCCGGAACGCTTTCCAGAAATGTGGTTTCGATCTTGTCGCCAAGCGCCTCGACAAGCTCCTTGCGGGCCTGATCGTGCTGATAGGTCCAGCCGAAATCGCCCGGAGGTCCGATATAGATGAAACCGATCTTGAGTTTATCTTCTGCATGAGCTGCGCCGCCAAGCATAAAGCTGGCTGCAGTGGCCATAGCCATAAGCGTGTTTTTCATGTTCCCTGCACTCCTTGTTTTTACCCACTAACCAAAACGAAAACCCTTGGGACGGTTTACGTCTACCCCTCAGCCGTTCTTTCTATCGGTCAGGAACAAACGGCTTGCCGAGCGAAGCCGGCGTATTCATCATCGTCAGGCGTTTGTTGCGCGAGATGATGACCAGCACCACAATCGTCGCAAGATAAGGCAGCGCAGACAGAAACTGCGACGGCAAGCCAAAGCCAAGCGCCTGCGCGTGAAGCTGGCCGATGGTCACCGCGCCAAACAAATAAGCACCGATCAATACGCGCCATGGTCGCCACGAAGAGAAAACGACAAGAGCAAGAGCGATCCAGCCGCGCCCGGCTGTCATGTTCTCCACCCATTGCGGCACATAGACGAGCGACAATTGCGCGCCTGCAAGACCGGCGCAAGCACCGCCGAACAGAACCGCCAGATAGCGCGTGCGCACCACATGCACGCCGAGCGCATGGGCCGAGCCATGGCTGTCGCCGATGGCGCGCAATGTAAGCCCTGCTCGCGTGCGGAACAGAAACCATGCCACACCGGCAACCAGCAGGATAGACATATAGAAGATCGGATCCTGACCGAAGAGGAACCGCCCGACAAGCGGCAGATCGGTGAGATAGGGAATATGAATAGCTTCAAGCCGGACGCCGGGAAGCCCGACAAAGCTTTCGCCAAGCAAGGCCGATGCCCCGACGCCAAGAATCGTCAGTGCCAGCCCGGTTGCCACCTGATTGGTGACGAGTATGAGCGTCAGAAAGCCAAAAACGGCGGAGAAAAGCACACCGACCAGAACGGCAGCAACCAAGCCCAACCAAGCGGAGCCAGTCATTTGTGCAATGGCGAAGCCAGACACGGCTCCCATCAGCATCATGCCTTCGACGCCGAGATTGAGCACGCCGGAGCGTTCCACGACAAGCTCGCCAATGGCGGCGATCAGGAGTGGCGTCGCTGCTGTTGCAATCGTGAGGAGAATAGCCTGCGTCAAATCCATGAGATCAGGCCTTTCCCGCTTGGCGACCGGATATGAAGCGAATGCGATAAAGGATGAGTGTATCGCAAGCGAGAACGAAGAATAGGATCATGCCCTGAAACACGCGCGCAGATTTTTCGGAGATGCCGATAGCAACCTGTGCAGCTTCGCCGCCAAGATAGGAAAGCGCCAGCACCAGACCGGCTGCTATTGCTCCCAGCGGGTTGAGGCGCCCCAGAAATGCGACAATGATCGCCGTAAAACCGTAGCCCGGAGATATGACCGGACGAAGCTGGCCAATGGCACCGGAGGTTTCCGCGATGCCCGCGAGGCCGGCAAGAGCACCCGAAACCGCAAAGACGAAGAACACCATCTTGCCTGCACTGAAACCTGCAAAACGCCCTGCCCTCGGGCTTTGGCCGATAACCTTGACCTCAAAGCCCTTCAGCGTATGCTTGAGCAGGAACCAGACGAAAATCGCTGCAACGAGCGCGAAAATGAAGCCCCAATGCGCACGACCGGATGCACTCCAGATTTCCGGCAGAATGGCGCTATCGCTGAACTGACGGGTTTCCGGGAAATTATATCCTTCCGGGTTGCGCCACGGCCCGCGCACCAGCCAGTCGAGGAGCAGTTGCGCGACATAGACAAGCATGAGGCTGGTCAGGATTTCATTGGTATTGAAGCGCACTTTCAGCAATGCCGGAATGGATGCATAAGCCGCGCCACCCGCCATCCCCATCAGCATCATCAAGGGCAGAACCACCCATGACTGCAGGTCGGGAAACATGACAGGCAGGACCGATCCCGCTATGGCACCGGCGATAAACTGCCCCTCGGCACCGATATTCCAGTTGTTGGATAGAAAACAGACGCAGAGACCAACCGCGATCAGGATCAGCGGGGCGGCCTTCACGAGCAATTCATGCCATGACCAGATGTCGAATAACGGTTCGACAAAGAAGACGTAAAGCGCATGTAATGGGTCTTTGCCCATCAGCGCAAAAGCAAGTCCACCGAAAATCAGCGTCAGCGACAGTGCAAGCAATGGTGACAAGGCACTGAAAAGTCTCGACGGCTGCGGGCGTTTGACGAGTTCGATCCGCATCATGCAGCTCCCGCCTCTCCAGAGATACCGCCCATTAGAAGGCCGATCTTTTCCAGCGTTACATCGGCAATCGGCAGAGGATCGGAAAGCTGGCCATGATTCATCACGGCAATGCGGTCACTGATTTCAAGAAGCTCATCAAGATCCTGGCTGATGACGAGAACCGCCGAACCGGAGCGCGCAAGATCGACAAGCGCCTGCCGGATATGTGCCGCGGCACCGGCATCAACGCCCCATGTCGGCTGGTTCACGACCATGACCGACGGTGAGCGGTCAAGCTCACGCCCTATAATGAATTTCTGCAGGTTTCCGCCGGAAAGGGCAGAGACAGGCGGATTTTCAGCGCTCTTGCGCACATCCATCCGTTCAATAATGCGTTTTGCGGCCGACCGAAGCGCACTCTCTGCGATCAGCTTCATCTTGCCGCCACGCAGAAACATTTTTGCATCGGTTTTGTATCGGGACAAGAACAGGTTGTCGGTCAGCGTCATGGTCGGAACGGCACCGTGACCAAGCCGCTCTTCCGGCACGAAAGCCGCGCCCATCATGCGCCTTTCGCTGATACCGGCCTTGCCCGCATCCTTTCCGCGAATACGCACATTCGATGGAATCGACTGTAGCACTTCCCCTGAAACAGCTTCGAAAAACTCACCTTGCCCGTTGCCTGCCACACCGGCGATGCCAACGACTTCGCCAGCGGCAACCGAGAGAGAAATACCCCTCAATGCCGTCGAAAATGGTCCACGCGGCGGTTGCGACAATGACCGGATTTCAAAAAGCGCATCATTCCCGGCATTTACTGCCACAATGGGGCTGCGTGCCACGACATTGATATCATTACCAACCATCATACGGGCAAGCGATGCAGCAGTTTCCTTGCGCGGATCGCAGTGCGCAACGACCTTGCCATGCCGTAATACGGTTGCGCGGTCACAGAGGCGCTTCACCTCCTCGAGACGGTGGCTGATATAGAGGATCGACTTGCCTTCGGCTTTCAGGCGTTCCAGCGTTTCAAACAGCTTGTCCGCTTCCTGCGGCGTCAGCACCGAAGTCGGCTCATCCAGAATGATGAGATCCGGCTTCTGAAGAAGGCAGCGTACAATTTCGATACGCTGGCGTTCGCCAACCGACAGATCACCAACATGGGCCTGCGGATCAACCGGAAGACCGTACATCTTGCCAACCTCACGCGCACGCTTTGCAACATCTGAAAGCGGCAACGAACGGTCTAGCGACAGGGCGATATTTTCAGCGGCAGTAAGCGAGTCGAACAGCGAAAAATGCTGAAAAACCATGCCAATGCCGAGCTTTCTTGCGACACCGGGTTCATCTATGGTGACCGGCTGCCCCTTCCAGACAATTTCGCCTTCGAGAGGTTGCAATGCGCCGAACAGCATTTTCACAAAGGTGGATTTTCCGGCGCCGTTTTCACCCAGAAGCGCGTGAATTTCGCCTTCCCCGATGGTGAGATCGACACCATCGCAGGCCCGCAGCTGACCAAATACTTTCGTGAGCCGGCGGACATCCAGAAGAGGCCGGTCGGTTAAAGGCGCTGTCATTGTTCCCCAATTGTATTTTTGTGCGACCTTATCCAGCAAGCCTGCTCTTGAAAAGCCTAAAAGCAAGCAGCGGCGGACATATGCACACCGCTGCAATCATCAGCCTTATCACGGAAGCAGAATGGTGGTTCCAGTCGTCTTGCGGGCCTCCAATTCCTCATGTGCCTTGCCCGCATCCTTGAGCGCATAGGTCTGGTTGATCTCGATCTTGACGGCTCCGCTTCCGACCACATCGAAAAGCTCTGCAGCCGTCTTTTCGAGGTCCGCCCGCTTGGCGATGTAATTGAATAGCGTTGGACGTGTGGCGAACAACGAACCCTTCTGCGCCAGAATGCCAAGATCGAACGGTGGAATGACGCCAGACGATTGCCCGAAGCAGGCAAACATGCCAAGCGGCTTCAGCACGTCGAGCGAGCCCATATAGGTATCGCGCCCAACGGAATCATAGACGACGTCAACCCCCGCTCCGTCGGTCAGTTCCTTCACCTTTTCGGCAAAGTTCTCGGTACGGTAGTTGATGACATGGTCGTAGCCATGCTTTCTGGCCAGCGCGATCTTTTCTTCCGATCCCGCCGTACCGATGACCTTGGCGCCAAGGTGTTTCGCCCATTGTCCGGCAATCAGCCCGACCCCGCCAGCGGCCGCGTGAAACAGTATCGTCTGCCCCGGCTCCACCTTGAATGTACGCCGCAGAAGATATTGCGCCGTCATGCCCTTCAACATCATGGAGGCGGCGGTTTTCAGGTCAACATTATCCGGAACCTTGACCAGCCGGTCGGCTGGCAGAATGCGCTCGTCCGCATAAGAACCCGGCGTTGCCACATAGGCAACACGGTCACCGACTTGAACATCCCCCACGCCCGGACCAACCGCTATGACCGTGCCAGCACCTTCGTTGCCGGGCGTAAACGGCATTTGGGCCGCCTTGTAAAGCCCGGTACGGAAATAGACGTCGATGAAATTGAGACCAACGGCTTCATGGCGCACCTTCGCCTCACCCGGACCAGGCTCACCTATATCAATCTGTTCATACTTCATGACTTCAGGTCCACCGGTCTGATGGACGCGAATGGCATTGATCATCATGCTTCTCCAGTCTTCTTTGCGGCAGCGGCTTTCTCAGCCGCGATGACGGTGGCAGTTCGCCCCAATCCCGGGAAAAACTGCATGACAGCGCCGATGAAGTAGATGTAGAGGCCCGTCACGGATATGCCGACGCGGACCCACAGCGGCGCGTCCAGAGTATAATAGAGGGCAGCCGCACCAAAGGCACACCAGAGCAGGAAAACCGTCAGGTTAAGTGGTCGCAGGCGCACAACGCGCACCGGATGCAGGAAATTGATCGGCAGGAACGACAGGATTGCCGACACGACGACCGTTGCAAAGGCGACCCACTCTCCCGGCCTGACTATGAAAAGCGTAAAGACCACCATGTTCCAGACGACCGGGAAGCCCTTGAAGAAGTTCTCCTTCGTCTTCATGCCGGTGTCAGCATAATAAATCGCGCTCGAAACCACGATGATCGCGCCGGAGATGAATGACAGATACGTCCCCATAAATCCGCTCTGATAAAGCGCGAAGGCCGGTATCAGAACATAGGTAACGTAATCGATGATGTTGTCGAGAAGTTCGCCAGACCAGTTTGGCAGAACATATTTGACCTCGAGCTTGCGCGCGATGGGACCGTCGATACCGTCGACGAAAAGCGCCAGCCCCAGCCACCACCACATGGCCGTATAGCGCCCGTCACTGGCCGCCACGATGGAAAGGAACGCCAGAAACGAACCCGATGCCGTCAGAAGATGAACCGAAAACGCCTTGGCTTGCGGCGCGGTGACTTTCTTGGCTTTGAGTTTTCCGGTCAGTTTGGTTTTCACGCCGTCCGCCATTTCAGTTTGTCGCCGCGCATATCCCGCCCAGGACATTCCCCAAGGCAGCGAGTACATTTCATCAAACGGGAAACGCGTACACCAAACAAACTGACGTCCCCAACCCTCAAGATCGTTGAATAGCTTCTCCTCTAGGAACAGCCATGATCCTGCAGCAGCTTTCCCTGAATAAGCACAAAAGAGCAAGTAAGGCGTGAGGCAAATCCGCCATAATCCCACGGAAGAATGGCCTTTTGGCTGCAATTCGGTTTAAGTGCAGCTGGAATCATCAGACGGTGCACGAGGTCCGCACTGTCGGACCAGGGATGAAACACGATGAACGATCTTGTTGTGAACAAGCCTCTCACTGATATTGTCATCAGCGGCAGCGGACCTGCAGGAATGATGGCCGCGCTGGCGCTCGGCGCAAAAGGCTATCGCACCGTGTTGCTGGGACCGGAGACCGACAAGGGTGATCGCCGCACCACAGCGCTCATGATGCCTGCTATCAGATTGCTGGAGGGACTGGGCGTCTGGTCGGATATCGAGCCGGAAGCGGCGGCTCTTGCTTCCATGCGCATTATCGACGCGACGCGACGCCTTGTTAGAAGCCCTGTCGTGACTTTCCGCGCCGGGGAAATCGACGAGACTGCGTTTGGCTACAACATTCCCAACGCCGTTCTGAACGAGAAACTGGCGGAAGCCGTCGCACGCAATCCGAATATTCAACGCATCAATGCCTCCGTCATAGAGTATCGTTACAATGGCGACCATATGACCATCACGCTCTCAGGCGGCGACACATTGCATACGCGGCTGGTCGTGGCTGCAGACGGGCGCAATTCTATGGCTCGCGAAGCAGCAGGCATCCGCACACGCCGCTGGAGCTATCCGCAGACGGCCGTTGTGCTTTCCTTCTCGCATAGTGTCGACCACGAGAATATTTCGACCGAATTCCACACCGAAGAAGGCCCATTCACTCAAGTGCCGTTGAAAGGCAAGCGCTCAAGCCTTGTCTGGGTAGTGAATCCCGGTCGCGCCGAAGGACTTCTCGCGCTTGATGAAACGACGCTCGCTCAGCGTATCGAAGACATGATGCAGTCCATGCTGGGCAAGATTAAGCTCGAAATCAAGCCGCAAGCCTGGCCCCTTTCCGGCCTCGTGCCCCATGTCTTTGCGGCCAAGCGCACGATCCTGATCGGTGAAGCCGCGCATGTGTTTCCACCGATTGGCGCACAAGGCCTCAATCTTGGTTCACGCGATGTTGAAACGCTGGTCAAGGCTATCGAAAGCGATCCAGTCGATCCGGGTTCAGATCGAGTCATTCGCGCCTATGACCGCGCACGTCGTCCAGACATTCTGGCCAGAACCGGTTCGGTCGATGCGCTCAATCGTTCGCTTCTCTCCGGTATGCTTCCAGCCCAGATCGTGCGTGGAATCGGGTTGGAAATGCTTCGTTCATTTGCGCCACTGCGTGCATTCTTCATGCGTGAGGGGCTTCGTCCCGGCGGCGGTTTCTCACATTTTCTTCCGAAACTGCCGAGCCTTCCGCAACGAAGCGACGGGAAACGTTCTAGCTAAGATCGTTTTCAGATCATCCGAGACATCGAACAGACAGAATTGCCGGTTGCCGCCGACTTTAATTTGTCACGCGGTGAACTACATAGTGTTGCATGGGTATGACACAGATAAAGCACGCGAAATTTCAGATCGGTCAGGTCGTCAAGCATCGGTTATTCCCATTCCGTGGCGTTATTTTCGACGTGGACCCTGAATTTGCGAATACCGAAGAATGGTACGAGTCCATTCCAGAAGAAGCACGCCCGCATCGCGACCAGCCTTTCTATCATCTGCTGGCTGAAAATGCGGATTCCGAGTATGTCGCCTATGTATCGGAGCAGAACCTTGTTCCAGATTTAAGTGGCGAGCCTCTCCGTCACCCTCAGATCGCAGAAATGTTCGACCGGCTCGACAATGGCGCATATCGCGTAAAATCACAGCATTCGAATTGAGATAGAGCTTTCTTTTAAAGTGAATTTTCAAAATAAAAGGGGCGCTCGAAGCGCCCCTTTTTATAACAGACTGGAGAGCAGCTTAGTTAGCTGCGCCTTTTGCCTTGTCCTGTTCAGCCTTCATCTTGGCTTCGAAATCCTTCTGGCGCTTCTGGACGGCGTCCTGAAGTTCCTTCTGGCGTTCTTCCAGTTCCGACTGCTTGAGAGCCGGACCGGTCAGGGCGCCAGAGAAGCCGGTGAGTGCAACCGGAATCGGATTCGGCTTGTTCTGATAGTTGACCGACGTCAGGGTCAGCTTGCCGCCCTTCTTGAGCGCATTGATGAGATCGTCGGTCAGCGGAGCTTCTGCGATGCAACGATCCGGGAAGCAGATGCCGTATTCAAGCTTGACCGGCTTGTTGTTGTCGATCTGGAGGCCGACACCGGCAGGAATCAGACGACCGATAGGAACAGTCACCTGGAATATCTTGCGGTTGATCTTACCTTTGATCTCGATGAGATTAACGGCGGTCAGGAGCTGGCCGGAATCTGCAGTGACGATGTTCTGCGTGTTGCAGATATCATTGTCTTCCTGCTTCGAGCAGACCTTGAACCAGCCCTGTGGCGGCTGCTGCGCCGATGCAGGCATCGTCGCGGAGGCAAGCAGGGCGAACGCGCCAGCAATGGCAGATGCGGCAGCGATTGTCTTAGTGCTGGACATGATCAACAGGTTCCTTTCAACGCTCTGATCTATAGTTCCCGTTCTGTATTATAAGTCAGCGATAGACCGTCACTGGTTTGAAAATGCGGCAACAGCGTGACCTTGGGGATTTTAGCCCCCATCCGGACCCTTCCGGGCCCCAATCCGCAGCCGTGTTACAACGACTAGGGGTATGAATCCAGATGAGTTTCGACATTCCATGCCCGGAATCCGCCAAAATCTTTATTTTAGCCCCTACTGTCGCGTGACGGACACGCCCTAATTCCGCACTTAATGTACGATCATGCTAGTTTCCGGTTCCGAATCGACGCTTCCGGCGGCGACCATCAAACTTATTTACAATGGACGATTGAAGTTGAACGGATTGATTGCCTTTCTCCGCAAATCGGTTCTTGCGAGCCTTATCGGAGCAGTCGGCGGCGCGACGCCGGTACAGGCGATAGCCGAAGTACAGCCAGACTATGCGCTCTCCATGCATGGAGATGTGGCGTTGCCGGCTGACTTCACCCATTTTCCTTACGCAAACGCTGACGCTCCAAAGGGCGGCGCCATCACAATGGGCGTTGTCGGTACTTTCGACAGTCTCAACCCATTTGTGCTGAAAAGCATGCGGACGACGGCGCGCGGTCTGTTCGGGGATGTTGACCTCGGCAATCTGGTTTATGAAACGCTCATGCAGCGGTCGCGGGATGAACCCTTTACCCTTTACGGTCTGCTGGCTGAAAAGGTTGCGGTCGATCCAGATCGCAAATGGGTCGAATTCACCCTGAACCCGAAGGCAAAATGGTCCGACGGCCAGCCGGTAACGGTGGACGACGTCCTCTTTACCTACGACATTCTGACGGAAAAGGGACGCCCTCCCTACAACAACCGGATGAGTCGAGTTGATAAGATCGAAAAGACGGGGGAGCGTTCCGTTCGCTTCACCTTCAACGACAAGTCGGATCGCGAATTTCCGATGCTAATCGCCTCATCGATGCCCGTGCTGCCAAAGCACAGCATTGATCGCGAAACCTTCGGCAATTCATCCCTGAAACCACCTGTCGGCAGCGGCCCTTATCTCGTCTCCGGCGTGCAGCCCGGCCAGCGTATCATCTACAAGCGCAACCCAGACTATTGGGGCAAGGACTTGCCTTCGCAGCGCGGTCTCAACAACTTCGATATGTTGACGATTGAATATTATCGAAACGAGACGTCCCTGTTTGAGTCTTTCAAGAAGGGGCTGCTCGATGTCTTCATTGAGGCAAACCCTACTCGATGGGAAAAGCTTTATGACTTCCCGGCTGTAAAACAGGGCCGCGTTATCAAGGACAGCTTTGAAAAAGGTACGCCTGCCAACATGTTTGGCTTCGTGTTCAACACACGCCGCCCAATTTTCGCCGACCGTCGCGTACGGCAGGCTCTGGGGCTGCTGTTCGATTTCGAATGGGCTAACCGCAACCTTTTCGCTGATCAATACCGCCGCACGCAGAGCTTTTGGGAAGGTTCGGAGCTTTCCTCCGTCGGCAAAGCTGCCGATGACCGCGAGAAGCAGTTACTGAAACCATTCCCCGAAGCAGTTCGCGACGATGTCATGAATGGTACATGGCACCCACCGGTAACGGACGGTAGCGGTCATGACCGCACGCCAGCGAAAAAAGCCTATGATCTCCTGACTGAAGCGGGTTTTCAGTTTGAACACGGCCTCGCCGTTGATCCTTCTGGCAAACCGCTTAAATTCGAGATCATGACGCGCTCGCCCGACGAGGAAAAAGTAGCGCTGGCCTATAAGCGTAATCTCGCGCGACTGGGCATCACAATCGAAATACGCACTGTGGACGACGCTCAATATCAGCAGCGGCTCCAGACATTCGACTACGACATGATTCTCGGCGCGCTGACCGGATCACTTTCACCCGGCAATGAACAATGGATGCGATGGGGCGCAGCTTCGCGTGACGTTCAGGGAAGTTTCAACTATCCGGGTGTTGCCGACCCGGCGGTAGATGCGATGATCGAAGCGCTGCTGGCAGCCAGAAGCCGCGCCGGTTTCGTGAGTGCGGTCCGCGCCCTTGATCGTGTGCTTATCTCCGGGGATTACTACATTCCGCTTTACCACCTGCCCTATCAGTGGGTAGCGCGCTGGGATCGCATCGATCACCCGAAAAAGACTTCGCTCTATGGCTATCAACTGCCAACCTGGTGGCGCGCAAAGCCATGATCGGGCTTTAACGTTGATGTAATTCGCTCTACATGCACCAATATATGATGAGCATTCAACCGGAGGCCACGCCTCTGGTTCCAGTATGGAGACACTGCCATGGCCACCAGAAAGATAACTATCGATGTCGTGTCCGACGTCGTCTGCCCTTGGTGCTTTCTGGGGCGCAAGCGCCTCGAGGCGGCTCTTGCCATGGTGCCGGATGTGGAGGCGGAAGTACGCTGGCGTCCCTTCCAGCTGGACCCCACCCTGCCTCCGCAAGGTAAGGATCGCCAGACCTATATGCGCGAGAAATTCGGCACAGGCGGGAAGATCGATGACATCCACAAGCAACTGACGCAGCTTGGCGAGGAAAACGGCATCGTCTTCGATTTCGACGCCATCGCCCGCGCACCAAACACTCTGGACGCCCATCGTGTCATCCATTGGGCTGCACAGGCTGCTCCTGATACGCAGGACCGGATGGTCGGCATGTTGTTCTCGCTCTATTTCGAGCAGGGACAGGATATCGGCGATCATGAAGTGCTGATCGACGCGGCGGCAAGTGTCGGCATGGATGCCGAAGTGGTGGCCCGGCTCCTGCAAAGCGAGGCCGACAAGGCGACGATTCGCGAGGAAATCGACACTGCCAGTCGCATTGGCGTGCGCGGCGTGCCTTGCTTCATCATCGATCAGAAATATGCCGTCATGGGTGCGCAGACGGCAGGTGTCCTTGCTGACGCCATCCGTCAGACGGCAGAAGGCTTTGAGCCGGGGATTTCTGAAGATCGCTAAAAGGCGCGAAGCGGCGGGTTAACCCGCCGCAATCTTCGCCAGTTGCGTCATGATGACGGCAGAACCGTTGAGGCGCTTTTCCGGTGTCGGCCAGTCGCGGATGAAGACAATGCTCTGATCCGGCCTGATCTTGGCCATAGAGCCCTGCTCGCCGATCATCTTCACCAGCCCGACCGGATTTGCGAATGTCGCATTGCGGAACTGGATGACCACGCCCTTCGGACCGGCATCAAGCTTCTCGACATTCGCACGGCGGCAAAGCGCCTTGATATAAACAATCTTGAGCAAATGCTGCACTTCGTCGGGCATCGGACCAAAACGGTCGATGAGTTCGGCACCGAAAGCATCGATATCCTGCGGCTCTTCCAGATCAGCCAAACGGCGATAAAGACCAAGACGCAGCTGCAGGTCGGGCACATAGGCTTCGGGGATCATCACGGCGGTGCCGATCGCGATCTGCGGCGACCACTGGCTGTCTTCCACTTCGCCGGTCCCCTTGAGCGTGGCCACCGCCTCTTCGAGCATCTGCTGATAAAGCTCGAATCCAACTTCCTTGATATGGCCCGATTGCTCCTCGCCGAGCAGATTGCCTGCCCCGCGAATATCCATATCGTGGCTGGCAAGCTGGAAGCCTGCTCCCAACGTGTCGAGCGACTGCAGAACCTTTAGGCGACGTTCCGCCGTCTGCGTCAGCATCTTACCTGCCGGAAGGGTGAACAGCGCAAAGGCGCGTTGCTTGGAACGACCGACTCGACCGCGTAGCTGGTACAATTGAGCCAGGCCGAACATATCGGCGCGGTGCACGATCATCGTGTTAGCCGTCGGAATATCGAGGCCGGATTCCACGATGGTCGTAGACAGAAGCACATCATACTGACCATCATAGAAGGCGTTCATGATGTCATCCAGCACGCCCGGCGCCATCTGCCCATGGGCCACGGCCACTTTCAGTTCGGGCACATGCGTTTTCAGGAACTCTTCGATCTCGCCAAGATCGGAAATGCGCGGACAGACGTAGAAGCTCTGGCCGCCGCGATAGCGTTCACGCAAAAGCGTTTCACGAATAACAAGCGGATCGAACGGCGAGACGAAGGTGCGCACCGCCATACGGTCGACGGGAGGCGTGGTGATGAGCGAGAGTTCTCGCACACCGGTCAGCGCAAGCTGCAAGGTGCGTGGGATTGGCGTAGCGGACAATGTCAGCACATGCACGTCCGACTTCAGCTCTTTCAGCCGCTCCTTGTGCTTGACGCCGAAATGCTGCTCTTCATCGATGATGAGCAGACCGAGATTCTTGAACTTGATCGAATTGCCGAGCAGCGCATGCGTGCCGACGACAATATCGACGGTTCCTTCTTCCAGCCCCTTCTTGGCAGCCGCAAGCTCCTTCGTGCCGACAAGACGCGAGGCATGAGCAAGATTGATCGGCAGGCCATGGAAGCGCTTCGAGAAGGTCTTGAAATGCTGGCGTGACAGAAGCGTCGTCGGCACGACGACCGCCACCTGAACACCGCTCATCGCAGCAATAAAGGCTGCGCGCAGCGCTACTTCCGTTTTGCCAAAGCCGACATCACCACAGATCAGACGATCCATCGGCTTGCCTGCAGCCAGATCATCCGCCACGGACTCGATAGCCGTTAGCTGGTCGTCGGTTTCATCATAGGGAAAACGAGCGGAGAATTCGGCATAAAGTCCGTCCGGTGGCGTCATCACCGGCGCACCGCGCATCTGCCGTTCGGCGGCGATCTGGATCAGATGCCCGGCAATCTCAAGCAGGCGTTTCTTGAGCTTGGCCTTGCGCATCTGCCATGCGCCACCGCCAAGCTTGTCGAGAACCGCATCGGAGCCTTCCGAACCATAACGCGAGAGCAGCTCGATATTTTCGACCGGCAGAAACAGCCGGTCATCACCCGCATAATGGATTTCTAGACAGTCATGCGGAGCGCCAGCGGCGGTAATGGTCTTGAGACCAATGAAGCGGCCGATACCATGATCGACATGGACGACAATATCGCCAGCGTTTAGCGAGGCGACTTCCGATATGAAATCCTGATCGCGCTTGCGACGCTTGGAACGGCGGATAAGACGATCACCCAGGATATCCTGCTCGGCCACAATGACGAGATCGCCAGCATCGAAGCCGCTTTCGACGGCCAGCACAGCCGCCGTTACCTTGTCGCGCGACAGCGCCTTGACCGTAGAAAGCCGGTCAACCGACTCGATCTTTTCCAGCCCATGTTCATCAAGGACCTGCAAAAGACGGTCGAGAGAACCTTCAGTCCAGGCAGCAACCAGCACTTTCTTGCCCGCTGCACGCAGTTCGGCAATATGCTTCACCACCGCCTCGAACAGGTTCACGTCGGTAGCGGCACGCTCCTCAGCAAAGCTGTGGCCCTTATGCACATCCGCATGAACAATCGTCCGCCCAGTAACTTCCGGCGCACCGAATGGCGTCAGGTCGATGCGCATGCCTCCTGTTTCGGCGTGCTTCTCGACCTCGGACGGTGTGAGATAAAGCGTTTCCGGCTTGACCGGCTTGTAAGGCACGGCATCACTGCCCGGCTCCTTGCCTTCCGCCTGTCTCAGCCGCGCCTCGTAATGATCGACAACCATGGTGTGGCGCTCGGTCAGCGCCTCATGCACCAGATGGTCGAACACCACCGGCATATTGCCCACATGGTCGAAGACAGTTTCGAGTTTGTCATAGAACAAAGGCAGCCAGTGTTCCATGCCTGCAAAACGGCGACCTTCGCTGATTGCCTGATAGAGCGCATCGTCGCGCTGCGGCGCACCGAACATCGCAACGTAATTCTTGCGGAAACGGCTAATTATGTCCGGCGAGAGCGTGATTTCGCTCATCGGCTGGAGCACGAATTCCTTGCGTGTGCCCGTGGTACGCTGCGAGGCCGGATCAAAAGCACGGATAGATTCCAGCGTATCGCCAAAGAAATCAAGCCGCAGCGGCTCTTCCGCACCCGGCGCATAAAGATCGAGAATGCCGCCGCGCACCGCAAATTCACCAATGTCACGGACGGTAGAAACGCGCTCGAAACCGTTGCGCTCCAGTCGGGATGCCAGATCGTTCATATCCAGCTGGTTGCCGGGGCGCGCCGAAATCACCTGTTCGGCAATAGCCTCCTGCGGCGGCAGTTTTTGCAGAACGGCATTGGCAGTCGTGAGGATGATCGCCGGATGCGGCGTCTTTTTAAGCTGGGACAGTGCACTGAGAGCAGCTAGCCGGCGCGCGGATGCATCGGCACCGGGCGATACGCGATCATAAGGCAAGCAGTCCCATGCAGGCAAATGCAGAACCGGCATATCCGGCGCCACGAAACTCAAGACCTGCTCCAGATCGGCAATGCGCTGCCCGTCGCGCACGATATACATGATCGGCCCACGTTCGCCGATCTCTTCCGCCAGACGGATAAGGCAGAACGCCTCGTAACCGTCGGCAACGCCGTCGATCACGATATGACTATTTGCCCCAAGCGCGCTGGAGGACTTGAGACCTAGTTTGCTGAAAACGGGCATGGGAACCTTGAACTCAGAATTCTATGCGGTCGCGGAAAGCGACAATATCGCGGAACAGAGGCGTGTCGTAATCTGCCGGGATCGGGCTTTCACCCGTCACCCATTTAAGAAGATCGCGGTCAAGCACTTCAAGAATATGCTCGAACTCATCGAGCTGCGGGTCGGTGAAACCCACAATATATTCATCCGCATATTGCCCGAGGATCAGATCCATCTCGCGCATACCACGATGCCACGCGCGAAATAGAAGCTTGCGGCGCCGTACATCCAGATTTTCCGTCGCCAATGTGCTGCCAGTCATCCTCGGTAAGCTCCAATCATTCAAATTGCTGCTGGTATATAGCATCTGCGCGGCAAACGGGAACCCGTTTATCCAACAAGAACAAAAAGAGCACAGAAAGATTATGCACTGCCCTTGCACCGTGAGGCGAAGCAGTTAATGCTCTGCCTCATGCGTCCATCCATGCTCGATCCATTTTTTGCTTCCGTTCGTTCGCTTTCCGGCATTGGTCCGAAAGTTGCTGCTTTGCTTGGAAAACTGCTTGGTACAGATATACCGGGCGCAGAGCCCAGGGTCGGGCAACTGCTGTTTCTGGCACCGCACAGTGTGATCGATCGGCGCAATCGGCCCGGCATCGCGCTTGCGCAGGAAGGTGCAATCGTCACGCTGGAAGTCACCGTCGACCAGCATCAGCCTGCATCACCCGGACGTAGCAATGTTCCGCATCGCGTCTTCGCCCATGACGATACGGGCGAAATCGCGCTGACCTTCTTCCATGCGCAATTGCCATGGCTGCACAAAATGCTACCCGAAGGCGAAACCGTTATCGTGTCAGGCAAGGTGGAATGGTTCAACGGTCGGGCCTCCATGGTCCACCCGGACTATATTGCAAGCCTTGAGGATGCGGCCAATCTGCCAATGGTCGAGCCAGTCTATCCGTTGACTGCGGGCCTATCGCCCAAGACACTGGCACGCGCCGTCAAGGAAGCCTTGAGTCGCGTGCCCCCGCTGCCGGAATGGATCGACCCATCCTTGCTGACGCGCGAGCGCTTCACCAGTTTTCAGCAATCGCTCAACACGCTTCACCTGCCCGAAGATCCGTCGGACATCGCGCTTGAAAGCATTTCGCGACGCAGGCTCGCCTATGACGAATTTCTGGCCGGACAACTGGCGCTCGCCCTCGTGCGTGCCAAGACGCGCAGGCTTTCCGGTCGCCCATTGGAGGGCACAGGACGCATCGTTGCCGAGATCATGCGGCACCTGCCCTATCGTTTGACCAAGGGGCAGGATCAGGCGGTCCGCGAAATCATCACAGACCTCAAATCGCCTGAGCGCATGTTACGGCTTTTGCAGGGCGATGTCGGCTCTGGTAAGACGGTCGTTGGATTGCTGTCCATGGCGCACGCCACTGAATCCGGCGGCCAGTCAGCACTCATGGCCCCAACGGAAGTTCTTGCCCGCCAGCATTTTGCAACCATCGCTCCGCTTGCGGAGAAGGCAGGATTGAAAGCAGCGCTGCTGACCGGTCGCGAAAAGGGCCGTGACCGGAATGCCGTTCTCGAAGGATTGAAAAGCGGCGAAATCGATATCATCATCGGCACGCACGCTCTTTTTCAGGAAAAGGTCGAGTATCACGACCTCGTTCTCGTCATCATCGATGAACAACACCGCTTCGGCGTGCATCAGCGCCTGATGCTGACTGCAAAGGGTTCCGCACCGGATATGCTGGTCATGACGGCTACACCCATCCCGCGAACCCTCGTGCTTACAGCCTTCGGCGATATGGACGTGTCGAAACTGACTGAGAAGCCTGCCGGACGCCAGCCCATCACGACTGCCATTGTGCCAATGGAACGCATGGGTGAACTTGTCGAGCGCATCCGAAAGGCCGTGGCAGAAGGACAAAAAATCTACTGGATTTGCCCGCTCGTGGAGGAATCCGAAGTCGTTGAACTGACTTCGGCGGAAGAACGTTTCGAAAGCCTCAAGCCCGTCTTCGGCGAGCGCATCGGCCTTATCCATGGCCGCATGAACGGGGCTGAAAAAGACGAGGCCATGCGGGCATTCAAACAAGGCGAAACGCGGGTTCTCGTCGCGACTACCGTGATCGAAGTCGGCGTGGATGTGCCCGACGCCACGATCATCGTCATCGAGCATGCAGAACGGTTCGGTCTGTCGCAACTGCACCAGCTACGCGGTCGCGTGGGTCGCGGCGACAAACCTTCAACCTGCCTGCTGCTGTACAAGGGGCCGCTGGGTGAAATTGCACAAGCCCGACTGAAGGTCATGCGAGAGACGGAAGACGGTTTCCGTATCGCTGAAGAAGACTTGAAACTGCGCGGCGAAGGCGAGTTGCTCGGCACGCGGCAATCCGGAACGCCGGGTTTCCGTCTGGCATCCATTGAAGCGCATGGCGATCTTCTGGAAATCGCCCGCAAGGATGCGCGCTATATTTTGACAAACGATCCCGATCTGGAATCCGAGCGCGGACAGGCGTTGCGCGTCCTGCTTTATCTTTTCGGGCGCGATGAAGCGATCAGACTTTTAAGAGCTGGATAGCAAAATGGCGGCAATCCGCCGCCATTTCTATTAACTTATAAAGTTTTTTCTATAACAAGCTGAATTTACTCGACAGTTACCGACTTTGCCAGATTGCGCGGCTGATCGACATCGGTGCCCATCAGTACGGCTGTATGATAAGCCAGCATCTGGACCGGCAAAGCATAGACGAGCGGCGTAATGAATTCCGGCACATCCGGCAGAACAATGGTCGCCATCGTGTCGATGCTTGCAGCTTCAGCGCCCTTCTTGTCGGTGATAAGAATGATGCGACCGCCGCGCGCTGCGACTTCCTGCATGTTGGAAACGGTCTTCTCAAAGAGACGATCAGACGGCGCGATGACAATCACCGGCATGGTTTCATCGATCAACGCAATCGGGCCGTGCTTCAATTCACCAGCAGCATAGCCTTCGGCGTGAATATAGGAAATTTCCTTCAGCTTAAGCGCACCTTCCATCGCCAGCGGGAAGGACGTGCCGCGGCCGAGATAAAGCACATGATTGACCTTGGCGAGTTCTGTGCAAACCGCTGCGATCTGGTCTTCAAGCTTCAGAACCTGATTGATGAACCGTGGCGCTTCGGAAAGCTGGCGTACCAGTTCCTGTTCCCGCTTGTCATCGATAGCGCCGCGCGATTTCGCAGCCGCAATTACCAGCGAGGCCATGGCCGACAGCTGGCAAGTAAAGGCCTTGGTGGAAGCAACGCCGATTTCAGGGCCCGCAAGCGTTGGGAAAACGGCATCGGATTCACGCGCAATGGTCGAGCCGGTGACGTTGACGACGGCGGCGATCTTCAATCCTTGCGACTTGCAGTAGCGCAACGATGCCAGCGTATCAGCCGTTTCGCCTGACTGCGACACGAACATCGCCAGCGAATCCTTCGAGAGCGGCATTTCGCGATAGCGGAATTCGGAAGCGATATCACTGTCGACCGGCAGGCGCGCAATCTGCTCGAACCAGTACTTGCCGACGGATGCCGCATAGTAAGCCGTGCCGCAGGCAGAAATCGTCAGGCGGTCGATCTTGCTGAAATCAATACCAATCGCTTCCTGGCGCACCTTACCCGTCGTGAAGTCGAGATAGTTGGCAAGCGTATGGGAAATCACTTCCGGCTGCTCAAACATCTCCTTCTGCATGAAGTGACGATGATTACCCTTGGAGACGAGCATGTTTGCCGTCTGCGTCTTTTGGATCGGACGCTCAACTTCACTGTTGTTTTCGTCGTAAACAGTCACGCCCTTGCGCGTCAGAACAGCCCAATCGCCATCTTCGAGATAGGCAATGGTATCCGTGAAAGGCGAAAGTGCGATGGCGTCGGAACCGAGGAACATTTCTCCTTCGCCATAACCGATGGCGAGCGGCGGCCCCTGACGTGCACCGATCAAGAGCTCTTCGTCCCCTTCGAACAGGAAGGCGAGTGCGAAGGCACCATGCAGCATCGGCAGGCTATCGCGCACGGCTTCAACCGGGGACTTGCCCTTTGTCAGTTCGCGGGTCACCAGATGGGCAACAGCTTCGGTATCGGTTTCCGTCTGGAAATTGTAGCCTTCTGCCTCAAGCATCGTGCGAAGCTCGGCGAAATTCTCGATGATGCCGTTATGAACAACCGCAAGACGCTCGGTAACATGCGGATGCGCATTGCGTTCCACGGGCTTGCCGTGCGTAGCCCAGCGGGTATGCCCTATACCGATGACGCCCGGAAGCGGCTCTCCGGCCAGACGCTTTTCCAGATTGACCAGCTTGCCTTCCGCGCGGCGGCGATCGAGCTTGCCGTTCTGCAGTGTAGCTATACCGGCAGAATCGTAGCCGCGATATTCAAGCCGTTTCAATGCATCCACAAGAAGCGGAGCGACTTCGTTATTTCCGATAATGCCGATAATGCCACACATAGGCTGCTCCAAATCCAGCGTTCAGGCGCGTTGCTTCGCGGTTTAAAGATTCTAACGCAGAACGGCAACCCAGAGGATCGCCGTTCGCTTAAACAATTGGATGATTCATTTGGTGGAGGTTTTAGCCGCTTTGATGGCGGCGTACTTCTCTCGCAGGATCTTCGCCCGCCCCTCTTTCGTTTCCTGCCGAGCGCGACCAAAGGCCAATGCATCGGCTGGAACATCGTCGGTAATCGTGCTGCCCGACGCGATATACGCATTGTCGCCAATTTCTACCGGAGCAACCAGCGAGCTGTTCGACCCGATGAATGCGTTCTCGCCAATCACCGTTTTGTATTTGTTATAACCGTCGTAATTGCAGGTGATCGTGCCTGCACCGATGTTACTTGATGCGCCGACTGTCGCGTCGCCGATATAGGTCAGGTGATTGATCTTCGCGCCTTTGTGCACCGTCGCATTCTTCACCTCGCAGAAATTGCCAACCTTGGTTTTCTCACCAAGATTTGCGCCCGGACGCAGGCGCGCAAATGGTCCTATCTCCGCCTTCGGGCCAACATCGGCACCTTCCATATGTGAGAACGAATGGATCAAGGCGCCTGTCGACACACGCACATGAGGACCGAAGAAGACGTTCGGTTCAATGACGACATCCGCCTCGATCAGCGTGTCGTGCGAAAAGAATACAGTTTCCGGAGCGATAAGCGTCACGCCTGCAAGCATCATATCGCGGCGCTTGCGCTGCTGCCAGATGGTTTCTGCTTCGGCCAGTTCAACACGATTGTTGATGCCGATGACGTTATCGACCGGCACTTCGATGGCAGTCACGTTCATACCCTTGCCATGGGCAATGGCGACAATATCGGTGAGGTAATATTCACCCTTGGCGTTGTCATTGCCCACCGCATCCAGAAGCGCCAGAGCGTGTTGACCGCGAACGGCCATCAGCCCGCCATTGCAGAAACCGATCAGTTTTTGCGCTTCTGTTGCTTCCTTCTCCTCAACGATGGCGACAAGTTGGTCGCCCTCCTCGATCAGACGACCATAGCCGTGCGGATTATCCGGGCGAAAACCGATAACAACAACATCGGCACCATCGGACAGTCGTTCACGGGCTTTTTGCAGAGATTGCGCCTCGATCAGCGGCGTGTCACCGAAAACGATCAGCAGATCGTCATAGCCGCGCTCAATTGCTACGCGCGCTGCCAGGACAGCGTGTGCTGTACCGAGACGTTCCTTCTGCTCGAAAGCCGACACCGGGCCTGCATTTTTTTCCACCGCAGCACGCACATCCTCTGCACCACGCCCTACGACCAGCGCAACGTCACTTTTGCCGGTGCCCTGAACTGCCTTGACCACGTGAGAAACCAGCGGCAGGCCTGCCACCTGATGCAACACTTTCGGCAGGCTGGATTTCATGCGTGTGCCTTCACCAGCGGCAAGTACGATGGAAAGGCAGGAACGGTCTGTCATGATATCGTCCAGAAAATTGAGATGATCTTCGCTCATAGCACCAAAGCGTCTATGAAAACTTACGCGCCGGTCTTCAGGAAAAGACCTTCGATTTGTCCTAGTGCCGGAAAGGTTTCAAGCATCCAGTACGAGAAGGATTGCATGCCACCCGTCAAGAACAGAATACCCGCTACGACCAGAAGCGCGCCCATCGCTTTTTCCACCTTGCCGAGATGCACCCGGAAGCGCGAAAGAAACCGCATGAATGCGCCGGAAAAAAGGGCAGCAATCAAAAACGGAATGCCAAGGCCGAGCGAATAGATCGCAAGCAGTAACGCGCCTTCACCGACGGTGCTGCTGCCACCTGCAAGCGTCAGGATCGGCCCAAGAACAGGCCCGATGCACGGCGTCCAGCCGAAGGCGAATGCCAGCCCCATGACATAGGCTCCAAGCGGCGATGCAGGGGCATTGCGTGCCTGAAACCGCGCTTCGCGGGACAGGAACGACAGACGCAGAATGCCAAGGAAATTCAGTCCCATCAAAATGATGACGACACCTGCAACGATTGCGATCTCCTGCTGCCATGCGCGCAGGAAGGCGCCGATGGAAGACGCTCCGGCACCAAGCGCCACGAAAACCGTTGTGAAACCGAGAACGAAGCAAATTGCCGCAAATGCCAAGGAACGGCGCGCAGAAGGTGCTGCCGCGACGGTTGTCGCCTTCTCTGCACGAAAATCTTCAACACTCACACCCGCCATATAACACAGATAGGGTGGCACCAGCGGAAGGACGCAGGGAGAGAGAAACGACAACGCACCGGCTCCGGCTGCGGTCATATATGAAATATCGAGCACCAATACCTCTTTCAATCTATCAAATCACTTGCGGTCTGGCCCAACCGCAGGCTTATATAGACCAACTTCTGCTCTACTTAGAATATTTTCAATGCGGCATCTCGCTCGAACACAAGTTCGCCCTAAATCGAGATCATTGCGCGATTTATAATATATTGCTCCAACCGGACGACGTTCCTATGAGCCTTATTGATGATGAAGTGCCTTCAACACCATCTGCGGCGTCGACAAGACATTCGGGCTGGTTCAAACGCTACCAACATTTCCTGTTTCCGATAGCCGGCATCGCGATTGCATTGCTGGCGATCTATGTGCTGGAGAATCTGCTTCAGCACACGTCTCGCACGGAAACGCTCGCAGCCTTTCACAACATATCATGGATGACGCTTGGTCTGGCTGTGCTCTTCACGGCGGTGAGCTATGCAGCCGTTGCTCTCTATGACGTTGTGGCAGTGGATACGATTGCGCCCAACCAGATACCGCGCCGTATTGCCGCCGTGGCCGGTGCAGCCGGTTACGCCATCTCCAACGCGCTCGGCTTTTCCCTGCTGACCGGAGGCGCTCTGCGTTATCGCATCTACGCGGCCGAAGGCGTCAGTCTCGCCGATATAGGCAAGATCGTTGGAACATCGTGGTTCGCCATCTGGTTCGCGCTGATTATTATGGTCGGTGCGGCACTTCTCATTGACCCGCAAGATGTTCCATGGCTCTCCGCCATCGATTCCCGCATAGATATTGTCGCTGGCATCGCCATTCTGGGCGGTATCGGCTGGCTGATCTACTGGCTGTCGCATGAACAGCGCAGCTTCATGATAGGCTCGTTCAGCTTGCGCCTGCCGAATTCCAAAGGCGCGCTGACCCAGATTTTTGCCGGACTGGTGGATGTGGGTGCTGCAGCTGCTACTCTCTATGTCCTCATGCCTGCCGATGCAGTGCCAAGCTTTGCAGTATTTGCACTGGTTTATGTGATCGCCATTGTGCTGGGCATTGCCAGTCATGCTCCAGGTGGTCTTGGAGCTTTTGAGGCGACGATCATTGCGGGCCTTGGCCTGGGCGGAAAACCGGATGCCATTGCAGGACTTCTCGCGTACCGGCTTATCTACACCGTTTTGCCGCTTGTTGTGGCAACGGCAGGCATTCTCATATGGGAGATCATGCGCCGTCGCCATATGCTCGGCAAACAGGCGCGCTTCGCCAAACGTCTGGTGGAACCGCTTATCCCGAGTCTTTCTGCCAGTATCATCTTTCTTGGCGGCATCATCCTTCTCATTTCCGGTGCAACGCCGGACCTTCGCTACCGCGTGGAAGTCCTCTCCGACATCGTTCCTGAATCTCTCATGGAGATGTCGCATCTTGCTGCCAGCCTCGTCGGCGTTGCGCTGCTCATCGTGGCGCGTGGCCTGTCGAAGCGGCTTGCGCGAGCGTGGGTGGCCGCATTGATCCTTCTCCTCAGTGGCGCTGCCTTTTCCCTGGCTAAGGGCCTCGACTGGGAGGAAGCGACCATTCTCTGCATTTTCGCCTTCACGCTCTGGGGGTTCAGGGATTCGTTCTATCGACGACCCATTTCCGGGCCGTTCGACTTGAGCTGGAACTGGATCGCAACCGTCGGCACAACCGTCCTCGTTTCCACATGGCTTGGCTTTTTCGTCTATCGGCATGTGGAATATTCCAATGACCTCTGGTGGGATTTCGCTTGGAACGGCAACGCACCCCGGTTCCTGCGGGCGACTGTGCTTGTTTTTGCCGTGGTCGCCGCCGCCGGCCTCTATTCGCTTATCAACCGAAACGGTCACCGCAAACGGAAGGTGGATTATTCTATACCCGATGCCGTGCCCGAACTGGTCGCTCGATGGCCGCACACAGATGCGGCACTGGCACTGCTTGGAGACAAGCAGTTCCTTCTCGCTCCCGACAACAGCGCCTTCATCATGTATGCGCAATCCGGCGGCAGCCTGATTGCGCTTGGCGACCCTATCGGCAACGAACAGACGGCCAGGGAGCTTGCATGGTCATTTCACGCGCTGGCTGACAAGCTTGCCTTACGAACCGTATTTTACGGCGTTGGCCCGCAAAGCCTGCCGCTGTTTCTGGATATGGGACTGGTTGCATTGAAGCTCGGTGAAGTGGCTCGCGTCGACCTCACCAATTTCTCGCTCGACAGCCCCCGTCGCCAGCCATTCCGCTACGCCGCCCGCAAGATCGACAAGGACGGCCTGACGTTTGAAATCATCCCGGCAGCCGACGTGCCTCCGCTCATTCCTCGCCTGCGAGAGATTTCCGACGCTTGGCTCGATTTCAAGTCGGGCAGCGAAAAGGGGTTCTCGTTGGGTTACTTCGATGACGAATATATGAAACGTTTCGATGTCGCCGTCTTGAAAAGTAACGGAGAAATCGTGGCGTTCGCCAATATGTGGCGTGGTGCGGATAAACATGAAATTACTGTCGACCTCATGCGCTATATGCCGAACGTGCACAAGCTCCTGATGGACGCGCTGTTTGCAAAACTGCTGATGGCCAGCAAGGAAGAGGGTTACAAGTGGTTCAATCTTGGCGCCGCCCCGCTTTCCGGCCTGAGCGGCAGCAGGCTGGCATCCCGATGGAACCGTTTCGGTTCCTTCATCTACAAGCGCGGCGCCGATCTTTATCACTTTGACGGCCTAAAAGCTTTCAAGGAGAAATTCGATCCAGTCTGGACCCCTCATTACATGGTTTGCCCCGGCGGGCTTGATACCCCGCGCGCACTTCTTGATGCCACAACCCTTATCAATGGCAGCCCATTGGAGTTCATCCGCAAATGACGAAAAGACGTGTTCTCTTTACTGTGCTCGGATTGGTTCTGGTGGCTGCTGCGGGCGTTTACGGCGCGATGCATACCGGTAAAATCGCAAGGCTCTGGACGAAAATAACCGATTCCGACGAACCGGTTATCCATGCAAGTGCTGAAAGACTGTCCAATATTCCGGTTTATATGCCGAAGAACGACCCCGTCGGCCTTGCGATTCTGCTGAGCGACGACGGCGGCATCGGTGATCGCGAAAAAAAGTTCATGGATGCCATGCTTGCCCGGAACATGATCGTTCTGCCCGTCGAGCTTGGCCCATGGCGCGCCGCGCTCGATAAGGAGGACGGCGAGTGCAACTATCTGGACTCCGATTTCGAAGCCATCGCCAAGGAAGCCTTACGCGGGCTTGATCTAGGCGTCTATTTTCACCCTGTCCTGGCAGGTATTGGACAGGGAGGCACTATCGCTTACGCGGCTGCCTCGGATTCACCGGATGCGACCATTGCTGGTGCTGTGTCGCTTGATCCTGTTCCGGCCAAGACCCGTTTGCCTTCGTGCACGGAGAAAGCTGATGCAACCAAGGCTCCCGATGGTGGCTTCACCTATGGCTTCAATGCCGCCATTCCGGCCCCTGCCCTTGTGATCAGTCCCGCCGGATCGCCGACAAACAATCCGGTTACGGCCCGTCAGGAAAATTTCGCCGTGCTCCAATCCGCGCCCGAGTTTCCGGCACGTCTGAAAATGGCCGTCGACAATGTCGTTGCCATGGCGGATCAAGATGCCAAGAATGAAGCCCTGCCTGTCGTAGACCTTCCCGCAAAGGGTAGGAAAGCCGAAATGGTTGCGGTTTTCTATTCGGGCGATGGTGGCTGGCGCGACCTCGACAAATCCATTGGTGAATGGCTGCAGGCTCATGGCGTTCACGTCATTGGCGTCGATTCGCTGCGCTATTTCTGGTCAGAGCGAACGCCGGAAGAAATAGCCAATGACACGACGGCCATGATCAAGAAGGCAGACCCAACGAACAAATTGCCGGTTGCAGTCCTGGGTTATTCGTTCGGTGCCGATACATTCCCCTTTGCGTGGAAATATCTCGACCCCACCATACAGGACCGGACGAAAATGATCGGGCTTCTCGGTGTCGAAACAACGACGACCTTTCAGGTATCCATCGAGGGCTGGCTTGGAATGGATGGCGACAAGAATGTTGTTCCGGCCATTTCGACCATTCCGCTTGACCGGGTGGTTTGTGTTTACGGCGAAGAAGAAGACGATACCGCCTGTACTGCTACAGAGCTGAAAGGCATGGAAGTCATGAAACTGGCAGGCGGTCATCACTTTGATGAAAACTATGAGCCTATCGCCGCCAGCTTGCTTGAAAAGATGCGTGCCCGCGCCGGATTGCCACCACGGCCAGCCAGTTGACAGCTCTGTCGAAACTGGCATCCGCATGACGGACGCCAGTTTGAGGGTTCAGCCGACAGCGGACTTTCGACCGTCAAGTTGCCAACGCGCATAATCAACCAACAGGAATGCAATCAGACTGATTCCGATCAGCGGCAAAGCCCAGCCGATAGCAAGAGAAGCGATTACAACCCCGACTTGCTGCGCGACAGAGAGGCGCTTCCAGCTTGCGATCAATGTTCTCGGCTTCGATCCCGTCGGTGGGCGCCGCTGCCACCAGATGCGATAGCCGTAAACGATCATCACAATGAGCGCCAAGCCAAGTGCAGCCATCACAATTTGATTGGCGATCCCGAACAGGATGCCCATATGAAGATCGATGCCCCAGCGGATCAATTTTGCGATGATGGGAAAGGTTTCAAAATCTGCCCGGCTGATAACACTCATATCGCTTGGATCCAGAGCAATCGTATCTACTTGCGTCGGCCAGGACCGATCGTATTCACGCACCAGCCAGCCTTGATCCGATGAACGGGGCACCCGAATTTCGACCATGGGTGAGTCCAGCCCCGCCTGTCGCGAAGCCAGATAAACGTTATCCAGCTGTCCAACATAGTCCTTCACATCACTCGCGCTGGACGGCACCGACGTATCGCCATGGCCTTGATGCGCGCTATGTTCTCGCTTGGAATCTGTTGCCTTGTTCAGGGCGGTTGAGACCGACGGCGTAATCCAACCAACCGCTGCTCTGAACTGGTCAATTCTTCCACCGGCCAGTTGCGACCACGTCATGCCGGTTGCCGAAAGGAACAAAAGCCCGACAGCGATCCAGATACCGACCTGACCGTGAAAACGGCGGGTCTTCAGATGCTGGTTTTTCGTTTGTTGTTGTTTTCGCCGGATATCCCGCTTCCACCACCAAAGCAACACACCACCGAGAGCTGCTATCCAAAGCCAGGATGCCGCAAGTTCGCTGTAATAACGCCCGAAGTTTCCGAGCATGAGATTGCGGTGCAGATAGTCAATTGCCGCGCGAAACGGCAATGTTCCACTTGTGCCATAGGCGACGAGATCACCTTTCACTGCCAGTGTGACGGGATCAACGAAAATTGCCCGACTTTCAGATTCTCCCAATCCAGGCTGGTTGAACATAACCCGTGTGTTCCAGCCCGGACCGGCTGAGGGCCTCACGGCGAAAAGTCTTGGGCCATCGCCTATATATGCCTCGGCCACCTTCACCTGTTCTGCCAGCGGCTGCACTGTTCCAAGCGACGCGGTACGCAACTGGTCACGATAGATATAATTTTCGAGCTGCGGCGTGAGGACATAAAGTGTGCCTGTCACAGCTGCGATCAGAATAAAAGGACCTACAAACAGGCCGACATAGAAATGAAGTCGTGTGACAAAGGCGTGGAAGCCGGAGCTCGTAGAACTCGTGGCATTATGCTGTACGTGTGCCTCACCTTTTCCTTCAAGAAGCATATCCGTCATGGAACCCTCCTTGAACATAGAGGGAAGCGCAGCGCATGATCTGTGCAATTGCGTGTGCAGCCAGCCTCGGCCACCACGATAGGACGATGGTTTTGCATCGATATCTCCAAACGATATGAAATTGCCGTCGCGGAGCGGCGGCTTCGTTTTTCAAAGATCGTGCAAACTGGGCGGGCCTCTGGCCCGCGTAGCCGTAACAAACTGGCCAGGAGGGGCACGAACGGCCAAAGAAAAAGCGACAGTGTCTTTCGTAACAATCGAATCGAAACATACCGCGACTGGTTGCTCCATCAGCCCGGTTCCGATAGCACATGCAGCCTGACACAGGGTCGAGCAGCAATGCCTGGCGAGGTCCTTCAGGGGAGCCTCTGCATCGACCGGCGTCGAGTGAACCGAACAGATCACAGATGAAGGGTCAGCACTCCACGCAGCCATGGAAGCTTGCGCATAAGCCGTTACCAGCCCCTGTAGAAGAATAACAAGCGCCATCGATACGACCCAAAGGGCTGTATCCGACCGATCGCCAATAATTCGTCTACGCAAGGTCATGATAACTCATGACATTCTTGCTGAACAAAGTCACTGCGACAAAGGTGAAACGAACAAACTGGAGGAAGAAGTGGTGAGCGCGCAGGGATTCGAACCCTGGACCTACTGATTAAAAGTCAGTTGCTCTACCGGCTGAGCTACGCGCTCCCTGAAGGAGCAAATCGCCCCCGGAAGTGCGGCGGAACATAAGGGCGACTTACGGATTGGTCAACACCATAAAATGAGGTTTCTCCAACATAAATTCAAAAAATCACAGGTCAGGGACACGTCTCATCGCGTTGCGTTACAGAACTGGTGTTTTTAATGCTGGTTGGACTACTGAATACGCCTTGATAGGAAAGCGATTCCGAATCCCGATGTGCACAAACAAGACTATCCGCTTTCGCTTTCCCCTGGGGCAGGACCTTGCCGCGCGGTCGTGCTAAAGCTAGTTTCATCAGGATAATCGAACAGCGCGGTGTTTCATGTCTCTGGCCACCAAGGCATTTTCTCATTTCCGACGTTCCTTGTCCGGCGTGGGCATCGCGCTCGGAACGCTGTTTTTTGCCGCAGCCCTCACCCCAAGCCTCATCCCGCGAACCTATGTCATGCAGGGAATTTTGGGAGGTGTTGCCTTCGGAGCCGGTTATGGCATCGGTGTATTGTGGCGCTGGCTCTGGCACTATCTCGAATTGCCAGAACCCCGAAACCGGCTACGCAGCCGGGTCAATCTTATTGTTGGTGTCATCTGTCTCGCGGTCGCCATCGCAGCACTTTATTTTGCCGCGGGCTGGCAGAACTCAGTTCGTGCAGTCATGGATATGGAGCCGGTGCCGAGCGCCTATCCTATGAGCGTCTCTGCTTTGGCTGTGCTTACATTTCTGCTTCTGCTGATTCTGGTTCGCCTTCTCATTCGACTGGGGAAGTTCGTTTCCGCCAAAGTGCAACTCGTCATGCCTCGGCGGTTAGCCAATGTCCTGGGCGTCACGATCACAGTCGTGCTCATCTGGACCATCTCCAACGGCCTGCTCATCCAGTCCACTTTCAAGGTTCTGGATCGTTCGTTTCGCGAATTTGACGCTTTGATCGAACCGGATCGCCCACAACCGACAGCATCGAACGAGACTGGTAGCGCCGCTTCGCTTTTGCATTGGAACGAGCTGGGGCGGGCCGGACGCGAGTTCGTTTCCTCAGGTCCCAAGGCTGCCGATATTGCTGCGTTGACCGGTGAAAAGGCCATCGATCCGATACGGGTCTACGCGGGTCTACAAGTTGCCGATACACCTGAACAACGGGCCGAACTGGCCTTGGAGGAATTAAAACGTCAGCGTGGCTTTGAACGTTCTGTGCTGGTCGTCATCACTCCAACCGGTACGGGCTGGGTCGATCCCGCAGCCATGGACGGACTGGAGTTTCTGCACAATGGCGATGTAGCCAGCGTTGCCATGCAATATTCCTATCTTTCCAGTCCTTTGTCGTTGTTGTTTCAACCAGAATACGGAGCAGAAGCTTCCCGAGCCCTGTTCATCACCGTCTATAATTACTGGAAAGAGCTGCCGCACAATCAGCGTCCTCGCCTGTATCTTTATGGATTGAGCCTCGGCGCAATGAACTCGGAAGTCTCCTCCGAGCTTTTCGAAATGCTCGACGATCCAATCAACGGCGCTTTGTGGAGCGGCCCCCCTTTCCCAAGCCGCGATTGGAAAGCCATGACGAGGCGAAGGAATCCGGGAACGCCTGAATGGCTGCCCGTATTCCGTGACGGCTCCTTTGCGCGTTTCATGAATCAGAATGGCGAAGCGCCAGGAAACGGAACGCGCTGGGGACCGATGCGCGTGGTTTATCTGCAATATGCCAGCGATCCGGTGACTTTCTTCGACAGCCTATCATTCTACCGTCAGCCTGACTGGATGCAGACGCCGCGCGGGCCCGACGTTTCGCCGGAATTACGATGGTATCCGGTTGTCACCATGCTGCAACTGGCGCTCGACATGGCGTTTGGCACCACCACACCGATAGGACACGGGCATGTCTATGCTCCAGAACATTATGTCGATGCGTGGCTGGAGGTCACCGGCGTGACTGGGTGGGACACAGACAAGCTTGATAAGCTCAAGCAGCACTTGCGTCAGAAGATGGATGGGGAAAAAGTCGAAGGCTATGAACAGCGCGGCGGATAAGATGCGTTTCAAATCAAACAATTACCGCCACGCTGCTCTTTGCTTCACCGATCAGTAATCGGGTGATTTCTGCTGTGTCTGGGAACTGTTCAGGTTCAACATGGGGATAGCCCCGTTCGGCAGCATCGTGCTGGGCAGCTGGCCGTCCCATCGTTCGGCCTGTGTCAGTGCCACAAGACCCGGATTGTCACGAAGTGCATCGCCGCGCGCCTTGATTGCGGTTGCTTCCGCTTCACCCTTTACCCGTATCGCCTCCGCATCGGCCTCAGCCTGGAGGCGAACGGCATCGGCTTGAGCCTGGGCTTCGGCACGGCGTGCGTCGGCCTGCGCTTTTGCCTGCGTCACGGTGATTTCAGCCTGCACTTTTTCGCGCTCTGCATTCTGACGGAGACGCTGCACCTCAACTTCGGCCAGCATGCGCTGTTCGATGGATTGTTCATAGGAGTCCGAAAAATCGATATTCTCGATCTGCACCGTATCGATGATAACCGGACCGCGAACACTGTTTTGAATCGCCTCGGCGATTTCCTGATTGAGACGGCTACGCTCCTGAATCGCCTCAACAGCATTGAACTTGCCGAAAACGGTCTTGCTTTCCTCGAAAACGCGCCGCTCGACAAGGCGGGACAACAGGCCCTCCTCACCACCGTAAGTCGCATAGACTTCTTCCACTCGGTCTGGTGGAATACGATAGTTGACCGACAGGTTCATCGTGGCAGGCTGCTGATCGCGGCTGTAGGCTTCCATGCTGTTGTAGATCGCAGCCTTGGATTGCACCGATATACGCACAATCGAATCGATCATAGGAATTTTGAAGCCGAGCCCCGGCTGTGCAACGCCGGAAACAGCACCATAGCGCAAAACAACGCCGCGCTCACCTTCGTCAATCGTGTACCAGGAACCAAGTACTACGCTCAGTATGCCGAGTATAACTATACCGGCCAATGCTTTGGGTAAAATCTGGCGCATCCCGTCTCCTCTAGCGCTTCGTTATGAAATGGGGAGACCGAAAGCGATACAACAAATGCACCCCGGAATCTTACCCCGACCGCCTTTTAGAATGCACTGATATGGATGACAATTACTGATCGATGCAGTTGATAGACTTAGTCCACAAAAACAAAGCCGCCCATAAAAGGGCGGCTCCATTGAATTTAACGAATTTCCACTATCAGTATGGTGAATAACACTGCTGACGTGGACCGTTATACGGCTGGAAAGTGTTGTCGGACGCCCGATAGGACCGATAACGATTATAGCACCACTGAACGTGCGAGTTGCTGTAACCGTAAGCCGGTGCACGGTAGACTGGAGGCGGCGGTGGCGGAGCGGCAATCGCACCACCGATGATTGCGCCAGCACCGAATGCTGCGAGCGGATACCACCATCCGTCATTATGGCGGCGATAGCCGTGGCGATAATAGCGGTCGCCACGATAGCCATTCCAGTAACCCGGCCCCGGACGATAGTGAGGGCGACCCTGCCAGCCCGGACGATAACCAGGTCGGTGTCCACCCCAATGTCCGTGTCCCGGCCCACGACGCCAGCGATCGTCACGAACCTGCTGAACATTTTCATTGCTTGCCGCAGGCGCAGTTGGCATGACAGGTGCAGCCGAGACCGGAACCATTGCGCCGATCAGAAAGCTTGTACCGACAAGGCCAACCATCATCTTTTTGAAGGTGTTCATCCTGTGCTTCTCCATTTCAATGATGCCATCATTGCTGTTCGTTTATGAATGCCCGCTGAATATTGTCGGAAAATTACGCGCGCACCTTATTTTCACCTTGCAACACACAGCTGGTTCCTCTGCTGCTTAACGGAAGAGGCAATAATTCGTTCTGGCTATTCCATTATTTTTGTTAGCAAATTAAGCGACAATCGGATAACTTGCGTGAAGTAGGGCAGCTTGTAAGCGTTTTCAGCGAGTGGGGTTTGCATTGGCAACAAGAGTACAGCCGTCCGTAACAGTGTTGGGAGCATCCTTTTCCCAGGAAGCGAATCCTTTCACGGCGGCAGTTGAACTGACGCCTATGCCAATGCTCATCACAAATCCCCGTCTGCCGGACAATCCTATCGTCTTTGCAAACAAGGCTTTCCAGAACCTGACCGGCTATAAGTCCGATGAAATCATCGGAAAGAATTGCCGCTTCCTTCAGGGACCTGGCACAGATCCGAAGCATATCGAGACCATCCGCACGGCGTTGGAAGCGGAACAGTCAATCGATGTCGATATTTTGAACTATAAGAAGTCAGGCGAACCATTCTGGAATAGACTTCATATCTCCCCGGTCAAAACAGAGGCAGGTGAGCTTCATCACTTCGTTTCATCGCAGCTCGACGTGACGCTGGAACTCGGAAAACTCGTTGAACTCGAAAAAGAACGCGAAACGCTTTCAATCGAAAAGCAGCGCAGCTATGACCAGCTGCAATATATCGTCGAAGTGGCGAATGTCGGCTTCTGGACGCGAGATTATCATACTGGTGAAATCAATTGTTCGGCGGAATACAGGCGTATTTTTGGACTGACGCCGGACGAGCCAGTCAACTACGACAAGATCATCGACATGGTGGTGCTTGAAGACCGGATAACGCTAATCCAGCGGTCACAGGAGTCTTTCACGACCGGCAAGTCTTTCCGGGTGGAATATCGCATCACCAACCGGCTGGGTCAGGTGCGCTGGGTGGAAACCCGCGCAAAAGCCCTGCCGGGCAAATCGCCTACGCTTCTGGGCATCGTCATCGACGTCACCGAACGAAAAAAAGCCGAGGCGGACAAGGCACTCGTAACACGCGAAATTTCTCATCGCTTCAAGAACTCGATGGCGATGGTGCAATCGATCGCCAACCAGACCTTGCGGAATGCCACCGATCCACAAACCGCAAACGAACTGTTCAGCGAGCGGTTGCGTGCTCTCAGTCAGGCCCATGATATGCTGCTCAGGGAGGACTGGACGGGCACAACGATCGGCCAGATCTGTGAAACCGCACTCGCTCCTTTCAACAGCACATTCGGCCATCGAATCCGAACCCGTGGTCCAGAGCTCATTGTAAGCGACCGCGTAACGGTCTCGCTCTCGCTTGGCTTGTATGAACTGGCAACAAATGCCGTAAAATACGGCGCTCTCTCCAACGATAACGGCACGGTCCAGTTCAACTGGGATGTCGTCGAAAACCAGGGCGAACGGAAATTTCATATGCGCTGGGTTGAAGGCGGAGGGCCCCAGGTCGAACGCCCTACCCGCCGCGGTTTCGGCCAGCGGCTGCTCTATTCCGTTCTGACGGGTGAACTCAGGGCCAAATGCGATATCAATTTTGCACCAGACGGACTGATAATTGATGTATTGGCCCCTATGACACCGGATGTATTTCCGCAACTCGACAGTCTTTCAGACACACAAGCCGAGCCAGTATAAAAAAGAGCAGCGAAACCGCTGCTCTTTTTCTTTTTAGTTATGTGGGCCGCGGCGACGCGGTTCGATATAAACACGATCACGATGACGGTCGCGCTCATGGCGCCAGCGACGATCACGGTCGCGTTCGCGATAGTAGCGTGGTGAATGGCGGTCCCACCCGCGACGATCATCCCGCCAGCGGCGATCAGTAACGCAGCGACCGCTCGGCGTACGGACCATCCCGCGACGGCAGCGATAATCGACCTGAATGGCGGAGCCAACGCCATCGACAGCAACAGCCGGTACTGCTGGAGCAACGGGGGCGCCCGCTTCGGCAGAAGCGGTCACCGCGAAAAGCGCGAGCGCCGCAGAAAGTAGTGTCAATCTCATTCTGGGTTCCTTTCCAGAGTTGGCCAGAATTGGAATCTTGCCCGCAGATAGGTAGGCCAATCGGTTATCCGGTAAAGTCACTTAATCTTACGATGCTCTATCAATCTCGAGCGCGGCCAACAAAAAACGCCTTCGAAAGCACCCCAATTGTTAAGCTACGATTTTGCGGAAAGATTTTTAAGAAAGTCACGATATCAGGAGCCTGTTGAGTTCGCACACTGCCCATCTAAAGCAAGGGCAAAACCGCAGAATCTCCAATCCGCAAAGCCGATCAGGCGCTGGTTTCAAACCGGTCGCGGGCGGAGCCTTGCGGTCATGGCAAGGAGTAGGAACATGAATTATTCGACCTCTGAAATCACCGCTACATGGGGGTCGAAAACCGGGCTGGGTGCCAGCCAGGCCGAATGGGTCGAACTGGTTGGTGGCCTCTCCGAAGAACACGCCGTCCTTCTCCGTGACTTAATCAACCGTCACCGTGAGCAATTTGTCGGCGTTTTCTATGACCGCCTGATGAGTAATCGCGATGCGGCAACATTTCTGTCCCAAAAGATAGTACAGGAGCGACTGCATAATTCGTTGAGCGACTGGCTTCTGAAAATGTTTCAAAGAACCGCTGACGATGTTGATGCATTCCTTCATGAACAGCGCAAGGTTGGCGAAGTTCACGCCCGTATCGACGTGCCGATCCACGTCGTCATGCAGGGGGCACGCCTGCTCAAAAACGAAATCGTTCGTCAGCTGGAGCTGGAGGTTGCATCACGCGAGGCTCTGGCGCGCCTGATCGTGCATGTCAGCAATGCCATCGACATCGCGATTGAAATCATGAGCCAGGCTTTTGTGAAAGATGCACGTGAAAGCGCCCAGACCGACGAAGCCTATCGGGCTTTCACGCTAAGCCATGATTTTCCGTTGGAGCGAGAATCGCAGCGTGCAGCGCTTATGGAATGGAGCCAGTCGCTTCTCTTCAACCTTTATGGCAATTCCGACAATCCGCTTCACGCGCTCGCAAGCTCAGATTTCGGGCTGTGGTTACAGCATAAGGCTGATCTGATGTTTTCCAACTCTGGCACGTTGGAGAACATCCGCCGGAACGTAGAGCATATCGATGAAGTGCTGCTGGCTGCCATCAGCAAGGCTCGCAAAGATAACCCGGCTGAACTCCCCGCTTTGCTCGCACAGTTTCAAACCAAGATCGGTGAAGTGAAATTCCTGCTGTCCGAACTGTTTCAGACGGCGGCGGCCATGGAAACGGGACGCGATCCACTGACGCGTGCGCTCAATCGCCGCTTCATGCCTTCGATCCTGACCCGCGAGGTCCGCATGGCCTCGCAGAAGGCTATGAACCTGAGTGTTCTGATGATCGACATCGATCACTTCAAGAACATCAACGATACATACGGGCATAGTAGTGGCGATGCCGTTCTCCAGCAGGTGGCTGAAGCGATCCTGTCGCTTTGCCGCCCGAGCGACTTCGTGTTCCGTTATGGTGGCGAAGAATTTCTGGTCGCTCTTGTAGAGGCCGACGAGCACAAGGCTTTTGCAATTGGCGAAGAACTGCGCAAACAGATTGCGCATCAGCCACTGAACCTCCCGGATGGCGCACATCAGACGGTCACGCTGTCCATCGGCGTAGCTGCATTCAACGGTCATCCGGATTATAGTCATCTCATCAACGCCGCAGACCGTGCTCTTTATCGGGCCAAACAGGCAGGACGCAATCGCTGTGAAAAGGAAGTGCCGCTCGCGATTCATTGATCGGAGAGGCATTTTGACATCTGGCGGTTACACTGCAAAACCGCCATATGCTGCCATCATGACAAATAACTCCGCTTCCCCCATTTTCGAGACAGCTTCTCAAAAGCCGCGTGAGCGCGATGCGCTGGAAGCATATTTCCTGCCTGTCGTTGCAGATGCGGCTCCCGTCGATTGGGTCGTTGCCGAAGGGTTGACGGATTATGAAGAGGCTCTCGCTTTCATGGAGGCGCGCGTCCAGGCCATCCGGGAAGGCACCGCCAATGAACTCGTGTGGCTGGTCGAGCATCCCTCGCTTTACACAGCGGGGACGAGTGCCAATGCAGACGATCTCCTGACCCCAAATAGTCTTCCTGTCTTCAACACGGGACGCGGCGGGGAATATACCTATCACGGGCCAGGCCAGCGCGTTGCCTATGTAATGCTCGACCTGAAACGCCGCCGTGAGGACGTGCGTGCTTTTGTAACAGCTCTTGAGCAATGGATTATCGAGAGCCTTGCTGAGTTTAACGTCAAGGGCGAACGTCGTGAAGATCGTGTCGGTGTATGGGTTACACGGCCTGAAAAACCTCGCCTTGCCAATGGAGGCATGTGCGAAGACAAGATCGCGGCTATCGGCATCCGCCTCCGTCGTTGGGTAAGCTTTCATGGCATCGCCATCAATGTCGAACCCGATCTCAGCCATTATTCCGGCATCGTTCCTTGCGGAATTTCGGAACATGGCGTTACCAGCCTTGTAGACCTTGGATTGCCGGTAACAATGGGCGACATGGATGTCGCTTTGGGAAAAGCGTTCGAGACGGTCTTCGGCGCGCGTCAGCTCAAATAGCTTTTAACTCTGTCTCAAGCCACAGCGTCGGCTTTCACGCGGCGCTCGCGCATGAAAACATAGAACCCGGATCCGACGATAATCGCGATGCCGCACCATTTCGATGGTGTCGGGAAATCACCGAACACGATCAAGCCAACCAGAACGGCATTGACAATTTCCAGATACTGGAACGGAGCCAGCATTGATGCCGGTGCCAGCTTGAACGCCTGCACGACCATCAAATGGCTGACCGTTCCGATCGTTCCCAGAAGCAGCAGAAGAAGCCAAGGCTGAATGCCGTGCGGCAGACCAAAACTCAAGTCACCGAGCCCCGCGGCTGTTCCGAAAATCATGGCGACCCCGGCGAACATCCAGCCACCAACACCCGCATAGAACTGCATGACAAGCGGGCTTTCCTTGGCACCGTATTTGCGATTCAGGATCAGGTAGATTGCGAAGGTTACAGCTGTCGCCAACGGCAGAAGCGAAACAGCACCGAAAATCTCGAAACTCGGCTGGATCACGATCATCGTGCCGATAAGACCGATGCCGACTGCGCTAAACCTTCTCCAGCCTACCTTCTCCTTGAGGAAAATTGCCGAAAAGAGCGTCAGAATAAGCGGTTCGGCGAAGAAGACGGCCATCGCATCGGCCAGCGGCATATATTTGACCGCCGTGAAGAAGCAGAGCCCACCGAACCCCATCAATGCGCCGCGGATGAGATTTCCCGCCAGATATTGTGTTCGCAGTGCAGCGAAACCACCGACAATTAGCAGGATAAAGAACATCAGCCAGCACTGAATGAAAAAACGCATGAACGTGACAGTGGCCGGAGGCATGTTGTCCACCATGGCGAGCCATTTGCCGATGGCGTCCATCAGTGGCAGCAAAAGCACCGAGAGCACCATGATCGCCATGCCCTTTACGTGCGCTTCCATGCCACTTGTCGCGCTGTTTTGCATTTCAAACTCTCGGTATTCTGAATATTCCCCGCTATCGCTCTATGCGAACTGTGATAGCGTTTCCATCCAATTTGATCCGAAATGTCCCACTTGTTTGACTTTCGCCTTCTTTCTGGTGCAAATCATTTCGGTTCTGAACAAAACCCTTTGAAAAAGCAGTGTGAAAATGGAACGTAAGGCGAACTTTGTTCGCCTTTCGCGAGCGCACATGGCATCATTCAGGTGATTCGCGAACAGTATTTTCCGGTCGATGGCGAGCAAGCTCGACACAGACCTCCTGAAATTCAGATAGAGAGCTTTTCGGAACAAATGGACGATAGCAACGATCTCTTCTCGAGAGTGGTCAACAATGCCCGGGCCCGAGAACGGGAACAAGAACAGGGACGCCAGGGGGAAAAACCTGTGGCACCACAGCCTGTTGCGCAGCCAGTGGCAGCGCCGTCGCTCTCTGTTCCAAAGCAGGTGACGACCAAGGCGCCACCTGCTTCATCGGCAGGCGACGACTATAATGCATCATCTATCCGTGTTCTGGAAGGACTGGAGCCGGTTCGCCTGCGTCCCGGCATGTATATCGGCGGCACAGACGAAAAGGCACTGCATCATCTCTTCGCCGAAGTCATCGACAACTCGATGGACGAAGCTGTCGCAGGGCATGCCAATTTCATCGAAGTGAGCTTCGATGCCGACGGGTTTGTAACGGTTTCGGACAATGGACGCGGCATTCCTGTTGATGAACATCCCCAGGTTCCCGGAAAGTCCACGCTCGAAGTCATCATGACCAAACTGCATGCGGGCGGCAAGTTCGACGGCAAGGCCTATGAAACATCAGGCGGCTTGCACGGCGTCGGTGTTTCGGTGGTGAATGCCCTTTCCGACGTGCTGGAAGTGGAAGTCGCACGCAATCGCCGTCTTTATCGCCAGCGCTTCTCACGCGGTATCCCACAAGGCGGGCTGGAAGAGCTCGGTGAAGTGCACAATCGTCGCGGTACCCGCGTTCGCTTCCATCCCGATCCTGATATTTTCGGCAAGACGGCGCAGTTCGATCCGCACCGTCTTTATCGCATGGCACGATCGAAGGCTTATCTGTTCGGCGGGGTTGAAATCCGCTGGAACTGCGATCCTGCCCTGCTCGACCCGAAGAAGGAAACGCCTGAAAAGGCCGTGTTCCACTTCCCCGGCGGCCTGAAGGATTATCTTGAGGCATCGCTCGGCAAGGAACATCAGGTCACGCGTGAGGTTTTCGCAGGCAAAACCGAAAAGCAGGGTGGCCATGGCGCTGTCGAATGGGCAGTTTCGTGGTTTGGTGGGGACGGTTTCGTCCACTCCTATTGCAACACCATCCCGACTGGCGATGGCGGCACGCATGAAGCGGGTTTGCGTATTGCCCTGACGCGAGGGCTGAAAGCCTATGCGGAACTAACCAACAACAAGCGCGCTTCGATCATCACCACCGATGACGTGATGGTGTCAGCCGCAGGGATGCTGTCGGTTTTCATTCGCGAACCGGAGTTTGTCGGTCAAACCAAGGACAAGCTTGCCACCGTCGAAGCACAACGCATCGTGGAGAATGCGATCCGTGATCCGTTCGATCACTGGCTTGCCGCCTCTCCGCAGGAAGCATCTCGCCTTCTGGACTGGGTGATCGACCGCGCCGACGAGCGCTTACGCCGCCGTCAGGAAAAGGAAACCGTTCGCAAAAGCGCGACACGCAAACTGCGCCTGCCCGGCAAACTGGCTGACTGCACGCAGAACGCAGCGGCCGGTGCAGAACTGTTCATCGTCGAAGGCGACTCGGCAGGTGGTTCGGCGAAACAGGCGCGTAACCGTGCCAATCAGGCCATTCTGCCATTGCGCGGCAAGATTTTGAACGTTGCTAGCGCCGGACGCGAAAAACTGACGGCAAACCAGCAGATTGCTGATCTGGTTCAGGCTCTCGGCTCCGGTACACGTAAGAACTATCGAGAAGACGACCTGCGCTATGACCGCGTCATCGTCATGACCGATGCCGACGTCGATGGTGCACATATCGCATCACTGCTCATCACATTCTTCTATCAGGAAATGCCCGATTTGATCCGTAACGGTCATCTTTATCTGGCAGTTCCTCCGCTTTTCCGCTTGAGCCAAGGCGGAAAAGTCGCTTATGCGCGTGATGAAGCACATAAGGACGAGCTTCTGCGGACCGTGTTCACCGGGCGTGGCAAAGTGGAAATCGGTCGTTTCAAAGGCCTTGGCGAAATGCGCGCCGAACAGCTCAAAGAGACGACCATGGACCCAAGGAAGCGCACGCTTCTGCGTGTTCAGGTGGATGAAGAATATGTCGATGAAACCCGCAATACTGTTGATGAATTGATGGGCACCAAGCCGGAGGCCCGTTTCCGTTTCATTCAGGACCGTGCAGCTTTTGTCGAAGAATTGGATATCTAAAGCATCTCCAGCAAAAGCGCGAAGCGGTTTTGCGTAGGATAATGCGACAAAACAAATAATTAGAGCGCGTCCTGAAAAGTCGGACCGGTTTTCGGAACGAGATGCGCTTAAAAACAAGAAGATAGAGCATTTTCGGCAAGCCACGAAATGTGTCTGAAAATGCAGACCGGATGAACGGCAGTTCGCAAGCGCGACGCCGTTCATTTTCTTTTTCAATAAAGCTAATTAAGCCACTGATAAAAGAAAGCTTCAGGCTTTCACGTCGATGCCCAACTTGGCTTCAATCTCCTCAATCGACTCTTTGACAAAGAAGGTCTGATCCGTACTCAGCGTCACAATGCGCGTACCGGTTCCATAAGCGTTATAAGAAAGAACGTGATTGAAATTCACGGCGAGCTTTTCACCATTCACTTCCGTCAGCATGATCCACATCGCTTGCCCTCCTCCTGATGTTGTCCACTCCAAGGAAGGATAGGCGCGGTAGACCATTCGGCAACGGTTGCGCGGAGCTGGCCTTCAAAGATCGGCGCGCATTCTGACTTTCTCGACAGTCCTTCCGAAACTCTCCGACCACTCGCCCCCTTGCCAGTTTATCTGGAAACCGGCCTTTTTATAAAGATTGATCGCAGGCAGATTATCCGCATGTGTGCCAATCAGTGCTACATCAAAACCATCAAGCAGAATTTGCGCCATCAGGGTATCAAGAAGCTGCCTGCCAATTCCCTGCCCATGATACCGTGGATCGACCCATAAATCGGAAATGTAATTGCTTTGGGGCACCCTGGCGCTCCAGCCTGCAAGTGCTCCGGCCCTTTCGGCAGCCCAAACACCGTCCGCATTTTCTTGGAGATCGCCCTGGAACTTGGCTTCCAACGCTTTTTGGCTTTCCGCGCTCAGTTCAATATCGCGAGCCGCAATACGCCAGGCCCTGACCGCTAATGCGGACATAGAAACAAATTCGCCGGGGAAACCCCGGCGAATAAAAAGTTCGGTTTCTACCACCACTTTGCCGGAGAAAACCGTCCGGCAGCCTGTTCAATAGCGTGAGCTGCCTGGAACAAAGTTTCTTCCTCGAACGGGCGTCCGATAAGCTGAAGGCCGAGCGGCAGGCCTTTGTCATTGATACCGGCAGGTACGGCAATGCCCGGAAGACCGGCCATGTTGACCGTTACCGTGAAGATGTCGTTGAGATACATCTTGACCGGATCGTTGGCGAGATCCTCATCGGCAAGACCAAAGGCAGCTGAAGGCGTTGCTGGCGTCAGGATCGCATGTACGCCCTTGGCGAATACGTCTTCAAAGTCCTTCTTGATCAGCGTACGTACTTTCTGCGCACGCAGATAATAGGCATCGTAGTAGCCTGCCGACAGAACATAGGTGCCGATCATGATACGACGCTTTACTTCCTTGCCGAAGCCAGCTGCTCGGGTCTGTTCGTACATATCGGCAATGTCCTTGCCGGGTACACGCAGACCGTAACGCACGCCATCATAACGGGCGAGATTTGAAGAGGCTTCCGCCGGTGCCACGATGTAATAAGCGGGCAGCGCATATTTCGTGTGTGGCAGCGAAATATCGACAATCTCAGCACCGGCATCCTTCAGATACTGGATACCCTTCTGCCAAAGCTCCTCAATCTCATCCGGCATGCCATCAACGCGATATTCCTTCGGAATGCCAATCTTCATGCCCTTGAGCGACTTACCGATCGCAGCTTCATAATCCGGAATAGGCAGATCGACCGATGTGGTATCCTTCAGATCAAGTGAAGCCATGGATTTCAACAGGATAGCCGCATCACGCACGTCGCGGGCAATCGGTCCTGCCTGATCGAGCGACGAAGCGAAGGCAACCGTGCCCCAGCGCGAAACGCGGCCATAGGTCGGCTTGATACCAACCGTGCCGGTGAAGGCTGCGGGCTGGCGGATCGAACCGCCGGTATCAGTTGCGGTGGCGCCGGCGCAAAGCTGTGCGGCAACAGCGGCAGCCGAACCGCCCGACGAACCACCCGGCACCAGATCCGCGTTGGAACCATTGGCGCGCCAAGGGTTTTTGACCGAACCGTAATAGGAGGTTTCGTTGGACGAGCCCATGGCGAACTCATCCATGTTGAGCTTGCCGAGCATAACTGCACCATCAGCCCACAGATTGGCTGTGACGGTTGACTCATATTCAGGCTTGAAGCCATCGAGAATGTGGGAGCAGGCTTGCGTATGTACGCCCTTGGTGGCAAACAGGTCCTTCACGCCGAGCGGAATGCCTTCCAGTGCACCCGCTTCACCCTTGGCAATACGCTCATCCGAAGCCTTGGCCATCGAGCGCGCCTGATCGTGAGTCACTTTCACGTAAGCATTGATCGCGTCATTCGCGGAATCGATAGCGGAAAGATAGGCGTCGGTGAGTTCGGTCGCGGTGATGGCTTTGGCCTTCAGCTTGTCGCGCGCCTCGGCAATGGTCAATGCGGTCAGTTCGCTCATCGTCAAATCCTGTCAGTGCGCCTCAACGAGACGCTTTTCAAAAAAGGCGCTGTATTCGGAATCCGGATAGTCCAGAACCACACCGCAGCGCGTAAAACCTGAATTCTCATAAAGCCGCCATGCACTGGCAAAACCGGGTCCCGTGCCCGTTTCGAGTACAAGGCGGGAAATGCCATTCGCCCTTGCCTGATCGACAATCGCACCCACCAGAACCGAACCAACGCGCTTTCCGCGCACTTCCGGAAGGGTGAACATGCGCTTCACCTCGCCGACACCATCTTCGTGCATCTTCAAGGCACCGCAGCCGACAGCCTTGCCGCCTTCATCGCGCGCCACGAAGACCGTCGTATCTGGCCCCGCCATCTGCTCAACCGTCATTTTGAACTGGAATTCCAGCGGTGACAGCGGTAGAAGATGCGCATTCAGGCCTTCGACCAACGCGCGCACATCGTCCTGCAAGGGGGTCTCGATCGAAACCCGAATGGCCATAACCTACTCCACGACCTTTGGTACGACGAAGAAATTGTCTTCCGTAACCGGTGCATTTGCCACCACCGCAGCAGCAATGCCACCATCCGTTACCTTGTCCTGGCGCATGCGCATGTCCATCGGCGTAACGGAAGTCATAGGCTCGATACCATCGACATTGACTTCATTCAGTTGCTCGACGAAGCCCAGAATAGCATTAAGTTCGCCAGTCATGCGTTCCGCATCGTCATCACTGACGGCAATGCGTGCCAGATGCGCGACGCGCTTGACGGTAGAAATATCGACGGACATCCTGTTCTCCGCAAATGCTAGATCGGGCGGCGAACGGCCACCCTGAAAAGTTTTCCTACCGGCTATAACGGCGCGATTGTTGAAGCGCAACAATTCTTGCACTTCAACAGGCCATTAGAAGCTGTGAACCGTTCCTGCACGATCGGTCAGCACCTTGGCTTCCCGATGATCGGTCATTCCGGCCACGAACTTGTCCGCCGTCTGATCAATGATCGGGAACGAGCCATAATGGCACGGCAGTATGGTGCTGAAGTTGAAATAACGCTGGCATGCGAGAGCTGCAACCGCACCACCCATTGTGAAACGATCACCAATGGGAACAATTCCTATCTCAGGCTGATGAAGCTCGTTGATAAGCCCCATGTCCGAGAAGATATCCGTGTCACCCATGTGATAGAGCGTTGGCGCATCCTCGAAATGGAACACCAGACCATTCGGATTGCCCAGCGCCTGCGAGACGCCGTTTTCCGTCAGCATTGCCGAGGAGTGGAGCGCATTAACGAAGGTAACGGTGAACCCGTCATGCGCCACCGTGCCACCCGTATTGCCAGGATCGAGCTTTTCCACGCCCTGACTGCCAAGCCAGCTTGCAAGATCAGCGTTGGCGATGACTGTCGCGCCATGTTCTTTGGCGATTGCTACTGTGTCGCCGACATGGTCGCCGTGACCGTGGGTCAGCGCAATATGGGTTACGCCTTTGGTTGCTTCTTTGAAATCGATGCCCTTCGCACCGGGATTACCGTTCAGAAACGGATCGATGAGAATAACGGCCTTTGCGGTTTCGATGCGAAACGCCGCATGGCCAAGCCAGGTAAGTTTCATCAAGTCTCTCCTCAATCTTTGTTTCCGGCTCGATTTCCGGTTTGCGAACAGATATGACGCCGATAAAGTTGAAGGCAATATGAAACCACTTCAAAATCCTATGAGGTCCAATGGCTGTCGTTGAAATCGAGGAAATTCCAGCGCTGCTTCAGTCCGGGCAGACGATTGCCGGACTGGATCTGGGAACCAAGACTATCGGCCTTGCAGTGTCTGATCTCGGTCTTTCCTTCGCGCATCCGCGCCCCGTTATCAAACGGGTGAAGTTTTCCATCGACGCACAGATTCTTCTGAAAGCGCTCGACGCCGACAAGGTCGGCGTTATCGTCATCGGCTTGCCTGTGAATATGGACGGAACGTCCGGTCCCCGCGTTCAGGCTACACGGGCATTTGTGCGCACCATGCAGCCACTGACCGAGCTGCCCTTCGTTTTCTGGGATGAACGCCTGTCGACCGTCGCTGCGGAACGAGCGCTGATCGGCATGGATGTCTCACGCAGCAAGCGGGCCGAACGCATCGATTCGGCTGCAGCATCCTTCATTCTTCAAGGTGCGCTCGACCGCCTGCACAGCATCAGGCGGTCGGCATCAGATAATTATGACGCCGGATAAAGCTGATCGAGAATCCGTTCGGCATTATGGCGCGCATCCAGCATGCCATAGGTCGAACGCCACTGGCCGCCAAGACGGGTCTCGATAAACGCATCGGCCACATCGTCAGCCCCAAGCTGGCGCAATTCCGCTGCTGCTGCAGCATAGGCCAGTTGCTCGGTCAGAAGGCGCGCAACACCCGGATCGGTTTCGGTTAACTGCAATGCGGCGCGCAGCACATCGAGCGTCCCTTGCCCGCGTGGACCAAGCTGTCCGCCAATCCATTCCAGCACTTCATCGAAAAGACCCGGCGCACGGGACAGCACACGCGCCACGTCCAACGCCATGACATTGCCGGAACCTTCCCATATCGCATTGACCGGGGCTTCGCGATAGGCACGTGCAAGATTGCCTTCCTCAATGTAGCCATTGCCACCAAGGCACTCCATAGCTTCATAGAGTAACGCGGGCGCGATCTTGCACACCCAATATTTCACCACCGGCGTCATGCAGCGGGCAAAAGCAGCCTCGGCACGATCACTCGCAGCCATGTCGAAAGCACGTGCCAGCCGCATGGAAAGCGCAGTCGCACCCGCAACATCAAGCGCCATGTCGGCAAGAACGCGCTGCATCAATGGCTGCTCGACAAGAGCCTTGCCGAATACCTGACGATGACGGCTATGGTGCACGGCTTCGGCGAGGCCTGAACGCATCAGTCCGGCCGATGCGACAGCGCAATCGAGGCGCGTCAGCGTCACCATATCCATGATGGTCTTGACGCCCTCGCCTGGATTGCCGATCAGATGACCGACCGCACCATCGAATTCAACTTCCGATGAGGCATTGGACTTGTTGCCGAGCTTGTCTTTCAGGCGCTGGAAAAAGAACCCGTTCCCGCTTCCCTCTGAAGTGAGGCGCGGGAGCAGAAAACAGGAAAGGCCTTCTTCCGCCTGCGCGAGTGTCAGAAAAGCATCCGACATCGGCGCTGACATGAACCATTTATGGCCGATGACGGCATAGGTACCATCGTCATTGCGTGTCGCGCGCGTCGTATTGGCGCGCACATCGGTTCCGCCCTGCTTCTCGGTCATGCCCATGCCAAGCGTAATGCCCTGCTTGGCGAAAGCGGGTTTCTGTGAAAAATCGTATTTGCGCGATAGGATGACCGGCGACCATTCCTTGTAGATTTCCGGCGATGCCATAAGTGCTGCGAGCGACGCGCTTGTCATGGTAAGCGGACAAAGATGCCCCGCCTCAAGCTGTGCGGTCAGGAAAAAGCGCGATGCACGTGCCTGATGACGGCGGCCAGTTTCGAGCGGATTGCCTTCCCAGATTGAGCAATGCAGGCCCGCTGCGATGGAACGGCGCATCAGCGCATGATAGGCCGGATGATATTCGACAAGGTCGATACGCTTGCCCTGCCGATCGTGCGTGCGCAATTTCGGTAGTTCGGTATTGGCGAGACGTGCAAGGTCCTGTGCTTCAGCCGACAAAACAAAACGGCCCGTCTGTTCCAGATCGGCATGCAGTTCCTTCGGGAAACGCGCCGCAATCTGCATCAGAAGCGGATCGCCCAGATAGGCATTGTTGCCCGTCATGGGCGGCGTCTGGTTGGTAACGTCGTGCGTTTTCAAAAGCTCGTTCCGTATTGTGCGATTCAACTTAACTTAGGTTTCTTGCATTGCATTTGCTAAAATTTTGCCATCCCGAACGCAATTTGTCGTCAGGACAGCACAGGTTTTTCTTGGTGAATCGCCGAAGCCATTATAAGGACGGTTGCGGGACCTGTCTCATGGTCCTATACGGGTGACTTGCCATGACAAATCAAACGGTCCCTCCGCTTTTCCCTCACCGCCACCTGCTGGGCATCAAGGGGCTTTCGCCTCTGGACATTCTCTGCGTTCTTGATCTTGCCGATCAGGAAATCGCTGTTTCCAGACAGCCCGAGAAGAAAAAGTCCGTGCTACGCGGTCGCACGCAAATCAATCTCTTCTTCGAAGCATCGACACGAACGCAATCGTCGTTCGAACTGGCCGGAAAACGGCTCGGCGCCGACGTCATGAATATGTCGGTCGGCAATTCGTCGGTCAAGAAAGGCGAAACGCTCATCGATACGGCGATGACGCTGAACGCCATGCAGCCGGATATATTGGTTATCCGTCACGCTTCGGCAGGTGCCGCTGCCCTTCTCGCGCAGAAAGTCGGCTGCTCGGTCGTAAACGCCGGTGACGGCGCACACGAACACCCCACACAGGCACTTCTCGATGCACTAACCATCCGCCGCGCCAAAGGCCAGATTGAAAACCTGATAGTCGCCATTTGCGGCGATGTGCTGCATTCCCGTGTGGCACGCTCCAACATTCTTCTTCTCAACGCGCTTGGCGCGCGGGTGCGCGTGGTCGCGCCGTCCACGCTTCTGCCTTCTGGCATGGCCGATATGAGCGTCGAAGTCTTCAATTCGATGGAAGAAGGCTTGAAAGACGCCGATGTGGTCATGATGCTGCGCCTTCAGCGCGAGCGTATGGCCGGTTCATTCGTGCCTTCGGTACGCGAATATTTCCGGTTCTACGGCCTCGATAAAGAAAAGCTCAAAGTCGCCAAGCCAGACGCGCTCGTCATGCATCCCGGCCCGATGAACCGCGGCGTTGAAATCGCGTCCGACGTTGCCGACGGGCCGCAGAGTGTGATCCAGCAACAGGTGGAAATGGGCGTTGCCGTACGCATGGCCGTGATGGAAGCACTGCTCGATCCGCGCCGCAATCCCAGCAACGGAGAAGCAGCATGAGCGCGATCCTGTTTGAAAACGCGCGCATCGTCGATCCGTCGCGCGGTCTCGATGAAACCGGTAGTTTGCTGATCCAAGATGGCAAGATTGTTGCCGCCGGTCCGGACGTCAGAAATCAAGGCGCGCCGGAAGGGGCGCAAATCATCGACCTGAATGGCAAGGCAGTATTGCCAGGCCTCGTGGATGCGCGCGTCTTCGTCGGCGAGCCCGGCGCCGAACATCGCGAAACCATTGCCTCGGCAAGCCGCGCGGCAGCCGCTGGCGGCGTAACTTCCATCATCATGATGCCCGACACCGATCCTGTGATCGATGACGTGGCTCTGGTGGAATTTGTCAAACGCACGGCGCGTGACACGGCTGTCGTCAACGTGCACCCGGCTGCGGCGATCACCAAAGGTCTGCATGGCGAGGAAATGACCGAAATCGGTCTGCTGCGCGATGCCGGGGCGGTCGCCTTCACGGAAGGCAGACAGACAATCGCCAACACGCAGCTCATGCGGCGCGCGCTGACCTATGCTCGCGACTTCGATGCCGTGATTGCCTGCGAAACCCGTGATCCTTATCTCGGTGCCACCGGCGTGATGAACGAAGGCCTGTTTGCGAGCTGGCTTGGTCTTTCCGGCAGTCCGCGTGAAGCGGAAGTGATTCCGCTGGAACGCGATCTGCGTCTAGCAGCGCTAACCAACAGCAACTATCATGCCGCACAGCTTTCCTGCGAAATGTCGGCAGAAGCCGTGCGTCGTTCGAAGGACCTTGGTGCCAAGGTAACGGCAGGCGTGTCGATCAACCATTTGTCGCTCAATGAAAACGACATTGGAGAGTTCCGCACGTTTTTCCGGCTTTCGCCGCCTTTGCGCAGCGAACAGGATCGCCTTGCGATGGTAGAGGCCGTGAAAAACGGCACTATTGATATCGTTGTTTCTGCTCACGATCCGCAGGATGTCGATACCAAGCGCCTGCCTTTCTCGGATGCTGAAGCTGGCGCCATCGGCCTGGAAACATTGCTGGGGGCCGCACTGCGCCTCTATCACAATGACAGCATTCCGCTGCTGCGTCTGGTTGAAGTGCTATCAACATCTCCAGCTCGTATTTTCGGCCTTGATGCAGGTACTCTCAAACCGGGCGCCAGAGCAGATATCGCCATTGTCGATCTGGATGAGCCCTGGATCGTGCGTGAAGAAGAGCTGCACTCGCTGTCCAAGAACAGTTGCTTTGAAAGTGCTCGCTTTCAAGGTCGCGTCGTCCACACCTTAGTGGCTGGCAAAACCGTTTACTCGGCTTGAAAAACACCGCATAACCCGGAACAATCATCCGAAAATTCCGGGTGGGCGGAATCAAAAAACAAGGGGACGTTCATGGCCGAAGCGGGATTCCTTAGCTTGACGCTCATGGGAGCGCTCGTCTTCGGTTATTTTCTTGGCTCCATTCCGTTTGGTTTGATCCTGACCCGGTTCGCCGGGTTGGGTGATGTCCGGTCCATCGGCTCGGGCAATATCGGCGCAACGAATGTGCTGCGCACCGGTAACAAGAAGCTTGCCGCTGCGACGCTGATTTTTGACATGCTCAAAGGCACCGTCGCCGTTCTCGTCGCTTCACGCTACGGGCCGGATGCCGCCATTGGCGCTGGCTTCGGTGCCTTCATTGGCCATCTCTTTCCGGTATGGATCGGCTTCAAGGGCGGCAAGGGCGTCGCCACCTATCTGGGCGTTCTTATCGGTCTTGCATGGCCCGGTGCGCTCGTCTTCGCTGCCGTCTGGATCGTGACGGCACTCCTGACGCGTTATTCTTCCCTTGCAGCACTTATCGCCAGCATCGTTGTTCCCATTGCGCTCTATTCGCGGGGATATCCAGCAATCGCAGTGCTCTTTGCGATCATGACGGTCATCGTTATCTTCAAGCATAAGGCCAATATTACGCGCCTCTTGAACGGTACCGAGAGCAAGATCGGAGCCAAGGGATGAAGGAAAGCGCGAATTCGAAAACTGGAATTCGCCTCTCTGATCGCCAGCGGCTCAACTGGCTACGCCTCATCCGAACCGCCAATATCGGTCCTGTCACGTTTCGCGATCTGATTCTGTTTTGTGGCTCAGCTTCAAGCGCAATAGAAATGCTGCCTGATCTCAATATCAGAGGCGGCAGTGTCCGTCCGATCCGCGTTGCGTCCATGAACGACGCTGAACGCGAGCTTGAAGCTATTGAACGCGCCGGTGCCCGTCTTGTCGGCATGGGCGAGCCGGATTATCCGCAACAGCTCAGAAACTGTGAAGCCCCACCGCCCTTGGTAACAGTCAAGGGAAATGCAGCCGTTTTCCGCAAGCCCCCCATTGCAATTGTCGGTTCGCGCAATGCTTCGGTGATTGGCGCGCGTTTTACCGAGCGCCTGGCACATGATCTTGGCGAGGCAGGATTTGCTGTGATTTCCGGGCTTGCCCGCGGTATTGATGCCGCTGCGCACCGTGCAAGCCTGAAAACAGGCACAGTAGCAGTACTTGCAGGCGGACTTGACCGTCCCTATCCACCGGAGAACCTTCCCCTCTATCGGGCCATACCGGAACAGGGCGGCGCGCTCATAAGTGAAATGCCGATGGGCGCGGAGCCGCGCTCGCGTGATTTTCCGCGCCGCAATCGGATTATTGCTGGCTTGTCGCTCGGACTGATCGTCGTTGAAGCAGCCGAGCGTTCTGGCTCGCTTATCAGCGCGCGTATGGCAGGAGACATGGGACGCACCGTGTTTGCCGTTCCAGGCTCTCCGCTTGATCCCCGTGCACGCGGTACAAACCTGCTTCTGAAACAAGGTGCGACACCGGTTACAGAAGCGAACGACATCATCGAGGCACTCAGGCCGCTGGCTGGCTCAATCACCTGTCAGACAGATACACTGGCACAGCCCGATCTTTTGTCTCCAGCAATGGAAGAACCGGAATCATTTCAACCGATTGCAACGGAAGAGCAACGAGACATCGTCATCGATGCGCTCGGTCCTGTGCCGACAGACGTCGACACGCTCGTTCGTCATACAGGTATGGATACCGGGGCCGTTCATCTGATTTTGCTGGAACTGGATCTGGCCGGACGGCTACATCGATATGCTGGCAATCAGGTCGCTTTGGTTCCTCTGGAATTACGAGGTTAGGTCTCGGACTCATTCTGAAGAGCTTCTCGAGCCTCTACATGAGCCATCTCAATCATATAGGCCAGCAACACATAATTCGTATTTTTCGCCATCATACTAAGCTGTTCGAGCATCTGCTCGATATATGTTACCGTCTCGAAGCGAGTCGCGGTTTCCACACCCTCACCGTCTTCCGTATCTGGAAAACTGGCCGTATCGTTCATACCTATCTCCTCGCGAGATAACTGATTTCCCCGCACTCTATGCTACTACTGGTTTCGCTCAACTTAACAGCAATTTTAAGTTGTATTTCGTTATTTTTGTCGTCCTGCTCTTGACCAAACGCTGCCTGCTGTTCATGTGAAGGCAACGAATTTCTCGCGGAGAGGAGATATTTTGTCTCCATGGGGCGCGAATCTGGGCTGCTTTAAATGAACGTCGTCGTTGTCGAATCGCCTGCCAAGGCCAGAACCATCAATAAGTATCTGGGCTCGAACTATAAGGTTCTGGCCTCGTTCGGTCATGTGCGAGACCTGCCAGCTAAAGATGGCTCGGTTCGCCCTGATGAAGACTTTGCAATGTCGTGGGAGGTGGATAGCAATTCCTCCAAACGTCTTGCCGATATTGTCAAAGCGCTGAAAGACAGCGACGGCATCATTCTCGCAACCGACCCGGATCGCGAAGGTGAAGCCATCTCGTGGCATGTGCTTGAAGTGCTCAATCAGAAAAAGGCGCTCAAGGGCAAGACGGTCAAGCGTGTGGCTTTCAATGCCATCACCAAAAAGGCTGTTCTCGATGCTATCGCCAATCCGCGCGACATCGACGAACCTCTGGTCGACGCTTATCTTGCGCGCCGTGCGCTCGACTACCTTGTCGGTTTTACACTCTCACCTGTTCTGTGGCGGAAACTGCCGGGCGCGCGCTCGGCTGGTCGTGTGCAATCAGTGGCCCTGCGTCTCGTCGCTGATCGCGAATCCGAGATCGAATGCTTCATCCGTGAGGAATACTGGAACATCGCGGCGCTGTTGAAGACACCACGCGATGACAGTTTCACTGCCCGCCTCACTGCCGTTGACGGCAAGAAGCTCGGCAAACTCGATATCAAGAATGGCGAACAGGCAACGGCCATTCGCACCATGCTGGAAGGCGCAAGCTTCAAGGCTCTTTCCGTCGAGGCAAAGCCGACCAAACGCAATCCGGGACCGCCGTTCACCACCTCGACTCTACAGCAGGCAGCGTCTGGCCAACTCGGTTTTTCTGCCTCGCGCACCATGCAGGTGGCGCAGCGGCTTTATGAAGGTGTCGATATTGGCGGCGAAACTGCCGGTTTGATCACCTATATGCGTACCGACGGTGTGCAGATTGCTCCAGAAGCAATCAATGCAGCCCGTGACGCCATCGGCAAAAGCTTCGGTGCAAAATATGTGCCGGAAAAGCCGCGCTATTATTCCAGCAAGGCCAAGAACGCACAGGAAGCGCACGAAGCCATCCGCCCGACGGATTTTTCTCGTCACCCGAAGGATGTGCGTCGATACCTCGATGAGGATCAGGCGCGGCTCTATGAGTTGATCTGGAAACGCGCCATTGCCAGCCAGATGCAGGCTGCCGATATCGAACGCACTACCGTCGATATCGAGGCTGTCAACGGCTCGCGTTCAGCCATGCTGCGCGCCAACGGCTCGGTCACGAAGTTCGATGGCTTCCTCGCTGCCTATATGGATCATCGCGAGGAAGAGGACGACGACGAGGATAGTGCAAAGCTGCCGGAAATTCGCTCTGGTGAAGCTCTGACACGCGAGAAGATCGATGCGACCCAGCATTCGACCGAACCGCCACCGCGCTATTCGGAAGCTTCGCTCATCAAGAAGATGGAAGAACTCGGCATCGGTCGTCCTTCGACCTATGCTGCGACGCTGGCCACGCTGCGTGATCGCGAATACATCACGATAGACAAGCGCAAGCTTATTCCAGAACCAAAGGGGCGTCTGGTCACCGCCTTCCTCGAAAGCTTCTTCGAGCGTTATGTGGAGTATGATTTCACGGCAGACCTTGAGGAAAAGCTCGATCTTATTTCAGATGGCAAGCTTTCCTGGAAAGATGTTCTGCGCGATTTCTGGCGCGATTTCTCCGGTAATGTCGATGACATCAAGGAGTTGCGTGTCACCAATGTTCTCGATGCGCTGAACGAAGAACTGGCGCCGCTGGTCTTCCCTGCACGTGAAGACGGCAGTGATCCGCGTTCGTGTCCGACCTGCGGCACAGGAATGCTGTCGTTGAAGCTTGGCAAATACGGCGCATTCGTCGGCTGCTCCAACTATCCGGAATGCAAATATACGCGCCAGCTCGGCGGTGACGCCAATGGCGAATCTGCAGCTGCTGACGAACCAAAATCACTCGGTAAGGACCCATTCACCGGGGAGGAAATCACCGCACGGACTGGTCGTTTCGGTCCCTATGTCCAGCGCGGCGAGGGCAAGGAAGCAAAGCGTGCCAGCCTCCCTAAAGGCTGGACCGTCGATTCACTCGACCACGAGAAAGCCGTTGCGCTACTGTCTCTGCCGCGTGACATCGGTCAGCATCCAGAAACCGGCAAGATGATCTCCGCCGGCATCGGTCGCTATGGGCCCTATGTCAGCCATGACGGGACATTTGCCAATCTGGAGAATGCCGAAGAAGTCTTTTCCGTCGGCCTCAATCGCGCTGTGTCCGTTCTGGCCGACAAACAGTCGAAGGGCGGCGGTCGTGGCCGCTCCACACCGGCTGCATTGGCGACGCTTGGCGACCATCCGGAAGGCGGTACGATCACCGTTCGCGACGGTCGCTACGGGCCTTATGTCAACTGGGGCAAGGTCAACGCCACTTTGCCGAAAGGCAAGGACCCGGCGAGTGTCACGCTGGAAGAAGCACTGCAGCTGATTACGGAAAAGGCTGGTTCTTCCAAGAGCAAGAAAGCCCCTGCCCGCAAAGCTTCGGCCAGCGCTGAAAAGAAAGCCTCTGCAAAGAAACCCGCGGCCAAAAAGGCACCAGCAAAGGCCAAGTCGACAGCCAAGCCGAAAGCCAAGTCCAAGGCCGAGGCGGTAGAGGAGTAGCAATTGGCACGCCGTTTTTCCAAATCCGATACCGGTCGATCCGCACGGACCGAACGGCGTGCAGCCAGAGCAAAATCTGCCGATGGAAGGAGCGATCCCAATGCGTTCCTGCCAAGCCGCGAGGAAGTTCTCAAATATATTGAGGAGAACCCCGACCACGCAGGCAAGCGCGAATTGGCGAAAGCATTCAACATCAAGGGGGATGCTCGGGTCTATCTGAAAGACCTCCTGCGCGAGCTCTCCGACGAGGGCCTGGTCGAAAAACGCGCCCGCAAATTGTCTCGTCCTGGTGCGCTGCCTGCAGTTACCGTGCTTGATATCACTGGGCGCGACGAGGATGGCGGTTTACTGGCACGTCCATCGGAGTGGGATGAAGCCGGTTATGGCAAGCCTCCCGTCGTCCTGATCCGCCGCACCCGGCTGAACAAGGCCTCCGAAGGCGGTCCGGCTGTTGGCGTGGGTGACCGCGTTCTGGCAAAAATATTCCGCAATGAAGATCGTGACGGACCGGATTATACCGCTCGCGTGATGAAGCGCCTCGAACACCGCACAAATGCGGTGCTGGGCATTGTGCGCAAGCTTGGCAATGGTGAATGGCGCCTTGATCCGGTAAACCGAAAGCAGCCGGAAGTGCAGCTTGATCCGGCACAGCTCGAAAATGCCGAAGCAGGCGATCTTGTTGAAGTCGACCTGATCTCCTCGCGTCGTCAGGGATTGCCGCGCGGCAAGGTTCGACAAGTGGTCGGGTCTATCGACAGCGAAAAAGCCCTGTCGATGATTGCCATTCACGAGCATGAAATTCCGCATGTTTTTCCGGCGGAAGCGCTGAACGAGGCGGAAGCCGCCCAGCCTGCGACGATGGACGGCAGGGAAGACTGGCGCGATATTCCGCTCCTGACCATCGATCCGGCTGATGCCAAGGATCATGATGATGCGGTTTACGCCGAGCCGGACAAGGACCCAGAGAATCCAGGCGGTCAGATTGTCATCGTGGCTATAGCGGACGTCGCCGCCTATGTTCACCCAGATTCCGCGCTTGATCGCGAAGCACAGAAGCGCGGTAACTCGGTCTATTTCCCGGACAGGGTCGTGCCGATGCTGCCCGAACGGATTTCGAACAATCTCTGTTCGCTTCGTGAACTTGAAGATCGCCCCGCTCTTGCCGTTCGTATGATTTTTGCTTCTGATGGTCGCAAGAAATCGCACAAATTCCATCGCATCATGATGAAATCGGCGGCGAAACTCAGCTATTCGCAAGCGCAGGCTGCCATTGACGGCGCGCCGGATGACAAGGCCCAGCCTATTCTCGACGGGATATTGAAACCGTTATGGAACGCCTATGCCGCGCTGAAGCGCGGGCGCGATTCCCGCGAACCGCTGGAACTCGACCTGCCGGAAAAGAAAATTTTGCTCACGCCTGATGGGAAGGTGGACAAGGTCATCGTTCCGGAACGGCTCGATGCGCATAAGCTCATCGAAGAATTCATGATTCAGGCGAATGTCGCTGCCGCAGAAACATTGGAAGCGCGCCGCCAGCCGTTGATTTTCCGCATTCATGATGCACCGGCGCTTGCCAAGCAGGAAACCCTACGCGAGTTCCTGCGCACGCTTGATCTGAACCTTGCCAAGGGTGCGGAACTGCAGCCCGCTCAGTTCAACCGGATTCTTGAAGCCGTTGAAGGCTCGGATCATCAAGAACTGGTCAATCAGGTCGTGCTGCGCACACAAAGCCAGGCGGAATATAGCCCCGATAACATCGGACATTTTGGTCTGCATCTGAGCCGCTATGCGCATTTCACCTCGCCGATCCGCCGTTATGCCGACCTCATCGTACACCGCGCTCTGATCAAAGCGCTGAACCTTGGAAGTGATGGACTAACGACAGAGGAGGAAGCGCATCTCGAAGAAATCTCCGCGCTCATCTCCTCGACCGAACGTCGCGCCATGCTGGCCGAGCGTGAAACCGTCGACCGTCTCATTGCACATTTTCTCGCCGCACATCTTGGAGATGAATATGAGGGGCGCGTTACGGGCGTAACGCGGGCCGGTCTTTTCGTGAACCTTGCGACATATGGCGCGGATGGGCTGGTACCCATTTCAACTTTAGGTCATGAATACTATTTATATGACGAAGCGAACCATGCGATTGCCGGTGAACGGAGCGGTAAAGGCTTCCGGCTTGGTGATACAGTGACGGTTCGGCTTGTAGAAGCGCTCCCCGTTGCGGGCGCGCTTCGTTTTGAGATGGTTTCGGAACCGCATCCTCTGCCAATGGCGACCCGCTCGCATCATAAGGCAAGCCGGACGATGCGTGGGCGAAGGGGTAAACCCGCGGGTATTCCGCGTCAGAATAGAAGAGGTCGCTGATGAGCACGCTAGAGGCCAATTCCGCGCAAAATGTACAGGTTTTCGGTGGCGAAAACCCCAAGGCCACTCACCCGAAACGCCCTTTGGGTGAAGCGATGTGGCGCGGTTTTCGCGGACGTTGCCCGCATTGCGGTGAAGGAAAGCTTTTTCGTTCGTTTGTGAAACCAGTTGCGCAATGTTCCGTGTGTGGCGAAGACTACACAGAACAACGTGCCGATGATCTTCCTGCGTACCTCACTATTTTGATCGTGGGACACGTGATTGTAGGCGCGTTCATGGGCGTGGAAGCAACCACCAATCTGCCACTCTGGGCTCATATGGCGATATGGGGACCGTTGACCGTGATTATGTCGCTGCTGCTTCTTCAACCTATGAAGGGCGCGACCATCGGCCTGCAATGGGCGCTCTACATGCATGGCTTCGGGGGTAAAGGCGAAGGTGAATATGGCGATGTGACCTGAAGGTCACCATAAACGCCATGGTTCAGCTCCCCCACTCTTCAGTCAAAGCCGCAAAAGCATTGCGTCCGCGTGACGCAGCATCCCTATTGCTTGTAGACAGGTCGGGCGGCAAGCCGCGTGTTCTCATGGGCAGACGCCACGCCAGCCTTGCGTTCATGCCCGGCAAGTTTGTTTTTCCTGGCGGACGCGCCGATCCCGTAGACGGCGCTATCGCGGCTACGGCTGAACTGAATAATAATGATATTGCCAAGCTGCTCGCAGGCATGGGGGCCCGTGCATCGCTGCGCCGCGCCCGTGCACTCGGCCTATGCGCCATCCGCGAAACCTTTGAAGAGACTGGCCTTCGCATCGGGCAAGCTACTTCGGCTCCGATTGCATTACCCACACATCGCGACTGGTCAGCCTTCCTTGATAACGGCGTGATGCCAGCCTTGAACAGCCTGCGCTATTTTGCCCGTGCGGTCACGCCGCCGGACAATGTTCGCCGTTTCGATACCCGCTTTTTTATCGCATTTCGCGATCATATACCGGAGCTGGACGGGCAATCACTCGTTCCCAGTGGCGAATTGGAAGATCTGGACTGGGTTTCCATCGATCAAATCGATAAACTCGATGTCGCTCATATAACTCAGGCTATCCTGAAAGAAGCCCGCGTGCTTCTGTCGGATACCAAACATGAACTGCCTTCCACCTTGCCAGTGGTGCAATATTGCAAGCGGCACGGCCGCTTTGTTCGCGAAGTGATCTGAAACCTATGAATAAAGAAATCCAACCCGCCGATCTTGTCCCGCAAGAACCAGGCGGTGGGCCGGCAGAGGGCCAGATGCACTGGCGCTCGCTTGCTGCAGCCATAGCCACGATCAGCGCGGTTGGCGCCGCAATCGGCTTGGGTATCCCGCTTCTAAGCGTTCTCCTGGAAAGTCGTGGTCACTCCGCAAGCCTGATCGGCGCCAATACGGCCGTCGCAGGCCTGGCATCCATCGTTGCCGCTCCGCTGGCCGCTCCTATCGCCGCGCGGTTGGGCGTGGTCAAGGCGATATTCCTTATGTTGATTATCGGAAGCGGAGCCTTTCTCGGTTTCCACTTCTTTCAACCGCTGTGGGCTTGGTTCGCGCTACGCATCGTTTTGCATTTCGCATTGACCGTGCTTTTCGTTCTGTCCGAATACTGGATCAACGCGTCCGCGCCACCTGAAAAGCGTGGGCTGGTGCTCGGAATCTATTCCACTTCGCTTTCGCTGGGCTTCGCACTCGGACCTTGGCTGTTCTCGAAGATCGGCAGCACGGGTGGACTGCCATTCTATGTCGGCTTCGTCATTATCATGATCGCCCTCATACCGGTTGCATTTGCGTGGCGGGATAGCCCCGATTTTGAGGAGGGAGAACACGTCCCCTTCCTGCCCTTCATTTTTGCCGTTCCAACCGCGACCATGGCCGTCTTTGTCTTTGGTGCTGTGGAAACCGGTGGCTTTGCCCTCTTTCCAGTCTTCGGTGCGCGTATTGGTTATCCGGAAGCCGATGCGGCTCTTCTGCTTACAATGATAGGCCTTGGCAACGTGCTGATGCAGATTCCATTAGGCCTTGTCAGCGATCGCATTTCGGATCGCCGCAAACTTCTGCTCTTCTGCGCGACAACGGGCCTGATAGGTATGATCGCCCTGCCCTATCTCATGCAGCACTGGTATCTCATGGCGGCAATCCTGTTCCTTTGGGGTGGCGTCGTGGCTGGGCTCTACACAATCGGCCTTGCTCATCTCGGTTCTGAACTGACAGGGCGCGAACTGGCATCCGCCAATGCTGCCTTTGTGTTCTGCTATGCCATCGGCATGCTTGCAGGACCGCAGGCCGTTGGCGTCGGCATGGACATGCTGGGGCCGAAGGGATTCCCGATGACTCTCGGCGTGTTTTTTGCCGCATATGCACTCTTTGCGGCGGGAAGGCTGCTTTTACGGAAGAAGCGGGCTTGACTTTTCGCCGCCAATACGTAGTGTCGCGCCAAATTTCCGCTGCCGGATGAGATTACCGGAATCGCTGGAGGTTTCCATCCATTGAGCATGATCCCGAAGATTGGGAACCGGTTTTCGGCAAGATCATGCTCCGGCAAAGATACAGAGCAGGTAATTCGATATGGCCAAGGCTACGACGATCAAGATCAAGCTTTTGTCGACCGCTGACACCGGCTTCTTCTACGTAACGAAGAAGAACAGCCGCACGATGACGGAAAAGATGACAAAGACCAAGTACGACCCGATTGCGCGCAAGCACGTCGAGTTCAAGGAAACGAAGATCAAGTAATTCGTTTCCGGTCGTCATCGACAAGACGATTGAAATAAAAAGCCGTCTCTCATGAGACGGCTTTTTTGTTTCCAACCTTGATTCAATCTTCAGGCGGCTGACGAGACGATACGGTTACGGCCAGCTTTCTTCGCCTGATAAAGCGCCGCATCCGTCCTGGAGAAAAGCGCGTCAGCGCTATCCCCCACCAGTCTCAGCCCTGCGATCCCCATGCTGATGGTCAGATTGACCTTGTGCTTGCCGTTGGCGACCGCGAAAGGCGTGTCCGACACTGCAATCCGAATCCGCTCGGCAACAGCCCTAGCGGCCTCTACATCGCTGTCTGGCAGCACCACGACAAATTCCTCTCCGCCGTAGCGACACATGAGATCCATCCCACGGATATTCTTGCGCAGACGCGTCGCAAACTCACGAAGAACATCGTCACCGGCATCATGCCCGTATTGGTCATTGATCCGTTTGAAATGATCGAAGTCGAGCATGATGACGGACAATGGCCGCTCGCGCCCCATAGCGCGGGTTAGCAGAACAGACATATGCGTATCGAGATAACGGCGGTTATGCAGCCCTGTGAGGCTATCCGTAACCGCCATGGTGATGGTGCGGTTGAGGCTTTGTCGCAAAAGGTCGTTGTAGCACTTCCGTTTGATCTGGGTTCGCAAGCGCGCAAACAGCTCCAGCTTCTCAAGCGGGCGCATCAGATAGTCATTTACGCCAAGCTCCAGCGCACGCACCACGAGCGCACCCTCATCTTCCCGTACAACGAGAATGATCGGCACCAGTCTTGTGCGCTCTATGGTCCGCAATTGTGAACACAGACGAAGCGGATCGTAATAAGTAAAACTAGCTGAAACGACGATACTGTCGTAATCCGTATCTATCGCCCGGATCAAAGCGGTGTTGGCATCGCTGGCTACATCGACACGATAGGTCTCCCCTAGAATGAGACGAAGGCGCGCCGCCGCGAGCTCATCTTCATCAACAACGAGAATGCGGGCCACCTCATCTTTATCCGCATAATTCCCGCCTATCTTGCTTGCCAGCAGCGTTTCCACCTCCGCATCCGCAACTGTACCCGTCCGCTGAAAAAGTTCGTCAGAGACCAGTTTTAGCCGCGCCAGGCTCTTCACACGTGACAATAGCTGAAGATCGCTGACCGGCTTCGACAAAAAGTCGTCAGCACCCGCTTCTAGGCCCCGAATCTTGTCCTCGGCGCTATTGAGCGACGTCACCATGACAACAGGAATATTGGATGTCCGGGGATCGTCCTTCAGGCGACGACATACTTCGAAGCCGTCCATCTCCGGCATCAGTATGTCGAGGAGGACAACGTCAATCTGCCCACCCAGGCAAAGCTCGATGGCTTCAGGACCGCTATAAGCCGTCACAACCTCATAATATTCGGAGAGCAGCCTTGCCTCGAGGAGCTTTACATTGGAATCCACATCGTCAACGACGAGAATTCGTGCAGTCATGATGCCCCTCGCCCTAATTTCCGCTAAGCGTCGCCCAGATAGGATTTGATAGTTTCGATAAAACGAGGCACCGATATCGGCTTGGATATATAGGCTTCGCAGCCACCTTGCCGAATGCGTTCCTCGTCCCCCTTCATGGCAAATGCCGTTACCGCAATAACCGGAATGTGTCGTAACTCGTCATCATCCTTCAGCCATTTTGTGACTTCCAGCCCCGACACCTCGGGAAGTTGTATGTCCATGAGAATCAAATCAGGTCGATGTTCGCGCGCAAGGTCGAGCGCCTCGAGCCCGTTTCGCGTTCGAATGGTCTCATATCCGCTGGCTTCGATAAGATCGCGAAACAACTTCATATTGAGTTCGTTGTCTTCGACAATCATCACGCTTTTCGGCATCGAAAATTCCTTGGTCCTATTCCCTGCAGCAACCCGGCATTTGCTCGATTTTCTTATCCGCCAGAAAGTCCCCACTTCTTAGACTGCGGATAGTTTAACCTCATTTCATTGATGAAAGGCAAATAATTCCATTGTTCCTCGACTAAGCGGCAGTTACACATTCGGCAAAGCAACAGAAAAAACGGAGAAACCACATGAAAACGCTGATGAGCCAAGCGGATGCGGAAGCGATCGCTATCGAAGCGTTGGCATGGCTGGCGCAAGACAAGGATCTGCTGCCTCGCTTCCTCGCTCTAACGGGCATTGAGGCCGCGTCAATCAGGCAGGCAGCACGTGAACCCGGCTTTCTAGCCGGTGTATTACAGTTTTTTCTGACACATGAGCCGACACTACTGCGCTACTGCGAAGACGCAGGACGTGACCCAACAACAATCGAAAAAGCTCTGGCGTATTTGCCTGGGGGGCTAAACCAGCATCTCTAGCTCCGCGCCCCGATCAATTGTACTAAAAGCCCGGGTTCCCGGGCTTTTTATTGATTATTCAGCGGCAGGATGTGCCACAGCCTCCTTAGCTTCGTTCGAAACAGACAACACGTTCAGCTCATGTTGCTTGCCGTCGCGTGCCGTCCAGGAGATTGACTGGCCAGGTGCAAGGCCGATCAGGGCTGTGCCAATCGGCGTCAGAATTGAGATTTTGCCTTGTGCAATATCTGCCTCGCCCGGATACACCAATGTCACCCGGCGTTCTTGCCCGTCATTGGAACGAAACTCAACCGTAGAACCCATGTGAATAACATTTTGCGGCAAGCGCTTCGCGGGTACGACTTTCGCGCGGTCAAGTTCAACCATCAATTCCTCGGCGATCTCCTCGAGACGTTCCGAAACATTGGTGGCCAGCCCCATCAGGCGTTCATAGTCGATTTCGCTGACAACGATATTGGGCTTCTTGCGATTCTTTCCGCTCATGGCGAGTGCTCACTGCTGTTGAAAGGTAATAAGTCTCCGCGCTGTTTGGGCACGAAGCTGTTCAGATTGATTTTGGCGAAAGCGCTTATTTGAAATCCGCTGTTGGACAAGCGGCGTACCGTCCCCCGGAGTCCCCCTGCGCTAGGCAGAACTCGAGGGTAGCTATCCCGTGATCGGATGGACCCGATGGAGTATGGATGCAAAACGGTTGTTCATGATGCTAAACTTGGTGATATTCCCGGCAATGTCAAGTGTAAGACCAATCGCATCATATATCCCGGTGGCACTCCAACCTTTCGATGTTATAAAAGGATGTTCCTTTTATGTTCATCAGACGGTTCGTCCTCATGGTTGACACCATTGCAACTAACAATCCGGAAAAAGGTGTATGCCGCGATTGCCTTGCACCGCAGAAATCGGACACAGGCAAGCGATGCCATGCATGTGGTAGCCCTCGCCTTCTGCGCCATAAAGAGCTTTATAAGCTCTCTCTCGCACATATTGATTGCGACGCTTTTTACGCGTCCGTTGAAAAGCGGGACAATCCGGAGCTGCGGGACAAACCACTCATAATTGGCGGCGGAAAACGCGGTGTTGTATCAACCGCCTGCTACCTCGCTCGTATTCACGGCGTCCGATCTGCCATGCCTATGTTCAAGGCGCTTGAAGCATGTCCTGACGCCGTCGTCATCAAGCCCAATATGGAAAAATACGTTCGCGTTGGCCGCGAAATACGGCAGATGATGCGCGATCTGACGCCACTCGTCGAACCTCTGTCAATTGACGAAGCTTTTCTTGACCTGAGTGGTACAGAACGCCTGCATAAGGCGCCACCTGCCACCGTTCTCGCCCGATTTGCCAAGCGAGTAGAAGACGAAGTTGGAATCTCGGCATCCATAGGGCTCTCTTATTGCAAATTTTTGGCGAAGGTCGCATCCGATATCGAAAAGCCGCGGGGATTTTCTGTCGTCGGCGAAGCAGAAGCGCTAACTTTTCTGCGGGATCGACCGGTCAACGCCATCTGGGGCGTCGGCAAAGCCTTTGCAGCCAAGCTGGAAAGCGACGGTATTCGATTTATTGGCCAACTACAGACGATGGAAGAAGGAGCCCTTATGAAGGCCTATGGCACTATGGGCCAGCGTCTCTATCGTTTATCCAGGGGCTTGGACGGCCGCAGGGTCGAGCCAGATCACGACATGAAAAGCGTTTCAGCAGAGACGACATTTAATAACGACCTGTCGGAAGCAAACGATCTTGTTCCGATTCTTCGCGCGCTTTCAGAAAAAGTCTCGCGGCGGCTGAAAGCAGGTGGAATAGCCGGGCGCATTGTAGTTCTGAAGCTGAAGACACATGATTTCAAATCGCGTACGCGCAATCGGCAGCTTTCCGATCCGACCCAGCTTGCAGACAGAATATTCCGTCAAGGAGTACAACTCCTTGAAAGGGAGCTGGATGGAACACGGTTTCGACTGCTTGGGATTGGAGTTAGCGAACTTTCCTCAAGTGAGCGCGCCGACCCGCCTGATCTTGTGGATACGCAGGCAACCAAACGCGCCGTCGCCGAAAATGCCGTCGACCAGCTGCGTAACAAGTTTGGCGTAAATGCTGTCGAAACAGGCTACACTTTCTCTAGAGGCAATCTGGCGCGCCCTCAGATGCCGCCAGATCGAGACGAGCAGCCGTGAACCACAAGGATGCGAATAAACCCCTGTAGAAATTTTCTACATTTGGCTCTAACCGCTTGACGAGGCCGATCTGTATCAATAATGGAACGGGCCAAGGCGTTGCCAACTGATTTGGCGATAGCTTTACGGAAGGCCTCGTGGCGGAGTGGTTACGCAGAGGACTGCAAATCCTTGCACCCCGGTTCGATTCCGGGCGAGGCCTCCAAATTTTCCATAATAAAATCAACTGGTTATAGAGATTCGAGCTTATATTGATGTGGCTAGCCGTGTCGCATCTCGTTGCAAGCCGATTCCCATAAATTGTAAAGTACGCCTGCTACGCTGGAGCAGAACAATGGTTGTTATTGCATTTGACGCAGTAGACAAATCCGATTGCTCTCGTACTATGGTACGCACATGACCATTAAAACGCTATTGGAAGATCACGAGGTTCTGTCCAATTAGGTCACACTTATAGGCACGACCAAGAGCCGCAGCTACCTTATTCGAGGCGCTTCATACAACTATCAAATTAGTTGAATAAGCATATGAGCGCAGACTGCTAGCACAAACGCCGCAGCGAATCCGGATTCGAGACGAAAATACCAAGGCATCGTTCACTCTCCAATTATGGTTAACAAACAAATAACCAACGCGTGGAGAACGATTTGGTTCAATACGCACTAGCAAGAGTGAACCTGCATTCACGTAGAGATCATCACGGATGAAAGATATTCTGCGGTTTGCAACTGATCTATAGCAGGCGAATTGGTATAGTGTGGTCAATGACTTCCCAAGGCAACGATCCACGGGCTGGGGCTATATCCTGACACTGGAACGCTTCGTTTAGTCAACAGGGTCCTCAGATTATCAAACCCACAGGAACGCTGCGGCAGATGGAATTCTGTACTAAATTCAGAACAAGCCTTTGCTTAGCCGCTCGCGCCACCCAGCCGCCTCACCCGCCACAATCAAGCACCCCGCTCTTGCCTACGCCAAAGGATGCGCCCGCTCTCCCCGCTTGGCTGATTGACGCAGAATCGAAACGTTGAACTTTCTGAAGACGAAGTCTGTCTTTACATGGACTATATAACAGCGGAGACTGAACGCACTCGAGGTCGCCAAGCTCCCTCGTTCCCGCCTTTGTTGCCAAGCCACGGCTTGAGAACGATTATGCGGCACTGCGCACAAATACATCGCCCCGCGCAAGCGTTGATCCGTACCCTTATTGGTCCCGTAGCTCAGTTGGACAGAACAACGGTCTTCTAAGCCGATGGTCGGTGGTTCGAATCCTGCCGAGATCGCCAAGTTACTACGATCTCGCTAACCCTCGCCTTTCACCAAGGCAAGGAAACCAAAACTCGAAGATAACTCGCGTGGTGACCACGGGTATCTAATGATTATCAAGGCACCACGACTGATGCTGATTCGGTCGCAATTCAGATCTAATCGCTTGGCTCTTTAAGAGCGCTAAGAAAAACGGGTAAGGAAAAATGGAGCTACTATCGCGAAATCATTTTCGCTAAACAAGACAGCTACTTACAAGAAGTAGATGGCTCCCCGGGCCGGATTCGAACCAGCGACCAACCGGTTAACAGCCGGTTGCTCTACCGCTGAGCTACCGGGGAACAGGTGCTCGCTGCGTCAGCGAGGTGGCGTATAGCAAAAGGATTTCGTGTTTGCAAAGGGCTAAATCCATTTTTTTTCATCTTTTTGCATTATGTCCTCGAAACCCTATATTCTCTGGGATGTTTTTCTCCTGTGAATTGTAACATACCAGTCTAAGAGATGCGCCTGTGAGTGATCAATACGCCGAAACACCTCGAAAAAAAGCTATCCTGATTCTCGGTAGGCGAATCCCTATCCCGCAAACGGTCGCGATGCGTCGCATGCTTGGCGGTTCACTGGTTATCGGCGGTTCGCTTGGTTTTCTTCCGATTCTCGGTTTCTGGATGCTCCCACTCGGACTCATCGTCCTTTCACACGACTCTCACCGCGTTCGCCGTTGGCGTCGCAGAAGTGAAGTTCACATTTGGCGCAAATGGATCAAACGAAAATCAAGTAATAATTATATTGAGTAAATATTATTTGATAAAAATCATAACTATGCCAAAAATCATTGAGTATATAATGATTTATCCTTTTAAATTTTACCTCCTCAGTTCACCGGGCGTCAGCTGACGATGCTTCCGTAAGGCTGTCGTTAAATGACTTTGGCTGGAAAAATTCAAATGACGCGCAATCTCGCTTATTGGCATTGATGTCTCTTTAAGGCACCGCTCAGCCTCATCGAGCCTCAGCCCCAGCAGATACTGATGAGGCGTCTGCCCAAAACTGACTCGAAAACACGTTGAAAAATGCCCTGCTGAAATTCCTAAGAATGCGGCCATATCAGGAACCGAAAGAGATCTACGAAGATTCTGGTTGAGATAAATTTCGATCTGTTGGCGCGCCAGCTTGCTTAACCCGGCTTTACTATCGATTAAAATGCGATCGTTCCGCACGCCGCGCGCTATCGTGTGCATCAGAACCAAGCTGAGAGCATTCAGATAGGATTTGTCGTGTCCGTCGCGCTGGCAAATTTCATCCCAGATCATATGGGATATTGGTAGGCACTCTTTGCATAACGATCTTAAAACGCTCCCATTGTCATCAACTCTTCCGAAGAATGAATTTTCCAGAAGGAAGTCCTGCAGAACCCACCCATCAAGTTGCCCGATTATTATTTCCACCGGCTCGGACCAGTTGATTGATAAATCCGTCGAAGCCGGAATGATGAAAACGGTTCCGGCTGAACAGCTAGACGTTTCATCCGTCGGCACAGAAGAGAACCATCTTAGGTTGCGCGCATATTCTCGAAGGATAATGATCGTCGTCTCATTTCCGCGATATGTCGCTAGTCCGATCGGGGTGGTAGTGCATGTCAAACCGCACCTCGTCACACTCCTCTGTGCATCCATAGAGCCCTCCCCTAAAATTCCTGTTTTGCTGAAACAATCAACGACAATCAATCGCTAAGCCCTTCATCACTTCAGTCGAACCACCTGAAAACGAAAACTAAAAACCCGCAACTCCCATAAAATTTTTGCAATTGTTCCATCGCTTTTTGCTTATCTAGAAATACACTGCACCCAAGTTCAAAGGCTGCACTTTTATACAATCTATACGTGTATTTTTGATTTGCAATCGGAATTCTGCGTATTGAATGTCGATCATTTAATGCAAATGATTTGCAATAGCACTTGCTTGCAGAACAGTGATCAGTTATGCAGCTGCAACTGATTAGCAATAAGGATTAAACTATGCTGCAACGTATATTGCGAACAACGGCTCTCAGCCTCATAAGTGGAGCGTTTCTCTGGACGAGCGCCAATGCTGCTTTTGCGGAGAAATTCAAAGCTGTGACGACATTTACCGTTATCGCTGATATTGCCCAGAACGTTGCTGGCGACGCCGCAACGGTTGAGTCGATCACGAAGCCGGGTGCAGAGATTCATAACTATCAGCCAACCCCCGGCGACCTGATCAAAGCGCAGGATGCCAAACTGGTTCTCTGGAATGGTCTTGGGCTGGAACTATGGTTCGAAAAATTCTTCTCACGTCTCAAAGACATTCCGAGTGTAGTTGTCTCTGACGGTGTTGAGCCGATCGATATTAGCGAAGGGCCTTATAGCGGCAAGCCAAACCCGCACGCATGGATGTCGCCCAATGCGGCTCTAATCTATGTCGATAATATACGAGATGCATTCGTTAAAAACGATCCCCAAAACGCTGATATCTACAAGGCCAATGCCGAGACTTACAAGGCGAAGATTAGGGCCACAATCGATCCCATCCGAGCTGAACTGATGGCTATTCCAGAAGACAAGCGCTGGCTTGTTTCCAGTGAAGGTGCATTTTCCTATCTCGCGCGGGATTTCGGTCTGAAGGAGCTTTATCTCTGGCCAATCAATGCCGACCAGCAAGGTACTCCTCAACAGGTGCGAAAGGTGATCGATGCGGTACGTGAAAACGGCATTACGGCTGTCTTCTCGGAGAGCACCGTCTCCCCTGCTCCAGCCGAGCAGGTGGCCCGCGAAACCGGCGCAAAATATGCCGGCGTTCTTTATGTCGATTCCCTTTCAGAACCTGATGGCCCCGTACCAACTTATATCGACCTCTTGAAGGTCACTTCGGGTACGATTGCTGAAGGCCTCAAACAATGAATGCTCACGTGGACCTTCACGCAAAGACCTCCGTCGCGCCGAATAAGAGCGCGACCGATGGTATCCATGTGAGGGAGGCGACCGTCACATACCGCAACGGTCATACGGCTCTGCACAATGCAAGTTTCGCAATCCCAACCGGAACGATTACAGCGCTCGTCGGCATCAATGGGTCCGGCAAGTCGACCCTCTTCAAGGCGATCATGGGGTTTGTGAGGCTCGCCAAGGGCGAGATATCCATTCTCGGAATGCCGGTTGGAACTGCGCTCAAGAAGAACTTTGTGGCTTATGTCCCACAAAGTGAGGACGTTGACTGGAACTTTCCGGTTCTCGTCGAAGATGTCGTCATGATGGGCCGCTATGGCCACATGGGCATGATGCGCATCCCGCGCCGCTCTGACAAGGAAGCAGTAGAGAAAGCGCTTGCTCGCGTGAATATGCTTGAGTTTCGCCATCGGCAGATCGGGGAACTTTCGGGTGGACAAAAGAAACGGGTGTTTCTCGCGCGAGCACTCGCACAAGACGGGCGCGTCATTCTTCTGGACGAACCCTTCACTGGTGTAGATGTAAAGACCGAAGAAGCGATCATCACGCTTCTTCGCAGTTTGCGAAATGAGGGGCGCGTGATGCTGGTTTCGACGCACAATCTCGGCAGTGTTCCTGAATTCTGCGACCGAACGGTATTGTTGAAACGAACGGTTCTTGACTACGGACTGACCGCTGAAGTGTTCACACAGGCAAATCTCGAAAAGGCTTTCGGCGGGGTGTTGCGCCATCTCGTACTCGGCGCGACCGATCGTTCAGGTCGGGCTGCAGTCAGTGTTATCACAGACGATGAACGCCCGTTCGTTGTTTATGAAGGTGAGGACTCCGCCACCAGCAAACGGAGCCAGGAACAATGACCCTATTGCTTGAGCCATTCAGTTATAGCTACATGCTGAATGCGATGTGGGTTTCGGCATTGGTTGGCGGTGTCTGCGCCTTTCTTTCAGCTTATCTCATGCTGAAAGGTTGGTCGCTCATCGGCGACGCCCTTTCACATTCCATCGTTCCCGGCGTCGCTGGCGCCTATATGCTCGGACTGCCCTTCTCCATTGGAGCCTTCTTTTCAGGTGGCCTCGCTGCAGCGGCAATGCTTTTTCTCAACCAGCGGACAAAGCTGAAGGAAGATGGCGTCACGACACGAAAGTGTTGGATCTGTCCGACTTTTGAGAACGTATGGTGATCACGCTGCGAGGATAGATGTTTCGCGCCGCAATGGCCTGAGATCAACGCCGTCTGTTGGGGTCCAGATGTAATCGCCGGTGAGACTGATGTGCTGCCAGCCGAGTGGGGTAATGTGTTTGATGATGTCAAGCGGCGTGGGAATGCCCTCGCGGTTGAGCTCGGCGAACGCCGGTTCGAGATAGAGTGTGTTCCAGTAGACGATGGCGTTGATTAGCAGGTTCAGTCCAGATGCTCGGTAGAACTGGCTCTCGAAAGTCCGGTCGCGCAATTCTCCGAGGCGATTGAAGAACAGTGCGCGGGCCAAGGTGTTCTGGGATTCGCTCTTGTTGAGGCCGGCCGTCGCGTTCCTGCGCATTTCGGGGTTCTGCCACCACTGGGGCAGAAAGATGGACCGATTGATGCGACCGAGATCGCGTAGCGCCAACGCCAGTCCGTTCTGGCGTGGGAATGCGGACAGCTTTGCCAACAGGGTCGAAGGCCGAACCTGCCCGGAACGGATCGTCGTGACCAGCCGCAGGATGTCGTTCCAGTTTGCCTTGATCCGCTCGACGTTGATGTGCTCGCCAACGAGCGGCGCCAGGTTTTCGGGAGGCGCGTCGCCCGGGAAGAGATAGAGCTTGCGATCCTTGAGACCGCGCAGCCGAGGCACAATCTGGAAACCAACGAGATGGCAAAGGGCGAAGCTCATATCGCTTACCCCGCCGGTATCGACATAGTGGGTTTCGATGGCGAGATCGCTGCCATGATAGAGCAGTCCATCGAGGACATAGATGGCTTCGCTCGCATTGGCATTCATGGCGATGATGTAGAAAGCGCCGTACTGGTCAGAGGTGAACCGGTAGAATTTGGCGCCGGGGTTGGGACCATAGCGGCCGTTGAGGTCGCCGATCGCCTCGGCGTGTCCGCCCGCCGGAAAATACTGGCCATCGGAGGATGACGTTGTTCCATCGCCCCACAAGCTTGCCAGAGGCAATTGCCTCTGGGCGTTGACGAGAATGGCGTGCGCGGCCGTGTAACCTTCCTCGCGAATATGCCAGTCGTGCGCCCAGGCGAGTTGGCGCATCGTAATGCCGGGGGAAACGTCCGCCATTCTCGTGAGACCGAGATTGATGCCGTCCGCCAGGATGGCGGTGAGGAGCGCAAGCTTGTTGTCGGCCGTCCGACCGCTGCGCAAATGGGTAAAGGCGTTCGAAAATTCCGTTCGGGCGTCAACCTCGAGCAAAAGGTCAGTGATGCGGATCGCAGGCAGACGGCTTTCCACCTTTAGCTTCAGCGACTTGGCGATATCCGGAAACATAGCCTTGTGCGGCGTGACGCTAAACCCCGCCCCGGTCAGTTCTACATCGTCGAGCTCGCCGGCTGCGGCCAGACGCGAGAGGTCAGCCAGTCCATCGTTCAGCAGCTGGCGCTGTTGGCGAAGATAAGTCTCGACATCGGTATCAACGGCGATTGGAAGCGCTCCTTCCTCACGCATCAGCTCGAATGTCGGCGTGGGAATGAGAAAGCTTTCGAAAGACTGGAAGCGTTTGGCTCCTTCCACCCAGATATCGCCCGCATCGAGCCGGCGCTTCAATTCGCTGAAAAGGCAAAGCTCATAAGCCCTGCGATCAATCTTTCCATCTTTGAGTATGAGAGGCATCCAGCCCTTCGGCGCAAAGGAGATCGGTGCCTTGTCGGGTATGGTCCTTTTGCCCGTACGATATAGACCCGCGACCACGGATAGCGCCCGCAAGAGGTTCGCCGCCACTGCGTGACCGCGGAACACGAGAGTGGAGAGAAACTGTGGCGCCAGTTTCCTGATCGTCGGATAGCGCTGGAGCATTTCGATTTTACCGTCGATAACATCCGGCGCGATCAGCGTATCAACCGCCTGGACACTGGTTGCAAAAGCTGGCCATTGGATGACCAGATCAAGCGCTTTGGCCATGTCCTCACCCTTCTCTCTGGCCTTGATGATCGCATGGCAGACTTTTGAAACGTCCTTCAACGGCGTCTGCACTTCCCGAACGGATCGGGTGACGCGAGCAGCCGCCTGGTTATTGGCTCGCCGCGTCAGGATGCCCATGAGTTTCTTGAACATGTCGATCGCGCAATCGGTGAGATGGCGGGAAAGGTGGAGCACTGTTGCAGCCAGGACAGCATGTCGGCGTTCGGTGTTAAGGTCGCGCAGATGCTGCGCGCTCATTCGCGTCCCCTCTGCAGCAAATTCGTCAAAGACCTTGGCCGGAATTCGATCCATCAACGTCGTCGGCAGGTTCAGAGACCGGAGAAAACGAATGCGCTCGGCAATTCTGTCGAGGTTGACGGCGGCTGGCGACAATGCCGGCGTTCTCGCCCAGGCAAGAATGGTCACGCTTGTCCCCTCACGCGGATCGAGAAGCTTGTCCAGATCGAGCTTTTGGCCTTCTGAGATCCCGCCGGCCAAGGCCCGATGAGCAATACGAATGCCGCGCCTGATTGCCACATGAATGATGGCTTCGAGCGCTGGCCGCGCTGGCAAAAGAATTCTCCTGCGTCGCAGTTCTTCCACGACCATATCCGCCAATACATCGGCCTGGCGCAGGGTTTGCGCGGCAGGTGTCAGCCAGCCTGTGAGTGCCCGCACGTCCGAAGGCACAAACGGACGCATCTGCATTCTGTAGAAAAGCAGGGCCAGATGCTCGCGCCGCGTCTGTGGGCGCTCGAAATAACGATCGATCTCATGGTGATCGACGCCGATCTGCCGCGCCAGAAATCGTAAGACGCCAGCCGGCAGGACCTCGCCATCCGCAAGCGGTCGGCCAGGGTATCGTAGCGTGGCCAGAACACAGGCGAGGCCCAGTCTGTTCGAGGCCTTGTTCTGTCGCATGATCAGGTCGAGATCCGATCGATCCAGCGTGTAATGTTTGGCGATCTCCCTTTCGTTATCCGGGATGATCGTCGCCTGTTGCCACCATGCCTCGCTCAGTAATGCTCTTCGCGCCATTCTCTGATCTTCCCGTTTCGCCGCGGAGAGTGCAGCGAAACGGAAAATGCGTGTCCGACAAACGAACGTTTCGCGGCATCCACAGTTCTTGTCCGCAAACCTTGTCATGAAACGGCAAATCGGACAATGTCCGAATTCAACGGAAAAACGGACAAACCACGTCTCATGACCTCTATCGGCTATGCAAGGGTCTCCACCGGCGAGCAGGACACCGCCCTGCAACTCGACGCTTTGCGCAAAGCAGGTTGTGAAAGGCTGTTCGAGGATAAGGCATCCGGCGTGAAGACTGACCGCCCCGGATTGGCTGAGGCGATCCGCTACGTTCGCGACGGCGACACGCTCACAGTCTGGAAGCTCGACCGCCTCGGCCGGTCGATGAAGCACCTCATCGAGATCATCACCGAACTGGAGGCCAAAGGCGTCGGCTTCCGATCCATCACCGAAAACATCGACACCACGACATCCGGCGGTCGCCTGGTCTTCCACCTGTTCGGCGCGCTGGCACAGTTCGAGCGCGATCTGATCCGGGAACGAACACGTGCCGGTCTGCAAGCCGCAGAGGAACGCGGCCGACGCGGTGGCCGACAAGTCGTCGTAACCCCGGACAAACTTGCCAAAGCCCGCCAGCATCTGGCGGCCGGTTTGAACGTCCGGGAAGCCGCGGCCCGCGTGAAAATAGGGAAAACCGCCCTCTACGAAGCTCTCAAGGCCGAAAAAGCAACGACAACCACGGTCAAACCAACCTGAGTTCCGGATACGTTCTTAAAAGTCGGACAGATTCGCCACTTTCGTGTCGTGACGCCAAGATGCGATCATCGGCCTGATCTTTTCGTCGTTCTTCGGGCTTGGTCTCTTCATGATCTCGCTGAAGCCAACGGCTGTCAGCATTCAAACCATCGTTCTTGGTAATATCCTCGCCATCACGCCAGAAGACACGCTGCAGTTGGCAATCATCGGCTTCGTTTCTCTGTCGCTTCTTCTTTTGAAGTGGAAAGACCTGATGGTGGTGTTCTTCGATGAAAACCATGCACGTTCGATTGGTCTCAAGCCCAATCTGTTGAAGATCATGTTCTTCACATTGCTGTCGGCATCGACTGTCGTCGCCATGCAGACGGTAGGCGCCTTTCTCGTCATCTGCATGGTAGTGACGCCCGGCGCAACCGCGTATCTGCTGACCGACCGATTTTCGCGACTGCTATGGATTGCTGTCGCTATCGGCGCCATCACAAGCTTCACAGGTGCCTATGTGAGCTATTTTCTGGATGGCGCGACGGGAGGCATCATCGTGGTTCTCCAGACGCTGGTTTTCCTCAGTGTATTTTTGCTTGCTCCAAAACACGGACTGCTGGCTGCACGCCGCAAAGCTGTAATTGCTCTCAGGGAGTTCCAGCAATGACCATTCTAGATATGCTGGCCTCGCCGTTTCAGTTCGAGTTCATGCGCTATGCACTGGCTATTTCCGTGCTCATCGCGATACCAACAGCATTGCTGTCGTGCTTTCTGGTCCTCAAGGGCTGGTCATTGATGGGTGACGCGATCAGCCACGCGGTTCTTCCAGGTGTGGTTGTCGCCTATATCATTGGAATACCTTTCGGGATCGGAGCCTTCGTAGCGGGCATGGCCTGCGCCCTTGCAACCGGCTACCTCACTGAAAACAGCCGTATTAAGCAGGATACGGTGATGGGCATCGTATTCTCCGGTATGTTCGGCCTCGGTCTGGTTCTTTATGTTGCGATCCGCTCGACAGTGCATCTCGATCATATCCTGTTCGGCGACATGCTCGGAATAACATCCGGCGACCTGATCGAAACGGCCATTATCGCCGCACTGACCGCCGGCATTCTTGTCGTCAAATGGCGAGACTTCCTGCTGCACGCTTTCGATCCGGCACAAGCCAGAGCGGTCGGTTTACCGGTCCGCCTTCTGCATTACGGTTTGCTTTGCCTGATTTCGCTGACGATTGTCGGCGTTCTGAAAGCCGTAGGTATCATTCTGGCCATTGCCATGTTGATTGCGCCAGGTGCAATTGCGTTTCTGCTCACACGCAAGTTCAGCACCATGATGCTGCTCGCCGTGACAATTGCAGTCAGCGCATCCTTCTTCGGTGTCTATCTGTCTTTTTTTATCGACAGCGCACCCGCTCCAACAATCGTTCTGCTGATGACTGTTATGTTCTTCGCCGCGTTCATCTACTCTTCCCGGCGAAATGCCAAATTCGAAGAGCGTGCAGAAGAGTTTTGCTGACGGCTGATAACAAGCCGGTTCCTGTACACTCTCCGTCAGGCCCGCTTGCGTGCGACGTGGATAGCTTTGCAAAGCTGTCCACGTCTTCGCCTTTACGTCATACAGCTGTTATGAAATCTCGTTAAACAGCCTTCAAATGACGTTCCATAATGGAACTCAAGACAGTTTTTCCCGCGCAATTTCAATTTGCGGCTTGTCGAGGTTGTTTAAAGATGCTTCAATCCGATTTGCACGGCTGTGCAGAAAAAATAAAATCAGCCGGCGATCCTGGGGAGGAGACGCCTATGCCAGCGTTTTTGGAGGTGGCGGACGCGCGCGTTCGCTATGGCAATAATGAAGTTCTCAAAGGCGTGAACCTATCCGTCAAGAAGGGGGAGTTCGTCGCGCTTCTCGGCTCTTCCGGTTGCGGTAAAACAACACTGCTGCGCGCGATAGCGGGCTTCAACATGCCATCAGGCGGCGCAATCCGGGTAGACGGCAGAGATGTCACCCGACTGCCGCCGGACAAGCGCGGCATGGCACTTGTCTTCCAGTCTTACGCGCTCTGGCCGCATATGACTGTCACACAGAATATGGGCTATGGCCTGCGTATTCGCGGCGCTTCGAAGGAGACGATCAAGCAGAAGGTCGAAGAAGTCGCTCGCCTGCTGGGGCTGGACTCTTTACTGGAGCGCAAACCCGCCGCCCTTTCCGGTGGACAGCGCCAGCGTGTCGCCCTCGGGCGCGCCCTCGCCATTCAGCCTGACATCCTGCTTCTTGATGAGCCGCTCTCCAATCTCGACGCACGCATCAGGCTATCGGTGCGCCATGAGATCAGCGCCTTGCAGCGTCGCCTCGGCATCACTGCAGTTCATGTAACGCATGATCGGGAAGAAGCCATGGTCATGGCCGACCGCATCGTCATCCTCAACGAGGGCGAAATCGCCCAGGCGGGCGCTCCTGAAGAGGTCTACAATCACCCGGCTTCGGATTTCGTCGCAGCATTTATGGGCGCTGAAAATCTGATCGAAGTACCAATCCAGATCAAGGCTGACCGTATCGAGATCGCAGCAGGGGCGAACAACAAAGCCAGTACCATTTCGGCAGGACGTCGAAATCTGTCCGACGGTATGGCATCGGCACGTTTCCGCAGCGAAGCTGCCCACCTCTGTGCGCCAGGGACTGATCGAAACACCCCGACGCCCGAACTAGCGCTCGACGGTACGGTCGAGCAGACCAGTTATCCCGGCGGCCTTTGGAGGCATATGATCCGCGTTGGAGATCGACACATCATGGTCGACGCTCAGGAAAGCCACCAACCCGGATCCAATGTAGAAATCCGCATACCCGAGCATGCTCTGTTTCTATTCGACAAATAGCCAAGCGCCTGTGGCGTTTTCGTAAGCGTGATAATGCGTCGTTTAGTTAAAGAAGGCCAGAGAGCGGAATACGGCAGCCGTCAAATTTCAGATGCACAGCTGTGCATAGTAAACTTGATTTCTGCCGACGCCAATACGGGGAACCCCGTTCGAATTCGTTTTCATGGGCAATTTTGCCCGTGGATGCCATTGTTCCCGATAAACACCACTGATGCGCTGCATCTTCTTTCAATCATAAGACCGGGATACCCGGTTCAGACAGGAGTCCTTTTCATGAGAACTATCCTGAACGCGGCAATGGTAATCGGCCTTACCGTTGCACCCGCCGCTGCTGATGAGCTTACCGTCATCACCGCAGGCGACCAGAACATGGTCGATTATATCAATCAATATCTTGGACCGTTGTTCGAGAAAGAGAACCCCGGAACGACCGTTCGTGTTGTTGGCACAGGTCCCGGCGATGCAGGCTCGCAAAAGGTGCTCGAGCGTTTTGAAGCCCAATCCAAGGCCGGCGTGGAAAAATGGGACACCGACGTTGCTGTCGTCCACGAGAAATTCGTCGGACCGATGGTAACGGCAAAGTTTCTCGAAAATTATCGCGGCAAAATCGACAGTGGCAAGTTGGTGACACGCGAGAACGCGAAAATGGCACTCGGCACCGACGTCGACGGTTACGTCATGCCGATGTTCAACAGCCAGACCGCACTCGCTTACAACCCTGCTCTCGTTGCCAATCCTCCGAAGAGCTATGACGAACTCGTCGCATGGGCCAAGGAAAACCCAAAGCAATTCGGCTATAACGGCATCAAGGGCGGTGCCTCGGGCGTAAGCTTTGTCATGGGCTGGATTTATGCTTATGGCGGCGACGCAGACAAGCTGATGAAGGGGCCATTCGAAGAGGGCGAAGCGAAGAACTGGGACAAGGCATTCGCCTCGCTCAAGGACTTCACGAAGAATGCCACCCTCACCCCCGGCAATGCTGGCACACTCGACATGTTGAGCCGCGGCGAAATCGCGATGGGACCAGTCTGGGTGGACATGTTCTATTCGTGGAAAGCGAATGGTCAGCTTCCGCCAGAAATGAAGCTTGTCCTGCCTGCTCCCGGCATGCCCGGTCAGCCAATGCATTATGTGATCCCGGAAAAGAGCGCGCACAAGGAATTGGCAGAAAAATTCGTCGCATTGGCGACGAGCCCGAAAGTACAGGCCGAAGGTATTGTGAAGCGCTTCAACTGGTATCCGGGCATCGATGCCGACCACGTCAAGGCAGAGCTTGACGGTGAAACCTGGAACAAGCTCTTCACCGATATTTCGCCGGATGACCTTGCGAAATATGGCAAGCCCTTCCCGATCGCACCTTATAACACAGCGATTCTGGAAGCTTATGAGCGTCAGGTCGGCAATTAAGCCCGACAATCCTGCCGTCTATCGGAGTGCTTGGACAAACGCGGTTTTGTTCTAAGCGCTCCGAAAGCAATGCCGGACACGCAATCACAGCGTCGCCAGCGTGTCCGGCATGTATTTTATTTTTATGAGGTTTCGAATGTCGCATCGACTGACGGGGATTCTTCTTGTCGCGCCCGCACTGGCGATCGTCCTGTTGTTGTTCATCGTACCGCTTTTCGGAGCAATCACGGGAGCTTTCTACGTTTCCGGTGGATGGGGAACCGGCAATTTCACCAAAGCATTCGAACTTTATTCCAGCGACATCATCTTCACTTTTGTCATTGTCACGCTGTCGTCGCTGCTGATCTCGTTATTCTCTATCGCTATCGGTGGTTATCTGACACTTGGCTCCAACCCGCGCGCTGTTACTGTTTTGCGCTGGTTGTATCGGTGGCCGCTTTTCATCCCCTTCATCGTCGTTGGCCAGATACTTCGCACCTTCCTTGCCAAGAACGGGTTAATGAATAGCCTGCTCATCGAAACAGGGCTTTTAACGCCCCTACAGGCCATGAGCTTCCTTGACTGGCGTGGGATCGTCATAGCATTCGTCTGGAAACAGACACCATTTGTCACGCTGCTGTTGGCCGGTGCCATGGCATCCATTGATCGCAGCACAATCGAGTCCGCTCGCAATCTTGGCGCTGGACGGCTGCGCATTCTCATCGAGATCGTCCTCCCTCAAGTCCGCCAGACATTGCTCGTTGGGTTGATACTGAGCTTTGTCACCATGATGTCCGTTTTGTCCGTGCCTTTGATGATCAACGCCCAGTCGCCGACGATGATCACAGCGAATATGGCATTTCGTATCAATGCTTACGGAGATTACGGCGTCGCAAATGCGCTGGGTACGATCTCCCTTCTCATGACCAGCCTCGTCGCCTGGATTTACCTCCGCCAGACCATGAAGGAACACGGCCAATGAGCAAAACCATTGACTGGCGCTGGATACCACGCGCCATATTGCTTGGCCTGCTCGCTTTTGCGATTTTCGGACCGCTTGCCAATCTGCTTCTGTGGGCCGTGGCTGAGCGTTGGTATTTTCCACATACACTGCCGATTCAATATGGATTTTCATTCTGGGCGAATGTGTTTTCGCCTCGTGGCAACGCGCTCTCGTCACTTGGCACGAGCGTGCTTATTGCAGGCCTGACAGTGATCGTTTCACTCGGCCTCGCCATTCCAGCCGGTTATGCTCTCGCGCGATTGAAACTGCCGTTTCGCGGGCTGATCCTGCTGACGCTGCTGATCCCGCAGGCTTTTCCAAACCTGCCCGTTTACGTAAACATCGCGCAGATGTTCTACTCGTTTGGACTGAATGGCACGATCACAGGTGTCGTTCTGGTCCATGTGACCCATGGGCTGGTCTATGCTGTATGGATCGCAACGGCGGCGTTTTCAGCAATTGATCGTGAGCTTGAAGAAGCCGCGCGCTCAATGGGCGCTTCAGCCCTCAAGACATTCTTCGACATCACCCTGCCAATAGCCGCACCCGGTTTGCTTGCAAGCGCGATCTTCGTCTTTCTTGAATCGCTTGATGAGTTCACCGGTACTTATTTCGTCGGCGCCCCTGATATTTCCACTCTGCCCTTGCTGCTCTATACAGCGAGTTCCGGCGGCAATTATCAAATCGCTTCCATCAGCGCATTGATATTGCTGGTGCCATCAATTGCCTTCATGTTCGTGGTCGAGCGCTTCCTCAGGGCCGATGTCCTTTCAAAAGTAGGGCGATAAAATGCCAGATAAAGAAACGCAGCGAGAACAGGACAGCGCGGATAATCAACCACGGTTCATCAGTGCGCATGAAGTCGCACTTGAGGCAGGCGTCTCTCGCTCTGCGGTGTCCCGAACCTTTACACCGGGTGCCAGTGTCTCGCCTGCAACACGCGAGAAAGTGCTGAAAGCCGCCGAGAAGCTTGGCTATCAGGTCAACGACCTTGCGCGCGGCCTCCTAGCCAATCGCAGTCGTATCGTCGGAATGATTGCGGCAGACCCGGATAGCCCTTTTCGTTCACGCCAGATTGCAGCACTTTCCCGTCGGCTTGCAGCACGCGGCAGTGTGCCGGTGTTGATCCCGACCGGCCAGCATGGAGAAAATCTCTCTGCCGCCCACGAAACGCTGCTGCGTTATCGCGCCGAAGCGACGGTGGTTCTTTCCGGCATGCCCTCCTCTTCATTTGTCGAGCTGGCGCAGCGAAACGGCCAGACCCTGATCCTCGTCGGGCGAACCGAAGAGGGAGCCGATCATATTCATATCAACAATCGACTTGCCGCCGAAACGGCTGTCGAAATTTTCGCTGCACGAGGCATGAAAAATCTCGGCCTCATAACGTCGAATGTCGGCAGCCTCAATCTGGTTGAACGTGAGGAAGCTTTCATCGCCAAAGGCAAGAGCCTTGGATTGAGCGTCAGTGTTCAGCGCGGCAACCTGACCGATTACGACGGCGGCTACGGCGCAGCGTCTCTGCTACTCGGTGAGCGAGAGCGTGTCGAAGGTGTTTTTTGCGTCAACGATCTTATGGCATTCGGCCTGATGGACTGCGCGCGTGACGTTTTCAATCTTTCCGTTCCCGACGATATTTCAGTCGTTGGTTTCGACAATGTCACAGAAGCACGCTGGGGGGCCTATCGGCTAACAACATTCGACCAGAATGCGGAACGCCTCTCTGCCGAAATCATCCGCCTGCTGGATGAGAGGCAGGCTGCGCCAAATGCGCCGCCTCAGACAGTTGTACTCGAACTACCACTCATTCTGCGGAACAGCGTCAGACCACTTAAAAGCGAACGCAGCGTTCGAGGGATGCCAAATCAATGACTTTCCACTCCATCTGGTTGCGTCCTGCACGCGATGACCTCAAATTTCTTGAATCCATTGTCGCAGAACTGGCAGGTCGCTTTGCTTCGCCCGTATTTGAACCACACGCGACACTCATACCCGATATGAAACGCTCGGCAGACGAATTATTGCCGCTGGCGCTTAGCCTTGCGGTCGGCCGCAAACCTCTGGATGTCCTTATTGAGGACGTGACAGGAACAGAAGCTTATTTCCGTTCTTTCTACGCCAAACTGCAGAAAACACCTGCACTGATGGCACTGAAACAGGATTCACTAGGCGTATCCGGAGAGAAAGACATCTCGACTTTCCTCCCACATGTTTCGCTTGCCTATGGCGTTATCGATAAGGCTTTGCGTGCAACAGAGATGGCTCGCCTGGCAAGATCACTCGCTGGTCGCAATCTGCGCTTCGACCGGATGGTGATCGTCAGTTCCTCAAGCGAGACGCCAATCGATCAATGGATCGAAAAACACGAAATTTATCTCGCCGGATAGAAAAGCCCGCCAGTTGGCGGGCTTTTCTATCATGCATTTTTAATTGGCTTAAAGCGGACGTGGATACTGTCGATAGACCTTCTCAATGTCGCTCAGAACATCATCAGACAACTTGACCTGATGGGCCGCGATATCGGTCTTCAACTGATCGACGGTTGTGGCGCCGATGATGGTCGAGGTCATGAACGGACGTGTCAGTGTGAAGGCAATCGCCATCTGGGCAATGTCGAGACCGTGCTTCTTCGCAACATCGATATAGGCGCGAATTGCGGGTTCTGAGTGAACATTGTTCCGCCAGATGCCGCCTTCGGAAATGGCTGCGCGAGAACCGGCCGGCAGCTTGCCGCCCAGATATTTCCCGGTCAGCACACCAGCTGCAAGCGTCGAATAGGCAAGCAATCCAACGTCTTCGCAGAGCGCCAGTTCTGCCATGTCAAAATCGAACTGTCGCTGCAGAAGACTATATTCATTCTGGATTGAGGCGATGCGCGGCAGGCTGTGCTGTTCGGCCAAACGAAGCCACTGCATCGTTCCCCAGGCTGTCTCATTCGAAAGACCAATATGCCGGATTTTTCCATCCCGAACCATATCTCCGAGTCCGAGCAGAACGTCATGCATCTGTTGGGTTTCTGCGGTTCCGTCTGTCTTAGACGGATCAAAGCTCCAGCTCTGGCCAAAGTGGTAATGAGCGCGCATCGGCCAATGGACCTGATAAAGATCGATATAGTCCGTCTGAAGCCGCTTTAGGCTATTTTCCACCGCTTCACGAACGCTGTCACGGCTTGGCCTGGCGCCGTCTCGAATCCACTTCTGTCTGCCGCCGCCAGCAATCTTGCTTGCCAATACGATCTTGTCGCGTTTTCCGGATTTCTTGAGCCAATTGCCGATATATGTCTCAGTCTTGCCGTAGCTTTCCGGACTCATAGGAATGGCATATCCCTCAGCGGTATCAATGAAGTTGATCCCGGAATCGAGAGCAATGTCGAGCTGCTCATGAGCGTCGGACTCGGTATTCTGTACGCCCCAGGTCATGGTGCCGAGGCAAATTTCAGTGACAGTAAGGCCGGTACGGCCCAAAGGCTTCATTTTCACGAGAATTTTCCGGATCGATTGTTCGCGACTGCGCGAAATGAGAACGGGACCAATTGATAGCCCCGCTTTGCCGTAACTGACAAGCCTGTCACCAAACATTTAGATCAAATTATAGAAACCGTTCTGCCGAATAGGGTTTCGGATCAACGAATGGCTCTTCTCCGACGAGTATTTCAGCGAGTAAGCGTCCTGTCGCAGGTCCAAGCGTCAATCCGTGATGGGCATGGCCGAAATTGAACCAAAGGCCCTTATGTTTTGGCGCAGCCCCAATCACCGGGCGCATATCAGGCAGGCAGGGGCGCAATCCAAGCCACGGCGTCGTTTCGATGGCCTCTCCCAACTGGGGCACAAGCTGGCGTGCTATTTTCTCGTCCTTCTTGAGTTGTATATGGTTGGCAGGCGCGTCAGGCGAAGCGAACTCTATGCCTGTCGACAGCCGCACACCCTGCACCATTGGGGCAAGAACATAACCTGCTTCTTCATCCACCACCGTATGACCGAGCCGCGAGCCGTCCTTCATGGAGAAATGAAGATGATGACCGCGCTTGATGCCGAGCGGTATTGGATAACCGAATTTCCTGAAAATGAGGCCGGATTGCGGACCGAGCGCCACGACGACGTCACGCGCATGGATAGTCCCCCCGTCCGTCATCACCTGCCAGCCATTCTCATTTTGTGCCAATGTCGCGGCATCTCCGTGAACGAGGACGCCACCATTCCTACGGAACAAATCAGCATAGGCTTTAACCAGCCCACCGGGGTTCACAACAGTCTTGGGGTCGAGCCAGTGAATGCCGCCGGCCACATCGCCAAGCGACGTTTCACGCTGGCGCAATGCTGCCGCATCCAGAATGTCATAGGACAGTTTGAAACGCTGCAGATCGGGCAAACGGCGCACCGCTACGTCGAATGCCGAAGCTGTCCGGAACACTTCGATCCATCCTTGGGACCGGATCAACCGTTCACTGCCTGACTGAGCCACTAAAATATCATGCTCGCGGACGCTCGCTTCAATCAAGGGCAACATGGCATTCGTTGCAATCTTCAGCCGCTCCGGCGACGATTCCCGCCAGTATTGAAACAGCCAGCGAGCCATCTTCGGTATGTAAAACGGGTTGTAACGAACGTCTGAGCGACGATTCATACCGTAGCGGATAAGCGTCCAGAAGCCTTGCGGAAAGGAATAGGGGATAACGCTCGATCGCTCGATCAGACCGGCATTGCCGAAACTGGTACCCTCGCCTGGAGCGCTCTTGTCGATCAGACAGACTGAGCGGCCTCGCGCCTGCAGATGTAGTGCCGTGGACACGCCAACAATACCCGCGCCCAGAATGATGACATCTTGTTGCTGAATCGGCATTTCCGGCATCCACAAAATCAAACAAATAAACGCGCCGATTGCAGCCGGCGCGTTATTGCTTACAGCAAAGAGCTGTGTCGTTTACAAGCAATCAGTAGATGTCGAAGTCGAAATATTTCTTCACGATTGTGGCATAGGTTCCGTCATCGCGAATTTTCTTGATTGCCGCATTGAACTGTTCTCGCAAATCATCATCGCCTTGACGGAGCGCAATTCCTGTATCGGTCTGTGTGTTAGGAATATCGCCGATAAGCTTGCAGCAATCAGCACCATCCCCCTTGATCCAGTCGGATATCGGGAACTTGTCGGAAACAACAGCGTCAAGGCGTCCGTTTTTCAGGTCCGCATTGGCTTCATCGGCTGTCGGATAAAGCTTAACATCAGCGCCAGCCTTCCCGTAGACGTCTTCCGCATAAATGCTCTGCGTCGTCGATCCCTGAGCACCAATCGATTTGCCCTTAAAGGATTCGGCATCCACGGATGTGATCGGGCTATCCTTTGGCACGGCAACAGAAAGCGGCGTGGAGTAATATTTGTCGGTGAACGCTACTTCCTTTTTGCGTTCCTCCGTGATGCTCATCGACGCAATAACTGCATCGAACTTGTTCGATTTCAAGCCGGGAATCATTCCGTCCCAGTCGTTAGCAACAATTGTGCACTTGGCATCCATGGCCTTGCACAAAGCGTTGGCGATTTCGACATCAAGCCCCTGAAGCGAACCGTCTGCCGCCACGAAATTGAAAGGTGGATACGCACCTTCCGTGGCGATGCGGATTTCCTTCCATTCCTTAGCCTGCGCCGGCAAGGCAGCGATTACAGATGCAACGCCTGCAAATAGGATGGCTTTCAACATAACTATTCCCCTTACTGCTTTGTTATCGTTGTAATTGGCAGGGAATCCCCCCTGCGAATGGCCGCGCTTCATTTGTATGCGCTTGCCATGACTGAAGCACCGGACGTCCTTCACTGCAAGCAGGTTTTGAAGGCGCCCGGAGCATAATTTGTCACATCAATAGATGTCGAAATCGAAATATTTCTTGCGGATAGTTTCGTATGTGCCGTCGTCACGGATTTCCTTGATCGCGGCGTTGAACTGTTCACGCAGGTCGTCATCCCCCTTGCGCAGAGCCACAGCGATCTTCGTTTCAGACCCCGGAATGTCGCCGAGGAACTTGCAGCAGTTCGCACCCTGCTTCTTGAGCCAATCGGCGGCAAGGAACTTATCGGCGGCGATTGCATCCAGACGACCGCTTTCGAGATCGGCATTGGCTTCGTCGGCAGTCGGGTAAAGCTTCACATCCGCACCTGCCTTGCCGTAGACGTCATCAGCGTAATTACCCTGCGTCGTACCAGCCTGTGCGCCAACCGTCTTTCCATCGAATGCCGACGGATCGAGCGAGGTCATATCCGTATCCTTCGGCACGACAACCGCAAGCGGGGTCGTGTAATAACGCTCGGTGAAGGCAACCTGCTTTTCGCGCTCGTCGGTGATGGCCATCGAAGCGATGACTGCGTCAAACTTGTTGGCCTGCAAGCCGGGGATCATACCGTCCCAATCATTAGCGACGATTGTGCACTTGGCTTCCATCGCCTCGCAAAGCGCATTTGCGATGTCGAGATCAAAACCTTCAAGCTTGCCGTCCGGAGACATATAATTGAACGGAGGATATGCGCCTTCGCTGGCGATGCGGATTTCTTTCCATTCCTTTGCCTGAACTGGCAAAGCGAGAAATACAGAGGCCAGACCGGCCAGCAAAACTGATTTCAACATGACTTTCCTACTTCTTCAAAGCACATCCCGAAAAATGTGAAGCAGTTTTCGGACAAGATGCGCGGATAGAGACACATCAAGCGGATGAACGTCCATCCGCTGGTTTGGATCGGGAAATGCGCTTAAATCCGATCCCGTTCAATTGCAACTTTGGTAGGACTGCGTTGTCGAATACCAAAAATGCAAACGAGGCCTGCTGCGCCCAAACGCAACAGGCCCCGCATTCATGTGGCAGGAATTATCAGGCAACCATGCGTGCGCAATGATCTTCCTGTGAATAGGCCTTGCCAAAGCGGTTCGCGAGGAACTTTTCAAGAGTGATGTCTTCCTGACGGATGAAGCCTTGTTGTGGAAGATCGCCCTTCGCCAGCATGTCGAGCACGGCGCAGATTGCCGAAGCCGTGGTGATCTGGATGCCCGAGCGAATGATCTTGCCAACCGGAGCGGCGTAAACCTTGTTCGCGTAGGTTTCCTGAACCAGACGACCATTCTTCGTGCCCGAAACAGTCACGAAAATTACTACAACGTCCTGAAGGGTCGTCGGCAGAGCATTTTCGAAGATGTCCTTGAGCACTTCACGACGGTGACGCAAGCCGAGATCGTTGAGGAGCGCCTTCATCAGCGCAACGTGACCCGGATAGCGGATGGTGCGGTAGTTGAGCGTGCGAACCTTACCTTCCAGCGTTTCGCAAAGCGTGCCAAGGCCACCGGAGGTGTTGAAAGCTTCGTAGGTAACGCCGTCAAGCGAGAACTCTTCGCGTTCTTCTAGGGCAGGAACTTCGGTCAGCTCGCCATTCACAATGGCTTCGCACGGCTCGATATATTCGTTGATGACGCCATCGGTGCTCCAGGTCAGGTTGTAGTTCAGAGCATTCGAAGGATACTGCGGCAGAGCGCCAACGCGCATACGAACGCTGTCGAGCTTGTCGAAACGCTTCGCCAGATCATAGGCAACGATGGAAATGAAGCCAGGAGCCAGGCCACACTGCGGAATGAAAGCGGTCTTGGCTTCCTTCGCCAGTTCCTTGACGCGGCGTGTGCTGGCAACATCTTCGGTCAGGTCGAGATAGTGGACGCCTGCCTTGGCTGCAGCTTCTGCGATGCGGGTCGTCAGATGGAATGGAGCGGCGCTGAGTACAGCAAATTTACCGCTCAGAGCAGCTTCAAGAGCCTTGGCATCTTCGATGTCGAGGGCCTGAGTCTTGACTTCCGCACCCGATTCCAGCGCATCGAGTTGCGCCTGAGAGCGATCGACAACGGTAACGGCATACTCGCCCGTGGAAGCGAGAAGATCGGCAATGGTGGCGCCGATTTTGCCTGCGCCGACAACAACGATCTCTTTCATGTAACTTTCCCCTTGGAATGCAATTCGGATATGCAAGAATCGCATAGTTCCATGCAAAAAGAAGCATACAAACCGACGATATGACGTTGTTTGTTTGAGCACATTGACGTATTTAATATGCATTATGACGACAGAAGCTGATCTTACCCTCATCGCCCTCCTCCGTGAAAACGCCCGCGCCTCGACAGCCGACCTCGCACGGCGCCTCGGCGTGTCCCGAACCACTGTCCAAAGTCGCATTGAGAAGCTTGAAAAACGTGGGGTTATCGAGGGCTACACAGTACGAATCGCACCTGAATTCGAGCGCGATCTGGTCCGCGCCCATGTGCTGGTGACCGCACTACCCAAGCTTGCGCCCAAAGTCGAAACAGCTCTGCGCGGCATGATGGCCGTCCGTTCGCTCCATTCTGTCAGCGGACATTTCGATATGATCGTCGTTGTGGAAGCGCCATCCATACAGGAACTTGATGCTGTTCTGGATCGCATAGGCGCGCTGGAAGGCGTCGAGCGCACGATGTCATCGATCATCCTTTCGACACGGATCGATCGCTAAGGCGCAAGGATTAGCAATGCAGCAAACGAGGACTCTCGCACCCATCAGGAGGTGACTGCCCCACTCACACGCTTTCGGCGAAAGATCAGCGTCGCAAGGCCTAAAAGCACTGTGCCTGCGATGAACAGAAAAGCAGCGGCAGCGATAGCCGGACTGATATTTTCTCGAATTGTCGAAAACATCTGGCGCGCCAGAGTGCGCTGATTTGGACCGGCCACAAACAGAGTCAGCACAACTTCGTCCAGCGAGGTAGCAAACGCCAGTACTGCACCAGATGCGACGCCCGGCATGGCGAGCGGAAGAGTAATTTTCCGAAATACCGTCACGGGCGATGCGCCAAGGCTTTCGGCTGCCAGTTCGACACGCCGGTCGATACCTGCCAGAGCGCCGGTAACACTCACCAGAACAAAGGGTATCGAAATCACGGTATGAGCAACAATCACACCGAGATAGGAATTCGCTATCCCGAGCCGGACGAACAACAACTGCATACCGACGCCCATGACCACGGCGGGAACAACCATGGGTAGGAGGAACAGAGTTTTAATCGGACCGGAAAGAAACAAAATCCTGCTGCGCAAGCCAAGCGCGGCCATGGTTCCCAGCACAGTTGCCAAGATCGTCGTTCCTGATCCGATAATCAGACTGTTAACGATTGCGCGCCGCCAGACGTCCGCTGTTGTAAGTTCCTCAAACCAGCGCACCGACCAGCCAGGCACCGGATAGGTCAGGAATACGCTGGATGTGAAAGCAAGTGGAAGAATCGCAAACAGAGGTGCAATCAAAAAGACCACAGCCGCTACACCGAACAGGATTTTAGCGAAGCGCCCCATAGTCACGCTCTCCCCTGCTCATCGGCGGTGAGTCGTCCGTAAACGGCATAGAGTACGAGACAGGCGACGAGCAGCACGAGCCCCAATGCGCCAGCCATACCCCAGTTGGCCGAACCGGTTGCGTAATAGGCAATGATCGAGCTTATCATCTGGTCGCTCGGCCCACCAATCAATGCTGGTGTGATGTAGTAGCCAATGGCACTCATGAACACGAGCAGCATTCCGGACAGAATCCCTCGCATACTTAACGGAAGCAGCACTCGCAGGAAGGCTCTCCACGGCGGGGCGCCGAGCGATGCAGCAGCTGGCATCAGATTGCTCGGGATCGATGCGAGCACACTATAAATTGGAAGAACCATGAACGGCAAAAGTACATGGGTCATGGCTATAACCACCCCTGCCCTGTTGAAGATCAGGGGAAAGGGCGTATCGGTGATACCAAGCCAAATCAGTGTATCGTTGATGAGGCCCTTGTCTTGCAGGAGGATGAACCAAGCCGCAGTTCGCACCAGCAATGAGGTCCATAACGGCAGCAGAACAGCCGCAAAAAGCACGTTTCTGACCCAGCCTTTAGACGATGCAAGCAATACAGCATAAGGGTAACCAATCACTGCACAGGATAGTGTCACCAGCGCAGCGATCCAGAATGTGCGCAGCATGATCGCCCGGTTGGCTGATGTACCGGGCGCCATTGAAACAATCTCTCCTGAGGCATCGCGTTCCATGTCTACGGCCGCGAGCAGGTTGCGATCAGTTGTCGGAGAAAGCGCGTTTGCAATTGCCTGCCAAAACTCCGGTCGGCTCCATCGCTTGTCGATCATTTCAAGATCCGGGGCTGGATCGCCTTTCTCGATTGCCGAAAGTGTCTTGCTCATCAGGGTCCGAAAACCCGATTGGGCGCTGTTCAAACGGCGAACCATATCGCCTACGGCCTGCTGGTCGGTCGAAGCCTTCAGATCCGTCACCAAAGCCTGTTTCATTTCTGGTGATGGACGCGATTGTCCGTCCCACAGACTTACAGCGTCAGCCGTCTGGGGAAGAACACGCAAAACTGCCGTATCGGATACGGCCTGCTTCATCATCACTCCGAGTGGCCACAGGAAAAACAAAGCAATGAAAACAAGCAAGGGCGCGATCAGAAACATCGCTCGGGCAGTTTTGCCGGACAGAACTGTCATGCTGCGATAGTCCAGCAGTCAACGGCATTGAACCCTGCCACGACATCCGTTCCGGGCGCCCATTCGCGCGCCTTTCTGTCGAGGCGCACGATAAAATCATGGGCGCTACCATCAAGCTGGATACGCAAGTGATCCCCCTGATAAACACTGTCGATGACACGTGTTTTAAGAAGATTGTCCGAACCGCCCTCGCGGCCCAGTTCAATGCGCTCAGGCCGAATGGACAGGAGAACTTTCTGTCCCGTCGCCAGCGTTCCTTTTGATGATGCGGTTAGGATTCCGCCATCCTTCAGGCGAATAAAAGTGCTGGTACCTTCCACCCGCTCGATTGTCCCTTCGGCGAGATTGGTTTCGCCTATGAACTCGGCCACAAACCGTGTCTGCGGCTCATCATAGATTGCGCGGGGCGTACCAATCTGTTCGATTTTTCCTTTGTTGAAGACAGCGATCCGATCCGACATGGTCAGTGCTTCGCTTTGGTCATGAGTGACGAAAACAATCGTCAGTCCTAACCGGCCGTGCAACGCACGAATGTCGAGTTGCATCTGCTCACGCAGCTGCTTGTCGAGCGCACCGAGCGGTTCATCCATCAAAACCACACCTGGTTCGAAAACCAGTGCGCGGGCAAGCGCCACGCGTTGTTGCTGTCCACCGGAGAGTTGGGACGGCTTGCGTTCGCGCATCGTGGAAAGCTGCACCATATCGAGCACCTTATCCACCAGCTTGCCGATATCCGCTTTCCCAATACCTCGCATCTGAAGCGGAAAAGCGACATTTTCGCCAACTGTCATATGGGGGAAAAGCGCATAGTTCTGAAAGACCACGCCCATATTGCGCTTGTATGAAGGAACCGTGTTGATTGCCTTGCCATCAACGTGAATCGCTCCACCGCTTGGATTTTCAAATCCCGCGAGCATCATCAAAAGTGTCGTCTTACCTGACCCGGAAGGACCGAGCAGACTCACGAATTCACCTCGATCAATATCGAGGTTCAAACCATCTATGACTTTGAAATCACCGTAGGATTTACTGATATTCTCGAAGCGGATGCGGCAGTCCGTCAATGAATTACTCCATCTTCCGGAAACGGGGAAACCCCGCCGATATTGCACGACGGGGCCATAACTACGGATTATTGCGCCAGCCAGGCGTTGAAGCGCTTTGTCAACTCTTCGGAATTATCGATCCAGAAATCGACATCAAGCGGAAGGGCGTCTTTCAGATTGGCTTCCGCTGTTGGAAGATCCGACGCGAATTCCGCAGGCACCTTGCTTGCAGCCTCCTTGTTCGGCAGACCGTATGCGACGTATTTCGGCAGTTTCACCTGATTTTCAGGCTGGCTGGCAAAAGCAATGAAATCCAGCCCTGCATCCTTGTTCTCGGCATCTTTCAGGATCACCCAGCTATCAACGGCATAAATACTTCCCGGCCAGACCACCTTGAAGTTCTTGCCTTCGCTCCGGTTTATACCCGTAATACGCCCGTTGTAGGCGGATGCCATCACCACTTCATCCGAGGCCAGCAATTGCAATGGTTGTGCCCCTGCTTCCCACCAGACGATGTTCGGCTTCAATTCATCGAGTTTTTTGAACGCACGGTCCACACCTTCCGGTGTCGAGAGCACGTCATAAACTTCATCCTTGCTGACCCCATCGGCGAGAAGCGCGAATTCTAACGTATACTTTGCGCCCTTACGCAAGGAACGCTTGCCTGGAAATTTCTTCACATCCCAGAAATCAGCCCAGGATTGCGGGCCATCTTTCAGCTTGTCCGCATTATAGGCGATTGCCGTCGACCACACGATTGCACCCACGCCGCAATCATTGACCGCACTGTCGAGGAATTTATCCTTGCCGCCAACCTTGTCCCAATCGATCTTCTCGTAAAGACCGTCCGCACAGCCGAGCGCCAGTTCTTCAGCCTCTACCTGTACCACGTCCCAGTTGGGTTTTCCCGCTTTCACCTTTGCCTGAACGACGCCATAACCACCATCCCAGGATTCATCTAGCAAGGGCTTGCCGGTCTTCTCGGAAAAAGGTTTGAAATAAATTTCACGCTGCGCGTCCTGATAGTTTCCGCCCCATGAAACGACGGTCAGGTCGCGGGCGGCAGCGGAGCCGGTATAAAGTGCAGTTGCGAGGAGTCCACCCATCAGGGCAAGGCGAGCAATTTTCATCGACATGTTCCCCATTTTGGTACGGCAGGTTGTTCCGACCGTTGTTGTAATGAGGTCATGCTAACTTGATCGGTAGTCGCGGGCAATATTGTAGTCGCCCAAGAATACAAAAGTCGTATCTGCTCTGTCAGGAACAACAAATCCGGGCGCTAAATGCCCGGATTTATCATTTAATCACATTCAAGCACGTTCCAATGCAATAGCGATGCCCTGCCCGACGCCGATGCACATCGTTGCGAGAGCATATTTGCCGCCGCTGAGTGATAGTTCGAGCGCCGCCGTGCCTGCAATACGCCCCCCGGACATGCCGAGCGGATGCCCGAGCGCGATAGCGCCACCATTCGGATTGACGCGTTTGTCGTCATCGGCAATTCCAAGATCGCGCAACACTGCAAGACCTTGCGATGCAAATGCTTCGTTCAGCTCGATCACATCGAATGCATCGGGCGCAATGCCCGTACGTGCAGAAAGCTTCCTTGTCGCCGGAGCTGGGCCTATACCCATAATGCGCGGAGGAACACCTGCCGCGGCACCGCCTATAATGCGGGCAATCGGTGTAAGGTTGTATTTCTTGATAGCTGCTTCAGATGCGATGATAAGCGCAGCAGCTCCATCATTGACGCCGGAGGCATTACCCGCCGTCACGGTGCCCCCCTCACGGAAGGGCGTACCCAGCTTTGCGAGTGCTTCCAGGCTGGTCGCACGTGGATGTTCATCCTGGTCGACAACAACCGGATCACCCTTGCGTTGTGGGATCGTAACCGGAACGATTTCCTTCGCAAGGCGTCCATTGCCCTGCGCGGCAGCCGCCTTTTCCTGGCTGCGAAGCGCAAAGACATCCTGATCCTGTCGCGAGATATTGAAATCCTCGGCAACGTTCTCACCCGTTTCAGGCATCGAATCGACGCCATACTGCTTTTTCATCAGGGGATTGATGAACCGCCAGCCGATCGTCGTATCGAAGATTTCCGCCTTGCGTGAAAATGCGCTGTCAGCCTTCGGCATCACGAAGGGAGCACGGCTCATGCTTTCCACACCACCAGCGATGAGCAGCTCTGCCTCACCAGACTTGACAGCTCGTGCAGCCGTTATGACTGCATCCATCCCCGAGCCGCAGAGACGGTTGATCGTCGTTCCGGACACGCCCACCGGCAATCCGGCCAGAAGCAGCGACATGCGCGCAACGTTGCGGTTGTCTTCGCCCGCCTGATTGGCTGAGCCAAAGATAACGTCATCGACAGCTTCCCAATCGACGGAACCGTTACGCTCCATAAGTGTTTTCAATGGAATAGCGCCAAGATCGTCAGCTCGAACTGAAGAAAGCGTGCCGCCATAACGACCGATGGGTGTGCGGATATAATCGCAAATGTAGGCTTCACTCATGGCATGGCCTCACAACTCAGGGACAACAAGATCGGCAACAGGGCCATCGATGTGAAGCTTCGCGCCCGTCATGCCCTGAAGGTCTTCCAGGGTCATAGCGGCCAGCTTTTCACGCAGCACAAAACGCCCCTTGTCGATGTCGATCACCGCATGACTGGTATAGATGCGGGTGATACATGCGACGCCGGTTAGCGGAAAAGTGCACTTTTCGACCAGCTTTGGCTCGCCTTTCTTGGTCACATGCTCTGTAATGACAACGACCTGTTTCGCGCCATGCACGAGGTCCATCGCACCACCAACCGCTGGCACACCTTTGGCCCCTACCCGCCAATTCGCGAGATCGCCATTCTGGGCAACCTGATAGGCACCCAGGATTGCAACATCTAGATGGCCGCCACGCACCATTGCGAAGCTATCGGCATGATGGAAAAATGCCGCGCCAGGCTTCAGCGTGACGGCCTTCTTGCCAGCATTGATCAGGTCCCAGTCTTCTTCACCTTCGGGCGGCGCTTCACCGAAATCCAAAATACCGTTTTCCGTATGAAAAATAGCTTCCCTTCCTTCCGGCTGATAACGGGCGACCATTTCCGGGAAACCGATTCCGAGATTTACATAGGCACCATCCTGAATATCCTGCGCGGCGCGCCATGCAATCTGGGCATTGGACAATTTAATGTCCTCGTGAGTATCGATCGTCATGCGTAGGTCACTCCCGCGCGAATGAGTTCTTCTTCCTGATGCGGATTTGCAACTTCGACGACACCGTCGACAAAAATGCCCGGTGTGATGACATTTTCTGGCTCAATGCTACCAAGCGGAACGATTTCAGATACTTGCACAATCGTTTTGGCTGCGGCCATACACATGAGCGGATTGAAATTGCGAGCGGCCATGCGGTAGGTCAGATTGCCATGAATATCGCCAAGATGTGCTTTGATGAGCGCAAAATCGGCCTTCAGCCAACGTTCCTGCACATAAGGTTTTCCATCAAATTCGACTGTGATCTTACCTTCGGCAAGCTCCGTGCCATAGGCCGTTGGTGTATAGAAGGCAGGAATACCGGCACCACCCGCGCGGATGCGTTCAGCAAGCGTTCCCTGTGGCACTAGTTCAAGATCGATTTCACCGGCAATATACTTGTCCGTGAAAGCGCGCGGATCAGAAGACCGTGGAAACGAACAGATCATCTTCCGAACCATCCCGGCATCGATCATGGCCGCGATACCGATGCGCCCATTGCCTGCATTGTTATTGATCACAGTCAAATTCTTCGGCCCTTTGTCAATCAGGGCATGGATCAATTCTATTGGCGCACCTGAGCCACCAAATCCCCCGATCATGACGGTTGCCCCATCATCTATTCCGGCAACAGCCTCAGCCAGACTTCCGATTGTCTTGTCCATTTCACCTCCATACCGGAAAGCTCGACATTCCTGACTAAGCGCTTCCAGCTTCAATTAGGCTGGAGTTAGCCACCGCGTCGGCAAAGGGTCAAACAGTTTGTGCGTTATTTGACATTTGTTCATATATCGCACAAATTAACAACGCAGACTAAGGGGATCTCATGCGCGAAACGGATTTCATTGGAGGCTTTGCCAAAGGACTGAAAGTCATCGAAGCGTTTGGTGAGGACCAGCCACGTCTTTCAATAGCGGACGTTTCGAAAATTACCGGCCTTGATCGCGCAACCGCGCGACGATGTCTGTTGACCCTCGCCGAACTCGGCTATGCTGAATATGATGGCAAGTTTTTCATGCTTCTGCCCAGGATTCTACGGCTTGGACATGCATATCTTTCTTCGACACCATTGCCGACAATCATACAGCCGCATCTGGATCGGCTCTCCGATACAGTCGGCGAGAGTGCATCGGCATCCGTTCTGGATGGAACGGAAATCGTTTATATCGCGCGCGCCTCACAAATGCGCGTAATGTCCATCAACCTCATGGCCGGAAGCAGGCTACCAGCCTACTGCGCTTCAATGGGGCGGGTACTTCTGGCGTGGCTTCCTGAACCGCAGGCGCAGGCGCTTCTCGAACGCACTGAACTGAAAGCATTGACGCCATTTACGAAAGTGGAGATTGGCCCACTCATGGCAGAACTCTCAATTATTCGTGGTCAAGGTTATGCAATCAACGATCAAGAACTGGAACTTGGACTGCGCTCCATCGCAGTCCCTGTCTTCAATCATCGAGGTTCAGTGGTCGCAGCACTCAACATCGGGGCACCCGTGGCCCATATCGAAACAAGTGAACTGGTGGAACGCTTCCTGCCCGCGATGCTTCAGATCCAGTCGGATTTGCGTAGCTTGCTAAGATAACCGTGGAGGATGAAAAATCCAATTTATTCTATGATGAGGAATCCAGAGCGGCCAAACGCTCACGTTCCCTCAAGCGGAATGTACGCGGTGTTTCGCCTGTCATCTTCAGGAAGAAGCGTGAAAAATATGCGGGATCTGAAAAACCAAGGCTATAGGCAATATGCTGCACCGACGACGGCATGGCAATCAAATCACGCCTAGCCGTCTCAATGAGCCTCTTTGCAACCATGTCTTGCGTCGTTGTTCCTGTCAGCTTTTTGACAGTCCGGTTAAGATGCGTCGATGAAACACCCAGTGATTTCGCATAGAACGAAACAGGTTTGTGTTCTCGATAATAGCGGTCGATCAATTCCTGCAAACGCTCGATGCGAGCATGCCCATATATCTGGCGATCTTCCTGCTTTGAGAGATTTGAAGAATATGCATGTCGCATAATGTAAACGAATACGGCTTGAACAAGAGATTCCAGCAAACTGTTTTTATATGGTTTTCTCGCGTGAAACTCATCTTGAACTTGCCGCAGAAGAGAGGAAAGTAAGATCAACTCTCCATCGCTCAAGCCTGCCATCGATATCAGTTGCGGCTGCATCAGCCACTCCGCCATCATACCCCCGGCGCCGCTTCCGGCAAACGGTATATGAGGGATCAAAATCGTCACGATATGCCCAACTATATCTCTGGAAAATGCAAACCCATGATTGAAACCGGGCGGCACCAGAATAGCGCATGGCGTCTGGAAGGAGCGGACGATGCCATCGAAATTTGCGTGTCCCTCACCGCCTTCAATGTACAAGAGTTGAAAAAAACTTTCGTGACGATGCAGGGTGATCTCGAAGTTGTGCAAGCTTGATCGAGAGAAAAGCGTTTCGCAATGCAGCCAGAAATCTGGCTTCTGCTCGGTTTCTTCTCCATAAAGCTCGTATGTTGGAACAGAATTATCCGACACGCGCCCTCCAATAATGTTCGATTTGTACAATAAATTGCCGGAATTATCCATTGCCAGATTGAAGGTTCGCTAAAGAATAAAGGCGGACTTGCATTGGGAGGAACATATGCGCACTCAGGTCGCAATCATTGGATCTGGCCCGTCCGGCCTGCTCCTCGGCCAACTTCTGACAAAAGCCGGAATAGACAATGTCGTACTGGATCGCGTCAGCGAGGATTACATTCTGGGTCGTGTTCGTGCGGGCGTACTAGAAGATGGCACTGTGCATCTAATGGATGAAGCCGGAGCATCAGCGCGCCTTCACGTCGAAGGACTACCTCACGACGGATTCTCGCTCGCCTTTGGCGGACGGGACCACCGCGTCGACTTGCATAAATTGACCGGTAAGCGCGTTACGGTTTATGGCCAGACCGAAATGACGCATGATCTCATGGATGAACGGCGAAAGTCGAATACGACTAGCATTTACGAAGCCGCCAACGTAACGCCTCATGATTTCGATACGATATCGCCATATGTCACTTATGAGAAAGAGGGCAGACCCCATCGAATAGATTGCGATTTCATCGCCGGGTGCGACGGATATCACGGCATAAGTCGCAAATCCGTACCGGACAAGGCAATCGAAACCTTCGAAAAGATTTACCCATTTGGCTGGCTGGGGATACTGGCAGATATTCCACCAGTCGCTCATGAACTGATTTATGCGAACCACGAACGCGGCTTTGCACTATGTTCCATGCGCTCGTTGACACGCAGCCGCTACTATATTCAATGTTCGCTTGACGAAAAAATCGACGACTGGAGTGACCAGCGCTTTTATGATGAATTGCGCCGACGTCTTCCGGAGCATCATGCCGAGGCTCTGGCAACCGGCCCCTCTTTCGAGAAATCCATCGCGCCTCTGCGCTCTTTCGTGGCTGAACCGATGCGCTTCGGACGGCTATTCCTTGTCGGTGATGCCGCCCATATTGTTCCTCCCACTGGAGCAAAAGGATTAAACCTTGCTGCCAGCGATGTGCACTATCTCTATGAAGGACTGAGAGAGTTTTATTTGGATAGTTCGGAAGCGGGCATCGGCGTTTATTCTGCCAAGGCGCTCGCGCGTATCTGGAAAGCCGAGCGCTTTTCATGGTCCATGACCAAGATGCTGCACCGGTTTCCAGATATGGTTCTATTCGATCAGAAAGTACAAGAAGCAGAGCTCGATTATTTTTGCACGTCGGAAGCTGCTTCGACGGCACTTGCTGAAAACTATGTAGGACTACCGTTTTAAGGATGAACACTACAATTCAGATAAAGCTAATACTATCAAAATCCATCTATTATTGCTTAAGAGTAACATAAAAAACTGATGTTTTATTTTGGCATTGATATAGAATTCTGATTATCGTCACCCCCGGCGAGAAGTTCCGGCCAGAACTTCTCGCTTCTAGCGCGGTCAGCTACTTTTTGAGGTAGCTGACCGTGTTGATTTCTACGACTTAAAACCGGCAGCCTCACGCAATGTCTGGATTAGAATTTGCATCGCCGCTGTCTGCACCATGTCTGTACGCATGGTTAGCCCTACCGGCCCAGTTGTCTCGCTTGTATCAATTGGGAGCGCAACAAGCTTGCCTTCAGACACGTCTCTTGCCGCAACACCCTCCGAAATAATCCATACAGCATCACTGTCACGGACGAATGTACGTCCGAAAGCATCAGACACCGTCTCAATCTGAACAGGCAAGGCACCGATGCCGTTTGTAATCAGCAATCGATCCACAAACGGGCGAATGATCGAATTGCGTGTCGGCATCAAAACCGGATAGTTGGCCAGGTTTTCAAAAACGGCACGTCCATCAGTCAGGGGATGCCCGGACCGCACAAGAAACCGAACCTGCTCAGAATAAAGGTGTTCGAATGAAAACCCTGTCATCTTTTCAGGCGCAGCGAGGCGCCCAACGACCAGATCTAGATCGCCCACCCGCAGCTGCTCCAAAAGAACCGCATTTTCACCCGTCACGATTTTAACCCGACTGGATGTTCTCTCAGCAAGAAACAAGCTCATTGCTTTCGGCATGATGCGGGTCGACACCGTCGGCAATGCACCGATACGGATGGGTGGTCCTGATCCATCCAATTCTTGGGAGACGGAATCCAGTCCTTGCCGCAAGGCCGTCAGCGCCGTCCCCGCATGGCGCAAGAATACTTCGCCGAACCGCGTTATCCTTATGCCGCGACCATCACGTTCTATCACAGGAACGCCAAGAATCTCCTCCAGCTCACGCATTGTCTTTGTAACGGCAGGCTGGCTGATGCTCAGGATTTCGGAGGCCTTGACCACACTTTTCTGTCGCGCAACCTCAACAAACGTATGAAGATGACGAAACTTGACCCTGTTCCCAATCACTTAACTATAACCCTGCAGTTATGATTTTTGGCAATAATATCATTTTACTTAACCAGTTTAAAGCGTGACAGTACTGCATAAGAGGAGAAAGCCGTGCAGTTTGCGTACATAAACGACATCGTTGTTCATTATGATTTTCAACGGGTAGCAGACGAAAAGCCCGTTCTGGTTTTCATAAATTCACTCGGAACTGATTTCCGCATCTGGGATGAAGTTCGCACACGCCTGCACAACGACATATCGACACTCGTTTATGACAAGCGCGGTCACGGCCTTTCAGATATCGGAAACACTCCCTGCACTATTGAACTGCTCGCTGCCGATCTCGTTGGGCTACTCGACAGGTTATCGATAAAGCGGACAATCATTTGCGGCCTTTCTGTCGGCGGACTGATTGCACAGGGTGTTTATGCAGCGCGACCAGATCTGGTGACAGGGCTCGTCCTGTCAAATACCGCGCATAAAATCGGCACTGCAGAGATGTGGGATGCTCGTATAGCAGCTATTCAGCAGGACGGTCTGGCAAGCATCCTTGATGCAACGATGCCGCGCTGGTTCACGCCGGTCTATCGGCGCTCTGATAATCCCGCTTATCGGGCCTATTGCAATATGTTCATTCGACAACCGCTCGACGGCTATGCGGCCACCTGCGCTGCGCTGCGTGATGTGGATTTAACCGAAGTAGCCAAGAGTATTTCAGTGCCGACACTCTGTCTGGTCGGCGATCAGGACGGCTCCACGCCGCCTACTCTGGTGCGTGAACTGGCAAGCCTTATTCCTGAAGCCGACTTCGCAGATATCGCTGCCAGCGGCCATATTCCCTGCGTTGAACAGCCCGATGCTTATGTCTCGCTGTTGCGTAACTTTATTTCAAACAGATTCTAGCATGGAGAACAACCATGGCTGATAATGCCGTGCTGTCAGAACGTTACAAGATCGGCATGGATGTGCGCCGTTCGGTTTTGGGCGATACGCATGTGGATCGCGCTTCGAACAGTGCAACCGACCTTGATGCCCCATTTCAGGAGCTTATAACGGAAGCCGCATGGGGAACGGTCTGGTCGCGGCCTGGCTGGACCAAAAGGGAACGTTCCATTGTGACGATAGCGCTCCTTGCGGCATTAGGGCAAGACGACGAAGTCGCCATGCATATACGTGCCACAAAAAATACAGGCGCCACAAAGGAGGACATCTGCGAAGCATTGATGCATGTCGCAATCTATGCGGGGGTTCCAGCATCGAACCACGCATTCAAGATCGCCAAGCAGACCTATGCGCAGATGGAAGCGGAGGAAGCTGAAAAATGAAGAACAGTCTGCCGGAGACGACTCCATTCTTTGCTCGCGATCTGTCCATGCATCCACCGGCTTATACCCCGTGGTACAAAACCTCTGTACTCCGCTCACCTACCCGTGCTCTGCTTTCGCTAGAAGGCACCAAAAGTGAAATTACCGGCCCGGTATTCGGGCACAGTATGCTGCATGAACTGGATAACGACCTTATCCTCAACTATGCGCGCCCTGGCGAAATGCCGATAGGTCCACGCATCCTTGTTCACGGCCGTGTTCTGGACGAAAGTAACCGTCCTGTTCCTGGCGCCTTGCTGGAGTTCTGGCAGGCCAATGCGGGTGGGCGCTATCGCCATAAGAAAGAAACCTATCTCGCAGCCATCGACCCCAACTTCGGTGGCGTCGGTCGCACGATTACCGACGAGAACGGCTATTACTGGTTCAAGACCATCAAGCCCGGCCCATATCCCTGGCCGAATGGCGTGAACGACTGGCGTCCTGCTCACATTCATTTCTCGGTGTTCGGCCGTGGTTTTGCGCAGCGCCTCATCACACAGATGTATTTCGAAGGTGATCCGCTGATCTGGATTTGCCCGATCGTCAAAACCATTCCGGATAAATCCGCTATCGAACGGCTGGTAGCACCTCTGGACATGAACGCTAATCTGCCGATGGATATGCTCGCTTACAAATTCGACATCGTGTTGCGTGGACGCCGTTCGACCTTCTTTGAAAATCGCCCGGAGGGCAACTAATATGGTTCAACCTCTCGGCTATCTGAAAGAAACCGCCTCCCAGACAGCTGGGCCTTACGTCCATATCGGACTGACCCCCAACTTTGTCGGCATCAACGGTGTATTTGAGCAAGATCTCGGCTCCGGTCCTCTCTATGGTGAGAAGACCGCTGGCGAGCGCATCACTATCAAGGGCCATGTGATTGATGGCATGGGCGCGCCACTCCGCGATGCGCTTGTCGAAATATGGCAAGCGGATGCGAAAGGCCTTTATAACAGCCCTTCCGAAACTACAGGGAAGGCCGACGCTGGTTTTCGTGGTTGGGGCCGTTGCCCGAGCCATATGGATACAGGCGAATTTACTTTCGAGACGATCAAGCCTGGCCGCGTCTCTTTCAAAGATGGCCGCCTCATGGCGCCACACGTCACCTTGTGGATTGTAGCCCGCGGCATTAATCTCGGCTTGCAAACGCGGATGTATTTTTCCGATGAAACCGATGCCAATGCAGAGGACCCTGTTCTTGCACGCATCGAACATCGCAGTCGCGTGCAAACCCTGATCGGTCAGCGTGAGGATAGCGTCTATCATTTCGATATTCACTTGCAGGGCGATAAAGAAACCGTCTTTTTCGATATTTAACGCATGAGCATCTCGGTCTTCGAACATCCATTTCTGGCGCAGCTTTTCGGCGACGACGAAGAGATACTAAGCCTTTTTACGGCGGCAGCTGACATTATGCAGATGCTTCGCTTCGAAGCGACTCTAGCAGACGCTCAAGCTGCCTTGGATCTCATACCAGTAGAAGCCGGACGCGCAATCGCGCAAGCCGTAGAAACATTTGAGCCCAATCTGTCCGACTTAGCAAAAGCGACAGCGCGTGATGGGGTGATCGTTCCTTCTTTGGTGAAGGAACTGCGTAAAGCCGTGGGCAACAATCACGGAGAATACGTACATTTCGGCGCGACGAGCCAGGATGTCATCGATACGAGCTTGATTTTGCGGTTGAAGCGCGTCGGTACAATTCTCCATAGGCGAATTCAGCAGCTCACGATACGTTTCGATTTGCTTGAAACGGCGTTCGGAAAGAATATCTTGACCGGCTATACGCGTATGCAGCCCGCTATCCCTATCAACGTATCCGACCGCATCTCAAGCTGGAAAATTCCGCTTGGTGCTTATGAGACCAAACTGAATACCATCGCCTTTCCTGTGCAGTTCGGAGGAGCCGCTGGAACGCTTGAAAAATTCGGCGATCGGGCACCAGCTCTACGTGCTTTGCTGGCTGATAAACTTGGATTGCACCATAGCCCACAATGGCATAGCCAGCGGGCTTTCATTGTCGAGTTCGGCAATCTGCTTTCGCTGATTACGGGTACTCTTGGTAAATTTGGACAAGATATTGCGCTCATGGCTGAACTGGGTACAGAACTGTCCTTGACAGGCGGCGGCGGTTCATCCGCCATGCCCCACAAGCAAAATCCGGTGTCGGCAGAGATACTGATCAGCCTTGCCCGTTTCAATGCAGCCCAAATGGGTGGTCTTCATCAGGCAATGGTGCACGAGCAGGAGCGCTCCGGCTCGGCCTGGATGATCGAATGGATGATCCTGCCACAAATCGTTGCGTCGACAGGCAGTGCTCTCAAAATTGCATCAACCCTGATCGATAAGGTCGTTCGGATCGGAAGCGAGCAATCCTCGAACACATAACCATTTGGATATCGTTTATAAGGAATTTTTCATTTTACATGACCAATTAGATAGGCATGCTGAAATCAGGACATTCTCTGTTGCGACAAGACGGTCACGCTCGGGAATGGTGGGCGATAGGGAGGAGAACATGAAGAAAATCACATTAACCGCGCTTGCGGTCTTTTCACTTGCAACATCAGCAGCTTATGCCGATGTGGTGAAGGTCGGTGTCATCGGTCCATTTTCAGGCCCGTTTGCTCTTCAGGGGAAGAACTTCAAGGCTGGCATCGACGCTTATATGACCGAGCACGGCAACAAGATCGGCGATGACACTGTCGAGATCGTTTATCGTGATGTGCCGCAGGCTGATCCAGCGCAGTCCAAGGCGCTTGCGCAGGAACTCGTGGTCAAGGAAGGCGTGCAATATCTCGCCGGCTTTTACTTCACCCCTGACGCCATGGCGGTTACGCCCATTCTCAAACAGGGCAATGTGCCAATGGTGGTCATGAATGCCGCCACCTCATCCATCGTAACGAAGAGCCCTTATGTGGTGCGTACATCGTTCACCACATGGCAAACATCAACCCCGATTGCGAAGGTCGCACTCGATAAGGGTGTAAAGAAAGTCATCTCGGTTGTGAGCGATTATGGGCCGGGCGTGGATGCGGAAAACGCCTTCAAGGCAGCGTTCACGGAGGCTGGCGGCGAAGTGGTTGAAGCTATTCGCATGCCGCTCGCTACGAACGATTTCAGTCCGATCATGCAGCGCATCAAGGATTCCGGCGCGCAAGGCGTTTTTGCTTTTCTGCCATCCGGCCCAACGACGCTTGGCTTTATGAAGTCCTATGTCGACAACGGGTTGAAGGGTTCCGGCATCCAGCTTTTCGCTCCTGGCGATCTAACACAGGAATCTGATCTTCCGGCACTGGGAGAGAATGCTCTCGGTGTTCTTACGACTTTCCACTACGCAGTCTCGCACGACTCGCCGGAGAATAAGAAGTTTGTCGAGGAAGCCCGAAAGGCTATCGGCAATCCTGTGGAGTTGTCTTTCCCTTCAGTCGGCGCTTATGACGGCATGCATGTCATCTACAAGATGATCGAAGCGACTGGCGGTGAAAAAGATGCTGAAAAAGCAGTCGAGGCCGTGAAAGGCATGGAATGGATTAGCCCCCGCGGCCCTGTATCCATCGACCCTGAAAGCCGTCATATGACGCAGAACATCTATCTGCGTGAAGTCGCCAAAGCTGATGACGGCACGTACTATAACAAAGAAATCCAGACCTTCGAGAAGCAGGGCGACCCCGGCCTAAAAGCTCAGTAGCTCTGGCATTCAATAGTCAACGTCTTGATGGCTGAACAGCCTTAAAGCATGCATGCTCGTGGCTCATAACTGCGTATTTTAACACGTACCCCGAAAGCCCTTTTCCGCTTTTGGGGGTACGCCCAACAGGACCACTCAATGCAGACTGTGCTCAGCATTGCTGTCGATGCCCTCGCCTATGGCATGGTGCTTTTCGTCATTTCCATCGGCCTTTCAGTCACCATGGGCTTGATGCGCGTCGTCAATCTCGCTCACGGCGCATTTGCAATGATCGGCGGCTACTTCGCATCCTATGCTGCCCAGCAGCTTGGCCTCAATTACGGCTTTGCGATCATCATCGCCGTTGTCGGCACGATGATAATCGCCGTTCCGGTGGAGAGACTGCTCTATCGGCGCATTTATGGGGCGCCTGAACTGACACAGGTGCTGATGACCATCGGCATCACTTTCTGCATCATCGGTCTCACCAATTATATATTCGGACCGACACTGAAGACCATTCCTTTGCCTGAAATGTTGCGTGGATCGGTTGACCTTGGTTTTCGCTCCATTGCGAAACATCGCGTCTTTGCAATCGGATGCGGATTCGCCGTGGCTCTCGGCCTTTGGTACATCATCGAACGAACAGCCTTCGGCGTGAAACTGCGAGCTGCCGTCGACAATGCCAACATGGCGGCAGCCCTCGGCGTGCGGACTGAAATTGTTTACGCGATCAGCTTTGCGCTTGCCATCGGGCTCGCAGCTTTCGGCGGCGTTGTTGGTGCCGAACTTTTGCCCGTCGAACCCTATTATGCACTCCGCTACATGGTGACATTTCTGGTTGTCGTCTCCGTTGGCGGTGCAGGCTCCATACCGGGAGCGTTGATTGCCTGTCTTCTGCTCGGTGCAATCGATACAACCGGTCGTTATCTGGCACCGGAATATGGCGAGTTCTTCTTTTATCTGGCGGTGATCGTCATTGTGACCTTGTTCCCGCGCGGTCTTGCAGGAAGGCTGGCCCGGAAATGACCGATATGACGCAAAATCTTTCCCAACCTCGTCATTCCTATGCAGGTCTCATTGGCGTCGTGGCCATTACTGCGGCCAGCGTGGTTGGCTGGTTTCTGTTCCCCGACAATCTGGCATTGTTGACCCGCATTATTGCCATTGCCCTACTTGTCTTGTCTCTCGACCTCGTGACAGGCTATTGCGGTATAGCAACGCTTGGTCACGCTGCGTTGTTTGGAGCTGGTGCCTATGGTGCTGGCATCGCTGCTGCCCATTTCGGTATTACCGACCCGATACTAATGACACTTATCGGTCTTGTTGCAGGCGCCATCACCGGGCTTATTTCCGGTACGATCATCCTGCGCGCTCATGGACTGGCACAACTCGTTCTGTCGATCGCCGTTGTTCATCTGTTCCACGAAGCCGCCAATAAAGCATCAAATTGGACTGGCGGGAGCGATGGGCTAAGCGGCATTTCGCCCGATCCCATTTTCGGCATGTTCGAGTTCGATCTCTACGGACATACAGTCTATATCTACGCTGTCGTCCTGCTGCTCGTTTCCTTCATTTTCCTGCGTTATGTTGTACGCTCACCCTTCGGCATGCTTTGTCGGGGAGTGAAAGAAGACCCGACTCGCATTCATGCGATGGGCGCTTCCGTTCAGTCCACGCAGCTTCGTATGTATGTCATTTCGGGTGCTGTCGCCGGCATTGGCGGCGCGCTCAACGCAATTTCCACTCAGGTCGTTGGCCTCGATAGCCTCAGCTTCACCATGTCAGCGGAAGCCCTTGTCATGTTGGTTCTGGGGGGCACCGGATCGCTGTTCGGCGGGCTGATTGGCACAGTTGTATTCATGTGGTTCGAAGACCTCGTCTCTGCTGCAAACCCCTTCCACTGGCTTACGATGGTTGGCGCCCTGCTGATCGCCGTCGTGCTGTTTGCGCCGCGCGGCCTCTATGGAACCGTGGCCTATTACTTCGAAAAGAAGGCGCATCACAAATGAGCACAGTGTTTGAAGTAACGAAACTGCGCAAGAATTTCGGCGGTCTGGCGGTCACGAACGATGTATCGCTTAGCATGGCGAAAGGCGACCGTGTCGCCCTCATTGGTCCAAACGGCGCGGGCAAAACCACTTTCGTCAATCTTGTTACAGGCAACCTCGCGGCGACCTCCGGCACAGTGGCATTGGGCGGCGAGAATGTCTCCAAACTTAACGCCATGCAACGTGTCAGACGCGGGCTGGTGCGCTCATTTCAGGTTACCCGTCTCTTTTTTGACATGACGCCTGAAGAACACGTGGCTCTCGCTGTCCTGCAACGCGAAGGCAAGACGGGACGCATTCTCGGCAACTATAGCAACATGCCGGAAGTCATGGATGAGGTTCGCGATATTCTTGAAGCGCTCGGGCTTCTGCATCTAAGGCAATTAAGGGTGAGCGATATCGCATATGGCCAACAGCGGCTTCTGGAAATTGCCCTTGCTTTGGCGCTTCGTCCCAAAGTGCTACTGCTTGATGAACCCGCCGCTGGTGTTCCGCAAAGCGATACGGGTCGCATTGAAGAAGCGCTCGATCGTCTGCCGGCAGATCTCGCAGTTCTAATGATTGAGCACGACATGGACCTCGTTTTTCGCTTTGCAAAGCGCGTGGTCGTGCTCGCCGCCGGAACTGTAATTTTTGACGGATTGCCAGAAGATGTCGTGCAGGACGCTCGCGTCCGCGAAGCCTATCTCGGGAGCTATGCACAATGAGTGCCGCCTCAATTGAAGTTCGCAACCTCTCTTCCGGTTACGGCCCGACACGCGTCATCGAGGACGTCTCATTCAAGGCGGAACCGGGATCGCGGCTTGCCATTCTGGGCCGCAACGGCGTCGGCAAGACCAGCCTCTTTGCTACCATCGCAGGTCAAACCCGTCGTTATGGCGGTGAAATTCTGCTGAGTGGGAAGAATATAGCCACGCTTCCATCGGCAGCGCGCGCAATTGCCGGTCTTGGCTATGTACCGCAAACTCGGGATGTTTTTCCAACCCTCACCGTCGAAGAAAACCTCTTCGTTGGCCTCAAGAACCGGCCAAAGGATGCGCTAGAAGAAGCCTATGCGATGTTTCCGCGTCTGAAGGAACGACGCAGTAATCTTGGCTCACAACTTTCCGGCGGCGAACAACAGATGCTTTCCACCGCGCGGAGCATTCTCGGGCGACCGACGGTGCTTCTGTTGGATGAGCCGCTGGAAGGGCTTGCTCCCGTCATCTGCGAAGAACTGATGACCGCATTTTCAACCTTGGCGCAAAAGGGCGACATGACGATCCTGCTCGTCGAGCAACGTATCCAGAGCGCGCTCGACTTTGCCGATCATGTCATCATACTGGAACGTGGGCGCATCGCGTGGTCAGGTACATCGGCAGAACTCGGCGAAAACCAACAAACTGTCGAAGAACTGCTGGGTGTCGGCGGCCTGCACTAATCAGTTGCCAACAAACTCGAACTTATCGACATCCACGAGACCTCTGTCGGTAATCTTGAGATGCGGGATCACTGGCAGGGCGATGAAGGCCAGTTGCAAGAATGGCTCTTCCAGAACCGAGCCCAGTTCTTCGGCTGCGTGACGCAGCACACGAAGCTGGTCGCGAACGGTTTCGTATGGCTCGGCGCTCATCAATCCGGCAATGGGCAAAGGCATTTCAGCCAACACCTTGCCATCACGCACGACGACAAAACCACCTTCAATTTCACCCAAACGGTTTGCAGCCGCCGCAATATCTTCGTCGGATGTGCCCACCACACAGATATTATGGCTGTCATGACTGACGGTTGAGGCGATTGCACCCGATTTCAAGCCGAATCCATGCACAAAGCCGGTCGCAATATTTCCATTTTTGCCGTGACGTTCGACAACGGCGATCTTGACGACATCTTTTTCGAAATCAGGCTCGACGCCGTTCGGTCCGACCTTGAGGTCGAATTCGAGGCTCTCGGTAATAATCTTGCCGGGAATGATCCCGATTGCACGGGTTTTCCCGCTGTTTGAATGAGAACGGAAACTGGATGCGCTGACTTTGGGTGCCTTGACACTATTGCGCCCGACAGGAGCAACAGGCTGACGAGTGGCAAATAAATCGTCTGAAACTACCCTACCTGCAGACAGCACGATTTCTGCGTGACAGCCTTCGAGACTATCCACTACAACGAGGTCGGCGCGCTGGCCCGGCGCAACCAGACCACGGTCGAAAAGGCCGAAAGCACGTGCCGCAGAAATGCTTGCGGCCCTGTAAATGGCAATCGGCTCAACGCCACCCGCGATTGCCGTGCGGATGAGGTAATCGAGATGACCCTGATCGGCGATATCCAGCGGATTACGGTCATCCGTGCACAGTGCCAAAAACTGCGCATGACGCTCGGTAATGATTGGCATGAGCGCTTTCAGATCCTTGGAAACTGACCCTTCACGCACCAGCACATGCATGCCCTTGCGCATCTTTTCGAGCGCTTCTTCCGCACTGGTCGCCTCGTGTTCGGTGCGGATACCTGCGGAAATGTAACCGTTCAGATCTGACCCGCGCAGAAGCGGTGCGTGGCCATCGATGTGCCGCCCTTGAAACGCCTTGAGCTTCGCCATGCATTCAGGGTCTTTCGCCAGAACACCTGGAAAATTCATGAATTCTGCAAGTCCAATCACCTGGGGATGGTCAGCAAAAGGCAACAGATCATCAATCAGGAGTTCAGCGCCAGACGTTTCCATATGGGTCGCTGGCACGCAACTCGAAAGTTGCACGCGAATATCCATGATGGTTTCCAACGCACTATCGAGGAAAAACTTTATGCCTTCTGCACCCAGCACATTTGCAATTTCGTGCGGATCGCAGATCACCGTAGTGACGCCCTGCGGCAATACACACCGGTCAAACTCATGTGGCGTTACGTGCGAGGATTCTATGTGAAGGTGCGTATCGATAAATCCAGGCACGGCAATCCGCCCGGAAATGTCGATTTCACGCTTGCCCTGATAATTGCCGAATGTGCCAACAATTCGGTCGCCACAGATCGCTACATCGCTTTCGACAAGCTCTCCTGTTACGAGATCGAAGAAACGTCCGTTCTTCAAGACGATGTCGGCGGGCTCCCGACCTACACCCTGATCGATCATCCGTTCCAGCATCACGCCACCTCACATTCGGAATCAATTGTCGAAAGCTATCACAATGCAAGGCGCGGCGGTAAGGTCACCCTTCCGCCGCATTTATAACGTTCGGATGTCCAAATTTAACGGACGTATTCAATCATTCTGCTGCGGTTTAAAACCAGTTCAACACGATTATCATCAAGTTTATGCAAACAGACGCGCTTGGTCCACGGACCGTCATGCAACGTGAAAAGCGCGCGCCCCTGGCCGAAATCTTCCAGCGGCATGGCACGGCGCACAGGACCTATGCCCATGATGAGGTGGCCATCCTTGATATCGAAACTGGCGCCATAGGGCGACGCCTGCCAGTGGCCGTCGAATTCCCGGCAGATAGGTTTTACTGTGACCGGCTTCAACCGGCGAGACACATAGCCTATCTCGCCTTCCAAATCCGTACCCGTCCAGCGGAGCTGAACTGGTGAAGATGGCGACAGGGATGAGAACCAGCCATCGCCAATATCGTAAAGCGTGTCTTCGGAATCGAGCCAGTTAGCTATGCCATTGCGCATTTCCAGCCAGAACGGCCCGTTCTCCGTCACATAAAGCCCGTCTGGGATCGTGCAGTTGGTCTCCGGCAGTGACAAACCGTTGAGTGCGGCCATGCAATCGCGCGCCATCTTATAAGTGTTGGCGTCTTCACGATTTGAAACAACAATCATGCCGGTTTTCGCGGCTGGATCGAGCAAAAAGTAGCTCTTGTAGCCAGGATGCGAGCCACCATGTCCAACAAAGCGCTTGCCAGCCATTTCGTTCCACCGCAATCCAAGCCCGTAACCGGTCACCCGTCCGTCAGCAAGATGGCGATCGGCTGACAGCTTATCGAGCAAGCCTTTGAAAGGCCCCTCGCCATTGACGAGCGCCTGCGCCCATTTGGTCAGCGCCATGCCGCTCCCAGTCAAGCTGCCAGAAGCCGAAATATGCAGACCAGCAGAGCTGAGCTGCCATTTCTCGCCGGACTTCCAGTAACCGGGGACCAGACCTGCGACCGGATCATTCCACACGTCCGGCGCTTCCATGAAAATATCGAGAGGTGCAACAATATCCGACTTCACGAAATCATTGAAGCGAAACCCCTTCCGCTCCAGCGCGGCTTCCACCAGACGGTAGCCTGTATTGGAATAGGAAATCTCCGAACCCGCATCGAAATTGAGACTGTTCAGAGAGGCTAGATAATCCAGAAGCTGACTAGCTTCCGTCTCTGTGTAAACCGACAGCCCCAGAAGGGTGAGGCATTCCCGCGTGTCGGGCAGACCGCCAGTCATGTCGAGCGCGCGACCGACGGTGACATCGGCTAGCGGACTTTGCAGTTCCGGCAGATGGTCTCCCAGCCGATCCTCGAGGCTGATGATATCGCTATGCTTGAGAACCATCGCACAGAACGCATGTTTCGTGACTGATGCATAGCGAACAACAGTATTCGCCGTAAACGGTACACCTGTGGAAAGGCTTTCAAGCCCGCTGGCATAGGCAAACTTAACACCGTCTGGGCCGAAGCCGATGATAACGCCGCCCGGCTCATCCTTGGCCCACGTTCTCGAAAAGACTTTCGCGGCAAGCGAGGCCGCGTTCCAGTCAGCATGCGTTGACATGAAAACTCCGTCAGGCAGGTTCTTCCAGATTGACGCTTAGCGCGCGCAATTCTGTGGTATGCGGATGTGTTGTTCGCCCGGCGCGCAAATCTTCGGCGCTAAGCTGTTCCACCATCTCGCCGTGTTGCATCACCCCCACCTGCGGGCAGAGATGCGCTATCACAGCGAGATTGTGGCTCACCAGCACATAAGTGAGATTCTTTTCCGCGCGCAAGTCCGCGAGAAGATTGAGAATTTCAGCTTGTACCGAGACGTCGAGCGCCGAGGTCGGTTCGTCCAGCAGCAGAACTTCCGGTTCGGCAATCAAGGCGCGAGCAATAGCCACGCGCTGGCGCTGGCCACCAGAAAGCTGATGCGGAAAACGGAACCGCGCAGCTTTCGGCAACGCGACTTCGTCAAGAACCTTCTCAATACGCTTGTCGATATCGCCGATACCATGAACCAGTAGAAGCTCGCTCAGGATACGGTCGATGGTCTGGCGAGGATGCAGTGATCCAAAGGGATCCTGAAACACCATCTGCACCTGACGGAAGAAGGCAGGTGTGCGCTTCGGGGGAACATCCTTGCCATCAAACGCGATGCGGCCACTCCATCGCTCGTTGAGACCAGCCATTGCACGCAGGATGGTGGATTTGCCGGAGCCGCTTTCGCCAACAATGCCAAAGCTCCCGCCCTTCTCGACATTGAAGGATACACCCTTGACGACTTCACGCTCGTTGAAGCTGATGCGCAGTTGATCAATAACTATCATGAGTTCAGCCAGCTTTCTTCACGATTGAGAACCGGCAATCGATCACGGGGATGCATGAGTGACGGAATGCAATTGAGAAGTCCCTTCGTATAGGGGTGCTCTGCGCGCACAAGCTCGGAAGCTTTCAATTCCTCCATGACCCGGCCCATATACATGACCATGACGCGGTCGCAGAAATGCGACACGAGTGGAAGATCGTGGCTGATAAGGAGAAGTCCCATTCCGCGCTTGGAAACCAGATCGTCGATCAGGCGAAGAATTTCCGCCTGAACGGTGGCATCGAGCGCAGATGTCGGTTCGTCGGCAATGAGCAGTTCCGGATCGGGTGCAAGCATCATGGCAATCATGACACGCTGGCCCATGCCGCCCGAAACTTCATGCGGGTAAAGCTTTGCCACTTCACGCGGATTGCGGATCATAACTTGATCGAGAAGATCAACCGCAGCATCCATCGCTTGACGTTTACTACCGCCTTTGTGGGTGCGCCACGCTTCAGCCACCTGCACGCCAATGGTCTTTACCGGATTAAGAGAATATTTGGGGTCCTGAAGAATAAAGCCCGCTCGCTTGCCGCGTATCTGACGCATGCCACGTTCGGTGGCTGACAAAATGTCGATGCCATCGAATGAAAGCTTGTCGGCCTTCACTTCGGCGATTGGCGGCAGCAGTTTCATGAGGGCCCGCGCGGTCAAAGACTTACCCGAACCACTTTCGCCCACGATGCCCAGTTTTTCACGACCGAGCTGAAGGGAGATCCCGCGCACAGCATCGAAACGGCTGGTGCGCGTTTCAAAGCTGATCTGCAGATTTTTAATATCAACCAGCATCTGTTCTCTCAATTCTGCTTCGGATCGAGCACGTCGCGCAGACCGTCGCCGAGGAAATTGAAGGCGAGCGATACGAGGAAAATCGCGATGCCGGGGATGGTGGCAACCCACCATTGTTCGAAGATAAAGCGCTTGGCGGTAGCGATCATCGCACCCCATTCGGGCGATGGCGGCTGCGCGCCCATTCCGAGGAAGCCAAGGCTTGCTGCGGTTATGATGATCGAGCTCATGTCTAGCGTAATGCGTACAATGACGCTCGGTACGCAAAGCGGCATGATGTGGCGCAGAATGATACGGAAAGGCGAAGCGCCAGTCAGCTTGGCGGCTGCAACGAAATCGCTCTTGCGCAATGTCATTGTTTCCGCACGCGCCAGACGCGCATAGGGTGGCCATGCGGTTAAAGCGATTGCAAGCACAGCGCTTTCGACACCAGGCTTCAGTGCAGCCACGAAGGCAAGCGCAAGGATCAATCGCGGAAACGCCAGAAAGACATCCGTGACACGCATCAACGCCGTATCCACAATGCCGCCGAAATAACCAGCGATACAACCGATGAAGAGTCCAATGGGTGCGACGAGAATGACGACGGCGATAACCATTCCGAGGGTAACGCGGCCGCCGTAAAGAATGCGCGAAAGAATATCGCGACCAAGTTCATCAGTTCCGAACCAATGCGCTGCAGTTGGAGCAGAAAGGCGATTACCGAGATCCTGAACACTCGGATCGTACGGCGCCAGCAACGGCGCGGCCAGTGACAGAACGACGAAAGCGACAATGATAAAAAGACCAATCATCGCGAGCGGATTAGCACGCAGGTTTACCCAGATGCGATAGCGCCTGCCCCAATTGGCCTGAGAGCGGGAAGCGGGCGATTCATCCAGCGCCCAGTTATGAAAATTGGCAAAAATCATCGGACACGCGGATCCAGAACTTTATAGAGGATATCGGCGAGCAGATTAAGCCCGACATAGATAATGCCGATGAGCAGCGTAGCACCCACAACCGGATTCATATCGGCATTCATCAGCGACACGGTCAGATACTGGCCAAGGCCGGGCCAACTGAAGACAGTCTCGGTCACGACAGCCCCCTCCAGCAGACCTGCATAGGTGAGCGCTAGAACTGTCACCAGCTGCACGGCAACGGTCGGGAAAGCATGTTTCCAAATGACAGAGGTGAGAGACAGACCTTTCGCACGTGCCGTAATCACGAACTCACCCTTGAGCGCATCAAGCATGAAGGCGCGGGTCATACGCGTGATATACGCCATACTGAAATATGCGAGAATCAGGACCGGCTGCACCATATGGTAGACCGCGTCCCAGAACGCATCCCAGTCCCCCTCAATGAGACTGTCGATCGTGAGCAGACCGGTAACGTGGGGGATCATGCCCTCATAGATGATGTCCTGCCGTCCAGGTCCCGGCGCGATATCGAGCGTCGCATAGAAGACCAGAAGTGAAATCAGGGCCAGCATAAAAACCGGAACTGAGTGCCCAGCAAGACAGATCACGCGGATCGTTTGATCGACGATGGAACCCTGTCGAACAGCAGCCCAAACACCCAGTGGAATGCCGACAAGCGCCGCAACAAGAAGTGCCGCCGTTGCCAGTTCCAATGTCGCGGGAAAATAGCGAGCGATATCCTGCGTCACCGGATTTCGGGTCAGAATAGAGTTGCCGAAATCACCGTGCAGCACCTGTCCAACATAGTGCACAAACTGGACCACGAGCGGCTGATCAAGGCCCATCTCCGCACGGACACGCTGAATAACAGCCTCGGGTGCGTTGTCGCCCACGGCAGCGATAACAGGATCGACCGGCATGACGCGACCGATCATGAAAGTAATAACCATAAGCCCGAACAGCGTGATCAACACGCTGCTCAGGATACCGGTCAGATTCTTGAGGCTTTTCTTCACGCCTTGGCGATCCCTGCATAGGAATGAGAATCGGACAGAACGCCAAGACGCATTCCGGTAACATCCTTGCGGCAGGAGGCCGTCTCGAACTTCTGCATCATGATGATGAACGGGCTGTTGTTCATGAATTCGCGCTGCAGATCTTCATACATCTTCACGCGCTTTGCCGGGTCCTGTTCATCACGCGCAGCAAGGGACTTCTTGGAGAAATCCTCATTCTGGAAGTGCGAGCGCCATGCAAAAGGCTTCGTCTTCGCATCATCAGAATTATCCGGATTGTTGCAGAAGACATCGACATTGGTGTTCGGATCGAAATAGTCCGACCCCCATACAGTCAATGCCATCTGGTGTTCACGAGCGCGCATCTTCGTCAGAACCTGACGATTTTCAGCAGCCAGCAGCTCTACCTTGATGCCGATTTCGGCAAGGCTTGCCTGAATCGCCTGTGCGATATCGGGGCTCGGCTGTGCCGAATAGTGATCCATCTTGATCGAAAAGCCATCGGGAACACCAGCTTCGGCAAGCAGAGCCTTCGCCTTGGCAATATCCTTCTTGAACGGATTCTCATTCAGTGCTGCTGGAAAACCTTCAGGAACGAGGCTTTGGTGAACCTTGTAATTCAGCGGCACGATATTCTTCTGGATGCCATCATAGTCCACGGCCCACTTGATTGCTTCCCAGACTTTCGGCTTGGCAAGAACTTCCACGCTCTGGTTGAGCGACATCAGCATCAAACCGCCGACACCCTTGCGCACCAGATTATAGCTTTCATCGCCATCCAGAACGCGAAGCTGCTCGGTAGTGAGGTTACGTGCAATATCGACGTCCCCCTTCTGGAGCATGAGAAGCTGCGAAGACGGGTCCGCAACGTGACGCAAAAGGATGCGCTTCACATTGCCCTTGTATGCGCCATGCGGATTAACGTTCAGCATAATGCTTTCGCTCGGCTTCCAGGAAACGAGAACCCATTCACCCGAACCGGCGCTGTTCTTCTGAAGCCAGCCGTTACCGAGATCGTCACCGGAGGCATTTTCCAGAACAGTGTTCTTTTCCACAATGCTGGCGACACTGGCCGACAGGCAGTACAGCAGGAAAGGCAGCGACGTTGACTGCTCAACCGTCAGAGTCAATGTCGACGGATCAGTTGCAACGATGTTCTTCTCCGCATTTTCAGGCGTGAAACCGAACTGGCCGATGATGAAAGCCGGGCCCTTGTTCATCTTGATCGCGCGTTGCAGCGAGAAGGCAACATCCTCAGCTGTGATCTGTGCGCCGCTTGCAAATTTTGCATTCGGATCGATCTTGAAGGTGAAGACTTTTCCGTCAGCGTCGGCTGCCCAGGAAACAGCAACGCCGCCTTCCACCTGATCCGGATTGGAAAGACTTGGATGTACCAGACGCTGATACATGTTGTTGCAGATTTCGCTGCCGACAGCTTCAAAGCTCTCATGCGGATCAAGACTGGTCATGTTGTCGAGCTGCTGGGCCACAACCAGAATGTCCTGACGCCCGGCTCCTATTGCAGGCAAAATGCTGGCATAGGACAGGAAAGGAACGGCGGCTGCGCCCGCCAGAAAACCGCGTCTTGAAATCATTGAGAGCTCCTCTTGCAACACTTTCTGAAAGGCTCCCAGTTATCGGGAGCCATATCGACAGCGTTCTATCTCTGGATACATTTTTCCAGCTTCCCGCTATCACGTCGGCGGAGGCAGGGGCCAATGCAGAATTTTGCATTCCCTATGCAGAGTTTGCATGAGGACAAACTAAAAGAGACCTTTTGCTTGAAAGAATCGCTGCTCATGCAGCGTGGTCATAGCGATTGACCGAAATCGCATTTGCAATTCTTCTCGCTTGGGTCCATCACCCCTTTTTGAATCCTGGATTTGATTTGAGAAGGCTCCCCCATGGCGACAGAACAGAAGATCCCCGTTTTCGATGGCCACAACGACGTGCTGCTGCGCCTATGGTCATCTGATGCTTCCGCGCCGGAAAAGCGTTTTCTTCAAGGCGAGCAAGTCGGACATATCGACCTTCCACGCGCCCAGAAGGGTGGGCTGGGCGGCGGTCTTTGCGCAGTATATGTGCCCTCGCCTTCACGAGAACTGGATGTCAATGGCAATCTGGCAACGCCAAGCCAGACGGATGCGATGAAGGCAACGCTCGCCATGTCGGCGATCTTGCTGAAGATCGAACGGGCATCGGAAGGCAAGGTCCGCATCTGCCGCACGGCTGCCGATATTCGCGATGCTTTTGCCAAGGGCATTTTCGCTTCAGTGTACCATATCGAAGGTGTTGAGGCCTTTAGCGAAGACCTTGACGCCCTGTATGTTTTGTATGAGGCCGGCCTTCGAACGCTCGGACCGGTATGGAGCCGTCCGAATATATTTGCTTATGGTATCCCGTTCCGGTTTCCGGCGTCGCCGGACATTGGCCCCGGCCTCACCGATCATGGCAAAGCACTCATTCGCGCCTGCAATGAACTCAAAGTCATGGTCGATCTTTCCCATATGAATGAGAAAGGGTTTTGGGACATCGCGGCGATTTCCGATGCGCCGCTGGTGGCTTCGCATTCCAATGCTCACGCTCTTTGCCAGCAAAGCCGCAATCTGACCGACAAACAACTGGATGCCATTCGCGATACTGGCGGCCTTGTCGGACTTAACTTCGGCGTTTCATTCCTGCGTGAAGACGGAAAACGCGATCCAAACACGGATTTGACGGAGCTTGTTCGCCATGCCGATTATATCGTCAATCGCATTGGGATCGACCATCTGGCTCTGGGTTCCGATTTTGACGGCACCACGATTTCTTCGACACTTCGCGATGTGAGCGATCTCCAGCTCGTCATAGAAGCCTTCCGCAAACATGGCTATGATGATGCTTCCATCGTTAAGCTGGCCCACGGAAACTGGATCAATGTCCTTGAGCGGACATGGGGCGCTTAAACAAGAAAGATCTCACCCCTCAAGGGTGAGATCGAAAACGTGATGATGGATATGACCATCGAACATTTCCAAGAGGCCCTTCGTGGCCTCTCGACTTTCATATCGAACAGGTGAAGCAAGCGCTTCCGTCAAAGCCTCCCTACTGTCATACATCGTCCAAAGCACCATCGGGTAGTCTGGCGCCCCTTCGTCACGTTCGACAGCGTAAAGAACACGAACTTCCCTGATACCCGGAAAAGCGAGCCACATCGGCATGAGAGTATCGGCAACATAAGCTTTGAACGCATCCTCGCGCCCAGCATGAATAGTACCTTCAAAAAAGGCCTGTCTGACAATCATCGAAGTAACTCAGTTTACCTTGGTAGGCGGGACGTCGCCGGAAAAATACGCGGCAAGATTGGCGAGTACCAGTTCGCCCATTCCGACACGTGTTTCTACCGTTGCACTACCCTGATGCGGCATCAGCACCGTATTTGGCGCGGTCAGAAAGGCCTCCCTGATCGTCGGCTCGTTGACGAAAACATCAAGACCGGCACCAGCGATAGTTCCGCTATTCAAAGCAGCTAGAAGCGCATCCTCATCGACCACACTGCCCCGGGCCACATTAACCAGAAAGCCTTTACTTCCAAGCGCTGCGAGAACATCAGCGTTGACGATATTGGCCGTCGATGGGTTGGCAGCGACGCAAACCGCGAGCACGTCGCTCTGCTGCGCAAGTTCCATCGGCGTCGCATGAGCAATCCAGTTTGTACCAGCGACAGGCGAGCGATTCCAATAATGCACTTCCATGCCGAACGCTTCCGCACGTCGCGCAAAGGATTTTCCGATCTGGCCGAGCCCTAGAACGCCAACCCGCTTGCCCTTCGGACTAACGCCGAGAGGAAATCCTTCACGACGCGCCCATTTGCCTTCCCGCACAAACTGGTCGCCCGTAACAACATGGCGCATAACGGCCAGCATGAGGGCAATTCCCGTATCGGCAACATCATCGGTCAGGACACCCGGTGTGGTGCTGACATGCACATTCCGATCCCGCGCGAAGCCAAGATCGACCTTGTCTGTCCCGACACCGTTGATGGCGATCAGGCCAAGCGATGGCAGACGCTCCATCCATTCGTTGGAAAGCCCCGTTCCACCGCCGGCAACAACGGCACGAATTGTGCCGAGGCTCGTATCAATGGCCGCCTTGTCTTCCGGCTTGTACAGGCGGAGAACCTTGTATGTCGCATCCAATCGTTCTTCGATCAGCGGCATCATCGGTTCTATGAGCAGAACTTCGTTCGTCACTTCAAACTCCATTACTAAACTATTGGAGATGATCAGGAAATCTGACCAATAAATGCCTTCGTGCGCTCATGCTTCGGATTACCAAAGAATTCCTCCGGTTCCGCCATCTCGAGAATTTGCCCTTGATCCATGAAGATGACACGGTCTGCCACCTGTCGTGCGAAGCCCATTTCATGGGTAACGCAGAGCATGGTCATACCTTCCTTGGCGAGATCGATCATGGTGTCGAGAACTTCCTTGACCATTTCGGGATCAAGTGCCGAAGTCGGTTCATCGAAAAGCATGATCTTGGGATTCATGCAGAGTGCACGTGCAATCGCCACACGCTGTTGCTGACCGCCGGATAGCTGTGCCGGATATTTATCCGCTTGTTCAGGAATGCGAACACGCTCCAGATATTTGCGTGCTGTCTTTTCGGCTTCAGACTTGGAAACACCACGCACTTTCATCGGAGCCAAAGTGCAATTCTCAAGAACCGTCATATGCGGAAAGAGATTGAACTGCTGGAAAACCATGCCGGTTTCCTGTCGGACAATATCCACATTCTTTCCACCCGCCGTCAGATCATGGCCGTCAACAATGATGCGGCCCTCCTGAATGGTCTCCAGCTGATTGATGCAGCGGATAAGGGTCGACTTTCCCGAGCCAGACGGACCGCAAATCACAATGCGCTCGCCGCGAGCGACATTCAGATCAATATCCCTGAGAGCATGGTAAGTGCCATACCACTTATTCACACCCTGCATGAGTACTGCAGGATCGGAAACACCCTGCGGAAGCCGGTTCGTTTTTCCCTGAGCCGTCTGGTTCATGTTGAGAAACTCACTTTCGTGGACTGGGTCGTCATGCCCGTCCATTCGGCGGGCATGACAAAATTCGAGAGCTTACTTTGCCTGAGAAACAAAATCTGGCAGAGGCGTACCGAGCCACTTCTCATGGATCTTGTTCAGTTCGCCGTCGCTCTTCGCCTTCTCGATAAACTTATTGACGAAATCGAGCATTTCAGTCGAACCTTTGCGAACTGCGATGCCTTGCACCTGCTGACTGAGCTGAATTTTCTGCTCATAACGACCCGGCGCAGCCTTTTCGATCTCGGCAGCCACAACGTTGGAAAGACCGATCAACTCAACCTGGCCCGAAAGCAGAGCCTGCACAGCGCTCGCATCATCATCGAAGCGACGGATGTTGGCATCCTGCGGTGCTACCTTGGTTACTGCCGTGTCCTGTGTGGACGCGCGCGCGACGCCGATGGTTTTACCGGAAAGATCCTCCGGCTTTGCAACAGCAATATCTTTTGGTCCAAACACTCCGATCGAAATTCCCGCATAGGGTTGCGAGAAATCAACGCTCTTTGCACGTTCCTCAGTAATACCGAGTGAAGCAACCAGAACATCGACCTGTCCGCTCTGCAGATATGGAATACGGTTTGGACCGGTAACCGGAACGATTTGAGCTTCAACGCCTAGTTCCTTAGCCAGCAACTTCGCAACATCGGCATCGTAGCCATCCGGTTCGTTGCTGGTATTCATGATGCCGAATGGCGGAAAATCGACCAGCATACCGATCTTGATTTTGCCAGCAGACTTGATGCCGTCAACGGTCTGCGCAAACGCTGTCGGTGCCAACACCGTTGCGAGAGCGCCCGCACCAATCAAGGCCATTGCCAAACGTCTGGTGATAGTCATGCTTATTCCTTCCCTATTAATAGCCGGTCTCCTCACCGGCATCGTTTCATTATCTCTCGGCACATTCGCTGATGTAGTATCGTGCCACATTCAGTCGGAAGTGCCGTTTGTATTTCCCAAGCCCCCCAAATTACCGAGCTGTAGCGCGAGAAAACCTCATTTCCATACGGCGCGCCAAAATAGATAGCGGCCAGCAAAGGACAAAATAAACAGCCGCCACAGTACCGAACACCATGAATGGGCTGAATGTTGCGTTGTTGATGATCTGCCCCTGTCGTGTCAGTTCCGTAAAGCCAATGATAGCGGCAAGCGACGTGCCCTTGATGAGCTGCACGAGAAAGCCCACTGTCGGCGCGACAGAAATGCGCGCGGCTTGCGGCAGGATTACGTAGCGCATACGATTATAGTAGCGCAGCCCCAGCGCCGTAGCCGCTTCACGTTGGCCGGGCGGCACTGCATCAATACAACCGCGCCAAATCTCTCCAAGAAAAGCACTGGCGTGCAATGTCAGCGCAATCGTCGCTGCAATCCACGGATTGATGCCCAGACCAAAAATATTCAGGCCGAAAAACACCAGGAATAGCTGCATGAGAAGCGGCGTCCCCTGAAACAGCCGTATGAAGCCGAGTGCGATGTAACGTGGAACCCGAGCGTCAGAGACGCGCATCAGCGCGACAAGCAATCCACCGATTCCGCCACCGACAAAAGCAATAGCAGAAAGAGCGATAGTCCATTGCGCTGCATAGACGATAATGAGGAATTCGTTCCAACCGAAAGGTCTGATCATAGCCTGCTCCTATCGGCTCAACGGATATCTGAATGCCACCTTCTCGATCAGCGCAAAAATGGCCGAGAAACCGATGGACATGACAAGGTACATCAGCGTGATAACGATATAGACCTCGAAACTCGCAAAGGTTGCCGACTGGAGATCGTTACCGGCGGCCGCAAGCTCGTTGGCGGAGATCACAGAGACAACACTCGAAGTCAGCATCAGATAGATGAATTGGCTGGTCAGTGACGGATAAACCGTTCGCAAAGCCGGTTTCATGATGACATAGCGAAAGACCTGCAGTTTGGAGAGGCCAAGTGCCGTTCCCGCTTCCACCTGACCTTTATGAATGGATTCAATACCTGCGCGAATAATCTCCGTGCCGTAGGCACCAAAATTCACCACCAGCGCAAGCAGCGCTGCGCTGTTGGGCGACAATCGCAAACCAGCGGAAGGCAACCCAAAAAAGATGAAAAAAATCTGCACCAGAAACGGCGTATTGCGGATAATTTCGATGTAAGCATCGATAATGAAGCGCACCGGCTTTGGTCCGGAAGTCTTGCCGACCGCGCAGACAATCGAGACTATGAGGCCGAGCACCATAGCGGCGCAGGAAAGCTCAATTGTCTGCCATGCGCCGACAAGCAGCTTATCCATCGACGCGAAAACGGGCGCGAAGTTGAAATTATACAATGCTGAACCTCCCGGTACACGAATTATGCCGACTTTTCCTCCCGACGGCAATAAATTTAGATCGATCTAAATGTGTTTGACCTCACTCGTCAATCATTAATTCGGATTAGATGACAGACGCTTTTACCGGTCCGCAGGACTGCCTTACCTGCAGATATGTTTCACTAACAATCCGTTGCGCTTCGGTTTTTGGGCTTGCCAAACGGGACAGAAGCAATCTCGCGGCATTCTGGCCCACTGTAACAGGTCGAGTTGATACAGAACTCAAGCGCGGACGCGTCGCTTCCGCATCGCTTACGTCATCGAAGCCTATCAGTGAGAAGTCCTCACCGACTTTTCTCCTGCAATCATAAAGTCCCGCAGAAAGGCCCAGCGCAATCACATCATTGAAGCAGATCGCCGCCGTCGGCTCGCGGCCTTCCTGAAAGAGTATCGGAGCAGCTTTGGCAATTTCCGGCATTGTATGCGGAAAACGAACAATCATCCCTGCATCAAGACCTTGTCGTTGCATAGCATCACGAAAACCTTCGACACGCTCGCGATATGCTGAATGAATCGGGCCATGTACAGCAAATGCGATTGTTCTGTGCCCAAGCCTGGCAAGATGATTGACCGCCTGTCGCATACCGCCTGCGTAATCAACGCCTGCATAGTCAATTCGATCAGTCACATGGCGCAGCACCTGCACCACAGGCAAGCCCCAGTCAGCGATTTGTTCGATGAATTCCGGCGCTGTTTCTGCAGTCGGCGACATGATCACGCCATCAACGCCGTGCTCACGCATGCGCTGCATGAGAATACTTTGGTTAGCGAAGTTCTCGTGACTGTTTGCCAGAAGGACGACCAGCCCCGCTTCACCCACAACACTGTCTATTCCCGAAAGCAATTCGCCGTAAAATGGATTGCCGAGGGTAGGCACGATGACGCCAACCGTATTCGATCGCTCTACCCGGAGACTAGCGGCCCCCATGTTGTAGACATAGCCCAACTCCTTTAGGGCTTTTTCCACCTTTTCGCGCGTCGCCGCTCCCACCAACGGGCTTTTGCGGATGACGAGGGAAGCTGTTGCGCGTGATACACTGGCGTGGCGTGCCACATCCAGAAGCGTAACGCGACTTTTCCTGCGATCGTCACTCGGCATAAGTTCACCTGTCAGCAAGTTGGGTAATGTCCGATCCGATTGAAGGCAAAACTCAATAAAACCGTCGGCCAGATTCGAAAGGCATATATCAATTCACTCTGCGGCGTTGGTCAATCCGCCGGCCAGCAAACCTGCAATCATCATATGAGAATGGCATAGGGCAACTTTCCCAACTCCTCAATTATACGCACGTTCTCCCCACGATTATCACTTGCCTTTCGTTTTTTTTCATTTCGAATGCTATCGTTTTCGTATTTATTCTGCCATTGGGAGAATCGAAGGTTGATCCTTTGGCAAAAATTGCATTCATATAAGTGCAACGAATATATCGCAGATGTCGGAACTTTGAGACCCTCACCAAGGAGCTCGAATGTTCACGCAATCTCACACTCGAGGAGGAAACATGCTTATCCGTCTGATTACGACTTCGGCGCTGACGAGCGCCCTCGCCCTCACCATCGGTTCGCAGGCATTCGCCCAGACGGAACTGGCATGGTGGCACGGCATGACCGGTGCCAACAACGAAATGGTCAATGAGCTTTCGAAAGAGTTCAACGAAAGCCAGAGCGAATACAAAATCGTTCCCGTCTATAAGGGAACCTACCCCGAAACGTTGAATGCCGGCATCGCCGCGTTTCGTTCCAAGCAGCCGCCTGCAATCCTTCAGGTCTTCGATGCTGGCAGCGGTGTCATGATGGCTGCTGAAGGTGCTGTGGTTCCTGCTGCTGAAGTTTTGGAAAAGGGCGGCTTCAAGTTCGACAAGTCGCAATATCTGCCCGGCATCGTCGCTTACTATTCGAAGCCGGATGGCACCATGCTGTCTTTCCCGTACAATTCCTCGTCGCCAATCCTTTATTACAACAAGGACGCTTTCAAGAAGGCTGGCCTTGATGAAAACAATCCGCCAAAGACCTGGCCGGAAGTTTTCGAAGCTGCCAAGAAGATCAAGTCTAGCGGCGCAGCACCCTGCGGTTTCACCTCCACATGGCTGACCTGGATTCAGACCGAAAACTTCGCTGCCTGGAACAACGTCCCTTATGGCACCAATGAAAACGGCCTTGGTGGAACCGATGTAAAGCTCGAAATCAATTCACCGCTTTACATCCAGCACTTCCAGTCGATTGCCGATCTCGCGAAAGACGGCACGTTCCGCTATGGCGGCCGCACATCGGAAGCCAAGCAGCTTTTCACCTCCGGTGAATGCGCAATGTTGACCGAATCCTCCGGCGGCCTCGGAGATGTCGTAAAGTCCGGCATCAATTACGGTATCGGCCAGCTGCCTTATTATGAAGGTCACGGCCCGCAGAACACGATCCCTGGCGGTGCGGCCCTCTGGGTCTTCGCCGGCCTCAGCGACGAACAGTACAAGGGTGTTGCAGAATTCTTCAACTTCCTTTCGCAGACCAAAATCCAGGTCAAGCTGCACGAAAAGTCCGGCTATCTACCCGTAACACTGGCTGCTTACGAAGAAACCAAAAAGTCGGATTTCTATGAAAAAAATCCGGGCCGTGAGACACCTATCCTCCAGATGATGGGCAAGGCACCGACCGAAAATTCAAAGGGTGTTCGCCTCATCAACCTGCCGCAGGTTCGCGATATTCTGAACGAAGAATTCGAAGCCATGCTCGGCGGCAAGCAGGATGCGAAAACGGCGCTCGAAAACGGCGTCAAGCGCGCTAACGACGCGATTGCCGCAGCTCAGTAATCGATCACATTGACACAACGCCGCCTGTCTCTGTGGCAGGCGGCCTTGTTACCCACGAGGACGCTCCCCGTGCAGAAAGTTACCTTTCCGAATAAAATCTTGCCCTATTTCCTGCTGGCCCCACAGATCGTTCTGACAGTGGTGTTTTTCTTCTGGCCAGCCAGTCAGGCAATTTATCAGTCCTTCATGCGTGAAGACGCATTCGGATTGAAGTCTACCTTTGTGGGACTGGCCAACTTCACAACCGTTCTGGCCGACCCCAACTATCTACACTCGTTCAGAGTAACGATTGTCTTCAATGTCCTGACCGCACTGCTTGCGATGGGTGCAGCACTATTACTTGCAACGGCGGCAGATCGCGTTATCCGCGGCAAGACGTTTTATCGTACGCTCCTGATCTGGCCTTATGCTGTGGCTCCCGCCGTCGCAGGCATGTTGTGGCTCTTCATGTTCAACCCGGCGATGGGCACCTTTGCCTATATTTTGCGCCGTAATGGCATCGCATGGGACCCGCTGCTTGATGATAATCAGGCCATGGGCTTAGTCGTCGTGGCAGCTGCATGGAAGCAAATTTCTTATAACTTCCTGTTCTTTGTTGCAGGGTTACAGGCAATTCCTAAATCGTTGATCGAAGCAGCCGCCATCGATGGCGCGCGAGGATCGCGACGATTCTGGTCTATTGTATTTCCGCTTCTTGCACCGACTTCATTCTTCCTGCTGGTCGTGAACACTGTCTACGCCTTCTTCGACACATTCGGCATCATCCATGCCGTGACAGGCGGGGGACCAGCCAGAGCCACCGAAACGCTGGTCTACAAAGTTTACAATGATGGCTTCGTCAACTTGAACCTAGGTTCCTCTTCGGCACAGTCCGTCATTTTGATGGCAATCGTTATTGCCTTGACCGCCTTCCAGTTCCGCTTCGTCGAGAAGCGCGTACATTATTCGTGAGTGAGGCGACAATGATAGAAAAACGCCCAGTCTCAAACCTGATCGGCCACCTCATCCTGATCGTAGGCATTATTATCGTCGCCTTTCCGATCTACTATACCTTCGTCGCTTCGACGATGACTTCGACACAGATCATTCGCCCGCCGATTTCGTTGTTGCCAGGCGACCATTTCGTAGAAAACTACGGCGAGGCCATCTTCGGTGGCGTGGAACGCGTTGTCGGCGTCAGTCTCGAGCGGCTTCTCTGGAACTCGTTCGTGGTCGCCATGGCCATCGCCGTCGGCAAGATCATCATCTCGTTCATGTCGGCCTTCGCGATTGTGTTTTTTCGCTTTCCGCTACGTATGTTTTTCTTCTGGATGATCTTCATAACCTTGATGCTGCCGGTAGAGGTTCGTATCCTGCCGACCTACAAGGTGATTGTGGATCTCGGTTTGATCGATACCTATGCCGGGCTTACGCTACCGCTGATGGCGTCTGCGACCGCGACTTTCCTGTTCCGTCAGTTTTTCCTCACCATTCCCGGTGAACTGGTTGAAGCAGCGCGTATCGACAACGCTGGGCCATTCCGTTTCATGCGGGATATCCTGCTTCCCCTTTCAAAGACGAATATTGCAGCACTTTTCGTCATTCTCTTCATTTATGGATGGACCCAGTATCTGTGGCCGCTGCTTGTTACCAATGACGCCAAGATGAACACGATCATCATCGGCTTGCGCCGCATGGTTGACTGGGCCGATGCGTCCACGCCGTGGAATTACGTCATGGTAACAGCCATTCTGGCCATCATCCCACCGATCCTCGTTGTGGTGCTGATGCAGCGCTGGTTCGTCAAAGGTCTCGTTGAAACGGAAAAGTAATGAGCAAAATCGTTCTTGATAACGTCCGCAAGAGCTATGGCGGCAATGTCGAAGTCATCAAAGGCGTATCGCTGGAGATCAACGACGGCGAATTTGTAGTACTGGTAGGCCCATCGGGCTGCGGTAAATCCACACTCCTGCGTATGATAGCTGGTCTTGAGGGTATTACATCCGGCACCATCTCTATTGGCGACCGCGTGGTCAATGATGTTGAACCTGCTGAACGCGATATCGCCATGGTGTTCCAGAATTATGCGCTCTACCCGCATATGACGGTTCGCGAAAATCTTGCTTACGGCTTGAAAAACCGCAAAACGCCAAAAGACGAAATTGAACGTCGCATAGCGAAGGCTGCTAAGGCACTCGAAATTGAACAATTTCTTGAGCGCAAGCCGCGTCAACTTTCTGGTGGCCAACGCCAACGTGTCGCCATGGGGCGCGCCATTGTACGTGAACCAGCAGCGTTCCTCTTCGATGAACCGCTTTCTAACCTGGACGCAAAATTACGCGTTCAGATGCGTGTTGAAATCAAGCGTCTGCAGCGTTCGCTCGGCACTACGAGCGTTTATGTCACCCATGACCAGATGGAGGCCATGACCATGGCTGACCGCCTCGTCGTGCTAAATGCTGGCCACATCGAACAGGTCGGCACGCCGATTGAACTTTATGAAAAGCCAGCATCCACATTCGTTGCAACATTTATCGGCTCACCGTCGATGAACCTGCTGCAAAGCGGAGAATCCACTGGCTGGAAAACCGGTAGCGCTGTGAAAGCACCTGCCGGGAATTTCACCATCGGCGTTCGTCCAGAAGATATCCGCATCCTGGAAGACGGGGAGGCAGATGCTGACGGTTTCAACACGACCGTCCGTATTGAGGCTGTCGAACTTGTCGGTGCAGAAAGCTACATCCATGCTGCCTTGCCGGATGGCAAGCCGCTTATTTTCCGCGTTGCTGGACGATCGACACATAATATTGACGAAACGGTCAGAGTTGGTGCACTCGCAGGAAATGTGCATGTTTTCGGCGGTGACGGTCAGCGCTTAAATAATTGACATTATAGCGGGTTGCGTCCTTCAAAAGGACGCAACCCGCTATAATAATCGATTTCTGTTTTAGAATTTATCGGCTACACAGAGGTGGAATATTTTTCCGCCGGTGAGGAAATTCCGATAGATGACGCATCAGCAGATACTCTCCTTCGCAGTAATCATACTCATGATGGGGGCGTTTATCTGGGGCAAATTCCGCTATGATGTCGTTGCACTCTGTGCGCTCCTCCTGGCGATAGCTGTTGGGGTCGTCCCCTTCGATCAGGCTTTCTCAGGTTTCAGCGATGATATTGTCATCATTGTTGGCAGTGCCTTGGTGGTGAGCGCAGGCGTCGCACGTTCAGGTCTCATGCAAGCGGCAGTCCAACGGTTCTTGCCAGAAATGAACAGCGTCAGACTACAGCTCGTCGTTCTGGTAGCAGTCGTTACCGTTCTTTCCGCCTTTGTGAAGAACGTCGGTGCGCTGGCAATCATGATCCCAGTCGCTTTTCAGTTTGCGCGCCGGTCCAACGTTTCACCATCGACCTTTCTCATGCCCATGGCATTCGGTGCACTGCTTGGCGGTTTGATGACCCAAGTAGGTACTTCGCCGAATATCGTCGTTTCTCGTATACGTGGCGAGATGGTCGGCGAACCATTCACCATGTTTGACTTCACCCCCGTCGGTGCCGTGCTGTCAGCGGTAGGGCTCATCTATCTCACGCTTTTTTATTGGCTCGTTCCACAACGCACTCGCGAAAACGTATCGCTGGACGAGGCAATCAAGATCAAGAATTACGCCTCTGAAGCACGCATCACCAAAGCTTCTACGATGACCGGCAAGCGCGTGACCGATCTCATCAAGGCCGCCGAAGGCGAAGCGATGGTGACTTCCATCATACGCAACGATCAGCGATTGACGCCGCTTCCCGACACCCTGCTGACCGAAGGAGATGTCGTCCTTCTCGAAGGAGATCCAAAGGCGCTCGATGCGATCATAAGCGCCGGAAAACTCACATTATCCGAAAACCGGAATCCCTCCGAGACTAGCGGCTCCACCGACATCGAGGTCGTGGAAGCTGTTATAGGAAAGAACTCGCGCCTCATTGGACTGACGGCCCAGCGACTTGCCCTATTCGCGCGCTATGACCTCAACTTGCTGGCAGTCAGCAGACCAGGTGAACGCATTACAGAACGTCTCAGTGAGGTCATTCTGCGCTTCGGCGATGTGATCGTGTTGCAAGGCAGACAAGCAAATCTATCTACCTTCCTGCCGGAGTTCGAATTGCTGCCGCTTGCCCGTCGCAAACTGATGCTCGGTAGCGTTAGACGCGGATTGATCCCGCTCGCTATTCTGATTGCTGCCATCGGGGCAACCGCTTTAAGTCTTGTGCCAGTGGCGATCGCTTTCTTTGCCGCTGCCGTCGCTATGCTGTTATTCAAAGTGATCCCTCTCAACGAGGTCTATGATGAAATTGATGGCCCAATTCTGGTCATGCTTGCTGCACTTATCCCTGTTTCGGATGCGTTGAGAACAACCGGCGGCACGGATCTCATAGCAGAAGGACTCGCCACAATCGGTCATCAATTGCCGCCAGCAGGTGCATTGGCGCTCATCCTTGTGGCGGCAATGATGGTGACACCATTTCTCAACAATGCCGCAACTGTGCTCGTCATGGCTCCCATAGCAACAAGTTTTGCTTCTGGACTCGGTTTTAAGCCGGAGGCCTTTCTGATGGCAGTTGCTATCGGTGCGGGATGTGACTTCCTCACGCCGATTGGCCATCAATGCAATACGCTGGTCATGGGGCCAGGTGGTTATAAATTTAGTGATTATCCACGTCTGGGATTACCGCTATCAATCATTATCGCGATTGTGACGGTTCCCACATTGATGTTCTTTTGGCCCCTTAAATAGTTCTAGGGCTGAACTGAGCGTATCCATTCGAGACTGTCGGAAACAATCTTTTCCACGGTTTCGGCAATATCTGCGCGGAACACTAGCGGTTCCCCAACTGGGCTTTCGAGCGTAGCGATCTGGCTTTCCAGCATTGTCACCGGCATAAAATGGCCGGTGCGGTGTCCCATGTGCTCGTGCAATACTTCAAAACTGCCGTCCAGAAAGACAAACAGCACCGGCGCTCCTGCCGCAGAGCGAAGACGATCACGATAGCTCTTCTTTAGTGCGGAGCAAGAAATGACAATTCCATCGGTTGAGGCCGCTAGACGTTCACCGATTTTGTCGAGCCAGGGCCAGCGATCCTCATCCTGCAAAGGTATGCCCGCTGACATCTTATCGACATTGGACTTTGGATGCAGGGAATCGCCTTCAAGAAACGGGAGAGCCAGCGCGTCGGCAATCTTCTCACCCACGGTCGATTTTCCGGAACCCGAAACACCCATAACGATAATACGCAGCATCAGTTCCTCATACACTAGCGGTCATGCCGCCATCGACGTGCAGAACCTGTCCATTTACGAAAGAGGAGGCATCGCCGCTCAGGAATACCGCAGCGCCGACCAACTCTTCCACATCGCCCCAACGGCCCGCCGGCGTTCTTTTTTCCAGCCATGCCGTAAATTCGGGATTATCAACCAATGCCTGATTCAGTGGCGTCTTGAAATAGCCGGGAGCAATCGCATTGATCTGCAAACCATATCGGGCCCAATCAGTGGCCATGCCGCGTGTCAGGTTACGGATTGCCCCTTTTGTCGCTGTATAGGGCGCGATGGAAGGCCGCGCTAGTTCACTTTGAACCGAAGCAATGTTGATTATCTTGCCACGTCCTCGCGCGATCATATGGCGTGCTGCGGCCTGTCCGGCATAAAAAGCGCTGGAAATATTGGTTTCCAGAAGCTGTTGCCATTTCTCGATCGGATAATCTTCGAGCGGGGCGCGATACTGCATCCCGGCATTATTGACCAGAATATCGAGCGCCCCGACGTCCTCTTCAATCCCATCGATGGCCGCGCGAACTTCTTCGGCATCCGTCACATCAAATGCGGATGCAAAGATCGTATGCCCCTCTTTTTCCAATAGCGTGACTGCCGCATCCACCTTGGTCCGATCACGACCATTGATGATTACCGTTGCGCCATGTTCTGCAAGCCCTCGCGCCAATGCAAAACCGATGCCCTGGCTGGAACCGGTAATCAGGGCTATGCGCCCCTCCAGACTGAAAAGTTCAAAAGAAGAAGCCATCAGAAAGTTTCCAGCTTGAGACCCACGCGGCTTGCCGCCTGCACAATGTGGTGGCGCATCACTTCGCGCGCTCGCAACGGATCACGTGAATGGATGGCATCCCTGATTGCGGTGTGCTCATCGATTGTGATTTCGACAATTTGCTCAAGCACTGCTCGTGCACGCGCCGCATTGATTGCCTGATTGATCCTCTCGGCAATGAAACCGAGAACCAATGGAAAATACTCATTATGTGTTGCAGAAGCGAGTGCGCGGTGAAATGCGAGATCAGCAGCTATGCCGGTATCTGTCCATTTTTTCGAACCGCTCATTTCCGCGAGTGCTTCGTTAAGTTGCATCATGTCGTGTTCGTCATGATGCACTGCGGCGAGCCCTGCAGCTTCTATCTCCAACGCCATTCGCAACTGGAACAGGCTTCGGAAACTATCGCGATTGGCAAGTGTTTCAGGTTCTATTCGGATGGCATGGCGTTTATCGGGCTCCGTTACGAAAGCACCTACTCCCTGTCGAGTTTCAACCAAGCCTTCATTGCGCAACTGAGCAATCGCTTCACGTACAACTGAGCGACTGACACCGAAGCTTTGTGCGAGATTATGTTCTGTCGGCAGCTTTTGTCCCGGCAGAAGGCTACCTTCACTGATCTGCCGCGTAATTTCGGAAGCGATGCGTCCGGGAAGCTGCTCATTACGCCTGATTTCACCAAACAAAATGATAAAGCCTCCCTGATTACCCGTGCAAGTGGTGTGTCGTCAGCCTCTCGAAGAGTCAAGCGAAAGCTGGCAGCCCGGATTCATGATATTGCCCGGATCGAAGACTAGCTTGAGGCCTTCAAGCAGTTTTCGCCGTGCGGGGTCAATACGCTTTTCGAAATCTTCCCGCTTCAGGCGACCGATGCCGTGCTCGGCGCTGATGCTGCCAGCATAACGATCGAGAACAGCATTGATCGTTTCCTTTGCAAGCTTGATCCTCTTGTCTACCGCCGCAACGTCGAGACCGCTTTCAGGGATAACGTTGAGGTGCACATTACCGTCACCCACATGCCCGTAAGAAACAGCAAGACAATCCGGAAGAACCTCAGCCAGTTCGGTTTCAGCTTCAGTGACGAACGACGCCAGTTTTGACAGCGGGACCGATATGTCAGTGCGGAGGTGTTTGCCACGCAACGCCTGCCCTTCGTTCATCGCCTCGCGGAACATCCAGAGATTTTGACCTTGCGCACGAGATGACGCGATGGTTCCATCCAGAACGAGACCATCTTCCATTGCGCCGGCAAGAAACTGTTCCATCAAGGACGCTATATCGACCAGCCCAGAGCCTGAAATCTCCATCAAGACGTAGGCAGGATATTGTCCAAGCGGCATGGCAAGATCCGGCATCGCCTCTTGCGCCAAGGTAAAAGCCACCGGCGGCATGAATTCGAAAGCGGACATCAGATCACAGCACTGCACGCGTGCACGCCGATAAAGCGCAATAGCGTCAGCGAGCGAATTGAGTCCCAACAGTGCGATTTCCACCTTGTCCGGCAAAGGCGTCAGTTTGATTGCGACGCCGGTTACCACTCCCATAATGCCTTCAGCACCGATGAAAAGCTGTTTCAGATCAATGCCGCGATTGTCTTTCCGCAACGTTGAAAGACCGTTGAATATCGTGCCATCAGGCAAGACGACCTCCAACCCCAGGACCAACTCGCGTGTCATGCCGTACCGCAACACATTGATGCCGCCGGCATTGGTGCTGACATTTCCCCCGATGCGGCAGCTTCCCTGTGCGCCGAGGGCTAATGGAAAAAACATCCCTTTGGCTGCCAGTTTGTCTTTCAGTTCGGAGAGAATGCAGCCGGCATCAACAACCGCTGAAAAATCATCCGGGTCAACCTTTCGAATACGGTTCATCCGCTCAAGGCTTAGAACAACAAGATTATCTTGACCATCCGGTACACCGCCTTGCACAAGACCAGTATTTCCGCCCTGCGGAATGATGGACAATCCCAGTGAAGCGCAAGCTTTAACCACGGCGGAAACGTCCTCTGTCGAGCGCGGGCGGATCACAGCAACCGCTATATTCTCCACATCACCCGGCCAGTCCCGACAATAGCGGAGCATATCGCTTCGCGCGGTCATAACCAGATCATCACCCAAAAGGGTAACCAGATCAGTCTGCTTGTCTCCGGTCATGTCCCCCAAACCGTACATAATATCCTCTTGTTCATAGACCCGGTTGATGCGCAATCGGCTGCCGTGGATGTACGACAGCTTTGGGAACGCAACAGGCTTTTCCGTTTCATTCCTGTGGCAAGACGGAGAAAACTGTTTTCAACGCCTACATATAAGGTTATCAGACAACCCTACAACACAAATCTGGTGGGAGACTGGATAAGTGTCGTAATGGCAGCCAACGCCGGGTTTTCGAATAGGGGTGGCTGCAAGGCAGGGAGGAAGTTTTCCAAATGCATATCGCAATCATCGGCGCGGCGGGTATGGTCGGGCGCATGCTAACGCAGCGCCTTTCAAATGATGGTCACATCAGGGGAAAACCCATTGAAAAGCTTACCCTTATCGATATCGTAGCTGCAGAACCTCCTATCGGCTTTGCGGGATCGGTTGATGTTCTGGCCGCAGATATATCCACCACGGAAACCGCTCAGAAGATCGTTTCAGGACGCCCTGACGTCATCTTTCACCTAGCGGCAATCGTGTCAGGTGAAGCGGAGATCGATTTCGATAAAGGATATCGAATCAATCTGGACGGCACCCGGCATCTGTTCGATGCAATCAGGCTTGCTCACATTGCCGATCGCTATAAACCCCGCGCGGTTTTCACATCGTCCATTGCCGTTTTTGGCGCCCCTCTCCCCTACCCGATCCCCGATGAATTTCACACGACCCCGTTGACAAGTTACGGTACGCAGAAGGCAATCAGCGAACTTTTGTTGTCAGACTACACCCGTCGCGGCTTCTTTGACGGTATCGGCATTCGCCTGCCGACGATCTGCATACGTCCAGGCAAACCGAACAAGGCCGCATCCGGCTTTTTCTCCAACATCCTGCGCGAACCACTGTCCGGGCAGGAAGCTGTCTTGCCTGTTCCAGAAAATGTCCGACATTGGCATGCTTCACCACGCTCAGCCGTCGGCTTTCTGATCCATGGAGCTACCATCGATACGGAAGCGGTTGGAGCGCGTCGCAATCTTTCCATGCCCGGCCTCAGTGCCACGGTAGGCGAACAAATTGAGGCTTTGCGCCGCGTTGCCGGGCAAAAAGCCGTCGGTTTGATCAGACGCGAACCAGATGAAATGATCATGCGTATGGTTGCAGGCTGGGCGCCTGGTTTCGAGGCAAAACGCGCACAGGCCCTTGGCTTCACCGCAGAAACATCCTTTGATGAGATCATTCGCGTTTACATCGAAGATGAAATGGGAGGTAAGCTTTGATACGCAAGATCGCTTTTCTTGGAACCGGCCTGATGGGCTCACCAATGGCCAGTCGGCTTCTGGACGCGGGCTTTGATGTAACAGTCTGGAACCGAAACAGCGCCAAGTCTGCTCCTCTCGCTGAAAAAGGTGCCGCACTCGCTCAAACCGCCGCCGAAGCGGTAAAGAATGCCGATGTAGTCATCACGATGTTGACCGATGGTCCGGCAGTACGCGACGTTCTTTTCAACCAAGGAGCTGCTGACGCCTTGAAAAAAGGCAGTGCCGTCATTGACATGAGTTCAATTCCACCAGAGTTCGCACGCGCACATGCCAAGCGTCTGGAAGCAATTGGCGTCAATCATATCGATGCCCCAGTTTCCGGTGGCGTGATAGGTGCCCAGGAAGGCACACTTGCCATCATGGCCGGAGGAGACGAAACGATCATCTCCGACCTAGCCGATGTGTTCAAACCAATGGGACGCCTCACCCGCGTCGGCCCGTCAGGTGCCGGTCAGCTCGCAAAACTTGCCAATCAGCAGATTGTTGCCGTTACCATCGGAGCGATTGCAGAGGCAATGGTTTTAGTCGAAAAGGGCGGCGGGTCGCGCACTGCATTCCGGGATGCTATCCGCGGCGGTTTCTGTGAAAGCCGCATTCTCGAACTGCACGGCAAGCGGATGATCGACCGTAATTTCGAACCGGGCGGCACATCGCGCATTCAGCTAAAAGACCTCAATTCGATCCTCAAGACTGCGGGCGACCTGTCGTTAAGCTTGCCGTTGACCGAGACTGTACGCGAAGCCTTCGCCGCTTTTGTGGAAGACGGCGGCGGTGAGAAAGATCATAGCGCCCTGCTCCTTCATCTCGAAAAGCTTAACCAAAGCCACAAGAGCTAGCACGCAGGCAATCCAATTGCATTTGGGAGGTGCAATGAAGATCACCGCAATCGAGACCATTCGCATTGCTGAACGGCCAAACCTGTTGTGGGTGGAAGTTCATACGGACGAAGGAATTACCGGACTGGGTGAAACCTTTTTCATGTCCGAAACCGTTGAAGCTTATCTGCACGAATATGTTGCGCCGCGCGTTCTCGGTCGCGATCCGCTGCAGATCGATCTGCTAGCCTCTGACCTTGTGGGATATCTTGGTTTCCGTTCAACCGGAGCGGAAGTGCGGGGTAACTCTGCCTTCGATATCGCTCTGTGGGATCTATATGGCAAGGCTGCCAACCTCCCGATTGCTCAACTTCTCGGCGGCTTCAGCCGTCAATCCATCCGTACGTATAATACGTGTGCCGGAACGGAATACATCAAGAAGGCAACCGGCCAGCAATCCGCCAATTATGGTCTGGCTGGTGCAGGTGCCAGTTATGACGATCTTAATGGCTTCCTGCACCGCGCTGATGAACTCGCACTCTCATTGCTGGACGAAGGCATAACGGCAATGAAAATCTGGCCGTTCGACATGGCCGCAGAGAAAACACGCGGGCAGTATATTTCTCAACCTGATCTGAAGGCCGCATTGCAGCCTTTCGAGAAAATCCGTGCGGTTGTCGGTGACCGCATGGATATTATGGTGGAATTCCATTCAATGTGGCAGCTCTTGCCCGCTATGCAGATCGCCCGTGAACTCACGCCTTTCAAGACCTTCTGGCATGAAGACCCGATCAAGATGGACAGTCTTGGCAGCCTGAAACGTTATGCGGAAGCAAGCATTGCGCCAATCTGTGCCTCGGAGACTTTAGGAAGCCGCTGGGCGTTTCGCGATCTGCTCGAAACGGGTGTTGCCGGCGTTGTCATGCTCGATTTGAGCTGGTGCGGTGGCCTGTCAGAAGCGCGTAAGATCGCGGCTATGGCAGAAGCCTGGCATCTACCGGTCGCACCACATGACTGTACCGGGCCAGTCGTCCTCTGTGCTTCGACGCACCTGTCACTGAATGCACCGAACGCACTTATTCAAGAAAGCGTTCGCGCATTCTACAAGACCTGGTATCGCGATCTGGTCACGGCTTTGCCCGAAGTAAAGAACGGTATGATTACCGTGCCACCCGGCTCCGGGCTCGGTATGGAACTTAATCCAGAAATGGACAAAGCCTACTCGGTCAGTCGCAGAAAAACAGATCGATCTAATTCTTGAGATGGGCACGGACTGAAGACTGGACTCAACTCCAGACTGCTAATAACAATAGAACTATTGTTGTCAGACATCCTGACAACATATGACCTGTGGGAAACGGTCATGCATTGGGAGGTATCTGTGCAACACAAGCTTGAATTGAAAGCAACGACAATTTTGCCTGACGACAGCCATTCAGCGGTTTTGATCGGCCGTGTGTGGTCAAACGCCGAAAACGGCCCCTGTCCAGTATTGGTGAAAAACGGTCATGCGTACGATCTCTCCAGCTTGTCCGCTACAGTTTCAGGCCTTCTGGAGCGCAGTTCACTGATAAACGAATTGAAAGCTACAGAAAGCTTTCCGAATCTCGGCTCGGTGGACGATTTTCTTTCCGGTGAACGCGGAGAGTTACTTGCTCCTATCGATTTGCAATCCATCAAAGCGGCAGGCGTCACCTTTGCTGACAGCATGCTTGAACGTGTGATCGAAGAACAGGCAAAAGGTGACCCTTCCCGCGCCCGCGAAATTCGCGAACGTCTCGCCCCCGTCATCGGCGACAATTTGCGGGGTGTCGTGGCGGGGTCAGAGAAAGCGGCGGGCGTTAAAGCACTCCTGCAGGAAATGGGGCTCTGGTCCCAATATCTTGAGGTGGGCATTGGCCCTGATGCGGAAATCTTCACCAAATCTCAGCCTATGTCTGCGGTTGGCTGCGGCGCGACCGTTGGTATTCTACCGATTTCACAATGGAACAATCCCGAACCTGAAGTCGTACTGGTCGTCGCTTCAGACGGACGCATCGTCGGCGCAACTCTGGGGAACGATGTCAATCTCAGGGACGTCGAAGGACGTTCAGCTCTCCTGCTTGGCAAAGCCAAGGATAACAATGCTTCCTGTGCTATCGGTCCCTTCGTTCGCCTGTTCGATGGCGAATTCACCATGGATGTATTACGTAAGCTGAAGCTGTCGCTGACAGTCCATGGAGCTGACGGCTTAGAGATGACCGGCGAAAGCCCGATGGAAGCGATTAGCCGAGATCCCGAAAATCTCGCATCGCAGATGATGAACCGCAATCATCAATATCCGGATGGCGCGGTATTGTTCCTCGGTACGATGTTCGCGCCCGTCAAGGACCGTCGCGGAGCCGGACAAGGTTTCACGCACGAAGTCGGCGACCGTGTGGAGATATCAACTCCCAAGCTCGGTCGCCTCGTCAACTGGGTCGACCGGACCGACAAATGTCCTGAATGGACTTTCGGCATCAGAGCCTTGGTACACAACCTGCAGGCCCGCGATCTGCTCGATAAAGTCTGAGGGCGGACAGATGATGAAAGCCATAGACTTCTTCTACAAGATACTTGGTGCACTTCTCGTCTTTCTCCTTGCCGGCATGGCAATCATGGTCTTCGTCAACGTGATTTTGCGCTACGCCGCAAATTCCGGACTGACCGTATCAGAAGAACTTTCACGTTATTTCTTCGTTTGGGTAGCATTTCTCGGCGCAGTTCTCACGTTTAGAGAGAACAGCCATCTAGGCATTGAGTCACTGGTTGCCCGTTTTGGGCGACAGGGCCGCATTACATGCATGGCAATCAGCTATCTGATCGTCTTGTTATGCTCGGGCATTTTCTTCTGGGGCACATGGAAGCAATTCGACATCAACGCCAGCATGGTCGCACCCGTCACCGGGCTCTCGATGATCTGGGTCTACGGCGTCGGATTATTTACCGGCGGCGCAATGTTCATCATTGCAGCTGAACGTTTCCTTCGTGCCGTTACCGGTCGTCTGACCGATGAGGAAATTGCCACCTTTGCGGGCGAACATTCGCTCGACCATCTGATGGAGTAGACGACATGACGCTTGTGGTATTTGTCGGCTCGCTCCTCAGCGCTATGGCCATTGGTGTTCCGATTGCCTTCTCGCTTATGTTCTGCGGTGTCGTTCTCATGTTGTACATGGGGATGTTCAATACGCAGATCATCGCGCAAAATATGATTGCCGGGGTCGACTCCTTCACCCTTCTGGCAATCCCTTTCTTCATTCTGGCCGGTGAACTGATGAATTCCGGTGGCTTGTCCCGCCGCATCATTGATTTCGCCATAGCTTGTGTCGGTCATATTCGCGGCGGCCTCGGGGTCGTTGCCATTCTTGCGGCCATCATCATGGCCAGCGTATCAGGCTCGGCTGCGGCTGACACCGCGGCGCTTGCAACCATCCTCGTCCCTATGATGGCGAAAGCAGGCTATAACATCCCGCGCTCAGCCGGACTGATGGCAGCCGGTGGCATCATCGCACCGGTCATTCCGCCATCCATGGCAATGATCGTGTTCGGTGTTGCCGCCAATGTATCGATCACCCAGCTTTTCATGGCAGGCATCGTGCCGGGCCTGATGATGGGTATTGCCCTTCTCTTCACCTGGCAGATTGTTGTCAGAAAAGACAATCTAAAAGTACTTCCGAAGCAATCCGGTAAAGATCGGCTACAAGCGACCGCGCGCGCACTATGGGCGCTCGGTATGCCAATCATCATCCTCGGCGGCATTCGAATGGGTGTCATGACGCCAACAGAAGCCGCTGTAGTAGCCGCAGCCTATGCCCTCTTTGTTGGCATGTTCATCTATCGCGAACTCAGATTTGTCGATCTTTACGGCGTCTTTCTACGGGCCGCCAAAACGACCTCGGTCATTATGTTTCTTGTTGCCTCGGCGCTGGTTTCGTCATGGCTGATAACAGCAGCAAACATTCCGGCGGAAATCAGCGGCTATATCGCTCCGCTGATTGACAGCCCCAAACTGCTGATGTTTGCGATCATGATCCTGGTGCTCGTGGTCGGAACGGCGCTGGACCTTACGCCGACAATCCTGATCCTGACACCAGTCCTGATGCCGATTGTCAAACAAGCAGGTATCGACCCGGCCTATTTCGGTGTTTTGTTCATCATGAATAACAGTATCGGACTTATCACGCCGCCTGTTGGCGTGGTGCTGAATGTAGTCAGCGGCGTATCAAAGGTACCGCTTGGAAAAGTGGTCGCCGGCGTCAATCCGTTCCTGATTTCGCAGGTCATTGTCTTGTTCCTGCTGGTTCTGTTTCCAAATCTTGTTCTGGTGCCCATGAACTGGCTTCATTAAGTTTAACATCAACTCTGGGAGGAGAGTTCTATGAAAAAACTGATTATGCTGGCAACGACCGCCCTCATGGCGGGAGCGCTAACTGTACCTGCATTCGCCGAATTTCAAGATCGCAATATCCGCGTTTCGAACGGCATTAACGAGGATCATCCTGTCGGTAACGGCATCAAGGCCATGAATGAATGTCTTGCTGAAAAATCCGGCGGCAAGATGAAGATAACCGCGTTCTGGGGTGGAGCATTGGGAGGCGATTTGCAGGCAACGCAGGCACTGCGTTCCGGTGTACAGGAAGGCGTCGTCACATCGTCATCACCACTCGTCGGAATCGTTCCCGCGCTTGGCGTTTTCGACCTGCCATTTCTCTTTGCCAACGATGAAGAGGCAGATGCCGTCGTCGACGGCCCCTTCGGCAAGATGATGGACGAAAAGCTTGCTGCTGTCGGGCTCGTCAATCTTGCTTATTGGGAAAACGGCTTTCGAAACCTTTCGAATTCAAAGCATCCAGTTAATAAGTGGGAAGATTTCAGCGGCATGAAAGTCCGCGTGATGCAGAACAACATCTTCCTCGACACATTCCAGAATTTCGGTGCCAACGCGACGCCAATGGCTTTCGGTGAAATTTTCTCGGCGCTGGAAACAAAAGCTATCGACGCACAGGAAAACCCTTACGTCACAATCGATACGTCAAAATTCTTCGAAGTGCAGAAGTACATCACAGAAACGAAACATGCCTATACACCGTTTCTGTTCCTGTATTCCAAGCCGATCTTCGACACATATTCACCGGAAGAACAAGCTGCCTTGCGTGAATGTGCAGTTGTCGGCCGGGACGTTGAACGCAAGGTCATTCGCGAACTGAACCAGAAGTCGCTCGAGAAGATCAAGGAAGCGGGTCTGGAGGTAAACACACTCTCGCCGGAAGAGCATGCCCGCATGCTCGAGAAATCCCAGCCGATCTATGCCAAGTACAAGTCCCAGATCGGCGACGATGTCATTGACGCGGTACAAAAGCAGCTTGGTGAAATCCGCAAATAGTAAAAGCCTGAACAAAAAGAATAGGCCGCGCTTATTGCGCGGCCTATCTCATTTCGATCAAGCTGCTTTCAAACGATTGTTAACTCGTTCGGCCAGCTTGCGAGCCCGTGCAAGACTATCAGCTTGCTCGGCACTGAAGCGATCTTCTCCGATTTCCATAATCATGAACGTATCGGGCAAGAAAGTCAGTTCATCGAAAATTTCTTCCCACGGAATATCGCCCCATCCGATCGGCAGGTGCAGATCGCCAATGCCGAGGGCTGTTGCTTCGGCAGCATGATAAAACTTGTTCATCGTGTAAGGGCGACCAAAACTGTCGTGTATATGTAGATGTCCGGTCACAGGCGCCATAGCGCGAATCTGCGGACGCCAATCCAGACCCAAGCGTGTGCATTCAATATAGGCGTGGCTGAAGTCGATCAATCCACATACGGACGGATGATTGATCACGGCAACCGTTTCGGCGACCTGGGCCGGTGTCTGCCGATATTCAGCGTCGCTCATAGCGAAGATATTCTCCAGTGCGATCCGGACGCCATAGGTGTTTGCAAGCTCCGCCATTTCAGCGAGCGCATCTCGTTCCATCTTATCGAGATCAGGAATACGAGAAAGCGCTGGCGTGGGAGCATGGCCAGAGTGATGAACCAGAATTTCCGCCCCGACACGGTCGCAAAGTTCGAGCATCGCTCGAACGACCGCTTTCTGATATTCTAGATGCTCGCGATCCATGAAGTTGGAAACGATCTGTCCGTGGACACTGTAGCGCGTATCAAACTGTCTGGTGATATTGACAAGACGATCCACGCGTTGCGGAATGAGACGACCGCCCGAGATTATTTCCTCGCCATATAGCGACAATTCTACAGCTTCCGAACCAAGTTCGACGATGTTGCGGATTGCGCCCTCAAGCGTGCTGAAATTGCCGTCACCCGTCGGGGTGCAGAAGCCAATCGCTGATATTGTGTGGTCAGAGGTCATGATGCTCGTCCTGTCAGACATGAAAAATGCGCGAGCCGAATATCCGACATCGCGCATCCCCTCTGGCACGCGCCTATTTCAGGCGTATGACTATGAAAAACGATTTCTCCTCAATTGAGGGGGATAGCGTTTCCATCTTTGCTTGCCTGATATGTGTCGGACAATTCGTCATATTTGGCGAAAATAGCATCAAGTCGTTTGCCAAGACGCTGGCGGTCGGCATCAGGCAGGGAGGCAACCATCTTCGGGATCGAGTGACTATGCCAGAAGGCATTATCGCGGTTATATCCACCCGGCTCCAGCGTGAAGACTTCCTTGAGGATCTTCAAATCGTGGGGGATCGAGAAAGCATCTCGTGAATCCTCGTGACTGAACAGGTAGTAGAAATTGTCAAAGCCACTCCATGTAATTGCCGAAAGGCACATGGAACAAGGCTCATGAGTGGAAAGAAAGACCATGTCTTTCGTGTCCGGACGTCCGTTCTCCGGCATTTCGTAGAAACGCTTCAAGGTGTGCACTTCACCGTGCCAGAGTGGGTTTTCAGTTTCATTGTTAGTTTCCGCAAGAACAAGGGATAGATCCGATTTGCGCAACAAAGCTGCACCGAAAACCTTGTTGCCCTCTGCCACGCCTCGTTCGGTCAGCGGAATAACATTCTGCTCGATAACGTCGATCAGCTTTTCAAGCAGTTTCAGTTCATCTGTCTGCACAGTTCTATTCCTCCCGATGTTGCAGAAAAGCGCCGGGCTGTCTTAGCCCGGCGCATCTATTGTCACTCCGCAAAGAATGCGAAGCGGATGACGAAGAGTGCTGCAACCAGCCAGGTAGCCAGATGTACGTCACGCGCCTTGCCGGTGAAGGCTTTGAGCACGACGTAGCTGATGAAGCCAAAGGCCAAACCGTTTGCGATGGAATAGGTGAACGGGATAGCCAAAGCCGTCAGCGCTGCAGGTGCCGCTTCCGTTACATCGTGCCACTCGATCTCGGTCAGCTCACGCATCATCAAGCAAGCAACGTAGATCAGGGCCGGTGCTGTCGCATAGGCTGGAACCGAACCAGCGAGCGGCGAAATAAACAAGGCAGCAAGGAACAGGAGTGCCACAACCAGAGCGGTCAGACCTGTGCGACCGCCAGCCTGCACACCCGATGCGCTTTCGACATAAGCCGTCGTGGAAGACGTACCGAGAAGCGAACCACCAAGAATCGCCGTGCTATCGGCAAAAAGGGCGCGTCCAAGACGGTTTGGCTTCCCCGGTTCGATCAGGCCGCCGCGCTTTGCCACGCCAATCAGCGTGCCGGTAGCATCAAAAACTTCGACCAGCACGAAAACCAGAATCACGTGCAGAATGCCGGTATGCAGAGCGCCCATCACATCAAGCTGAAGGAAGGTTGGAGCCAGGCTCGGAGGGGCCGAGAAAATGCCGCCGAATTGACTGATGCCAAGAGCAATCGATGCCACAGTGACGACAAGAATACCAATGAGGATCGCTCCGCGAACTTTCAGGGCATCCAATACAGCGATGATGAAGAAGCCGGCAATTGCCAGCAGCGGACCTGATTTTGTCAGATCCCCAAGACCGACCAGGGTTGCTTGATTGCCAACAACCACGCCAGCGCTTTTCAAACCGATCAGCGCGAGAAACATACCGATACCTGCGGCAATCGCGCTACGCAGAGAATGCGGAATACCTTCGACCAACCAGCGACGTATGCCTGTCACCGTCAAAATCAGGAAGATAATGCCGGAAATGAAAACGGCGCCGAGCGCCTGCTGCCAGGAAAAGCCCATCGCCCCGACAACGGTGAAAGCGAAGAAAGCATTGAGGCCCATGCCGGGCGCCATACCGATTGGCCAGTTTGCGACGAGCGCCATGATGATCGAGCCGAGGGCTGCCGCAAGGCAGGTGGCAACGAAAACGGCGTTTTTATCCATACCCGTGGTGGACAGAATGTCCGGGTTTACGAAGATGATATAAGACATCGTCAGGAAGGTCGTCACGCCGGCAATGATTTCCGTTCTCGCCGTAGTGCCGTGTTCCTGTAATTTGAACAGCTTTTCGAGCATCGTCCCTCCAAGGCAAGCGCCCGTCAATCAGTTCCTCAGTTCGCATGAAATTGCGACGCGCAACATGTTGCGCTTCGTAATATGCCGAACCGAGGCAACCTATGCGATTGCCATAATGTTAGTTGCCGCTGCAGATTTGCAGTCGGACATGTTCCCCATACACCCATCGCGGACAAAAGCACAGTTCTGCCGTGTAAGTGCCAGTTTGTTGACATGATTTAGTGTGGACTGAGATTTCGCCGCGCGCCAGTCACTCATTTGTCGGGAAATATTTGAAACAGATTTAAAAAAGACAGCTCGCAGGAGCGGTTTTGATAGTTCTAACTGATTGTTTACAATGAACTTTGCAACAATATAGCCGTGCCATACATGCCAAGAGCGAAAACCGTATGCGCGACAAGATTGTGGCCTGACCCCATAGGGTGGTCCGGTTTCAATCTTAGTTCATGATCGGCCTTGGGGCTATTGCCTGGGCAGATGACGGTGCTGCTCCGCTTGCTGGCGCAGGCCAGATGATGGCCTCGGGTGCCGGTGGCTTGTATCCAAGCGACGAGTGTGGCCTCTCGGTGTTGTAGTACCGCCGCCAGGCTTCGATGATGATCTTGGCCTCGGCGAGGCTGTAGAAGATCTCACCGTCGAGCAGTTCGTCGCGGAGCTTCGAGTTGAAGCTCTCGCAGTAGCCGTTCTCCCAAGGGCTTCCAGGTTCGATGAACGCTGTCTTTGCGCCGACGGCTACGATCCACTCCCGTACAGCCTTGGCGATGAACTCCGGGCCGTTGTCGGAACGGACATGGCCGGGCACACCACGCAGGATGAACAGGTCCGACAGGGCGTCGATGACGTCGGTCGAGTTGAGCTTGCGATCGATGCGGATTGCAAGGCATTCCCTGGTGAACTCGTCGATGATGTTGAGCATGCGGAATCTCCTGCCATCGTGGGTCCGACCCTCGACGAAGTCATAGGACCAGACATGGTTTGGATGCTCGGGTCGAAGCCGGATGCACGATCCGTCATTCAACCAGAGCCGCCCCTTCTTCGGTTGCTTCTGGGGAACCTTCAGCCCCTCCCGCCGCCAGATCCGTTCGACACGCTTGGCGTTCACCGTCCAGCCTTCAGACCGCAGCATCGCCGTGATCCTGCGATAGCCATAACGGCCATAGCGGGAAGCGAGCCGGATGATGTCGGAGGTCAACGCCTCTTCATCGGGCCGGCCTTGCGGCTTTTTGCGCTGGGTCGAACGATGCTGGCCGAGAACCTTGCAGGCAAACCGCTCCGACACGGAGAACTTCGCCATGACACGATCGACGCAACGGCGACGGCGAGCGGGGCTCAGAAGTTTCCCGAGGCAGCCTCTTTCAGGATCAGCTTCTCGAGTGTCAGGTCCGAGACCGCCTTGCGCAGCCGGTCATTCTCTTTCTCGAGCTCCTTCAGCCGCTTCACCTGGTCACCCTTCAGGCCACCGAACTCCTTGCGCCACCGGTAATACGTAAACTGCGTCACGCCGATCAAACGGACCGCTTCTCCGACAGAACGACCTTGCGACAACAGAACATCGACTTGGCGCAGCTTCGCCACGATCTCTTCGGGTTTGTGCTTCTTCTGGGGCATTCCAACGTCCTCCTACGGCTCAATAGCCTACTTCAGGGAGGACCACTTTTCAGGGGGCAGACCAATTGAGTAAACGTATGTCACGTGCATTCGGCAATTTGGATGCCGCCCAGCCGATTCCCAAGCCGGGCTGCAACAGGAACCACCCTGCCGCCACAGTGAGTACACCAAAAATCCAAACTGGCAGAAATATTGGATCGGAAAACCACTCGGCGCCACCATAAATGGCAAAGATGATGCCGTAAAGAATGCCAACCGCATAATGCCCGATCCAGCCAAGCACTACTTCATGCTTATAGGGTTCAGCATCGGAAATATCATCGTGGAAAATTTGCCCATGGCGAAGATGCCAGAACCAGCGGCCGACCAGCCCCCAATTCGGAAGCGTCTGTCCTGGCATTGTGGCTAGCAGAAGCGCCCACAAGTCCATTACGACCGTTGCGCCGATCCCGACCAGGATTCCACGCCAAATAATGTCCATGTTGATTGTTCCTCTGCATCACCGGGCGGTCAGATAAGCCTGAGACCGCCCGATGATGCAAGTGATAGATATGCGTGCACTCCTGCATTCCACGTAATACTTACTGGCAATGAACTTCGCACGATAAACAACATGTATCGGCAATAGACTCTGCTATGAAATAAGGGCGATGAAGATAGGCAAACCATCCGCAGCTACAACGGAAAGGCCGTATCTTCATCGCCTGCCCCCGCAAAAATAGACTGGCGGAAAATCAAAGGGACGACAATCGTGATCTGTCCCAAAATGGTACGGTTTACGTCTCATTTTCAGTGTAAGCTAGGTTTCACGCTGCTGTTCGCATGTTAAGCAAAATTTCGCAGGCGGGAACTGAAATCCAAGATAAAAAAATGATTGTATTAGCTATACACAAAACAAAAGCGCCGGGACTGGAGACCGACGCTTTGTCACTTTATTCGATTTTTACTTACGGGGCGATCTTTCATGAGACACGCCATAAGTTATTACTTACCGAAAACGGCGCTCTGGATCTGCGAACGCGAAACACCGATATCGGCAAGAAGATGGTCGTCCATCGCACCGAGTTCACGGATAGCGCGGCGGCGAGATACGAACTGCTGTACTTTCTGACGAATGTTCATTTGCTTTCTCCTCGTTTGGATGATTGCTAAATAGGCGTTTGCCCAAATTTCGACCACGGATATGATTGCAAATGAGGCATGCGTTTTTGCTTGAGCTCAACACCTTGAAAAGGCCGAGTTTACTTCTCTCCCAAGCAATGGCTTGCTTATAGACTTAAATGCAGAATTTCAGAAATGTCTTTTGCCAATAGGCTCCTAATCGATTAAAGGAGCGAAAGGAACGAACTCCTCCCCCGTTTCTTTCGGACATCGTCATGCTTTATGGTATTTTTCTCGCGTTTGCATCCTATGCGGCATTCGCTGTCAGCGACGCCTGCGTCAAATTTCTTGATGGCACGCTCTCGCCATACGAAATCGCATTCTTCGGTGCAGTGCTGGGTCTACTGGCTATTCCTTTTACAAAGAAAGCTGACGATGCATGGATCGATATGTTTCGCACCACCAACGTCAAGATGTGGCTGTTGCGGACCGTAACCGCTGCCATAGGCACGATAGGGAGCGTTACGGCATTCACGCATCTCTCCATGGCAGAAGCCTTCGCGCTCATTTTCCTGCTCCCGGCCTATGTAACAATACTTTCAGTGGTGTTCTTGAAGGAGCAGGTTGGCTGGCGGCGATGGTCTGCAGTTCTCATCGGTTTTGTCGGCGTTCTGATTGTGCTTCGCCCCGGATTCAGGGAGCTCTCAATCGGTCATCTCGGCGCGCTTGCCGCTGGCATGGGTGGTGCGATGAGCATCATCATCTTCCGGGTTATGGGCAAGCACGAAAAGCGCATATCGCTTTATACAAGCGGGCTAATCGGCCCTATTGTCATCTGCGGGGCCTTGATGACCCCGTCCTATGAAGCGCCAAATACCGAGCAATGGGTTTATCTCGCGGGCTACGGCCTGCTTGCAGCCCTCGCCAATATCCTCTTGATGCTTGCGGCCCAACGCGCTCCAGCGAGCGCTATTGCCTCTCCACAGTATAGCCAGATGATCTGGGCGATCCTTTTCGGATATTTTGTTTTCCACGATCATATAGACACGCCAATGCTGATCGGCATTGCTCTCATTACCATTTCCGGCCTCTTCACCTTCATCCGCGAGAGACAACGTGGCGTTGAGGGGCCTCCGGCTGTTGTCACATCGGAACCAACTCCGGCGCTTTTGGAAGACAAAGTAGAACAATCTTGAAGGTCAACAGCGACAAGTTCGCGCTTGTCTCCGACGTTGCCTGCTTCTACGATGTGGCAGCTGTCCATGATCGACGGAATAACACTTAAAACAGAAGTGCTTAGGACATTGACCTGATTCAATCATATCGAGACGCACCAAGCATTTTTCCGATAGCGATCTGTGTTTGGATGTGCTCTGACGCGGGCAGAAGCACGCGAAATATACTGTCAAAGGACTAGGGAAATGACCGATAAACGGGCGATGTGGACCTATTACAAGGGCGAATGGCGTGAAGGAGATGTTCGCATTCTTGGTGCAGCATCACAAGCGACTTGGCTTGGTTCGCTAGTATTTGACGGCGCGCGCTTGTTTGAAGGTGTTACACCGGATCTTGACCGTCACTCAGCACGTGCAAACGACTCAGCCTGTGCTCTGGGACTGGAACCAACACTCTCCGCCAACGATATCGAAGCTCTTGCGCGCGAGGGTCTGAAAAAATTCACGCCCGGAACAGATGTTTATATCCGTCCCATGTACTGGGCAGAAGAAGGTGACGCCAGCACAGTCGCTCCACTTGCATCATCCACGGATTTCGCACTCTGCCTTGAAGCGATCCCTATGGTTGAGCCGAAGGGTTTCACCATCACCACGACGTCGTTCCGTCGGCCATATCTGGAAGTCATGCCCGTCAATGCCAAGGCGGCTTGCCTCTATCCAAACAATGCGCGAATGCTGCGGGAAGCAAAGGCAAAGGGCTTTAACAATGCATTGGTGACTGACGTTGTTGGCAATGTTGCCGAAACAGCTACCTCGAACGTTTTCATGGTGCGTGGCGACGAAGTTTTCACGCCAGTTCCCAACGGCACATTCCTTAACGGCATCACGCGCCAGCGTGTCATCAATTTGCTGCGCGCAGCGGGCGTCACCGTTCACGAAACGACACTGAAGATCGAAGACTTCCGCCAGGCAGACGAAATCTTCTCCTCCGGCAATATGAGCAAAGTCGTGCCGATTATCGGTTTCGATGATCGCAAACTGGAATATGGGCCGCTGACCAAACGCGCTCGTGCTCTTTATTGGGAGTGGGCTCACGCCTGATATCCAAACACAACATCTCCGGTCGTTGGACCGAAGAGGTTTGTTCCTTCTCCCACAATAGCTGACCCCATCATCACATGATCGAACATCCGCCCCTTTTTCTCGCAATCGCAGTTATTGCGGCATTTGTTGTCGGGCTTTCGAAAGGTGGCTTGCCGTCGGTCGGTACACTTGCCGTTCCGTTGATGGCATTGGTCATATCACCAGTTACTGCTGCTGCGCTTTTGCTTCCGATCTATGTCATCAGCGACATGTTCGGCTTGTATCTTTATCGCCACCACTTTTCCGCACGTAATCTGGCGATACTGACCCCGGCGGCAATTCTCGGCGTAGGCATTGGGTGGATGTTCAGCGCGCATCTGTCTCCGACATTCATCGGAATGCTTGTCGGATTGGTCGGCATCCTTTTCTGTTTCAACGCGTGGTTCGGAGCACGCTATCGCAAGAAGGCGCGCAAGGCGGACGTCCCCGGCGGTGTCTTTTGGGGTGTGCTTACAGGCCTTACCAGTTTCGTCTCTCATTCCGGCGCACCACCGTTTCAGATGTATGTGCTCCCGCAGCACCTTCCAAAACTGGTTTTCGCTGGCACATCGACTATACTCTTTGCCATAGTCAACGCCGTAAAGCTTGTGCCCTACTGGCAATTGCAGCAGTTTTCCAATCTCGATACATCCCTCGGCCTTTGGCTTGTTCCTGCTGCCGTCATTGGAACCTTTGTTGGCGCAAAGCTGACACGGATCATGCCTGACGGTCCATTTTTCCTGCTGGTGCAGCTGACATTGTTCGGACTTTCCATCAAGCTGATTGCCGACTGGATTACGCCTTATTTCTTCGGTTGAATACATTCGGTCACCGCTTGCAACACTTCACCCCTTCGGTCACGATGCTTTCATCAAGCGCCTTTTGGGAGAGAGGAAGCGGGGATGGCCGATGCTGATGCGATAATCATTGGAGCAGGACTGGCGGGACTTGTCGCCGCTCACGAACTGGCTGCAGCCGGACGCAAAGTCATTCTCTTCGAACAGGAAGGTGAAAATTCCATCGGTGGACAAGCTTTCTGGTCTCTCGGTGGGCTCTTCATGGTCGACAGTCCCGAACAGCGTCGCCTTGGCATCAAAGACAATATCGATCTCGCGCGACAGGACTGGTTCGGATCGGCACAGTTTGACCGTCCCGAAGATCATTGGCCAAAACGCTGGGCTGAATCCTATCTGGAGTTTGCCTCCGGAGAAATGCGGCCCTGGCTTCATGGTCTCGGCATGCGTTGGTTTCCTGTTGTCGGATGGGCAGAGCGTGGTGGAGCAAAAGCAGATGGACATGGTAACTCAGTGCCGCGCTTTCATGTGACCTGGGGAACAGGACCTGCTGTCGTAGCACCGTTCGAACGGTCGCTCCGCGGAGCAATCAGCAAAGGACTCATAACCCTAAAATGCCGTCATAGAGTCAACAGCATCGCTACTACCGGCGGGCGCGTCAGTGGTGTCTATGGAGAGGTGCTGGCACCATCGACTGTCGAGCGTGGGCAATCTTCGTCACGCGATACCATTGGCGAATTTGCCTATTTTGCTGACTGCGTAATCGTCACGTCCGGCGGCATAGGCGGTGACCCGGACAAGGTTCGAAGGGCGTGGCCACGCGACAGACTCGGTATTCCTCCGAAAGAAATGGTATTGGGCGTTCCGGCTCATGTCGACGGGCGCGGGATCGATATTGCCGTTGCTGCGGGCGGGCATGTCATCAATGCCGATCGCATGTGGCACTATACGGAAGGCGTGCGAAACTGGAACCCGATCTGGCCGAACCATGGCATTCGCATTCTGCCCGGACCGTCATCCATGTGGTTCGATGCCAAGGGTAATCGTCTTCCTGCCCCATATCTTCCAGGGTTCGATACGCTTGGCACGCTCAAGCACATTCTTTCGACCGGCCACGACTATTCCTGGTTTATTTTGACCGAGAAGATCATCCACAAGGAATTCTCTCTGTCAGGATCGGAGCAAAACCCCGACCTCACCAGCAAGGACTGGAAGCTATTGCTCAAAAGCCGTCTCGGCAAAGCACCGCCACCGCCGGTCAAGGCATTTCTGGATAATGGGGTAGATTTCATTACAGCGGGGAATCTGAACGAACTCGTTGCAAAAATGAATGGTTTGACGGGAGAAAAGCTTCTTAGACCTGATCATATCCGCGATCAAATCGAAGCGCGGGATCGCGAAATAACGAACCGCTACTCCAAGGATGCGCAGGTGATAGCAATTCACAATGCCCGCGCCTATATCGGAGACCGTCTCACGCGCGCGGTGCCACTGCATTCTCTGCTCGACCCAACCAATGGTCCGCTTATTGCTGTCAAACTTCATATTTTGACGCGCAAGACGCTTGGTGGCTTGCATACCGATATGGATGCCCAGGTACTTAATGCGGCTGGCGAAAAAGTGCCTGGATTATATGCAGCAGGCGAGGCTGCGGGATTTGGCGGCGGCGGTTATCATGGTTACAACGCGCTTGAAGGAACATTTCTCGGTGGCTCCATCTTTTCCGGGCGGACAGCCGGACGTGCAGCAGCAGCCACAATATGACTCCCATTCCTGAAAAATATGAGACGCAACATCGGCCTTCAGCGGCCTCATTCCATATATGATTTTTTTATTTTTTGGTGTTGCGCCTACTCTCGAAACCCTATGCGGTGCGGCAACATAATGCCCCTGTAAGAAACAGGGAGTCCCTAAGGGGCAGTTCAGGCATGACAATGGATTTCGCCGTCCTTGCAATTGGGATTGGCTTTTTCGCACTGATATTCGGCTATTTGCGCATCTGCGAACGGCTTTGAGGCATCGCCATGATGATTGAATACATCGCTGGCGCTCTGGTTGCAGCCTTCATAGCCGCTTATCTCCTTTACGCGCTCATACGACCGGAGCGGTTCTAGGCCAATCTGCGGCCAAGCCCGCGTACCCGGCAGCCTTTCAGGCCTCGGAAAAGACCATGACACTCAATGGATGGATTCAGATCCTCGTTTTTTGCGGGATCATCATTTTGCTCGTCAAACCGCTCGGCGGTTACATGACGCGTGTTTTCAGCGGTGAACGGACTTTCCTTTCACCTGTCCTCGTTCCAGTCGAGCGAGGGCTTTATCGCCTCGCCGGCACAAGCGAACGAGAAGAACAGCATTGGATAACCTACACCGTCTCCCTCTTGCTATTCAATTTGGCCGGCTTTCTGCTGCTTTATATACTGCAACGGTTTCAGGGCTCCCTGCCCTTCAATCCGATGGGTATGAGCAACGTTCCGGCAGATCTCGCCTTCAACACCACTGCCAGTTTTGTGACTAACACCAACTGGCAGAACTACGGCGGCGAAAGCACGATGTCCTACCTAACACAAATGGCAGGGCTGACGGTGCAGAACTTCGTTTCAGCCGCTACTGGCGTTGCCATCGCCATAGCGCTCATTCGCGCGTTCTCGCGCAAATCCATGAAAACACTCGGAAGTTTCTGGGTCGATCTTACGCGCTGCACGCTCTACGTCCTTTTGCCCTTGTGCATCGTTCTCACACTAGCTTTCGTCAGCCTCGGCGTACCGCAAACGATTGGGGCTTATGCTGAAGCAACGACGCTGGAAGGCGCAAGACAGGTGATCGCACTTGGCCCGGTTGCCTCGCAGCTTGCCATCAAGATGCTCGGCACCAATGGCGGCGGCTTCTTCAATGCCAACTCCGCGCATCCTTTTGAAAACCCGGATGCCATCTCCAACATGATCCAGATGGTTGCGATTTTCGCAATCGGCGCTTCGCTTACCAACGTCTTCGGGCGAATGGTCGGCAACGAACGCCAAGGTTGGGCGATTTTTGCTGCCATGGGCATATTGTTCGTCGCAGGCGTTGCTATCTGCTACTGGGCGGAAACGGCAGGCAATCCCCTCATCCATGCTCTCGGCATTGATGGCGGTAATATGGAAGGCAAGGAAACACGCTTCGGCATTGCGATGTCCGCACTTTTCGCCGTCGTCACAACCGCCGCATCATGCGGTGCGGTGATCGCCATGCATGACAGCATGACAGCACTGGGCGGAATGATCCCCATGATCAATATGATGCTGGGAGAGATTATCATCGGCGGTGTAGGCGCAGGCTTCTACGGTATCGTCCTGTTCGTCGTCGTTGCCATTTTCGTGGCCGGGCTGATGGTTGGACGTACTCCGGAATATCTCGGCAAGAAGATCGAGGCGAAGGAAGTAAAAATGGCGATGCTCGCCGTGCTCTGCCTTCCACTGTCAATCCTGGGTTTTACGGCCATCGCTTCGGTTCTTCCGACAGGTCTGGCCTCCATCGCCAATCCCGGACCGCATGGTTTCTCGGAAATCCTCTACGCCTATACTTCAGGCACAGCGAACAACGGTTCGGCCTTTGGCGGCCTCTCCGGCAACACGCCCTGGTACAATATCACCATAGGTCTCGCCATGCTGATGGGCCGATTTCTGGTGATCGTTCCTGCAATGGCAATAGCCGGTTCACTTGTCGCCAAGAAAGCAGCTCCCCAATCTGCAGGCACCTTCCCTACAACCGGCCCGCTTTTCGTAGGCTTGCTGATCGGCGTCATCCTTGTGGTTGGAGGTTTGATCTTCTTCCCAGCGCTGGCACTCGGTCCCATTGCCGAACACCTCTCTATGGTGAAGGGGCAGATGTTTTGATGCTGAAACCCTCAAGCTGCATTCTCTCGATCCTTCTGGCAACGACCGTCCTTCTTCTCGCGGTTCAGCTTGCCGGATTGATCTGAGCTTTCCGAACGGAAACGTAATTTTACTGGAGCCTCTGTTATGAGCCAGTCCAAATCCGCGAGCATTCTCGATGCCCGCATCCTTTTACCCGCCATCGGCGATGCCTTTCGCAAGCTCAACCCAAGAAGCCTTGCACGCAACCCGGTAATGTTTGTGGTTGCTGTCGTTTCGCTACTCACGACATTGCTGCTTCTGAAAGACGTGGCCACCGCCAATCCAAATGTCGGCTTCTCATTCCAAATCGTATTGTGGCTGTGGTTCACAGTCCTGTTTGCCAATTTTGCCGAGGCCGTCGCAGAAGGCCGCGGCAAAGCACAGGCGGATTCGTTGCGCCGGACGCGAACGGAAACGCAAGCCAAACTTATGGACAATCCCGAAGGCCCAAGCTGGAAAAGCGTGCCGGGAACGAGCTTGAAAGTTGGCGATATCGTTCTAGTAGAAGCGAATGACATTATTCCCTCAGATGGAGAAGTCATCGAAGGTGTGGCGTCCGTCAACGAAGCTGCCATCACTGGCGAATCCGCGCCGGTCATCCGAGAATCCGGTGGCGACCGCTCTGCCGTTACAGGCGGAACGCAGGTCCTGTCCGATTGGATCAAGGTTCGTATCACAGCCGCGCAAGGTTCGACCTTCATCGACAAGATGATCAGTCTCGTGGAAGGCGCCGAACGCCAGAAAACGCCAAATGAGATCGCGCTCAATATTCTGCTTGCAGGCATGACGCTGATCTTCGTTCTCGCCGTTGTTACGATCCCGAGCTTTGCGACTTATGCAGGCGGCTATATCTCTGTCACGGTACTGGTCGCACTTTTCGTCACCCTGATCCCGACCACAATCGGCGCCTTGCTTTCTGCTATTGGCATTGCAGGCATGGACCGCCTCGTACGCTTCAATGTGCTTGCCATGTCCGGGCGTGCAGTGGAAGCAGCAGGTGACGTCGACACCCTTCTCCTCGACAAGACCGGAACGATCACTCTTGGCAATCGTCAGGCAACTGCTTTTGTGCCGGTCAATGGCGTAACCGAGCAAGAACTTGCCGATGCAGCGCAACTGGCCTCTCTTGCCGATGAAACACCGGAAGGTCGTTCCATCGTCGTTCTCGCCAAGGAAAAATACGGGTTGCGCGGGCGCGACATGCAGGGGCTTCACGCGCATTTCGTACCATTCACAGCACAGAGCCGCATGAGCGGGGTCGACATTGAAGGGTCCGTCATTCGCAAGGGCGCTGTGGATGCTGTGCTCGCCTATGTAGGACAGAGCAGCCTCGCGGATGAAAGAACACTCTCGGAACTGCAATCCATCGTTGACACAATCGCCAAGGCTGGCGGCACACCGCTTGCTGTCGCTAAAGACGGCCATCTTCTCGGCGTTGTGCATCTGAAGGACATCGTCAAAGGCGGTATCCGCGAACGTTTTGCAGAGTTACGTCGCATGGGAATCCGCACGGTCATGATCACCGGTGATAACCCAATGACTGCGGCAGCCATAGCTGCTGAAGCCGGCGTGGACGACTTTCTTGCGCAGGCAACACCAGAAAACAAATTGTCGCTGATCCGCGAGGAACAGGCCAAGGGCAAACTTGTTGCAATGTGCGGCGACGGCACCAACGACGCCCCCGCTCTTGCGCAGGCCGATGTCGGCGTGGCCATGAATACCGGTACGGTTGCCGCACGCGAAGCCGGAAATATGGTCGATCTCGACAGCGATCCCACCAAGCTCATCGAAATCGTTGAAATCGGCAAGCAATTGCTGATGACGCGCGGAGCGTTGACAACCTTCTCCATCGCCAACGATATCGCAAAGTATTTTGCAATTATTCCTGCGATGTTTCTGGCCTTCTATCCCCAGCTTGGGGCGCTCAATATCATGGGTCTGGCTACGCCACAGAGCGCCATTCTGTCAGCCATAATCTTCAACGCTTTGATCATTGTGGCTCTGATCCCACTTTCGTTGAAAGGCGTAACCTACAAGCCGGTCGGCGCAGGTGCGCTCCTCTCGCGCAATCTCCTGATCTACGGCCTCGGCGGCGTCATCGTTCCGTTCATCGGCATAAAGGCCATCGATATGGCCATTACTGCCCTTGGCCTCGCATAAGGATTAGCGAAAATGCTGAAACAACTTCGTCCAGCGCTCGTCATGATCGTTTCCCTTACCGTCATAACCGGTTTGCTCTATCCGCTTGGTATGACGGGTATCGCACAGGCGATCTTTCCTGCCAATGCCAATGGCAGCCTGATCCAAAAGGACGGTACGATCATTGGCTCCGAATTGATCGGACAAGGTTTTACCGGCGATCGCTACTTTCACGGTCGACCATCTGCCGCAGGACAAAACGGTTATGATGCCGCGAGTTCCGGCGGTTCCAATCTCGGCCCAACTAATCCAAAACTGATTGAGCGGGTTAAAGCCGACGCCGCTCCTCTGGCAGAAGGCGAAGGCGCTGCGCCACTGCCGATTGACCTGGTGACAACATCCGCAAGCGGTCTCGATCCGCATATTTCACCGCAAGCAGCTTTTTATCAGGTGCCTCGTGTTGCGAAAGCGCGCGGGATTGATGAAGCCGCACTGCGTGGAATCGTCGAGAAACAGGTTGAAGCCCGTGAACTCGGTTTCCTCGGTGAACCGGTGGTCAATGTTTTAAAGCTGAACCTTGTTCTGGACAGGACCAGCACCAAGTAGAATAACTGGCGGCGGCATGATTTGTCGCCCCTTTCCTCCAGGAGCTTTATTTGACATCGGATCCGCTTCGCTTCGGCGAGAACAGACCCTCACCCGATGCTCTACTCGAACAAGCGGAACGCGAGACGCGCGGCCGCCTGAAGATATTTCTCGGTGCTGCGCCGGGCGTCGGCAAGACCTATGAAATGCTGATGTCGGGCCGCGCGCGCAAAGCCGACGAAATAGATGTCGTCATCGGCGTTGTGGAAACACATGGGCGAGCGGAAACCCAAGCCCTGACTGAGGGGCTCGAAATCGTGCCTCGTGCGCAAGTCTCCTACCGTGGTCATCAACTTGATGAAATGGATATCGATGCGGTGTTGGCCCGCAGACCACAACTGGTTCTTGTGGACGAACTGGCGCACACAAACGCATCGGGCAGCAGGCATCCTAAGCGTTATCAGGATGTCGAGGAAATTCTGGCCCATGGAATTGATGTTTATACGACGCTCAATATCCAGCACGTCGAAAGCCTTAACGACGTCGTGGCACAAATCACCCGCATCCGGGTACGCGAAACTGTGCCCGACAGTATCATCGACCGTGCCGACGACATCGAATTGATCGATCTCACGCCGAATGATCTCATCAAGCGCCTCAATGAAGGCAAGATTTATCTCCCGAAAACTGCAAAACGGGCAATCCGCAATTATTTTTCTCCGGGAAATCTGACAGCACTACGAGAACTGGCGCTCCGTCGTACCGCCCAGCGTGTGGACGAGCAACTTGTCAGCCATATGCGAGCCCATGCTATCGAAGGGCCGTGGGCCGCTGGCGACCGCATATTGGTTGCCATCGACGAGCGTCCCCGTAGTGTATCGCTGGTTCGTTACGCGCGTCGGCTTGCAGATCGTCTTCGCGCACCTTGGGCGGCCATTCATATCGAAACCGCACGTTCCGCTGGGCTTACTGAAGAAGCTAAGGACAGGCTCGCGACAGCACTAAGGCTCGCCGAACAGCTTGGCGGGGAAACAATCATCATTCCGGGCCAGTCCGTCGCTGAAGATATTGTTCGCTACGCTTCAGCCCACAACTTCACTCAGATCGTCGCCGGAAAATCCATAAAGTCGCGCTGGCGTGAGATGATCGACGGCTCCATTGCGCGCGAGCTCGTCCGGCTTTCCGGTGCCATCGATATTCATATTACGGCAGGTGTCGAGCACGAATACGGAGGAACCAGCCGCAAGGTCGGCACCGCCAGACAGAAGGCAACGCTCGATATCCGACCGTATCTGATCGGTATTGCCATGACGGGCGTAGCACTTATCGCTGGGTTGCTGCTCGACCAGTTTTTGGACGTGCGCAGCATAGCTCTTGTATTTGTTGTCGGCGTCCTTGGTGTTGCAGTTACCCTCGGCCTCTGGCCAGCACTTTTTTCATCGGTGCTTAGCGCATTTGCCTATAATTTCTTCTTTCTTTCACCACTCTACACATTGTCTGTCGCCGATCCCGAAAGCGTCGTAGCATTAATTTTCTTTCTGTTTGTGAGTTTCATTGCCAGCAATCTGGCAAGCCGAGTGCAGCGCCAAGCGGCAGCCGCGCGCCAGCGTGCACGCATGACGGAAGACCTGTATCTTTTCAGCAAAAAGCTGGCCGGGACAGGCTCACTTGATGACGTGCTTTGGGCAACCGCATTCCAGATCGCGTCGATGCTCAGGGTCCGCGTCGTGATCCTTCTTCCTGAAGGAAACACAATTGCAGTCAGGGGCGGTTATCCTCCGGATGACACGCTTGATGATGCGGATATCGCTGCCGCACACTGGACATGGGAACACGATCTCCCGGCCGGACGTGGTGCTAATACGCTGCCGGGTGCCAAGCGGCTCTATCTGCCTCTCAAAACAGCACGAACATCCGTGGGCGTGATCGGCCTCGACAATGACCGCATGGGGCCCATCCTCACGCCAGAACAACAACGCCTCTTAGAAGCCTTGGCCGATCAGGCCGCAATTGCTATCGAACGCGTTCAGCTTGTTGGTGATGTGGAGCGAGCCAAGCTGGCAGCGGAAGCCGACAAGCTGCGTTCAGCTCTCCTTACTTCAATCTCCCACGATCTGAAGACCCCGCTTGCCGCAATTCTTGGTGCCGCTACAACCTTGCGTGATTATTCCAGCTCATTGCCAGATGCCGATCGGTCCGATCTGATCGCAACCGTGGTGGACCAATCGGAGCGCTTAAACCGTTTCATCGCAAACCTCCTCGATATGACGCGGATCGAAGCCGGGGCAATGAAGCCTAATCTATCATTTCACTACATTGGCGACCTTATCGGAGCCGCACTTAATCGTGCGGCCAAAATATTGGCCCATCATCAGGTCAATATTTCTGTCCCAGCTGATTTGCCCATGGTTCAGCTTGATGCCGTTCTGTTCGAGCAGGTCCTGTTCAATTTGTTCGACAATGCAGCGAAATACGCCCCTGAAAACACACCGGTTACGATTAAGGCCCATGCTGGACCGTCTCGTATGACACTCGAAATCAGCGATTGGGGGCCTGGTATTCCCCCGAATGATCTGGAACGTGTGTTCGATACATTCTATCGTGTTCGTAAAGGTGACCATGTGCAGGCCGGAACCGGACTGGGGCTTTCCATCGCTCGTGGTTTCATCGAAGCAATGGGAGGTTCTATTCGGGCAAGCAATCGGCATGAAGGCGCTGGTGCCATTTTTACAATCACATTGCCCGTCCCGGCTGATGAAATTGACAGAAGCTCATGAACGATCCGAAATTGAAAATTCTTGTTGTCGACGATGAACCGGCCATCCGGAAGTTACTGCGGGTTGGACTGACGACCGAAGGCTATACCGTTGTCGAGGCGGTGAACGGCGGCGAAGCTGACGCGCACATTGCAACGGAAAAGCCCGATATCGTGCTACTCGATCTGGGGCTTCCCGATACTGACGGGCACGCTTTGCTGCAACGCTGGAGAGAGAACGGCGTGACCTTGCCCATTCTCATCCTCTCAAGCCGCACCGACGAAGCGGGGATCGTCCGTGCACTTGAAGAAGGGGCTGATGATTACGTCCCGAAACCCTTCGGTATGAAAGAACTTGCCGCGCGTTTACGGGTCGCATTACGCCACAGACTGCAACAGCAGGGAGAAAAGCCGCTTTTCCAGAGCGGCGGCCTTACGGTCGATCTTGTTCGCCGCATTGTGAAACTCAACGGCGACGAAGTTAAATTGTCACCGAAGGAATATGACATTCTGCGCCTTCTCGTACAGCATTCTGGAAAAGTGCTGACACATCATCATATTCTAAATCAGGTTTGGGGACCCGCAGCTGACGTTCAATATCTTCGCATCTATGTCCGCCAGCTACGACAGAAGATTGAAAAATCCCCGGATCAGCCGCATTATATTCTAACCGAAACAGGCGTCGGCTACAGGCTGCGCGAAGCTGATCCAGCTCCCTGAGAAAGCCGGAACCAAGCCTTTGCGAAAGCGTTGTTTGCCAAATAACCAAGGTGAAGGAGGCAAGCGTGGTCGAGCTGGTTAACAATATCGAGAATCTGGAATTTATCATTGCGAAAGCTCGAGAATATGATGTTCAGGTTCCCGCAACCGATGAAGAATCCGGTTCTAACGCCAGCGACGACAATGAAGTTGATATTCTCGATGCCTCTCTAGCAAACCCAACTCGCAAAGAACTTTTTGCGGCTATCCGCTCCCTGAATATCGATGAGCGGCAGGAATTGCTTGCGCTTATGTGGGTAGGTCGCGGCGACTTCAGCGCCGATGAATGGGACGAAGCCCTCTCAACCGCCGCCGATCGCGACAATGGCCGCGAAGCCAAGTATCTCATCGGCACACCACTTCTGGGAGATTATCTGGAGGAAGGATTGGTCGCGCTGGGCTTCGATGTCGAAGCCTACGATAATGAATAAGAAAAATTGATGTTTCCATGCACCCTTCTGTTTTGACGCCGCCATATCCGCGCATTAGTGTCGAATTCAAATCGGGTTGGCATATACTGACCCTGAACATTAAGTGCGACGGAGGACAGCACGATGCTTCAGAAAAACCTCGACCAGAAAACTGACTTCTATATTGATGGAGCGTGGCGCGCTCCAATAGACGCCAGGACCATTGAGGTCATCAATCCCGCCAACGAAAAGCCTTATGCCGTCATTTCTGCGGGTTCTTCAAAGGACATTGATCTCGCGGTCGCAGCCGCACGCAAGGCTTTTCCGTCCTGGAGCGAAACGCCATCAGAAAAACGCATCGGCTATATCCGGCGGTTAGTGGAAATTTACGAAACCCGCCTGGAGGAAATGGCCAAGGCAATTTCACTCGAAATGGGTGCACCAATCACACTTGCACGTGAATCGCAGGCTGCTGCAGGCCTCTCTCATACCAAGGCTTTCATCGCGGCCTTCGAAAACTTCGAGTTCGAAGAGATCCTTTCTCCGAAACACCCCAACCAGATGGTCGTACGCGAACCGATCGGTGTTTGTGGCCTTATTACGCCATGGAATTGGCCAATGAACCAGATCGCGCTGAAAGTTATTCCTGCGCTTGCTGTTGGCTGCACTGTCATCCTGAAGCCGTCCGAAATCGCGCCGATGTCGGCTATGCTGTTTGCTGAATTTGTGGATCAGGCGGGCTTCCCGAAAGGTGTTTTCAATCTCGTCAATGGGGAAGGCACCGTTGTTGGAGAAGCGTTGTCGCAACACCCAGACGTCGACATGATGTCCTTCACCGGCTCGACCCGCGCGGGGACGGCAGTTTCGCGGGCCGCAGCAGCAACGGTAAAGCGCGTTTCGCTGGAACTTGGCGGCAAGTCACCGAACATCGTTTTTGCGGATACCGATCTGGAAAAGACCATGGCACGTAGCCTTGCGCATTGCTTTGAGAATACCGGACAGTCCTGTAATGCGCCAACGCGCATGCTGGTGGAGCGCTCCGTTTACGACAAGGCCGTGGAAATCGCCAAGAAGGTGACCGCAGACACCAAGGTCGGCGACCCAGCCACGGAAGGCGATCACATTGGCCCGCTTTCTTCCTCGATCCAGTTCGAGAAAGTTCAACAGCTGATCCAGAAGGGCATTGATGAAGGTGCACGGCTTGTGGCAGGTGGTACAGGGCGCCCAGACGGGTTCACCGAAGGTGACTTCGTCAAACCAACCGTCTTTGCCGATGTGAACAATGACATGACGATTGCTCGCGAAGAAATCTTCGGGCCGGTGCTTGCAATGATCCCTTTCGATACGGAAGAAGAAGCCATTGCCATTGCCAACGACACGCCATATGGACTTGCAGCCTATATTCAGACTGGTAGTCCAGAACGCGCAAAACGCGTGGCCCGCAAATTGCGCGCTGGCATGGTGCAGATCAACGGCACATCGCGCGCACCTGGTAGTCCGTTCGGCGGCTACAAGCAATCGGGCAATGGTCGCGAAGGCGGCAAGTGGGGTTTGGAAGACTTCATGGAAGTAAAGCTGATCAGCGGATGATCCTTTCACGATCACAAACTAAAAAGCGCCACTTAGCGGCGCTTTTTAGTTTGCTACTTGAAGTTCAAGCTTTCTCGATAACACGGATACGCTGATCCCCACCAATATCGATGAATTGTGTTAGTGGCGGCACTTCGTGAACATCATGTGAGCCGAAGCTCTCAGGATAGAATTCATACCCTTGAGGTGCTTGCGGCGGGTTTTGATCATCGATCAAACGACCGCCCGCCAATTCCGTCATCGGATCGGGGATGGCTGAAATCAGTCGCCGTGTATAAGGATGCGTCGGATTTGAGAAAATCCGGTCCCACGGACCGCTTTCGACAATCTGGCCAAAATACATCACGGCTACACGATCACTCATGTGCTCAACGACGCTCAAATCATGGCTGATCATGATGTAGGAAAGGCCAAGTCGCTCTTTCAACTCCAGCAGCAGATTGATGATTTGTGCTCGGATTGAAACATCAAGCGCCGAGACCGGTTCATCAAGAACGATAACTTTCGGATTAAGTAACAGTGCTCTCGCAATCCCGATACGCTGACGTTGGCCGCCGGAAAACTCGTGCGGAAAACGCTTTGCCTGCTCGGGCTTCAAACCGACGAGACACAAAATTTCTTCAATACGTCCATCAACCTCGCTGCGCGATGTCACGCCGTGAAGTCGCAAAGGCGCGGCCAGCGACGTGTAGACTGTCTGCCGCGGGTTCAGTGAAGCGAATGGGTCCTGAAAGACCATTTGTGCCATCTTGGCCCGTTCCAACCGGGATGGTTCGTTCTTTCCGGTGATCGGACGTCCTTCGAAATAGATCTGCCCACTGGTCGGCTTCTGCAAGCCGACGATGGACAGTGCAAGTGTAGACTTACCGCAACCAGATTCTCCCACAATCGAAAGGCACTCACCCTTGTTAAGAGTCAGGCTGAGATTGTTAACGGCACGCAACAATTGCTTGGAAGGACTGAAAATGCCGCCGCTCACAGGGAAGTAAACGCAGACATCGTCAATACGGACCAATGGTTCTACTAGTTTGGTTGAATGCATATCATTCATGATGGAAACACCTCACCACACCGGCATCCTCAAGTGGCGTCCAGCCCGGCTTTTGCGCACGACAAACATCGGTCGCGCGCGTGCAACGCGGCTCGAATCTGCAGCCTTTTGGAAAAGCGGAAATCGACGGCACAACACCTTCGATTTCCTGTAGCCGCAACTGCCCCTCCTTCTGACGCGAGCCGAGCTGCGGGAGAGAAGCCAGAAGACCATGCGCATAAGGGTGCGCCGGATGGTGGAACAGACCTGCTGTTATGCGTTCTTCGACCAGATGTCCTGCGTACATGACACCCACGCGACGGCACATTTTCGCAATGACTCCCAGATCGTGACTGATCATCAGAACGGACGTCCCTCGCGCTGTGCAAAGTTCTTGCATCAGACGCAAAATTTCCGCCTGAACCGTCACATCGAGTGCGGTCGTGGGTTCATCAGCGATCAGCAGATCAGGGTTGCATGCAAGTGCAATAGCAATCATCACGCGCTGACGCATACCACCCGACATCTGATGCGGATAGTTCTTCACACGTTGCTCTGGCGCAGGAACTTGAACACTCGCAAGCGCTTCGACCGCCTTGCGCTCAGCCTCGTGCCAAGTGGCACCTTGATGCAGCACGAACATTTCCGCAATCTGTCGACCTACTGGCGACAACGGATTGAGAGCAGTCATCGGCTCCTGAAAGATCATCGCTATACGATTGCCACGCAGCTTGCGCATTTCGCGCGACGAAATGGATCGCAGGTCTTGCCCTTTAAAGCGGATCGTTCCTCCGGTTATCGACAGCGGCTTGCGCAAAAGCCCGATCATCGACAGCGCGGTGATGCTTTTTCCACAACCGGACTCTCCGACCAGACCGAATGTCTCGCCAGCTCCAATAGTGAACGATACATCCTCGACCACATTATGTTTGCTCGAACCGGAGACGATATCGATCCGAAGGTTTTCTACCTCAAGAAGTGCTTGTTCGCTCATACCTTGCGGGTCCTCATATGCGGGTCGAGCCAGTCGCGAAGACCGTCGCCGAACAGGTTGAGCCCAAGTACAGTGAAGAAGATGGCCAGACCGGGAAACACTGCAGCCCAAGGCGCATTTACGATCAACTCGCGCGCATCAGTGAGCATATTGCCCCAGCTTGGATCAGGTGGACTGATCCCGAGCCCGAGATAGGAAAGTGCTGCCTCCGCAAGAATTGCATCGCCCATTCCGAGCGTGCCGATCACAAGAATAGGTCCGATCATGTTTGGCACGATCTGCGTGATCATGATGCGGACATCGCTATAACCGAGCATCTTGGCCGCCTGAATATAGCCCTGCTTTTTGAGCGACAGTGTAGAACTCCGCGCAATGCGGCAAGTCCAGGACCAGTTCGTCAGACCAAGTGCGAGCAGCAGGCTCGGCAAGCCGGGGCCGAGTACAGCCATGATTGCCAGCGCAAAGATCAGCGACGGAATTGCCAGCATCAGATTGGTGAGGCCATTGACGAAATCGTCCCACCATCCGCCGAAATAACCGGCCGAAATACCAAAACACAGACCGATAACAGTGTTGATGCATTGCGAGACGACACCAACAGTCAAAGATACTTGCGCACCATAGAGGATGCGCGAATAAACATCGCGGCCTTGTGCATCCGTGCCGAACCAGAACTGTGCATCAGGCGGAAGTTCGGCATTCATCAGGTCGGCATCAAGAACCGGATTATAGTGTGCCAGCAATGGCGCAAAGACAGCCGCTGCCACAATGACAATACACACGAACCCGCCGAATGCGAGATTGAAACGCAGCTTCATGGGCTTACTCGTGGCTTATGCGCGGGTCGATAACCGCGTAGAGAATGTCAACAATCGTATTAATGACCAAAAACCACAATACGATTACGAGAATTGCCCCCTGCACGACGGGAATGTCGCGCAAAGAAACGCTATCGATCAGCAAGGAGCCAAGACCCGGCCACGAGAATAGCTTCTCCACCACCACGGCCTGACCCATCATCGATCCGAACTGTAGGCCGATGGTCGTGATAATCAGCACCAGCGCATTGCGCATGACGTGCCATTTCACCAATCGAAAGCTGCTCATACCTTTCGAGCGGGCAGTACGGATGAAGTCAGCGCCCATCACTTCCAGCACGGCTGCGCGCGTTGTCCTTGCAAGTAATGCCAGAGGCGCAACACCCAAGGTCAGCGCTGGGAGGATAATGTTTCGGATACCACCATCACCATAGCCAAAGCTCGGCAACCATCCAAGTGTCAGTGCAAATAGATACATGGCCAGCAGTCCCAGCCAAAATTGCGGCAGCGAAAGGCCCGAGACCGCTCCAATCATGGTCACGCTATCGAGAATGCTTCCAGGTTTCAGTGCGGCGAGAAATCCGAGCGGTACGCCTATCAGGATTGCAAACCCCATGGCCGCAAAAGCAAGCTTCAGCGTGGGCCACATGCGCTCCTGAATAAGCGAGACCACCGGCTGCCTTGATCGATAGGACGTACCGAGATCAAACTGCGCCAGTTGAACCAGATAATTGCCAAAACGCACATGGACTGGCTTGTCGAGGCCGAATTCCTGGGTGATCTTTTCAACCATTTTGGGGTCGTTCATGCCCTTGCCATTGGCAATTAGGCCAGAAGCGATGCTGCCCGGAACAACACTGAAAATGACGAAGATCAACAATGACACAGCGACAACCGTCGGTATCATCTGCAGGACGCGCCGAAGAATAAAGTAGAGCACATGGTCCTCCTTTCGGATCAGCGCAAAAGACGCTGGAGCAAAGGGGATCAATGGCCCGCCCGATGACGAGCGGGCCGATCCAGATCAGCCGGAACTAGCGACCGGACGGAACCGTGTCATCAACCCATAGCTTTTCATAGGACTGAACTGCGAGCTCTGCCGAGTTCGGCTGCAGACCATGCAACCATGGCTGATGTGCCATGACCGCCTTGTTGTAGTTGAAGAACCACACCGGCGCTTCTTCCTGCAACAGATTGTTGGCCTTCTTCAGAAGTTCGTTCTTCTCTTCTTCGGTTTTCGCCACCTTTGCCTCATCGACAATCTTGTCGAATTCCGGGTTGGAGAATTTCTGGTAGTTACACGCAGATTGTGGGGTCGTGGAATAGAAGCACTGCATGGCAGTTAGCGCATCCGGTCCGCTTTCGAGCGACCACATATAGGCCTGGAAATTACCAGCCGGAACCACATCCGCAAGTACCGACGCTTCGACTGGCTTTGCCTTCACCTTGATACCGACTTTGGCGAGCATTGGAATGATCGCCTGAACGATCGTCAGGCCCCAGCTCTCGTTCTGCGTTGCCGTCAGCTCAAACTCGAAGCCGTCAGGATACCCAGCCTCAGCAAGCAAAGCTTTTGCCTTTTCAGGATCATACGGATAAGGCTTCGCATCCTTGTCGAAGGCTGGCGATGAGTTCGGAAGCCAACCAACAGCACGATAAGCCTTATCTTTGACAAGGCGCTTGATGATGAGATCGCTATCGATGGCGTAGTTGATTGCCTGACGAACACGCTTGTCCTGGAACGGCTTGAAATCTGGATTAAAGCCGACAGCACGCGTATATACCTCAGCCACCTCGACCATATTCTTCGCCAGTTCGGGATCGGCAAGATAGGCCGTATATTGTGCGGGCCCGAGCACTGCTACGTCGATTTCCTTGTTGCGGAACGCAACGTCGCGCGCGGCCGCGTCACCCATGATCATGATGTTGATCTTGTCGGCGTAGGGCTTGCCCTTTTCGTAGTACTTATCCCACTTCTCGACTGTCAGGCGGGAGCCGGGAACATATTCCGCAAACTTATATGGCCCGAGACCGATTGGATGACGCTGGAACTCCTCGCTATCGCCCTCACCCGCCGGGTAAATGGCGGTGTTGTTGCGCATGAACTGGAAGCCCGGATCGATTGGCTGCTTCAGCGTAATTTCGAGCGTATGGTCATCAATCTTCTTCAGACCGGAAATTTCCTTGGCCTTGCCCTGCGTATATTCTTCAGCCCCTTTGATCTCAGCAATGTAACGTGCCGGTGGGAACGCCTTTTTCGGGTCCATTATCCGGGTGTAACTCCAGATGATGTCATCGGCTGTCAAAGGCTTGCCGTTGTGGAAAAATGCATCCTGACGAAGCTTGTAGGTATAGACGAGCCTGTCGTCGGACACCGTCACATCAGTTGCAAGACCGAGCACCGGCTTGTTGAGATCGGCATCCCAATCATAGAGCGTGCGGTGAATAGCCTTGGCGTAGAACTCGTCCTGCGTGGCAGGCGAAGCCTGAATGTCGAGCGTCGAGAAGCTGTCGCCGTAAGGTGCGACAAAATTGATGACTCCTCCCGAACGCGGCTCGTCCGCAGCATAAGCTGCCGTTCCGGCCAATAGAACTGCAGAAAACGCCGCCAGCAATGCAAATTTTCTCATATTGTTCCCCTTCAAGTATCATTCTTTCGATTCAGATGAACCGTTCGTTCGGGCAGTTCTGCCGAAACTTCGCTGCCCGAAATTGCCCCGAAGCGTTTAGCTTCAATTCTTTTTATCGCCCCCGGAAACCGGGAGCATGTATTTCATGACCGTTCGAATACGACCTCACCGTCACGCACGGTAAGAACACAATGCGTGTCGTTGAGAATCTCTTCCGGCTTCGCGGTGAGCATATTGCGTGAAAAGACCGCAATATCAGCAACCTGTCCAGGTACAAGCTTACCCTTCACATTCTCCAGTTTCTGAGAGAAGGCACCAAACTCCGTGTAAACCTGCAGGGCCTCTTCAATGGTCACGCATTCGCGAGCATCCATCACTGTTCCCTTGCCCGTTTCGCGCGTCAGCATCGAATAGATGTTCGGGTAGGGATTCGGATGACAAACCGGTGAATCACTGCCAGTCGCAGGCTTGAAGCCCAGATCTTTCCAGGTTTTCAGCGGGTAGCTTGAAATTGCGCGCTCTTCGCCGAGAACAGAAATGTAGGCATCACCAAAGTCGTAGATGAAGACCTGCTGTGGGCATGGATAAATGCCAGCCTTTTTCATCCGATCATGCTGTTCCGCCGTAGAGAAACCGCAATGTTCGATACGATGGCGGCGATCTGGATCGGGATAAGCAGCGAGCGCCTTTTCATACGCCGTGATCAACTGGCCGATGGCTGCGTCGCCGATAGCATGGCACGCCAGTTGATAGCCCTTTTTATGGGTATTCAGCACCAGCGCTTCCAGTTCCGCGTCCGGCAATATCTGGACACCAATATTGTTATCGTCGCCGAGATACGGCTTGCTCATCCATGCAGTTCGTCCGCCTGCAGAGCCGTCGAGGAAAATCTTGACAGCGCCGACCGTCAGCATGTCATCACCAACGCCGGACACAAAACCGGCATTATAGCATTCCTCTACGATGGAAGGCCCCGGATCGCCGAGCAGCACGAGCCAGGTGCGCACTGGCAAACGCTTATCCAGCTTGGCGAGATTATAGGCGCGGATTTCATCGAATCCTGCGACCTGACCGACAGCGGCGTCCATGACGCTGGTTATGCCATAGGAAAGAAGCAGATTTCCCGCAGCCTCAATGGCCTCGATCATCTCTTCCGTCGTTGCCTTGGGGATAGCCTTGCGGACAGCCCCTTGAGCATTCTCGGCAACCATACCAGTCAGAGTGCCATTTTTCTGCTCGATCAGCCCGCCCTCTGGCACAGGTGAACTTTCGTCAATACCTGCCAGTTCAAATGCCTTTGAATTGAAGATCGAAACATGGCCGCATGCGCGTACCACCATGACGGGATTGTTTGGAGCAACAGCATCAAGTTCCGACTTATGCGGATGGCGACCGACATCGAGCTTCGTCTGGTCATAGCCGCGCGCCCTGATCCATGCCCCCGGAGGTGCAGAAGCAGCCTGTTCGCGAATGGCATCGAGCAAACTTTGCAATGTGGGTGCCGCTTGCGGCGTCGCGTCGATCCACTTGAGTGTCAGTCCCACGGAAATGAGATGCAGGTGAGCGTCGTTCAGTCCAGGCGTCGCAAAGCGCCCTTTGAGATCGATCAAACGCGTATTGTCGCCCTTCAAAGACCAAATCTGGTCCCGTGTACCCGTTGCAAGAACCTTTCCTTGCCAGATAGCCAGGGCTTCGACCGTGCCCTCTTCATATCCACACCAGATCGTACCGTTATATACTATGGTATCGGCACACAATTCGGGCATTACAGGCATTTCAGCGATCCCCTCCCTACGTCACGCTTATATAAGGTAAGGGAGATTTCCATCGATGCTTTGACTGATCAAGCCGTGGATTTGTTAAATTTAAAGGGGATAAATTGTTCAAAATGACAACTGTACGATCAATTTGCCGAAACTTTTGCAAAGACGACGTAACGTTTTCCTGACAAATCGTCAAAAACTGACACCGAACTGCCTCCCCTCTCATCGCCGCCCTGCCAGTAATCGCAGCTTTTAAATCTCTGCAATCCGGCGAAATATAAGCGGCGTCACTCGTTAGAGTGTCGCTTGATCCACGAAAACGCGGATCAATGGCATACCCCCGGCCCGTTCCTTGGCGACTTATGCGACCAGCGCACTTTAATCGTCAAGGGATGGGTTAAACAATGCGCCACGATCACGCGATCGTGGCGCCATGAAAAGACGATCAATCTCTCAATATGCCGATCCGGTTGTGCGATCTCCCAATTGTTCAGGCGTCAGTAAATCCGCATGATGAGCGCGCGCAACATCTGGATGCGACCGGAGGCGACTTTTGAGATTATTTGCACCGACCTCCCGGAAGATTGGATTCAGCGCATCGACTGTGACGCCGCGCTCCTTGGTCTTCAACTCATCCGGCAAATCTATAACCGGAATAGTTGCATCGTATCGAGCACCCAGGAAGAAGGCGACGGAAAAGCGCTCCACGCCAGCTGGAGGTGCAACAACGCCGTGTACATCCGCCCGCACGAACCCATTGGTGGCAAGTTCAAGCAATTCTCCCGTATTGATAACAAAAGTGCCAGGAACCGGGGGCGCATCAATCCATTCTCCATCTTCCCGCTGAACACGCAGGCCGGGGACGACATCCTGCAGCAGCACGGTAACGAAACCGCCGTCCTTATGTGCCCCCACTCCTTGCTCGCTTTCCGCCACGTCGCGCCCCGGATAACGGATAATCTTCAGGAGTTGGGATGGATGCGGCTCATAAATTTGGGCGAAAAAGTCTTCCGATTGTCCCAAAGCCGCGGCAATGGCCTTCAGAATATCAATGCCAACGCGCGTGACCTCAGCCTGATAGGCAAGCAGCAAAGGCTTAAGTTCGGGCAATGCTTCCGGCCATTGGTTCGGGCCGATCAGACGCTTCCATGCCGGGCTATCGGGAACAATCTCAGCGGGCTCCGATTCCGTGTTGATATCGAGCTGCTCGCGCCAATCCTGCTGGCCACGGGTACGTTCAAAACCAGCACGATTATAACCGCGAAAATGGGATGATTTCACCATTTCGATCTTGAGTTTTTCTTCCGCAGGAAGCGCGAAAAATCTCTTTGCAGTCGCAACTACGTCTTTCACAAGTTTCGGATCGACGCCATGCCCTGTCAGGTAAAAAAAGCCATGGTCGTGAAGCGTCCGGCGAAGCTCCTCTATGAAACTGCTGCGCTCTTCCACACTTCCGTTGAAACGGGATAAATCAAGCAAGGGCAGATTGATCGGCGTGGTGTGTATAGTCATTGAAACCTCCTGAAAAACTCTCAGCGTGAGCGACGGCTGCGCGCCACGCGGTGATTGACGAAACGAGCGGCGTGGTCGCCCGTGATCTGAATGGATTGCACGATTGCAACCAGAATGATGACGACAGCGACCATAACTTCCGGCATAAAGCGCTGATATCCGAAGCGAATTCCGAGATCGCCCAAACCGCCACCGCCAACTGTTCCTGCCATCGCAGAATATCCAACGAGACTGACAAGTGTAACCGTTTGCCCTGCAATGATTCCGGGCAGCGCTTCAGGCAACAGCACCTTGAAGATGATCTGAATGGGTGTAGCGCCCATGCTTTCGGCGGCTTCAATCAGGCTTTGGTCTACTTCGCGCATCGCGGTTTCGGCGAGACGTGCATAGAGAGGGGTGATGGCCACTGTCAGCGGCACGACGGCAGCATAAGTACCAACGGTTGTTCCTACGATCAGACGCGTCAACGGAATGATAGCCACCATCAGAATGATAAACGGTGTAGATCGAACCAAATTGACGATAGTGCCTGCAACGCGATTGAAAACCGAGCGCTCAAGAAACTGCCCCGGACTGGTGACAACAAGTGCAACACCGAGCGGCAGGCCGATCAAAGTGGACAAAATGGCAGATGCGACCACCATAGTGGCCGTCTGCTTCAGCGATTCAAGCAAAAGCCCGACGAGCGCCGGTGGAAGCAGATCGGACAACATGACCGATGACCTCTCCATGAAGATTGAGTGAAGAAAGATAATGGCAGACGTCCGCGAGATCGGCCGAACCGCCCTCAGCAATGAGTGTCATGATGCCGAGAGGTTTGCCACCGATATAGTCTATGCGCCCATGCAGTATGTTCGGATTTATCCCGAAGCGTCTCACGAGCGTCGCAACGACCGGTTCATGGGCGGCTTCACCAGAAAATATGATACGCAGGGCCGGGTCTGACCCGACAGCAGGTTGTGGAAGCAACCGCTGCGATACTTCCGGCGGTAAATCGTGGGCGACGATGCTTGCCAGAAACGACCGGGCGATAGGGGATTGCGGAAAGGCGAATACGTCGAACGTTGCTCCGCTTTCAACGACTTTGCCGCCATCAAGAACCGTCACATGGTCTGCGATTTGGCGCACCACATCCATTTCATGCGTAATGAGCACAATCGTCAGTCCCAGCCGCTGATTAATATCTTTCAATAACGAAAGAATTTGTTCTGTGGTTTCGGGATCAAGCGCCGATGTCGCCTCATCGGACAGCAAAACGCTCGGTTCCAGAGCCAATGCCCGCGCGATACCCACACGCTGTTTCTGACCACCAGACAATTCCGATGGATAGGCACCGGCCTTTCCCTTTAGGCCCACCAGATCGAGCAGATCGTTCACCCGAGTTCTTATGGCGCTACGACCAATGCCTGCGAGCTCCAACGGCAGCGCTATATTTCCAAAAGCAGTTCGTGAAGACAGGAGACTAAAGTGCTGAAATACCATTGATACTTCACGACGAACTTGTCGCAATTCGTCTTGACGCAATGTTGTGATCTCACGTCCTGAAACAAAGATTTCTCCTTTGCTTGGATGCACAAGACCGTTCAGGCAGCGCACGAGCGTACTTTTTCCAGCACCAGAACGACCAATGATGCCATGGATTGTTCCCCTCGTGATTTTGAGCGAGACATCATCGATAACCGCCCCAGCCTTCTCATCATAGGTTTTTGTCAGCGAGCGTATGTCGATAATTGGCGGAACCGAACCCGTTTCGTCCGGCACCACTTTCGACACAGATTCGCTCCGCACCAGCACGTTCATCTCACCAACCCGCTATGATGTTGCCATCGAATTTCTTCTCGATGAAGGCTTTGACATCAGGAGACTTATAGGCTTCGACCAACGTCTTGACCCAGTGGGCATCCTTGTTCTTTTCTGCAACAGCGAGCAGGCAGAAATAATCGGATAGCTGGTCTTCGATCAGGATCGCATCACGGGTCGGAACCAACCCGGCACTCAGTGCAAAATGGGAAGTGATAACGGAAAAATCCACGTCTTCCAGCGAGCGCGGAAGCTGGGCTGTTTCCATCGGAATGATTTTGACCTTCTTCGGATTATCGACAATATCGAGTTCAGTTGCATTGAAAGTCACACCCGGCGTCAGCTTGATAACCCCGCCTGCTTCAAGAAGCTTCAAGGCGCGACCCGCATTGCTGGGATCGTTGGGGACAGAAATTTGCGCCCCCTCAGGCAATTCAGCAAGAGATTTGTACTTGCGCGAGTAACCAGCCATCGGCAGCAACACCGTGCGTCCACCAACGGACACAAGGTTGAGACCTCGATCCTTGTTCTGCTGATCGAAATAAGGCGTATGCTGAAAGCCATTGGCGTCGAGATCGCCGTCATTTGTTGCCGGGTCGATCAGTGCGCCGTCCGAAAACTCCACAATCTCGATATCCAGCCCCTTTGCCTTGGCAACGGGCGCGAGTGCTGCGGCGATTTCCGCATGCGGTCCCGACGTCACACCAAACCGGATTTTTTCCGCGAGCGCTGGTGAAGCGACGAGCACTGAAAAGAGTGCTGCGGTGACTGCACCACGCAAAAATGAAACTGAATGCATCTTGTTTTCCCTGTAGTGATTTCCGAACGCGCCTATGATGCGGCGCGCCAATTGTGCTTATTGGTCCAGCGAACCAACCGTGAAACGGCCTCAAGCAGCGTTTCTTCGCGCTTGGCGAAACAGAAACGGACATGGCTGCGCACATCGCGCGCACCATAAAAAGATGAGATGGGAACCGGGGTTACACCTGCTTCAAGCGTCAACCGTCGACAAAAATCGAGATCATCGCCTTCTGGATCGAGCGCCTCTATATCGGCCGCTACGAAATAGGTGGCAGGGACCGCCACGACATCAAAACCTGCAGATTTCAGTCCATCAACCAGAAGATCCCGCCGCGATGCCAGCGATGCCCTGAGCTCAATGAAGTAGCTATCAGGTAACGAAAGCCCAACGGCAATCGCCGACTGCAATGCCGGCGGCGTGGCGAAAGTGACATACTGATGGGCACGTGCAATCGGCGCTAGAAGCTTCGTGGGTGCTGTCACATAGCCGACCTTCCATCCCGTCAATGAAAAGCTCTTTCCGGCGGAGCCAATTCGCACGACACGGTCGCGGACTTTCTCGACACCGAACATAGAATAAAATGGGCGACCATCGAACACGAGATGTTCGTAGACCTCATCCGAAACAATCAAAAGGTCACGCTTGATCGCGAGCTCGGCGAGAAAATCCAGCTCATCTGGATCGAATATCTTGCCGATTGGGTTCATCGGCGTATTGACGACAATGAGTTTGGTTCGAGGAGAGATTGCTTTTACCAGTTCACCTCGCGGCAATTCCCAATGAGGTGGTCTCAATCGCACCGGCACCACTTTCCCGCCAGCACGCCGGATAAGTGTTGCATAAGCATCGTAAACCGGCTCGAACAAAATAACCTCGTCGCCAGTATCCAGATGTGCCAGAAACGTATCGGCCAGAGCTTCCGTCGCTCCGGAGGTCACCAGAACTTCCTTTTCCCAATCAACGTCGAGACCGAAAGACCGTCTAGTGTTTTCTGCGACAGCCCGACGAAGAACCGGCAGGCCCATCATGGGTGGATATTGTTGTGAGGTTTCACGAAGAGCACGAGCGGCCGCATCAAGAAGTTCGTCAGGTTCAAAGCCTTCTGGAAACCCCTGCCCCAGATTGATGGCTCCACACTCGACGGCGAGCCGTGACATAGCCTCGAAAATCGACGTTCCCGCGTTGCCGAACACTTGATTGACCATCGAAGCTCCCCTGTTGCAATCGAACTTATGGAGAGAAGATAAAGCCTATAAATTTAGTGGACAAAGCATGGACTTGCCGTCCTTGATGATCGCAGGGAAAGCTTTTTCAAATTTTTCAAACGTAAAACAGTTTTGAGTTCCTTAGTCGCAGCTACTTGCACATCATGCCACTGCTCGGTTATGGCGATTGCGCCAAAGTTCTTCAGCTCTCTCAAAGAACTGCGCGTGGCTTTCGTTTTCGGCAGAGACCGCCGTCATCATCGCCATAGCTGCCGTGGCGACGATTGTATTTTCTGCACGCTTATCCACGGCTGCACCGGACCAGACACCATACCAATATTCGAATGAACTGAAATTGGAATGCTTGTCGCTGCTCTCTCTGGAGAGCGTGGGAAGCAACATTTCCGTTTCGTGTCCCTCGAGAAGCCTGTAGATCGTATGCGTTCTGTGTGGAACCAACTCGGCAACATCACGACTGGTTGAAACAACCGAAATCGACGGCGTGCCAAGCAGCACAGCCGCATCGCGGTGCAATTCGCGATATGTAGGTTGCGTAACACCAAGAAATGATGCTTTGAGACTCATCGGATTCAGCAGATGGACAAGGCTATTCATCGATGAGCGTGACTCGAATAATGGATAAAGCGCAAACAACGCGTGAATCTGGGGCGCAAAACCAGCCATCGGCATGAAGCAGATACCGTGTGCTCTCAAAGCACTCTCCGCCAGCGAATGCGATGTTGCAATCGGTAGGTTGATGGCTTCAGCCGCCATCTCAAGCTTGCCCGAGACTTCGCCTGTGCCGCAGTTGCCATGCAGAACAACGGGATAACCGGCTCTTGCTACAAGCAAGGCCGAAAGCATGAACCAGGGCGACTGCATGGAGTTCGGTGACAGATAGGCTGGCCAATCCAGTGCCGGTATGTTCAATCCCGGATCCACCGAATAAATTCGTCTCGCCGCACGCGCCATGCCTGCAAGTTCCGGAGCAGTTTCTCCGCGATAATGAATGAGCCGAAGCAATGCGCTGATCTGCATCGGATCGGCGTTACCCGTAAAGATTGTCGTGAATGCATCCTCGGCTTCCGACATTTCGAGAGGACGGGTATGCCCGACCTTCCGCCCGACAACAGCGATGTATTTTGCAAGCCTTCTGACCGGATCGTTCTCACCCTGAATGTTCGCGAATTGTGCGGCGAGCTGTTCTGGTGTTGGATGGTTTTCGAGCTCTACGATCTTACGAATGCCTAGCGGAGGCGGCGCCGTAATGGCGCTTCGCTTCCACCCATGGTGTCCGGTACAAGTCGATTTCGGCAATTCGGTCAGGTCTAGGTTCAACAGCGTTTCGGCTTCATTCGCTAGCCGCCGCAGACGTCCACGCAAGGCTTCGGCTTTCGGCGTCGCTATCATGCTTCGACCGGAACGAACCAGAATGGGATCATTGAACTTTTCGCGAATCTGGCCAAGCAGTCGGCTCATAGCAGCAATGCTTAGACCCATCTGCTTGGCAGCACCGCCAACACTGCCTTCCACAAGAAGTGCATCAAGCGCGATCAGCAGGCGCAATTGCCCCAAACGAAGGCTTTCATTCTCGCTCTTCCCCGTTTGTTGCTGCGTTTTCACTTGCTTGCCTGACATCGCTTTCTTGCTCGCTCATTTGCGATTTTTGAAACTTAGAACGCTTATAAAACATGACGATTGACGTCACCTTACTGGCATACATAAGGAGAGTTGAAAACTCAACTTTAAACGGTGACGAAAATGACCAGCTTGTTTCGGGGATTGTGGGCCGACGGTACACAAAACAGGCGTTTGGCCAGCAAACCGCTCATTTATAGAGCGTTTCTTGCCGGGACCTGTCTTTCCACAGCACTACTCCTGGGCGAAACGATTGCGATCGCGCAAACGGCAACCAACGCCGCAGAAGAGGCAACTTCAGACGAAGCCAGCGCTAAGAAGAAAAAGTCATCGGCAACAGAAGCGGGCATCGAAACAACCGCCGATGGTGCCGTCAAGCTCAACCAGATCGTCGTCACTGCAACCGGGTTCGAGCAGAATATCACTGACGCTCCGGCGAGTATCACGGTGGTTCCTGGTGAAGAGTTGGAAAAAGGCGCCTATCGCGATCTGACCGACGCTTTGAAAGATGTTCAGGGCGTAGCTGTTACCGGCCCTGCTGCCGAACGCGACATCTATATTCGCGGTCTCCCCGGCTCTTATACTCTACTGCTCGTTGACGGGAAGCGCCAAAGCACGCGTGATGCACGTACCAATGGAAACTCGGGCTTTGAACAGAGCTTCTTGCCGCCTGCTAATGCCATAGAACGGATCGAAGTCATTCGCGGCCCTATGTCTTCGCTCTACGGATCGGACGCTATGGGCGGTGTCATCAACGTGATCACCAAAAAAGTATCCGATACGTGGAGCGGTTCGTTCTCTGTCGATGGCACGGTTCAGCAGCATTCCAAATTCGGGAATTCGTTGCAGGGGTCCTATTACATGACCGGGCCGTTGGTCCCGAACCTTGTCGGTGTTCAGGTCTGGGGACGCGGTCTCAAGCGCCAGGAAGATAATATCGTCAGTGGTACGCCTGAACAGAAAGACATCGATATTACCGGGCGCATCACCCTTACGCCTAATGAAGATCATGATATCATGCTCGAATTGGGCAAGACTCGCCTCCGCCGCGACGCGACTGTTGGCAACACGGCGGCATCAGGCTCGGACTCCTACAATTATAATGACCGCGATCATTGGTCGATCAGCCATACTGGCCGCTGGGGACCGACCACATCGGAATTCTCATTCCAGCAGGAGTGGGCCGAACGCACCAATTTCAACTGGGATAACAAGACTAAGAGCTACGTCGAGAATCTGCGTTCGCCGCATATCCGCAATTCAGTGCTCGATGGCAAGTTCACAACACCGTTCGAATTCTACGGCAATCACACACTCGTAACCGGTGGGCAGTTCACACAATCGGTGCTAACCGACCAGAATCCAGGACGCCGTACCGGCTTGGACGAGGAGTTCAGTGTTCGCCAGTGGGCCCTCTTTGCTGAAGACGAATGGTGGATCACACCGGATTTCGCCCTGACGGGCGGACTGCGTATGGATGACCATCAAATTTACGGCTCACATTTCAGCCCCCGCGGCTATGCCGTCTGGCACGCGACTGAACAACTAACGTTTAAAGGCGGTATTTCCACCGGCTTCCGTGCACCGGAACTGCGCACAATCGCTCCGGGCTATGCTTATACAACGGGCGGCGCAGGTTGCTCCTACGGACCGGACGGCACCTGCGGTGTGATCATCGGTGATCCGGACCTGCAGCCCGAAAAAAGCACAAGCTATGAAGCCAGTGTCCTCTGGGACAACCAGTCCGGGCTTCGTCTTGGCGCAACTTATTTCTACACAGATTTCAAGGACAAGATCAGCAACGCATTAGTGACGGACGCCAACGGCAATCCGGTTCGCTGGAGCGAAGATCCGAACTATCGTCTCTGGTACAGTTTCAACATCGATGAAGCCGTCATGCAAGGTGTGGAGTTGACCCTCAACTGGGAAGCAACTGACACAATTACCGTACGCGGCAATTATACCTATACGGACTCGGAACAGCAGACAGGTGATTATAAAGGATTGCCGCTAACGCGTACGCCCAAGCACATGGCCAGCTTGCGCGCAGATTGGATAACGCCGGTTGAAGGCTTGAGTGCATGGGCTGCCGGTAATTACCACGGCGAAGAAACCAATGCCGGCGCACGTATCGGAACAGCCGGTGAGCCAGTCTACAGAAACGGCAAGGTGATCGCTCGCAAATACAAGCCCTATGCGACCTTCGATATCGGCGGTTCATACGATTTCAGCGAGAATGTCACCCTGAACGCTGCCGTTTACAACATCTTCGACAAGAAGATCGATGTAGACGACTTCAATACAGTCGTCGACGGTCGCCGCCTCTGGGTCGGTATGACCTCCCGCTTCTAGGATCGCAACAACAAGACGCCTGCCAGCGATGCCGGGCGCCTTTTCCCTGAATGGATGCTCATATGGGCGTACTGACGAATATCGTAAAAAAGGTGTGCCTGATAATGGCAGGGATACTTACAACTTCCAGCGTGCAGGCTGCCGGGCCTGTCACTTCGTCCTTTGATCTGGAAGCTAACGGCATCGCCTATCGTATATTCACCGCTGCGCCGAAAGAGACTGCGCCCGAAGGCGGTTATCCTGTCGTATACATGGTCGACGGCAATCGCATGTTGCCGATCGCGGCAAAACTCATGGCAGAAAACCCCGCCCTAAAGGCTGTATTTGTCGGTATCGGCTACCCGACGGACGATCAGGAGGAAATTGTTCGCCTGAGATATTTTGACCTTACACCTTCGACGCCTGCCGACTTGATCCCGGTTCACTTCAATGTGCCGAATACTGGAGGACGGGATGCCTTCTTCGATTTCATAAACAATCAGGTGAAGCCCAAAATCGAAAAGCGTTTCAACGTCGACAAAGACCGACAGGCTCTGTTCGGCCACTCTCTGGGCGGATTGTTCACCCTTTATGCTCTGTTCAGCCACACGGATTCCTTCCAGAGCTATAGTGCGGCAGACCCGTCAATCTGGTGGAATGACCGCTCAATTTTAAACGATAAAGATCAGTTCATCACGCGTTTCAAGGATGCCCCTCGTCCGATCCGTTTGCTCATAGAAACTTCCGGCAAGCGTGGGAGTCGCCCCGGTCAGACGAAGCAGGACAATGAACGGCTTAAAAAACTCCGTGGCGGACCTTCCGGTTCAGATGTCTTCAAAGAGCTTTCAGAATTACCGCGGATGGATGCTGCCTTTCATCGTTTCGAGGATGAAAGCCACGGCTCGATGATCCCGCTCACCGTTGGAGACAGCCTCAATTTCATTCTGCTCGGACAAAACCCCGAGGCAAAAAACAACTGAATTTTGTCTCTCTGTCTTTGACGGAGAAGATACTTGACTGTAAAGCACAGGATTGATGAAAGGATCGAAAACCATGCTGAATATCGCTCAACAGGTTACACGCTTGTGTGGTGCCGCCATCATGGCGATGGGCATTGCTGCAACTGCAAATGCTGCGGATCTAACCATCAAGCATGCTCAGGGTGAGACAGTGGTGCCAGCCTCACCGGCAAAGGTATTGGTTTTCGATCTCGGCACTCTCGATAATTTGGACCGTCTTGGTGTCAAGGTAACGGGTGTTCCAAGCGGCATATCCTTCCCCGAATATCTGAAGAAATATCAGAGCGACGATTATGCTAAAATCGGCACATTGTTCGAACCGGACTATGAAGCCGTCAATGCAGCAGAACCGGACCTGATCATCGTAGCGGGTCGTTCGGCCGCAAAATATGGTGAGCTTTCAAAAATTGCTCCCACCATCGATCTGACGACCAACGCGAAGAATTTCATCGCCGATACGGAAGCCAACGTCGAGAAACTTGGCCAGATTTTCGGGAAGGAAGCAGAAGCGAAGGCAGAAGCCGAGAAGCTTGATGCCGCACTTGCTGCGTTGAAAGAAAAGGCCGCCAACAAGGGCGCCGGCCTCCTGATCCTCACGTCCGGCGGCAAGATCAGCGCTTATGGCCCAGGTTCGCGCTTCGGCGTCCTGCATGACAGCTTTGGGGTCAAGCCTGCAGCACCCGATCTTTCAATCGGCAATCATGGCCAGCCCATCAGTTCGGAATTCATCCTCGAAACCAATCCCGACTGGCTGTTTGTCATTGACCGCGATGCCGCCATTGGTCGTGAAGGCAATTCAGCCAAGCAGGTTCTCGATAACGAACTCGTGCACCAGACCAATGCCTGGAAAAAAGATCAGCTCGTCTATCTGAACGCTCAGAACTGGTATCTGATCGGCGGTGGCCTCGGCGCGCTTCACGGCACGATCGATCAGCTTTCACAGGCTTTCGACAAAGCGAAGTAACAGCTTTCCAAACCCAATCCGGTCGGGCCATCCACAGATGGCCCGAATTCGCGATCAGGCAATAGAACAGGAAATGGGCGTGAAGGGACTTGCAGCAGCCATAGCCGTTGTTGCCGTACTGGCTGTCATCAGCCTGTTTATCGGTGTCAGCGATGTGTCTCTGGGCACACTTTTCGGAACCGGAAGTACCGACCGCGCAACCGAAATTCTGCTCATCAGCCGTATTCCACGCACCCTTGCAATCATCTTGGCGGGCATGTCCATGGCTGTTTCGGGCATGATCATGCAAATGCTGACACGCAACCGTTTCGTTGAACCATCAACGGCCGGTACAGTGGAATCTGCCAGTCTTGGCATTCTTCTGGTCATATTGTTTGCGCCGGAAACGCCTGTAATCGGAAAAATGCTGGTTGCTTCTTTGACAGCGCTTGCCGGAACCGCCCTCTTCCTTCGCATTCTCCGGGCAATTCCGTTGCGGTCCGTACTTGTGGTGCCATTGGTCGGCATTATGCTCGGCGGCGTCGTCAGTGCGATAACTACTTTCATCGCTTACCGCTTCGATCTCCTACAATCGCTCAATTCCTGGACGACCGGAGATTTTTCCGGTGTTCTCCGTGGACGCTACGAACTCTTGTGGCTTGCATTCTTCCTGACCGTTGTTGCCTATATCGCCGCCGACCGCTTCACTGTTGCGGGACTGGGTGAGGATTTCACTACCAATCTTGGCCTAAATTACCGGCGCGTGGTTACGCTTGGCCTCGTTATTGTTTCGATGGTTAGCGCATCAGTCGTTGTGACAGTCGGAATGATACCGTTTCTCGGTCTTATCGTCCCGAATGTTGTCAGCATGTTCATAGGTGATAATATGCGGCGCGCGGTGCCATGGGTGGCAGTTCTCGGCGCGGGACTTGTTCTTGCATGTGACATCGTCGGGCGGTTGGTTCGTTTCCCGTACGAAATTCCTATTGGCACCATGATGGGGGTCGTAGGAAGTGCAATCTTCCTCTACCTGTTGTTGCGGCGAGGTTCACGCCTTGCTTAAACGTCCTACCCTGATCCTTCCGCTGCTGTGCGTACTCACTTTGCTTGCAGTGACGGCATTCATGACAATCGGCGCAAAGGGAAGCTGGTCGTTTATCCTGTCCTTCCGCGGCACCAAGCTTGCAGCCATGATATTGGTTGCATATTCGGTTGCTGTTTCAACAGTATTGTTCCAGACCGTCACAAACAACCGTATCCTGACCCCATCAATCATGGGGTTCGATGCACTCTATATTCTGATCCAGACGTTGGTGGTCTTCTTCTTCGGTGCCGTTCAGATCGACTGGCTGGGGCCAAATGTTCGGTTTCTAGCTGAAACCGCCATCATGGCGGTTTTTGCCGGTACGCTCTATTACTGGCTCTTCTCGGGAGCGGCGCGTAGCCTGCATCTCGTGATGCTCGTCGGTATTGTCTGCGGAGTCTTTTTCCGCAGCATTTCCAACTTGATGCAGCGGATGCTTGATCCAAATCTTTTCGCTGTCCTTCAAGACCGCTTCTTCGCCAGTTTCAACACCATCAATAGCGACATCCTGATCATATCGGTGGTCATTGTCGCTGCGATTTCGCTGTACGGTCTGCGCTTCATATACGTTTTTGATGTCCTGTCTCTCGGGCGAGATCCGGCAATCAATCTGGGTGTCGATCATCAGCCCATCGTGCGCAAGATCCTGTTCGTGGTCACCGTGCTGGTTTCCGTGTCTACCGCATTGGTCGGCCCTATTACCTTTTTTGGTCTTCTCGTCGCTAATCTGGCTTACATGCTTGCCGGTTCGGCAAAACACCGGTTTATCTTGCCTATAGCCATCTTGCTTGCAATCCTCTGCATAGTCGGCGGACAGACCATTCTTGAACGTGTTTTCTCGTTCAACACCGCACTAAGCGTCATTATCGAGTTTCTGGGCGGCCTTGTCTTCATCATCCTTCTCGTCAGGGGGCACGCGCGTTGATAGAAATCAGCCAGGTAAGCAAATCCTACAACGGCACACTTGTCGTCGATGATGTAACCCTGAAACTGCCAGCTTGCGGCATAACCTCTATCATAGGACCGAACGGAGCGGGGAAATCAACACTACTCTCGATGATGAGCCGTCTCCTGCCAATGGACACGGGCCGCGTGACCGTGGACGGGCTCGACGTTTCAATGACATCCGGTGATGTGTTAGCAAAGCGGCTCTCGATACTGCGGCAGGAAAACGCGATTAGCTCCCGCTTGACCGTGTATGATCTCGTAACCTTCGGTCGTTATCCCTATTCCAAAGGCCGACCGAACAACGATGATCGAAAACATGTCGAAGAGGCCATCAGCTATCTTGGCCTTGGCGATCTGAGTGGACGTTTTCTGGATGAGCTCTCCGGCGGACAGCGCCAGCGTACCTTCGTGGCAATGGTGCTCTGCCAGGACACGGATTATGTACTGCTGGACGAACCGCTTAACAATCTTGATATGAAGCATTCCGCTTCAATGATGAAGCTGTTGCGACGCGCTGCAGACGAACTTGGCAAGACTGTCGTTCTGGTTCTGCACGATATCAATTTCGCATCATGCTATTCCGACCATATAGTCGCCATGCGCCACGGCAAGGTGGTACATCAGGGAAGTCCGGATGAACTCATTCATTCGGAAATCCTTACAGACATTTATGAGATGGAGATTGCCGTCGAAATCATCAGTGGCAAACGTATTGGCGTCTATTATCTTTAAGCAACTGCATCCGAAGGAAACAGTGCTTGCAAAGCATCATATGATGCCAGCACGGTTTCCATTTGCGCCGTATGCCCTTTGACGAACGCATCGCCATAAACCGTCTCGTCCGGATATTCGGTGATCAGCGTCAGCGGTACGGTGTGCCGGTCATCAACCCCGACGAGGCACGGGAAACCGTTGATGATGCGGAAACCGGTTTCGCCTGCATGTTGCTCGAAAAGCCTGATCTGAGCGTTGTTATAAGCGACCAATCCATCAATCGCAGCCAGGTGTTTCGTCACACGGTCAATCAGTTCTTCCGCTTGGCTTTCCCAGGAAGCATGATGGCGAATGATCAGGAAAAAGCCCTTCGGCAGGGTCCACATGGCAAAGGAACGGGGGACATAGCCGGATAGCGGGCGCGTCCATTCATGCGACGGATAACCGTGCAGGTTGACGTGCAGTTTTGCGTCCGTCCGCTTTTCCGCCTCAACGCGAATGGCCTTTTCATAAAGTCCCTCGCCATTGCGATATTCCAAATCGTCGCCCAACGCCGTATAGCGCGCCGCGTGATGCATGTGATGCGGCTGAAGTGCGCAAAGCCGTTTGTGTATCTCGTATCCGTCCGGGTTTTCCTGCGGGGAAATCGTGAAATGCGCGCCTTCGCGCGCAGCAAGCCTGTTGGCCGCGCGCAACGCCCCGACAACGCCCGTCGTTTCATTGGCGTGCTGCCCGGCGCTGATCATCATCGCGGCATCGCTGCCCTTGCGATACGTCGCGCGCACCGTTCTGCCAGAGCGGGTCTTGGCGTCGAATGGCTCACCGCCCAATCTGGCGATTTCACGGCGTATCTGATCGGCGGAAAGCGGCGCTTGCGCCGTCTCCAAGACCTGTTCTGCCGTCAGCGCATCATCGGTGAAAAGCGGCCGCGTTTCCACTTTGACTGACGGTTCGGCATCGCGAAAACGGACTTCCGGTACAATCTGGCCCGGTTGCAAGCCACGGTCGCCAACCGGCCGACCGGACTTTTTCTGAAAAACCTCGAGCAACGAGAAATATATATCCTCGTGTATGGCTTCGGTGAGGCTCAGCGTTTCTTCATCGTAAGGCAGGCGGCGGTCGGTGATCGGCAGACTAACAGCGATGTTCAGCTCATCGAAATAGGGTTCGCCGCGCTTCCAGTCATGGGCCGCGATGGTCGAGACCGTGTCATGAAACAGCTTCTCATAGGATGTCTCATAGCGCGCGCTTTCGGTCTTGCCATTTTGCGTGACGGTTAGCCAGCCGGTTGGCGACACCAGCGTTTCGCCGATGAAATCCACATGCACGCGGTTCGGCGCGAAAACCCGATGACCCTCGCTATGGCCATCCACAAAGACCAGATCGACGTCATAATGAAAATCGTCTTTGCCCGAAGCCGCGAAAGTCACTTCCGCCTCCGGCAGCAACGCCGACAAGGGATAGGTTTCGAGCAGGAAACGGTTCTGCACACAGGCATCATGACGAGGATATCGGATCGCAGCCGACTTCACCGCCGAGCCGTCAACTTCTTCCAGAAAGAAATGCAGGAGCGGTTTGTAAGCCGAACGCAGCCGTGCCTCGACACCTGCCTCGCGCAGCTTCGCTTCTGCAGCAAAGCGGCTCGGCTGGTCGTCGAACAGCCAGGCTTCTACCTGCGCGCCGCGCATTTCCGGTTTCAGAAAGTGCTCTACGAGCGCATGAACGGTGCGGGGATAGGTTTTCTCAAAAAGCACGCTCATCGGGAAGTCCTGCCGGTTGGGTCGAGGCTGTCACGCAGCCAGTCGCCAAGGAGATTGAGGCCAAGCACGGTGAAGAGAATGGCGAGGCCCGGGAATATGCTCACCCACCATGCGGTCTGGAGATAGGTGCGGCCATCAGCCAGCATGCCGCCCCAGCTTGGAATGGTCGGATCAACACCAAGGCCGAGGAAGGTCAGGCTCGATTCCAGCAAAATATTGTTGGCCACATTGAGCGTCATCAGCACGATGACCGGACCAAGCAGGTTTGGCAGCAGGTGCTGGAAGATGATGCGCCAGTCTTTCACGCCAATAGCACGGGCCGACAGGATGAACTCGCGCTCGCGCAACGATAGCACCGAGCCGCGCACCAGTCGCGCATATTGCACACATTGCGAGACGATCAGCAAAATGATGGTGTTGAACAAACCGCCGCCCAGAATGGCCATGACGGTGATGGCGAGCAGGATAAACGGCATGGCAAGCTGTACATCGACAAAGCGCATCAGCGCCATATCCCAGAAGCCGCGATAATAGCCGGCGACGAGACCCATGATCGTGCCGATGACCACGGAGCCGATCACCGAAACGAAACCGACAAACAGCGAAATCTTGCCGCCGGTGACGACACGCGCCAGCACGTCACGGCCCAGTGGATCGGTGCCGAAAATATGTGCCGGATTGACGAAAGGCGGCGTCAGGCGCGCCAGAAGATCAATCTTGTTGGCTCCGCCCGGAAACAGATAGCCGGAGAAAATCACGGCCAGACATATGCAGCCAGTCAGCACAACGCCGGCGACGAATTCAAGGCTCGCAAAGCGCGAAAACAGAACGGATGAGGTCTTGGTTGCCATGGGGTCCTACTCCGTGCGGATACGCGGATCGACAAGGCCATAGGCGATGTCCACGAGAAGATTGACGCCGATGATCAGCATGGAAAGGATCGCAATGGTGGCCTGCAAGACAGGATAGTCGCGCCCGGCGACGGCGTCGAAGGCAAGAGTGCCCATGCCCGGCCAGTTGAACACGCGCTCCACCACGACGATACCGCCGAGAAGTCCGCCAAACTGAAGGCCGAGATAGGTGATCAGCGGGATGGCGCAATTGCGCAGCGCATGCTTGTAGAGAACCTTGTTCTCGCTCAGCCCTTTGGCGCGCGCCACCATGATATATTGCGATTGCAGCGTCTCCAGCATCGACGTGCGCACGAGGCGGACATTGGTCGCAGTCAGGATGATGCCCATGGTGAGCGCTGGCATGATGAAGCTTGCAATGCCGCTCATGCCGCTTGGGGGCAGCCATTGCAGCGAAATACCGAACAGTAGCACCAGCATGGTCGCCAGCCAGAAATTCGGAAAGGACAGGCCAACCAGCGAACAGATTCGGATGAGCTGATCGGCCCATTTTCCACGCGACACCGCAGCCTTGATACCAAGTGGAACGGAAATCACGATGGAAACGAACAGCGAGGCAAAGGCCAGCATCAGCGTGGCAGGCAGAGCGCCAGCGACGAGCGTTGAAACCGGCGTGCCACCGAGGAAACTACGCCCCAAATCCATCGTGAACAGTCCTTTGAGGAACTGCCAGTATTGAACGAAGAAGGGCTGGTTGAGACCGAGACCTTCGCGGATGCGCGCGAGATCGGCTTCGGTGATGCTGCCCGCGCCTTGCGTCAGCATCAATGCCGGATCGCCTGTCAGGCGGACCGCGAAAGCGACAAGCAGCGTCATCGCGACAAGCACGAACAACGCCTGCAAAATTCGTTTGATCAGAAATCCGGCCACCAGTGCGCCTCCGAAATGCTGCGGCAAGCCGGTCATATCCGGCTTGCCGTATTGTCATTCTTGCTTACTCGACAGTGACGTCCGTCAGGCGCAGGCGGCTGTCGGGAACCGGCACGAAGTTCTTCACGCGCTTGTTGACGCCGAAGATTGCCTTGAGGTTGTAGAGCGGCATTTCCAGTGCGCGGTCGGCAGCGTAATGCGCGATTTCCTGCAGGAGCTTTTCACGTTCGCCGCGATCAATAACCGAGCGCTGCGCTTCCAGCATCTTGTCGAGCTTTTCGTCCTTGTCGTACGGGTTCCACTTCTCACCGGAATGGTACATGGAATAGGCGGTGTTATCGTAGTCGAAAGTCCAGCCGCCCCAGGCCTGCTGGAACATTGCGCCGGTCTTGCCCTGCGGGATGATATCGTTCAGCAGAACATTGGTGTCATAAGGCTTGATGGTTGCATTGACGCCGACCATTTGCAGGAAGCTTGCGATAGCCTGCGCCACTTCATTGAAGCTTGCATCCTGACCACGCACGTCGATCTGCACGTTTGCGCCGGGCTGAACACCCGCTTCTTCGAGCAGCTTCTTTGCGCCTTCCGGGTCGTAAGGCAGCGGCTTCATGTTCGGGTCAAAGCCGAAGGACAGCGAACCCTGGAAACTTGCAATCGGCTCTGCTTGACCTGCCAGAATGGACTGAATGATCGCGTCGCGATCCACAGCCATAATTAGCGCCTTACGCACGCGCTCGTCCTTGGTGATGCCGTCAGCCGTGTTGAAGCGCAGGGCATAGACTGTTGGCCCCGAGGCGGTGACGAGTTCCAGCTTCGGATCGCCCTGAATGGTCGGGATCATTCCAATTGGAATGGTCGGCGGAATGACCAGATCGACGCGACCGGCCTGAAGTTCGGCAACAGCGGTCGAAGGCTCGGTGATGAAGCGATATTCCAGTTCGGAAAGCTTCGGTGCGCCGCCCCAATGATCGGCGAACGCCTCAAGCTTGATGTTAACCTTCGGCTCATAGGAAACGAATTTGAACGGTCCGGTGCCGACCGGATGGGTGTTGAAATAATCGTCGCCCTTTTCCTGAATATATTTCGGCGGAACGATCATGCCGCCATAACCGGCCAGCTTGGTGATTAGAACAGGATCCGGCGCCTTCAGATGAAAATCGACGGTCTTGTCGTCGATGACTTCCACCTTCTCGATGGCGATATAGTTGGAACGCTGCGGGCCTTTCGCGCCCTCGTCACCGAGCAGGCGATCAAAGGTGAACTTGACGGCTTCGGCATTGAACGGCTCGCCGTCATGGAACTTGACGTTCTCACGCAGATGGAAGCGGATCCGCTTGCCGTTATCCAGCTCTTCCCATGAGGTTGCCAGTGCCGGAACGATCTTGAGGTCCGGTCCGCGATAGACGAGACCATCGAAAATATTGGTGGCGACAGAAGCCCAGTTGACGAGGAAAGTGTCGATCGGATCCCAGCTGCCCGGGTCCTGCGGCGACGAAACGGTCAGCTTTCCGGCAGCGAAAGCCGGAGCAGATGCAAACACTGCCGCCGAGAGAGCGGAAGCCATGAGAATGGCTTTAAGTGTTTTCCTTATCATTGTTTTTTCCCCTTTGGGTTTCTGTTGAACTTTGTGTCAGGTGGTTTCGGCCACAAAATGCCCGGCTGCGACCTCGCGATGGTGATAGATCGGCGGCTTGTCATCGATCCGACGCGTCGTACTTGGAATTTCGCCTTCCAGCGCAGGGCGGGTGGTGCGCGCCGACGGATCGGCAATCGGCACAGCCGAAAGAAGTCGCTTCGTGTAGTCATGCGACGGTGTTTCGAAAACCTGCTGTCGCGAGCCGAGTTCCATGATCTGGCCGAGATAAAGTACAGCGACCCGATGGCTCATCTTTTCGACCACCGCCATGTCATGGCTGATGAAGAGATAAGCCAGATCCTGCTCTTTCTGCAGGTCCATGAACAGGTTGATGACCTGCGCCTGAATCGAAACATCAAGCGCCGACAGGGCTTCATCGGCGATGATGAGCTTCGGCTTGGAGGCAAGTGCACGCGCTATGCAGACGCGCTGGCGCTGACCGCCGGAAAACTCGTGCGGATAGCGCATGGCGTGTTCCGGACCAAGGCCGACCCGCTCCAGCAATTCCGCCACACGTGCATTGATTGCCTTGTCATTATCGAGCAGGCCATGCGTGCGAATGGGTTCTGCAATGGAAAAACCAACCGTCTTGCGCGGATCGAGCGATGCGAACGGGTCCTGGAAAATATACTGCACTTCACGGCGCATGGCATAACGCTGGGCAGCGCTCATGGCCGAATAGGCCTTGCCGTTGAAGCGAATATCGCCGGAAAGCGGCGTCTGCAATTGCTGGATGGTGCGCCCAATGGTCGATTTGCCCGAACCGGATTCACCGACCAGCGCCAGCGTTTCGCCCGGATAAATATCGAATGCGACCTTCGACACCGCGTTGCAGACATGGGTGACCTTGCCGAACAGGTTCTTCTTGATCGGAAAGCGCACATAGAGATCGTCCACCGAAAGCAACGGCTTGTCACCATAGCGTGCCGTATCCTGAATGCGTTCCTCGCCGGTCAGAACAGGCACACCATCACGCATGGTCATGACCGGCATTCGCTTGGGGAAGACTTCGCCCGTCATGCTGCCAAGCTTTGGCACTGCCGACAGAAGCGTCTTGGTATAGGCATGTTCCGGCTTCGAAAAAATCTGCCCGACCGAGCCTTCCTCGACCTTCCTGCCCTTCCACATGACGACCACATCGTCGGCCATCTCCGCCACCACGCCCATATCGTGCGTGATGAAAATTACCGCCATTTCAAGCTCTTGCTGCAAATCTCTGATAATGTGCAGTATCTGGGCCTGAATGGTCACATCGAGTGCGGTCGTCGGCTCATCGGCGATCAACAGTTTCGGGCGGCAGGCAAGCGCCATGGCGATCATGACGCGCTGGCGCATACCACCGGAAAGCTGATGCGGATAGCGCTTCAGCAGCCCTTCCGCGTCCGGCAGCCGCACCATTTCCAGAAGCCGCTTCCCCTCGGCAAGCGCCACCTGCTGGGTCATGCCTTCATGCAGCATCAAAACTTCGGATAGCTGATTGCCGATGGTGAAAACCGGATTGAGCGACGTCATCGGCTCCTGGAAGATCATGGCGATCTCCTTGCCGCGAATGCCGCGCATCGTCTTCTGATCGGCCTTGAGCAGATCGCGTTCGCCAAACAGAATGCGGCCGGACGGGAATTTCGCGCCGCTCATATCGGCAAGCCGCATGATGGAAAGCGACGTGATGGACTTGCCCGAACCGGATTCGCCCACCACAGCCAGCGTACGACCGGGATGGACCGAGAAGCTCAGATCGTCAACGACACGGCTCGCGCCAAATTCGACACTGAGGCCATCGACGGTCAGCAGAGGTTTTGAAACTGGTTCGCTCAACTCGGTTCCGCTCAAACTTTCAACCCTCTTAAAGTGTGATGGCAGACCGCGTGGCCTGATTGAATGCACCAGACATGAAGCGCAAAAGGGCAGCCACTTCGGAAAGCGTTTCTTCCGATGGGCGCGCATTGGCCGTGGAAACGACCAGCAGGCGCTCGCGAATCTGCGCATAGCGCGCGCAGGCATCTGCGCCCTTGGCGGTGATCTGCACCGTCTTTTCCTTTGCCGCCTTGCCCGTCGTCAACAAGCCGGCATTTTCAAGCTTGCGGATGGCATAGGTGGCAATATGCGTGTCTTCAATGTCGAGAACGAGGCAGATATCGGCAAGCTTCTTCTCGCGATCGCGGTGGCGGATCGAATGGAGAATCAGCACTTCGATGGGGGAAAGCCCAGGTAATCCCGCCGCAGCCATGCAGCGAACCATCCAGCGCGAAAACGCGTGTGATGCGAGAATGAGACCATATTCAACCTCGGACATGCCGGGCGAACCGCCTTCGGCGAGATGCGCAGACGAGACAATAGGGCCGATTGAGGTAACCGGGCGCAAATGCTTGGGCAGCGTGACTTCATCGAAGCCAGCCTCCTGCATCTCGTCTCCGATCTTAGGCTCTTCCTCAAGAGCCTTATCTTTACCCATTTTGACGCTCCCGCTTTTATGTGAATTTTATGTCATCATCTTATCGACATTTTGTCAATAAAATGTGACTGTCAATTTCAGAAGTGTTTTCAGAATACACAACTCAATGCATCTGGAATTTTGTATGAGGGAGCAGGCAATGAGCGGAACGGGACGCGGAGTATGGGACTTCTGGATCGACCGCGGCGGTACGTTTACAGACGTAATCGGGCGCGATCCGCAGGGCCAACTCCATGCACGCAAGGTTCTTTCCGAAAACCCGTCTGCCTATAAGGATGCCGCCGTTCACGGCATTCGCCTGCATCTCGGTTTGCAGACCGGCGAACCGGTTCCCGCCGGTGCCATCGGCGAAGTTCGCATGGGCACGACGGTCGCCACCAATGCGCTTCTGGAGCGCAAGGGCGAGCGGCTGGCACTTGTCACCACCAGGGGGTTCCGTGATGCGCTGCGCATTGGCTATCAGGAACGCAAGAACATCTTCGCGACCGAAATCATCAAGCCGGAAGCGCTTTATGAAAAGGTCGTAGAACTGAACGAACGCGTTCAGGCTGACGGCACGGTTGAAACGGCGCTCGATCCCGCCGAAGCCGAAGTCGCACTGGTTGTGCTGAAGGAACAGGGCTACAAATCCGTCGCCATCGCCCTCATGCATGCTTATAAGTTTCCCGCTCATGAGGCAGAAATTGCTCGCATTGCGCGCGGCCTTGGCTTTGAACAGGTCTCCGTTAGCCATGAGGTTTCTCCACTGATCAAGCTGGTCGGCCGTGGTGATACCACGGTCGTTGACGCCTATCTGTCGCCGGTTCTCCGCCGTTATGTTGCGCAGGTATCCAACGAGCTGGATGTCGAGCGCACCGGCGCGCGCGTCATGTTCATGATGTCGTCGGGTGGTCTCACGGCAGCCGATCTGTTTCAGGGCAAGGATGCGATCCTTTCCGGCCCGGCAGGCGGCGTTGTCGGCCTCGCCCGTACTGGCGAAACAGCTGGCTTCCCTAAAGTCATCGGCTTCGACATGGGGGGCACCTCCACGGACGTTGCGCATTTTGACGGCGAATATGAACGCGCTTTCGAAACGGAAGTTGCCGGAGTGCGTGTGCGCGCGCCCATGATGCTGATCCACACCGTTGCCGCAGGCGGCGGCTCGATCCTGCATTACGATGCCGGACGTTTTCGCGTCGGCCCGGATTCAGCAGGCGCAAATCCCGGCCCGGCCTGCTATCGCAATGGCGGCCCCCTTGCTGTTACCGACGCCAATGTCATGCTCGGTAAGCTTTTGCCGGAATTTTTCCCGGCGATTTTCGGTCCCGAACAGAACCAGCCGCTCGATGTGGAACGGGTGCGTGAACTCTTCACCGTGCTCGCAGCCGAAATTGGCGATGGTCGCTCTCCGGAAACAGTTGCCGACGGCTTCATTCGCATTGCGGTTGCCAATATGGTCGAGGCTATCAAGAAAATTTCCGTCCAGCGCGGCTATGACGTGACGCGCTATGCGCTCAACTGTTTTGGCGGTGCGGGTGGCCAGCACGCCTGTCTCGTTGCCGATGCGCTTGGCATGAAGAATATTCTCCTCCATCCAATGTCCGGCCTGCTTTCTGCCTATGGCATGGGCCTAGCCGATATTCGCGCCACCCGTCAAAAGGCGCTCGGCGTCGCGCTCGATCCGGCAGCGCCTTCAGCCCTGAAAGAACTGGGTGAAGAACTGGCGCAGGAATGCGTGGCCGAACTTCTGGCTCAAGGCATAGAAGCCGCAACCGTGCAGCGTCATCTGCGCGCCCACATCCGCTATGCGGGCACCGACACGGTGCTCTCTGTTGAAGCCACCTTCCCGGCTGAGGACAATGCCAACCGTCTTCGCGCCGAATTCGAGGCAGCCCATAAGCGCCGTTTCGGCTTCATTGCTGAAAACAAGGCTCTCGTTATCGACGCGGTGGAAGTCGAAGCCGTGGGTGGTGGCGCAGGCGAAACCGAAAGCGCCCAATCGCTCGACAGCGATCTGGAAGCTGCAACCGCCAAGCGGACCAGCTTCTTCTCGCAAGGCGAGTTGCACGACGCGGGCGTTGTCTTGCGCGAGCAGATGCAGCGCGGCCAGACCGTCACCGGCCCGGCGATCATCATCGAGAAAAACCAGACCATCGTCATCGAAGATGGCTGGCAGGCCCGCCTGACTGCGCATGACCATGTGGTGCTGACGCGCATCAAGGCGCTGCCCGCGCGCACGGCCATCGGCACCGAAGCCGATCCGGTCATGCTGGAGATTTTCAACAATCTCTTCATGTCCATTGCCGAGCAAATGGGCGTCACGCTTCAAAACACGGCCTATTCTGTGAATATCAAGGAGCGTCTCGACTTTTCCTGCGCGGTTTTCGACGCGGTAGGCAATCTCGTCGCCAATGCGCCGCATATGCCGGTGCATCTTGGCTCCATGGATGCGTCGGTTGCCACCGCCATTCGCGAGAACAACGATATCAAGCCGGGCGATGTGTTTCTCATCAACGCGCCTTATAATGGCGGCACCCACCTGCCCGACCTCACCGTCTGCACGCCGGTTTTCGATGACGAGAACCGTGAAATCCGTTTCTGGGTGGCAAGCCGTGGACACCATGCGGATATTGGCGGCATCGCGCCGGGTTCCATGTCGCCGCTTGCAGTCAATATCGAGCAGGAAGGCGTCTATATCGACAATTTCAAGCTGGTGGATCGCGGCACCTTCCGCGAAGAGGCGCTTGCCGCTCTGCTGACTGGCGCGACCTACCCCGTTCGTAACCTGACGCAGAACGTCAACGACCTGAAGGCGCAGATCGCGGCCAACGAAAAGGGCGTGGCCGAGCTGAAAAAGATGATTGGCCTATTCGGCGAGCATGTCGTGAAAGCCTATATGGGCCACGTTCAGGACAATGCCGCCGAAAGCGTGCGCCGCGTACTCGATAAGCTGCCCGACGGCCATTTCACCTATGAGATGGACCAGGGCTGCCAAATCGAGGTGCGCGTCACCATCGACAAGGAAAAGCGCGAAGCGACGGTCGATTTCACCGGCACGTCGGAACAGCGTTCCGACAATTTCAACGCGCCGGAGCCCGTCACCCGTGCGGCTGTGCTCTATGTCTTCCGCGTGCTGGTTGAGGGCGACATTCCGATGAATGCGGGCTGCCTGCGACCGATCAGGATCATCGTGCCGGAAGGCTCGATGCTCTCTCCGCAATATCCAGCGGCGGTCGTGGCGGGCAATGTCGAAGTCAGTCAGGCTGTCACCAACTGCCTGTTCGGCGCGACCAAGGCTATGGCCGCAGCGCAGGGCACGATGAACAATCTGACTTTCGGCAATGATGAATATCAGTATTACGAAACCATCTGTTCCGGCGCGCCAGCCGGTCCCGGTTTCAACGGTGCCGATGCTGTGCACACCCACATGACCAATTCGCGCCTGACCGACCCGGAAATTCTGGAAACCCGGTTCCCCGTCTTGCTGGAAGACTTCCATATTCGAAAGGACTCCGGCGGCAAGGGCAAATGGCACGCGGGCGACGGCACCAAGCGAACGATCCGCGCGCTGAAAACGCTGGAATTTGCCATTCTTTCCGGTCATCGCCGGGTGGCGCCTTTCGGTCTGGAAGGCGGCGAAGCTGGCCAGACCGGCCGCAATGAAGTGCGGCGCAAGGACGGTTCAGTGGATGTGCTAGGCAATTGCGACCAGACCGTTCTGCAGGTAGGCGAAGCCTTCACCGTCATCACTCCGACTGGCGGTGGGTACGGCAAGCCGGAGTAATCCGGCATTTTTGAGAAGAGAACGCCGCCCCTTGGGCGGCTTTTTCGTTTTCAAACTCGTTATCGCAGACCGCCACTTTCAGTTATATGCGGAAGCATCTTCTACACCCGATCTGGACAAACGCTTCAGATAGAATATAATCCTATGTGATTATCAAAAATTGGAAATAATCTCTCAATTGAGAGGAATTGCGACCCGGTTTCAACGCATCATTGGAATTAAATTTCTGCGATCAATAGGACATCAACCAGATCACGGATACCAAAATGAAATTCGCTCAGATTCTCGCTACCGCAGGTATTATTCAGGCAGCCCTCTTCACTGGTGCAATGGCTGGAGAAAATCTCGACGCCATCAAGTCGGCTGGCGTTTTGAAGATCGGCACCGAAGGCACGTATGCGCCGTTTACCTACCATGACAAGGAAAACAAACTTGTCGGTTTCGATGTGGAAATTGGTGAGGCTGTTGCCGCCAAGCTCGGCGTAAAGCCGGAATTCGTGGAAGGCAAATGGGATGGCCTCATCGCAGGTCTTGATGCCAAGCGCTATGATGCTGTTATCAATCAGGTAGGCATTACCGAAGAACGCCAGAAGAAGTTCAACTTCTCCAATCCCTATATCGTTTCGAAGGTCGTTCTGATCGTCAATGACAAGGACGACACGATCAAGGATTTTGCCGACCTCAAGGGTAAGAAGTCCGCGCAATCGCTGACCAGCAACTATGGCAAGCTTGCGAAGGAAGCTGGGGCCGAGCTCGTTGCAACCGATGGCTTCGACCAGTCAATCCAGCTCGTTCTGACGGGCCGCGCCGACGCGACGCTCAATGACAGCCTTTCTTTCCTCGACTTCAAAAAGCATCAGCCCAAGGCACCGGTAAAAATTGTGGCCGAGAAGGAGAATGCAGACGCTTCGGGCATCATTGTCCGTAAAGGCGACGACGATCTCGTAGCAGCCATCAACAAGGCTCTCGACGAAATCAAAGCCGACGGCACCTACGACAAGATTTCGCAGAAATATTTCGGCCAGGACGTCTCCAAGTAAGCGTTGTAACGGGTTCATGCACGAAGCCGGAAGCTACTTCCGGCTTCGTTTTATTGTGATTTAAAAAAACTATTCCAAAGACATGAATGCCAGACTGTATAAGATAAGAGCGTACAGCTTCATTTCAGTCTGACTTCCAAGTATTTATGAGGAGCCGAAAAACGTGCCCGATTGGCTTCAACTGATGTTGGAATCCCTGCCCACTCTTCTGTGGGCTGGTTTGATCTTCACCATTCCCCTTACCCTTCTGTCCTTTGCTTTCGGCCTGACATTGGGATTGCTAACCGCACTTGTGCGATTGTTTGCACCACTCTGGCTTTCGTCCGTCGCCCGCTTTTATGTCTGGATATTCCGCGGCACACCTCTCCTCGTACAGTTGTTCGTGATCTTTTACGGTCTGCCAAGCGCAGGCATCTATCTTGATGCATTTCCAGCAGCCGTGATTGGTTTCTCTCTCAGCGTCGGCGCATACAGTTCTGAGATTATCCGGGCTGTCATATCCGCCGTTCCGAAAGGTCAATGGGAAGCCGCATACTCCATCGGTATGAGCTGGCGTCAGGCGCTTGCACGCACAGTCCTGCCTCAGGCAACCCGGACTGCAGTGCCGCCGCTCTCTAATTCCTTTATTTCTCTGGTAAAGGACACATCGCTCGCTGCCGCGATCACAGTGCCTGAACTTTTCCAGTCGGCGCAACGTATCGTCGCGACCACTTACGAACCTCTCATCCTCTATATCGAAGCAGCCCTGATCTATCTGGTGATGAGTTCCGTTCTTTCGGCTCTACAAGTGCGGCTTGAGCGGCGCTTCGGACGCTATGGCGGCACACTGGAGACAAATGCATGATCGAGCTTCGACACATCGTAAAGCGCTTTGACGACGCTGTTATTCTCAACGATATCAATGTTGCGATAGCAGAAGGCACAGTGACAGCATTGGTTGGTCCATCCGGTGGCGGCAAGAGCACGTTGTTGCGGTGCATAAACCTGCTTGAGATTCCGACATCGGGCACTCTTGTTCTGGGTGGCCAGAGCCTGAGCTTCGAACCTGACCGCAAGCCGAGCTGGCAAGCGATCCAGTCAATCCGCCGTCAGACGGGCATGGTGTTTCAGAACTTCCAGCTCTTTCCTCATCAGACAGCGATCCAGAATGTGATGGAAGGCCTTGTTACGGTTCTAAAATGGCCAAAAGACAAAGCAAAAGAACGTGCGATGGAACTGCTTACCAAAGTGGGCATGGCGCATAAAGCAGATGCTTGGCCTTCAACGCTCTCTGGCGGACAGCAACAGCGTATCGCGATTGCACGTGCGCTGGCTCCGTCACCGCGTGTGCTCTTGTGCGACGAGCCCACCTCGGCGCTTGATCCCGAGCTTGCATCTGAAGTCGTTGATGTTTTGAGCAAGCTCGCCAAGGAAGGCACGACCATGGTGATTGCTACGCATGACCTACGGCTTGCATCCAAGATTGCAAAAAATGTCGTCTTTCTCGAGTCGGGCAATATCGTCGAAACCGGAACTGCACACGATATTTTCACAAAGCCCAAGCAAGAGCGCACCAAACAATTCGTTGCGACAATCAACGCTGCCCATACTTACGACATCTAGGCCTAGATATATCGACTCAGTAAGGGCTTTCGCCACCAGCGAAAGCCCCCGGGCGCGCCGTTGCCTCAAATTTCATACGTGCATTCAAAAATTTCCGGCGGCTCCCCACAGCCTGCCCCTTGGTAAAACAGAAAACCACTGTTACATTATGCACAACGTAGAAATTGAAGCGCCTTGCTTGCGTCCTGACAGGTTCGCGCGGCGCCATAAGGACAAGAACCTTGAAGAACCCCGACGAGCGCACCGCCGAAATGGTGCACCAAGGGGCGTCCGGCGGACAATCGGGCAACTCGCAAGCCCGGAATCCGTCCGATAACGGCAAGCGCAGACCGCGCAAAAAAGCCGTTACAGATATCGGTAATGCCCGTAGTGCATCCGATTCAGGACGCTCAAAATCACAGGACGAGACCGAAGGCACGAACTCGCAGAGCCAGCGTAAACGGGCGCGTCGGCGTCGGCGTGGCAAGTCCGTACCTGTCGTCGAATCTTCTGCACAAAAGCCCGCAGCAGCTGAGGCAGAAAACAACCAACAGCGATCTCCCGGTAAAATCTCGAATCGCCGTCGCCGTGCTCGCAAGAAGAAGCAGGCACGGCAGCAAGGTGGACAGACGCCTCCGGTAGTCGAGATAGCAGCAAAGGCTCAGCACAACGGTGCACGTGGGGATAACCCGCATGCTTCGGCTCAAAACAAGCGTAAGGATAGCAATGGCCAAACATTGAGGGCCGTTAACGGCGCGCACCCCGAAAAGGGCGATGCTCCGCTTTATGCTGCCTTGGATCTTGGCACAAATAATTGCCGCCTGCTGGTTGCGTCGCCGACGAGGCCGGGCCAATTCCGCGTTGTGGATGCGTTTTCACGTATCGTACGATTGGGAGAGGGCTTGAGTGCTACCGGCCGACTTAGCGACAATGCGATGGATCGTGCCGTCGAAGCGCTGAAGATTTGCCGTGACAAACTTGCAGGCAAAAAAATCCGGCGTTCGCGGCTGATAGCCACCGAAGCCTGCCGCTCAGCCTCGAATGGCGAAGCGTTTTTGGAACGGGTTCTGGCTGAAACCGGACTTGAACTGGAGATCGTAGACCGGCAGACGGAAGCCCGGCTTGCTGTCTCAGGCTGCGGCACGCTGGTTACCCGCGAGACGGATGCCGTCGTGCTGTTCGATATTGGCGGCGGCTCTTCTGAAATCGCGCTGATTGATGTTTCCCGTCGCCGTTCTCCACGCCTGGCAGAACATATAATGGCCTGGACATCTCTCCCGGTCGGTGTTGTGACACTGGCGGAACGGTTCGGCGGACGTAACGTCACGCAGGAAAGTTTCGATTCCATGGTTTCCCATGTAACCGATCTGCTTGCGCAATTTGCTGAGCGTCAGTGTCTTGGAAATCTTGTGGCAAGTCCGCGTTTCCACTTGCTGGGCACATCGGGAACGGTGACCACGCTGGCGGGAATTCACCTTGGTCTCGATCGTTACGATCGTCGTCGGGTTGATGGTATGTGGATGGGTGCCGACGACGTGACGCAGATGACCAACCGTCTTCTATCGTGGGATTTTGACGCCCGTGTAGCGAACCCATGCATTGGCGCAGACCGCGCCGATCTGGTATTGGCAGGCTGTGCTATTCTTGATGCGATACGCAAAATATGGCCCAGTGAGAAACTACTTGTTGCCGATCGTGGTCTGCGTGAAGGCATTTTGACCGAACTGATGTCGCGCGATGGCGCATGGCGACACAATCGCGCGACAGGCGCTAGAAACAGGCACTGATAATGAGCAAGGCAAGCGGAAACAAAGGCGGAGTAAAAACTGGCGGTCGCGGTGGTGCGGGTTCCAGCAATCTGCAGGTGCGCGTGAAGAAGAAGGCCGGCACGATCAAGGAATCATCGCGCCGCTGGCTTCAGCGTCACTTGAACGACCCGTATGTTCATAAATCCAAGCAGGATGGGTATCGCTCGCGAGCAGCCTATAAGCTCATTGAAATCAATGATCGTTATGATCTGCTCAAGAAGGGTCAGAAAATCATTGATCTCGGCGCTGCGCCGGGCGGCTGGTCGCAGATCGCCGCCAAGATCGTAGGTTCAACCGACGAGAACCCGCATGTTGTGGGCATCGACTATCTACATGTCGATCCCCTGCCCGGAGTTGTGCTGCTGGAAATGGATTTCCTTGATGATGAGGCCCCGCAAAAGCTGATGGACGCACTCGGCGACAAGCCAGATCTCGTCATTTCAGATATGGCTGCACCAACCACCGGGCACCGCCGTACTGACCACCTGCGTACAGTGCATCTCTGCGAAGTCGCTGCTGATTTTGCTATTTCGGTTCTGAAGCCAGGTGGACATTTTCTTACCAAGACATTTCAGGGCGGCACGGAAAACGAACTCCTGGCACTACTCAAGCAGAAATTTCGCTCCGTGCATCATGTAAAGCCGCCGGCATCCCGCGCCGAATCTGTCGAGCTTTATCTGCTCGCTCGCGATTTTAAGGGCTAGGGTTTATTTTCCGGCGGAGGTGCTCGCAGCTTCAACAGCTGCGCGTTCTTTGCTGTGATGTTTCACGACAGTCGGAGCAGCAAGTTCCTTGCCTGCATCCGGCGCAAGTCGTGCAAACCACAGAAAAGCCATTGCAGAAACAGCAGCAACCACAAAGAAGCCGATGTGGAAGTCCACCAGTTCAAGATGGGCTCCACGTAGCGACGTACTGATTTCCAGGATACAGCCTGCGAGTGCCACCCCGATAGCAATAGAAACCTGCTGCGCCACTGCCGTGATTGGCGTCGCCTGACTTGTCTTTTCATCTGGTATTTCGGCAAAAGCCAGCGCATTGACACCAGTGAAGAACAATGAGCGCGCAAAACCTCCCACCAGCAAAAAGCCGATGATGACCCAGTAGGGTGTTGTCGGTGTGAACAAACCATTAATGGCAATGAAACAGGCTGAAATTAGAGACCCTGCCATCAGAGCGCGCCGGAAGCCGACACGGACAAAAATACGCTTTGCTCCGAATTTCATGCTGATAGCGCCAATCGCCGAAACGAAAGTCATCATACCCGACTGAAACGGTGTGAGACCAAAGCCAAGCTGAAACATCAATGGCAGCAGGAATGGAATAGCCCCGATCCCAAACCGGAAAATGCTGCCGCCGATGACTGCGGAACGAAATACCTGATTATCGAAAAGTTTCAGGTTCAGCAGCGGATCATCGGTTCTCCTCGCATGCTGAAGATAGAGAACCGTGCAGACAATACCGATTGCAAGAGTTGTAAAACCGACCGCAGGCGGCAAGGCTGGCAGGCTGACGACCGACAGTCCGAAGACAACGCCCGACATTGCGATCCCTGACAGAAAGAAGCCCGTCCAATCAAGGCGCTTTACGATGCGCTCGTCTGTGTCTGGCAGGAACCGCGTTGCGAACCAGATACCGACGAAACCGATCGGTACATTAATCAGGAAAATCCAATGCCAAGTAAGGAAAGTCGTGATAAAACCACCGACTGGTGGACCTACCAGCGGCCCGACCATTGCTGGAATCGTCAGCCACGCCATAGCTGACACAAGTTCACTGCGCGGAGTCGAACGGATAAGTACGAGACGGCCAACCGGTGTCATCATCGCACCGCCCATGCCCTGCAAAAACCGCGCAACGACGAAAGCAGTCAGTGAATTCGATGCAGCGCAGGCTACAGAACCAACCACGAATACCGCAATTGCAGTCCGGAAGACATTCTTGGCCCCGAAGCGATCAGCCATCCAGCCGCTGACGGGAATAAAAACTGCGAGCGCAACAAGGTAAGCGGTCAGCGCCAGCTTGAGCGCAATAGGGCTTGTACCGATGTCAGCAGCGATAGCGGGAAGCGACGTCGAGATCACGTTCGAATCCATCTGTTCCATGAACAGAGCTATGGCCAACACAAGGGGAATGATGCGATTCACGGTAATGTTCCGAAACAACGGATATGAAAGAACCGACTATCCTATGTAGCGCTGAGCTAAACATTGCTAGTCGAAACGGCGTCACATTGCGGTGAATGTGCGATAAAATCAGTAATTTATCACCATTTTGAGCCAAATATCCTTCTCGATGTAGAATCTGCCCAGTATCTCACGCCAGATTTCAGTCGTTCACATTTGCGTAAAACGGGGTTGCGCTTCCCGTAACAGCTTGTTACATTTCGTTACAGTTTCACGAGGCTTCGAACCGGGTGGGGGGCCGCTCCGGTTCAAGGAGGTAGGAAATGAACGATATTACAAGAACCGCCATCATCTATGGGATGATGATCATTTCACTCAACACTGCGCTTGCGGTTGGCCTTCTCGGGCTAGATTTCTTGCGTTAAAGTGTGCCCCTAAACAAAGTTTTTTGCCCTCCAGGCAGACATGAAGAAGAGCGCTTTCAATAAAATGGAAGCGCTCTTTTCGTTTCACGCAGCTTCCGCTCTCTTGGCAGAGGCTGCACTATGTACCTTATGATTAGAGAACTCTTTCCTGACTGCTCGGATCAAAGAAAACCGACTTATCCAGGTTGAATGCAAGCTGGGCTGACTGTCCTGCAGTAATGCGGGCATCCGCACGCAGCCGCGCCACGACATGCTTGCCACCCAAACGCGTGACGGCAAATGTATCCGATCCCGCTGGCTCAACAACATCGATCAGACAATCCCCTTCCACGACAGCGTCTGCATTGCGATCAGCTCCATCTAGATCGGTGAGTGCTTCAGGACGAATACCGAAGACAATATCCTTGCCTTCGTACGCGCCTAATCCGTGAGGCGCCGCCTTCAATGGCAGCTTCAGCGGCTCGTCCTCACCGCGCCCAAGATGAATCGCATAACCCGATCCGTTTTTTTCGACCCGCGCAGTCACCAGATTCATCGCTGGTGATCCCATGAAATCAGCAACGAACATGTTAGCCGGATTGTTGTAAATCTCGGCTGGAGTTCCGAATTGCTGCAAGATTCCATCCTTCAGAACCGCAATCTTGGTTGCCAAGGTCATTGCCTCGATCTGATCATGGGTTACATAAACGATCGTGGTCTTCATCCGGCTGTGCAGCCGTTTTATCTCAGTGCGCATGTCGACACGCAGCTTGGCATCGAGATTGGAAAGCGGTTCATCGAACAGGAAGACCTGAGGATTGCGCACCAGAGCGCGTCCCATGGCTACACGCTGACGTTGACCACCTGAAAGCTGGCTCGGCTTGCGGTCCAGCAGATGACCGATCTGCAGAATATCGGCAACTTCCTGAATAGCCTTGTCGCGTTCAGCCTTCGGAACCTTACGAATTTCCATACCAAAAGCGATATTCCCGGCAACTGTCATGTTCGGATAAAGCGCATAGGACTGAAAGACCATTGCAATATCGCGCTGCGACGGGTGCAAGCCGGAAACCGTCTTGCCATTGATGGCAATGTCACCAGACGTGATTGGTTCGAGCCCGGCGATAGTGTTCAGCAATGTTGATTTACCACAACCAGATGGGCCGACGAGGACGAGGAAACCGCCCTCGTCGATCTCGATATTAATATCCTTCAAAACCGAAACATTGCCGTAGGACTTGTAGAGGCCGGAAATTTTCAGAAAAGACATTTGCAACTTATCCCTTAACGGCACCGGACATCAGACCACGTACGAAATAGCGGCCAGAAACGATATAAACGATCAGCGTCGGCAGAGCCGCCAAGATGGCTCCTGCGAAGTGGACATTGTATTCTTTGACGCCGGTGGAAGAGGAAACCAGATTGTTGAGCGCAACCGTCATCGGCGTGGAATTCGCACCAGAGAAGGAAGCCCCGAACAGGAAGTCGTTCCAGATATTGGTGAACTGCCAGATCACGGACACTACGATGATCGGTCCTGAGGATGGCAGCAAAATACGCCAGAATATCTGGAAGAAGCTTGCTCCGTCTATTTGGGCAGCCCGAACCAGTTCTGTTGGGAAGGCTTCATAATAATTGCGGAAATAGAGCGTCGTAAATCCGATGCCATAAACCACATGCACGAGGATCAGTCCCCAGATCGTGCCAGCGATCCCCAGAAGACCAAGAACACGCGCCATCGGAATGAGCACGATCTGGAACGGAATAAAGCACGACAGAAGCAGCAGGCCGAAAAAGATGTTCGATCCACGAAATTGCCATTTGGTCAGGACGTAACCGTTCAACGCGCCGACAATGGTTGAGATTGCAACGGCTGGAACGACCATCAGGATCGAGTTGATGAAGAACGGCTTCAGCCCGGTGGGCTGAACCCCAATCTGAGCTGTCGACCAGGCAGATAGCCACGGATCAATGGTCCACTGCTGCGGCAGGTTCAACATCCCGCCCTGGCGGATTTCTTCAAGGGGTTTGAAGGAGTTAACCAGCATTACATAGAGCGGCAACAGATAGTAGAAAGCGAAGAGCAGTAGCGCAGTGTAGATCAGCGCACGCGTTAGCTTTCCACTGTTGATGGCATTGTCTTGCGACTGGGCGCTCATGACCGCGACCCTCCGCGAATTTCAGAGTAAAGATAAGGGATAATGATCGAGAAGATCATTGCAAGCATGATGATTGCAGATGATGCACCGATGCCCATCTGGTTGCGTGTGAAGGTGTAAGAATACATAAACGTCGCAGGCAATTCCGTGGCCTGGCCCGGCCCACCGCCGGTCAGCGCGATAACGAGATCATATGCCTTGATCGCCAGATGAGCGAGAACCACGAAAGCGGACAGGAAAACCGGACGCATCAACGGAATAATGATGCGGCGATAAATGGTCCCCGTGGATGCTCCATCAATCTGGGCCGCCTTGATGATTTCATTATCCACGCCGCGCAATCCTGCGAGGAACATCGCCATCACAAATCCGGAAGATTGCCATACGGCAGCAATCACCAGACAGTAAATTGCCATGGTATTGCTCTTGATCCAGTTGAAGGAGAAACTCTCCCAACCCCATAAATGCATTGTATTTTCCAGACCAATGCCCGGATCGAGAAACCACTTCCATGCCGTACCAGTGACGATGAAAGACAGCGCCATCGGATAGAGATAGATCGGGCGCAGAATGCCTTCACCGCGAATCTTCTGGTCAAGGAGGATTGCGAGAAATAGTCCGATAACCGAACAGATGATGATGTAGAGCGATGCAAAGATTGCCAGATTGGTGATCGCACGCCACCAGTGCGGCAAAGCCCAAAGTTTGGTGTAGTTCGTGAGACCGACGAAACCATACGATGGTAACATTCGACTATTGGTTAGCGAAAGAACACCTGTATAGATGATGAAACCATAGACAAACACGAGCACTATCAGAAAGCTCGGTCCCAGAACCAGCTTTGGCACCAGTTCCTGTAATCGGCTGTTACGCTGCATATTTGCGTCACCCTGTTCACGCCGCCGGAAACCAGGCCAATTATCTGGCGAAGGATCCGGACATCGGTTTGATTGGCAATCCGGTGCTATTCTATGACACGCAACCGAATGCACTTAATAAGCTCGGCCTGCTGCAATTTCCGATGGAAACATGCAGACCTAAATCATGCAATTGTTGTTTTGATTTCTGGCCGTTGCTGCCAGCACTTTAAAATGCGCGCCCATATTCAGAACGCCTGGAATGAAAAGCGTCCGGGAAGAATATCCCGGACGCCCATATGCTGTTACTTGGCAGCTTCGACAGCCGACACGAGTTCCTTGACGGCATCTTCCGAAGAAAGCTGACCGTTAAACTGGCGTGTTACAACGTCATAGATCGCGTTCTTGACTGCAGCCGGATTAGCATAGCCATGGGCCATGGAGCCCAGCATCGTGCCCTTTTCACTCGCTTCCTTTTCGTCGGCGATAGCCTTCTTACCGCAAGCATCGAAGTCAGTGTCCGGTACGTCGGTGCGCGCCGGAGCAGATCCCTTCACCACATTAAAGGCCGACTGGAATGTCGGGCTTTCAATCGCCGAGGCCATTTCAAGCTGCGCTGGAACCTTGTCTTCCGAGACCTTGAACATAGCGAACATATCGGAATTGAAGGTGATAGCGCCCTGCGTACCCGGATAGCGCATGCAGACAAAATCCTCGCCCGGCTTCTTGCCAGCCTTGATGAATTCGCCCTTTGCCCAATCGCCCATGAACTGAAGACCAGCTTTGCCTTCAATGACCATAGCGGAAGCGAGGTTCCAATCGCGACCGGAGAAATTGTCATCAACGTAGGACCGCAACTTCGTCATACGGTCGAAAGCCTCCTTCATCGTATCGCTGCCGAGAGTTGCAGGGTCGAGATCGATGAAAGCTTTCTTATAAAAGTCGGTGCCATAAGACAGGACGACCGCATCAAAAATGGTCGCGTCCTGCCAAGGCTGTCCACCATGAGCGATCGGCGTGATGCCCTGCTCCTTGAATTTATCGAGCAAAGCGATCAATTCATCCCAGTTGGCAGGTTCCTTGCCGCCAGCCTTGTCGAGTGCCGCCTTATTGATCCACATCCAATTGGTGGAGTGAACATTGACCGGAGCAGCGATCCAGTGGCCATCATATTTGGCGAATTCCTGCAAAGGAGCCGGGATGACCTTTTCCCAACCTTCCTTGTTAGCAACCTCATCGAGGTTGCCAAGGGCACCCTGCTCCGCCCAGTCGCGAATGTCGAAGCCAAGCATCTGCACCGCCGTCGGCGCATTGCCCGCTGTGACGCGCGCACGCAGCACTGTCATAGCTTCCGTACCGCCACCACCGGCAACCGGCATATCGGTCCAACTGATACCCTTCTTTTCAAGATCTTTCTTGAGAACCTCGAGAGCCGCAGCTTCACCGCCAGCGGTCCACCAGTGCAGAACTTCAACATTCTGCTTGTCCTGCGCGTTGGCAACAGGGGCCATTCCGGCGAGCAAAGCACAGGCGGCCGTACCCATCGCAGCGAGCTTCAAAAGTTTATGCATGTCTACCTCCCGTAGAAACAAACGAAACCATAACTATCGGATATCCGGACAAGCCATTGCTTCTCCATGGTAATCCGTCTCGTCATTCCCATCCGCACCTCCTCGGCACGGACCCAGAACCGGCTGCTCCAAACAGCTGACCCCGCTATTTAATGCCGCAATACGATGCGAAAGCATCTGCTTTCACCTGTGCTCGGCCATCCTTCACGACGTTTTCCTGAAATCCTCCATCCCACTCATACGCCGCTTCAGCACAATTGACAACGTTGTCTTTCATGGATGCGAAATATCCGCAAGACAAGATGTGACCATAGGATAGGCTCATAACCCGCCAGGGTGTCAATATCCCTTGATTGATAAAATCGGTGAAATTTAATCGATTAGAATCAAAAAACGAATTTCCATCGGAAAAGATCTTATAAATTAACCACTTAGCCTCAACGAAGTGCTCTGCATCGCACTTCCTGTTGCATTGCACCCTCAATATGCCCTCTTCAACCTGAAAAATCGGAGACAGAAATCCTCCTCAATTCACTGGACAAGCGTGTTACGAGAGCATAGTTTCGCGGCGCTTGCACAATGGTGTGCGGGCTTGTTCTCGGGGCGGGGTGAAACTCCCCACCGGCGGTATGAAACGAACGTTTCGAGCCCGCGAGCGCCTGTACAGAGGCCGATTCGGCTTCAGTTCAGGGTCAGCAGATCCGGTGAGATGCCGGGGCCGACGGTTAAAGTCCGGATGGAAGAGAGCGATTGAGCGTCAGGATCATGCCCTTGGGCATTATCTATGCGTTCTTTTGTGCGCCCTGATTCTAGTTTCGCGAGGAACCTATGAACCAGAGCTATCCGAACAAAACTTCATTCAAGATTGCATTCATTCAAGCCCGCTGGCATGCTGATATTGTCGACGAAGCCCGCAAGAGCTTTGTCGCGGAACTATCAGCGAAAGCTGGCACTAGCGTGGAAGTGGAAATCTTCGACGTTCCTGGTGCCTATGAAATCCCTCTCCATGCCAAAACCCTCGCCAAGACCGGCCAGTATGCGGCCATCATCGGCGCGGCGTTGGTCGTAGACGGTGGCATTTATCGGCATGATTTCGTGGCAACTGCCGTTATCGACGGCATGATGCAAGTCGGCCTTGAGACTGAAGTTCCGGTTCTCAGCGTCGTCCTGACGCCGCATCATTTCCATGAAAGCAAGGAGCACCATGACTTCTTCCATGCCCACTTCAAGGTGAAAGGCGTGGAAGCAGCCAATGCGGCGTTACAACTCATTAGCGAACGCAGCCGTATAGCGGCCCTCGCATAAAGATGTTCAGACCGGCCTTATTGTAGAGGCCGGTCATTCTCCGACGATGCGTTCTCCGTGAGCATAAACGTCGAACTCACCGCCTCGCACCAACGCAACAAGTGTCAGATTCGATTCCAGAGCTGTCCGAATGGCAAGTGCCGTCGGAGCAGAGATCGCCGCCAGAACCGGCGCTCCAAACATGACTGCCTTCTGCACCATTTCGACCGATACACGGCTGGTGATTGCAACGATCCCGCTTTCCGGCGAGGAACCGATACGCGAGACGGCACCGACGAGTTTATCCAAAGCATTGTGACGCCCAACGTCCTCACGCACAGCTATGAGGCCCCCACGTGGAACATAGAAACCCGCAGCATGAACCGCATGGGTTTGCGCATTCAGCAGTTGTCCTTCCGCAAGCGACGAGATAGCCATTGAGATATCGCGCGGGGCAAATTTTCGGCTATTCTCGCTGAGCGCCCCAAGCGGCCGCAGAGCGTGTTCGATGGAATCTATCCCGCAGAGACCACATCCGACTGGACCGGCCATAAATCTGCGTCGCGCTGCAAGTCTCTGCTCAGGGCGTTCGGACAGTCTGATCTGAACGTCAATGCCTTTCTCAAAGGCTACCACCTCAACCGCTTCTATCTCCGAAACATGATCGACGATATTCTCGGTAAGAGTGAAACCGATCGCGAAGTCCTCAAGATTGTCAGGAGTAGCCATCATCACGGCTTGCGTTGAGCCGTTATAGCTTACTGCCACCGGTACTTCTTCCGGTACAATGCGTATACCCTCATGGAAGCTGGACGCACGATGCGCGAGGCGCGCAGCACTCTGACTTATCTTGTGGATCGTCATCTTACTTGCTTACCTGCCATCGCATCAATCCTCCCAACAGTTTCATGTGGCATGAAAACAACTTTTATGTAAGGTGCCACCGGACAAGCCGTCGCAATTTGGATGGCAAGTGAGGAAAAGATGGATATTCGCCAAGTAGACGACAATTACTCGGTTTCGGGCCAGATCGAACCCGACGATGTGCGCGATATTGCTGCGGAGGGATTTCGCACGATCATCTGCAACCGGCCTGATGGCGAAGGTGGCCCCGAGCAACCTCAATTCAGCGAAATTGCACGTGTGGCAGAGAAGGCTGGACTTGCAACCTATTACATTCCGGTCATTGGCGGGCAGTTGACGCAGGAAGATGTGGATGCGATGGCAGCAGCGTTGGATGAAGCCGAAGGACCCATTCTTGGCTACTGCCGATCAGGTGCACGCTCTACGAATATTTACGGGATCGTGCAGCAGCAAAAGCGCGGATAAAAAACGAGCGCAAACTATGAGGGCGGTGAAGCCGCAAAGGCATTTCTACGGTCTTTGCAAACATGGCGATCATCGTCCCGAGAGCCGGGTGCGACCCGAATGGACAACGCGCGATGTATGAGCGGAATACTGACGATAATAGCTCATCCCAGTACGCGTGACGGTCGCAACCACACCGCCCAGAACGAGAAGCCAGCCAATAGCCTGTGGCCAGTTGAAGCTTTCAATCCCGCCGCTCAGTGCAACAATGAAGATACCCGCCCAGAGCAACGACGCCGTGCGCCGCCAGAATACCGGGTTGAGCTCATCAAAGACAGCCTTCCACAGTGAGTGTACAAGGCAGGCGAAGAAAAGGGCAGCGGCCAACCCGATATTGAGCAACTCGACTGGCAGCCATTGTTGCGAAGTAAGCATAGTTTCCATCATCCACTTCACCAAGATGCGCATCGAGAAATTCTGTTACGAGATTTTCGCTACGATCCAAAGTACTGTTACTGTTCGTCCTATTCAGCTTTCGCTTTGTGGCCGCAACGTGTTAGAAGCACGGAAAGCTCCTTCGGATAAATTCACTTATTATTGCGATAACGCGAAATATCGTGTTGAAAACATTAATCTATTCGCGGAGCAGGATCGGGTTCACCCCATGTAACCCATTCCAGGAACAAAGAAATTTGCATTTCCTGCTCAAAAGGTTCCACTGGACTATTTCATTCACAATCGCATCATATGACAGCGGTGTAACAATTCGGCACAACAAAATGGCCTCAGCAACACCGAGGCGGTACAGTTATTCACATGTCTGCAGTTTATCAGCTGGCTTTTACTTGCCCCCCGCCCTTCTTGCTGGGAAGCATCAATGATGGGTCCACGGCAGCTGGCGCGTTGGCGGGACGCCCGAAAAGAAAACCCTGAACCTGTTCACAGCCCTCTTCGGTCACCATGCGATGCTGATCGAAGGTTTCTATACCTTCGGCTACCACAGGCAAATCCAGACTACGCCCCAATCCGACGATGGCTCGTACGATGGCCCGCGCGCTAACATCAGTTTCCATACTGGTGATAAAGCTACGGTCTATTTTAATCTTATCGAACGGGAAACTTTGAAGATTGCTGAGCGAGGAATAACCGGTGCCGAAATCGTCCATAACGATACGAACACCCAGCTTTTTCATGCGACGCAACAGCTCAAGTGTCGTCAACCGATCCTTCATCAGCGCAGATTCCGTGACCTCCAGTTCCAATCTTTCTGGATTCAGACCAGTTTCTTTGAGGGCCGAACCGACCGTATCGGGTAGATTAACCAGTCGAAACTGCACCGGCGAAAGATTTACCGCTATGTTCAGGTGCTTGTCCCATCCGGCAGCCGTGCGACAAGCCTCACGCAGAACCCACTCGCCCAAAGCTATTATTGTTCCCGTTTCCTCAGCGATTGGGATAAAAACTTCCGGCGGTATCTGGCCACGCTCTGGATGGTTCCAGCGAACCAAAGCTTCATAACCTGTGCAGCTTCCGTCAACCGTCGCGAACAATGGCTGATAGGCAATACTGATCTGCCCGCGAACCATCGCGTGGCGCAAATCGGCCTCCATCTGGCGACGTTCGCTTATCTCACGGTCCATTTCCGGTGAGTAGAATGCAACCGTACCCCGCCCTTCCGTCTTAGCCCGATAAAGGGCAATATCTGCCGCATGCCGAATTGCTTCAACGTCCTTGCCGTCATTCGGATATACAGAGACACCAATGCTGACACCGACAGCAGTCGGATCGAGCACGGTATTCAGTTCTGATCGGAAGGTCTCCAGAATCTTCTCAGATAGTTTTCGCGCACCTTTGGGTTGTGGCACCCCCACCTGTAGAATGATAAACTCGTCACCACCGATACGCGCAGCTGTATCTATGCCGTTGATGGATCGCTTCAGAATGTTGGAGACCGTTTTCAATACGCGGTCGCCTTCCGCATGACCGAAAATATCGTTCACGGCCTTGAAGCGGTCCAGATCGAGCGCCAGTACAGCGAAAGGTTCACGGTTACGGCGCGCTACAGCATTCGAAAGACGCTCCTCAAAAAACATGCGGTTAGGTAAATCGGTGAGTGCGTCATGCCGCGCCATATGTTCGATTTGGCGCTGGGCCGCGCGTTTTTCGGTGAGGTCGCGAACCGCCAGAACCTCACAAGGACGCCCCTGATACTCGATCGTGTGAACTGCAAGTTCAAAAATGCGCTCGTCATTTGGGAATCGCGGCGCGGCCTCAATTGCTTCCGAACGGGGGGCACAGACGGGAAGTCCATCAGCCGCCAATAACAGGGTATCCGGCGCAACGCCAGCGAGCGCCTTTTCACTACGTCGCATAAGTTCAGAAAACCGAGCGTTCATTTCAACGATTCCACCTTCTCGGATCACCGCCAAACCATCCAGCGTAGCGTTCGCAAATCCCTTAAGGTCTGTCATGTAGCGGTCTACGAATACGGCAACAATCGTCGTTAGTGCGACGACACAAACAACTGCAGCTATGGCACCAGTCAACCAGAGGCGACCTATGCCAAGCGGATCAGCCGCTGGAAGAGTGGGATTCGGAACCAACTCGGTTGACGCAACCGTTGTAAAATGAAGCGTACAAACCGCGAGTATCCCTCCAACAGTCGGAAGTGCAATACGCATCCAACCCGATGCATTTGTCACAAACCAAAAAGCGGCTATGAGCAATAGAGTCGATATAATGCCGCCGACGAGGACCGGTGGAAGATCATAGCGCACATTAGCTGCAGCTTTGATCGCACTCATGCCGGTAAAATGCATTGCCGCAATCGATAACGTCGCAGAAACGGCAGCGATCAGAATATTGCTGAAAGTCGGCCCCTTGAGAAATCGCAGACTTAGCCAAAAGCCAAGTACAGCTATCACCGCCGAAAGAACAGTGATTGTGAAGTCAAACTCGATAGCCACCGTGCCGCGATAAGCGAGCATGGCTACGAAATGGGTCGCCCACACACCCAACCCACCCGCAAACGCACTCGTTGCCAGCCAATTGTCACGGCGGCTTTTTGTGCATTCTCGCGCACGTGCTAGCAATAGGAAAAAGGCAAACATACTTGCAAATGAAATAGATGCAGCCAAGACAACAAAAGGCTGATCGTGCTGTACAGCCACGCATTCCAGGACTTTAAACATACCGCCCCGCTTTAGTCCGAAGTGCACTTCTTATGAAAATACAACAAGAGGCATCACTCAGACTGTGCTTTGTTCCCTGGACAAAACTACCAATAACTATTTAAGCAAATCTGAATTCCGTAATATACAAATCTGTGTTTTCTACCCATTAAAGAGGGACACGGTGCGAATATCGCGCCGAATTGATGATCAGGCACGCTTTCCATAACGTTTCCCGACACGGGCAAGCAATATCACCGGCAAAATTCCAACTACCACAATGGCGAGCGCGGCAATGGCCGCTTCTTCATAAGTCCCGCGTGCGGCTTCGCCATAAAGATGCGTCGCAAAGGTTTCAACGTTGAGCGGACGCAGCAAGAGTGTAGCTGGCAGTTCTTTCACGCAATCAACGAATACGAGTAGCCCAGCCGCAACAATAGCCGTTTTGGAAAGCGGTAAATGAACTGCGCAAAATGTCTGCGTCACACCACGTCCCAAGGTGCGCGATGCTTGATCCAGTGACAAGGGAATGCGCTCAAGACCGGAATCGATACCACCCGCAGAAATGGCGAGAAATCGGACGACGTAGGCATAGATCACCGCTGCGCCTGTTCCAATCAGCACCAGTCCTGCCGAGAACCCGAATATATGTGATGTAAACTGATTGATGAGGCTATCGAAGCCACTCGCAACGACAAGAATGCCGATAGCGATTACGGTTCCAGGCGCAGCATAACCCATCGTCGAAAAGCGATAAGACCAGCGTGAAATCGCACTGGGGAAAAGCCGAACCGCATATGCAACAAGCATTCCGCAGATCAGTACCAGAACTGTTGCGATTGAAGCCAGAGTGACTGTGTTGAAAGCTTCGCCGACCAATCGGGGGGATACACCGGCAAAGCGAACGCGCTTTATGGCCTCCACGACCAGATAGATCGCAGGCATGACGAATCCTATGACGATGGGCAGTGAGCAGAGACAGAACAACCAGGCAGCCTGCCCTCGCTTAACTTTCAACGGCTCAAAGCCGCGTGAGTGACGAATATTGGAAGCAAAGCGCTGTTTGCGCCGGGCCCAACGCTCAATCGAAACCAGAGCAACAACCAGAAGCAAGAGAGCGAGCGCTAATTGGGCCGCGCCTGGCAAATCAGAACGCGTTATCCAGGTCGTGTAAATCGATACGGTCAATGTACGAACACCCAAAAACTCTGCGGCGCCCACATCATTCAGCGTTTCCATCAAGGCCAAGCTAACTCCGACCGCCACAGCGGGCCGGGCTAGCGGTAAGGCGACTCGCCAGAAGATACCCTTGCGGCTTACACCCAGTGTTCTTGCCGCCTCAATGAGACTGGCAGACTGAGTGAGAAACATAGCCCGCGTGGGAATATAAACATAAGGATAGAGAACGAAACCCAGAAGAAGAATACATCCAGCCATCGAACGGATATCGGGTAACCGCAACTGGCGCGGGCTATCATATCCCAGCACGAAACGAACCGCGCCTTGGACCGGACCAATAGGATGCAGGATATCAAGATAGGCGTAAGCAATAATATAGGTTGGCACAGCCAATGGCAGCAAAAGCGCCCATTCCAACACAGCCCGCCCGCGAAAGTCATAGGCAGTAACCAGCCACGCCGTCGATGTACCAAGAATCGCAGCAATAATGCCGACCCCGGTGAGCAGAACTACCGTTTCGAGAAAAGCAGATGGCAGATTGGTCGCGAACAGATGTGCCCATAGTCGGGTTGAGCCTTGTATAGCTTCCAACGTAAGGGCGAGGATCGGCAGCAAAACCAGAACTGCGACAACAATGGAGAACCACAGCCAACTGCGCCCTGCCCTTGCGGGCTGCAAAAATCGTTTCCGCATAACTGGAAAAGTTTCCATTGGGCTCTCTATAGTGCAACGCCGGCGCATGAACTGCACCGGCGTTAGTCTGCTTAGGTCATTCGGCTTTTAGTTATCAAAACCGACTTTGTCGACCAGTTCACTTGCTTGCTTGCGATGGCTGACGATTTCGGACAGCGGAATGCTGTCGATTTTCAGCTCCCCGAACGATTCCACGATTGGATCAAGGGGCGCACCCGGCTTGACCGGATATTCAAAATTGGCCTTGGCGTAGATCTGTTGGGCCTCATCAGACACCAGATATTCAAGCAGCTTGACCGCGGCATCCTTGTTCGGCGCATTCTTGGCAATAGCTGCACCGCTGATGTTGACCTGGGTTCCACCATCCTTGAAGGTAGGCAACAGAACCTTGATGCCTTCGCCCCAGGCCTTCTGTTCATCACCGCCCTTGCCCGAACGCATCAGGCCGACATAATAGGAATTTGCGACTGCAATATCGCAGATACCACCGACGATATCCTTGGCGCCATCGCGATCCCCGCCCGCAGCCTTGCGTGCGAGATTATCTTTCAGCCCCTTCAACCATTCTTCGGTCTTTTCCGGACCATAATGCGCGATGAAATCTGCGAAGAGCGCGGTATTGTAAGGATGCTGGCCTGCACGGATACAAACCTTACCCTTCCATTTCGGATCAGATAGATCTTCATAATTGATCTTGTCGAGCTCAAGGTCCTTGGCTGCATAAACAACGCGAGCCCGCATGGAGAGCGCGAACCAGTTATCCTTTGCATCGCGAAGCTGCTCTGGGACGGCCTCTTTCAGTAGCTTGGAATCGACAGGCTGGGTGAGCCCTTTATCGACGAGATCAACCAGATTACCGGCATCGACTGTCATAAGAATGTCCGCTGGCGAATTCGTCCCCTCGGAGGCTACACGTTCTGCCAGACCATCCTTCAAGAACACGGTATTGACGGTAATACCCGTGGACGACTTGAAAGCGTCAAGCAAGGGCTGAATGAGGCCCGGCTCACGTGTCGTGTAAATGTTCACTTCATCTGCGTGGGCGGCTCCTGCGAACAGCGCTATTGCGACGAGAGCGAGACCAGAACGCGCAAATTTGGACATTTTACCTCCGGATGGACCTATTTCATTTTGAATTATGAGCGAAGTAATCAAGTTATACGGTGAGGCTCGCTAACGGTCAATTACCCATGCAACTCTGACACATATATTTTCGGTCATTTGGGGAAAATAAGCGCCTTATCCCAGTGCGGGCACAGAACAATATTGGTAGTCGATGCGGGAAGCCGCAGTTCTGTGCGTACTCGCAAACGAAAAGCTGTGTCTGTCACCAGTACGACCAATTCTTCGATTTCACCGAGAAACGTGCGTGATTCAATGCGACCTCGCAATGAATCTTCGCCAGTCTCGCCGTCAGTCAGGATGGAAAAATCACGCGGACGCAGATAAACGAACGCCTCGACATCTGGTTCAAGCTTTTCAGCCGCGGCGAGAATCCCAAAGGGAGTGACCAAGTTATCGCCTTCAACTTTTCCCGGTATCATGTTGAAGTCACAGAAAAAATCTGCCGCATAACGGTTCGCTGGCTGATCATGGAGTTCGCGCGCATTGCCACTCTGAACGATCTCGCCGGATCGCATCAGCACAACTCTGTCCCCCGTAGACAGTGCCTCTTCAGCTTCATGAGTCACGATAATCGCGGTTGTCCCGAGCTCCCTCAACAAAGCTACCGTCTCACGACGAACCCGGGCACGCAAACCTCGATCAAGATTTGAGAACGGCTCGTCCATCAGCAGAAGATGCGGCTTAGGCGCAAGAGCCCGAACGAGAGCAACACGCTGCTGCTCACCACCTGAAAGCATATGCGGATAGCGATCCGCCATATGAGAGAGCGACACCAGTTCTAGAAGCTCTCTTGTCCGAACATTCGCTTTTTCGCGAGGCATTCTCCGCAAGCCGAACTGGATGTTTTCTTTGACTGTCAAATGCGGAAACAAGGCGTAGTCTTGGAAGACGACACCAACATTGCGCTTTTCCGGCTCAATAAATATCGCCGATCCGACTAGCGTCTTGCCTCCCATCGTGAGCGTTCCACTGTCTGGGGCATCAATGCCGGCAATGATGCGCAATAGAGAAGTCTTGCCACAGCCAGAATGACCAACCAGACAGATAATCTCGCCCGCATGAACGTCCATAGAGATACCATTGAGAGCACGCACCGGGCCAAACTGACGGCTGATACCGGACAAAGTTAGCGCCGGACCGGAATGACCGGAAACCTGTCTGTCGTCGTACGGGTTGCGTGCGTCCATGAGCCAGATCGCGTATCCAAATTACAGTTGATGCGGATATAGAGATACATTCTCCAGAAAGCTACCGAAACAGGATAGAATATCTCAGGAATATCGTGATTAAGTATTTCTCGAATGGGTATCTGGTTGATTGTGAACAGAAAGCGGGCCATGTTTACCGTGCTTCCACATGCTCAAATCACCAAATCGCATCGCAGGAGAATACTGAAATGGGGCCGGTCACGGATAAGGTGGCGACAGCCGAAAGCTTGCCGCAGGAAACCAAAATCGCCATCATCGGCGGCGGCGTCATCGGTGTTTCCACGGCTCTCTTTCTGGCTGAGCGAGGCGTCCCTGTTACCCTCCTTGAAAAAGGCGAAATCGCTGGCGAACAATCGAGCCGCAATTGGGGCTGGTGTCGTCGTACGGGTCGCGACAGCCGCGAAATGCCGCTCATCGTTGAAAGTATGCGACTATGGGAAGGCATGAATAAACGCACGGGCCGCGAAACCGGCTTCCACGTTACTGGAATTGCTTACACGGCTGAAAAAGAAGAGCAAATGGCTCTTTATGCCGAATGGATCAAGATCGCTCACGAACACGGTATAAAGACGGAACTTCTCAATGGCAAACAAGTTACGGCACTCGCACCGGGCGTCACTCGGCATCTCGCAGGTGGTATGATTACACCGCTCGACGGCCGCGCAGAACCGCAAAAGGCCGTTCCGGCATGTGCGGCAAAAGCACAAGAGGATGGTGCCGTTATTCTACAAAATTGTGCCGTGCGCGGTATCGAGACGACCAATGGCCGAACCACCGCTGTCCTGACTGAAAAAGGTCGCTTGCGCTGTGAGGCGGTGGTTGTCGCGGGAGGGGCATGGTCCAAGCTTATTGTTTCTGAATTCAATGCCCACCTGCCGCAGCTGAAAGTCCGTTCTTCCGTCTTCCGTACGACACCTCTCGAGGCCAGTGTGGAACCTGCGATTGCATTTTCAGACTTCGCCCTGCGCAAACGGCTGGATGGTGGTTATACGGTAGCGAGCCTTGGTGGATCCATTGCGGATATCGTACCCGATAGTTTCCGGTTTTTCCGCGATTTCATACCGTCGCTTTCGACCGAATGGCGCTCATTGCGATTCCGGTTTGGCGAACGGTTTTTCGAAGAAGCATTCCAGTGGAAGCTCCGACCTGCAGATCAGGTCTCGGTCTTCGAGAAAATTCGTACACTCGACCCTGCTCCGCACAAGGCAGCCAATGCTCAAGTGCTTGCGAAACTGAAGCAGGCAATCCCTTCTTTCGCATCTGCCACAATAGCACAGGAATGGGCAGGTCTCATCGATACGATGCCCGATGTCATTCCTGTCATTTCACCTCTTCCTGGCGTTGAAGGATTGATCGTGGCAACAGGCTTTTCAGGACATGGCTTCGGGATCGGCCCAGGCGCGGGTAAACTTGTAGCCGATATGGTCACGGGAGAAGCGCCGATCGTCGATCCTTCGGCGTTTCATATATCGCGCTTCTCCGATGGTTCCAAAATCCGCATCGAGAACTGGGGATAGGTCTTCGCTCCGGACTACTCGATCACACCGCAGGCAAAACGCGCTCCGCCGCCGCCAAGTGGCTTGGGTTCATCGGAATAATTGTCGCCACCAACATGAACCATCAAAGCCCTGCCTTTGATTTCATCTAGCGACTTGAGACGCGGAGCCGTAACGCTTTGGGTCACATTGCCCTCGGCATCAGTTTTGAGCAAAGGCAAATCACCAAGATGTCCTTCGCCTTCCGGCCCCATGTGATGCTTGGAATGTGAGGGATCGTAATGCCCACCGGCGGCTTGCGCCGGAACAGTTTTTCCATCTTGCTCGGCAGGCGCGCAGCTTCCTTTCTCATGAACATGAAAACCGTGCTCACCCGCGGGAAGGCCGCGCAAATCCGGTTTGAATTGCAGTCCTTCTGCAGTTTGCGAGATCGTCACGGTGCCGATCTCCTTCCCCTGACCAATCGGCAAAGCTTCGTAGAGTTTGACACTCATATCTGCAGCGACAGCGGGAACTGTCAAAAGCATCATTGCTGAAGCAATCAATAACGGTTGCATCTCTTTCTCCTGATCACATTGTTTCGTGACCAAAAGACAACGCACACTGTCTGAAATTGTTCGAAAATAAAATCGTCAAAGTGAGGGCCGTGTGACAACCGCCTGTCACACGGCCCGTTACAGGCTAGACCGTTACGAACTGCGCCATCATACCCACATCTTCATGTTCCAGAACGTGGCAATGAAACATGAATGGATGGCTTTTCGCCGCTTCGCGATCGAAATGAACGAGTATTTCGGCCTTTCCGTCGATCAATGCTGTATCCTTCCACCCCGATTGATGGGCTGGAGGGGCCTTACCGTTCAGGGAAAGAATGCGAAATGATGCTCCATGGATATGGAACGGATGCGGCATCTCTTTTGTTGCAAGATCCCAAATCTCCCAGGAGCCAAATTTAGCCTCGACATCGATGCGGTCCATATCAAACGGCTTACCCGCAATTGCCATTTCCACGCCCGAGGTCAAAGCTTCAAGCGCTGGTCCTGTATCGGCGGAACTCCTAACTCCATGCATATCGTGATCGGTGGCGTCGGACTGCATCGAGCCCATATCCATGTTACCCATGTCATGACCGGCATGAGGATCGGCTGACGGCTTCGCCATCATCAGCCTCATATTCTCCGCCATCCGCTCGTCGAAGAAGAACGAACGGCGTTTTACAGAAAGTTTTTCATCAGGCGTATCAGGACCATCAAGGCGATCTGGAAGGGTCGTGATTTTCCCTTGCAATGCAGCGTCTACGACAAACCGCATCAATTGCAGATCATCGCCGCCGCTATCATCGCCATAGGTCAGCAGGTCAGCCGCCTCGCCGTTGGAGAAATCAACCAGAATCTCATAACGTTCACCGGGGCTGATGGTCAGCCTTTCGACTGGCTCAGGTTTTCCGATAAATCCGCCATCCGATGCAATGACGAGTAAAGGCCGATCATCACTCAGACGAACATGAAAATTTCGCGCATTGGCACCGTTCAGGATACGCAGGCGAACGATGGATGCAGGGACACGCGCTTCGGGTGAAACGACACCGTTCACGATAAGCTTGTCACCACGGAATCCATGCATCAAGTCCATTATATCGGGTTGATAAACCTTATCGCCCTCAATCACCCGGCGATCCTGAAGCACCAGCGGAATATCATCCACGCCGTAATCTTCAGGCAGCCCGCGTTCAGCATCCTTGCCATCCGTAACCACCATCAAACCAGCGATACCCATATGCGCCTGCCGAGCGGTGTTTCCATGCAGATGCGGATGGAACCAGTTGAACGAAGCCGGCTGGTTAACCGTAACTTTCGGCTTCCACACTGTGCCCTCTGCTATCAGATTATGTGGTCCACCGTCGAGGACAGACGGAACAAACAGCCCATGCCAATGAAGCGTGGTTTCTTCATCCATGTCATTTTTGACGGAAAGGGTAACCGTTTCCCCGTTCTTCAAGCGGACGAGTGGGCCAAGGTAAGCACCATTGATGCCAGCAGATGCCGCTTCGCTTCCTTCTTCAAAACTGTGTCGCCCCTTCTGTACTTTCAGTTTAACAACACCTGATGCATCGGGTTCGAGCAGAGCCGGTAAGGGCAAAGGACGACCGGCTCGAGCGGTTGACTGGGCAGATGCGCCGTGCCCCATATGCTGATGTGCATCTTGTGCCCGGCTGTCAAAGGGGCGAATTGCTGTAATAAAGGCAGCCCCTGCCCCAAGGGTCAGCAGGCGGCGACGTGTAATTCCAGTCATGGTTATTCTCCAGACAATAATCATAATAGCCGCCAAACCTTTGACGGCGATTTCCAGATCAAGCCTGAGGCGATATTGGAGGTCGCAGATCTCTATTTGGAGACTTGCCGTTCAGCGCCGCGACCAGCGGCGGCAAGCCAAAATCCTGTGCTGGAACAAACGCGCGCAAGTCCGTCGCCAACTGGACAACACAGCCACATGTCATCATGACACAAGCATCTGGCGTTTTGGCACCGTGATCCATCGGTGCAGCCTTGCCTTTGTCCGCCAACATAGCCGAGTCGTCCATATGATCCGAAATGTTCACATGACATTCGGAAACTGTCTGCACAGATGGTGTATCATGCGACATCGCATAACAAAGTTGCGCGGAAACGAGAAACAGAAACGAAAGCAATGTCACGAATACACGGGAAGGCAAACGCAAGACCGCATGGCCTCGCGCTGTACTCCTTACTCCGATATCGTACTTTGCTCGATACATCTTTATTTCCAAACGGACGACACCGGAAATCTAGTCATCAGTCACGACAATTGAAAGACCGAGCCGAGTGATGACGGGAATTTTATCCATTTTCGCTTTTCTTTCCAAAACAGCGCATCCGAACTTATAAAGTTGCTCAAAAGCCGTTTTCTGCTTGCGATTCCATACTCTGCGGTTTTAAAGAAACCACATCTCGGGCTCCTCCCCCAATCTAGACGCCCGCAAGTATTGGATTTGAAACAATGACTGTCGCTGTAGCGGTTTCTCCGCAGAAAAATTCCGCACGCCGCGTTCTGGCCGCAAGCATGATCGGCACAACGATCGAATTCTTCGATTTCTATATTTATGCCACCGCTGCGGTGATCGTATTCCCGCATCTGTTCTTCCCTGCGAGTGATGGCAATTCTGCGCTTCTACAGTCACTCGCGACCTTCGCGATTGCCTTCTTTGCCCGCCCTATCGGCGGCGCCCTGTTTGGTCACTTCGGCGATAAAGTTGGACGCAAGGCGACGTTGGTTGCCGCGCTCATGACCATGGGCATTTCCACGGTCGCCATTGGTTTCCTGCCAACCTACGACTCCATCGGCGTCTGGGCGGCACTTCTGCTGGCTCTCTGCCGTCTGGGTCAGGGGCTTGGCCTTGGTGGTGAATGGGGCGGTGCAGTCCTGCTCGCAACTGAAAATGCGCCGGAAGGCAAGCGTACGTGGTACGGCATGTTCCCGCAGCTCGGCGCGCCGGTTGGCTTCATTCTAGCAACCGGCATCTTCCTTGTCCTGGCTGAAGCTCTCACTGAAGAACAGTTTTTTGCTTTCGGCTGGCGCATTCCTTTCATCGCCAGCGCCCTTCTGGTCGGTGTCGGGTTGTTCATCCGACTGAAAATCGCTGAAACGCCAGAATTCCAAAAGGCAATCGACAAGGCTGAACGCGTCGAGGTACCGGTCGCAACCCTGTTCAAGCAGCACAAGATGAGCCTTCTCCTCGGCACCATCGGTGCGGTTGCAACCTTCGTCCTGTTTTATCTTATGACTGTCTTCTCACTTGGTTGGGGCACACGCGCACTTGGTTACAGCCGTGAGGAGTTTCTTATCCTTCAGATGGTCGGCGTAATCTTCTTCGGGCTCATGATTCCGGTGGCAGCCCTATTGTCCGACCGCTTCGGCATGCGCCCAGTCATGATCATCGTCACTGTCCTGATCGGCCTCTACGGCTTCATCATGGCGCCGTTGTTCATGGCTGGTACGGCTGGTGTTCTCGCATTCCTCATCATTGGCTTCGGCTTGATGGGCCTGACCTACGGTCCAATTGGTGCTGCTCTGGCCGAGCCGTTCCCAACTTCCGTGCGCTACACTGGCGCTTCATTGACCTTCAATCTGGCGGGTATCCTCGGTGCTTCGGTTGCACCCTATATCGCAACCTGGCTCGCAACGCATTATAGCTTCAACTATGTCGGCTATTACATGTCTGTTGCCGCGGTTATATCGCTGATCGGTTTTGCCTTCATCTCGTTCAAGCGCGACGAGTAATAAACCCTACGAAACAAAAAGCCCGCTCGGATTAATCCAAGCGGGCTTTTCTTTAAAGGAACTTGCTACTCTTATTCGGTGTCAGCAGCTTCCAGTGCGATAGCCACTGACTCGATAATCGATGCAAAACGTACGGCGGTCTGGATCGTTTCCGACGTCACATTGGCCTTGCGCAGGACATCCTCATGCGCATCGATGCACATGCCGCAACCGTTGATCGCAGACACAGCCAGCGACCAGAGTTCGAAGTCAACCTTATCTACTCCAGGATTACCGATTACATTCATGCGCAGCTTCGCTGGCATGGTGCGGTAATCCTTGTTGGTCGCAAGATGCACGAAACGGTAATAGACATTGTTCATGCCCATGATCGACGTAGCAGACTTTGCCGCCTGAATGACGGAAGCATCGACCTTGGCAGCTGCTTCGGCAACAAGCGCCTTGCGCACATCGGCATTTCGGGAGGCAATGCCGCAGGCGACAAACAGACCGTATTTCTGTTGCGATGTCAGAGTTTCGTCGCTTGCCATCGACGAAAGATTGAGACGAACGTCCTTGGCGAAATCCGGGATCTTTGACTTCAGATCATCAATGGACATGGAACCCTCTTTATCTGTCATTTGGATATTAGATAAAAGAAAGGCGGGCCTTGACCCGCCTTTCTGCAAACCAATCAGGGCCTATCAGGCAGCCTTGAGCGTCTCGCCGCCGACTTCGCGGTTGCATGGGCAAAGCTCATCGGTCTGCAGCGCATCGAGAACGCGCAGCGTATCTTTTGGAGCGCGACCAACATTGAGGTTGGTTGCGTAAACGTGCTGGATCGTGTTGTCCGGATCGACAACAAAGGTGTAGCGGTATGCGACGCCGTCCGGCGAACGAACACCGAGGCCATCGACCAGCGAACCATTGGTATCGGCAAACGACCAGATCGGCAGCTTGTCGAGGTCCTTGTGATCGCGACGCCACGCAAGCTTCACGAATTCATTGTCGGTCGAACCGCCCAGAACGACTGCATCGCGATCTTCGAAATCAGAAGCAAGACGCGCAAATTCAGCGATTTCGGTCGGGCACACAAAGGTAAAATCCTTCGGGTAAAAGAAGATAACCTTCCACTTGCCCGCGAAGCTTGCTTCGGTGATTTCTTCAAATGCCGAAACGCCATTTTCTTCGTGATGGTTGAAACCGGGCTTTACGCCGGTGACCTTGAAGGAGGGAAGCTTGTCACCGATACCGAGCATTTTATACCTGCCTGTAAATTCAATTGTTATGCGGAAATTTCTGAATTTTCAGAATTTTCCGTCTGCGATTCATATATAAGGATTCTTGTTAAATCGGTCAAAACGATTATAACGATCAAATCCATCGATTTTAACGATGGAGAAAAATCGAAAGATTCAATGCTCAACATAAGCATCCGTCAGCTCCATTACTTTATGGCCCTTGTCAAAGCGGGGTCCTTTTCGCGTGCAGCCGAGGTCGTGGGCGTTACCCAATCGACGCTGAGTGCGGCGATCCAGACGCTCGAGACAGAACTTGGTGTAATACTGATCGATCGCTCGGGCCGAAGAATGCAGCTTCTGCCTGCCGGTGAAGATTTTTTGGCGCGCGCTCGTACGATCATAGCCCTCATTGAAGAACTACCCGAACATGCGCGGCAGGCCGAGCGACCGCTGACGACCAGATTGCGAATGGGCGTCATTCCGTCGATAGCACCTTTTCTGCTACCTAAAGTCCTGCCAGCCACCGCCAAAGCCTTTCCCGAACTGCAGTTGACCATTCGCGAGGGCCTTACGCGATCGTTGCTCGACAGTTTGCGTTCGGGTTCGCTAGATGTCGCACTCGTAGCCCATCCCTACGACCTTGATGAATTTGAGGTAGCAGAGCTTGGTCGGGACATCTTCTATCTGGCAGTGCGACGCGATCATGCCCTAGCCAATCGCGACCGGGTCGACGCAGACGACTTGCAGGACCAGCCGTTTCTTTTGCTGGAAACCGGGCATTGCCTTCGTGAACACGTCATGGCTGCTATAGGTTCTACCCCAGCTCAAGCGAGTGGCGACGTTCACGCCACATCCATCATGACCTTGGTACAACTCGTCGATTTCGGGATGGGGGTTACACTATTGCCGGAAGTCGCGGTCAAAGCCGGAGTTACCCGCGGAACAGAGCTGAGTATCGTTCCTTATGAGGGCAGGAACAATTACCGTTCACTGGTTCTCGTCTGGCGCTCCAACGCCGCTCGCCGCAACGAATTTCAGCTCTTCGCTGACCATCTTCGCAGCAAGTGCATGAAGCCGATTTAAAGAACTCCCCACGCGCGAAACCGCCCCCGCCCTGTGATTTCCCGCAAATTGAGTTCCGAAATCAGCTTCAGCGCCCCTTGTTGTGTAACCTGCAGTTCCTTCTCCACCATCTGGCTGGAAATAACGGGACTGCGCAGAACCATCTCCATCAATTGTGGCAATCGCGAATTGGACCTGCGCCCCTTGAGCTTACGCTGCATCTGTTCGCGCGCCAGAAGCAGTCGGTCGTGCTCCTTCATGGTCGTATCGGCTGCATCTTCGATGCTTTCGCAAAACGCCTTGAGACGGATCAGACGGTTGGCCGAACGCCGTTCATCCGGTCGCTTTGTGCGAAGGCCGAGACTAATCGCCGGCAGATGCCCCATTGCAAGACCACTTTGACGCAAGAAGGCGGCAGTCAGCAATCGGCCAATCCATGACGATCGCTGTACAACCTCCAGAGAAAACCATGCGTCGTGGATCAATGCGGCGCGCATAAGTGGCGGCAGATGCCTAGTCCCAACAACACAATCCCGCCATTCCTGCAAACGCGCATCCTCATCCCAGTCATCGTCGTAAAGTAGCGTATCCCGCGCAGTCGTTTCTGGTTTGGATTTGCCTGGAACTCCGCCTTTCAAAAGTGCGTCAGTCCGTGCAAGCAAATTGTCAATATCATCAAACAACGGATTGACTTCGTCGTCCGTTCCCTCTGACGGCTCAATTTCTGGAGGTGTCGTATCAACCGTTCGACCGAGCAATTGTTGAATGCCGATCGGGCCAAGAGCCCAATCAGCGGACCTTCCAGCAATCTGTCGGCGCATGCGTAATACGGCATGTGCGATGGTCAGCGCATGGCTTGGCATTCGGCTGTCCATCAAGGCGTCGTGCAAGACCAAGTCTTCCATATGCACAAGCTCAGCTTCGAGCCACATCGAAGCGACGGCATCGTGCATATGCATCCGCTCGACCATACCTTCGCGAATGGGCGAGCGCGAAAGCCGCTCGTCCAGCCGCACCAGAGCCGCCGTAGCCTTGTTCACGGGTACGAAAAACTCTTCAAAAGGCAAATCATCGATCTTATAGGCCATGCCCCGCATATCGCAGCCGATTGCGGAAAAAGGCAAACAAAATTGCCGCCTTATCCGAGAACTTCCGCAACTTTGACAGTGCGGCCTTCCTTGACCGAACGAAGAGCCGCCTCAGCCAGAGCCAAAGCTTGCAACCCATCCTCTGCCGAAGGGTGCGGTGCTTTGCCTGTATCAAGTGCATCGATAAACGAGGCTATTTCCGCTGCGTAAGCAGCGGTATAGCGCGTCATGAAAAAATCGTGCAGCGGCGGGCGGTTATAGCCATCTCTGGAAGCTATTTCTATCGAGACTGGACGCTGGTTCTCCGCCGAAACGGCGCCGAAAGATCCATGGACTTCGATCCGTTGGTCATAACCATAGGAAGCGCGACGTGAATTGGAAATAACGCACTGTCGACCGGAAGGGGTCGTCAGGATGACGCTCGCACTATCGTAATCCCCGAGTTCTCCGATCTTTGGATCGACAAGCACTGAGGCCGAGGCCGATACACTCTCGACTTCCTCACCGAGAAGGAAACGTGCCATGTCAAAATCATGGATCGTCATGTCACGGAAAATGCCGCCGGATACCTTGATATATTCTGCAGGCGGCGCACCCGGATCGCGGCTGGTAATCGTTACCATTTCAACATTGCCGATGCGTCCATCTTCGATGGCCTTGTGGACTGCCGCAAAATGCGGATCGAAACGGCGATTGAAACCCAGCATCACCTTCGCGCCGGTATCACGAATGACAGCGAGACAAGCTCGAACACGTGCAATATCAAGATCGATCGGCTTCTCACAGAAAACAGCCTTGCCGGCGTGCGAAAACCGTTCGATAAGATCGGCGTGTGTATTGGTCGGTGTGCATATGAGCACTGCGTCGATGTCATCTGATTTCTCGATAGCATCAATGCTGCGAACATCCGCCCCGGCAGAATCGGCGATTGCCCTTGCCGCCGCCTCGTTGGCGTCCGCAACGGCGATTAGTTGAGCCCGCTTGTCCGCCGCGATTGCGCCGGCATGAACCTTGCCGATACGGCCCGCGCCGAGCAGTGCCAAACGTGTCACCATTGCCTCATCCTCCCAGGAAACTGGTCACCTTCAGTCAGCCGAAGATATGTTATAGAATATTTATTCTATTTTGCTAGAATGTGACATAAAGTTTGTCAAGAGATCATATGGAGAGGCCAATGATGGATTCCCCTACACCGTCATCAATCAGCGTTCCAACGAATATCAAGGAATTCGAGGCGAAGCTGCTAGAGGTTTCCGACCGTTTGCCGAAGAGACTGAAACAGTGCGCCGATTTCGTTGCTGCCAACCAGGATCGTATCGCAGTGTCGACCGTCGCCGAGATGGCTGAAGGCGCTGGGGTGCAGAGTTCCGCCTTCATGCGCTTCTGCCAGATCATGGGTTTCTCAGGCTTTTCGGAAATGCAAAAGCTGTTCCGGGATTCCTATGCGGGAGGTTGGCCTGACTATTCAACCAGACTGCAGCATTTACGCGAGACCGCAACGGGCAGCGCGCCGGCCCTCCTTGCCGAATTTGCTGAAGCAGGGCGCACGTCTCTTGAAGGCTTGCTCAAAACCATTGATCCGGAAGCGCTCGAAAAGGCAGTTCAACTTTTGGCCGGTGCACAGACAATCCACATTGTCGGCATCCGCCGTGCTTTTCCCGTCGCTAGCTACCTGGCTTACGCGCTGGAGAAGATGCAAGTGCCTGCCATGCTGCACAGTGCTGTCGGCAAACTGGAGAACCTGCATGCTATCCGAGAAGGCGACGTACTTCTGGCGATTACGTTTTCGCCCTACTCACCGGAAACGGTCGCCATGGCCGAAACTGTCGCCGCACGCGGTATCGATGTCGTCGGCATAACCGACACGTTTGTCAGCCCGATGAGCAAATCCGCGAAGCAGATATTGCTTGTTTCCGAGGTGGATTTCGGTGCCTTCCGTTCACTCTCCGCAACGCTTTGTCTCGCCATAGCGCTCGCTGTCGCCGTTGGCACCGCGCGTCAAAGCGATTGACCCTTCCCGTGCATATTCCATTTTTCAGTTGAAATAGAATAATAAATCCATTTTAATCAAAAATGGAATAACTGCTATGTGCGCATGAATCATGCACAGCCTTGCAGCAATAAGAAAGTAGCGAGGGAGGATTGTAGTGAAGCGGCTGGACTTGATCACGATTGGCCGATCTTCGGTTGACCTGTATGGCGCGCAGGTTGGCGGCCTTCTGGAAGACATGGCATCTTTCAACAAATATGTGGGCGGCTCTCCCACCAATATCGCAACCGGGACTGCGCGCCTTGGCCTCAAATCGGCGTTGATTACGCGCGTCGGCGACGAGCATATGGGGCGGTTCCTCCTGCGCGAACTGGAACGCGAAGGCGTTGACACGCGCGGCATCGTCACCGACCCGGAGCGCCTGACCGCCCTCGTCATTCTCGGCATTCGTGACCAGCAGCATTTTCCGCTGATATTCTATCGCGAGAATTGTGCCGACATGGCATTGTGCGAGGACGACATTAATCCGGCCTTCATCGCCGAAGCGGGCTGTGTTCTGGCTACTGGCACACACTTATCCCATCCAAAGACGGAAGCAGCTGTCCTGAAAGCAATCCGTCTTGCGCGCGACAATGGCAGCCGAACGGCGCTCGATATAGATTATCGCCCCAATCTCTGGGGGCTTTCCGGACACGGCGATGGCGAAAACCGTTTTATCGAATCCGCAGATGTCACGACAAAACTGCAATCGACGCTCCACCTATTTGATCTTGTCGTCGGAACAGAAGAAGAGTTTCATATTGCAGGCGGCTCAACAGATACGCTTCAGGCACTGAAAGCTGTGCGGGCCGTAACAGGCGCTGCACTGGTTTGCAAACGTGGCCCCATGGGGGCAGTGGTTTTCGAAGGCCCAATTCCTGAAAGCCTCGACGAAGGACAGACCGGCGAAGGCTTCCCGATTGACGTTTTCAACGTACTCGGCGCAGGCGACGGATTCATGTCCGGGCTTTTGCGAGGCTGGCTGAAGGATGAAGACTGGCCGACCTGCCTGAAGTTCGCCAATGCCTGCGGCGCTTTTGCAGTGTCGCGTCATGGCTGCACACCTGCCTATCCAAGCTGGGAGGAACTGCAATTCTTCCTGCAGCGCGGCATTCGCAACAGGGCTTTGCGCATGGACACTGCTCTGGAGCAGATTCATTGGTCCACCAATCGCAACGGTCACTGGCCACATATGCGCGTTTTCGCCTTTGACCACCGCGTCCAGTTGGAAGAAATGGTCGCTGAGGCGGGCGTTTCGACCGACAAGATCGGTGAATTCAAGCAACTTTGCCTGAAAGCAGCCTTGCAAGTGGCGAACGGCGCTGAAGGTTACGGCATATTATGTGATGGGCGACTGGGCCGCGATGCTCTTTACCGGGCTGCCGGCACGGGCTTGTGGATTGGACGTCCGACCGAGTGGCCTGGTTCACGTCCGCTCAAGCTGGAACCGGAACTCGGACCAGACTGCGGTGGACTGGTCGAGTGGCCTGTAGAGAATGTCGTGAAGTTGCTATGCTTCTACCACCCGGATGACACAGCCGAGTTCAAGGCAGAACAGGAAGAAACAGTTTCACGTCTTTTTGCAGCCGCTCGGCGCAATCGACTGGAATTCCTTTTAGAAATCATTCCTTCCAAAGCGGGGCCCATCGACGATGACACCACAGCACGCGTGATCGAACGGTTTTATGAAATCGGCGTTTATCCCGACTGGTGGAAGCTCGAGCCCATGAAAACCAAAGCAGCCTGGGCCAATGCCTGTGACGCGATCATACGCAACGATGCACACACACGCGGCATCGTTGTTCTGGGGCTGGACGCACCTGCCGAAGAACTGGAAGCCAGCCTTGCAATTGCTGCCGAATTCGACCTCGTCAAAGGCTTTGCAGTGGGGCGTACAATCTTTGGTGACGCGGCACGCAAATGGCTGAACGGCCTGATCAGCGACGACGAAGCAATCGCCGACATGGTGACGCGCTATCGTGGCCTTTGCAATGTCTGGGATGGCGTGCGTACATTTTGAATTCGTTCTGCCGGGAGGAAGCTGGAGGAGCTATGAAAACCGTTCGATTGACCGCTGCGCAGGCATTGGTACGCTACCTTGCCAATCAGATGACACCAAATGGTGAGACCTTTATCGCAGGTGTCTGGGCTATTTTCGGCCACGGGAATGTGGCCGGACTTGGCGAGGCCCTCCATGGCATTCGCGAAGAACTGCCTACATGGCGCGGCCATAATGAACAGACCATGGCCCATGCAGCCATTGCTTATACCAAACAACTTGGGCGCAAGCGCGTTTGCGCCGTCACCTCCTCCATCGGCCCCGGTGCAACAAATATGGTCACGGCAGCAGCCCTTGCCCATGTCAACCGTCTACCCGTCCTTCTCATTCCAGGCGATGTCTTTGCCAATCGTGGACCTGATCCCGTCTTGCAGCAGATCGAAGATTTCAATGACGGCACTATGACCGTAAATGACTGTTTTCGTCCGGTCAGCCGCTATTTCGACAGGATTACCCGGCCTGAACAGCTTCTCACTGCCCTTCCCCGAGCCTTCCGCACCATGACCGATCCTGCAGATTGCGGGCCGGTTACGCTGGCTTTCTGTCAGGATGTGCAAACGGAAGCATATGACTGGCCGGAAGAATTCTTTGAGCAGAAAGTCTGGTACTGGCGCCGCCCACCGCCGGATGAGAATGAACTGAATACCGCAGCGGCAGCAATCAAGGCAGCGCTTAAACCCATTATCGTTGCAGGCGGTGGAGTGCACTACTCCAGCGCCCACGACGCGTTACGCAATTTTGCCGAAGTGCATGGCGTTCCGGTCATTGAAACGCAGGCCGGTAAATCGGCTCTACCGTGGGATCACCCACTCAATTTTGGCCCGGTTGGCGTAACTGGGGCAGACAGCGCCAATGCCATCGCGGCGGAAGCCGATCTTGTGATCGGTGTTGGCACGCGCTTTCAGGACTTCACGACCGGATCATGGGCCCTGTTCAAACACCCGGGACGCAAGCTTCTCTCGCTAAACATCCAACCCTACGACGGCTCAAAGCACGGTTCGCTGCCATTGGTTGCCGATGCAAAGATTGGCCTTGAAGCGCTCTCGAAAGCGGTTGGCAGCTATAAACGCCAACCCGTAGACGCAGCATTGAAAGAGAAATGGTTTGCGGCGGCTGACCGGTTTACCGCAGCCCCCCGCGATAGCAATACCTTGCCGACTGACATGCAGGTGATCGGCGCAGCGCAGCGTCAAGCACGAGAAAACACCGTTGTCATGTGCGCGGCAGGCACGATGCCGGGAGAGTTGCACCAACTCTGGAAGGCTGGTCGTCCCATGTCCTATCACATGGAATATGGCTTTTCGTGCATGGGTTATGAAATCGCCGGTGGCCTTGGCATCAAGATGGCCGAACCGGATCGGGACGTCATCGTGATGGTTGGCGACGGTTCCTACATGATGGCCAATTCCGAGCTCGCCACTGCCGTCATGATGGGGCAGAAGATCACAGTTGTTGTTACCGACAATCGCGGTTTTGGCTGTATCAACCGGCTGCAGATGGCAACCGGCGGCGCCGAGTTCAACAATCTGCTCGACCATTCGAGCCACGTGAACCCGTCGCATATCGATTTCGCTGCCCACGCCGGTGCCATGGGCGCAGATACGAAGAAAGTGGGCTCAATCCGCGAGCTGGAAGAAGCACTGGCGGAAACCCGCAACAGCCCACGCACCACTGTCGTCATTATCGACACCGATCCTTATCCTACCCCTGAAACTGGCGGTTGGTGGTGGGATGTCGCTGTGCCGGAAGTCTCGGAACGCGAACAGGTACGTGCCGCGCGTAAAGATTATGAAGCCAAGCTCAAAGAAAGAAACTGACCGATGATCCTCTATGGCACCAATCCTATTGCCTGGTCGAACGACGATGATCGCAGCCTCGGCGCACATATCACGCTGGATCAATGTCTCGATGAAACCGCCGAGATCGGGTTCAACGGGATCGAAAAAGGTCATAAATTCCCGCAGGAGGCCGCCACTCTTAAAGCCGTGCTCGAGCCCCGCAAGCTTCGCTATGTATCGGGCTGGCATTCGCTCAACCTGCTGGTGAATCCGGTCGAAGAAGAAAAGAAAGCAATGCAGCCTGCGCTCGACCTCCTGAAGGCGATGGGTTCGAAGGTCATTATTGTTTGCGAAACGTCTAATGCCATTCACGGCGACAACGACAAGCCGCTATCCGAGCGTCCGGTGATGGAAAAAGCGCGCTGGGAAGAATTCGGCGCGGACGTAGAAGCACTCGCAGAATATGCGGCGGCCCAAGGTATTGCGCTTGTCTACCATCATCACATGGGAACGGTAGTGCAGAGCGAGGACGAGATAGATCTTCTGATGCAGCATACCGGACCGCATACGAAACTTCTTCTTGATACAGGTCACTGCCTGTTTGGTGGCGGCGATCCTGAACGGGTTGCGAAAAAGCATATGGGCCGAGTCGGGCATATCCACGCCAAGAACGTTCGCCCGGCGATAGCCACTGAAGTACGTGACCAGAGCCTGTCGTTTCTGGAGGGTGTCCGCCGCGGTGTATTCACTGTTCCGGGCGATATAGATGGCGGTGTCGACTTCGTACCTGTGCTAAAAGTTGCCGCTGACAAAGCCTATCAAGGCTGGTTGGTGATCGAAGCCGAACAGGACCCGGATATTCGTAATCCCTATGAGTATCAGTCGCTTGGACTGAAATCGCTGAAATCATTCGCACGCGAAGCAGGACTCGACAAAGGAGACTGAGACATGGCCAATTTGTTGCGCAAGCCCGACGGCCCGCATGGCAAGGTACACGACATCACCCCGGAAAGTGCCAATTGGGGCTATGTCGGGTTCGGGCTCTATCGTCTCAAGTCCGGCGAGAGTGTTTCCGAAAGAACCGGATCGACCGAGGTGATCCTCGTTCTCGTGGAAGGTAAGGCAAACATTTCTGCCTCTGGCGAGGATTTTGGCGAGATGGGCGAACGCATGAACGTGTTCGAGAAACTGCCGCCGCACTGTCTCTATGTGCCAGCTGAAAGCGACTGGCGCGCGACTGCCACGACAGATTGTGTTCTGGCCGTTTGCACCGCGCCGGGCAAGCCGGGCCGCAAGGCACAGAAGCTTGGGCCAGAAAGCCTGACGCTGGAACAACGTGGAAAAGGTGCCAACACCCGCTTCATCCATAATATCGCAATGGAAGGCCGCGATGTGGCCGATAGCCTTCTTGTTACCGAAGTATTTACACCGCAGGGAAACTGGTCGTCCTATCCACCCCATAGGCACGACGAAGACAATTTTCCGGGCATGACCTATCTGGAAGAGACATATTATCACCGCCTCAATCCGGCGCAGGGCTTCGGCTTCCAGCGTGTTTTCACCGAAGATGGAAGCCTTGATGAAACCATGGCGGTCTCTGACGGAGATGTCGTGCTCGTACCAAAGGGGCATCATCCATGTGGCGCACCTTATGGGTACGAGATGTATTATCTCAATGTGATGGCTGGTCCTTTGCGCAAATGGCGGTTCAAAAACCATCCCGATCACGACTGGATTTTCAAGCGCGACAATCACTGACCCGTCTCTGATCTCACTTCTGAGCAAAATCGACTCGTGTAAACTACCGGTAAGTCTGTGAAAGACTGGCCTATTTGCTTTTTGGGAGAATCAATTGAACGAGCGTGTACGCTTCCAGCTTTCGTCCGCAGTCTTTGTCATGCTGGCACGAGGACCAGAAATCTGCATGTTGCAGCGGAAGGCAACCGGATGGATGGACGGCTGGCTCAGCATTCCAGCCGGAGGGCTGGAGGCGGGCGAAACAATCCGGGCAGCAGCGGCACGTGAAGCCTTCGAAGAGACTGGCGTAGTCATAGCGCCGGAAGCTTTAAAGCCAGTCCACACCTTGCACAGCTTGACGGCTGGCAATCAATGGCTGGGTCATTTCTTCCGCGCCGATGAATGGACCGGCACACCTGCCCTATGTGAGCCAGATAAGCATGCCGCTCTGCAATGGAGAAGGCTGGACAATCTGCCGGATCATACAATTCCCTACGTCCGGCAGGCACTCCTCTGCGCGGCTGGCAACGAACCCTATTCAGAATATGGCTGGAACTGAAATCCCGGAAAGATCATATCCAATTCTATAGGCGAGCAACCTTCTTGAGATCATCGATTGCACCGGGCGCCGCCACGAAAACCTTGTTGCCTTTGGTCAGCTTCTCTCCATCGACAGGGAAAGGATGCGCATAACCGCCCGCCTCACGCACGAGGCAAAAGCCCGCCATGCAATCCCAGGCATGCATATAAGGCTCATAATAGCCGACCAGCCTGCCAGCGGCTACATAAGCAATCATGAGCGCACCGGAACCATTGCGAATAAACGTTCCGCCTGCTTCAAGCAGATCTTCCACGATTTTCGCCACGACCTGCGGCGTAACGTAGTTGTTGGCACCAATGCCCGTCACAGAATTACGGATCGTGCGGCTCGAATCGAGCACCAGCGTCTTGCCATCAAGCGTTGCGCCCAGGCCTTTTGCCGAGGCATAGAGTTCATCGAAGCACGGGGCCTGAATTACGCCGATGACAGGCTCATCGTTTTTCAGAACCGCGATGGAAACACACCAGTTCGGCATGCCATTGACGAAAGGACTGGTACCATCGATCGGATCTACAACCCATGTGTAGCCTGAAGTGCCTTCATTCAGCCCGTACTCCTCTCCCAGAAATCCGTCTTGAGAAAAGGTTTCCGACACACGGGATCGAATAAGTTGCTCAACATCGCGGTCGGCAATGGAAACCACATCCTGCGGATCACGCTTGGTTTCGATAACCAGCGTTTCACGCCGCTTGAAATAGTCGAGAGCTTTGGCGCCCGCTTCACGCGCGATCTTTTCAGCAAGCGCAAGCCGCGCTTCTAGTTCCTGTCGGGGATGGGAAGTCATGATGATTTTCCGATGAGAGGTAAATAAAGGCACGACTTTTCTGCGCCTATTGATTGATGATGGCAAGTCCGCGCGTTTTGAACTCGATAGAGACATCGGTTTGTGGTGGCAGCGCCTCTTCGACCGCCGGGTCAACAATGAAAAGTTTGCCGTGTTCGGTCTCGATTTCATACTCGATATGATCGCCTAGATAGGCTGAATGCGCGATACGTCCAGGAAAACCGCCATCTGCCTTTGGCTGCAACGTCACTGCATTCGGACGAATCGCAAGTTGTGCCGGTCCCGGTCGGGCGTTGCGTGCGGTAACCCGGTGGGTCAGGCTGCCCACACGAATGACAGCTTCGCCCCCCTCTGCCGTCATCACCTCACACGGCACAACATTCGCCTCTCCCATGAAATCCGCTATAAAGGCTGAGGCCGGTGTTTCATAGAGATCACGAGGGCTTCCCTTCTGTGCGATATTACCCTCCTTCATGACGATGATTGTGTCGGAGACAGCGAGCGCCTCGTCCTGGTCGTGCGTGACATAGACGGCGGTAAAACCGAGCCGCTGCTGAAGCTCGCGAATTTCAGTGCGCACCCGGCGGCGCAAACGAGCGTCGAGGTTCGAAAGCGGTTCATCCAGAAGTAAAACCTGGGGCTCCAGTACTAGAGCACGGGCCACTGCCACGCGTTGTTGCTGGCCACCTGAAAGTTCAGCCGGAAGGCGATGCCCCATTCCGGCAAGACCGACAAGCTTCAAACCCTCTTCAGCACGTTCCCGCGCTTCCGCTTTTTTCAAGCCCGAGGACTCCAGGCCGTAGGCCACATTGTCGAGCGAGTTCATATGCGGAAAGAGCGCATAGGACTGGAAAACCATCGATACATCCCGCTCATTGGCTGGCAGATTGGTCACATCCTTGCCGCCGATCAGAATACGGCCAGAGGTAGGATGTTCGAGCCCAGCCAGCAGCCGCAATGTCGTCGTCTTGCCACAACCGGATGGTCCAAGGAGCGTCACCAGAGTTCCCGGCTCGACAGTCAGGGATAGATCGGGCAAGGCGGTGAAGTTACCAAATTTCTTGGTGACATTTTCAAATGTAACGGAGCCGGGACGGATCGCAGTCATGCGGTTTTCTCCTGACGAATAGTTTTGACGGGGGTGACAGCGGCAACGCGGTTCTCGCGCCTGAGCTTGCGTTCACCCACGAGAAGCTGGAAGCCTGTAATCACTACGATCATCACGACAATCAGCATCGATGAATATGCAATGGCCACGCCGAATTCACCGTTTTCGACCAGACCGACGATGTAGGATGTCGCCATGTTGTATTGCGCCGAAACGAGAAAAATGACCGCGCTGATGGAAGTGATGGCGCGTACGAAGGAATAGACCAGCGCTGCCGTGATTGCCGGACGCAGTAATGGTAGAATGACCTTGCGGATCGTGCGGAAACTGTTCGCCCGCAACGTCAGGGAAGCTTCGTCGAGACTCTTGTCGAGCTGACTCATGGCTGCAATCCCGCCCCGCACACCCACTGGCATATTGCGGAACACGAAACATGCGATCAGGATCAGCGCAGTACCGGTCATTTCGAGTGGTGGTAAATTGAAGGCCATGATGTAGCTGACGCCAATGACCGTTCCCGGAATGGCGAAACTCAACATCAGGGCAAACTCGAAGACATTCCGCCCGACGAAACGCTGACGAACGATTAGATAAGCCGTCAGCAAACCGACTGCCGCAGTCAGCGGTGCCGAGAGCAGCGAAATTTCCATAGTCGTCCAGAACGAGTTCCATGCCACGCCGGTCCACGCAATGCCGCTTTCGGTCCAGTTGATGGAAAACGCGCGCGCGTAGTGTTCAACCGTCAGTGTATTGTCGAGCCCCCACTGCCGCACAAAGCCGCCGATAAGGATCATCGCATAAACGACAATGGTGAAAATCATCCACGGAATGACAAGGGCATAAACGCCGATCTTCAGCCCGCGTGGCAACCCGGCATGCATGCCGGAATCACCCTTGCCGGTCACGGTCGCGAAGTTCTTGCCCGAGAGCCATACACGCTGGATAAGAAATGCGGTCAGTGTAAAGCAGAGCAGGACGATAGCGAGAACGGCTGCACGTGATGGATCGTTCTGCGCGCCCACCACGGCAAAGAATATTTCAGTCGAAAGTACGCCATTGCTGCCTCCAAGCACCATCGGATTGCCGAAATCCGCCATGCTTTCGATGAAAGCTATGAGAAATGCATTGGCAAGCCCCGGCGCCATCAGAGGCAGAGAAACCCTGCGAAATGTGCGCCAGCGATCAGCGCGCAAAGTTTGCGATGCCTCTTCCATCGACGGTGACACGCCTTCTACAACGCCGATAAGCACGAGGAAAGAAATCGGTGTGAAAGACAGGACCTGCGCGATCCATATGCCAGTGAGGCCATAAAGCCATCGGCCCGGCTCCACCCCGAACATATTGGATATCTGTTCCGTCACCACGCCTGCGCGGCCAAAAAGCAGTGTCAAGGCAAGACCGACAACGAAGGGCGGCGTGATGATCGGTAATATGGTGAGAAGCCGTAAGCCCTTCTTGAAAGGGAAACCTGTGCGGGTCGCAACCAGTGCAAATGCCAGCCCCAGCACTGTGGATCCGGTTGCCGTCATCAGCGCCAGCCACAATGTGCGCCACGCGACACCACATCGCCCGTCACCTATAACGCAGGCCAAACTCCAGATTGAGGAATCCTGGATGTTGCTGATGAAACCCTCAGGTTTGAATGAACCATCGAAGTCCTGAACCGATCCCGCAAACATGCTGATAACAGGATAGAAGACGAATACGGCAACCAATGCGACAAGCAGGGTAATGGAAGAGACGACGAATGCGTCCCCCTTCATTACGCCGCGTTCAGCGAGACTAAACGAGAAAATCAGCAGAAAGCAGAAGCCCGTCAGGATAGCTCCGGCACCGAAGGCCGGCTGACCGTCAGAAAGTGCACCGAACAGGTTTTCACTGATCGTCCAGTTCCAGCCGGAAAAACCGATAGCCAATCCTTGCAGGGCCAGGAAAATCACACCGAGGAAGCTTCCCCAGATCATAAGCCCGCTACGACGCTCGACAGGCAATAGGAAGCGGGCACCAGCACAAAGCAGCATGAATACAGCAACAGCGCCAAGCCAAGGCCGCCCGAAAAAGGCTATCTGCCAAAGGCCGGGTGCAGTTGCACCATCCCCGAACATTCCAGCCAGCCAGCCGAAACTCAGAAAGCCGTCTTCTACGCGATACCACGGCAGTAAAACAAATGCCGCCAGCGCCAACGCCAGAACAATATCCAGTCTGCGATTATGCTGTTTCATGGATGTCCGCATCCCTCCATATCGGGGATTTCCAAGGAATGACGAGGGGCATCGGTTCCTGCATATTTCAGGAAAACCGCTACCTTGCTCCGTCATTCGGGACAGGTGCGTCGCACAACAAGAGCGGCGCACCCGGATTTCAAGCCAATGAAAAATCAGTTGGCGTGAGCACCGATTTCTTTATCCCAGCGCTCGAGCAACTCCTTGCGCTTGGCCGGTTCGCCATAGGTCTTGAAGTCATAATCGATGAGCTTGATGTCCTCGAAGCGCGGGGATTCCTTTGGAACCTCGGCTGATTTGTTGGACGGCAACTGGAAGGACTTCGCATCCTTCATGTGCGACTGCACTTCGGCGGTCAGCGCCCAGTCGTACCACTTCTTCGCATTTTCGAGATTCTTGGCGCCTTTGATGATCGACATGGAACCAATTTCGTAGCCTGTGCCTTCACACGGTGCGACCGACTTGATCGGGAAACCTTCTGCCGTCATCGATACTGCATCATGCATGAAGACGATGCCGATGCCAGTTTCACCACGCGCAGCCGACTTGACGGGAGCCGAGCCAGACTTGGTGTACTGCGATACATTTTCGTTGAGCTTCTTCAGATAATCATAGGCTTTGTCTTCACCCATGATCTGAACAAGCGTTGCCAGTGCCGTGTAGGCGGTACCGGAAGAATTCGGATTGGCCATCTGGATTTCGCCCTTATAGGACGCATCAAGCAGATCGGCCCAGCATTTCGGCTCTTTCAGGTTCTTCTTGGCAAGTATATCGGTGTTGTAACCCCAACCGAGCGCACCGGCATAAACCCCGACCGTACGGAAGCCGGAGCTTTCAGCCTGCTTTTGGGCCCAATCATTCAGTTGGTCAAGCATTGGCGATTTGTATTCGAGCGTCAGCCCTTCAGATGCAGCCTGCAGGTGCGGATCACCTGTACCGGCCCACCAGATATCCGTCTTCGGATTGCGCGCTTCGGCACGCACCTTGGCATAGGTTTCCCCGGAAGAAAGCCGCACCATGTTGACCTTGATGCCAGTATCCTTCTCGAACATGTTCTTCATCTGCTCACAGATGACCACGTCCGCGGAACAGATAAGATTGAGATTGCCTGCGGCCTGCGCAGAAAAAGCGAATGAAGATACACCTGCGGCCAGCGCCGCAACCAGAAATGCTGAACGCATTGTTTTCCTCCCTTTAGACGGCGCCTCCACGCCGACGCTTTTGCAAGCGTGTGCATAGTGTTTGCCTTTTATGAAAGCCTGTCAATGCCTTTGTAAATTTTATTCTGAAATTAAAAAAAATAATCCAATCATTCTGTTTTCGAATATCATTTGCACAGCCATGCAAATCTGTACCGACATATTAAAAAGGCGGCTGAAGCCGCCTTTTTTTGTCCTTTCCTGTCCCGAACGGGATCAGCCGATTGCCATCAAGCTCGCATTACCACCCGCTGCTGTGGTGTTAATCGACGTCGAAACCTCTTCCAGCAACCAGTTGAGGCAATAGACGTCCGGGTTGATTGCCAGCTCTTCCGCGGAAGCAGCCTGAGTCAGAACCAACGGTCCGGGAAGCGTTGCAAGCTTCTTGTTAATCTCAACGATGCGTTCAGCATCCCCTTCAACCAACGCTCCAGCGAACGGTGCGTCGGATTCCCAGTTATTCGTCCAGATCGTGCGTGCCGCAACCGAAGCCGGAATATCTTTCAGCACATTCCGCAAACCCGAAGCCTCATCGACATACACAGTGTTGCCCGTAGCGAGTGCCGCAGTCATCTGTCGATAAAGGCCCGTTTCAGTCTGCGGAACCAGCAGGATGTTTCCACGTGGATGCAACGCATAAAGATTGCGCTCGCCGACCGGGCCCGGCAATTCAAGATCAAGACCAAGGGCCGAAGCGCTGCCAGTATCGCGTGCAGCCTGTGCCAGATCGTTCATGCCGCGCTGGCCAAGCCATTTCGCAAAATCCTTGAGCGCCGGATCAGTGTGAACCGAGCTGTGACGCGGTGGGATCGGCGCTGTCTCTACGAGACGTCCAAGGTAGAGCGGACCGCCTGCCTTGGGACCCGTGCCGGAAAGGCCGCGTCCACCGAAAGGTTGTACGCCGACAACCGCGCCGATAACGTTGCGATTGATATAGATATTGCCGACGCAGATACGATCCGCAACATTGGCGATCGTCTCATCAAGGCGCGTATGCAGGCCGAAAGTAAGCCCGTAACCGGTTGCGTTGATATCATCGATCAGGCGCTCCATATCATCGCGCTTGTAGCGCACGACATGCAGAACTGGGCCGAAGACTTCCCGCTTCAGATCGCGAAGCGAATTGATCTCGACAATGGTCGGTGCAACGAAAGTTCCATTCTGTGTTTCAGGACCTAGCGGAAGCTGCTCAACCTTGCGACCGAGATCGCGCATACCCTGAACGTGCTTTTCTATGATGGTCTTGGCTTCATCGGTGATAACCGGCCCAATGTCCACCTTCAGCTTGTCGGTGCGGCCGATGGAAAGTTCCCTGAGCGCGCCCTTGAGCATTGTCAGGATGCGGTCCGCGACATCTTCCTGCAGGCAAAGAACGCGGAGCGCCGAACAACGCTGACCGGCACTGTCAAAAGCCGATGCAATAACGTCGAACACGACTTGCTCCGCCAGCGCTGATGAATCCACAATCATTGCATTCTGACCACCGGTTTCAGCAATCAGCGGGATCGGCTTTCCGTTTGGCAGCAGACGTGAGGCAAGCTGAGCCTGTATGAGGCGCGCTACTTCGGTGGAACCGGTGAACATTACACCGCATGTCTCTTCTGCAGCCACAAGCGCGGCCCCGATACGACCGTCGCCGGGCAGAAGCTGAAGCGCATCGGCTGGAATGCCAGCCTCGTGCAGGATACGAACACCCTGTGCTGCAATAAGCGGGGTCTCTTCGGCAGGCTTCGCCAAGACCGGATTGCCTGCGACAAGTGCTGCTGCAATCTGGCCGGTAAAGATCGCCAGCGGGAAGTTCCACGGACTGATGCAGACGATAGGTCCAAGCGCCTTGTGGCCGACGCCCAGTGTACGACGGGTCTGCTCTGCATAATAACGCAGGAAATCGATGGCTTCGCGAACTTCAGCAATTGCGTTCGGCATGGATTTGCCAGCTTCGCGCATGATGAGGCCCAGCAGAACCGGCATATCGCGCTGCATGATATTCGCTGCGCGCTCAAGACAAGCCGCACGTTGGGCTGGCGCAACCGCAGACCAGCTTGCCGTGGCCTTCTGTGCCGCCTTCATGGCTTTCGCTACGTCTGCTTCGGCGATCTCCGTCACTGTACCGACAACATCGTTCCGGTCTCCAGGGTTGAAAACAGAGCGACTGGTTCCCTTGACCTTGGCTCCGGCAACCTGAGGTTCCGACGTCCACACGCGGCCAGCACTGTCCTTCAAAATCGTGCTGAGTTCAGCAAGCGTGACTTCGTTTGACAGGTCAAAACCGTCAGAGTTCTTGCGAGCGCCATAGAGATTTTCCGGAAGGGCAATCTGGTCATGGCGCGCACCAACGACAGCCATCGAGCGAACGACTTCTACCGGATCGGCGATCAGTTCATCGACGGAAACACTTTCGTCGCCGATGCGATTGACGAAGGACGAGTTCGCGCCATTTTCGAGAAGTCGGCGAACAAGGTAGGCGAGAAGCGTTTCATGTGTGCCGACCGGCGCATAAATACGAGCTGGACGGCCAAGCTTTTCAGCACCGACAACTTCATCATAAAGCGGCTCACCCATGCCATGCAGGCACTGGAACTCGAACTTTCCGGTTTTGAAATTCGGACCAGCCAAATGATAGATGGTGGCCAGCGTCTGAGCATTGTGCGTTGCGAATTGCGGGAAAACGGCATCTGTTGCCGCAAGGAGCTTGCGTGCACATGCAATGTAGGAAACGTCGGTATGTACCTTGCGGGTATAAACCGGAAAGTCTGCCAGACCGTCAACCTGTGCGCGCTTGATCTCGGCGTCCCAATAAGCCCCCTTCACCAGACGAACCATGACGCGGCGCTTGTTCTGACGGGCCAGGTCGATGATGAAATCAAGTACGAACGGGCAACGCTTGCCATAGGCCTGCACCACGAAGCCGATGCCTTCCCAATCTGCCAGATCCGGATCTTCGATCAGGCTTTGCAGCAGATCAAGCGACAGTTCCAGACGATCGGCTTCCTCGGCATCAATGTTGAGACCGATATTGTAGGACTTCGCGATAGCGGCCAGCGCCTTTACCTTCGGTAGCAATTCCCCCATGACGCGTTCGCTTTGCGCACGGACATAGCGCGGATGCAAAGCGGACAACTTGATGGAAATGCCGGGGCCGTCGTAGATGCCGCGACCGGCGGACGCGCGACCAATGGCATGAATGGCGGTTTCGTAATCCTGGTAGTAACGCTCGGCGTCGGCAGCGGTGGTCGCAGCCTCACCCAGCATATCGTAGGAATAGCGGAAGCCGCGTTCTTCCAGCGGCTTGGCGCGCTTCAAAGCTTCGTCGATGGTTTCGCCGGTGACAAACTGTTCGCCCATCATCCGCATGGCCATGTCTACACCGCGACGAATGACAGGCTCGCCGCAACGAGCGATCAAACGTGTCAGGGCAGCTGACAGGCCGCGATCATTGACCGTGTTGGTCAGCTTGCCGGTAACGACAAGTCCCCAGGTTGCAGCATTGACGAAGAGCGAACGACCCCCACCGATATGAGATTTCCAGTCGCCATTCGAAATCTTGTCACGGATCAACGCATCACGCGTCGCCATGTCCGGAATACGCAGCAGCGCTTCGGCAAGGCACATGAGCGCCACACCTTCCTGGCTCGACAGCGAATATTCATGAACCAGGCCTTCGACGCCTGTACCCTTGTGCTTGGCGCGCAGCGCTTCAATCAGCTTGCGAGCAGTGGAGCGGACCTGCTTCGCCGTTTCTTCCGGCAAAGCGGCCTGCGCCGCCAACGCCGAAACACATTCGGCCTCCGGACGGCGATAAGCGGCGGTAATCGCCTGCCTCAGTGCGCTTTGTTCGCGGATCGGCGGCGCAAAATTCTGGAAAACCGGATTGGTAGGAGCGGGTATGGTATCGGTCATGGTGCAATGCTCGCAAATGAAAACAGCCCCGAGCGTCTCTGCCCAGTTTAGCTCTGCTTTAAGTGGGCGCACACTATCATTTGTGCAAATTGCATTCTGCCTTCATTTGCTCCATATGAAGGAATATCGATCTTATTATATGTTCATTAAAAGGCTAAACGGATGCGAAAGATAGATTCTGTAGACGATCTGGATCAATTCGACAGGCGCATTCTGGAAGTCTTGAGCGAAGACGGGCGCATCCCCGTAACGGAACTCTCGAAAAAAGTCGGTCTTTCCAAGACTCCATGCCAAGCGAGGCTGAAGAGGCTGGTCGATGAAGGTTATATTGTCGGCTTTCGCGCCGCCATTGATCCTGAAAAACTTGGCCTCGACCATATCGCCTTTACGACGGTCAAGCTATCTGACACACGAGAAGCCGCGCTTGAGGCATTCAACACAGCCGTGCGCAAGATACGTGAAGTCGAGGAGTGCCATATGATCGCAAGCTCTTTCGACTATCTTCTGAAGGTGCGAACGCCCAACATCCGGCGTTACCGCGAGGTGCTGGGCGAAAAGATATCGAGCCTGCCCAATGTCGCAAGCACATCCACTTTTGTGGTGATGGAGTCAGTCAAGGACAACCGCCCGGTAAGGGTCTATCCGGGCGCCTTGTAATTTTCAGTTATAGTGGCTCACCTGCCAGATAACGCTCGAGCGTTTTGACAGTCCCATCCTGCCAGATGCGCAGCAGTGCGGATGAAAAAGCCGCCACATAAGCTGGATTTGACGCGAGCGAGCCGAAGATATCATCCATCGCAAGCCACGCCGCGGGATTGTTTTTTGCAAGGGCCGCCTGCTTGGTCAGGCGATCCCATGACGGATCGTTCGGCTCAATAACCGTGCCGCTATCGGTCGTGCCATAGCAGTAACGACACCAGAATGCGGAAACAAGCGCCAGTCCTGTCACAGATTTGCCTTCGGCCACCCGATCAGAAGCAGTGGGCAGAATGAATTTCGGCTGACGGTTGGAGCCATCGAGGCACAGGCGGTGGATCGTGTCGCCTATGCTTGGATTTGCGAAGCGTTCATCTATGAGGATGCGATAGTCTTCGAGATTGGTATCTGGAACAGGCGGCACTTCCGGGATGATTTCATCCTTGGTCAGCTTTTCCAGATAGCGCCGGATCAGTGGATGCTCCATCGCTTCATGCACGAAATGTATGTCGAGCAATCCGCCAGGATAGGCGATGGCCGCATGACCGCCGTTCAAGATACGGATTTTCATCAGTTCATAAGCGGCAACCTGATCGGTGAATGTGACACCGACTTTTTCCAGAGCCGGGCGTCCAGTCGGGAAATTATCCTCCATCACCCATTGCTTGAAAACTTCGCAGAACACCGGCCAGCCATCATCGACGCCGAAATCCTTCGCAGCGATTTGACGCTCGCGTGCACCGGTGGCTGGCGTGATGCGATCCACCATGGAATTTGGAAAAGCAACATTGGCGGAAATCCAGTCGGCAAAGGTCGGGTCGCTCAACTTGGCCAATCCCGTCACGGCATCTTCCGTCACATGCCCGTTACCCGGAATGTTATCACAGGACATGACGGTAAAAGGCTGAATGCTCGCCGCCTTGCGCAGTTTCAGCGCCTGCACGATCAGGCCGAACACAGTCTTTGGCTGATCCGGATGGGTGGCATCTGCCACAATATCGGGATGAGCAGGATCGAAAGTCTGGCTGGCCGGATCGATGTAATAACCGCCTTCGGTAATCGTCATGGAAACAATGCGGGTATCGGGCGATGCGAGATAGGCCATCAAAGCCTTTCGCCCTTCCTCTATCGATATGGTTACATAATCGACCATGGAAGCGGTGATCCTCGCTCCCGTATAACCGGCCTCTTGTTCCACAACTGTGGTGAGCCAGTCTTGCGCCTTGAGCGTGTCGCGCATGGCATCGTCGCTGCCACGCACACCGGCGCCAACCAGCGCCCAGTCGTGCCCCTCACCCATTCCGAACAAATCGTCCAGATATACAGCCTGATGGGCACGATGAAAATTGCCGACACCGAAATGCACGATACCCGGTTTCAAACCGGTTGGATCGTAGCCGGGTTTGTGTACCTTGTCGAAGCTCTGGAGCGTTGCACGCGACAGCTTGGTCATGACGATTTCCTTCAATTCAATCGGGTACGAACTGGACTTTCATCGTGGCTGGATCCCCACCGTGCTTGGTGAAGAACGGCAGCATTTCGCTGAGCGGCAACCGGTGCGAAACGAGGCGTGTCATTTCGCCCTTGTCCTGTTTGAGTGTTTCCAGGGCCTGCGGAATGTTGCGGTTCAATGAATGCGATCCGGCAATACGGATCTGACGACGGAAAATGTCGAAAGGCGCAGTCGAAATCCGCGCGTCGGGTGCGCAAACGCCAAACACCAGCACCGTACCACCGTCAGCCGTGAAGCCAATCATGCTTTCAACGACCTTGGCTATACCGGTCGCATCGGCAACAAAATCGAAACTGCGCTTACGCTTATCCAGCATCTCCGAGCCCGATACGACTGGCTCGAGGCCGAGACTCTCGACAAAGGCCAGACGATGTTCATTGATATCCGCCACAGAAACCTGCCGCACACCTTGCGCCTTTAAAGACAAAGCCAGCAACAAGCCAATCGGCCCCGCACCGAAGACAAGCGCGTTCTCGGTGCCGCGCGGACCGGTCTTCAACTCCGCCGCACCAAGCCCGTTCAACACACAGGCAAGCGGTTCCGCGAGTGCTGCTACATCAAAAGGCAGATCGCCGATGGTGTGGAGATGACTGGCATCGACAAGGCTCATGCCTGCAAAGCCACCATTATGGGTCACACCATAGGCTTTCAGATCGGAGCAGAGATTGGTCAGTCCCTTGAGGCAGGCACGGCAATGACCGCAGGGAATATTCGGATCGACCGCAACACGGTCCCCCACCTTCATATTGGTCACGTCTTCCGCCAAGGCGACCACAATGCCCGCATATTCATGCCCAGGCACCAGCGGAAACGCACTGGAACCGTAGCGGCCATGCAGGACATCAATGTCGGTGTGACAGAGACCTGATGCCTTGACGTCGATCAGCGCGTGTCCCGGCTGCAATGCCGGTTCCGGCAAGTCAGCCAGACCTGCTTCCCCATGGCCGGTAAAATAAATCGCTTTCATTGCAAATGTCCCGGCCTCTACTCACGCCATCCAGTTGCCACCGTCAACGCCGAAAGTCTGAGCGAGGATGTAGTCACTATCAGATGAGGCAAGAAAAACAGCCATGCCGGTGATATCTTCTGGTGTCGCAAAGCGACCAATCGGCACGGACTTAGCCACCGCCGCTTTTTTCTCACCTGGCTTCAGGCCTTCCCATTTGGCGAAATTCGCATCCACGACGTCCCAATGTTCGCCATCGACCACACCCGGCGCAATCGCATTGACATTAATCCCGTGCTTGACGAGCGCGAGAGCTGCCGACTGCGTAGCAGAAATGATGGCAGCCTTGGACGCGCAATAGAGGGTCACCAGCGCCTCGCCGCGACGGCCCGCCTGGCTCGCCATATTGATGATCTTGCCGCCGCGTCCGCGCTTAATCATCACGTTCGAAACCGCCTTCATCATGAAAAGCGGCCCCTTCAAGTTGATGCCAAGCACACGCTCATAGCTCTCCTCGGTCAATTCGTTGATAGGGGCCATATCGAAGATCGCGGCATTGTTGACCAGAATATCGATGCCGCCATATTCCGCGTCGATCTCTGCAACGACCTTGTCAATCTGACTGAGGTCGGTCACGTCAAGCTTTACCGCCTTGACCGATGAACCGATGCCGCGTGCGGCCTCCTCTGCCCGCTCAATATTAATATCGGCAATAATAACCCTCGCGCCCTCGCGCGCATAGGCTTCAGCGAAGCCAAGTCCGATACCGCGCGCAGCACCAGTGATGAGGGCCACCTTGTCTTTAAGTCGCATGGGGATACTCCGGGATATTGCAGCCTGCACTCACAGTTGCGTTTTCTTTTCCGTCAGCAACAGTGGATGCCGTTCAAAGCGCTCCAAAGCCTTGCCATCGGGTGTAAACAAATGCGCGTCAGTCGGATCAAAACCTAGCTTAGCCGCTTCGTGTGCACGCGCCGCGCTTCCGCCGCCTGCCTCTGCCACGATCAGTCCGGTTGCACTTTCATTTTGCACATAGAGATAGGTCTCACCGCCAAGACGCTCGACGACCATGATCTCGCCTTCGAGGATACCATCGGCTGCCGGATGAAGATGTTCCGGACGAATGCCGAGAACCAGCGGCGCCCCAGCGCTTACGCCCTCGCTTTTGACAGGCGCTTTGACGAAACCTCCATTTGCAAGCTGAACCGTCACCCCATCGGCATCGACGGCACTGACTTTGACCTCGATGAAGTTCATGGTCGGTGAACCGATAAACCCAGCCACAAAACGGTTGACCGGATGGTGATAAAGCTCCAGCGGCGATCCCACCTGCTCCACCTTCCCGTCGCGGAGAACCACGATCTTATGTGCAAGCGTCATCGCTTCCACCTGATCATGCGTGACATAAATCATTGTAGCATTGAGCCGGTCGTGCAGACGCGCCAGTTCGATACGCATCTGCACACGTAGAGCAGCATCGAGATTGGAAAGCGGCTCATCGAACAGGAAAATCTTCGGTTCGCGCACCATGGCGCGCCCAATGGCAACACGTTGACGCTGACCGCCGGAAAGCTGTTTCGGCTTGCGGTCAAGCAAACGGTCAAGCTGCAGCGTTTTTGCAACCTCTTCCACCTTGCGATCGCGTTCGGCTTTGGCAACGCCTGCTAGTTTCAGCGCAAAACCCATATTGTCGCGCACATTCATATGCGGATAGAGCGCATAGGTCTGGAAAACCATGGCAAGACCACGCTCGTCCGGCGGCGTATCATTGATACGTTCGCCATCAATCGTGAGGTCACCGCCGGTAATTTCCTCAAGCCCGGCAATCATGCGCAGAAGCGTTGACTTGCCTGAACCGGATGGCCCGACGAAAACCACGAATTCGCGATCTGCAATGTCGAGATCGACGCCCTTGATAACATCAATATTGCCGAAGGACTTGGTGGCGTTTTTCAGTGACAGTGTAGCCATTTCGTTCCCTTTATTTCACTGCGCCAAAGGTAAGCCCGCGCACCAACTGGCGCTGCGTGACCCATCCAAAGACAAGAATTGGCGCGATTGCGAGCGTCGAGGCCGCCGAAAGTTTCGCCCAAAACAGCCCTTCCGGTGACGAGAAGGATGCTATGAATGCAGTGAGCGGACCGGCCTGCGAAGCCGTCAGGTTCAAGCTCCAGAACGCTTCGTTCCAGCACAGGATGATGGACAGTAGCGCCGTCGATGCAATACCCGGAAGACTCAACGGTAACAGTAGGTAGCGTATCTGCTGGCCAACTTTCGCACCGTCCATACGGCTTGCTTCGAGGATTTCACCAGGGACTTCCTTGAAGAAGGAGTAGAGCATCCAGACCACAATCGGCAGGTTGGACAGGGTGAAGATGATGATCAGGCCGGTGCGTGTATCAAGAAGTCCGGTGTCACGTGCCAGAAGATAGATCGGCACCAGCACACCGACTGCAGGTAGCATCTTGGTGGACAGCATCCATAGAAGAAGGTCTTTGGTGCGCTTGCCAGGGAAGAACGCCGCTGCATAAGCCGCGGGCACCGCGATAATGAGTGAGAGAATAGTCGCGCCCAAACTTTCGACGATGCTGTTCATGGCATAGCGGAAATAATCAGCACGCTGATTGACCGCGACAAAATTCTCCAGCGTTGGCTCAAAGAACAGTTTTGGGGGCGCTACGGCGTCGATTTCGGTCTTGAATGCTGCGAGCAGCATCCAGAGGATCGGGAAGAACATTAGCAGTGCCACGATCCAGCCAATGATCCCAGCCGAGACGGCAGCCTTGTTGATCTTGCGTTTTGCAGCCATCGGTCAGCCCTCCTAATTATCCAGATTTCGTGCGACAGTCCGGATCAGGAACGCGGCAACGATGTTGGCGAGGATGATGGCGATAACACCAGCTGCGGAAGCGCCGCCTATATCCCATTGCAGGAGCGCTTTCAGATAGATGAAATAGGTAAGCGTTGTCGTGGCGATACCTGGTCCACCCGAAGTGGTGACAAGAATTTCAGCAAATACCGACAGAAGGAAGATCGTCTCGATCATGATGACGACCGAGATCGGGCGCAGCAGATGCGGCAGCACGATATAATAGAACATTACCGGGCCTTTGGCCCCGTCCAGGCGCGCCGCCTCCATCTGTTCCCGATCCAGTGACTGCATCGCCGTCATCAGGATCAGTGTCGCAAACGGCACCCATTGCCAGGATACAATTATGATGACGGAAGCCATTGGGAACTGCGAGAACCAGTCGATTACCGGCAGGCCGAAACTGCGTGAAATGAAGGCGAACAGCCCGTTCACCGGATGCATCAGCAGGTTTTTCCAGATCAGCGCGGAAACGGTCGGCATGACGAAGAACGGCGCAATGACCAGAAGCCGCGCTATGTTCTTACCCCAGAAATCCTGATCAAAGATGACTGCGAAAAGCACGCCAAAGACAACTGATATTACAAGAACCGACACGACAAGGATCAGCGTTTTGGCGATTGCTGACCATAAAGTCGGATCGGATAACAGGAAGGAATAGTTCGAGAAACCGGCAAAACCAGTAATGAATGGATTGATGAGATTGTAATACTGAAACGAGAACCACAAGGTCATCGCCAGCGGAACGATCATCCATAGCAGAAGCAGAATGACTGCTGGAGCGAGCAGCGGTCCAGTGCGGACACTACGACGCGACTTTGCTGCAAAGCGTGATTTTGTGCCTGCGGCCAACGCATGGTTTGCTGGCATTCGGACTTATCCTCCCCTTCCCGTTTCGGATTCGCTGCGGCGAACCTCTACGAAAATCAGGTCTGCCGCCTTCCTCCTACCGAAGGCGGCAGACCTTTATTTTACGGTTACTTGATGTAACCGGCCTGCGTCATGATCTGCTCGACCTGACGCTGCGCGCCGTCGAGCGCCGCATCGACGCTCTGCTGACCTGCGACAGCCGATGAGATTGCCTGTCCAACCAGCGTGCCTATGGCCTGGAATTCAGGAATGGCCACAAACTGGATGCCAGTATAAGGGACCGGGTCCTTGGTCGGCTTTGTTGGATCGGCAGATTCGATGGCTTTCAGTACCGTATTCGCGAAGGGAGCTGCCTTCTTATATTCCTCATTGGCATAGGTGGACTGGCGTGTACCCGGAGGAACGGCGACCCAACCCTCCGACTTGCCGACGAGCTCGACATATTCCTTCGAGGTCGCCCATTTCAGGAAAGACTTCGCGGCTTCCGCCTTCTTGCTCGATGCCGGAATTGCGAGATTCCATGACCACGCCCATGAGGAACCGTTTGGCGTCACCTCGACCGGAGCCTTGGTAAAGGCAACCTTGTCGGCAACCTGGCTCTGCTTTGGATCATAGATGCGTCCGGCAGCAGACGTAGCGTCGATCCACATGGCGCAATGGCCGGTCGAGAACAGGGCCTGATTTTCGTTGAAGCCGTTCGAGGTAATTCCGGGAGGGCCTGCTTCCTTCATTAGATCGACGTAGAAGTTGATCGCCTTCTTCCATTCGTCCGAATTGATCTGAGGCTTCCAGTTTTCATCGAACCACCTGCCACCGAACGTATTGATCAGCGTACCGAGGTAAGCCATGTTTTCGCCCCAGCCCGGCTTTCCGCGCAGGCAGAGGCCATATTGTTCTTTGGACTTGTCGGTCAGCTTGGTCGCGAAATCCTTGATTTCCGCATAGGTTGGCGCATCGGGCATTTTAAGGCCCGCCGCGTCAAACAAGTCCTTGCGATAAAGTGTAAACGAGCTTTCGGCATAGAATGGCACGGCGTAGAGCTTGCCATCGACCGTCAGACCGGCGCGAACCGGCTTGATGAGATCGTCATAACCGTAATCATCACCGAGATCATCGACCGACAGAAGCCAGCCGGCCTTGCCCCAGATTGGTGTCTCGTAACCGCCAATGGTCAGGATATCGAACTGGCCGCTCTTGGTGGCAATATCGGTCGTGACGCGCTGACGCAGCACGTTTTCTTCAAGTACAACCCAGTTGATTTTATTGCCGGTGGCTTTTTCCCATTCCGGCGACAGTTTCTGCATGATGATCATGTCACCATTATTGACCGTCGCGATAGTGAGCTCTTCCGCCCACGCAGCCCCGGCCATAACTGCAACACCTGCAGCAGACGCAATAAGCCCTGCAACATAAGACTTGGTCCGCATTTCGTCTCCTCCTTTACGAATGCATAGCAAAATTCTTACATATGTAAAATTTATGGCGCGAGCGTCCGTAGCTTGTCAAGGACGGTTTTCAATTTTGCGTTGCGAGGAGAAACGACCGCCATTGTGAACAGTTCTGAAGGCTGAAATCGCGGACATTTCTACCTGCCAAATTCACGGACCGATGTTTTAGCACATATGGATATTCACCGCATCATTCTCTGCGAACACATTTGTCTGCTTGACGTTTTGCCCCGCCTTTGACAGTTTGGCTGAACTTCGCCTGGAGGAAAATAAAGGCGAGCGGAGCTGGAGGAACATCCTGAAATCGTTGAAGAAGCGGCAACCGGGGCCAGATTTTGTCCTGAGAAATCAGCACATTCCAGTTTATGCGGCGGCTTCGCAAAAAACAGCATCGTCGTGTGCATCTTGCCCGCGACAACTGACGAACAGGACGTAAAGACGTGCGCAAGACAATACGCACCATGGAGGATTTTTCGGAGTTTGTTGGGCTTTCACGTCCGACGGTTTCGAAATATTTCAGCGATCCATCATCCGTCCGCCCCAAGACCCGCGAACTGATCGAAGCAGCGATCAAGCAATCCGGCTTTAGACCCAATCTTTTCGCGGTGAACCTCAATCGACGTCGCACGACAATTCTGGGTATAATTATTCCCAATCAGCTCGATCATTTCTACATGGCGATGACGAAGCGATTGCAGTCGCTCGCAGAGCAACGCGGCTATCTTGCGATTGTTCTGTCATCCGATGGCAAGCCTGAGCTGGAAAAGCAGGCAATTGAAACCCTGCGTTCGCTCAATGTCGCAGGCGCCATCATCGCGCCGCTTGGGGAAGAGTCGCAACATTCGACACTGGCGCGCCTCGCCGATGACGTTCCAATTGTCTATGTCGACTCTCCACTCGACAACACCTCGCCCTTTGTCGGCACCGACAATCTCAAGTCCTTTCATCTGATTGTCGACTATCTGTGCCGCTCGGGCAGCGAGCCCTGCTATTTTTCCATGCCGATGGTCAATAACAACGCTATCAAACGACAAGATGCCTATCGACAGGCCATGGAAAAGCTGGGTTATGAGCCGCGCATCATTGAGCTCGAACAAAGCCGAAGCTGGGATTTCGAACGTTATGCCTTCGAGCAGACCGCGCGAATTTTGCGCGAAAAGGGACGTCTTCCGACAAGCACTGTTCTGTGCTCCAATGATCGCATCGCCTTTGGCGTAACCAGCGCACTCTGGCAGGCTGGTCTGAAAATCGGCAGACTCAAGGATTGCGACGTTCGTGTCGCCGGTCACGACAATAATCCGCTATCGGAATATACGTGCCCGCCACTCACCACAGTGGCGCAGGATTATAATGAAATCGGGCGGCTGGCGATTGAGCTCTTGTTTCGAACATTGGGCGAAACAACGGATGACCGACTGGAACTGCCGGAAACACAGCGCATTTTGCTTAATGCCGAAATCAAGCTGCGTATGAGCGCATAAAAATGGCGGGTTAACCCGCCATTTTATTTCCGTAATTTAGTTCAGGCCGAGCGTGCCGCGCAGGGTAGAAAGATCTTCGGCAAGCGTGGTCACAGGACCAGCAAGTGCCTTGCGATCATCATCCGACAGCTTGTCGTAGGATTCGTAACCGTCACCCTTCTTGTACTTTACGAGAATATCATCGACAGTCTTGAAATTGGCTTCCACCTTCTTCACGAGGTCTGGATTTTCCTTTTCCAGCAAAGGCTTGAAGAGCTCAACAATCTTCTGGGCACCATCGACATTGGCCTTGAAATCCCAAAGATCGGTGTGACTGTAACGGTCTTCCTCGCCGGAAATCTTGGTTGCAGCTACTTCTTCCAGCAAGGCAGCGGCACCACCGACGACCTTTTCCGGCGGAACAGTCAGGTCTTTTACGCGCTTCTGGAGTTCCAGCACATCTGCATAGAGCTTGTCGGCAATCGGAGCGAGTCCTTCAGTCGAATTCTGCGCAAACAGGCCATATTCGATGCGGTGAAACCCGGTGAAATCTTCCGACTTCTCACCATTTTCATGGTCATCGGCACGGCTGTCGATCGAAGCGTCAAGATCAGCGAAAAGCTCGGCAATAGGCTCGATCTTTTCATACGAAACGCGCGTAGAAGGATAAAGCCCTTTGGCCTTTTCGAGATCACCTGCCTTGACCGCGTCGGTGAAAGCCTTGGTGTCCTTTACCAGAACGTCGAGGTTTTCCTGCACATAGACTTTGTAGTCAGCGATCGGCTGAACGAGGTCCAGCGGTGAAACTTCGGCCTTGGCTGCGCCGAAGCTGAGCGCGAGGGCAACGGCACATGCCGATGCGAGCCCAGATACATACAATGGCAGACGATACTTCATATTTAGCCTCTCCAGATAAAGCGCATCGCGGGAAATGCGCGTTAAATCAAAAACTTGAGATGCGATCCTCACCCGCGTGCATTTTGCGGACCGCTTGCCTCCAAAAGTGCGCGCGCGTAATAGTCCTTATTATCCTGAACACCCGGCAACGCGAAGAAATACCCGCCTCCAATCGGTTTCAGGTATTCTTCCAATGGCTCGCCGTTGAGCCGGTTCTGAACCGTGATGAAGCCCTTTTCCAAATCAGCCTGATAGGCGATGAAGAGGAGCCCCATATCAAGCTGGCCAGACTTGCTGACGCCGTTGGAATAGTTGAATGGCCGACGCAGAATGAGGTGCTGCTCGGCATTGGCATCGCGCGGATTCGCCAAACGAATATGCGAGTCGAGCGGCGTCACCTTGCCATCCGCATCCTTCGCATAATCGGGAACATCGGCTTCGGTCTTGCCGTCGAACGGCGCGCCGCTATCCTTGCGACGTCCGAAAATGGCTTCCTGCTCCTGAAGTGGCGTGCGATCCCAGCGTTCGACGAAATTGCGAATAATGCGTACAGCCATATAGCTGCCATTCATCGCCCAGTCCGGCTCTTCATTTTGCTTCTGCACCCAGACGATGCGATTCATTAGTGCATCGTCGGCGGAATCCGGATTGGCGGACCCGTCGCGGAAGCCGAGGAAGTTTCGGGCGCTTTCCTTAGCTCGAGGCGAATGTGGCGGCTGCACCGGAACCGTGCCTTCCTGTTTCCACCGAACCATCAGAAGATCAGGCATATTCTTCATGATGTCGCGCAGCGCATGGATGTTCGTGTCCGGCGTATTCGAACAAAACTGAATAACGATATCCCCGTGGCAGATGTCCTTCTGCAAGGCGTCGTTGGGGAAGCCGGTCATGCGTTGCAGAAGTTTCGGCTTCAACGGCTTCAAACCGAAACGATCATCGAACAGGGATGAGCCAAGCGCGATCGTAACCGTGAGATTGTCCGGCGTGACGACAGGTCCGAGGATGCCAGAATCCGATGGCGGAAACTTCGCATCGAGTTCCGGCGGCTCCCCACCCTTCATCAAGAATTCGGTCCGCTCGGTCAGCAGCTTGAACATGCGCTCGAGTTCAGCACGGTCACGCGCCAGCACATCGAAGGAGGCGACCAGACCGGCAGCGGGTCGCGGCGTAACAATACCCGGCTGGTGCTTTCCGTAAAAAGGCTGGCTTTCGTGAAGCTTTTCGCTTTCCGGCGCATTGGTCACGCTTTCCGAAGAAAGAGCATGGGCCGCCTGCGGGGTAAGCACGCCTGCGACGGCTCCGGCAACCCCGGTTGCACCAGCCCCGAGGAGCAGTGCACGGCGGCCAGCTGAAACAGGTTCTTCAGTGGTAATCTTATCAGTTTTGAAAAATTTTCTGGTCATCAATCTACCCCAAGCTGATCGCGGAGTTTCGTAAACTGTGCGGCGAGTTGAGCCGCACCTTCCTTCATTTTCGCCTTTTCATCAGACGACAGAGCATCGTACGCTTTGTAGCTGTTGCCTTCGGCCCCTGTATCAAGCAGCGCCTTGATCGAAGCCGCATCCTTGTCGATGCCTTCAAAGGCTTTCGGATCAGCCTTTGAAACGATGGGGCGCAGGACATCGGCAGTCTTTCCGGAACCTTCCAGGAGGCCAGACAAAGCCTGCAGATCGGTGTGCGCATAACGGTCTTCACCGGCATCAGACGCGGTCGAAGCAAAACGGTTCAACGCGGAAGCAGTGCCCGCCATCATGCGATCGGGTGAAATGCGAAGCCCGCGAATGCGCTCTTTCAATGCAGTAGCATCCTGCTCGAGCTTGCCAGCAACAGACGCCAGTCCATCGACGGATTTCTGTTCGAACAAACCGTATTCGATACGGTGCAAACCACCGAACGCAGGGTCCTGCTCACGCTTTTCAAAATAATCGGCGCGAGCATTGATAGCTGTATCAAGATCGGAGAACGCCTCCGAGACAGGAGCAATGCGCGCATAGGCTTCACGCGCCGGACCGTAAGCCGCTTGTGCAGCCTCAAGGTCACCACTCGCTATTGCCGTGGAAAGTGCCACAACAGCTTTTTGGAATTCAGCGACCTCTGTGGTCAGATAAATCTGATATTCGGCTAGCGCACCAATGAAAGCGGTAAGCGGAAGCTTGCCCTTTTCCGCTTCGCTGGCAGCAGTCGCAGTTACGGTCAGCTTGCCGCGCGGATTGGAAAGGAGCCCACAGGTAATCTGGTATTCGCCGGGTGTCAGCTTGGCGGTTATGGTCTGCTTGAAGCCAGGCGCAATATTTTCGCGCTCTTCCAGAACCATCACACCGTCAAGGATTTCCCACTCGACCGTCCGGTCCGACTTATTGACGACTTCAAATACCGAGCGCCCGGCCGGAACCGTCAGTTCGTTCGGCTCGCAGCTTTTTGCGTTGATCGCGACCTGTATTTTGTCACCGGCTTCTGCATGGCGGGCTTTGTCCGACACTCGGGATGCATAATAAAACGCAGCACCAGCGGCGAGCAGCAACAGCACGGCGAGAGCAAGTCCTATGCGGACCAGATTGCGCGACATGGGTTCAGCGGGTTTCGGATTCGTCATTGAAATCTCTTTTACTGTGCGCTTGTTTTGGCCTGGCTTGCGGTTGCCGGTGCACTGGCTGGCATCAGGAACAGGATGAGCGCCGGAACGAGGAAGGCGACATAGGCGACCACTTCACTGACGGTCGGCGTTGCGATGTAACCGAACACACCCGCCAGAACCGAGCCAAGCGTGCTGTCGAGTGGCAGAACATCGCTCATATCGAAAACAACCGTCTGGAAATGGTTCCAGATACCAGCTTCGTGCAGCGCCATGACAGAATTGGCGAAAATGCCCGCCGCGATGATCAAAATGAAAACACCGGTCCAGCGGAAGAAGCGACGAAGGTTCAGCTTCAAGCCACCTTTAAAGATGCCGTAGCCAACAGCGGCGGCCAGCAACACACCGAGAAGCGCGCCAAGCGGTGCTGCGGCCCCTTCGCTCTGCTGAAAAGCCGCTAACAGAAAGAAGACCGATTCCAGTCCCTCACGTGCGACGGCGAAGAACACCATCAGAATGAGACCGAGGCCTTTGTGCGTTGATGTCTGAAAGGCTGCATCGATGGAGTGATGCAGTTCCGACTTGATGGAGCGTGCAGCCTTGCGCATCCAGAACACCATTGAGGTCAGTACAACAACGGCAATAAGACCAATAATGGCTTCGAAGAGCTCCTGCGCTTTCTGCGGGAATTCCGCACTCAGAAGCTGCAGGATAGCGCCAACGGTAAGCGACATAGCCAGAGCAAGCAAAATGCCGATCCAGACTACGGGCATCCATGCGCTACGCCCGGTCTGGTGAAGATAACTGGCTATAATACCGACGATCAGCGCTGCTTCAACGCCTTCGCGGAACATGATGAGAAAAGGTACGAGCATTCCAACTATCCAAAAGACAGAGAAATCGGCCTGTCCCTTGGTCGCTTCTCTTCAAACCCGGCACGAAGCCTTCGCCATTTGGTCATCTTTTATATCTGCGGAGCCGGCGCTGCAAGTTAAATGAAGTTGACCAGCACGGGAATGTTTTAGAATTATTCTAACTATTTCAGGAACTTATGGGTCCGTTAGTTAGTAAGGAATGATAGTCTGCCAAGTTCAGAGGTGATTGCATAAGTCATTGAAAATGCACTGAAGCCATGGTCATAACACGATTAAACATCGGTTGACTGCATGCTGAAATTAAACCGGTCTAGGTTTCAAATCCCTCGGGCAAACCTGCTTTCCCGGCTTGCGACGGATTTCGCCTGACATAATCAGCCTTCAAATCTTCAGATGTCTTACGACTGCCATCATGGCTCCAGCCGGGAGGCGCGATTATATACATCAGGCGCTGCCGCAAGGTGAGACCTGACGAGAATACGTCCTTGAACATACCGACCCATTCGTGAAACGCGACACGCACAGGATTGAATGTGCCAACATTTTTCACGATACCATAGCGCGGCATATCTTCCGGCAATTCCTCCACGAAGGTGCCGAACATACGATCCCAGACAATCAGCGTGCCTGCGTAATTCGCGTCAAGATAACGCGGATTGGTCGCATGGTGTACGCGGTGATGCGACGGGGTGTTGAAGATGAACTCGATAGGCTTCGGCAGTTTGCCGATGGCTTCCGTGTGAATCCAGAATTGATAGATAAGATTGAACCCATAGACGAAAGCGATCACTGCAGGGTGAAATCCGAGCAATACCATCGGCACCTGCAACACGAACATGCCCGTCATCTGTCCGGTCCACGACTGACGCAGCGCCGTCGTCAGATTATAGTGCTGACTGGAGTGGTGGTTGACGTGTTCCGCCCAGACCCAGCGCACACGATGCGCAATCCGGTGATAGCAGTAATAGCGCAAATCATCGAAGATGAAGGCAATCACGAACACCCACCAATACAGGCCGAGATCAAAAAAGCGGAACTGCCAGACCCACAACAAAGCTGTCACGGACACGAAGCCGAGCAACAAGCCTGCCGCAACATTGCCCGCCCCCATGAGCAGGCTTGTAAAGGCGTCTTTCGTTTCAAATTCGCCCTTGCGCTGCCAATAGCGGATAGCCACGAGCTCAATCAGAATTCCCAGCACATAAAGCGGGATCGCAACACGCGTCACATCGAAAAATACCGGATTGCTATCCATGCGGGCTCACCTCCCTAGACGAACCTGAAAGCCAGACTATCACTCTTTCCCGATCCGCAGCGTTTCTGAAAAGGAATCGTGCTTTGGGCCAAGTAAAATCCTTCATATGCAATATCAGTTCGGTATTGCCCTTATCCTCAAGAGCAAGGATATCTGCGGCGGTCATGCATCGCGTCAGAAAGCGGTCCCCGACACTATGGACGAGCCCTGCAGATGCGCCACATAACGGGAAAAATGCGGTGCGACGATCATCAGTATAACAAATCTCACTGATTTCGATCTCGGGATAGTCAAGATGAAAGCGCGTTTTGACACTTTCGTCGTCGGGAAGAATGCTGCATTTCAGCCCCCCACCCAGAAAATGAATTAACAGAACGCCAAGGCCTATGCCGGTGACAACCATAAGCAGAAGCAGCCACAAATCCATGAAATCTCCCATTCGCAGCGATGCCAGTAGTTCCCGAAGACATCCTAGCCATCAGCCAGTGCGAATACATCCCAAAACTTTGCGGGCTGATTTGCGAGTCGCACCGACTTGCCATTTGCAACGGGAGATTGTTTCGATTTGGAGCACGCCACAGGCACCACAGGATACAAATGCTGACCAATAAGCCGGAGAACGCAGCCAGAACCCGAAAAGTTTCAGAATTTTCCGAAATGGTCAAAAATTTCGTGTTTCAGGGGTTGAAGATTGGAGCAAGGTGATACATATCACAGTCACTTACCGCTGTGCCTCCTCCCATTGCGCGCGGTAAGTGTTCCCCTCTGGAGGTTTGCCCAATGTGGCACCTTCATAACTTAGCCGGACTTCCCAGTCCGGCTCTTTTTTTGCCTAAGTTTCCGGCTCCCTCCTCTTTTCACCTAAAATGCGCAACTTGTACAAATCGCTGTTTTAAAAACACTAATTCACAAAACTCAGCTTTTTCAAAATCGTATTTCTGCGTATTAACTTATTTTCAGTTAATCAGCAAAATACACTTGGGTACGACACAAAAAAGCGCCGCGTTTCCGCGGCGCTTTCCATCGACTGACCTACATTTTATTTCAGCCGTAGGCTGCTACTGGCGGGCAAGAGCAGATGAGGTTTCTGTCACCGCCGACATTGTCGACACGACTGACCGGCGGCCAATATTTTGCCGTCGTATCGAATTCACCGCCGAGGCTAATCGCCGGGAAAACCGCTTCCTCACGCGTGTAAGGATGCGTCCATTCATTGGCCAGCGTATCGCCCGCCGTGTGGGGCGCATTGGCAAGCGGATTATCATCAGCAGGCCAGACGCCGTCGGCAACCTTCTTCGCTTCGCCTGCAATGGCAATCATCGCATCGCAAAGACGGTCGATCTCCGACTTCGGCTCGGACTCGGTTGGCTCGATCATCAGAGTTCCGGCAACAGGCCACGACATGGTCGGCGCATGGAAACCATAGTCGATGAGGCGCTTGGCTACGTCTTCCACGGTGATGCCTGCGCTATCCTTGAGAACACGTGTATCCACGATGCACTCATGCGCCACACGATCATGCGCGCCCGTGTAAAGGATCGGATAAGCGTCGTTCAAACGATGCGCGATATAGTTGGCGTTGAGGATTGCAGCCTCGGTTGCCTTCTTGAGACCCGCGCCGCCCATCATGCGGATATACATCCACGTAATGACCAGAATGGATGCACTGCCAAACGGTGCTGCCGAAACGGCATGTTTGGAACCGATGTCCACATGGCCCGGTAGGTAAGGCACCAGATGCTTGGCAACGCCAATCGGACCAACACCCGGACCACCGCCGCCATGCGGGATGCAGAAGGTCTTGTGCAAGTTCATGTGGCAAACGTCCGCGCCAATATCGCAAGGACGAGCAAGACCAACGAGCGCATTGAGGTTCGCACCGTCGAAATAGACCTGACCGCCATTGTCATGGACGATTTCGCAGAATGCCTTGATGCCTTCTTCAAATACGCCATAGGTCGATGGATAGGTGATCATGAACGCCGCAAGATTATCGCGGTGCTTTTCAGCCTTGGCTTTCAGATCATCAATGTCGATATCGCCGTCTGGACGGCAATTGACGACGACAACGCTCATACCAGCCATCGAAGCGCTGGCAGGATTGGTGCCATGTGCGGACGATGGAATAAGGCAGATGTTGCGATGACCTTCGCCACGCGACTGGTGATAGTGGCGGATTGCCAGAAGACCGGCATATTCGCCCTGGCTGCCTGCATTTGGCTGCAACGAAACGCCAGCAAAGCCAGTGACTTCGCAAAGCCATGCTTCGACGTCAGCTGTCATCTTCGCATAGCCTTCGGTCTGTGCCGCAGGCGCGAACGGATGCAGGTTTGCAACCGTATTCCAGCTCACCGGCATCATTTCTGCTGCCGCATTGAGCTTCATCGTGCAGGAACCGAGCGGGATCATTGCACGGTCAAGCGCCAGATCCTTGTCGGCCAGACGACGCAGGAAGCGCATCATCTCGGTTTCGGAACGATGCGAGTGGAACACGTCCTGCGTGAGGAAACCTTCACCGCGCCCCTTGCCGGGAACAAGAGCCCTGTCGCCATCGACCAGCTTGGCACCGAACAAAACGGCGAGTGCTGCAAGGTCCTCCTCGGTCGAGGTTTCGTCAAAGGTTACGCCAACCGTGTCCGCATCGATGATGCGGAGCAGACGACCACCCTTGTCGGCTTCATCGGCAATCTCCGCAGCCTTACCGGCAACTTTAATCGTCACCGTATCGAACAGGCTATCGCCTGCGATCTCGACACCAGCAGCCTTGAGGCCAGCCGCAAAGCGCGCAGCAAGACCAGCAACACGCGTTGCAATAGCCTGCAAACCAGCAGGACCGTGCCAGATCGCAAAGGATGCGGCCATATTGGCGAGCAGTGCCTGCGCGGTACAGATGTTCGAGGTCGCCTTGTCGCGACGGATATGCTGTTCGCGGGTCTGGAGCGCCAGACGATAGGCTGCCCGGCCATGCGCATCGACCGACTGACCGACGATGCGGCCCGGAATGATGCGGGTCAGAGGTTCGGAGACCGCCAGATATGCGGCATGTGGTCCACCGAAGCCCATCGGCACGCCGTAACGCTGCATGGAGCCTACAGCCATGTCGGCACCCCAATTGGCTGGCGCTTCCATGATGGTCAGTGCCAACGGATCAGCAACTGCGATAACCAGTGTGCCTTTAGCCTTCGCATCGGCGATGACCTTGCTGAAATCGCCATAGACGCCACGCGTATCCGGCCACGGCACGACGATGGCAGCGGTATTGTCATCGACAGTGCTGCCAGTTTCGATCTCCCAGCCAAGCGGTTCGGCGCGGGTGTTGATCACGTCAACACTCTGCGGATGCAGTTCGCCAGCAAGCAAGATACGGCTGCGCTTGTCGCGGTGATGACGGCAGGCAACGCCTATAGCTTCGGCAACTGCGGTCGCTTCATCGAGAAGCGAGGCGCAAGCAACCGGCAGGCCGGTCAGTTCAGCAACCAGCGTCTGGAAGTGGAAAAGAAGCTCGAGGCGGCCCTGGCTGATTTCCGACTGGTACGGCGTGTAGGCCGTGTACCAGGCCGGATTTTCAAACAGGTTGCGCTGAATGACAGGCGGTGTTTCCACACCATGATAGCCCGCACCGATGAAGCTCTTCTTCACCACATTGCGGCCCATGATTTCATTGAGCTCCGCAAGCGCTGCATGTTCGCTCAAAGCAGCGGGCAAATCGAGCGCGCGATTCAAACGAATAGATGCGGGAACCGCCTGGGTGATAAGGGTTTCCATGGAAGGAAGACCGAGCGCTGCAAGCATTGCGCGTTCGTCTTCCAATCTTGGCCCGATATGACGGGCAACAAAGGGAAGAACCTGCTGCGTCATTTGTTTATCCTACCAATTTGTCGTAACCGGCTTTGTCGAGCAGGCCGGAGAGCTGACCTTCATCGGACAGCTTCAGCTTGAAAAGCCAGCCTTCGCCCTCTGCGGCCTGATTGATAAGAGCCGGATCGCTTGCAACGGCTTCGTTGACTTCGACCACTTCGCCATCGACCGGCGCGTAAACATCGGAAGCGGCCTTGACCGATTCCACAACCACGATGCCTTCGCCTTTCGTGGCCGTGCGGCCGACGTCCGGCAGCTCGACGAAAACGAGGTCACCCAGTTGTTCCTGTGCGTGGATCGTAATGCCGACAGTGGCAACGCCGTTTTCGACGCTGATCCACTCGTGATCTTCGGTGAACAGGATATTGGCCATGGAAATCATCCTTTGCGATAGCGATGCGGTGTGAAGGGAAGTGCCGAAACGTCAACGGGAACCTTGTTGCCGCGAACGTCAGCGAAAACACGTGTGCCGGGGGTAGCGAGGCTTGCCTCGACATAGCCCATGGCGACTGGGAATCCTGCCGATGGACCGAACCCACCGGAAGTGACAGTGCCGATCTGGCGGCCGGTTTCATCGAACAAGTCTGCGCCGCCGCGCACTGGTTGGCGGCCTTCAGGCTTCAGGCCGACGCGCTTGGCAGATGCGCCCTTGGCGATCGCGTCCAGCACAGCCTTTGCGCCGTTGAACGCAGCCTTTTCGCGCACAGGCTTGGCAATTGCCCAAGTGAGACCCGCCGAAACAGGATCGGTTTCCGGCGTTATGTCCTGACCGTGCAGGCAGAGACCGGCTTCAAGGCGCAGACTGTCGCGAGCGGCAAGACCAATCCATTCGACGCGCTCGTCGGCAAGCAGTTTCGTTGCAAGTACACGAGCTTCATCAGCAGGCAGGCCGATTTCAAAACCGTCTTCGCCGGTATAGCCCGAACGGGTCATGAACCAACCAGCTTTGGGCTCAAAGCCGCTCATAAAACTGAGTTCTGCGCCAGCCAAACCTGCATCATTAATGACGCTTTCGGCTTCAGGTCCCTGAATGGCCAGAAAAACGCGATCCAGCGGATTGACGGTTACATCCTTGCCGGATGCAGCTTCATTAAGATGCTCAATATCGGCATCGGCGTTGCCCGCGTTGGCAACAACCATGAAACGGTCTTCGCCAAGACGCGTGACGATAAGATCGTCAAGAACACCGCCCTTGTCATTGAGGAAGAAAGTGTATTTCGACTGGCCGGTTTTCAGAGACGATGGATCAAGCGGACAGGTTTCAGCCAGAAGTGCGATAGCATCTGCGCCCGAAACGTCGATCAGCTTCATATGTGAAATATCGAAGAGGCCAACATGCTCGCGCGTGTGAAGATGTTCCTTCATCACGCCCAGCGGATAGGTGATCGGCATGTTCCAGCCAGCAAAGCCACCGAAGCGCGCGCCAGCTTCTTCATGCAGATCCTGCAATGGCAGGGTATTCAAGTGTGCGGTATCGCCCATAACAACTCCAGAGTCGCACGTATGCCTCCGCAAAATGCGGTTGCTTCGTGCCCCTCTGTCTCAGGCCTGAGAGACTCGCATAGCTGAAAGCTACACTTACACCTTCGGCGCAGGGTTTCCCCCGACTTTCCAGAGTTGTCTTACCCGTCTGCGGTTCCTTGTACCTGAGAGATTTCGGGCGATTTCCCCTTCGGCGGCCAGTTGGCGCTCTCCCGCAGACAGACAGTGCAAGAACATCATTTAGCATGACGTCCCGGCACCCGACGAAACTCCCTTAACCCAATCCGGCGCGCAAGTCATGTGGAATTGTTGTCTCTAACCGACGATTTCCCGGACTTTTGCGACAAAATTCAAAGCAAACGGGAGGTTCAGATTTATACTCTATTATACAAGCATATTGCAGCATAGACGAGACCGTACATTTAACCGGTAACCAAAACCGTTGGCCGTACCGCTCTCCACCACATTTTGTGGAGCATTTTTCCGACCGGCAAATTTTTAAGGAAGATTTAACCAGTTAGCCGCCCAAGCAACTGAATTCTGGCGATTTCCCCACTTGGACAGATGATTGTGATCGCATGATGACCAAGCTGCGCAAAAGCCGTGCAACTGACAAGCTTTAACGCATTGCAGCTATGCAAATCTGTCTCTCCAATTCGAAATGCTTCAAGCCTATATGCTGTTTGCAACAAAGAGATAAGATTTTACTAGGTGAGAGAAATGAACCTGATCCGCTCGTACAACAACTGGCGCCGTTACCGTAACACCGTAAACGAACTGAGCCGCCTGAGCCCACGTGAACTGAACGACCTTGGCATCCTGCCTTCGGAAATCCCGTTCGTTGCACGCAAGGCCGCTGCTCGCTAATAGCGCCTCCGGAAGGCATCAGCCTTCTTCAAGGATCGCGAGTCCCCATAACCGCGCGGTCCTACAGTTTTCCCAATATCACCGGGGTGTTTTCTCCTCCTCCCATTCCCTCGGTGATTCAAGACCGGATATCCTCCTCCCAAGTCCGGTCTTCCCCATAAAACACCCGTCGCCTCCTCCCGCGACGGGTGTTTTCGTTTGTGGAGTGTTTAAACTTCTTGCGAGGCGAGCCTCGCCGCACCGCGCCTGTCGAACGCAGCCGAGATTGCGAAGACGACCAGGCCGGACAATGCGAGCAACGCACCGACCGTACCCGTCGATGTCCAGCCATAACCCCATGCAACCGCCAGCCCGCCGAGCCATGCTCCCAACGCATTGGCAAGATTAAGGGCGGAATGGTTGAGGGCTGCGGCCAACGTCTGTGCGTCCGCCGCCACATCCATCAGGCGCGTCTGCAAGGCAGGGACGAGCGCAAATCCACCTCCGACCAGAAGCACGTTCAAAAATGCTGTCACCGGATGCTGCATGAGGATGGGGAATACCAGCATGACTGCCATATCATAGAGCAGCACCAAGCCAACCGTTCCCATGACCGAGCGATCCGTTAGTCGCGACCCCACTATATTGCCAAGCACCATGCCCAGACCGAACATGGCGAACACGAAAGGCATCCATTTCACATCGACATGCGAAACCTCGGTGACTGTCGCCGCAACATAGGTAAAGACCGAAAATAGGCCACCAGTGCCAATGGCACCAATCCCGAGCGTCAGCCAGACCTGCTTGCGACGGAATGCTCCCAGTTCGCGCAAGGGTGATGCCCCCTCCTCCGCTGGCTGTCTAGGTACATAGATCGCGACCAGCACCATAGTCAGGATTGCAATCAGGCCCACTGACGTAAACATTGCACGCCAGCCGAAAATCTGGCCGAGAGAAGTCGCGAGCGGCGTCCCACACAATGTGGCGACGGTCAGTCCCATCATCACCCGCCCCACTGCCTGCGCACGTTTGCCCGGCTCCGCCAATGATGCAGCGACAAGCGAAGCCACGCCGAAATAGGCTCCGTGAGGAAAACCAGCGACGAACCGCATCATATAAAGACCGGCATAGTTCTGCATGAATGCGCTTGCGAGATTGCCAAAGGCGAACAGACCCATAAGCAGAAAGAGAAGCTTACGACGGTCCAGTCTTGCACCGATCACGGCCAGCACCGGCGCACCAATCAGAACACCAAGCGCATAGGAACTGATGAGGTGCCCACCTTGCGGTATAGTCACATTGAGGTCGCGAGCGATATCGGGCAGCAGCGCCATAATGGCGAATTCACCGGTGCCGATACCAAAGCCACCGATGGCAAGCGCTAATTCCGCCAGTCGTATAGACGAACGTGGCGAAGTTTCCGGCGATGAAGCCGAAGGCTGAATTGCTGACATGAATGAGCCTGAAGAGAATGGAGGATGTCGGACAACCCTACCATTCCTTTCAGGCAATGGCGATACGCATTGTTGCGGCGCTTTGACGGCGCGGCGATAACAGATTACTTGGCCGCAACCACCTCGATCTCGACCTTGAATTCCTCACGCGTGAAACCCGAAACGATCATCAGCGTCGAGGCTGGCGCTGGCTGCGGGAACAGCCTGTCGCGGACATCCATATAAGGACGCATATATGCCCGGTCCGTGACATAGGCATTGATGCGCACGACATCAGAAAGCTCCATGCCGCCATCGCGCAGGATACGGCGAATATTCTCGAAGCAGAGTTCGGCCTGAGCGCCTGCATCTTCCGGCACGCTGGCATCAGACGCGATGCCAAGCTGACCGGAGCAGAAAATCATTTCAGCATCGGCTTCTATCTTGACGCCATGACTGTAGGTAGCAAACGGCGCCGCCATGTCAGCGGGCAGCAGATGTTTCAAACTGTTCATAGTGATTCCTCAAGATTTCGGCGCTGCAGCCAGCATTTCTTTCAGTCGTGCGGCTCCGGCTGCAATATCGGCTTCGGTCGGATTAATACCTGCGGCCAGCAGACGGCGCGCGATCATATGATCCGCTGGACGATTGATGGAATCGACAGCCAAAAGCCTGTTACCGGCAAAGTGGAAGATGGAGAATGCGTTTTCTTCCGGGTTCCCCGAAAGGATATGCCGATCAGCATCGAAGGAAAGGCCTGCCGTCTGCAACTTCATATCGCCCTGATCGGACCAGAACCAGGCGACCTCCCGAAACGGTGCTTCGCGGCCGACAATGGTGCGCGCCACATGCTTTGCCTGATCGGTCGCGTTTTGCACCGATTCCAGCCGCACCCGGCGACCGGCGTGAAAATGATCATAGCTCACGCAATCGCCAATGGCGTAGACATGGCTGGCAGACGTGCGCAGATGCTCGTTCACAACAATCCCGTTGTCGATCGCAAGCCCCGCTGCGACTGCAAGCTCCACGTTTGGCACCGCACCAGTGCCGATCACGACCATATCCGCCGGGAATATCGTTCCGTCCGCTGCTTTCACGCTCGTCACACGGCCATTCTCACCCTCGATTGCCGCTACACCGAGACCGGTTAAAAGTGTGATATTGGCGGCACGGCTCCGCGCTTCTACATGCGCGGAGATATGCGTTGCAACCGAACGACCCAGCACACGCGGCGCGGCTTCTATCAAAACCGTCTTTTTGCCGAGTGCGATTGCGCTATGGGCCATCTCAAGGCCAATGAAACCGCCGCCGATAATGACGACGTTCTCGACATTCGGCATTGCTGCTGCGATGCGGCGTGCATCTTCCATCCGGCGCAGCGTAAAGACACCGTCAAGCTCGACACCCGGCACATTGGGAATGCGGGCACGTGCGCCGGTCGCGAAAATCAGTTCAGACCAGTTCAAGATGCGTCCGCCATCAAGCGCAACTGTCTTGTCGGCAATCGATACGGCATCAACATGAGGGCCAAACAGCATCTCGATATTGTTATCGCGATAGGTCGCTTCCGGGCGCAGCACCAGACCGCCGCCTTCTGGAGCTTTCAGATAAGATTTGGAGAGCGGCGGCTTATGATAGGGAATGTCGGTTTCGTCGTTGATGAGAACGATTTCGCCTGCATAGCCTTCCTGCCGAAGACTGATAGCGGCCTGCGAACCGGCATGGCCAGCCCCAATGATAATGCATCTGTCGTCCATAGGACCTCCGGAAATTTCCGCACATCATAAACCTGTCGCGGCCCATCACGTGACCAAATAGCCACGGATTCACACCTTAATTGCACGCAATTTGAATATTTAAAACATTTAGTTTGACCGATCGGTCAGATTGTTTAGTAGGATGCATCAAATCTGGTGACGCGCATCTTGTTCCGAAAACCGTTTCACACTTTTCGGGATGCGCTCTAACGCCCTTGGCCCGAGCGTGTAGGAGTTGCAATCTTGAAACGATATTGGTCCGATTATACGAGCGAGGCATTCTCCCGCCTCAAGCGTGAAAAGCTCGTGGCGGTTCTGCCCGTCGGCGCAATTGAACAGCACGGACCTCACCTGCCGCTGGCGGTCGATGCTGCTATTGTCGACGGCATGGTCAAGGAAACAATCGCCCGCCTGCCTGAAACAAGCCACGCGCTTTTCCTGCCGACGCAGGCCATCGGCAAGAGCAACGAGCACAGTCTTTATCCGGGCACGCTGACGTTCTCGGCAGAGACGATCATACGCGTGTGGTGCGAAATCGGCGCATGCGTGGCAGCAAGCGGCGTTCGCAAGATGGCGCTTCTCAACAGCCATGGCGGCCAGATCAGCGTCATGGATATCGTGGCGCGCGAACTTCGCATTCGTCACAATATGATGGTGGTGAGTATCAACTGGTTCGGCCTTGGAATGCCGGAGGGCGTCTACAGCGACCACGACGCCAAGCACGGCATTCACGCCGGTGACATGGAAACCTCGGTGATGCTGGAAATGCATCCCGATCTTGTCGACATGTCGAAAGCACAGGATTTCCGTACCCTTACGGAAACTTTTGCAAGTGATTTCAAGCATCTTTCACTGAGCGGCGGCGCAAAGCCTGCCTGGCAGATTCAGGATATCAATCCTTATGGCGCCGCTGGCGACGCCACGCTCGCGACGGCCGAAAAAGGTCGAGCGACCATCGATTTTGCCGCCGAGCGCTTGGTCGAAGTGCTGGCGGAGATCGAACGAGCCCCGCTTTCCTGGCTCGACAATCAACCTGCTTGGCAACCCGCTTGGCAACCAGCCTGATAAGGACAATGAGCGTGGCCCCCAACTCGCAAGTTCCGTCCTCTCTGATCGCGATCGACGGCGTCTACAAGCAATATGGCACTGGTGTGATGGCTGTGAGCGACATGTCGCTCAAGATCGAACAAGGCCAGTTCGTCAGTTTTCTCGGCCCTTCGGGCTGCGGCAAGAGTACGGCGCTACGCATGATCGCCGGTCTGGAATCGATTTCCGCCGGTGATATCCGCGTCAACGGCCATGCTCCTGGCAAGGGTCCGGTCGGCGCACAGGATATCGGTTTCGTTTTTCAGGAACCGACGCTGATGCCGTGGGCCAGCGTTTTCGACAATGTCTATCTGCCGCTGCGGCTTTCTGGAATTTCCCGCAAGGAAGCAACCCCGCGTGTTGAAGAAGCTCTGGCACAGGTCGGCCTGTCACGTTTTGCCAAGGCATTTCCACGCGAGCTGTCTGGCGGGATGAAAATGCGCGTTTCCATCGCTCGCGCGCTGGTTACACGTCCACGTCTTCTCTTGATGGATGAACCTTTTGCAGCGCTCGACGAGATGACGCGCTTCAAGCTCAACAATGACGTTCTGCGTCTTTGGCAGGAACATGGCCTGACGGTGATCTTCGTCACCCACAGCGTGTACGAGTCGGTCTATCTATCGAACCGTGTCATCGTCATGGCGGCAAGACCGGGGCGCGTCGTTGCCGATATACCGATCATCGGCTCATATCCCCGTGCTGAAAACTACCGCACGACGGATGCTTACGCGAAATATTGCGCCAAGGTTTCCGATGCACTGACCGCGACGCTTTCCTCTGAAGATATAGATCACTGAGGACATGCAAATGAACCAGATGCAAAACGAACTGCCCGTTCTCAATTCCGAACAGGACCGCCTCGCCCGGCGCGAGCGCACCTTGCGCATCGTCATGCCGACACTGGCAATCATCATCGCGCTCGGCATATGGGAAGGTTTCGTCCGTTACTATCAGGTGCCGCACTACCTGATCCCCGCGCCATCGCTCATTGCCGAAACGCTTTTCAAAGATGGCCCGTCCCTGATGGCGTCCATGTGGTTTACGGTAAAGCTGACCCTGATCTCGCTCGCCTGTGCCATTATTGGCGGCGTTCTGCTCGGCATGGTCTTCGCCTTGTCACGCCCGATAGAAATGGCGTTCTTTCCCTTCGCCGTTATTCTTCAGGTCACGCCGGTAATCGCTATCGCACCGCTCATCCTGATCTATGTGCGCGATACTTTCTCGGCCCTGCTCATCTGTGCGTGGATCGTGGCATTCTTCCCGATCCTCTCCAACACGGTAATTGGATTGCGCAGCGCCGACCACAATCTGCGCGACCTGTTCAAGCTCTACCGCGCTTCTCCATGGCAACGCCTGCGCTATCTGTTGACACCGAGCGCACTACCCTATTTCATGGCCGCGCTGAAAATCGCCGGTGGCCTGTCACTGATCGGTGCAGTCGTGGCTGAGTTCGTTGCCGGTACGGCAGGCCAGAGCACAGGTCTTGCCTCGCGTATTCTGGAATCGAGCTTCCGCAATGAAATTCCGCGCATGTTTGCGGCACTTTTCCTCGTCTCGCTGCTCGGCATTGTGATCTTCCTCATCACGAGCTGGCTGTCGCGCCTCGTCCTCGGACGCTGGCACGAAAGCGAAATCCGTCGTGAGCGCTAAAATGCTGACTGGCGTCGCCATAGCCGGACTTTCCGGACACTACGACATCAAGATCGAAGGTGATCGCATCGCATCGCTTGTGCCGTCGCAGACAGTGGGCGGCGGGCTGGTCACCCCGCTTTTCGCGGATGTCCACGTCCACCTCGACAAGACGTTCACGATCCAGCGCATTGCAGAAAATGGCAGCGCCAGAGTGGATTGCTTGTTCGACGCCATAGACTTGATGGGCACGGACCGGAAGAACTGGGGTGCGGAAGATATCCGCACCCGCGCAAGCAACGGGCTTGAGGCTGCATTCGAACAGGGCGTCGGCGCTATGCGCAGCCATGTCGACTGGACAGCGCCGGAAGTGCCGACTGCCTGGCCCGTTCTCAATGAATTGCGCGAGGAATGGAAAGGCCGGATCGACCTTCAGCTTGCAGCGCTTGTCCACGGTGATCTTGTGCTCGAAGCAGGCAGGCAAATAGCGGTCCGCGTTGCAAAAGACGGCGGCGTCTTCGGCGCGTTCTTCTATCGCAACGCCGATCTTGAAGCCAAAATCGAAGAGATGTTCCGCCTCGCCGTGCAGCATGATCTCAATCTCGACTTCCATGTCGATGAAGGTCTGGATGTCGAAGCAGACGGGTTTTCGATGATAGTATCGGCAACCAAACGCCACGGCATGGCTGGTCGGGTGCTGTGCGGTCATGCCTGCTCGTTGTCACTGCGCAAGCCGGACGAACTGCAGCGCATCCTGGACGCTGCCGCAGAAGCAGGCACGGCACTCGTTTCGCTACCCTCGACAAACCTCTATCTGCAAGACCGGATCGGCGGAAAGTCTCCGCGCCTGCGCGGTGTTGCACCATTGAAGGAAGCGCGCGCAGCAGGCATGGATGTGATGCTCGGTTCCGACAATGTCCGCGATGCATTCTATCCCTATGGCGATTACGACCCGCTCGCCATTCTTCGTCTCGCAGCGCCGGTTTGCCATGTCGAGCCGCAGGACTGGCTCGACAGCATCACCACCCTGCCCGCTCGCCTTATTGGCAGCGAATGCGTGCAGCAACCGCAGGCAGGTGGCGTGGCCAGTTTTGTCTGGCACGATGCAATAGACCTGAACGATCTCATCAGTCGCCCGCAGTCCCGCCGCGTCGTCTGGCGCAATGGCGTTGCCGAACCCAACTCAACGGGCCAAATCACCTGGAGAGCCACATGAATTCTGCCGCTCCACAGCGCATCTACGACTGGGCCGCATTCCGCGCCGAAATCGATGGAATCCGCATTTATGACGACCCAAAGCAGATAGAACTGCGCTCGCGCGATTATTTCTGGTACAGCCCGATCCTAACCGAAGATATCGGCCATTACGTCGGTGATCTCGTCGTCATCCCGAAAGATCAGGATGAGGTGCGTCGCGTGGCGGCAGCCGCCGCAAAATTGCGTATCCCGATCACCGTTCGCGGCGGCGGCACAGGCAATTACGGTCAATGCGTTCCGCTTGAAGGCGGCGTCATTCTCGACATGACCAAGATTGATCGCATCATTTCCATTGAACCCGGCAAGGTTCGTGTCGAAGGCGGTGCTCGCATTTCACGCCTTGACGATGCCGTGCGCGAAACCGGTCAGGAACTGTTGATGTATCCGTCGACCCGCCGCATCGCCACGATTGGTGGCTTTTTCTCAGGCGGTTCAGGCGGCATCGGCTCGCTGCGTCACGGCATGTTGCGCGACGATGGCAATGTCTATTCGGTCAAGGTTCTGACTGTCGAACCGGAGCCGAAAATTATCGAATTGAGCGGACGCGACATTCATAAAGTCCAGCATGCCTATGGCACCAACGGCATCATTCTGGAGCTGGAAATCGGTCTTACCAAGGCGACCGACTGGATACATACCGCAGCGCTTTTCGATAGTTACGAGGCCACGCTCTACTTTTGTCTCAAGGCATTGGAAGACAATCTCGACTGCTATCTTCTGACCACGGTTGATCGCCGTTTCTCGCGCTTTTACACCAAGTTCGGCGATCTGTTCCCATCCGACAAGGATGCGGTTTTTGCCATGATTGCCCCGGAAGAAATGGCTCGTTTCGAAGCGCTCGCCACTGAATTTGGCGGCAAGGTTTCCTTCGCCATGACGCTGGATGAGTTACACAAGAACGGGCTGCAACCCGCCTATGAATGTGGCTGGAACCATACAACCTTGCAGGCGCTGAAAGCCGAGGAAGGCTGGACCTATCTTCAGGTCGCCTATCCGCGTCCTTTCGACGTCGATGTCGTGACACGCCAGATCGAGCGCTACGGCGAAACACAATATATGCATCACGAAATGGCCCGTCTTGAAGGCGAAGTGCAGATTTTCGCGCTTCCGCTTGTTCGCTTTGAGGGCCGTGACGAGATGTACCGCCTGATCAAGCAACTGGAGCAGGTTGACGGTTGCGATATCTACGATCCGCATGCCTACACCATTGAGGACGGCGGGATGAAGGAGATCGATAGCGTGCAGATAGAATTCAAGAAGCAAGCCGACCCGTACGGCTTGCTCAATCCGGGCAAAACGCGCGGCTGGACCGCTGATATGGCTTTGACTGATTAAAACAAGGGGAACCAAATGAAAAAGACACTGGTTGCGGCGCTAGCCGCACTTTCCATGGGCCTTTCCGCACAGATGGCCTATGCACTCGACAAGGTGACGCTCGGCACCAACTGGCTCGCTCAAGCAGGTCACGGCGGATTCTATCAAGCCCTTGCCGACGGCACCTATGAGAAATACGGCCTCGACGTGCAAATCGAAATGGGCGGACCCCAGGTCAACAATCGCCCAATGCTTGCGGCAGGCCGCCTCGACTTCCTGCTGACCGGAAACCTGCTTCTGTCGTTCAACAACGTCGCCAACGGTGTGCCGACGACGGTTGTTGCCGCGTTCTACCAGAAAGACCCGCAGGCATTGATGGCACACGAAGGTGCGTACAAGGATTTCAAGGATCTGACCAATGCCGAAACGATCCTGATTTCGAAGGATGGCCAGTTCTCGTTCTGGCCATGGCTCGTCAAGGACTTTGGCTTCAAGGACGAACAGCTGCGCCCTTATGGCTATAGCCTCGCCCAGTTCCTCAACGACAAGAAAGTCGTGCAGCAGGCCTATGCGACCGCCGAGCCGATCTATGCTGAAAAGGAAGGCGCTAAGGTTACGACCTATCTCCTCGCCGACTACGGCTACAGCACTTACGGCAACACGATCGAAACCCGCCAGGATCTGATCGAAAAGAACCCCGATCTGGTACAGCGCTTCGTCAGCGCTTCCGTCGAGGGCTGGACCAATTTCCTCTACGGTGACCGCAGCAAAGCCTACGAATTGATCCTGAAAGATAACCCGGACATGAGCAAGGAAACGCTCGATGCGGAACTGGAGCGGATCAAGAACCTTCAGCTCATCGATAGCGGCGACACACTTGAAAAGGGAATTGGCGCAATCTCGATGGATCGCGTCAAGGCGTTCTACGAACTCGCCCGCAAGGCTGGGATCGTCAGCGGCGACGAACTCGACATGAGCAAGGTCGCGACCGATGCCTTCGTAAACAAGGGTGCAGGGCTCGACATCAAGAAGAAGCTGGGCCAATAACCCCTCCTCAATCGCAGCAGGTATAGATGAGCAACGGCGACGAGAATGACGACACCGAACTGACCGGACGGGACAAGGTTCTCGGACGCAGGCGGCGCATTCTCGGCGCGATACGAGCTGCTGCGATTGACGAATTTGCCGAAAAAGGCCTTGCGGGGGCATCAACGCAGGGCATTGCGCACCGCGCTGGCCTCACCAAGCCGCAACTGCACTACTATATTTCGAGCAAGGAAGAGCTTTATGAGGATATCATCGTCTATATCCTCGAAGAATGGGAAGACATATTCCTCGGGGCCAATACCGAGGACGACCCTGCCAAGGTGATCCGCCAATATATCCGTGCGAAGCTCGAATATAGCCAGAAGAGCCCCAAGGCTTCACGCCTTTTCACCACCGAAATTGCCAATGGCGCTCCATATCTGAGCCGCCATTGGAAAAAACATGTCTCTGCGACTCATAATGCGGTGAAACTTATTCAGTCATGGGTGGATGACGGCCGCATCAAGCCTGTCGATCCCCTACTGTTTCAAATGCATATATGGGCTGTTACCCAGCATTATGCTGACTTTGAAGCACAGGTCCGCAGCATGATGGAACTCGACAAGGACGAACCGCTCGACATTGAGCGGATCGAGAAGGAAGTTTCAACGCTGTTCTTGCGTGCCTGTGGACTGGAATAAACTGCGCACTGAAACCTCGTGTCAACGTAGCCCTTCAAGTTCCGCAATGCGGGCCGCGCTGTCCTTTTCCAGCATTCTGGTCATTTCGCGAATGACCGTTTCTGCCAGCACAAAAAGCGCCGCCGACGAATCCCAGGCTGACGGCACGGCTGTACGCCCGGCCAGAACATGCCTGGCCACACGTGCAATCGGCGAAAGCCACTGGTCGGTCACAAGGATGACTTCCACCCCTCGCGCCCGCGCCTTCTCAGAGAGTTTCAAAAGGCTGTCCTGATAACGACGAATATCGAAAACCACCAGAACGTCGCGCTTTCCCATATCGAGGAGACGGTCACGCCACACGCTCTCCTGTCCACCCAGATGAAAGACATGCGGACGAATGACGGTCATATGCGCCGCCATATACTGCGCAATGGGATCAGTGAAGCGCCCGCCAATCAGATAGACATTACCCTTGGCGTCGCTCAAAGCCGACACGGCCTGCCGCAGCTGCTTTGCACCGAGATGCCGAAAGCTTTCACGGATATTCTCCAGCGTATGCTCCACCGCCGGATAGGCCGTATCTGGCCCTGTTCCCGGCTGTTCGTTGCGATGGTGCGGCGATTGCAGCTGGGCTGCGAGCTCATCCTGTAATCGCGCCTGAAAATCAGGATAGCTCTGAAACCCGAGCCTGTTGACAAAGCGCAAGATCGTCGGGGAGCTGACACCGGCCAAAGCAGAAAACTCCGCGACGGTCTTTAGCCCTAGCATCGGGTAATTGGCGATCAGCGTCTGTGCGGCACTGCGTTCGCCCGCCGGCATTGTATCGATCCGCTCATTAATCAGCTCCGCAACGCTTGCATGCACCGGCACAGCACTTTCCGTTCCCGAACGCCCGTTTTGAATTTGGGCGAAATTGTGTTTGACAAATAATCATAGGACGTATCAAATAATCCGCAATAGCGCATAATTGGAAAAAACGTAACATAAGTTACAGCGCGGGGAACAAACAGAATGACGGACGAGCGAGAACATCGCACGGCTTCGTGCGAGCCTGTTTCTGTCTTTAACAAGGATGGGGAAAGTCCCTATCTCTTTGTCTGCGAACACGCATCCAATTTCATTCCCGAGACTTTCGACGGGCTCGGACTGAACGCCGATGCATTGCGGGCACATATCGCCTGGGACCCCGGCGCGGTGGAAGTCGCAAGGCATCTCGCTACGTCTCTTAACGCGCCTCTCGTCGAAAGCCAGCTTTCGCGACTGTTGATCGATTGCAATCGTCCTCTCGACGCTCACGATCTCATTCCGGAAATCAGCGAGACAACCGTGGTTCCCGGAAACCACGCTCTCGGTTCCATGGAACGCCTGGCGCGCATCGATCTTTCACATCGTCCATTCCACACTGCTGTCGAACACGTAATTGCAGAGCGCGCGCGAAGTGGATTGCCATCGTGGATCGTGACGATCCATTCATTTACGCCCATTTATCGCGACGTCCCCCGCCCCTGGCAGATCGGTATCATTCACGATGAAGATGACCGGATTGGCAAACCGCTTGTTGCCGCGCTGCAGAAAGACCTGAACCTCAATGTCGGCGTGAACGAACCCTACTCGCCAGCCGACCGCGTCTATTACACACTGGAGCGGCACGCCCGCCCGCGCAATGCGCCCTGCGTGATGATCGAACTTCGCAACAATGAGATTGCCGATAGTCCGGCGCAGGCAGGCTGGGCCGAAAAACTTGCGACGATATTGAAGGACATTGCGAAAGCAATTGGCCCCCACAACACGGAACAGAAAGCCTGAAGGAGCCGGAAATGCCGAAGCCGATCAGACTGTTCGTCAAATATGTTGATGCAGTGAATTACTATGTCGGGCGCTTTGCGATGTATCTCTTCTTCGTGCTCGGCGCCTGCCTTCTATATTCGACTTTTTCACGCGTAGTTCTCGGCGTGCCGGTCAACTGGGTCCTGGAAATGTCCCAGTTTCTGCTCTCCGCCTATTATCTGCTCGGCGGCGCCTACGCCATGCAGCAAGGCGCGCATGTACGTATGGACTTGTTCTTCGACCGTCTTTCACCGCGCAGGAAAATGATCACCGACATGATCACCATCCTGTTCATCATCTTCTATCTCGGCGTGATGGTCGCGGGCGGAATTTCATCGACCAACTACGCCATCGTTTACAACCAGAAAAACTATACCGCTTGGGCTCCGCTTCTATGGCCGATCAAGCTCATCATGACTGTCGGTATTTTCCTGCTGTTGCTGCAATGCGTCTCCAATTTCTTCAAGGATTGGGCCTCCCTGCGTGGAAAGCCGATCAGCACCATCGCGGGTCCTGCCATTGAGGAAGGGCATCACATATGAGTTCGGAATTCATAACGCTCTTCATGTTTGCAACCATGATGGTGCTGCTCATGACCGGGCAGCGCGTATTTGGCGTGATCGGTTTTGTCGGCTCGCTCGCCGCTCTCCTGCTTTGGGGCAAAGGCTCGTTCGAGATGCCGTATAATGCCACTTTTGCGGTATTGAACTGGTATCCGCTTATCACGGTACCCTTCTTCGTCTTCATGGGTTACATGCTCTCGGAATCGGGCATTGCCAGCAATCTCTATCGCATGTTCCACGTGTGGTTCGGCGGCATTCGCGGCGGTCTGGCACTGGGTACGATCGGCCTGATGGTCATCATTTCCTGCATGAACGGCCTGAGTGTTGCGGGCATGGCCATCGGCGCGACCGTAGCCCTGCCGGAGCTTCTCAAGCGTGGCTACAACAAGGTTATGGTAACGGGCGTCATTCAGGCTGGCAGCTCGCTCGGCATTCTCATTCCGCCAAGCGTGGTGCTCGTTCTCTATGCGATGATTGCCCGGCAGCCGGTCTTGCAGCTCTGGCTCGCGGGCATAGGCCCCGGTCTTCTCATGGCCGCACTCTTTGCGATTTATATCTATATACGCTGCCGTTTCCAGCCTGAACTCGGGCCGACACTGCCGAAAGAAGAACTGGACAAAATCACTTGGCACGATCGTTTTGTCACGCTGCGCGCAGGCATTCTGCCGCTCGTCGTGTTTGGCGCAATGATGGGCTTGTTCCTCTCGGGCGTTACCAGCCTTGTGGAAAGCTCCGCCGTCGGCGCGTTGCTCGCGACACTTGCCGCACTTTTCACCGGGCGCCTCAACAAGACTGTCTGGGAAACCACGACACGGAACAGCCTCACGGTCACTTGCATGTTCCTCTGGATCATTCTGGCCGCGCTTTGCTTCTCGTCGGTCTATGACGGTCTCGGGGCGGTGAAAGCCATCGAAAGCATATTGCTCCATACTTTCGATCTGTCGCCATGGACGATCCTCGTGTTGATGCTGTTTTCGTTCATCATCTTGGGCATGTTCCTTGATGACACAGCAATGCTAGTCATTGTGGCGCCGCTTTACATACCGCTGGTCAAGAGCCTTGGCTTTAACGCCATCTGGTTCGGCGTGCTCTACACGATCACCTGCCAGATCGCATATATCACGCCGCCTTTCGGGTACAATCTGTTCATGATGCGAGCCTTGGCACCAAAGGAAGTCACATTGATAGATATCTATCGTTCAATCGTGCCGTTCTTCTTCCTCATGGTGCTGACCATCATCATCTTGATGATCTTTCCACAGATCGCGATGTGGTTGCCCAACTGGTACACCGGACGATGACGATAATTACGGGAGAATACGCATAAGCCGGTGACAAGAGCCCGAAGGGCCAGGCCGGACATATAAAGGGTGAACTCAAACAAGAGTGGGAGAATGGGCATGAGTGAGAATAGCAAGCTTAACAAACGCGATTTTCTCAAGAAGACCGGGCTGACGACCGTCGGCGCGCTGGGTGCAAGCACACTTGCAACGCCGTATGTCAGGGCACAAAGCCCGATCAAATGGCGGCTCCAGACCTATGCAGGTCCGGCACTTGCAGAGCACGTCATCAAGCCGTCTATCGACGCCTTCAACAAGGCTGCCAATGGCGATATGGTGATTGAACTTTATACTGCCGACCAGCTCGTGCCGCAGGGCGAGCTGTTCCGTGCTGTTCAGTCCGGCACAATCGACGCTGCGCAAAGCGACGACGACTCCATGGCGTCTCCCGTCGATGTCGCAGTGTTCGGGGCTTACTTCCCCTTCGCATCACGCTACAGCCTCGATGTACCAGCCTTGTTCAACTGGTATGGGCTCAATGAAATCTGGGAAGAAGCCTACAAGGAAATTCCGGGGGTTACCTGGCTCAGCGCCGGTTCCTGGGACCCCTGCAATTTCGTGACCACCAAACCGATCCGCAGCGTTGCTGACCTGCAGGGGCTTCGGGTCTTCACCTTCCCGACCGGCGGGCGCTTCCTGACCAAATTCGGCGTCGTGCCAGTCACGCTGCCATGGGAGGATATCGAAGTCGCAATCCAGACCGGCGAGCTCGACGGCGTTGCGTGGTGTGGCGCGACCGAGGCCTATACGGTCGGCTGGGCAGACATCAACAAGTACTATCTGACCAACAACATCAACGGTGCATGGGCTGGTTCCTACTTCGCGAATACCGAGAAATGGGAAGCCGTGCCGGATCACCTGAAGACCCTGTTCAAGCTGGCGATGGATTCGTCGCACTATTACCGCCAACACTGGTACTGGTGGGGCGAGGCTCATTATCGCACCACCGGCGGAAAGCTGGAACTGACGACTATTCCGGAATCGGAATGGAAGCAGATTGAAGATGCTGCACAGGAATTCTGGGACGACATCGCGCAGAAGAGCGAACGCAACGCCAAAGTCGTCGCGATCCTGAAAAAATATCAAGAAACCATGCGAGGTGCGGGCGCACCTTACCGCTACGCATGAGAATTTTGGACGCGGCACACTGTGCCGCGTCCATCACTTTTTTCCGTTCTGGAGCGAGCATAAATGGCCGAACAGTTGACTTTCGATGCATTGAAACGAGCCGTTGCAAACGATGAAATCGATACGGTGCTCGCATGTTTTGTGGACATGCAGGGACGCCTGATCGGCAAACGCTTCTACGGACAGTTCTTCGTGGAATCTGGTTACGACGAGACCCATGGCTGCAACTATCTCCTTGCCGACGATATCGATATGGAGCCGGTGCCGGGCTATGAGGCCGCCGGATGGGACAAGGGTTATGGTGATTTTGTCATCAAACCAGACCTTTCGACCCTGCGCGTCGCCACATGGCTGGAAAAGACCGCCATCGTGCTTTGCGACGTGCTCGATCACCACGATCATCAGGATCTGGCGCATTCCCCGCGTGCTATCCTCAAGAAGCAGCTCGCACGCCTGCACGAGCGCGGCTACCGCGCTTATTTCGCGTCCGAGCTTGAATTCTACCTCTTCGACGAGACTTACAAGACGGCCCGCGCCAAGCACTGGCAGGATATGGAAACGGCTTCGCCTTATGTGCAGGATTATGTCATCCACCTGACCACCAAGGAGGAGCCGGTCCTGCGTGCAATGCGCAACCAGCTCGCGGCAGCAGGCATTCCGGTAGAAAACTCCAAGGGCGAATGGGGTCCGGGACAGGAAGAGCTGAATGTGCGCTATGCCGAAGCGCTCGAAATGGCGGATCGCCATGTCATCATGAAGAACGCAATGAAGGAAATCGCCGAGGCACATGGAAAGTGCATCACCTTCATGGCAAAATACGATTACGGCAAGGCTGGAAGCTCCAGCCATGTGCACAATTCCATCTGGAGCGCCGACGGCAAGGAGCCGCTCTTTTTCGATCCGAAAGCGCCCTATACCATGACGCCGCTTATGCGTTCCTGGGTGGCCGGACAGCTCAAATACGCCACCGACTATACCTATTTCCTGGCGCCCTATATTAATTCCTACAAGCGCTTTCAGGCAGGCACCTTTGCACCGACGAAAATCATGTGGAGTCAGGATAATCGCACAGCGGGCTTTCGCCTGTGTGGAGAAGGCACGAAAGGCATTCGCATCGAATGCCGCATCGGCGGCGCTGACCTCAATCCATATCTGGCTTTTGCAGCGCTCATCGCATCGGGCCTGCAGGGCATCGATGAACAACTGGAACTCGACGAGCCCTTCGTCGGCGATGCCTATAGTGCGGTAAAACTGAAGGAAATTCCGTATACGCTGCGCGAAGCCGCACAGGCGCTCAAAAACTCCGCGTTCCTCAAGGAGGCTCTCGGGGAAGCGGTCGTCAACCACTACGTCCACACCGCCCATTGGGAACAGATCGAATATGATCGGCGCGTAACCGACTGGGAGCTGCATCGCGGGTTCGAGCGCTATTGACCCGCGCGACCGATCCCGAAATGAATAACGCAATGCCAGACTTCAAAGGAAATTGCAGATGAGCGGCACGGCCAAGATCATCTCTCCGATAGACGGCTCGGTTTATGCCGAGCGTCCTTTTTTAAGCGAGGCTGCAATCGCCTCAGTGGTGGCGGCTGCACGCGACGCGCAAATCGGCTGGGCTCAGCTGAGTATCAATGAGCGCGCAAGCTATTGCCGGGCCGCGCTGGATGCGCTCGCCGGAATGCAGGACGAAATTATCCCCGAAATCGCATGGCAGATGGGACGACCAACGCGTTATGGCGGCGAGAACGGCGGCGTGCAGGAACGCGGTCAATATATGATCGACATCGCCGAAGAGGCGCTGAAACCTTATGTGCCCACACAGAAGGATGGTTTCCGTCGGTATGTGAAGCACGTGCCGCTCGGCGTTGTTTTGGTGATTGCGCCGTGGAATTATCCTTATCTCACGGCGGTGAACACGATCATTCCCGCACTTATGGCCGGGAACACCGTGATCCTCAAGCACGCAACCCAGACGCTTCTGGCCGGTGAACGCTTTGCAAAAGCGTTCGAGAAGGCCGGGCTGCCAAGGGGTGTTTTCCAGAACATCGTTCTCGATCACGCATCGACGGAAAAGCTGCTCGCATCCGGCACGATCGACCACGTGAATTTCACTGGCTCGGTCGGCGGGGGTCGCGCCATCGAAAAGGCAGCTGCAGGCACCTTCATGACACTCGGGCTGGAGCTCGGCGGCAAGGACCCAGCCTTTGTGCTTCCTGATGTCAATCTGGACCATGCCGTCGCCAATCTGGTCGATGGTGCTTTTTTCAATTCCGGCCAGTGCTGCTGCGGGATCGAGCGCATCTATGTTCATGAAGCAGTCTATGACCGCTTCGTCGACGGATTCATCGACCTGACGAAGCAATATGTGGTCGGCAATCCGCTGGATAGTTCAACGACGCTCGGCCCAATGGCACAGGCGCGCTTTGCCGATCTTATCCGCGAGCAGAAAGCGGAAGCCTTGCGCAAGGGTGCGAAAGCTCACGTCAGTATGAGTGTCGAGGATGATCGCGCAGGTTCTCCCTATGTCGCGCCGGAAGTGCTCACCAATGTCGATCACCAGATGAGTGTCATGCGTGAAGAAAGCTTTGGCCCCATCGTCGGTATCATGAAAGTGCGCAACGACGAGGAAGCCCTCGCGCTGATGAACGACAGTATCTATGGCCTGACAGCTTCGCTCTGGACGGCAGACACGGACCACGCCGCTACTCTCGGCGACCGTATCGAAACGGGCACGGTTTTCATGAACCGTTGTGATTATCTCGATCCCGCACTTGTTTGGACCGGGGTGAAAGACACTGGCAAGGGCGCTGCCCTGTCATCCATCGGCTACGGCAATCTCACGCGGCCGAAATCCTTCCACCTGCGTGAGAAAATCTGATCTGAATTGAATTTCTGGAAAGCAATCGACATGACCACTTTGACTGCCAAATGGAATTTCCCCACCACCGTGCTTTTTGGCCCAGGCCGCATCAAGGAATTGCCTGCTGTCCTCAAGGCCGCCGGCATTCAGAACCCGCTCTTTGTGACTGACCCCGGCTTGGCGAAACTTCCTGTGGTGGCGTCCACGCTTGCTATTCTGAACGAAGCCGGTGTGAAACATGGGGTTTTCTCCGACGTGAAGCCGAACCCGGTCGAAAGCAATCTCTATGCGGGCGTTGAGGTCTTCAAAAGCGGCAAGCATGACGGCGTCATCGCCTTCGGCGGCGGCTCGGCGCTGGATCTTGGCAAGCTGATCGCCTTCCAGGCAGGACAGACGCGACAGGTCTGGGATTTCGAAGACATTGGTGACTGGTGGACCCGCGCCGACAGCAAAGCAATTGCACCGATCATTGCCGTGCCCACCACTGCTGGCACCGGATCGGAAGTTGGCCGCGCAGGCGTTTTGACCAACGAAGCGACCCATACCAAGAAGGTCATTTTCCACCCGAAGATGCTGCCGGTCACAGTCATTGCCGATCCCGAGCTTTCCACCGGAATGCCGCCCTTCATCACCGCAGGTACAGGCATGGATGCGCTGGCGCACTGCCTTGAAGCCTATTGCGCTCCGGGATTTCATCCGATGGCTGATGGCATCGCGGTGGAAGGTATCCGTCTGGTTTTTGAAAACCTTCCCACCGCCTATGCCGATGGCAAGAATATTGAAGCGCGGGCAAACATGATGGCGGCGGCCGCGATGGGTGCAACAGCCTTCCAAAAAGGGCTCGGCGCGATTCATTCGCTGTCGCATCCCATCGGCGCTCTCTACGATACCCATCATGGCATGACGAATGCGGTTTTCATGCCCTATGTCCTGCTTCAGAACCGATCTGCCATCGAAAAGCGTATAGAACGGCTTGCCGATTATCTCGACATCAAGGGCGGTTTTGATGGGTTTTTGGCCGCCATCATGAAATTACGGAGCGATCTGGGGGTCCCCAACACACTCCCTGAATTCATCAAGGGTCTCGAAATGGACGACGCCCGGAAGGACCTGATTGCCGAGATGGCCATCGTCGATCCAACTGCTGGCGGCAACCCGATTGAATTGACAAAAGAACGCGCGTTGAAGTTGCTAAATGCTGCACTCGAAGATAAGGTCTGACACGCTGAATTCAGACATGGCAAAAGCCACGAGAGGTAAGCATCGCACCACCTATGGCGGGGGGCGATGCATTGGGGAGCAGGTTCTTGGGGAGGAGCCTGCTCCCTTTCATTTTGCGAATTGTCTAATCCGCCCGGAACTGTGCAAGCCCGGCTTTTGGGCTCATAGAAAAGCGGGAACAAATCGATATTTCAAGCGTTTACCCTCATCATCTAAGACGGAGGGTTGCACGTGAATATCTTCAAACAGGGCTGTGTCGGGGCGTTCGCCGTGATCTTTGGAGCAACGTCCATCGCGCCGACGATGGCTGCCCCTATGAATCTGGACCGCCCGGCCATCAACCAGAATGTCGAACAGGTGCGCGACCATCGCCGCCCGCCGCGTCACTATGATGGCCACAGACCCAACCGGCCGGGACGTTGGAACGGACATCGTGGCTATCGGCATTATCGCCACGGCTATCGTCGCCATAGCGATGGGTGGTGGTATCCATTGGCAGCGTTCGGTGCAGGTGCGATCATTGGCGGCGCAATAAGCCAGCCTCGCCCTGTTTACCGCGCGCCGCGGATGTCAAACGCGCATGTACAGTGGTGCTATAACCGTTACCGGTCATATCGCTCCTCCGACAATACATTCCAGCCCTATAATGGGCCGCGCAGACAGTGCTATTCGCCCTATTCTCGATGATAATTGAAAGAGCGTCCGTCGAGGGCGCTTTTTCATGGAATTTGCGATCTATTGAACAGAAACGTGATGAAATTTCCGGTTTCTGCCATAACCCAATGCTGGACGCCTCCCTCAAAGAGGAATAAGCAAGCCCGCGTCATATCAATGTCGCGGGCAAAATTTTCTCCATTCCCATTCTTTTGCGACATGAACGACAATATTCAGAACGTGGATAGTGGAAGAAATGTACTCGCCTTTCTCCATGACCAGTTCAGTCCAAAGCCGACAGTCGTTCCTTAGCTGCGTGCATTGCGCGGGCAGCGGAACAATTTCGGCGTAACTTTGAGTTTGAAAATGTCGCATACCACCGCCGCAAGCCCCGCCCCCACCAATGCGCAACGTCTGGCGATGACTGCCCTGATCGTTGGCGGCATCGCTATCGGCAGTTCGCCGATCTTCGTCCGACTTTCCGAGTTAGGTCCGCTGGCAACAGGCTTCTGGCGTCTTGCACTGGCAGTTTTACCGCTGGTGCTCATGGATGGCCGCGAGCGGCGCGACGAGAAAGATGCAGCGCCACTCACTTTGTCAGACTGCCTACGCCTCGCCCTGCCCGGCCTGTTCATCGCTTTCGATCTGGGTGCCTGGCACTTGTCGCTGCACATGACATCCGTTGCAAATGCCACGCTGCTTGCCAATATAGCGCCGATTTTCGTGACCTTGGGCGCATGGCTGCTTTTCAAATCGCGCGTGAGCACGTCCTTCATGATCGGCCTTGCCGTCGCTGTCATTGGCGTCGTCGTGCTAAAGGGTGGACCGGGCGAGCTTCTCCAGTCCCAATCATCCGGCGATGCGATGGCGCTTCTGGCCGCAGTCTTCTATGCCGGTTACATCCTTTCGGTTGGCCGCTTGCGCAGCCGCTTTTCCACCATGCGCATCATGCTGTGGAGCAGCGCAACTGCCGCCGTCTTTTCGCTGCCGGTTGCGTATTTTATGGAAGGTCAGATACTGCCTGCCACGCTCTATGGCTGGCTTATTCTTGCCGGCCTCGCATGGGTAACCCATGCCGCAGGCCAGAGCATGATTGCTTATGCCCTCGCCTATCTTCCGGCATCGTTTTCGTCACTCACCCTGCTTCTACAACCCGTCGTCGCGGCATTTCTTGCCTGGACTATCCTGTCGGAACCCATCGGTATGTTGCAGGCTCTGGGTGGTATCACCGTAATATCGGGGATTCTGATTGCTCGAAGAGGATAGGATATGAAAAAGCCCCGGAGAACCGGGGCTTTCTTACTAAGCTGGTTACTCAGCCAGCCATTCCTTGATGCGGTCCGGATGATCCGCGATATATTTATCGACGGCCTTCTCATAGGACGTTTCCTGCGCATCGAACATCGCAGCTTCAAGCTCGCTGATCGGAATGCTCATCTTGGTCAGCAGCGAAGCAACCTTCGGATTGTCTTCCTTGAAGCCCTTGCGCGCGATGGCGTCGATATGTTCGGCACCGCCGAGTGCGCCTTCAGGATCGGCAATGTAACGCAGCTTGTACTTGCCGAACATCCAATGTGGGCTCCACGACGTTGCCACGAACCAGCCATCAGAGCGCGTGGCACGATCAACCGTCGTCAACATGGCCGCTTCACTCGAAATGTTGAGCTTGTAGTCCAGCCCGTATTTCTTGATCGCTTCCTGCGATAGACGAGTGAGGCCTGCACCCGGATCGATCCCCTGAATTTCACCCTTCAGCTTCTCGCGAACTTCCGGCTTCTTCAGATCTTCGATAGAGCTGATTTCGCTCTCCGGAATGTAAGCCGGAACGATCCAGCCAAGCTTGGCCCCTTCATAGAGCGGGCCAAGGTTCTCGACTTTGCCTTCAATGCGCTTGTAATAGTCGGCATGCGTTTCCGGCAGCCAGGCCATCATCATGGCGTCGATATCGCCACGGCTCACGCCTTGATAAAGTGGGGCCACGTCCGTCTGAACCAGCTCAACCTTCTGGCCGAGATTGTCTTCGATCAGCTTCTTGGCGAGTTTGGTGACGAATTCGGCATCCGACCAGGGTGCCCAGCCGATTTTCACCGGCTTGCCGTCCTGCGCAAATGCTGCGCCCATGGTCATCGTTCCCGCCACAACTGCCGCCAGACCGAATTTGGTTAGTTTGCCTAACATAGCTTCTCCTTTTCGATTGGTATCAGTTCCCATTGTTATTCTTGGTTATTGTTTCTGCTTTCTTCATGCTTCCTGCTTGCGAAAGGATGAGGCGGACTGAGCGTCCGCCGCCTTCCTTAGAGATGCGAGCCGCTTGAAAAATCCTGCCCCGCTTTTGCCGAAGCTCTGGGTAATGCGGTCGAGAATGACCGCCAGAATGACTACTGCGAGACCACCCTCAAAGCCGAGGCCCACATTGAGGCGCTGGATGCCGGTCAACACAGTATTGCCGAGGCCACCTGCACCGATCATCGACGCGATCACCACCATAGAAAGCGACAGCATGATCGTCTGGTTGATGCCAGCCATGATCGATGGCATGGCGTTTGGAAGCTGCACCTTGAACAGAAGCTGCCGGGATGTGCAGCCGAAGGCGAGCCCCGCTTCAACGAACTCCGCATGCACCTGCCGGATACCGAGATTGGTCAGACGCACGACTGGGGGCATCGCAAAAATCACCGTCGCAATCGTTCCGGGCACGGCACCGAGGCCAAAAAACATTGCTGCCGGAATGAGATAGACGAACGCAGGCATCGTTTGCATGAGATCGAGCACAGGACGCACGATCGAAGCGACTGTATCACTACGGGCCATGGCGATGCCGAGCGGAATACCGATCACCACAGCAATAACCGTTGATGCAAGCACCAGAGAGAGGCTTTCCATCGTGCCCGTCCACAATTCCATGTGGATGATGAGTCCCAACGCGAGAGCCGTGAATATCGCGAACTTCCACCCCACACGCCAAAGCGCGAGCAGCGTGAGAATTGCAACCCCGCCTAACGGCGGGACAGCGAGAAGAGCATTCTGAATACCGTCGGTCACAAAACCGATAGCGGCCGCGATCATATCAAGCGCGGGCGTAAAGTGGTCGAGAATGTAGTTGACCACAACATCCGCCCATCCGCCGACACTGAAATTCAAATCCATGTTTTACCGTCCATTTCCGTATTTCTTCTGGATTGGACCAATTCTGCCTTCATCAGGCAAAAGGCCGTTGGCGCGCAGGTCTCAACCCGCGCGACCAAGCGTTTCAAGCAAGGCCGATTTGCTGATAGCACCGACATAACGGTTCTGGCGATCAGTGACCGGAACCGGCCAGGGGCTTTCCGCCACCTGCGTCAGCAATCCGGAAAGCGGCGCTTCGGCTTCGATAGCAGAGACATTATCCAGTCTCTCGCCGCCCTGCACTGCGATACCCTTTGCCAGGGCGTCACGACTGACCATGCCGCGATATGTGCGGTCTGCATCGATCAACACACCGAATGTCTTCCCGCTCGCATCAAAACGTTCGAGCGCTGTTGCCAGCTGTTCGGGTTCGAAGACGATCAGCTCGTCCTCGCGCGCCACATCGGCGGCCTTGAAAACGCGGGACACATCGACATTGCGGAAGAAGGAACGGACATAATCATTGGCCGGTGCGGACACGATTTCATTCGGTGTCCCCACCTGCACAACCTTGCCGTGCTGCATGATGCAGATACGGTCACCGATCCGCATCGCTTCGTCCAGATCATGGCTGACGAAAATAATCGTCCGGCTGTGTTCTGCCTGAAGCCGCTTCAATTCGTCCTGCATTTCGGTGCGGATCAGCGGATCGAGGGCGGAAAAAGCCTCGTCCATCAAGAGAATGGTCGGCTCGCTCGCTAGAGCACGCGCCAGTCCGACACGCTGTTTCATGCCGCCGGAAAGCTGATCCGGCATGCTGTTGGCATAAGGCTCGAGCCCGACGGCAGCGAGTGCCTTCAGCGCCTTCTGGTGACGTTCCGCCTCACCCATTCCGGCCACTTCAAGACCGAAGGATGCATTATTCAGGACCGAACGATTGGGCAGGAGCGCGAAAGACTGGAATACCATGCTCATGTCGCGACGGCGAAGATCGATCAGCTCACGCTTCGTCATTTTGACGATATCGCGGCCATCCACTTCGATGGAACCCGAAGTTGGTTCGATCAAGCGATTGAGCAGACGCAGAAGCGTAGATTTTCCTGAGCCGGAGAGGCCCATAATAACGAATACTTCGCCTTCATAGATGTCGAAGGTCGCATCATCGACGCCGATTGTTGCGCCGAGTTCGCTGTGAATCTGGGTTTTTGATTTACCTGCGCGCAATTCCTGCATTGCACGCTCCGGATCATCGCCGAAGACTTTAAAAACGCTCTTCAAGCTTATTTTCGTCTCAGCCGGCGACTTCATACTTTCTTCCTTGTATAAAATACCATGCATTAAGTTTAACCCCGCTGTGCTGGCGGACTTAATCTCCTTTTTAACATTGACAGAACTTCATTCCAGCGCAAAGTGCTCGCACGCGATCTGCGTTCCGCAAACGGTCCGCATGGAATGATTATCGATAGATTTCTTGATTCTATATAGGTCATTTCCCGACATGTCCACCCACAGCCGTGAATTCATCTCAATCGTCCGTCCAGCAACCGTCCCCCTGAATGATTTTTTTGAAGGGCTGCACGACAAACTCGGAAAGCTGTCCGACACTGCTTGAAGAAGGAGACAATCGACCAGCCTGAAGACAATAGTAGTCCCGTTCCAGTCAATTACAGGAACGGGCTGCGACAAATATGCAATCAGCTGCGACATCATCCGAATTAGTATAATTCGGAATAAAAATGACCATAATTACAGAAAAATAGTATGATTATACTGTAAGTCAGGATTATCCAACCAAGGATAAAAAACACCTGAAACAGCACGCAACAGTGCCCATTCGGCTTTCGGAAACATTCCCCCAACCTGAGTGGATTTGCGCGCGCCCTAGGCTCCAGACTCAATTGATCCACCATGTGACGATGGCGGCGATGTAGCAGGTCGCGGCGAAGTTAATCATGAGCTTGTCATATCGTGTCGCGACGCGCCTCCAATCCTTGAGGCGGCAGAAGGTGCGTTCGATGATATTTCGCCGTCGATAGGCGATGGGGTCGAACGGCCTGATCCGCTTTCGGGTTGGATTGTTGGGAATGACCGGTTGCGTGCCTCGCATTGCAAGGAAGTCTCGCAAAGCGTCGCTGTCGTAAGCAGTGTCTGCTGCACAGAGGCGTGTCCAAGGCAAAGGCTCGAGCAGTGGAATGGCAACAGGGGCGTCGCCGCGTTGCCCTGGCGTTATTCGCAACGCGACTGGATGGCCACAACCATCGACAACAGCATGGATTTTTGTCGCTCTGCCGCCTCGCGAGCGACCGATTGCTTCGGCATCGCCCCCCCTTTTCCGCCAGCGGCAGAGCGGTGTGCTTTTGCGGTGGTGCTGTCGATCATATGGATGTCCCGATCGCTCGATTGCACCAAAGCTTCAAACAGCCGCCGCCATATTCCTTTGGCTGACCAGCGATGGAAGCGATTGTAGACGGTTGTTGGAGGTCCGTAGCAGGCTGGACAATCCTGCCATCGGCAACCCGATCGCAGGACGTGGATGATTCCACTGATGACCCGGCGATCGTCGGTGCGATGAGCACCAGGCTGGTTGGTCGGAAGCAGTGGCGCAATCACTGCCCACTGCTGCTCATCAAGCCAGAATTCTCCTGCCATGGTCCAAAACTCCTGCTGTAGAAGGCAGTGAACCACGGAGAACCAATATGATCAACAGTCTGATTGGGTTTTGACCCTAGAGCATACTCTCCCGGAATTCACCGGGAGAGACAAGGTGCATTATCGGATCGCTTTATAATGATCGCCTAGGCTCAGGCAAAAGTGACATCATTTTCCGACAATTCGGCAAGCGTAACATTTTCGATAATGATTCCGTTTGCACTACCATCAATGCTCACAAAAACGCCTTCGGACGTATCGACAGATGCGGCAACAAAGCTGTCAAAGTTTGTGATGGTATCTACGCCTCGGAACAGGAGGACATCTCCGCCATCTACGTTGAAATCGGTTACGCGATCGAGACCTCCGGACTGAACAGATTCATCGTCCCAGATAAATGTATCGGCACCACTGCCACCGGTCAGAATGTCGGAACCTGCCCCGCCCAACAACCGGTCCGAACCCTCACCACCGTTCAGTTCGTCGTCACCATCCCCACCAAGGAGATTGTCGGAACCGCTTGCGCCGTAGATATAGTCATTGCCCCCACGGCCATCATAGGTGTCATTCCCGCTAAACCCTTCCCGAAACGTCTCCGAGCTAGTGATACGGTCATCGCCGTCGCCGCCGAAAATTTGAGCCCCCGTGGTCGCCGAGCGAACATCGAGGTTGAATTTCTCTATCGTGGTGTAAGATGCGGCATCGAAAGTAAAGCCACGGGCAACGTCGTCAAAATTCACCGAGAGCGTGTCGGTTCCTTCACCGCCATCAATACTGCCGAGGTTGCCGTCACTATAAATCGAGAACGTGTCGTCACCGGCGCCGCCAGACATCTGAAACCAGTATCCGGCATAGTAGCTATCCTGCACACCGGCCGAAAAACTGTCATTGCCATCGCCACCAATCATGACGTCGCCATCTGCGTTGTAACTGATGAACGTGTCATTACCCGCGCCACCGATCAAGGTGTCCGTGCCTGGTCCTCCGTAGAGAATGTCATTACCGTCGCCGCCGTTGAGAGTGTCGTCGCCGTCACCACCATTCAGGATATCGTTACCCCGGCCTCCCAGCAGCGTATCATTGCCTTCATCCCCGGAGATATTGTCGTCGCCATTGCCACCGTCGATAATGTCATTGCCGCTGCCACCGCGGATTTCATCGGCACCGCCTCCACCCCAGATATGATCATGTCCGGCACCGCCGGAAATCTGATCATTCCCAGCTCCAGCCACAATCTTATCGTTGCCGGCACCCGCGTGAATGTTTGCAAAGGCAAAACCTGACGCATCGATGACATCATTGCCTGCACCCGTCTGAAGATTCAGACGTTCGACATCTGTGAAATAGAGGTGATTGTCACTAACCGTTGGATCTCCCCAGTAAGCGTGCCCTTGCGCCGCACTGAACACAACGGCGTCTTGCTGGTTCGACAGATCGGCTACAAGCGTATCAATTCCTTCCCCGCCGCGTGCTGCGCCGCCGACAAAATTGAAGACAAGACGGTCATTGCCGGCCCCTCCTGTAAGTTCATCAAATCCAGATGCTTCTCCGCCGGTGGTTGTCAGAACGTCATCGCCCGCGCCCCCATCGAGAATGTCGCTGCCGCGGCCTCCATCGATAAAATCATTTCCAGTTAGACCCCATATACGGTCATTCTCGTCAGAACCGACGATATTGTCTGAATTATTTGTGCCGACTATCTTTGCCATAGTATCTCTCCTCGCATGGATGAGAACTATAGCTTAGAATTTTGGAAAATTAAGTAAGAATATATTACATATTTATTATATTTCAAATTTTGAATTATATTATTTTGTTATTATTTTTATAAGTATACTGATTCTATAAATATATATACCTTATTATTCATAAATAATACCAATTTAAAATCATATCTATATTATACTTTACTATATCTACATTATTGCAGACCACTTTTCCCTGCTGAATGAGGCGCAGACTGATGAATCCGCGCCGTGATTAATGCCTCAAAAGTCAGATATTTCAGCGATACGCCATGTATCCGACAAAGCCGGTGATCTTCCAGCGAGCGCCGTCGCGACGGCAAAAATAAAGCGTTTGCCAGTTGAGACGATCAGCTGTTCCGTCCTTCCTGGTTATCGTTCCATCAAATTTTTTCCGCGCGACGGCAACATCGCCCGTAATATCGATCACGCTCAGATTCGTCGCACGGAAGATGCCGCCTGCCAAGGATTCGGCATACTCAACCGCCGCACTTTCCGCCGCCTGTCGCAGCCATTCGTCGCGATAGCTTGCGAGCGTCGGAAATCCGGCATCCCATTTGTCGGGATCGCGATCATTGTGCGCATGAATGCCAAGGAAGCGCAATTCGTCGAAATCATCGGCCACCAGGGACCAGTCTTGCGACACGAAAGCTTCGATATCGCGCCGCACGAGCATTTCCCAAATCTGTTCGCGATCCTTGTCGCCAGCAAACGGATTGACCGCGCCTTTCATGCCATCCTCCTGATTATCCTAATTTTCCACGTGCGGCGACCGGCAGTATGTCAACGACATCTTCACCCAAAACAAGATGAACCTCGTCAAAGAGATTGGATACGACGCAGACGTGATCCGGAATAATCCGCACCCGTTCGCCAACCTTCAAGTTGGCGACGTCACCGGTCAGCTTGCCGTGCTCCTCACTCAGACCGATAACACGTGCATCGGGGCGGCCCATCACTTCACCAAAATCGCTCAGTCCCAACGTATCGCTGGATAGCGCCTTGGAACCAGCATCAATGATTGCGCGCTCAGATGTTGGGTGACTGACGACCGTTGAAAGCACCGTCAAGGCGCAATCATCCACTGTCGCAGCCCCCTTCTCGACCTGATAACGGTCGAAATAGATATAGGTGCCGGGACGATATTCGGTGACAACACTGTCACTGGATTTGCGCCACATATCCGGCGTGCCGCCGCTCGAAATTGTCTCACAAGGAAGACCGTTTGCTTCCAGCAGCTCACGCGCCGAATAAAGCCATTGTTCAGCCTCGTCCGGCTTGCCCGCTGCGGGATAGGTCATCAGACCGCCGAAACGAAGACCTGCACTTTGATCAATGATCCGCGCCAGTTCCAATGCTTCGGCTGGCGTCTGCACGCCACAGCGCCCCATACCGGTGTCGCACTCGACCAGCACTTTCAACGGGTGTTTTTCATCGGTAAAACGTGCCGCCAACCCCGCAAGGGAGGTTGAATTATCAACCGTCACCGACAGCGTGATGCGTTGATGCAGGGCGTGCAGGCGGTCGAGCTTTTCCTGACCCAGAATATTATAGGGCAGGAAAATATCCGTCATTCCAGCATCGGCCATGACTTCTGCCTCGCCGAGCTTCTGGCAGGTAATCCCGGTCGCGCCCGCCTCCACCTGCATTCTGGCAAAGAGCGGCAGTTTATGCGTCTTGATGTGCGGGCGCAGTTTAACACCCACTGAATCCGCATGAGCTTGCGCCTTGGCGATATTCGCTTTCACACGATCAATGTCGATGAGGATAGCGGGTGTATCCACCTCGTGAACGGTTTTCGGTCTGGTCATGTATCAGTCTCCCAGCGGCAAGCGCGGATCGTCTATGGTGAGCGTATTGAGGCTATGCTTGATGCGGCGCAGGCTTTCCAGCACCTTTGGGCCACGCGCTTCTGCTGTCGCCGTGGCGATCATATCGAGAATGGCTAGCAGCGCGAAGCGTGATGATGTCGGCTTGTAGATATTGCCGTCTTCATTGGCCTGATAAGGGATGAGCACGTCCGCCGCCTTGGCGAGATCGGAACCGGCAGGCGTGATCGCCACCGTCTGCGCTCCATATTGCCGCGCGACCAGCACGGCCTCTACCACCGAACGCGCAAAACCGGAGACTGAGAAAGCGATCACCGTCGTTTCATGTGTAGTGACGGCGGCATACATGCGCTGCAACTGCCCATCCACTTGCGCGCTGACAGGAAGCCCCAAGCGGAACAATCTGTTCTGCATTTCTGTTGCCAGCATGGACGAGATGCCGCCAGACCCCAGACATAGCACAGGGCCACCGGCGGCAAGCCGTTCCGCCACTTTCATCAACACGCTCATATCAAGCCCATCGCTGGCCCGCTGGATAGCGGCAATCGCCGCGTCGGTTACAGCCGTGGCTATACGACTCTCACGAACGTCACGAGCGGGAATTTCCGCCGTCAGATACTGGCCGCCAATGGCCAGCGCCTGCGCCAGAAAGAACTTGAAATCGCGAACGCCGTCACAGCCGAGCGCGCGGCAAAAGCGTGTCACCGTAGGTTCGCTGACACCGGCTCTGGTCGCAATTTCCGAGATTGCCGCCTTGGAGGCGTAATCGGGATCTGCCAGCACGAGCGCAGCCAGCCGCCGGTCGGATTTCGATCCGTCCTGCGCCACGACATGCAGCCGCGTGATGATGTCGGCAACCTTGCTCATCGGAAGTTCAAAGCGGGAGACCGCTATCCTTGTCGAAAAGGTGTATGTGTTCGCTCTTTGCAGTTACAGGCACTTGCTCGCCCGGCGCAAGACGTATGCGCTCGCGAAACACAGCTCGTATGGGCTGTCCCGCGATCCGGCCATAAATATGCGTTTCGGGACCTGTCGGCTCGATCACCTCCACAGTGAGCGTCAGCCCCTTGCCATCCGACGTGACCGTGAAGTTTTCTGGCCGAATGCCCGCTTCCGCCTGCCGGACATCTGACGGCCCTGCTGAAACGGCGATTTCCTCACCCTCTCCGGTACGGAATATTCCGCCCGTCACCGTGCCCGGAATGAAGCTCATGGACGGTGAACCGATAAAGCTCGCAACGAACTTGTTGGCCGGGCGATCATAAAGATCCAATGGCGCGCCGATCTGTTGAATTTTGCCCTGATTCATAACCACGATCCTGTCGGCCATTGTCATGGCCTCGATCTGGTCATGGGTGACATAGATCACTGTCGATTTCAGCCGCTGATGCAGGGCCTTGATCTCCGTGCGCATCTGCACGCGCAACTGGGCGTCGAGATTGGAAAGCGGCTCATCGAACAGAAACACCGACGGTTCGCGCACAATGGCGCGCCCCATGGCAACGCGCTGGCGCTGGCCGCCTGAAAGCTGGCGCGGATAGCGGTCAAGATAGGAGTGGAGATTGAGGATAGAAGCCGCGCTGTCCACCTTCGCGGCCGTTTCTTCCGATTTCTCGCCGCGAATACGTGGGCCAAAACCGATATTTTCACGCGCCGTCATATGCGGGAACAGCGCATAGGATTGAAACACCATCGCGATATTGCGCTTTTGCGGTGGTAGCTCATTAGCCCGTTCTCCACCAATCAAAAGGTCGCCACCGGAAATGGGCTCAAGCCCGGCCACCATCCGTAAAAGCGTGGATTTTCCGCAACCGGAAGGGCCGACCAGCACAAGGAATTCCCCGCTTTGAATATCGAGGTCGACACGGTCGAGAACGGTCAATTGCCCGAAAGTCTTGGTGATACCGCGCAGCGAAACCTCTTTCATCGCTCAGTTCCCTCCGAGAATATCATCGAAGAAGCGGAGATTGCCCGCAGTCAGCCCGGCATCGACAGGAAGGATCGCGCCGGTAATCCCCGATGCGCGGTCAGAGGCCAGAAATGCTACCGTTTCCGCCACTTCACGGGTGTCAACGATACGCCCCAACGGATAAAAGCGCTGCAGGCGGTCCAGCACGCTTGCATCCTGTGCGATACGATGGTCCCATGCAGGCGTTCTTATCGACCCCGGACAGACGACGTTGGCGCGTACGCCCTTCCTTCCAAACTCAACCGCAATACCGCGCGCAAAAGCATTGATTCCGGCTTTGGCCGCCGCATAAGCCGGGTTTCCGAAATGCAGGAGCCCATTGACCGAGGAAATGAAGACGAAAACACCGCTGCCCCGCGCCGCCATCGCCTGCGCCATCACATTGGAAAATCCTGCAACAGCGGTCAGGTTGAGGTCGATCTCAACCTCGATCTTGCCCTGATCCAGCCCATCGAAGGTCTCGGCGCGGGTCCAGCCCGCATTATTGATGACAATATCGGGCAATTCGGATTCCGCTATGATCCGCTTTGCAGCCAGTTCAAGTCCATCGCGATCAAGAAGATCGAAGGCGTAGCGAGCATGAAGAGCGTCGCCCGTCATCGTTTCCAATGCCGCATCGCAACCGATCACGCGGGCGCCGCGTTCAGAGAACAGTTTGACCAGCGCGCTTCCAACACCGCCACCGACCCCGGTAACCAGCACCGACTTCCCGGCAAATTCGCCTGCTTGCTCCACGCTGTTCCCCTTTTATGTGGCAGCTTTCTGCACCTGTTTATTCCCACCAGCGTAAAAGTCAAAATGTAAGTTTGCAACAAAACTTTTCACTTGAAAGTGCCGATTAAGCCGATAATGTAAGAAAATAACAAAAATAGATCGTCATCGCACCAATGCGGGGCAAAACAAGGGAACGGGAAGATGTCTATCAACAAATGGAAGGCTGGCCTGCTGGCCGGATTGAGTATTCTAGCGCTGTCGTCGGTCGCAAATGCTGGCGAAGTACGCATGACCGTGGCGGAGTACAGCTCCAAGACCGGCCCCTATTTCGAAGAGGTCAAGAAGGCGTTTGAAGCCGCTAATCCCGGCATAACCCTCAATTTCGAAGTAGTGCCGTGGGATGTGCTTCTGCAGAAACTGACAACTGATATTTCGGCCGGCACCAATGCGGATCTTTCGATCATCGGCACGCGCTGGCTGATCGATTTCGTACAGCAGGGCATCGCCGAACCGCTCGACAGCTACATGGACGACGCATTCAAGGGCCGCTTCATCGAGACTTTCCTGTCACCGTCCGTTCTTGAAGGCAAGACCTACGGCCTGCCGATCGCGGCATCTGCCCGCGCCATGTATTACAACAAGGATCTGCTGGCCAAGGCAGGCGTTGAAAATCCGCCCGCAACCTGGGACGAACTGAGAGCCGCCGCCACCAAGATCAAGGCGCTCGGCGGAGAGAATTACGGTTTCGGCCTGCAGGGCAAAGAAATCGAGACCGACGTTTATTACTATTACGGCATGTGGTCCTACGGCACGGAAATCCTGAACAAGGACGGCACGTCAGGCCTCAGTACACCCGGAGCACTGGAAGCCGCTAAGCTTTACAAGTCGCTGATCGACGATGGCCTGACCCAACCTGGCGTCACGTCCTATGCACGTGAGGACGTGCAGAACCTGTTCAAGCAGGGCAAGGTCGGCATGATGATTACCGCACCTTTCCTTTCCAACCAGATCAAGGAAGAAGCGCCAAACCTCAAATATGGCGTTGCAGCCATTCCTGCCGGACCGACAGGCGCGCGTGGCACCTATGGCGTGACCGATTCCGTCATCATGTTCCAGAATTCCAAGAACAAGGAGGAAGCCTGGAAGGTGCTCGACTTCCTGTTCCAGACCGAATGGCGCGCCAAGTTCACGCAGGGCGAAGGCTTCCTTCCGGTCAACAAGGAAGAAGCGAAGATGGATTATTACGTTAATAATGCCGATCTCGCCGCCTTCACCGCGCTGCTGCCGGATGCCCGCTTTGCACCGATCATTCCGGGTTGGGAAGAAATTGCCGACATCACGTCCAATGCCATGCAGAGCATTTATCTCGGCAAGGGCGAACCTGATGCCGTGCTGAAGGACGCCGCCGCCAAGGCGGACGCGATCCTGAAGAAGTAGCACTCCCCGCCTGCCCGGCAGTGCCCTCGCGCCGCCGGGCTTTTTTCCTTTTCGGGATTTTGATTGCCTATGCAAAGCCGCACCCTGCCCTATCTCCTGATCCTGCCGAGCCTGCTTCTGGCTGCGGTGGTGATCTTCTGGCCCGTGGTGCATCTCGTCGAAATTGCCAGCCATGACGCGAACCGCTTCGGGCAGCTACGCGATTTCAACGACGGCGCAAATTTCACTGCGCTTTTCGCAACGCCCGATTTCCTCAATGCACTCTGGCGCACCGCACTTTGGACCGTCGCCGTGGTTGGCGGCGCGTTGATCGTTTCCATTCCAGTCGCCATCATCCTCAACATGGATTTCTATGGCCGCTCGGTAGCGCGCGTCATCGTCATGCTACCCTGGGCGGTTTCGCTCACCATGACTGCCATTGTCTGGCGTTGGGCGCTCAATGGTGAAAGCGGAATGCTCAATTCCGCACTGCGTAATCTCGGCATCATCGACAGCAACATTCAATGGCTGGCGAGCGCAGCTACCGCCTTTCCCATGCAGATACTGGTCGGTATTCTGGTGACAGTGCCCTTCACCACCACGATCTTTCTCGGCGGACTATCATCCATCCCGGAGGATCTCTACGAAGCGTCGTCTCTGGAAGGCGCCAGCCTGTGGCAGCAGTTTCGCGAAATCACATTTCCGCTGCTCAAGCCCTTCGTGAATATCGCCATCGTGCTCAATACGATCTATGTCTTCAATTCATTCCCGATCATCTGGGTCATGACACAGGGCGGACCGGCCAACTCCACCGATATTCTGGTGACACATCTCTACAAGCTCGCTTTCCGCCTGGGAAAGCTGGGGGAAGCATCCGCAGTATCGCTCATCATGCTGGCAATCCTCCTTGCCTTTACGGCAATCTATATCCGCCTTGCGATGCGGGGAGAACGCGCATGACAAGCTCAAAGCTGAAACGCACGATCATCGCCTGGGCCATCCTGTCCCCGCTCATCCTACTAACACTGTTTCCCTTTGCGGTGATGTTTCTCACCGCCGTCAAACCGCCACAGGAAGTCTTGTCGCCAACATGGTGGCCGAGCAGCTTCCGTTGGCAGAATTTTTCGGAAATGTGGGTTCAGACCAAATTCGGGCAAGCACTTCTGAACTCGCTTTACGTTTCGGTCATTGCTTCCGTCGGTGCCATCATCGTCTCCATTCCTGCTGCCTATGCCATGTCGCGCTTCCGCTTTGCTGGCCACGATGCATTCCGGCAATTCCTGCTCATTTCGCAGATGATCTCGCCCATCGTTCTGGTGCTCGGTCTTTTCCGGCTGCTCGCCGCCTATGGGCTGATCGAAAGTGTCTCCGCAGTCGGTGCGGTCTATATGGCTTTCAACATCGCCTTCACCGTGTGGATGCTGCAAAGCTATTTCGACACCATACCGCGTGATCTGGAAGAAGCCTCGTGGATGGAAGGCGCCGGGCGCGGCAAGACACTGATAAAAGTGTTCCTGCCGCTTTGCCTGCCTGCAATCGCCGTGACCGCCATCTTCACCTTCATCAATGCATGGAATGAATTCGTCGTCGCACTGACCATGCTGCGCAGGCAGGAGAGCTACACCCTGCCCATTCAGGTCTTTTCGCTGGTAGCCGGGCGTTACACCGTCGAATGGCATTATGTCATGGCGGCGACCTTCCTCGCCACGCTGCCGGTCGCCGTCCTTTTCATCTGGCTTCAGCGTTATCTCATCAAGGGACTGGCGCTTGGGGCCGTCAAATAACCGGAGAAATCATGTCCAGAAAACAGGTCTTCGGCGCATCGCATGTGCCACTTTCCCCCGCCGTTCGCGCAGGCGACACAGTCTATATTTCGGGTCAGGTGCCAGTCGGACCAAACGGCCAGATCGTTGAGGGCGGCATTGAAGCGCAGACAAGACAGGCGCTCGAGAACGTCAAAGCCGCACTGGCACTTGCAGGCGCCACAATGGAAGACGTGGTCAAAACAACCATCTGGCTAGAAGACGCGCGGGATTTCGGGCGAATGAACGCCGTTTACGGCAGCTATTTTCCAAAAGAGCCTCCAGCGCGCACCACCGTCGAATCCCGCCTGATGATCGACATCAAGATCGAAGTCGAGGCCATCGCCTACGCACCGCAGAAATAAGCACGTCACCTCCCCGCACAGAGTATCTCCATGCGCATTTTCACCGCATCGCTTGCGACAGAAACCAATACGTTTTCACCGGTTCCAACCGACAGGGCCTCGTTCGAAATGGCCTTCTATGCTGCACCGGGCAAGCATCCGGAAACGCCGACGCTTTGCTCTTCACCTATAGTTGCATTGCGCAAACGCGCGGCGGCGGAAGGATTGACCGTCATCGAAGGCACCGCCACCTGGGCGGAACCCGGCGGGCTGTTGCAGCGGCAGGCTTTCGAGGAATTGCGCGATGAAATTCTCGATCAGCTCAAGGCGGCAATGCCCGTTGATGCAGTCGTTCTCGGCCTGCATGGCGCCATGGTCGCCCAAGGCTATGACGATTGCGAGGGTGATCTTCTGGGGCGCGTGCGCGCCATTGTCGGGCCGGATATTCTGGTTGCCAGCGAATTCGATCCGCATAGCCATCTGACGCCGAAGCGTGTCGAAAACCTCAATATTTTTGCGTCGTTCCTGGAATTTCCTCACACGGATTTTTACGAACGCGGCGAGCATGTGGTTGACCTTGCACTTGATGCCCTGAAAGGTCGTATCAAGCCGGTCATTTCCACTTTCGACTGTCATATGATCAGTGTGTTTCCCACAAGCAAAGAGCCAATGCGCTCCTTCGTCGACCGCATCAAGGCAATGCACGGTAAGGATGGTATCCTGTCCATTTCCGTCATTCATGGCTTCATGGCTGCCGATGTGCCGGAAATGGGAACCCGTATCCTCGTCGTTACCAATAATGATCCGGCCAAGGGTGCAGCACTTGCTGAAAAACTCGGGCGTGAACTGATCGCCATGCGCGAGCAAACGCTGATGACCATGTTCGACACCGATCAGGGCATCGACCGGGCGCTGGCCGCCCATGCGGCCAATCCCGCAAAGCCTGCAGTGATCGCCGATGTGTGGGACAATCCCGGCGGCGGCGTTGCAGGAGATGGAACCTATGTTCTTCGCCGCCTGATCGAACGCGGTATCGACAATATCGGCATTGCCACGATCTGGGACCCCATCGCAGTGACCTTCTGTCATGCGGCAGGCGAAGGTGCGGTGATCGACCTGCGTTTCGGCGGCAAGTCCGGTCCGCTTGGCGGCGAACCCATCGATGCGCGTGTGACAGTCATGAAAACCTTTGCCGAAGGCTGGCAGAGTTTTGGCCCAAGCCGCGTGACGCTTGGAGCCTCGGCGGTGATACGAATTGAAGGCACCGAGATCGACATCATTCTCAACACCAACCGGACGCAGACATTCGAGCCGGATATCTTCTCGAATATCGGCATCGACCCGATGAAGAAGGAGATGTTGGTGGTCAAATCCACCAATCATTTTCATGCAGGCTTTGTGCCGATTGCTGCCGAGATCATCTATGTCGCAGCGCCCAGCTCCTATCCGAGCAATCCGCGCACGACCAATTACCGCAAGCTCAGCCGCGCCATCTGGCCGCGTGTCGAAAACCCTTGGTGAGTAAATGAAAAAGCGCGGGAACTTCCCGCGCTTTTCTCCTTGATCAACCTGCCAAGTCTAGTGCGCCAGATAGGTTGAAATAATCGGCACGTAAGTAACCAGCGCCAGAAGAATAAACAGCGCCATATACATGCTGAAAGCCTGACGGGTGAAATCTCCAACCCTTACCTTCGCAATATTGCAGACCATCAGCATGACCGTTCCGACAGGCGGTGTCAGCGTGCCAATCGACAGGTTGATAATCACGATGATGCCGAAATGCACCGGATCAATGCCCAGAGCCTTTACCGTCGGCATCAGAAGCGGAACCAGAACGATCATCAGGGCCGTGCCCTCGATCAGCGCGCCAAGGATCAGCAGGATCACGTTGACTGCCAGCAGGAACGCATAAGGATTGCTGGTAAAGGACGAGATCAGCTGCATCAGCGACTGACCTGCCTGTTCAAGCGAGAACACCCATGCAAGCGCCGACGATGCCATGATGACCAGCATGACAGACGCAGTCGATTTTGCTGTTTCGATCAGCGAATCCACCACATGCGAGACGCGCATTTCGCGATAGATCACGAAACCAATGATCAGAACCAGCGTGACAGCAACTGCACCCGCTTCCGTCGGCGTGAAGATGTTCATACGGATGCCGCCGATGATCGCGAACAGCAGCAGGACCGCTGGCCATGCCGAAGCGAGCGTCGAAATAACTTCGGCTCCGCTCATCCGCTTTTCACGGCTTGGCTTGTAGCCGCGCTTTACCGATGTGACATAAGCTGCAATCATCAGGATAATGGCGCCGAGAATACCCGGAATGACACCGGCCATGAACATTTTGCCGATGGAAACATCCGCAATCAGACCGTAGATGATGAGCGCGATACCCGGAGGAATGATCGGCGTAATCAGCGAGCCTGCAGCCGTCACCGCGCAGGAAAACGCCTTGTCATAGCCACGCTTGACCATTTCCGGCACCATCATGCGGGTGAGCATGGCGCTGTCGGCCAGGTTGGAAGCGCTGACGCCGCCCATCAGGGTCGAAACCATGATGTTGGTGAGCGCCATACCGCCACGCATACGACCGACCAAAATTTCCGCAACCTTGATGAGACGTTCTGCAATACCGGTATGCGACATCACCGTGCCAAGCATGATGAAGAACGGAATGGCAAGCAGCGACGTATTCTGTGCCGGGCTGATGAAGCGCTGCACGGCAATCGCTATCGGCATCTGGTTGAAAAACGTAAAATAGGTGAAGACCGCGATCAGAATGGCCACATAAAGGCGCATATTGAGCGCGATCAGCGCTAACATGATGAGAACGATGGTGGTCAGGTTCATGCCTTGCCTCCCGCAAAAGCGGCACGCAAGGATTTGAATGCGCCTGCAAACATATAAAGAGCGATAATGACGAAGCCGACGGGCACGGCGATATCGATCCAGTAATAGGAGACCCGCAACACGTCAGTCACTTTGAACTGAGCGGCAACCGAAAGCTTGTAACCGGCATAGGATACGTAAAGCAGGAACAGTCCCGACAGGATGGCGACGATGGCGTTGACGACATCGCGCACCTTTTCCGAAAACATATCCACGAGCATCGGAATGGCAAGATGCTGGTTGCTGCGTTCCGCAGCGACACTGCCGAGCATCACGATCCAGATCATCAACAGACCGGCCATTTCCTCGGTCCATTGCAATGGCTGATGCATCCAATAGCGCATGACGACAGCGATGTTGAACATCGCAAGCAGGATGAACAGTGGCACTGCAGCCAGCCATTCGATCAGTTTTTCAAACAGTTTCATCGGATTGAATTCCATGAGCGAACCATGCCGCAGCAACGCCGCGACATGGTGATATCCGAATAAGGATGGATCAGTTCAGTTCGGCTTTGATCTTGTCGTAAAGACCAGGCGACCATTCCGGGAACTGGGTGTAGACCTTTTCAGCGAGCGCCTTGAAAGGAGCGCGGTCGACTTCGATGATCTCGACACCGGCTTCCTTCATTTTCTCGATCATTTCATTGTCTTTTTCGATCGTCAGCTTCTGGCTGTAGAGGCCCGCATCATAGGCAGACTCATGGATCATCTTGAGCTGATCTTCCGGCAGCGTGGAGAAGAAGGCTTCGCCGCCGACGATGAGCGCCACGTTGGTCAGATAGCCAACCTTGCTCAGATATTTGGCTTCTTCCTGGAACTTCTGGCCGTAAAGAACCGAAATCGGGTTCTCGACGCCGTCGATCACGCCCTGCGCCAATGCCGGGAAGGTCTCGCCCAGCGGCATCGGGGTTGGGGTCGCGCCCATGGCCTCAAAGGTCTTGATCTGCATGACGTTGTTCGGCACGCGGATCTTCATTCCCTTCAGGTCTTCAGGTGTACGGATCGGCTTCTTGGAAATGATCTGACGAATGCCGTAGAGATAGTTCGGCATTACGATGTGAATGCCCTTCTTCTTCAGCTCTTCGCTTTTTTCCTTGAACCAGGGACCGTCATAAACCTTGAACAGCTGCGCCGGATCATCGGTCAGGAACGGACCATAAAGCACGCCGAGGTCCGGATCATATTCAGCCAGAAAGCCAACGTCGGAAATGGTCACGACGTTAAGGCCCATCATGGCCTGCTCGGTCACGTCCTTCTTCGAGCCAAGCTGCGAGCTTGGGTAGAGTTCGAGCGTGATTTCACCGTTGCTGCGCTTGGCAAGATCATCTTTCCAGTAATGCATTACTTCATCGAAAGGCTCGCCGGGGTTGTTTTCATAGGCAACCTTGATCGACACATTGCCGGCGTATGCAGCCATGCTTCCTGCCAGCAACATGCTGGCGGCGATCATGCCGGTAACGAGTTTCTTCATCTTTGTCCTCCCGTACGGGGTCATTAAACAATTGGCCTTGAGGCCGGTTTCCTCCACTAGCGTCCGATGCCATCCTTCCTGGCACCGAACATTTGCTTCGATTTCAGTCGTGCTCGATGATGATCTTCAAAACGTTGCGATCGCCGTCCCAATAGGGAAGCGCCGCTTCAGCTTCATCGAACGGAAATACCTTCGAGATCAGCTTGTCGGCATCCGCCCCAAGCTTTTCCAGATGCGCGATAACGGCCTCGAAATCCGTGAGTGTCGCATTGCGCGATCCCATGATGTCGAGTTCCTTCAGGTTGAAGAACTGCGTCTGATAGGTGACGGGGGCCTTGGAATAGCCGACATAAACCACCCGGCCCGCAAAGCCTGCCAGATCGACAGCCTGCGTGAAGGTGATCGGCAGACCGACCGCTTCAAAAGCAACGTCCACACCGTCGTCATTGGTCAGTTCCTGAACCCTCGCGACGACATCCTCACCGCCCGGCAGAGCGTGCGTTGCTCCGAATTGCAGCGCCAGTTCGCGCTTTTCAGCGCTTGGGTCAATGGCGATAACCTTCGCACCGCGCGCAAGCGCGCCGATGAGAACGCCCATGCCAATCATGCCGCAACCCAGAACAGCAACCGTATCGCCTGCCTGAACGCGTCCGCGCTCGACAGCATGGAAGCCAACCGAGAGCGGCTCGACCAGCGCCAGATGACGAGGTGCCAGCGTATCGTTCAGGATCAGCTTTTCGGCAGGCAGCACGATCTGGTCAGCCAAGCCGCCGTTTTGCTGGACGCCAAGCGTTTTGTTATAACGGCACGCATTAAGCCGACCTTTGCGACAGGACGAACACTCGCCGCAATTCGTATAGGGTAGCACGATGACCCGCTTGCCTTTGGCGTAGGCATCACTAACGCCCTCTCCGGCTTCCATGATCTCGCCGCCGATTTCATGCCCCGGAATACGTGGCAGTTGCACCAGCGGATTAAGCCCCTTGAAGGTGTTCAGATCGCTGCCGCACAGACCCACATGCCGAACCCGCACACGGACTTGACCGGCCAGCAATGGCGTTTCGTCGATTTCTGCAAAACGTGTGACGTTTTCGCTCTCGATACGCAGAGCTTTGACCATCGAATTATTCCTGTCAGTCGTCATTAGAGAAAGGGGATCAGGTTACGGCGCCGACCTGCCAAGGCACGAATTCGTTGTCGCCATAGTCGTAGGCTTCGCTCAACGTCTTCTCGCCGGATGCGACCGCGATGATATGTTCGAAAATGCGGGTGCCGGACTGCTCAATGGTCTCATCGCCAGTGACGATACCACCACAATTGATGTCCATGTCTTCCTTCATGTGCTCGTACATTTCGGAATTCGTGGCGATCTTGATGCAAGGCGAAGGCTTGAAGCCGGAAACCGAGCCGCGTCCGGTCGTGAAACAAATCACGTTGCAGCCGCCAGCCACCTGTCCGGTTACTGCGACGGGATCGTAACCCGGCGTGTCCATGAACACGAATCCGGGTTCAGTCACAGTTTCAGCGAATTCATAGACGGCCTTGAGCGGCATAGAGCCACCCTTGGCAACGGCGCCGAGCGACTTTTCCAGAATGGTGGTTAGCCCGCCGAGCTTGTTACCATGCGATGGATTGTTGTTCAGCTCGTCGCCATTACGCGCCGTGTAATCACGCCACCAGTCGATGCGCTGCAACAGCTTTTCGGCGACCGCAGGCGTTACTGCACGACGGGTCAAAAGATGCTCAGCGCCGTAGATTTCCGGTGTTTCCGACAGAACGGTCGTACCGCCATTGCGTACGATAAGGTCTGAGGCATAGCCGAGCGCCGGATTGGCCGAAATGCCGGAATAGCCATCCGACCCGCCGCATTCCAGCGCCACTTTCAACTTCGACAGAGGCTGTTTGGTGCGTACCGCCGAATTGACCAGCGGCAGCATTTCCTTGATCTCGGCAATCGCATGATCGATGGTTTTGCGCGTGCCTCCATGCTGCTGGATCGTCATGGTGCGCAGGCGTGAGCCTTCCTCCATGCGGTAATGTTCCAGGATCGGCGCAATCTGATTGGTTTCGCAACCAAGTCCGATCAGCAATATGCCGCCGAAATTCGGATGCTTGGCATAACCCTGAATAGTGCGTGTCAAAAGACGATAGCCTTCCGACTTGGTGTTGAGCGCGCAACCGCTGCCATGGGTCAGCGCCACGACGCCATCGACATTGTCGAAACCGTCGAGACCGCCCATACGGTTGAAATAATCCGCGATGTAACGCGACACCGTAGCCGAGCAATTGACCGAGGAAATCACGCCGATGAAATTGCGCGTGCCAACACCGCCAGCGCCCCGGTCATAGCCCATGAAATGACGACGCTCTGCCTCGGGTAGCATGCCGTTTTCTTCGATATCGATGGAGAACTGATGCTCGTGTTCGGAGGGCAGCATGGCGAGGTTCTGCAGATGCACATGCTCGCCCTGGGCAATGTCCTTGGTCGCAACGCCGATCACCTGACCGTATTTCAGGACTTCCTTGCCTTCCGGAATATCGCGAATAGCAACCTTGTGCCCGCGTCCGATCAGCTCGCTGGCATTGATCCCGTTAAGGCCGATCGGATCACCGGCGCGAACCGAAATGCGCGCAACCGCAACATCATCAGACGGATGCAGCAGAATAACCGGCGCAACGGCTGTATCAACGGATTCATTCATGTGTCTGACCTCACTCCCAAATCGTCCCGGCTAATCACTCGCTGGGTTCGTTATCCATCCAACGCTGCTTGGATCGATCCAGATGCGTTCGCATGGCTGCCTGCGCCTGAAGCGGATCCCTCGCTTCCAGCGCCGCATAAATGGCTTCGTGCTCGGCCAGAGCCAGAGCCCATGTATCGTTATCCTCGAAGCGCGTCCTGATATGCGACGTCAGCGGACTATGCCGCTCGTCAAAAAGGTCGCGCACGATGCGCACCAGCACGGAATTTCCCGATTGCTCGGCAATGAGCAGATGAAACTGCCTGTCGAGCTCAATGGCCTTGCGCCCGGCATCGACATTGATCTTCATTGCATCAATCGTTGCGCGCAGTTCAGCCAGCGTTTCAGGCGTCATGCGCGCACAGGCCGTGACGACCACGCTGCCTTCGACCATTTCGCGCGCCTGCATGATTTCAAGTGGGCTCTCGCCAATGGAAGCGCCATGGGACAGTGAGCGCTTTTCTGACTCCGCCGTGACGTAGATGCCGGAACCCATGCGGATTTCGACATTACCAGCGATTTCGAGCGCAATCAGCGCCTCGCGTAGCGAAGGCCGCGACACGCCAAGTTGCTGCGCCAGCTCGCGTTCAGCCGGCAGCCTGCTACCGGCAGGAAACTGGCCTTCCTGGATAAGGCTTCTCACCCGGTCTGCAATCTGCTGATAAAGCCTGCGGGGTTCCGCGGTTGCCGTAAAGTCGCTCATTGTGCTCCCAAATTCGCCTCTCCTCGAATTGGCCTTACCATATTTCCAACCGGAAAGAAGCGCAATATGCTTAAAAGCCCGAAGAATTGCGGCAAAATGCACATTTCCACATCTGAAACCGAACCAGTCTCTCGATAAAGATTCCTACTGGCTTGACCAATTTACCGTGCATCGCTTAGTTAAAACCAACGATTTATGGGAGAAGGTCATGCACGAGAAGCCAGCGATCCTGCAGTTCGGCACCAGCCGTTTTCTGTTGGCTCATGCCGATTTCTTTGTTTCGGAGGCACTTTCGAAGGGGAAAGCCATCGGGACAATTGCCGTCGTGCAGACGACTTCAAATCCGCAGAGTAGCCAGCGCATCGCGGCTTTGAACGAGAGCGGCAGCTATCCCATAATGATCCGTGGGCTTATCGACGGCAAACCGTCCGAGAACGAACATCAGGCGAAAGGCGTTACCGCCGCCTATTCCGCACATCACGACTGGACGACGATTCTCGACCTTGGCGCCAGCGTCGATGTGATCCTCTCCAATACCGGCGACAAGGGCTACGAACTCGACAGAAGCGATGACAGCTCGCTTCTTGCCAATCCGGATGCTTTACCGAAGAGTTTTCCGGCCAAACTTCTGGTGCTTCTGCATCATCGCTGGCAGCACAATCCCGATACGCCATTGTCGCTCTTTCCCTGCGAGCTGATCTCACGCAATGGCGACAAGCTGCGCTCGATCCTTATCGATCTGGCCAATGACTGGAAACTGCCGGACGGTTTCGTGCAATGGCTCCAAGCCCGGTGCATCTTCGCCAACAGCCTTGTCGACCGCATCGTTTCCGAGCCCATCGAGCCAATCGGCGCCATTGCCGAGCCCTACGCGCTTTGGGCAATCGAGAAGGCCGAAGGCCTGACGCTCCCTTGCGAACACGACGATATCGTCGTTACCGACGATCTTGAGCGCTATGAGCATCTGAAGCTCTACCTGCTCAACCTTGGCCATACGTTCATCGCGGAACAATGGCTCAAGGGCAGCCGCCCTAAAGACGAAATCGTGCTGGAAGCCATGCAGGACGAGACGATCCGGATTGAACTGGAAGCGGTCTGGCGCGAGGAAGTCCTACCGGTATTTGCTGCGGACGGCCTTGGCGAACAGGCCGAAGCTTACGTGGCTTCGGTGCGGGAGCGGTTTCTCAACCCTTTCCTCAAGCATCGCATCGCAGACATTGCTTCCAACCATGACGAAAAGAAGCGGCGTCGCTTCGCTCCGGTCATCGCCCGTGCGTCGGAACTCGGCCTCAATCTCGCACAGAGCCGTTTGAAGGCAGCTGTCGGCTAAGCCATTCGTTCAGTTCGATTTCTGCGCGTTCCAGCGCACTGTAATTCAGTAGTTTGCGCAAAAGCGCTACCGTCACGGCACGAGCCCGGAGGTTGAAACGCCCTTCCTCCGGCTCGCCTTTCTCCTGATAAACGCCAAGTTTTTCATAGAGTTGCTGCAATCTGTTCTGGACGCTTCTCAGCGAAAGATTGCGGCGGCGCGCAATAACGCGATCCGTAAGCCCCAGCGCGATATCGACCAGAATTTCATACTCACTTTCGCTGAAACCGCTGGCATGACCGAGGCTCTTTTGCTGCAGGCCGCGCACCTCGCGGTCGATGACGCATTGTGCTTCGACAAAGATGCTGCGCAATGCCAGCCGCAGCTTATCGTCGGATGCTGATTTCAACACATAGCCATAAGCAGCACCTTCCGGCACGATGCGCGATACACCCCGCACATAGGCTTCGTCAGCATAGTTCGACCAGAACAGGATGCGGGTTTCTGGATTTTCCTTCCAGATGGTGCGCGCGGCCTCGATGCCGTTGCGCCCGCTCATCTGCAGGTCCATGACGATATGGGCTGCGCGATGCTGACGGGCCAGCTTCTCACCTGCTGAGCCGTTGTCGGCTTCCAGAACATCGCTGCACTCAGGCAATGCTGCGCGCACCGCCTCGCCAAGATAAGCGCGGTGCAATGGATCATCTTCCACGATCAGAACATGCATTTTACTCTCCGGCCTCCCGGCACATCTCTGCAGGCAGATGGATCGTCACGCTGGTGCCGCCACCTTCCGCGTTCTTCCTGATAGCGAAACTTGCAGAAATCAACCGCGCGCGCGTGCGCATATTGTCGATTCCATGCCCGCCACCAAGCCCGCCACCCGGCCTTTGCATCTGGCGATCCATCCCGATGCCATCGTCCGCGACTTCAACGTGCAGGCGACCGCCCTTGTCGCGGAACATTACGCGCAACCGGCTGGCATGGGCGTGACGGATCGTATTGTTGATCGCTTCCTGCACGATGCGGAACAGCGAAGTCGCAACCGTTTCCTCCAGCCGGTCAGCCATGCCCTCACTGTGATCATCCAGCGTCCATTCGATGGATGAGCCGCTATCACGCACCGAGCGATCAAGGTGATTTTCCGTCGCTTGCACAAAACCGAACAACTGAAGGATCGAAGGCTTGGCTTCTTCAATGATTTGCCTGAGATCGTGCATGCAATGCTGGAGCCCGCGAAACAACGGCTCAAGCTGTTCGCCTGAAAGGTCCGGGGCGTGGGTCAGCCGTTCCACATGGCGCGCAAGACGTGTCAGGTCGGCCAGCGTCTGGTCGTGCAAATCCATACCGATGCGATGGCGCTCGGTCTCCAGGGCTTCAGTCAGTTTCAGCGCACCAAATCGCAAGCCTTCCTCGCGGGCTCGTGCTTCCGTTTCCACGATGGCGGAGCGCTTGGCCTGCTCCGCAGCGCGGATTGCAAAGAAGTATGGTGCAAGCAGATCAGCGATTGATTGAGCGTTTTCCACATCCCTCAGCTTGTAGCAGGCGGGCATGAGACTGGAACAACTGAGCGCGCCGATAATATCGCCCTGCGCTTTCAGGGGCACGTGCAGGCGGCCTTTCAGATCATGGTCGATAATCGGACTGGAGAATGAACCTTCAAAGTGAAAGCGCGGATCCGCGCGTGCGTCATCGGTCAGAAGGTAACCAGCCTCGCCCGACAACAGAGTACGGATAGGACTGCCGGACAGAAGCGCTGGCGGATTGCGGCTCCAGGCGGTGGCGATACCAGCCTCATAGGCGATGTGGAACTTGCCATCCAGCATCTTGATGCAGACGTCCAGATGGTCATAGGGCACGATATGCGTGATCTCCGCCGCCACCGCCTGAATGATGGAATCGAAGTCGAGCTGTCCCGCCAGCAATCTGGAAATATTCAGATAGTGGTCGAGCAACCTTTGGGGCGCGAGTTCGGCCAAGCGTTTCTCCTCCAGAACGCAAATTGCTCATGAAGCTCTATAATACGCCGTGACATGCTTGGCGCGTCTTGCGGGTTCCCGCAATTTTGCTGCGGAAACCCGCAAGACAGTTGCTTCATTCGGCCTTCACAGAAGGCTTCTCTTCTTTCATCCTCGCTTCACCAGAAAATTGCCCGCAAGACAAGAGCGTAAAATCGCGTCAGGCGCAGACTGGTGCCGTTGAGGAGCGGCGGTGCGGGAGGCTCGCATCACAATCAATTCAGACGATCCGAAGTGCCGGGGCGCTGCGGGTCGTATACTGGCAACCGGGAGGAATGAATGAAACTCGCAAAAATCCTTTTCGCATCCGCAGCACTGGCAGGCGTTCTCGCCGCTGGCAGCGCATTGGCCGACACATCGTCGAAGAAGATTGCATTCTCCAACAATTATGCTGGCAACTCATGGCGCCAGGCCATGCTGGAGAGCTGGGACAAGATCACCAAGGAAGCCGTAAAGGCCGGCGTGGTCGCTGCGGCTGATCCGTTCACGACGGCTGAAAATCAGGCCACAGAACAGGCCGCACAGATCCAGAACATGATCCTGCAGGGCTATGACGCTATCGTCATCAATGCCGCTTCGCCAACCGCTTTGAACGGCGCAATCAAGGAAGCCTGCGATGCGGGCATCACGGTCGTTTCATTTGACGGCACGGTCACGGAGCCTTGCGCATGGCGCATCGCGGTCGATTTCAAGGCAATGGGCGAAGGCCAGATCGACTATCTGGCAAAGCGCTTCCCCGATGGTGGCAATCTGCTTGAAATCCGCGGCCTTGCCGGTGTTTCGGTCGACGACAATATCCATGCCGGTATCGAAGAAGGCGTGAAGAAGCATCCGAAGTTCAAGGTCGTCGGCTCCGTCAATGGCGACTGGGCCGCAGATGTCGCACAGCGTGCCGTCGCTGGCATCCTCCCAAGCCTGCCGAAAATCGACGCAGTCGTGACGCAGGGCGGCGATGGCTATGGCGCGGCGCAGGCCTTCGCCGCTGCCAAGCGCGAAACGCCGATCATCATCATGGGCAACCGTGAAGACGAACTGCAGTGGTGGAAGAGCCAAAAGGACGCCAACGGCTATGAAACCATGTCGGTTTCGATTGCACCCGGCGTTTCCACACTTGCTTTCTGGGTTGCCCAGCAGATTCTCGACGGCAAGGACGTGAAGAAGGACCTCGTGGTTCCGTTTCTCAGCGTCAGTCAGGAATCGCTCGACAAGGACCTCGCCAACACCCAGAAGGGTGGCGTCGCCAATGTCGAATATTCGCTGGAAGACGCCCAGAAAGTCATCGACGCCGCCAAATAAGCAGGCCGTTCACATAATCAAATGACAAGGGCGGGCTTCGCTCCCGCCCTTTTCCATCGTTTGTTCTTCCACATTTCCAGCAATCAGTTGAGCGTATGACAGAAACAGCAGAGAAACAGGAGGTCGTCGCCGCGCGCAATATCCGCGTGCAGTTCGGTGCGGTAAAAGCACTGGATGGCGCCGAACTCGTGATCCGCGAAGGTGAATGCGTCGGGCTTGTCGGCCACAATGGCGCCGGCAAATCCACTATCGTCAATGTCATCAATGGCGGGTTGTCGCCGCATGAAGGCAGTATTTCCTATCACGAGGAAACAGGATACGGCGTGGCGATGGCACGCAAGCACGGCGTGCGTTGCGTTTTTCAGGAATTGTCGCTGTTTCCGAACCTGACCATTGCCGAAAATGTTCGCATCATGCAGCGCGATCTGACCGGAGCTGGCTGGCGCGGCAACGCCATCGAACTGATTTCCAAAAAGCTCGACGAGATTTTTCCGGGCCACAAGATCGACAGCAGCGTTACTGTCGATGAGCTTTCCATCGCCGAGCGCCAGATGGTGGAAATCGCCATCAACTTCACCGCGCCCGGCACTGCGCCAAAACTGGTTATTCTCGATGAACCGACGTCATCGCTTGATGCAGGCATTGCCGCGCAACTGATGGCGTATGTGCGCCGTTTCGTCGGCACCGGCGGTGCCGTTATCCTGATTTCGCATATGTTGGGTGAAATTCTCTCAACCTCCGACCGCATCGTGGTGATGAAGGACGGAAAGGTGGTCGCCAATCGCGCGGCAAAAGATTTCACCAATCGCAGCCTCGTCGAAGCCATGGGCAGCGTTGAGCGCGAAAAGGCCGCGCGCCGCACCGCAAAAACCGATGCGAGCGGCACGCCCGTTCTGTCCTTCACCAAGCGTGCCACTGACATAAAACCATTTCAGGCTTTCAAGGGCGAAGTCATCGGTCTCGCAGGACTGGCCGGACACGGACAGACCAGGATGCTGCTCGATCTCTACTATGCACGGCGGCCGAACTGGGTTCCGGCCCGCAATTGCGAAATCGCCTTCGTTGCGGGCGATCGCAGCCTCAACGGCACTTTCCCGCTGTGGAGCATCCTGCACAATCTCACCATCGGCTCGCTGGACCGGCTGTCGTCGCTGAAACTCGTTGACCAGAAGCGGGAAGATGCCCTTGGCAGTGACTGGAAAGATCGCATCCAGATACGCACGCCGGATATGGGCAACCGCATCCTGTCGCTGTCGGGTGGCAACCAGCAAAAAGTGCTTTTCGCCCGCGCACTGGCAACCAGCGCCAACACTATTTTGATGGACGATCCGATGCGTGGCGTCGATGTCGGCACCAAGCAGGAAGTCTATGAAATCCTGCGTCATGAAGCCGAAAACGGACGCACCTTTGTCTGGTACTCCACCGAGATGGATGAAATCGAACTTTGTGACCGCGTCTATGTTTTCCGTGACGGCGCTATCGTTGCGGAACTAACCGGCGAAGACATTACGGAAAAGAACGTGCTTGCAGCATCCTTTGAGGGAGGTCACGAATAATGCGCCTTTCCTCTTCCTCCATCCGCCTGCTGACACCGGTATTCTCGCTGGTCCTGCTGCTTGCCGCCGTCTTCTATATGCAGCCGCGCGCCATGAGCTATACGGGGCTGAACCTGCTGTTCAATCTGGCAGTGCCTATCGCTCTGGCAACCATCGCCCAGATGCTGATCATGGCCGTCAACGATCTCGATCTCTCGATGGGCACCTTCGTGAGTTTCGTGGTCTGTGTTGCCGCAACCTATCTCAACACCACACCCGTCATCGGGGTATTGATCCTTGTGGCAGCCATTGCAGCTTATGCAGCGCTTGGCGCACTGATCCACCTGCGCAATTTGCCTTCCATCGTCGTCACACTTGGCATGAGCTTCGTCTGGGGCGGATTTGCCGTTCTGCTGCTGCCCTCGCCCGGCGGACAGGCGCCGGACTGGGCACGCTGGATCATGACCGCCAAGCCGCCTTTCATGCCCATGGCCATTGTGGCCAGTATCCTGATCGCGGTTGTCACGCATTTCATCGTCATGCGCTCCACCTTGGGCGTGCTGATGCGTGGCGCGGGTGGTAACAGCCGCTCCATCGAGCGTGCTGGCTGGTCTGTGACGATGATCCGTGCCGGAACCTATGCGCTGGCTGCCTTCTTCGCGGTGCTGGCAGGAATTGCACTGGTCGGTCTCACCACATCGGCAGATGCCAATATCGCGTTACGTTATACGCTTCTGTCCATCGCAGGCGTTATTCTCGGCGGTGGTGAGTTTGTCGGCGGACGTGTATCGCCCATCGGTGCCGTCATCGGTGCCCTGACGCTGACGCTTGCCGGGTCCTTCCTCTCCTTCATGCGCATTTCGCCGGACTGGCAGATCGGCGCACAGGGCGGCATTCTCATCGTGGTGCTGGCTTTGCGCCTCTTCCTTAATCGCCTCGAAAAGAGGGAGAAAAAGCAATGAGCGGTCTCGCTGTCCTTACCAACCGCCCGTGGATATGGTCGTTCATCGCCACTGCCGTCGTCTGGATCATCACCATCCTCTTTACCGGTGGCGCGGGCGCACACGGGCTCTCCCACGCGGCTTTCACTTTCGCCTCCTTCTCGGTTATCGTCGGCCTCGGGCAGATGTTCGTCATTACGCTCGGCCCCGGTAACATCGATCTGTCTGTCCCAGCCAATATGACGCTTGCCGCGACACTGGCGCTCAAGCTCATGGATACGCAGGACGGCATGGTGCTGGCGGGGCTAGGCGTTGCCATTCTGGTTGGTGTTGCCATCGGCATCTGCAATTATGCGCTGATCAAGCTTCTACGCATTCCGCCCATCATCGCCACCTTGTCGATGAGCTTCCTGATCCAGTCCACCGCCATCTGGAGCAATCGCGGCCTGCGCGTGAAGCCGCCGGAAAGCCTCGCGCAGTTCACCACATTCTCCACGCTCGGCATACCCAACGTCGCCATCATAGCGCTGATCCTGTCGGTCATCGGCTGGGTGCTCCTGAAAAGGAGCATCTATGGACGCTGGATTTCGGCAATAGGCCAGAACCCTTTCGCTGCGCGTATGGCGGGCGTTCCGGTCGATGGCACGCGCTTCGCCACCTATCTCCTCTGTGCAGTGCTCGCTTCGCTCTGCGGATTCCTGCTTGCCTGCTTTTCGGGCGGTGCGGCGCTGAACATGGGTGCGGAATATCTTTTGATGTCGATTGCCGTCGTCATCATCGGCGGCACGGCGGTTGCTGGCGGCGATTCCAACATCCCCGGCATTTGGGGAGCCGCCCTCTTCATGTTCCTCATAGTTTCGATGCTCAACACCTACGGCTTCGGCGCCGGTGTCCGTCTTGTCCTGACCGGGCTCACCATCATTGCGGTGATTATCCTCGCCAGTGGCCGACGCGCCGAGCGTTAAATTCCTTCGGAGTAACTTTCCTTGTCAAAAACTGTTTCGATTTACGAAATCCACGACGAACGCTTCAAGCAGATGATCGTGCCGAGCGCCGATCTGGACGAACTTTATAGCGACTGCCGCTGGGCAGAAGGCCCAGTGTGGTTCGGTGACCAGAACTGCCTTCTGTGGAGCGACATTCCGAACCAGCGCATCCTGCGCTGGGTGCCGGGCAGCGAAATTGAAGGTGAGATCGGCGGCGGCGTTTCGGTGTTCCGCAACCCGTCCAATTTTTCCAACGGCAATACGCGTGACCGCGAAGGACGCCTCGTCACCTGCGAGCATGGAGGTCGTCGCGTCACCCGCACGGAAGCGGATGGCAGCATCACCGTGCTCGCCGACAGCTATCAGGGCAAAAAACTCAATGCGCCCAACGACGTCATCGTGCGCTCGGACGGCACCGTGTGGTTTACCGATCCGACCTACGGCATCATGGCCGATTATGAAGGCTACAAGGCCGCCCCAGAGCAGCCGACACGCAATGTCTATCGCCTCGACCCGAAGACTGGCGAGATCAATGCCGTCGTAACCGACTTCCACCAGCCGAACGGACTTGCCTTCTCGCCAGACGAAACCAAGCTCTATGTCGCCGACAGCGCTTATAGCCACGATGAGAATGCACCGCGCCACATCCGCGTTTTCGACGTTGTGGATGGCGGCAAGCGCCTGACGGGCGGCAGTGTGTTCTGCACCATAGACGATGGCCTGCCGGACGGCTTCCGCTTCGATACGGATGGCAATCTGTGGACCAGCGCAGGCGATGGCGTGCACTGCTTCTCGCCGGAAGGCACGCTGCTCGGCAAGATCAAGACGCCGCAGACGGTCGCCAATGTGACCTTCGGCGGTCCCCGCCGCAACCGGCTATTCATTGCAGCGACGAAGTCGCTCTATGCGGTCTATCTCACAGTAACCGGCACGCAGTACCCCTGATAAAACAACGGCGGCTTTCCAAAACGAAAAGCCGCCGCTCTCTATAAGTATAGTAATTCATTGAAAAAACTGCATTCGCCACATGCCGCGTTCATGCGAACATGCCAATAATGTTTCTTTATTTAAAACGGATCTTTCCGACCCAAAACCGGAACGACCCGCATATCAGGACCGTGAATGACGGAACAAATCAGACTATGATCTCTTCTGTCCTTCAGCCTGCACTCAACAAGCAAGGCCACAGCCTTGCTGATGAGTACATTGCCCTGATGCGCTGAGGTTATATAATCCAACCGTCAACACTATGGAAACAGTTTGTCAACAAATCGGCTCAAATTACTGTGAGTAAAATTTGAAAGAACTACAGATTTTCATGATGTTACCCGTAATTTCATAGTAAATATATTAGCGATACCTTTTATAGATTCCTATTTATTTCCCATTTATTGAAAGGATGGCATCACGCATAACAAAGACTCGCGGATAATCGGTCACGCCGAATGTCTGAGCTCCAGAGAGCGACGGCTCGGCGTCCGATAACGGATGTGACAGCCGCTGATACCCTGATATTCGACATCGACCTCGACGCCAAAAACCTCGGCAATACGCTCTGCCCGCAAAACATCGCGTGGCGTGCCAAGCGCAACGAGATTGCCCTTGTCCATCACCGCAATACGGTCGCAGAACATTGCGGCATGGTTCAGGTCATGCAACGCAGCCACCACCGTCAGTTTCTGGCGGCTGACAAGATCGAGCAGCCCGATCTGGTGCCCGATATCGAGATGATTGGTCGGCTCGTCCAGAAGCAGTATCTGCGGTTCCTGCGCCAAAGCGCGGGCTATATGCAAACGCTGCCGCTCGCCACCGGAAAGCGTGTGCCAAAAGCGGTCAGCCAGATGCGCCATATCGACATTGACCAGCGCCTGGTCAATGATTGCATCATCCTCCTCCGACCACGGCGACAGCGCGCCGAGATAGGGCGTCCGCCCAAGTTCGACCGCCTGACGCGCCGTAATGCGTTCCGTCGTTCCTGCCTGCTGCTCGACCAGCGCCATTTTCCGGGCGATCTCGCGGCGGCTGAAACTATCGATGAGCGCGCCACACAGATTGATTTCACCGACGCGGCACCTGCGAACGCCGGACAGCAGGGAGAGAAAACTGGTCTTTCCCGACCCGTTCGGCCCTATGATGCCAAGAAACTCACCTTCCGCCACTTCCAGCGAAACATCATGCAAAATCTCGACATTGCCCACCGACCAGCCGACATTGCGTGCTGAGAGGATCATGACGAAGCCCTCCTTTGTCCAAGCAACAAGGCGAAGGCCGGCGCACCGAACAAGGCCGTGATGACGCCGATCGGCAGAACCTGCCCCGGAATGATGATACGCGACAGAATATCGGCGACGATCATGAATATCGCGCCTATGAGTGCTGCGGCAGGCAACAGCCTGCCATGGCGGACCCCGACCACCATGCGCGCCGCATGGGGAATAACAAGGCCGATAAAGCCAACCGAGCCGACAATGGAAACCATCACCGCCGTCATCATGGCGCTGACACCGATCAGCACCGCATAGACGCGACGTACCGGTATGCCGAGCGAAGCGGCGGATTCCGTTCCGAAGGTGAAAGCATCAAGCGCACGCGCATGCCACAGGCAGATTGCAAGCCCGATCAGGCAGGCAGGCAAAGCGAGAGTAACATCGGGCCAGCGCACCCCGGAAAGATTGCCCAAAAGCCAAAACATGATACCGCGCGCCTGTTCGGCATTTGCGGCCTTTGTGACGATGAATGATGTCAGCGCATTGAAAAGTTGCGAACCGGCAATGCCTGCGAGGATGATCGCGCTGCTGCCGCGTCCGGCCCGCAACGCCAGCAGGGACACAAGGCAAAAAGCAACAATAGCGCCAATGAACGCACCCAGCGATAGCGTCAACACGCCAGCGCCTATGCCAAGAATGGCAACGCTGACAGCCCCTGTCGAAGCACCAGCGGAAATGCCCAGAATATAAGGATCAGCGAGCGAGTTTCGAAGCAACGACTGCAGAATGACACCGGATATTGCAAGCGACGCGCCGCAACATGCCGCGATAACCGCACGGCTGAGGCGATAGCTCCAGACGATCCCTTCATCTATGGGTTCGAGCGGATACCCGGCATTCCACACCCGATTGGCCACGGTCTTCGCAACCACCTCGAGCGGTATTGCCGTTTCGCCTATCGCCGCTCCGAGCCAAAGAGCAAGAAGAAGCAGGACAAGCGAAAAGGCCAAGAAGAACACGCCGGAGCGTGCCCTTCCCTTCTGTTTGAAGCCTGCTGTCGCTGCCCGCGCCGTCACTTGTTCAGGTCCGAGGCGGCAATGTCGGAGGCAAGCGTTTCAATGCCTTCGATCACGCGAAGCGACGTGCTCATCGACTGTGCATCCATGTCGAAGACATGCTTGCCCTTGACCGCTGGCATCAGCTTCGTCACCGCATCGTTCTCAAGGAACTGGTGTTTGACGGCAATGTCGTCAGCCGGATAGCGACGGCGATCCAGTTTTGCAGCAACGATCATCGAAGGGTTCGATTTCGCAATCGTTTCCCATCCGACCGTCGGCCATTCTTCCTCGCTGTCGATCACATTCTTGATGCCCAGTGCCGAAAGAATATTGGCGGGCGCGCCAAATTTGCCTGCAACGTAAGGATCGGCATCGACCTGCGTGCTGGAGAACCAGACAACAGCCGAAAGCTTGCCGTCAGTAGACCCAATTTTTTCACGCGCAGCCGCTTCGCGCGCCCTCAGGTCGGCGACGAGTTTCTCGCCACGGTCCTGCACATTGAAGATTTCCGCCAGTTCGGTAATTTCCTGATAGACGATATCCATCTTGAACGCCGCCGTACGAACGCCGTCGCCACCGCCGGAATTGTCCTTGCCAACGCAATCGGAAGGCGAGGTATAGGCAGCGATGCCCAGTTCCTCGAACTGTTCAGGCTTTGCCACGATGCCTGTCGGGCCGACATGCCACTGGAAATCCGCCGTCACGATATCCGGCTTCTGCGCCAGAACGCTTTCAAAGCTCGGATCATTATCGGCAAGCCGCTTGACCTTGGCATTCACCTGTTCAAAGCCTTTGAGAACGGGGCCGAACCACACTGCCGTGCCGACAACCTTGTCGCCGAGACCCAGGCTGTAAAGAATTTCTGTGCTGCTCTGGCCAACTGCAACCGCGCGGGCGGGTGCCTGCTTGAAGGTAACGTCACGACCGCAGTTTTTCAGCGTCAGCGGATATTGCGTTTCCGCTGCCTGTGCGGATACCCCGCCTGCGAGAAAAAATGCAGCCGCGCAAAAGGCGGCGCGAAACGGCATCTTGCCGAGAATATTCATGAAAGTCCCCGAAATGATGAGAGAAAGACGCCCTGTCAGGCGGCGGATAAATTCCGGCGCGGAAGACGGACAGGCATATCCGGGAACATATCGAAATCATGCGATGACGATGGGAGGAAGCGTCCTGCGACGCAGAAATCTGTCATAACCGGCTCCTGCTCCGGGCATCCCCGCCCGTGACAATGGACAACACTAAACGGCAGGTCTCCTGGCTCACGAATATCTGCTGTTCATCTGCCTTCCCGCGCTTCTCCGGCACAGTGGCATGACGCTTTGAACGTCACGAGGATGAACGGCAATCCGCTTACAGTTGCGGGGGCAGCCACGGTCTTGGCCCCTTTTCGGGTCGTCCTCACCGTGTTCCCTATTAATCCCCTTCGCTCTCGGTCGGGGAACCGTTGTTACACTATTACGTTGGTCCGCTGCCGTCGTCAAGCAGGTCTCGTCCGCTATTTCCAGCTTGCGGTTTTCAAGTGATTCGAAAGCCCGTTACTTAAATTGCGGCCAAACTATCGTCGCATGCGCTGGCCTATTGAATTTGTTTTCGCTAATCTCCATGTAGTTTTCTCCCGCTAGAGGAGCGGGACTTTGGGGAGGTCCGCCGCAAGGCGGCATACATTCTATCTGGGAGGACATATGCGTAGATTTATTCTGGCCCTGACGTCAGTAGCGGCGTTGGCTATGGCAGGCTCTGCTTCTGCAGAAGACTACAAGGTGCTCGCGCCTGCGGCTCCGGGCGGCGGCTGGGACCAGACGGCACGCACGATGCAGAGCGCGCTTCAGGATGAAAAGATTTCCGGCAGCGTACAGGTCATCAACGTTCCAGGCGCTGGCGGCACCATCGGCCTCGCACAGTTTGTGAACCAAAACAAGGGCGATCCAAGCCAGCTCATCGTTGGCGGCTATGTCATGGTCGGCGCTATCCTGACCAACAAGTCGCCGGTGACACTCGACGCCATCACGCCGATTGCACGCCTCACAGGGGAATACGAAGCTATCGTCGTACCGGCATCTTCCGATATCCAGAACCTCGGCGATCTCGCCGCGAAACTGAAGGCAGATCCGGGCTCCGTTTCGTGGGGCGGCGGTTCTGCTGGCGGTACCGACCATATCACCGCTGGCCTCTTTGCCAAGGCGGCAGGGGTCGATCCGACAAAGGTCAATTACATCGCCTTCTCTGGCGGCGGTGAAGCACTGGCGGCCATTCTCGGCAATCAGGTGACCGTTGGCATTTCCGGCTATGGCGAATTCGAAGCCCAGATCAAGGCGGGTACGCTGCGCATCATTGGCATTTCGAGCGATGAGCGCGTGGAAGGCATCGACGCACCAACCTTCAAGGAAGGCGGCGTCGACGTTTCGATCCAGAACTGGCGCATGGTGGGTGCAGCTCCCGGCATCACAGCCGAACAGGAAGCTGCCATCAATGCCGATATCGAGAAAATGGTGAAGTCTGAGTCCTGGCAGAAGGCCCTTAAAGACAAGGGCTGGGCAGATACCTATCTCGCCGGCCCGGCGTTCAAGGAACAGCTCGCCAAGGACGTTGCCGCGACGGAAACCATCCTCAAGGAAATCGGCCTCGTCAAATGACAGGATCAGAACCGCAGGAAAAGCGCCGCCCGGAAGGGGCGGCGCCAGATTTCGCCGCTCTTGTCATCGCCCTTATTCTTGCAGCTGTCGCCATTGCCATTGCCTGGTCGACGACCTACGGCAACGACGTGACGAGCTACTCGCCAGTCGGCCCGAAAACCGTTCCCTATGTCGTCGCAGCCGGATTGTTCGGCCTTGCCATTTGGACCGTGTTCGAAGCCCTTCGCGGCGATTTTCCCGAGCGTGAGCATCAGGAAATTGCTCCGATGGCGTGGATCATCGGCGGTCTGGTCATCCAGATGCTGACGATGAAAACCGTTGGCTTTTCTCTGTCCACCGGCCTGCTTTTTGCGGCGACCGCGCGCGGCTTCGGCTATCGCAAATTCTGGATCAGCGTTCCCGTCGGCATCGTCTTCGCCTTCGTGATCTGGTTCATCTTTGCGCGCGGCCTGCAGCTATCGCTGCCGTCCGGCTGGCTCGAACAATTCGTTTAGGGACGGAGCGCTTTCATGGATACTGTCGCACTTCTCGCCAACGGACTTCTGGTGGCGCTTGAACCATCGAATCTTCTTTATGCGCTGATCGGTGTCACGCTCGGCACCGCCGTCGGCGTGCTGCCTGGCATTGGCCCAGCGCTCACCGTCGCGCTCCTTCTGCCCGTTACCTACAAGCTGGACCCGTCCGGCTCCCTCATCATGTTCGCCGGCATTTATTACGGCGGCATGTATGGCGGCTCAACCACATCGATCCTGCTGAATACGCCGGGAGAAAGCGCCTCCATCGTCACCGCGTTGGAGGGTAACAAGATGGCCCGCGCCGGACGTGGCGGGCCAGCACTTGCAACGGCGGCCATCGGCTCGTTCATTGCGGGCCTGATCGCCACTCTGGCGCTCGCCTTCGTCGCGCCATGGGTCGTGAAATTCGCCTTGTCCTTCGGGCCTTCCGAATATTTCGCGCTCATGCTTCTGGCTTTCATGACGGTCTCGGCCGCATTTGGCGATTCCACGCTGCGCGGCCTGACATCCCTGTTCATCGGACTGGCGCTGGGCCTGATCGGCATCGACCAATTGACCGGTCAGGCACGCCTTGTCATGGGAACGCCGAACCTGCTCGATGGCATCAATGTCACCACATTGGCAGTGGCGTTGTTCGCTATCGGTGAAACCCTTGCGGTCGTGTCGAAGAAGCTTCGGCCAGAAGATGAAGTCATTGCCGTCAAGGGTTCCGTCTGGATGACCAAAAACGACTGGAAACGCTCGTGGATGCCGTGGCTGCGCGGCACCGCCATCGGCTTTCCGATCGGGGCCATGCCTGCGGGCGGCGCCGATGTATCAAGCTTCCTTTCCTATTCGGCGGAACGGCAGTTCTCGAAACATCCGGAAGAATTCGGCAAAGGCGCTATCGAAGGCGTTGCGGGGCCGGAGGCTGCCAACAATGCTTCCGCTGCCGGAACACTCGTGCCGCTTCTGACGCTTGGCCTGCCCACCACGGCGACGGCAGCAATCATGCTGGCGGGTTTCCAGCAATTCGGCCTGCAGCCCGGCCCTCTGCTGTTCGTGACCAATGCCACGCTGGTCTGGGGGCTGGTGGCGAGCCTTCTCGTTGCCAATCTGATGCTGCTGGTTCTCAATCTGCCGCTGATCGGCCTGTGGGTGAAGATGCTCACCATTCCGCGTCATTGGCTCTATGCCGGCATTCTGGTTTTTGCCACGCTTGGAACAATCGGCGCGAATGCCTCAACCTCGATGCTCTTCGGCCTGCCGGTTTCGTTCGAACTCGGCCTGCTTCTGGCGTTCGGTGTCCTGGGCTATGTGCTGCGGCGCTTCTCATATCCTATCGCGCCGGTTGTCGTGGGCCTGATCCTCGGACCGATGGCCGAGAAAAGCTTGCGTCAGGCACTGCAGATCAGCCAGGGCAACCCGATGACTCTGGTGCATTCCTGGGTATCGGTTGTGCTGATCGCACTGGCGATTGCCGCAGTCGTCGTCCCCATGATCATGCGCCAGCGCGGCAAGGGCGAATTGCTGAGCCAGATGGCGACAGACGAAGATTAAAAAAACAAAAGCCCGGCAAAGCCGGGCTTTTTTACTCAGATACGCGTACGCTTACTTAACTGCTCAACCCTGAATACGACTGAACTGGTCAACGTCGATGCCAAGCGTCTCAAGGTCCTGGGCAGTTGGCTTCTGACCAGCGCGCACAGCAGCAGAAGCACGAACAGCGCTACCGAATTGCGCGAATGCACGACCGAAACGGTTATTGAAGCGGGTAAACATTTTTCTCTCCATCACGGACACTTCGTTAGTCCGCGACTATCAAATGGGGATCGCTCCAACGACTTAGAAGATCGGCATTTGCATGCCAGCCATGCAGTTTCGGCATGCTCCTTTCAGCCCGTCTTGATTGCGATCAATGCCGTCCGCTCGTTGGCTTGCGAAGCTCTTTTCAACCAAAGGAAGGAGCTACAGAATGTCGAATACCCCCCACACACTTGGAGAAGAGTTTCCCGGTCAGCTCGATGCCATTCATGCACTGAAGGCGAAGGATGCGCATTTTGCCCGCATCCTGGAAGAGTATGATTCCGTCAATGACCGCATCCACCGCGCCGAAACGAAGATCGCGCCCGTGAGCCAGGAAGAAGAAACGAACCTGCGCAAACAGCGCCTCACCTTGAAGGACAGCATCGCCGAGGCGCTTGCCGAAGCCTAATCCGTCATCAGGACAAATCGTTGCCCCGACAACGGCTCAGGAGGCTTTGCCCTCGATCTTGTCGTTGACTTTGCTGTTGTCAGGGCCAACCGAGTTTTCCATCCTGCCCACCACGATCAGAACCGTTACGGCGATGAACGTCGCCATGATCGCGATATGCCAGAGGCCGAGGCCACTGGCGAGGCCGACGGATGCCGCAAGCCACATACCAGCACCGGTCGTAATGCCGGTTATTTTTCCGCGTGCGAAGATGATAAAACCCGCCGCCAGAAAGGCGACGCCGCTTGTAATCGCTTCCACGAGCCGCGAGGGGTCCATCCGGATATTCTGATCATTAAATACCGGTACATTGACCAGTTCTAGCGAGACAATTGTAAAGGTAGCCGAGGCGAGACAGACCAGCATGTGGGTCTTCAGCCCGGCGGGGCGCCTCCGCCATTCCCGCTCAAGGCCGATGATGGAACCGAGCAGTGTGGCCAGCAGCATCCGCGCCAGAACCACCGGCAAACTGATTACATTGTCGTGCATAAATTCAGCCCAGAATTGTTCCATGCCCGATAACGGGCATGGTGGGGTTTGGTTCCGCTATGGCCAAATGCTAACAACAGCGATGACCTACAGTCATTTTGCCGATGCTGGTGGAACCGTTTCTGTCGTGGCAGGCGGCAAGGAATTCTCGCCATTGGGGGTGTTCTCGTCGGGAGAAATAACAGCGCCGTAGATCTCTACCAGTACCCACACGACGAGCGCCGCCGCGATACTGACCAGCAACACTATGAGAACGGGCTTACCTTCACGGCCTTGTCTTGCTTCAGTCGGGTTGACCTGTTTCATGGATCAAATCCTCCTGTTCGTTTCAGCGGCATGAAACTTGCCGCTATAAACCTAATGGAAGGATAGGGCTTTTGTTCCAATCAGTGCGAGAGGCCTTGTATCGCTTTGCCGCTAATCGATTGGTTTCATTGAGTTTGCCAAAGATTGGTGAGCGAGCGCTTCAGCGCTGGCTCACACTCGCAACAAATGTATGAGGGGCAATGGTACGGTCGGTTGGAGTTGAACCAACGACCTCAGGAGCCACAATCCTGCGCTCTAACCAACTGAGCTACGACCGCGTACCTTTGTGTCGGCTGCGTGACGCTTTGGCGTCGCCGACAGGGGGTCACATACGGAGAATCGATCCATATTGCAAGTGATTATAGCTCTCTTTTTTGAGAAATTCCCAATTGCAGGATTCTATATCAAATCTTGCTCATAAAGGTCACGCGCTGGTAACCATTATAGATGACCGGCTGTGCACAACTTGGATATTGGGTCGAGCCTGTAAAATTGCCTTTCCCGCATTAACTAATGAAACAGAAAATGCAGCCCATACCCAATGGCAATGTGGACCCGCGCCCACAAGAGGCTTATTAACAGGGTGTTAACAAGCACTGCGGGCGGTCGAAAGAACAGGTAAGGACAGGTATGTCAGGATCATACCCCTTCATCGATATTGCCGCGCTGGATTCTATCCGCGAAGGCTTTGCAAAGGGCGATGTGCAGCTCGTGCTGACGCACGACCTTTCGGCAGTGCTTTGGGTCAATGGCCCCGGCGCGAAGCTTTTCGGCTTCGATCGCGTGGAAGACATGATCGGCGGCGGCCTCGATCTGCCCATAGCCACACGCCGGCAGATCGCCTCATCGAACAGCAATGCCGACGGTGAAACCCGAACCGTTTCCGTTCGTCTTGGTGGCGGATTGCGTTCCGACCTTACCCGTTTCAGCGTTTCGCACATTACACTGCCCGACGGCGTGTCCGGGCTGCTGCTGACTGCCGATGGCAAGGACGCCAAGGCTGAAGCCGTCATTTCCGGTCTCAGCGACGACAGCACGCATATCGCACTGATCGATGCGAACAGCCGGGTGATTGCCGCAAGCCCGCGTTTTGCTGCGCTCGACATTTCCTCCACTACGCTGGAAGATCTGGTCATCGAAGCCGCAGACGCGACCGACCGTATCGTCAAACGCCGCATCCGTGCTGGAAAACATTCCGTGCCGGGAGCGATTGCGCGACTGACCGACACGCCGCCCATGCATCTTCTCTGCATTATCGGCGATGCTCCCGTCGAGACGCTGGAAGCACCTGTCGCTCTGCAGGGGGAAGCCGAAGAGATACTGGAAGAAATGCTTCCAGAGCCTGTAGCGAGCGCAAACACTGAAGATGCTTCTGCCGATCAGCCGAAGCCCCGCAGCTTTGTGTTCGATAAGGATGCTCCGCCAGCCCGCTTCATCTGGAAAGTAGGACCGGATGGCGTATTCAGCGAAGTATCGCCGGACCTTTCCGGAACAATCGGGCCGAATGCGGCCGACGTCGTTGGACGGCGCTTTGCTGATGTTGCAAATGTCTTCGGATTCGACCCGGATGGCAGCATTGCGGCCCTGCTCGACAAGCGCGACACATGGTCGGGAAAACGGTTGATGTGGCCGGTAGAGGGCACGGACTTGCGCGTGCCGGTCGAGCTTGCCGCCCTGCCCGTCTATTCTCGTGATCGGAAGTTTACCGGTTTCCGTGGCTTTGGTGTGGTGCGCCCGGCAGAGGCCGAGAAGGACCCGGAAGAAATCGGACTGGTGCTTGCGGGTGGCATTCCGCAGACGCGCAAGCCTGTCAACGAGCCGGTCGAAACGGCAATATCTATCGACGACGACGTTCTGGCGCTCTCCGAAGAAGTCGCCAATGACGACAGCCCCGTTGCAACGTTGCCCAAGCCGCCACTGGACATCGCGCCGACACCGGGACGTCGCGAATCCGACAAGGTCATCAGCCTGCTGAATGCCTGCGCACAGGAGAAAGTGGCTGCGGATCAGGCGAAGATGCTGAAGGAACAGGAGCGCGAAGAGCGCCCCGAAGGCGGGCTGACCAAGACCGAACGCAACGCATTCCGCGAAATTGCCGACCGTCTGCGCAAGCAGGGTCTTGCCAATTCACGCGCCGAAACCGAAACGACTGCCCCATCGGAAGACACCGTTTCTGACAGCCTTCAGCCGGTCGAAAAGACTGACGCGAAAGCACCGTTCATCAGCGAAATGGCCGCCGAAGAAGTCTCGCTTCCGGCCTCCGCAGATGAAACCGCTCTGCTGGCCAATCTTCCTGTGCCGGTGATCATTCATTCCGGCGATAAGATTCACTACGTCAATCAGGCTTTGCTTGATCTCACCGGCTATGAATCGCTTGATGATATCCGCGATGCAGGTGGTGTCGACGTGCTGTTCAACAGCGAAAGCGACGATGGCGAAACACGACAGGGCATGGTGCTGCGCCGTGCCAATGGCAGCGAAGAGCCTGTCGATGCGCATCTCAATGCCATTTCCTGGCGCGATGGCCGCGCACTTATGTTGAGCCTGATGCCGGTAGCTGCAACACCAGCGTCTGTTGAGGCCGTTGCCGCCCCGGCTCAAGCGCCAGTCGCCATCAATACCGATGACGAGAAGCAGGCGCTTGCGGATCATGTCGAGGAACTGAAGACCATTCTCGACACGGCGACCGATGGTGTTGTCCTTATTGATCCTGAAGGCCGCATCCGCTCCATGAACCATTCGGCCTCGGCGCTCTTCGGCTATGAACGCGACGAGACGGAAGGCAAATTCTTCTCGATGCTGTTTGCCATCGAAAGCCAGCGCGCCGCGATGGACTATCTGCATGGTCTTTCCGGCAACGGCGTTCTGAGTGTCCTCAATGATGGGCGCGAAGTCATTGGCCGTGAAGCCAAGGGCGGGTTCATTCCTCTGTTCATGACCATCGGCAAACTGCCGCATGCAGGTGGGTACTGTGCTGTTCTGCGCGACATCACGCAGTGGAAGCGCACCGAGGAAGAACTGACCAACGCACGCAAGGAAGCCGAACGCGCTTCGAGCCAGAAGACCGAGTTTCTGGCTCGTATAAGCCACGAAATCCGCACACCGCTCAATGCGATCATCGGCTTCTCCGAGCTGATGGCCGACGAGAAATTCGGCCCCATCGGCAATGATCGCTATCGGGATTACCTGCGCGACATCAATCGTTCCGGCAATCACGTGCTGGCGCTCGTCAATGACCTGCTCGACATTTCGAAGATCGAAGCGGGCGCTCTCGACATGCAGTTTGAAGCGGTCTCGCTCAATGATGCCATTGCCGAAGCCATCGCGCTGATGCAGCCGCAGGCCAATCGCGAACGCGTCATCATCCGTTCGAGCTTCCAGTCTAACCTGCCCGACATCGTTGCCGATACGCGTTCGATCAAGCAGGTGGCACTGAACCTTCTGTCCAACGCAGTGCGTTTCACCGCGCCGGGCGGCCAAGTGATCGTATCAACAAGCTATGAAATGAACGGCGATGTCGTGATGCGAGTGCGCGATACCGGCATCGGCATGACCAAATCCGAGGTCGAGCAGGCGCTGAAGCCATTCCGGCAGGTCCATGCACTGGAGCGTCGCAAGGCAGAAAGTGCAAAAGACTGGCGCAGCGAAGGCACCGGGCTAGGCCTGCCTTTGACAAAAGCCATGGTGGAAGCCAACCGGGCGCAGTTTGCGATCGATTCTACGCCTGGCCACGGCACGGTCGTCGAGGTCGCCTTCCCGCCAACCCGCGTTCTGGCCGACTGATTTCACTTTCAAGAAGCTAACGAACCTCCCCTCGCGGGAGGTTTTTTCATGCCTTTTCTCAAGCATAAAAAAAAGCGCCGGACGAACCGGCGCTATCAGAATCTCAGAGACAAAGGACACAAAAGCAATTCGCAGTGGAGCACCGGAAACGGCAGCTCGATCATCACTCAGTGTTGCATCCCTTATCGCGTGAAGCCGGTTAACGACGCCTTAAATTCTTCGTTGAGAGTTTACTCATTGGTAGCGACTGTAAAATCAGGGTTAATTTCCGTGCAGCAATTGATTAACCATAGGAAAGAAGCAGCACTGGTGATTTGATTCCATCATCTGCCACCGCAGATGATAAGTCATACATCCAGCGTCTTTGCTTTGGCCGATTGCTGGTTTACAGCTTGGAGCGCATCCCGAGAAGCGTGAAACGGTTTTCGGATAAGATGTGCGAAAAACAGTTAGAGCGCCAAGCTGATTCAATCAGATTGGCGCTTTAGTAAAACTCATTGATTGGATGGTTGATGCGCTGGCCCCGATTTACGCGCCTCATAATTGCGCTCGTCATTCTCTGCGCCGCGGCTGCAGCAACCTTGCTGGCCGTGGTGCCTTTCATCGTCTCGACCGATGCCATCCGCATTCGCGTTGCGCAGGAAATCAGCGCCTGGACCGGCTATAGCGTCGAACTCAGGCAAGCTCCTCGCTTGAAAGTGTTTCCTGTTCTGCGCGCGTCCCTGAATGGTGTGACGCTCAGCAAACTTACCGATCAAGGCCAGAAACCACTCATGAGTGCGGATCGCATTGATGTCGAGCTTTCACCACTCGATGCCATCATGGGGCATATCTCCTTTTCCGAAACGCAGATCGTCCGACCGCATGTAAACCTCGATGGTCCGGTTTCGAATTTCTCGCAGCTTCTGGACGCCATCGCCAATTCCAACGGACGTCTCGGCACTGCAATCCGCGCGCAACGCGCCCTGCAAAAAAGCGGTTCTGGCGACAATGCGCAGGCTGCACAACAGGCTTCTCAGCCCTTCGGTCGCGTCGTGGTGCGCGACGGAACAATTGCGTTCAACCGTCCGGGTAGCGAACCGGAAATCACCAATGACGAGCAGATAACCAATGTCAGTGCAACGCTGGAATGGCCACGCACATCGAGCGCTGCGACACTGAAGGGTAGCGCCAAATGGCGTGACGAGACCTCCCAGTTCAGCCTGACTGCCGCACAAGCCCTGCCGCTTCTGGCTGGCGGCACATCGGATGTGACCGCGAGCCTGACTGCCAATCCGCTAAGCCTCACCTTTCAGGGCAAGGCGAATATTTCCAAGGATCGCTTTTTCGAAGGGGATCTCACCGCCAAGACCCCGTCACTCAGTGGCGCAGTGCGCTGGCTCAGCCTTCCTCCGATTGCTGGCAGCGCCGAAATTGGCGCGTTCTCACTGGATTCCACTATCACAGCGACACCGAAGCGGCTGAAATTTGCGGATGTGGAAATGACCGCCAGCGACAGCCCGGCCAAAGGTGTGATCGAGATCGGCCTGGAGCAGGAACAGCCTGCGGTGACTGGCACGCTGGCTTTCGATAAACTCGACCTTCGCCGCCTGTTTTCGGCCTTCATTCCGCTGCCTGACAGCGGTGCACGTTCGCCGAACGAGCGCAACAATCCTGACCGCGATGCGGTCGACACGAGTTTCATCGACCGCGCGGAAGTCGATCTTCGCCTTTCCGCACAAAACGCCACAGCAGGCCCGGTCAATATGACGGGGGTGGCAGCCGCAGTTCAGATACGCGGCGGCCGTGCCATCTTTGATATCGGCGATGCCAAAGCCTTCAACGGCATCATGCAGGCCAATGTGCAGATCGTGCGCGACTTGAAGAGCGCCAGCGGCGAGCTGCGCTTCAACGCCTCGGATATCGACAGTTCGCAGTTCTTCACCGCACTTGGCTTCGACAAGCCTTTCGTGAGCGGCAAAGGCAATGTCTCGCTTTTCATGAAAGGTCCGGCCAATCGCTGGTCCGGCCTTCTGACCAATGCGCAGGGCAATGTTTCCATTCAGCTCAACAACGGCCAGATGCAGGGTTTTGCCGTACAGGATTTTCTCACCAAGGCCCAAAGCCAGCGCTTTTTCGCTCTTGAGCGGAAGGAAAATGTTGCCCTCGCCTTCAACCGCCTGGATGTGAAAGCCAATCTGTCCGACGGTGTCGCGACGCTGGAGAATGCCCGGCTCGACACGTCCGACGGTACGCTGACACTGGCAGGAATTGTACCTTTCGTGGATCGCAGCCTGGCGCTGAGCGGCGAAGTTGTTTTCCCCAACAGCCAACCGCAACAGCAGGAAAGCACTGCCGATGGCGAGAACAATCAGCCGCCTGCGGAAACCCCGCCAGCCAAGCCGCCGCTAAATTTCTTCGTCGGCGGCTCGTGGGATCGGCCATTTATTTCACCGTCTTCGATGGGAACGGGGCAGTAGTCTCCCCTTTACCTCTTTCGACTATGCGGGCCAGCCAAAGGCCCAAATTGACCGAATATAGATCTTTCCCGAAAATCGCTACCTTTCACAGGAGCGGGAAAACGGGATCATGCCGACTCATACCCAGCCCGAGCGTTATCCCGAACTCGATGCACTGCGCGGCCTCGCGGCGAGTGTCGTATTGCTGCGGCATTTCGTGAATATTTGGCCCTATGAGGCCATGGGGCCTTACTTTTTCATTCTGCTGCGATCTCCGCTGCGCTTCTTTTTTGCCGCACATGAAGCAGTCCTGCTGTTCTTCTTGCTGAGCGGCTTCGTTCTGACGTTGCCATTCATGCGTCGCCAGCCATCCTATCCAGCCTATCTCATACGGCGCACCTGCCGGATATACTTGCCTTATCTCGTCGCGCTCTCGCTTGCTCTTACCGGTGCCCTGCTTCTGAACGGATCTATCCAGCCGCTCAGCAACTGGTTCAATCTCACATGGACTACGCCGGTGACGCCGAAAATGATTGCGCAACATGTGCTGTTCATCGGCTCCTATCCCAATGGTGAAGTGAATACAGCTTTCTGGTCTCTCGTTTACGAAATGCGGATATCGATCATATTTCCGCTACTCTTCGCCCTCACCGTGACATTGCGGCCGTCTGCTGCAATTGTAGTCGCCTTTGGGCTTTCCATTCTCGCGAACGGTTTCCGCTCTGATCCCTATACTGGCGGCTGGTGGATAACCGTACATTTTGCCAGCTTCTTCCTGCTGGGCAGTCTCATGGCGCAGAACCTGCCAGCCATACAGAGTTTCTACAAGCGGCTATCCAGCCGGATGCTTGTCGCGATCAATATCATGGCTCTCTTGCTGGTTACTTACGGCGCCGGGCCGCCTATGTTGAAGAACTGGCTTGGAGATCTAACAGACTGGGCCACGATGGCTGGGCTGGTCTGGATCATCGTGCTTGCGACTTCAAGCGGCACCTTGCGCCGCTTCCTGCTGCTGCCCCTGCCCCAATTTCTCGGGCGTATTTCCTACAGTCTCTATCTGATCCATGCGACAGTGCTTTTTGCGCTCGTGCACGTGTTTTACGGGCATGTCGCCCTGATCGCGCTGCTACCCGCCTATATTGTCTTGAGTATCGGTCTTGCTACGTTGATGCATCGCTATATCGAATTGCCAACCATGGCGCAGGGCAAGCTTCTCGCGGCACGGTTTGCCTACTGACCAGATAAGGCCAGCAGGCAAATGCTCCCGTCTTACCCCATCCGGAACGCCGCCTGTTCGTCGCGGCGGCGCTGCACTTCGCGGCGCTTGTTGACGACCGAAGCAATAATGACGCCTATCGTCACCAGCGCAATGAGGATCGTACAAACCGCGTTGATTTCCGGCGTCACGCCAAGGCGCACCTGACTGTAGATCTTCATCGGCAGCGTGGTTGCGCCCGGACCGGAGGTAAAGCTTGCGATCACCAGATCATCGAGCGACAGGGTGAATGCAAGCATCCAGCCCGATACCACCGCAGGCAGGATCACCGGCAACGTTACCTTCATGAAGGTTGTGACCGGCGGCGCGCCCAGATCCATTGCCGCTTCTTCCAGCGAGCGGTCAAAGCTCACCAGACGTGACTGCACCACGACTGCCACGAAACACATCGAAAAGGTGATGTGTGCGAGCGTCACCGTCCAGAAGCCACGGTCGAAGTTCATTGCCACGAACAACAGCAGCAGCGACAGGCCGGTAATGACATCGGGCATGACCAGCGGCGCATAGACCATGCCTGAAAACAGGATACGTCCGCGAAAGCGCGTATAACGTGTCAGCGCAAGTGCTGCCAGCGTGCCCAGAACAGTCGCTATCGTTGCAGACAGGAGGCCGACGCGGATCGTTACCCACGCCGCATCCATCAGAGCCTGATTGCGAAACAGCTCGACATACCACTTGGTCGAGAACCCCGCCCAGACCGTGACCAGCCGGGATTCATTGAACGAGTATATGACGAGCAGGACGATGGGCAGATAAAGGAACGCAAAGCCCAGAGCCACCGATGCGATATTGAAGCGGGACCAGTTGTTTTGCATCCTATTTCCCCTTTTCCTGTGCCCGCGCCTGCACCTGCTGGAAGATCACGATCGGAACAATCAGCAGGATCAGGAGCACCACAGCCACCGCCGACGAGACCGGCCAGTCGCGATTGGAGAAGAATTCGCTCCAGATCGTCTTGCCGATCATCAGTGTCTGCGAACCGCCGAGAAGGTCAGGAATGACGAACTCACCCACAGCCGGAATGAACACGAGGAAGCAGCCCGCAAGCACACCCGCCAGTGACAATGGGAAGGTGATCTTCCAGAACGCGGCGAACGGTGTACAGCCGAGATCCTGTGCCGCTTCGATGAGTGAATAATCCATCTTTTCCAGCGAGGAATAGATCGGCAGCACCATGAATGGCAGATAGGAATAAACGATACCGATAAAGATAGCCGTATCCGTGTTGAGAATATTAAGCGGCGTATCGATGATGTTGAGCCACATCAGAAACTGATTGAGCAGGCCTTCCGGCTTCAGGATGCCGATCCACGCATAGACGCGGATCAGAAACGACGTCCAGAACGGCAATATCACCAGCATCAGCAATGTCGGGCGGATCGTCGTTGGCGCACGCGCCATGCCATAGGCCATCGGATAGGCCACCAGCAAGGTCAGGAATGTGGAGATAGCCGCAATGCGGACACTCGACAGATAGGCCTTGTAATAGAGGGGATCGTCCAGCAGCCACAAATAGTTGTCGAAGGAGAGCTGCTTTATCCTCTCCCAGGTCGCAGCAAACCCCTGCGCCAGATCGAAGGTCGGTGTATAGGCCGGGATCGCCATCGCGACTTCCGACAGGGAAATCTTGAAGACGATGAAAAACGGGACAAGAAAGAATACCAGCAGCCAGAGATAAGGCACTGCGATGACGAGACGGCTGGCAATGGAAGCGACAAGCTTCTGCATGATGGCCTCCTCAGGCGGTCAGCACCAGACCGGCATCAGTATCGAAGGAAACCCAGACGCGCTCGTCATAGGTCAGCGGATTTTCAGTCTTGCGCACGGCATTGAGGCTTGCAGCCTTGATCGTGCGCCCATTTTCGAGCCGCACGTGGAACACCGTCATATCGCCGAAATAGGCAATATCCCAAAGCTCGCCTTCCACCGCATTGACCGATGCATCGTCCGGCTTTTCGCGTGTGATCCGGGTCTTTTCAGGACGCACCGCATACCAGACCTTCTGGCCCGGATTGAGTTCTTCGCGGGTCTCGGTCTGAATGTGGAAACCGAATTTTTCGGTAGCGATCTCGGCCTCGCCATTGGCGGCTTTCACCACCTCGCCTTCGATGATGTTCACATTGCCGATAAAGTCGGCCACGAATTTGGAGCGCGGCGCCTCATAGACTTCCGCCGGCGTCGCCACCTGTTTGATACGGCCCTTGTCCATCACCGCTATGCGGTCGGACATGGTCATGGCTTCTTCCTGATCGTGGGTGACGACCATGAAGGTCATGCCAAGCTTGACCTGCAAATCCATCAGTTCGAACTGGGTTTCCTCGCGCAGCTTCTTGTCGAGCGCGCCGAGCGGCTCATCCAGCAGCAGCACCTTCGGGCGCTTGGCAACGGAGCGGGCAAGCGCCACGCGCTGGCGCTGGCCGCCGGACAGCTGATGTGGCTTGCGCTTGCCATATTGCTCCAGCTTCACGAGCTTGAGCATTTCAGCGACGCGCGCGTCTATTTCCGATTTCGCCATGCCGTCCTGCTTGAGGCCGAAAGCGATATTGTTCTCGACCGTCATATGCGGAAACAGCGCATAGGACTGGAACATCATGTTGACGGGGCGCTTATAGGGCGGGATGCCGCGCATATCCTGACCGTCGAGCGTGATGCGACCCGATGTCGGCTCCTCGAAACCGGCCAGCATCCGCATCAGCGTGGTCTTGCCACAGCCGGAAGCACCCAGCAGCGCGAAAAACTCGCGGTTGAAAACATTGAGCGAGAGGTCATCGACGGCAGTAAAATCGCCGAATATTTTCGTCACATTCTCAAAAGAAATGAAGGGCTTGGCCGCCGGATCGTTCCAGGGCGCAAATTTGCGGCGAAAGCTGCCAAAAGATTCCATTCCGTTCCCCTATAAACTAGAGCCGTTCCAGTTAAACGGAACCATGGAACCGCTCTATTTCTTTGCCTTACGCATTATCCGACGCAAAACCGCTCCGCACTTTTGCTGGAAATGCTTTAACCGGAACCTGATCCCGCGGGCAAAACCCACTTGTTACAAGACGCAGAGCGGCCCTCCGTCTGCACAGTGGGCCGCTCTTCACGATGTCGGTTGGGACATATCGGTCCCATAGTATTTTGGCTCTTACTGGCCGGTGACGATCTTCGTCCAGGCGCGGGTGACCACGCGCTGGGTCTTGGTGTCATAAGGCGTCGGTACGAACAGCTTCTTCATGACGTCTTCGGTCGGATAGATTTCCGGATCGTCAAGAATTTCCTTGTCGATGAACTCCTGCGAAGCCTTGTTGCCATTGGCATAGAACACGTAGTTCGAAGCCTTGGCAGCCACTTCCGGGCGCATCATGTAGTTCATGAATTCAAGCGCTTCCGGCACATGCTTGGCGTCTGCCGGGATCGCCATCTGGTCGAACCAGATCAGCGCGCCTTCCTTCGGGATCGAATAGCCGATCTCGACACCCTGCTTTGCCTTTTCGGCGCGATCACGTGCCTGGAAGATATCGCCTGAATAGCCGATCGCCATGCAGATATCGCCATTGGCCAGCGCATTGATGTATTCTGACGAGTGGAACTTGCGGATATTCGGGCGGATCTTGAGATAAAGATCCTGCGCCTTCTGCAGATCGTCCGGCGACGGCGAATTCGGATCCAGACCCAGATAGTTCAGGGCCGGACGCAGCATTTCACTGGCTGAATCGAGCAGATAGATGCCGCAACCTTTAAGCTTCGCCGACTGTTCCGGGTCGAACAGCACAGCCCACGAGTCGATTGTGTCGGTGCCGAGCGCTTCCTTGATCTTGGCCTTGTTGTAGCCGATGCCGGTCGTGCCCCACATATAGTTGACGGAATATTCGTTGCCCGGATCGTAGGTTGCCGCGCGGTTCGAAATTTCGTCCCACATGTTCTTGAGGTTCGGCAGCTTGTCCTTGTCGAGTTTCAGGAACACGCCTGCCGGAATCTGACGACCAAGGAACTCCCCCGATGGCACGACCAGATCGTAGCCGCTACCGCCGGCCAGAAGCTTGGTTTCCAGAATTTCGTTGGAGTCGTAAACGTCGTAGACGACCTTGATCCCGGTTTCCTTGGTGAAATCCTTGAGAATGGAGTCGTCGATATAATCCGACCAGTTATAGATATTGACCACCCGCTCCTGCGCACTCGCGGAAAATGTGGCAGCCGCTACAAAGCCTGTCACGACGGTCGTTACCAGAAGGAAGGATTTGATCCCCATCATTTGCTCCAATCTGCACATTAAATTCCGGTGCAGGTTCAAGGTGGATATACTGTTTCTTTATTGCACTTTTTTAGATTGCACAGCATTCGTCAACAGGGTCGTGACAGGACGAACATAAAAATTGCATCTCAAAGGCTCCCCAAGGGGCGATGAGATTTCGGTTGTGCCCGACGAATGTCAGCTCATTATTGGAAGTCGAAGGCAGAAAGTCCCGCCACCATTTCGTCCAGACCGAGCGGGCGTGTCAGCGGCGGCTCGGCGCGGGTGATACAGCCCTGTCTTTCGCACAGACGACAGGCCGGGCCGATCTCGGTATTGCCAGCCTTTGAAAGTGAAGCGCCATAGACCGTGTCGGCACCCGCTTCCAGCGCACAACCGAGCAGCAGCGCCGTCCTGCGCGGACGCTCGCTGAATGCGCCCTGCGGCCCCTCCAGCGTGCGGGCGATAGTCAGGAAAGCCGAGCCATCCGGCAGTTCCGCCGGTTCCACCAGCACCTGGCCCGCCTGGGCGAAAGCCGCATAGACCGGCAGCTTGGGGCATTGACCGCCGAAGCGGGTCGGAAAACCTTCGGCACCCGCAACGCGCAGTCGATTGCCCGCATGGTCGATTTCCATCACGAAGAAGGGCAGCGCACTTGCCCCCTGTCGCTGCAATGTGGTCAGCCGGTTTGCAGCCTGCTGGAATGAAACGCCGAAGCGCGTGCGGAGTACATCCACATCATAACGAGCCCGGACCGCTGCATCGCGAAACTGGCGATAGGGCATCATCAATGCCTGCGCCGCATAGCGCGCCAGTTCGAACCGCGCGATGCGCTTGGCTTCACTGGACGAAAGTTTCAACCCTTCCGTCTCAACACCAATCACCACCTGCATTCGGATCAGCGCCGCCTCCATGGCGATTTCCTGCAACTGATCGAAGGGGGACAGACGCTCTGAAATAAACAGTCGCTGCGAATGCCGGTCATAGCGCCTGCGCCAGTTCGGCATGGTGGCGACCGGCAGTGTGCGCACCGAGATGCCATGCTCGCGACGCAGCCAATCCTTCAACGCGCTCGACAAATCGCCATCCGGCTTCAACAGTGCGAAAAAACTTTCTGCCTCTTCCTCGATGCGCGGATAATGGTTGGGCCGCCGCGCCATCACATCGCGCACTTCATCCAGCGGCAGGCGCGTCGCCGAAAGCTCCGCCCCGCTTCCCTCATGCGACAGCAATTGCGACAGATCGGACAGGCGCTGCTGCTGCTCGCGATAGGCACGGTAAAGCTTCATGATGCCGACGGCAGCATTGGGCGCAGCCTCGCCGATTTCGACCAGTTCCTGATCGCCGGGCAGTTCGCCGGTCAGAAGCGGATCGGAGAACACTTCCTTCAGACCCGTGATCGTGGAGCCGCTTTCAGCCTGAAGACTGTCAAGGTCGAGCTTGTAAACGCTGGCAAGCTTCAGCAGAAGCTGCACCGTCAGCGGTCGTTGATTGCGCTCTATCAGGTTCAGGTAAGACGGCGAAATGCCAAGCGCTTCGGCCATGGCCGTCTGGGTCAGGCCCCGTTCGTTGCGGATGCGCCTGATGCGTGGCCCGGCAAATATCTTGCGTTCGCTCATCTGGTTCTCCCGACCCATAACGGCAATTTTACAATTCATGACAAAATAGACGCAAAATTCGATTTTGACAATATTTACAAATTTACATCGCCGCCCAGTCAAAACTCCGACAGCATTACCTCAATTATATGCCCATTTCTCCGGTTTCTCTGGCACTTCAATAATCGCGAATGTAAATCTGGTCACAGAAAGAGCGACCATCAGATGCTCTACAAATACCGACTACAACACGAGGAGACACCGAAATGACAGATTTTTACAGCCTTATTCCTTCGGCACCAAAGGGTCGCTTCGACGGCATCCAGCGTGCGCATACGGCCGAAGATGTAAAAAGGCTGCGCGGTTCGGTGGAGATCAAGTATTCGCTGGCTGAAATGGGCTCGAACCGCCTCTGGAAGCTGATCCATGAGGAAGATTTCGTCAATGCGCTCGGCGCGCTTTCCGGCAATCAGGCCATGCAGATGGTTCGCGCCGGACTGAAGGCGATCTACCTCTCCGGCTGGCAGGTTGCAGCGGACGCCAACACAGCATCGGCCATGTATCCGGATCAGTCGCTTTATCCGGCCAATGCGGCTCCGGAGCTGGCCAAGCGCATCAACAAGACCTTGCAGCGCGCCGACCAGATCGAAACCGCCGAAGGCAAGGGGCTTTCGGTCGACACCTGGTTTGCCCCAATCGTTGCCGATGCGGAAGCAGGCTTCGGTGGACCGCTGAACGCTTTTGAAATCATGAAGGCCTTCATCGAGGCAGGTGCGGCTGGCGTGCATTATGAAGATCAGCTCGCTTCGGAAAAGAAGTGCGGCCATCTTGGCGGCAAGGTTCTGATCCCGACGGCAGCGCATATCCGCAACCTCAATGCGGCGCGCCTCGCAGCAGACGTCATGGGAACGGCAACACTGGTCATCGCCCGCACGGATGCGGAAGCCGCCAAGCTTCTGACCTCGGACATCGATGAGCGCGACAAGCCGTTCGTCGACTACGATGCAGGCCGCACGGCGGAAGGCTTCTATCAGGTGAAGAACGGCATCGAGCCATGTATCGCCCGTGCGATTGCCTATGCGCCCTATTGCGATCTGATCTGGATGGAAACATCCAAGCCCGATCTCGAACAGGCTCGCCGCTTTGCGGAAGCCGTGCACAAGGCGCATCCGGGCAAAAAGCTCGCCTATAACTGCTCGCCGTCGTTCAACTGGAAGAAGAACCTCGACGACGCCACGATTGCCAAGTTCCAGCGTGAGCTGGGCGCGATGGGCTACAAGTTCCAGTTCATCACGCTGGCCGGTTTCCACCAGCTCAACTTCGGCATGTTCGAACTGGCACGCGGTTACAAGGACCGGCAGATGGCAGCCTATTCCGAACTGCAACAGGCGGAATTTGCAGCCGAAGCCAACGGCTACACCGCGACCAAGCATCAGCGCGAAGTCGGCACCGGCTATTTCGATGCCGTGTCACTCGCAATCACCGGCGGCCAGTCTTCGACCACCGCCATGAAGGAATCGACTGAAACAGCACAGTTCAGACCGGCTGCTGAATAACAGCCCGGCGACAAACAGGAGGAACAGTTCCATGAATTCGCCAGCACGCGTCAAGGAAAGAGCAGAAGAACAATCTTCAAGCATGACCACGAATCAGCAGACCGTTATCCGTATGCTCGCCAACGATCTGCATCGCCTCAACTACACCGTCATGAAGGCGGTCGAGGCAGGCGTTTCCGTGGAACTGGTCCGCTCGGCCCGGCATCATGGCGGCGACGGCAACTGGGGCGATCTCTTGATCCCGGTTATCGTCACCCACGACAAATGATGATGCTCCCGACTATCGCCGTCGCCGCCATGCTCACACACTTCTCTTTTGGCAGCGACACAATGTCCGAACTGGCAGTTGCCCGTAAAATTCGATGAAACGGGGTTGATCTGCCACTCGCTTTATGGTCGGATTTCCTCAACTGACCTCCCCGGCTGGCCCTGCCAGTCGGGGCTTATACATTTGAGGCCGGAACGTTAAACTTCGTTCCGGCCTCTATGTCATTGTGGTGAATGCAACACCGCAATGGCTGCTGCAAAGCGGTTGAGCCCATCGGGGCGTGAACTTTCGTTCGTAAAAAAGCAGAACCCTTTGCAGCTTTTGAGGTCTTGTCGCACCGTTGAGGGAGCTTCGCGCTCGTGTATAAGGGAGACCAGCCTCATGTCTTATACTAGCCGTTTTGTCGGCATCGACATATCAAAATCGTCTTTGGATGCCTGCGTTCTGCCGGATGGCCAGACAGTGACCTATCAAAATACGGCAGCAGGCATTGCCAGTTTTCTCGCCTTTCTCGCAACTGTGGACGATATTGAACGTCTGGTTCTCGAACCGACCGGCGGTTACGAGCGCCTTGTCGTTGCCGCCTTGCAGGCCGCGCGATTGCCTGTCGCCAAGGTCAATGCGAAGCAGATCAGGCAGTTTGCACGTGCCTGTGGCCAACTCTCCAAGACCGACAGGATCGACGCCTTCATTCTTGCCGATTATGCAAGGCGCATGGAAACAAGAATTCTGCCACAACGCTCTTCTCAGGAGCGGGCTCTGGCGGATTTTGTCAGTCGTTACAGACAATTGTCGCACATGATCGTGCAGGAGAAAAATCGCCGGGAGAAGTTGACCGGGCGAACGAAAGTCTGGATCGAGGAAAGCCTGCGTTTCCTGCTCGATCAGCGTCAGGCTATCGTGGATGAAATGACGGCTTGCCTGAAAGCGGATGCAGAGTTGGGCCGGAAGGCCGAGGTTTTGATGTCGCTCAAGGGGATCGGCCTACGAACGGCATGCTTCATCCTGGCCGACCTGCCGGAACTGGGGCATACTGACAAAGGACAAATTGCCAAGCTGGTTGGCGTTGCGCCGCTTAATCGCGATAGTGGTCTGATGCGCGGCAAGCGCATGATTGCAGGTGGTAGAAGACATCTGCGCGACGCGCTTTACGTCGCAGCGCTGCCTGCCATTCGTTTCGATCCCGACATGAAGGCATTCTTCACGCGTCTCAAGCAGCAAGGAAAGCCCGGAAAGGTCGCACTTGTCGCCGTCATGCGTAAAATGATCATCATCCTAAATGCTAGAATGCGAGACGCCAACGCAACGGTGCTTGACGCCTAACACCGTTGCTTTTTTTTACATCAGAAGATAATCGACGGGCTGTGGAAGGGCAGGCAGGTTTTCCTCACCCAGTGCTTCCCGCAGATTGATTTCGATTGTTTCGGCGATGGCACCGATGGGCAGATCGTTGGGCAATGTTCCGAACGGCTCCTCCAGCTCATCGCCCAGCGCGTCCAGACCAAAGAAAGTATAGGCCACCAGCGTCGTCGCAAATGGCGTTCCCCAACCGAGCATATCCGCAAAGCCGAACGGTATGAAGAAACAGAACAGATAGGCTGTGCGATGCAGAAGCAGCGTATAGCCGAAGGGAACAGGCGTGAACCGCAACCGCTCGCACGCCGCCTGAACCTCTGCCAATGCGGACACTGAACTGTCCAGCGTCTGGAAATCGACCGGATGCAGAGCGTCTTTCACACGCATATCCGCAAGCACGACACCAAGCCTGCGCAAGATGAAATCGGGCTTGTTGCGGCTTCGAGCCAACCCCTTCCGCTCTTCTTCCGACAGCCATTTGTCGTATTTGTTTGAGCCGCCGGTTCCCTCTGGCCGAAGATGACTAACCATTGCCTGCGAAAACGCAATCGCATAACGGAGCAGCTTTTCCCGCCTGCCTTCCAGTCCCGGCACATTTTCCAGCAACAGCGTCTGACGCGCCAGATTGCGCGTCGTATAGACGAGCTTGCCCCAGATTTTGCGCGCTTCCCACCAGCGGTCATAACAGGCGTTATTGCGAAAACCGAGGAAGATCGAAAGCGCAATACCGAGCAGCGCCAGGGCCGTCCCGTTGTTGACGGCTGGCACCCAGCCGGGAAAAGCGCGATGCGCCCAGACGACCAGCACCGACAGAAGGAAAACCGCAAAAATCTGCGGCAGGATACGCAGGATGATGGAGCCCTTGAGAATAAAGAAGAGCTTCCACAAAGGGGGACGGGGGCGAACGATCATTTCAAGTGGGTCCGACGAAGATGAGCAAATGCAGCCTATACGCCTTCTTGCAACACACGACCAGAAGCACCCTGTATTTTCTTACCGTATAAGAGAATACAAAATTATATTATTCTAAATAACAGTATTAATTCTCATAAAATTGTTCTGACAAATATTATTTCATCAATTTTCATGGGTGAGAAATGTCAATCCAATCCTTGATAGACAATATTGCCTCAAACTCCAATATAGACCCTGGAACCGCCGAGCAAACATTTGGTATATTGCTCTCCATCATCCAACACGAGGCTCCCATTGTCGCGCCGCAAATATTCAACCTGATTCCCGGTGCGCCTGCACTGGCACGCGCCAATGACGTGCTCAACCCCGAAAATCACCATGCGGATGGCATCCTCGGAACAGTTTCCAATGTCGCAGGAAACTTCGCGGGCGAAAGAATAGGCGCACTGGTCTGTGGTCTGACGGCGTTGAAATCGACAGGCATGAGCATGGATCAGACCAATCAGGCGTTCCTGACGGTCATCCGCCATATAAGGCAAAGGGATCGAGAACTTGCGCGAAAGCTCTTTGCTTTCGTCCCGGCGCTGAAAAGCCACTTCAATATTCCGCAAACTGAATCTTGACTGAAAATTCACCGAACCCCAACAAAGCCACGCCTCATGCATTGACGCCGGTGCACCATTGATGGTCCCTGCATCCCGATCCGGCGCAGCAGCCTCCGGGTCGCTTGTAGATGGTTGTCGTGGAAGCCTAACGGCTTACCCGCCAACTGCGGTTTGAACCGCCCCTTGCGGGGGCAAGGAATACGGAATTTTCATGTCTGTTCAGTCTCTCATCGACAGTATTGCAACCAAGATCAACATCGATCCGCAGCTTGCAGAAAAGCTGGCCGGTTCGGTGTTTTCTGTGCTGCAGCACAGCGCGCCTGAAATCGGCAACAAGATTTTCGCGCTCCTGCCGGACGCGCAGCAGCTCGCCGCCGCTCACGACGTGCTCGCAACGGGCACTGGCGGCATCATGGGCGCGCTGTCGGGCCTGATGGATAATGTGGCGGGCGAAAAGATGAGCGCGCTTCTGAAAGCCGCTGCCACGCTTCGTTCCAGCGGCCTCTCCAGCGACCAGATCACCGAAGCAGGCGGACAGGTAATCAACTATGTGCGCGATCATGACCCGAAACTGGTCGACCAGCTGGTGGCGAACGTGCCTGCACTCAAGGGCCATTTCGGCCTCTGATGCATCAAATTTCTTTTGTGTGCGCTTTCTGCGATCGCGCACACAAAAGCTTGCCGGACCCATTTGTCATTGAGGACGGTCACAGCTATCATGCCACTATCGAAATCATTTTCTGGTGATTGATGTCTGCTGATACGACGGAAAAGAAGGTTACGCGCGCCCCGCGTCGCCGTACGCCTGCCTATGTCAAATCTCTTCGCGGTGTGAAGAACTGGAAGCAGGCGACCGAATGGCTTGCCTGGCGTGATATCGAAGACATCGAATGCATCACCCCCGATCAAGCGGGGGTTGCCCGCGGCAAGATGATGCCGTCGAAGAAATTCACCTCCAATACCTCACTGGCTTTGCCTTCTGCCGTCTTCATGACGACGATTTCGGGTGATTATCCGGAAGACGGTTACGGCTTCCACTATCCTGAAGATGACGGCGACCTGAGACTGTTGCCTGATCTTTCCACGCTGTCGGCTGTTCCATGGGAAACCGACCCGACGGCACAGGTTATCTGCGATCTCGTCTATCAGGACGGGCGTGCCGTCGAGTTCACACCGCGCAACGTGCTGCGCAACGTCGTCGCCGCCTACAGCAAGCGCGGGTTGAAGCCGGTTGTTGCGCCGGAAATCGAATTCTATCTGGTGCGCAAGAACCCGGACCCGGATTATCCGCTGACCCCGCCGGTCGGCCGGTCGGGCCGCGCCATTGGCGGCGGACAGGGCTATTCGATTGCGGGCGTCAACGAATTCGACGAACTGATCGACGACATCTACCATTTCTCCGAAGGCCAGGGGCTGGAGATCGACACGCTGATCCACGAAGAAGGCGCTGGCCAGCTTGAGATCAACCTGCGCCATGGCGACCCGGTGGAACTGGCCGACCAGGTATTCATGTTCAAGCGCACGATCCGCGAGGCGGCGCTCAAGCACGATATGTATGCCACCTTCATGGCCAAGCCCATTCAGGGCCAGCCCGGATCGGCAATGCATATTCACCAGTCCATCGTGGACAAGAAGACCGGACGCAACATCTTCACCAATGAGGATGGTAGTGAAAGCGAGGCTTTCCGCCATTTTATCGGCGGCATGCAGCGTCATGTGCCCAACGCGCTTGTCATGTTCGCCCCCTATGTGAACTCCTATCGCCGCCTGACGCCGGATGCTTCCGCACCCGTCAACGTCAAATGGGGCTACGACAACCGCACCACTGCCTTCCGCGTGCCACGTTCCGATCCCAACGGGCGCCGCGTGGAAAACCGCATCCCCTCCTCCGACGCCAACCCCTATCTCGCGCTGGCGGCTTCGCTTGCCTGCGGACTGATCGGCCTTGTGAACAAGATTGAAGCCGAACAGCCTGCGACCACCAGCGTCAACACCAAGGAAATCGAGCTGCCCCGCGGCCTGATCGACGCGGTGGAGCTGTTTGAGGAAGACACGGAGCTGCGCAATCTGTTCGGCAGCTCCTTCGTCACGACCTATGCCGCCATCAAACGCGCAGAGTTTGAAACCTTCATGGAAGTCATCAGCCCGTGGGAACGCGAGTTTTTGTTGCTCAATGTTTAGTTAGGGCAGTAGGGCAGTAGGGCAGTAGGGCAGTAGGGCAGTAGGGAAAAGCTAACCGGGGGATCATGGCAGTCAATTCGTATCGTGATCTCCTTGTTTGGCAGCAAGCAATGGAGATGGTCACCTCAATTTACAAGGTGACCGATTGCTGGCCCAAGGAAGAAATCTACGGTTTAACAAGCCAGGTTCGCCGCGCAGCCGTTTCCGTTCCTGCTAATATCGCTGAAGGGTTTGGGCGAGAAAATCGCGGCTCCTACCAGCAATTCCTGCGCATTGCCCAAGGCTCTCTCAAGGAAATGGAAACGCATCTCCTCATCGCCGAAAGGCTTGGCTTCATGCAGAATGAAACAATTAATTCAATGTTGGTGAAAAGCGAAAGTATTGGCAAACTTCTCAGGCTTCTGATCCGGAAACTCTCCGATCAATAACATAATGCCTTATTGCCCTACTGCCTTACTGCCCTAACCACCCGGAGCCGCCAATGCCCTACCAGTCCCCAATCTCACCCGGCTATTCCTGGTACGAGGCGACTGTTCCCGACCGACCGCAATATCCCGAGATGGATGGCTCGCGGCAGGCTGATGTCGTCGTCATTGGCGGCGGATATACGGGGCTTTCGGCTGCCTATCATCTGGCGAGACAGGGTGTGGATGTCACGCTCATCGACGGAGCGCGGTTCGGCGATGGGGCGTCGGGGCGCAATGGCGGGCAGTTCGGCACAGGCCAGCGCACATGGGCCGAGGACCTTGAAGCCGAATATGGCTTCGAACGCGCCAAGGCTCTGTTCGACGTGGCGGAAGAGGCCAAGGCCTATCTTCTTGCCTTTGCTGACGAACACAGGATCGACATGGAATATGTGCCCGGCCAGATTTCGGTCGTACACAAGCCGCGCTATCTGAAGTCGTATGAACGCCATGTCGAGCTGATGGCAAGCCGCTTCAACTATCAGCATCTGCGTCTGCTTGACCGCACGGAAACAGCGAGCCTCCTCGGTTCAGAGCGCTATTTTGGCGGCGTCTATGACGCAGGCACCGGTCATATCCATCCGCTGAAACTGCTAGTCGGAACTGCAAAGGCTGCCCATGCAGCAGGCGCAAAGCTGTTTGAAGACACCAGAGCCACCAAAATCAGCACCGCAAGCGGACGGGTCGAAGTCGAAACCAACCGCGGAACCATTGTCGCGAAAAACGCCTTCATCGCGGTTAATGCCTATGGCGGCTTGCTTGAGCCGGTCAGCGCATCGCATGTCATGCCGATCCGCTCCTTCATCGGCGCAACAGTGCCGCTCGGCGACGACAGCCCCATTATTCCGGGCGGTGAATCCATCGACGATTCCCGCTTTGTGGTGCGTTATTTCCGGCGTTCGAAGGATGGCAGACTGCTGTTCGGCGGGCGCGAAGCCTATACTGCCGACAATCCACGCGACATCAGCACGCATATTCGCCGCCAGATCGCCGAGATTTATCCGGCACTGGACAAGGTTGAAATCACCCATGCATGGGGCGGATCAGTCGGCATCACCATGCCGCGCCAGCCCTTCGTGCGCGAAGTGATGCCAGGCGTCATTTCCGCAGGCGGCTATTCCGGTCACGGTGTCATGCTCGCCAGTTACATGGGCAAGCTCTACGCGGAAACCGTCGCAGGCAATCGCGACCGGTTGAAACTGTTCGAGGAACTGCGCATTCCGGCCTTCCCCGGCGGTCGCACTTTCCGCTCGCCGCTGCTGTTCCTTGCCCTGTCGTGGTATGCACTGATGGACAGAATATAGGCCATTGCTTGAGCCTACTCATATGGAAAGGCGGAGTGCCAATCAGCGCCCCGCCTTTCTTACCACCGTCCGGTGCTATTCACTCTTTTACGCTACACTCTCACCGACCTTTGCCGCCAAACGCTGATAGGTTTCCTCAACCACGTCGCGTAGTGGAAGAATGCCGCTCAGGCATAACAATGCATGCATGTGCTGGCGGGCACCTTCATAGCCCATGAGCGGCGCACACGGGCTCATGACGATATTGGCTTCATCCGGATATAGTTCCTGATACTCGGCAAAATTCGTGAAGCTTCTATAGCTGTCGCCGCGCATCAGATAGGTTTCCACGGCAGCCCCTTCCGCCAGCACGGCATCATGACTGTCGAGAACGATATTGTAGTAATCGATAGCCGTGTCCATCGCCACCCGTGCTATGCTCTGGCCGTTGACCAGATCCTTCGCGCGGATCAGCACACCATCGATAAGCAGTGCGTGGTTGGGCGAAAGATAAAGGTCGCGTTGCGGGGTTTTGCTGTCGATGGCAAAGCGCTTGACGCGGATCGGCATCACATTCTCATTCCATTGTGAGCCGCCTTTTCTATGGCTCTGCCAGCCCACCCATTTGACCGGGCGCGTTTCACCCCGAGCCGTTGTCACAAGATCGCCGACGGACAATGTCTCCACTGCCACCGGCCCCATCGGCGTTTCGATCAGCGTGCCTTTCAACAGGCAATTGGAGCCGCCGCCACCATGACCACCACCGCCGTGGCCGCCATGCCACCACTTGTTGCCAAGGGCCTGCGACGGACGTGACGACACCATTGAAGCAAACACACCCAGTGCCGCGACCTTGGCGGCAGTGGCGGCTGTAAGACCCAGAAAATGCCGTCGCGCACGACTGCGCGGTGAATGCGCATTCTTTCCTGAAGACATGTATCCCTCCGCTCTTCTCGTTACGGCACCGGCCTGAAAATCAGCGTGGATTTCTAGCAAAGCACGATGCGCAGCTTCAAAAACTGAAGCGTCGTTCCGTGTTGCCCGGATCAGCGGCGCCTCAATGCTTTGCCCCAAGTTTACGAATCTGATCTTAGCCGATCGCGCTCCCGAAAAGATTCCGGCAATCAGGCCATAAGCCTTCTCGAATAGGCGTAAGCCCTACTTCGAAAGGTGAGTTTTTCTGCCATTCAGAGACGCCGCATATACCCGACAGCGCTGATCGAGGTTAAGGCCGCTCATGCAAGTGTGATTTGTCAGCCTTTTAAAAATAGTATACCCCCCTATTCTAATAGAAAGGCTGTTTCAATGAGCGTGCATCATCATACGAACCATTCCGGCCATCACCTGAATTCCAGACATGAGCATGTCTTCCTGGGCGAAAATCACCGACGCAACGAAAAGCGCACCTGGATCGTGATCGCCATCACGGCAACGATGATGGTCATCGAAATCGTTGCTGGAAACCTTTATGGCTCCATGGCGCTGACCGCCGATGGCTGGCATATGTCCACCCATGCAGCGGCAATGCTGATTGCGGCCCTTGCCTATCTCTATGCACGCAAGCACGCACATAATTCGCGCTTTACCTTCGGCACGGGGAAGCTCGGCGATCTGGCGGGATTTGCCAGTGCAATTGTTCTGGCGCTGATCGCCCTCTTGATCGGCTGGGAAAGCTTCTGGCGTTTCACCGCTCCGGTAAACATCAATTTTCACGAAGCCATTCTGGTCGCGGTCATCGGGCTTATCGTTAACCTCGTCTGTGCCTGGCTTCTCAGAGACGATCATTCTCACCGCCATGGCCATCACCACCATGATCATGGTGATGATCATGCGGGAGGCCACGACCGGAACCTGCGCGCAGCCTATATGCATGTGCTCGCCGATGCTCTGACGTCGGTTCTTGCCATCGCAGCGCTTCTGCTGGGCAGTCTTTACGGCTGGCTCTGGCTCGATCCGGCAATGGGCATCGTCGGTGCGCTGGTGATCGCAAACTGGTCATGGGGATTGATAAAAGACACTGGCTCAACCCTCCTCGATTATCTGCCCGAGGACGAAGACCTGCCAGAGGAGATTACGGAAATCATCAATCGTGAGGGTGGAGAAATTGCCGATCTGCATGTCTGGCAACTCGGGCCGGGTCATCACGGGGCCATTGTTTCAATCATCGCTGAAGAACCAAGAGCGCCTTCCTATTACCGGAAGAAGCTTGCGGCAATCCATGATTTGTCGCATGTGACAGTGGAGGTGGAAGCGCGCGCCGCCTGAATATGGAGCATGTCTCCCAAAAGAGAGAACCGGTTTTGGGAGACATGCATGAATGCCAGCAACATTGCCATGAAGGATCGAAGCTTCCATGACCCACACCATCCGCGAAAAGCAGAAGCTCATCAACCGCGTGCGCCGCATTCGCGGCCAGCTTGAGGGTGTGGAACGGATGCTCGAAGAAGAGAAGGGCTGCGCGGAAGTCATGCAGGTGATTGCGGGCGTACGCGGCGCGGTCAACGGGCTGATGGCGGAGGTGATTGAAGACCATATTCTGATGCATGTTGCCGATGGCTCCCTTCCGCAAAAAGAGCGCGACGAAGGTGCAGGCGAACTGGTCGACGTGGTGCGCGCCTATATGAAATAGGCTTTCAGAACCCGGCTTCGTGTCAAGACGTACTTTTATCGTCACAAGGACAGCGCAACATTTCTGCGCCGGATGATTTCCCCTATTGCGTGCAATTGGAAAAATACTAACCTTCCAACCGTGGCATAGCGAGTCTATGTCGGGGCTTGGAAGGAAATATGATGAAAAAGAAAATGATTGTTGCGGCTGCTATCATGGCCGCAATGGCGACGCCTGCGCTGTCGGCAGATCTCGGCGTGTCGTTCCAGTGGGGACCGACGAAGAAATGCTTCGATTCAAAGTCGCCGCCGTTCAACATCACCGGCGTTCCAAAGGAAACGAAAACGCTGACGTTCCGCATGGTAGATCGCAATGCGATGGACTTTCAGCATGGCGGTGGCAAGGTCGCCTATAATGGCAAGGCCGCTATTCCCTATGGCGCATTCCGCTACAAGGGGCCTTGCCCTCCAGGCGGTTCCCACAACTATTCGTGGACGGTGAAGGCGCTCGACGCCAGCGGCAAAACGCTTGCCGAAGGCAAAGCAGCGAAGATGTTCCCGTAAGGACTTCATCGTGTGCCAAGGGAAGCTGTTGACATGCGCCCGAAGCAGGAATAGCTAGACGGCATGAACAAAGCACTCATCAGCACCCGGTCTTATTACGCCCCGCTCATATAGCGGCGGGTTTGCTTTGTCATAGTTCAACCGCTGCATTGCCAGCGGTTGAGTTTCAAGGACAGCGCCTCTGGCCATGCGGCCCTAAAGAGGTCAGTCCATGTCTCGCGACAACAATCAGCATATGAAAATTGGCATTATCGGCTTTGGTGCATTCGGGCAGCTTATCGCCCGTCACCTGAACCCGTATTTCCAGTTATATGCTTACGATCCTGCCGCAGGTCTTGAACAGACGGCGCAGATGCATGGCGTCACCCTGACCTCTCTAGAAGAGGTCGCCCTCTGCGATATCGTCATCCTTGCAACGCCGGTCGCAACGCTTGACCGCGTGGTGGAAATGATCGCCCCGCATCTGCGCCCCGGTGCGCTTGTTCTCGACGTCGGCTCGGTCAAGGTCGGCCCCGCCGATATCATGCGGCGCGGCCTGCCTGCGCATGTCGATATCGTCGCCACACATCCGCTCTTCGGTCCGCAGAGTGCACGCGACGGCATAACAGGTCTGAAAATCGCCGTCTGTCCCGTACGCGGCACGCGGTTTCACCGCGTTGCGGCCTTCCTGAAAAGGGAACTTGCGCTCGATGTCATCATAACAACGCCGGAAGATCATGACCGCGAGGCGGCAATGGTTCAGGGGCTGACGCATCTGATTGCCAAGGTTCTGGTGCAGATGGAGCCGCTACCAACCCGCATGACAACGAAAAGCTTTGACCTTCTGATGCAGGCGGTCGGCATGGTCCGTCACGATGCGCCGGAAGTGTTTCAGGCCATCGAGCATGCCAATCCCTATGCTCCGCAGGTGCGCAGGCGTTTCTTTGAACTGGCAGACCGCGTCAATGCGGAACTGGCGCGGCCCGATCCGGTCATAACGCAGAACCGGGCCGCAGAGGAGGCTACAGAGGCATTTCGGAAGTCTGCTTGACCGTCTGGCTCGGCACGTCGGTCTTCAGGTTCTGAACGCCCTTGATCCGGCTCAGATATTCCGACTGGAAGCGGCGGTAATCCTCGATATCCGCCGCAACCACCCGGATCATCGCATCATAATCGCCGAGCATGAAATAGCATTCGAGCACCTGCGGCAGCTTCAATATCTCCTTGGCGAAGGTCTGCAGCGTTTCCTCATCCTGCTGGTCCAGCCGGATGCGCGTGAAGAAAGTCAGCCCCTTGCCGACCTTGGCCGGGTTCAGGACCGCAACATAACGGTCGATCACGCCCGCCTCTTCCAGAAGCTTCACCCGCCGCAGGCACGGAGACGGCGAAAGACCGACCTCGCGCGCGAGATCATTGTTGGCAATGCGACCGTCGCGCTGCAGTACGCGCAGAATCCGTTTGTCAATCTCATCCAGCTTCATTGGCGTTCAATTCCATTTATGCCAATCTTATTGGCATTCCCTGCCAAATATTGATGCATAAGGGCATAATTCGCAACCAAATTGCTCGCGAAATTGGATATAGTCGCGAAACTTCTCAAGCAAATATGCAAGAGACTGAGCAAGGGGCGGTTGTTAACCAGCGACCAGCCAACGGGAATTTTATGGATATTTCACAGGCCTATGTGCCTCGAAAAAGCAGATCCGGGCGCGGCTCGGAATTCCGTCGCGGGGCCGCAGCCGGTCTGCCTGTTCTGCTTGGCATTATTCCCTATGCGCTGGTTCTGGGCGCGCAGGCCGCACAAAAGGGCCTCAGCGTCATTGAAGTCCCCATGATGACCGGGCTGAACTTTGCAGGCGGATCGGAATTCGCGGCCATCCAGCTCTGGACCTCGCCGCCGCATGTCCTCCTGATTGTTGCGATCACCTTTCTGGTCAACAGCCGCCATCTGCTGATGGGCGCGGCTCTGGCGCCGTTCATCCGCCATCTGCCCAAGCGCAAGGCTTTTGCGAGCCTGTTTCTGATGTGCGATGAAAGCTGGGCGCTCGGCCTTGCGGATGCCAAACGTCGCCGGTCGAAAGGCGTCAATCCGGCGCTGAGCCTCACCTTCTATGCCGGTGTGGCCATACCTTTCTACCTCGCCTGGGTCGCCTTCACGACGCTTGGCGCAGCCTTCGGCCCGATGATGGGAGACCTGCGCCCCTATGGTTTCGACATGGCATTCCCGGCAGTGTTTCTGGTGCTGCTGGCGGGCATGTGGAAAGGTTTTGCGGCAGCGCGCCCATGGCTGGTCAGTCTTGTGGTGGCCGCGCTGACCTATCTCACCATTCCCGGCGCCTGGTATGTCGCCGCCGGTGCCTTGTCCGGTCTTGTTGCAGCCTATCTGCTGGCAGGTGAAGAATGATCGATCCATTAGCTGTTCTGACCATCGTTCTGATGGCAAGCGTCACCTACCTCACGCGGATCGGCGGCTATGTGCTGCTGCGCAACCGCACGCTCAGCAAGCGTGCGACGGCGGTGATGGAAGCCGCCCCCGGCTGTGTTCTGATTTCGGTCATCGCGCCCGATTTCGTGTCCGACAAGCCTGCCGACCTGATCGCGCTTGCAATCACGATCTTCGCAGCGACGCGCTTTTCCATGCTTCCAACCGTGCTGATCGGCATTGGCGCGGCAGGCGCCTGCCGCTATCTGATCGGGTAAAGCATGTCTCCCGAAAGTGGAGACCGGTTTCGGGACAAAGACATGCGTGAAAACAAATAAGCATGTCTCCCAAAAGTGGGAACCGGTTTTTGGATAAAGACATGCCTGAAAGCAAATAAGCATGTCTCCCGAAAGCGGGAGCCGGTATTGCTCAGTGCAGGTGCTTTAGCTTGTCCGGGTTGCGCACCACATAGATGCCGACAATCTTGCCGTCCTCAATATCGAGAGCTGTCGTCTGGATTTCGCCATCGGCTTCACGCGTGATGATGCCGGGCAAACCATTGATGAAGACCGTACGCAAAAGCGTGGACTGGTTGCCACGGAAATAGCCTGCCAGTTTCTCGTGGGTTTTCATCACCTCGTCGAAGCCGAAAACAGGCTTCGGGAAAGCCGGGCGCTTGCCGCCGCCATCAGCCTGAAGGTTGACATCGGCTGCCAGCATCGCACCAAGCGCATTCATATCGCCGCTGCGCGACGCGGTGAAAAAGGCCTGCGCCAGTTCCAGCCCGCGCTGCTTGTCGACCTGAAAACGGGGACGCTCGTCGCGCACATGCTTGCGGGCGCGTGCAGCAAGCTGACGGCAGGCGGCAGCATCGCGCTGGATTGTTTTGGCTATCTCGTCGAAATCCAGCCCGAAGACATCGTGCAGCAGAAAGGCGGCGCGTTCCAGTGGCGAGAGACGCTCCAGCGCCAGCATGAGCGGAAGGGTAACATCATCATCCGCTTCCTCTTCGACAACCGGATCGGGAATCCACGGCCCGAAATAGGTTTCGCGCTGGTTGCGCCCGGATTTCAGAAAATCGAGGCACAGGCGGGTTACGGTGCGGCGCAGAAAGGCTTCCGGCTCACGCACCTCGCTGCGGTCGGCGTTCATCCATCGGATGAACGCCTCTTGCACCATATCCTCGGCATCGGCAACCGAGCCCAACATGCGATAGGCAACGCGGATCAGTTTCGGGCGCAGCGGATCGAAGCTTTCGGCTGCATCGCCTTGCGAGGATATGTCGACCATCAGACGGCTGCCTTTACTGCCGGCTTCTTGGCTTCCGGTTCGAACCAGAGACCAAAGCCAACCGCCATGCGGTTCCATCCATTGATGATGTTGATCATCAGCGTAAGGTTCACTTGCTCCTCCTCGGTGAACTGTGCTTGCATGGCAGTGCGGGCGTATTCCAGATCATGGCCTTGCGACAGGCGGGTCAGCGCGTCGACCCATCCCAGAGCCGCACGTTCGCGCTCAGAGTAGCACGGTGCTTCCCGCCATGCCGACAACAAATAGATGCGTTGTTCGGTCTCGCCAAGAGAGCGTGCTTCAAGCGTATGCATATTGATGCAATTGGCGCAGGCATTGATCTGCGAGGAACGGATTTTGACAAGCTCGATCAGGCTCGCTTCCAGACTGGATGCGATGGTCATCGAAGCGTTCATCCAGGACTTCATCGTGGCAGGGGCAACATTGAACGGGTTGAGCAGAGGGGTCATGGTATCGTTCCTTTCGGTTCAAGGGGTTCGATAGACATGACGAGGCAGCAATGCCGTATGTGACATTCGGCAGAAAAAAATTTTGAATGCCCGATATTTCGGCTTTCGTGCGTCATCCGCTGGTTCTGTCGGTTCCATAGTTATCGCTTGCCGAACCCGACCAAAGCGCGTGAAACGCACCTCCCATGAAAGCCAGCGGGGCGATTATGAGCGGTCCGTTCGTAAGTACCAAATAAAGCGCATGCGGTCACGGACGTTGCCACCGGTAGCTTCGTAAGCCGCAAAAGTGTCGGCGAATGCTTTGCGCCCTTCTTCGATAAAGTCGTAGCGATGGCTGATATCAACCATCTGCTGGCGTGCGGCTGTTGCGGAGAGTGCGACGCGCTCGGCCCAAGTTAAGCCGTATGGCTCGCCCATCAATGCATTTACCTCTACCCAATAACATTCGCAGGTACCTTCCGGCATGAGGAATTGCAGTTGCCCACCAACGTTGAGAAGGCCCAATTTCTCGGCTTCATCGATCACCAGAGGTATCGTTTCAGGTTGCCAGCCCCATTCACCGCCGCTGCGGCAAGCAGCAGAACGCAGCGTATCCGGGAGAAACATCTCAGGCGCGCCTTTCATGCGGCAAGGCTATACATCTTCCATAAGTCGTCAACATCTGATTCAGTGTCGGCATGAGATCGGTACGATCTGGCCGCCCCCGAATGGGGCATGAATCCAAGTCAGACCAATCTGTGCGCCCCTCTCCTGTCCCCTCCTTCGCTCCGCTCACTTCTTCCTCCGTTTCCCAATCCGTCTCTCCTTTCTCAGCGTCCCCGCTCCTTTCTTGTTCTCCTGAGCCCGATCTCGACAACCAGTCTCCCTACCCCTTCCCCCCTCTTCCTCTCCTCTACCTTCCTTACGGTCCACCTACGTTGACAGCATACCAACTAGTCGGTATTATTTTATAGAAGGTTTTTAACCCGGCTATTCCGGACGGAATGAGGCAGCAGAAGACTGCAACCGGAACCGGGAGGCATCGGTTTACATCCGGGATAATGAACGCGACATGAGGAGGAGCTATTATGAAAAATGCGTCCACCAACAACAACAGTCCGGTACGTCCCGTCATCACAGCATTTGAAAAATCACCTGATCGCGGCCGGGGAATGGCGCGTGAGATGCCTGTTCGATGGGCGCTTGAAGAGACCGGGCGGGACTATGATGTGCGCCTCGTCTCGTTTGAGGCGATGAAAGCCAGCCCACATCTCGATCTTCAACCCTTCGGGCAGATCCCCACCTATGAAGAGGGTGATCTGGCGCTGTTCGAATCCGGCGCGATCGTGCTTCATATCGCGGAACAGAACCCCGGCCTTCTGCCGGATGACGCCAATGGTCGCGCACGCGCCATCACATGGATGTTCGCCGCGCATAACACCATCGAACCGGTGATCGTCGAGCGGGAAACGGCCGGCTTCGTGGAACGGCAGGAAAGCTGGCATATGCAGCGCATGCCAATGGTGGAAGCGCGTATCCGCAAAAGACTGGACGCACTTTCCGCTCGTCTCGGCAATAATGACTGGCTGGAGGGCGCGTTCAGCGCCGGTGATCTTCTGATGGTGACCGTGCTACGCAGGTTGAAGAGTTCAGGCATGTTGAACGGCTACCCGAACCTTGCAGCCTATGTCGCGCGCGGCGAAGCCCGCCCTGCCTTCAAGCGTGCATATGACGCCCAGCACGCGGTTTTCCTCGCCGCATCGAAAGATTGAGCCTGTCCGGGCTACCGTCTATCCGCAGTCGAGCTCGCTCAATATCCATTCCCTGAATGCGCGCACCTTAGGCGTATTGCGACGGGATTTGGGGTACACGAGCCAATAAGCGCGTCCATCATCGCCAAGAATGTCGAAAGGCTGGATAAGCTGGCCGGTGGCGATTTCGATCTGGTGGAAAGCAGGCGTGAGAATGCCCACGCCCTGCCCAGCGACCGTCGCTCGCCCTTCAATATGCTGCGCTCCGAGGCGGCTCTGCGTATTGCCCTGCAATTGCGGGTTTTCAATCCCCACCGCCTTGAACCAGATTTTCCACCACGGGTCACTCGCGTCGATGATCTTGAGCCGCAGCAGATCGGCAGGTTCCTTCACTCCGCCGATGGTTGCGGCCAGAGCCGGGCTCAGCATGGGTGTGAAACTCGCCTTGATGAGCTGATGCGCTTCCAGCCCCTGCCATTTGCCGAAACCGCTCCTGATCGCAATGTCCACGTTGGACGTTGCGAAATCAATGACGCTGTCGGACGTATCGAGCCTGACCGCGAGCGACGGATGCCGCATCTGGAACGAGCCAAGCCTATGTGCCAGCCAGTTGGCGGCAAAAGTGGCGAGCACGCTGATCGAAAGCGTGCCCTCCGCATCTTCCCGCAGGCTGGCAAAGGCATTGCGCATTGTCTCGAACGCTTCCGTGATCGCGGGCGCAAGCTGCTTGCCAAGTTCAGTCAGTTCCACCTGTCGCGGCATACGCAGAAACAGGGGCGCGCCGACGCGCTCCTCCAAGATCTTGATCTGATAACTGACCGCAGCCTGTGTCATGCCCAGTTCCTCCGCAGCGCGGGTAAAACTTGCATGGCGGGCGGCGGATTCAAAAACCCGAATGGCCGATAAAGGGGGAAGCGCTGTCGTCATGATGCATAAGTCCTCCTTATGCATACTAATCGAGGTTCAATTGGAAAACAAAGGTTTTCAGGCGCATACCTATAGGCACAGTTTAACGAGCAGCTGCCTCCCACAGCCGCTTCATTCGATAGGTAAGGTCATGAAAAACCTCGATTCTGCCTGCACAACCGTCACAGCACCCGCCATGAGCCATGCGACGAACAGTGGCTGGAGCGCGCTATTCTCCCGCCTGTTTTCGCGCAAACGCACTTATGCCGTCATCACCGAACATTCGCCGGAATATCTCCTGCGCGATATCGGTATCAGTGACGGGCGCACGCAATATTATTCACGCGACGGCCATAGGCTGCCCGAATGGCGGTGACCGTGTCACGCGCTGATGACGGCAAAGCCTCGCGCCTTGAGGCCGCGGCGGTCCTCGTGCAGATTGCTGACGAGGCGGCTTCGGCTGCCGTCCAGATGCGCGCTCATCAACGCCGCCGCCCTGTCGGCATTTCCATCGCGCACCGCGTCGAGAATGGCGCGGTGTTCGGCCCATGCGCGAGCCAGCGCCGTCTCGTCGCGCACCTCCAGCCAGCGCGCCCGTGAGAGGCGCTGCATGGCATCGCGCACGCCGCGGCTGAGAAACTCGTTGCCGGACAGGCGCGCCAGCTCGATATGAAAATCCATGCCGATCCGGTGCCATTCCTCGCGTGACGTGCCGGCATCGCAGCTATCCAGCATCGCCAAAATCAGCTCCACGCCGCTGCGATCTTCAAGCGCACAGGTGAGCTTCAGCGCGGCAATTTCCAGCGCTTCACGATAGACACCGATCTGTTCGATTTCGCTGAGATTTATCGGCGAAACCGTCCAGCCGCGCCCTTCGCGACAGATCAGTCCTTCCGCCTCCAGCCGCAAAAGTGCTGCCCGGATCGGCGTGCGTGAGGCTTCAAACTGCGCCTCGATCCAGCGCTCGGTCAAACGTTCGCCCGGCCCCAGTTCCAGACCGAGGATCATGTCGCGAAGTTGCGTTTCAACCTGCCTCATCTGTGACATTGGCGACCATTCTCCTCTTATACCAAGGCGCTGAGATGCTAACGCATCACGCCTTGAAAATGCTCAATCACCGCACGGGCTTGGCCAAAACTCCAAGAGTGAAGGCTCTTCGAGTTTTGGTTTTCCATCCGCACTGCAATTGACAAGCCTGATCAACAGGCGCATTCATGTATACCATTTTGGTATCCCAAAATGGTATACATTGCAATCGCGAGACATGACATGAGCACCGCCCAAGCCGCTGCAAGCGACGAAACCGTCGCCACAGCCCGCCAGGAAAATGTGGCCACTGAGGAAAACCACGAACGATACTGGAAGCAGAACCTGCTGATCTGCCTCATCGGTTCGTTCACCACGCTCATTGCCATGTCGCTTCTTCTCCCCTTCCTGCCGCTTTATGTAGAACAGCTCGGCGTCACCGATCATGCGGCAATCGTGCAATGGTCGGGCGTCGCCTACGGCGCGACCTTTCTGGCCGCAGCCTTCGTCGCACCGCTGTGGGGCAGGCTTGGCGACCGATACGGGCGCAAGCTGATGCTGATCCGCGCGAGCCTCGGCATGGCCATCGCCATGTCGCTGATCGGCATGGTGACGAGCGTCTGGCAACTGGTGGCACTGCGCCTGTTCGTGGGCATTGCGGGCGGCTATTCGTCCGGCTCGATGATCCTCGTCGCCACTCAGACGCCAAAGGAAAAGACCGGCTGGGCGCTGGGCGCGCTCTCGGCTGGCATCATGGCAGGCAATCTGGCTGGCCCCTTGCTCGGCGGCGCACTGCCGCCACTGATCGGCATTCGCGCAACCTTCTGGCTGGCGGGCGGCGTGATTTTCCTCACCTTTCTGGCCACCACATTCCTGATCCGCGAAGAGCGCAAGCCACCGAAGCCGACCAAGGAGCAGAAGGCGGAATCCATCTGGGCAGCGATCCCTGACAGGAAACCGGTCATCGCCATGCTGGTGACGGGCATGCTGCTGCTTTTCGCCAATATGTCGATCGAGCCGATCATCACCGTCTATGTGATCCAGCTCATGGACGACCAGACGAAAGTGACACTCATCTCCGGTGTGGTGATGGCTGCTGCCGCGCTCGGCAGCATCATGTCGTCCTCACGGCTGGGCCGTCTCGCCGACCGCATCGGCCATACACGCGTCATCATCGGGGCACTTTCGGTTTCCGCGCTGCTTCTGATCCCGCAGGCTTTCGTGACGGAAGCCTGGCAGTTGATCGGCCTGCGTTTTCTGATGGGGCTGGCGCTGGGCGGATTGCTGCCCTGCATCACCAGCGTCATCCGGCACAACGTGCCCGACCGCGTGGCGGGCGGCATTCTCGGCTATTCCGTCTCGGCCCAATATGTGGGCCAAGTTGCAGGTCCCGTCGCTGGCGGTTTCGTCGGCGGTCACTTCGGCATGCGGTCCGTATTCCTCGGCACATGCCTGATCATGGCTCTCGGCGCATTTTATAACTGGACCGTCCTGCGCAAGAACCCGTAGTTTCCGTTATCCCCCGAATCCCAAAACCCACGGCAGAACCAGGATGACAGCACATATCTTCGCGCCTTTCGCAACGCTTGCCGAAAGCCTTCTGCCCCATGCGCTCGAACATGGCGAGGATGGGTCGCACGACCTGTCCCACCTTGCCCGCGTCTGGAAAAATGCTGCTGCGATCCAGCGCCAGGAAGGCGGCGATGCCGAAGTTCTCTGCGCCGCGGCCCTGCTGCATGACTGCGTGAGCGTGGAGAAGAATTCGCCTGACAGAAACCGCGCTTCGCGACTGGCGGCGGAAAAGGCAATAACCTTGCTGCAGAACCTCGGCTGGAATGACGCTCGCATCGGCCTCGTCGCCCATGCCATCGAGGCACACAGTTTTTCGGCCAATATCGAGCCCGTCACGACAGAAGCGAAGATTCTGCAGGATGCCGACCGGCTAGATGCCATCGGCGTCATTGGTGCTGCCCGGTGTTTCTACATTGCAGGCCGCATGGGCAGCGCGCTTTACGACTGGCGCGACCCGCACGCCGAAAACCGCCCGCTAGATGACAAGCGCTTTGCGCTCGATCATTTCCGCACGAAACTGTTTGGCCTCGCCTCCGGTTTCAAGACGGAAACCGGAAAGCTGATGGCCACTGAACGACACAGTCGGCTGGAAGCCATTCTTGACGACTTCCTTGCCGAATCCGACAGCTAGATTGAATAGCCACCGTCGATATTCAATGCCGTCCCCGTCACCATGGAGGCGGCATCCGAGGCTAGCCAAAGCGCAGCCTCTGCCACATCCTCCGGCGTCGAAAACCGGTCGAGAGGAATGGTGCGTTTCAGCGCTGCACGCGCCTCCGGGGTGTCTTCCTCCAGAAACAGCTTCAATGCCTCACCGTCGCTTTCAGCCGGGCAGATGCAGTTCACGCGGATATTCTTGTCTGCCAGTTCCAGCGCCATCGCCTTGGTCGCGCTGATGATCCAGCCCTTGGACGCGCTGTACCAGACGAGGCCCTTGCGCGGACGCAGCGCGGTTGCCGAAGCCGTATTGATGATGACGCCGCCGCCCTGATGCTCCATGATCGGCACAACGATCTGCGTCGAATAATAAAGCGCTTTCATATTCACGGACGAGATCAGGTCGAAACTGTCCTCCGTCACTTCCGTCAGCGGCATGTTGCGATGCGTGAAACCGGCATTGTTGACCATGATGTCAATGCGACCGAACGCTTCGAAGGCCGTGCGCGCCACGCGCTCCATATCATCCTTGCGAGAAACATCCGCCTGCACGGAAAGGGCGTTCTTGCCAATATCGGCAAGTTCATCCTCGACACGTTTTACGTTCACATCAGCGAGAATGACCTTTGCACCTTCGGCTGCAAATCGGTGCGCCATGCCTGAACCGAAGCCCGAACCGGCACCGGTAATGATTGCGACCTTATCCTGCAGCCTCTTCATGTCATTCTCCTTTTGAGCATTTCCCGTAAAGTGCAATCACTTGTATCCAGATTATTTGTTTCAATATGGCGTAAAGAACCTGAACCAAAATGAACATGTCATGTATGCACAACCCGTTAATCCGTCAATTATGGCAGGGCGCCTTCAATTTCGTGCGATTGCGGCATTGCGACTGTTGAATTTAAATCGATTAGATAATAGACAAGGGCAGCTTGAAAATCGCATGCTGCCCGTAGGCAGACTGATTTGCGCAAGTGGATTGAATTTGACGTTTGCACTCCGCCTGAATGAGATGCTGTTTCAAACGTCAAATTCGAAAAATCCACTAGATACATAAAGTCACTAGTGGTCTTTGCAATTCCGACATTTGCTCGGCGCCTGTATCAGAGGAATGCAATTGTCGGAATCAGACCACTAGAAGAGAAGAGAGCGATAGATGACCAGCCAGACAATTCCGGTAGAGCCTTTCGACTGCATCGTGTTCGGTGGTTCCGGCGATCTTGCCGAACGCAAGCTCATCCCGGCACTGTATCAGCGCCAGCGCGCGGGCCAGCTCACCGACCCGACGCGCATCATCGGCGCATCGCGCAGCGCCATGACCGATGACGAATATCGGCAGTTCGCCCGCAATGCCATCCATGAGCATGTGAAGGCCGAAGAAGTCGACGAGAAGGAAGTCGAAAAATTTCTCGCCCGCCTCAGCTATGTGGCTGTCGATGCCAAGTCGGAAGAGGGCTGGGATGCGCTCAAGACCTTGATTGGCAAGAAGCCGGAAAAGATTCGCGCCTTCTATCTCGCCGTCAGCCCGACGCTCTTCGGCGATATCGCCACGCGCCTGAAGGCGCACAGCCTGATTACCCGTGATACGCGCATCATCGTGGAAAAGCCGATCGGTCGCGATCTGGAATCCGCTATGGCGCTCAACGATACGCTGGGCAGCGTTTTCCGCGAAGACCAGATCTTCCGCATCGACCACTATCTCGGCAAGGAAACCGTGCAGAACCTGATGGCGCTGCGCTTTGCCAATGCGCTCTATGAGCCGCTGTGGAACTCCGCCCATATCGACCATGTGCAGATCACCGTTGCCGAAGCCGTTGGCCTGGAAGGCCGCGCTGGCTACTACGACAAGGCAGGCGCGTTACGCGACATGGTGCAGAACCACATCCTCCAGCTTCTCTGCCTCGTTGCGATGGAGCCCCCTTCATCGATTGAAGCCGATGCCGTCCATGATGAAAAGGTCAAGGTTCTGCGCTCGTTAAAGCCGATTACCAACCTTAACGTCGAAGATATGACGGTACGCGGACAGTATCGCGCCGGTGCTTCGGCAGGCGGTCCGGTGCGCGGCTATCTGGAAGATCTGGAAAGCGAGACCAGCAATACCGAAACCTTTGTGGCGCTGAAGGCTGAAATTGCCAACTGGCGCTGGGCTGGCGTTCCTTTCTATCTGCGCACCGGCAAGCGGCTTGCCACGCGCGTTTCGGAAATCGTCGTTACCTTCAAGCCGATCCCGCATTCCATCTTCGGTGAAAGCGCTGGCAAGGTGATGGCCAACCAGCTCGTCATTCGTCTCCAGCCGGATGAAGGCGTGAAGCAGTGGCTGATGATCAAGGATCCGGGTCCTGGCGGTATGCGCCTGCGCCACGTGCCGCTGGATATGAGCTTTGCCCAGTCTTTCAGCGAACGCAATCCGGATGCCTATGAACGTCTCATCATGGATGTCGTTCGCGGCAACCAGACCCTCTTCATGCGCCGCGACGAAGTCGAAGCGGCATGGCGCTGGGTCGATCCGATCCTTCAGGGATGGGAATTGAACAGCCAGCCTGTGCAGGGCTACACAGCAGGAACATGGGGCCCATCGTCCTCCATCGCGCTCATCGAGCGTGACGGGCGCACATGGCACGAAAGCCTCTAAAAGCATTTCCAGCAAAAGTGCGCAGCGGTTTTGCGTAGGATAATGCGAAAAACAAAGAGATAGAGCGGCTTCACGATTTTATCCGATTGGAACCGCTCTAGTTTCTGCTTTGGAAAGGAATGGAATGAACATCGAACGTCACGACTTCACCAGCGGAACGGAACTGGCGCAATCGCTTTCTGAGGCAATTGCAATCAAGCTGGCAGCCGCAATCGCTGAGCGGGGGCAGGCCACACTGGCCGTCTCCGGCGGCACCACGCCGTTGAGACTGTTCGAGGTGCTATCACGCAAGATGATCGACTGGAACCTCGTCACGATCACCCTCGTTGACGAGCGTTTCGTACCCGTCGAAAGCGACCGTTCCAACGAAAAGCTGGTGCGCGAGCATCTTTTGCGCGATCATGCGGGCGTGGCCAAGTTCGTTGGCCTCTACAATCCGGCGGCGACGGTCGAAACGGCGGCGCTTGCTGCCGCCAGCCGCATCGATGCGTTGCGTCGTCCTTTCGACGTGGTGGTGCTTGGCATGGGCAATGACGGTCATACTGCCTCCTTCTTTCCTGGTGCCGACCGGCTGGATCAGGCGATCAACTCGGAAACAAGGGCGCTTGTGCTGCCTATCCATGCCGAGGGCGCTGGCGAAAAACGCCTGACCCTGACCCTTCCCATTATTGCCGAAGCCGACATGGTGGTTCTGCATATCGAAGGCGCTGCCAAGCAGGCAACGCTGGAAAAGGCGCTTTCCGGCGATGACGAGAATGAAATGCCCGTGCGGGCTGTCTTCCACCATGCACGCACACCGATCCAGCTCTACTGGACAAGTTAAACTCGATTCAAGCCAGATTGGCACAGGTGATACCCATGCCCACCGAGACGGCCCATAAACGCATTCAGGAAATCACCGCGCGCATTCGCGAACGGTCCAAGCCGACACGCGAAGCCTATCTTGGCCGTGTGCGCGAGGCTTCATCCAGCAAGCCAAAGCGCGCCGTTCTGGGCTGTGCCAATCTCGCGCATGGTTTCGCCGCCTGCGGCCCGTATGACAAGGCGGCGTTGATCGGCGACGAGATTCCAAACCTCGGCATTATCACCGCCTATAACGACATGCTGTCGGCGCATCAGCCATTCGAAACCTTCCCGCAACTTATCAAGCAGGCTGCGCGCGAAGCGGGTGGCGTGGCGCAGGTTGCAGGCGGTGTGCCTGCCATGTGCGACGGCGTCACTCAAGGGTTCGCGGGCATGGAACTGTCGCTGTTCTCCCGCGAGGTGATCGCGATGGCAACCGCCGTCGGCCTGTCGCACGACATGTTCGATGCAGCCGTCTATCTCGGCGTCTGCGACAAGATCGTTCCCGGTCTTATCATTGGTGCGCTGACCTTCGGCCACCTGCCCGCAGTGTTCGTGCCTGCCGGGCCGATGACCAGCGGCCTGCCGAACGACGAAAAAGCCAAGACCCGTCAGCTCTATGCCGAAGGCAAGGTCGGACGTGCCGAGCTTCTGGAATCGGAATCGAAGTCCTATCATGGTCCCGGCACCTGCACCTTCTACGGCACGGCCAATTCCAACCAGATGCTGATGGAAATCATGGGCCTGCATCTGCCAGGTGCATCCTTTATCAATCCGGGCACGCCGCTGCGTGATGCCTTGACCCGCGAAGCCGCCAAGCGAGCATTGGCGATCACCGCCTGCGGCAATGAATATACGCCGGTCGGCGAAATGCTGGACGAACGTTCCTTCGTCAATGGCGTCATTGGTCTCAATGCGACCGGCGGCTCGACCAACCATACCATCCACCTGATCGCCATGGCGGCGGCTGCCGGTATCAAGCTGACATGGCACGATATTTCCGAGATTTCGGATGTGGTGCCGCTTCTGGCACGCGTCTATCCGAACGGCCTTGCCGATGTGAACCATTTCCATGCCGCTGGCGGCATGGGTTTCCTGATCCGCGAATTGCTCGATGGCGGCATCCTGCATGAGGATGTCCGAACTGTCTTCGGCGAAGGTCTGCGTCCTTACGCCATCGAGCCGAAGCTTGGCCCCGATGGCACGGTCGTGCGTGAGCCGGTGCCGGAAAAAAGCGGCGACGAAAAGGTGCTGGCGAAGATCCATGCGCCATTCCAGCCGACCGGCGGCCTCAAGGTTCTGACCGGCAATATCGGCAATGCGATCATCAAGGTTTCCGCCGTGAAGCCGGAGCGTCAGGTCATTGAAGCGCCCGCCAAGGTGTTCAACGATCAGGCAGAAATGCAGGCCGCGTTCAAGGCTGGCGAGCTGACCGGCGATTTCATCGCCGTGGTCCGCTATCAGGGTCCGAAAGCCAATGGCATGCCCGAGTTGCACAAGCTGATGACGGTTCTGGGCATTCTGCAGGATCGCGGCCAGCGTGTGGCCCTTGTCACCGACGGTCGCCTGTCCGGTGCATCAGGCAAGGTTCCCTCCGCCATCCATGTCACGCCGGAAGCACTTGATGGTGGCGTCATCGGAAAAATCCGCGACGGCGATGTCATTCGTCTGGATGCCGTGAACGGCACTCTCGAAGTTCTCGTCAATCTCATGCTGCTGAATGATCGCGGTGAAGATCGCCCTGATCTTTCCGGCAACGAACATGGCATGGGACGCGAATTGTTCCGCGCCTTCCGCCAGATCGCCGGCCGGGCTGACGAAGGCGCTTCGGTGTTCTGAAAACAGCCGGAATGAAATTGAGGCAAAACAGCGATTTAAGCTGTTTTGCCTCTCAAACCATCAAAACCGGAATAAACTTACGCAAAAAGCACAGTTGAATTGTGTCAAAAAACTGGCTTTTTCACGCCAGCAGTGCGGCAGGCGGCGGTCAGCGTATTTGCCATCAGCATGGCGATGGTCATCGGACCGACGCCACCCGGAACCGGCGTAATCGCTCCGGCGACCTTTTCGGCTTCCGCAAAATCGACATCGCCGACCAATCGTGTCTTGCCTTCACCCCGTTCGGGAGCCGGAATGCGATTGATACCGACATCGATCACCGTTGCGCCGGGCTTGACCCAATCGCCCTTGACCATTTGCGGACGACCGACCGCCGCCACCAGAATATCCGCCGTGCGGGCAATCGCAGGCAGGTCTTTCGTGCGGCTATGCGCAACCGTAACGGTGGCGTTGGCGGCGAGCAGAAGATTGAACATCGGCTTGCCAACAATGTTGGAACGCCCGATCACCACCGCATTAAGGCCCGAAAGATCACGGCCATGGACGCGCTCGATCATAATCATCGCGCCCGCTGGCGTGCAGGGAACGAAGGCGGTTTCCACCTCGCCAGTGCCAAGCTTGCCGACATTGATGAAGTGAAAGCCGTCAACATCCTTGTCGGGCGAAATCGTCTGGATCACCCGGCCTGAGTCAATGTGCCTCGGCAACGGCAATTGCACCAGAATGCCGTGAATGGCGGGATCGTTGTTCAGGCTCTCGATCAGGTCGAGAAGCTCCTGCTCCGACGCCGTTTCCGGCAGATCGTGCTGCACCGAGTGGAAACCGCATTCCTTGGCCTTCTTGCTCTTGGACGCGACATAAACCTGACTTGCCGGGTCTTCGCCGACAATAACCACCGCGATGCCGGGCACAATGCCGGTCGCGGCCACGAGCTTTTCGGTTTCGGTCTTCACCGTGGAAACCACATCCTCGGCGAGCTTCTTGCCATCAATCAATTGAGCCATAGCGAGCGCTCCGTTCTTTTGTGATATCGGGCTTAAGTGTCTGGGAGATACACGACATCTTTTTCGTACACATGCCCATAAGCGTCATGACGCCCGATGACAATTGGCGAATGCGCGACAATGCAGGATTTTATGAGGTTTCAGAACGCAAAGTCCTGCGAGAACCAGTCAGGGTCTCGTGATACGGGATGAACGCACGTCATCGATGGCACGACCGAGGGCGGCATTCTCCGTGGTGCGGTTGGCGCCTTCATTCTCGGCTTCCCAGCGCGCATTGGCTTCGCGGATAACGGCAGCAAGCCGGGTTTCGCCGTAGGGTTCCAGAACCTCGTCCGGCTCAGCTTCATTCCTGACCGACGACCGGGGCTTGCGACCGGCCAGCATCATCGAAAGAAGACCAAGCAAAAACCCGGCCAGCAACCCAAGGGCGACAACCCCTTGCGGGGAGAGAGTGCGCGGGTTCGGTTCTGCCATGGCTGGCGTAACAATCCGCACTGTCGCAGCAGACCCAGCCGAGGCAGGCTCGCCCCTTGCCGCACGCATCTGCATATCTTCAAAGAGTGCCTGCTTTGCCGCCGCATCTCGTTCCAGCATCTGCAGCCGGGCTTTGTCTTCATCTGTTGCGGGCGTCGAGCCGAAACCGGCAATGGCAGCCGCTGCCTTTTGCTCGCGTTCGACCGCATTCTTAAGATCGGCCTGTAACACGCTACGCTGGCTGGAAATCTCCTTGTCGATTTCCGCTTCGATCTGGCTCGCTTCAGCCCCCTGCCCTGCGGCGCGATACCGCTCAACCAGTGCGCCCAGTGCTCCAGAACGCATGGATTCGGGCACGCCCTTACCTGCGAGGCTCTCGGCGGTCGCCCCGGTCAGGCTGTTGGCCTCCGCTGCAATACGCGCTGTCTCGGCCTTGCTGTCGGAGAACTCGCGTTGAAGTGCGGCCTTGTTGTCGTCATTGCCAAAATCCCGGCTGACGCGAAAAGCCGCTGCCGCTTGCTGCGCCGCTTCTGCATCGGCCTCCAGACTTTGCAGACGCGCCGAAAGATCACCCTCAACCCCGTTCAACTCTCTGCTGCCCTGCAGATGATCGCGAAACGCCTGCGCAACGGCATTGGCCAAAAGCGCTGCCGTTTCCGGCCTGTCAGCCGTGGCCTCGACATTGACCGTGCCACTGTCAAGCGCCTGTGTGAAGTCAAGGCGCTGGCGCAGCAATTGCACCCCCGACATCTTTTTATGTCCAGCCGTTGCTGGAGACTGCTGGTCTTCGGGCAGCAATCGGGTCAGGCGAAAGCGCAATTCCTCCAGAAATGAAGGCGCGCCCAGATCGGCTGCACGTTCAATGCGCGCCATCTGTGCAGCGCGCTCAAGAACAACATTCGAGGCAATTTCGCTGCGCCGTTCCGACGGGAAAACCTGCAACGATGCCGTCGCGCCATATTGGGGCGGTTCCAGAACAGCATATGTGGTTCCGATAATTCCGCCCAGCATGGTGAAACCGGCCAGAAGTCCCCAGCGACGCCTGCGGCGCGGCAATTGTACCGGCTGTTCAGGTTCCGGGACGGTGGCTGATGCAGGTGATTCCGACGCGGATGGTTCCTTGATCGGGGCACCGTCAAGATTGGCTTGCAACGCCTCCCGCACGGCATTCATCCGGCCCTGCATATCCGCCTTCGGATCGACCCGCTCGCTCTCTTCGGCGTCTTGCAAATCCTGTTTGCGGCGGAGCAATTCCTCGCGGCGCCTTTGATGTTCGCGGTCTTCGTCATTGTTTCCGGTCGTACGGACGGATGGCACAGGCTCAAGGAATTCCGGCGCATAGGCCAGAAGTGGGCGCACAGCCGCACGTCTCCTCTCTCCGTCCCGTTCCACCATCGCTCCGTCCCGCTTTTCACCCGTGGCTATTGATCCAGATTAATATTCATCATGGCAAATAAACCGTTAAAATTGCAATTATATGTATTGATTCATACAGATAAATCAGGAGACAGCCATGAGCGCGGAAACGGAATACCCGATCGATCCAGCCCGACTTGGCGGTATAATCCAGTTTATCCAACATGCAGAACGGCTGAAAAGCACTTTGCGTTCCGGCCATACCTCACAGGGCCGACCGGAAAGCACAGCCGAACATAGCTGGCGGCTATGCCTGCTGGTGATGCTGTTTGACCGGGAGCTGGGCGATTGCGACCGGCTGAAACTCATCAAGATGTGCATCATCCACGATCTGGGCGAGGCGATTTCCGGCGATGTGCCTGCCATCCATCAATCCGCCGATGATGGGCGAGCCGAGCGCGAAGAAGCCGACCTCATGACGCTATGCGCACCGCTGCCGGACGATCTCAGCGCAGAAATCATGGAGCTGTGGGCGGATTACAGCGAAGGCAAATCGACGGAAGCTATTTTTGCCAAGGGCTTCGACAAGCTCGAAACCATGATGCAGCATAATATCGGGCTCAATCCGCCGGATTTCGATTATGCGTTCAATCTCGATTACGGCGTCAGGCAGACGGCACGCCACCCGCTACTGCGCCAGTTCCGCGAAATCGTGGATGCGGAAACCCGGCGCAATGCAGAAAAACGTTAGCTCAGCGTCGCGAAGTGGCGCAGTGTGAAGGTGATCTGGTAAATCAGCGCAACGGCAGCGAAAACCGCATGATAGCGCCGGTTGCCCCAGAACACCGCAATCAGACTGAACAGGATGAAGCAAGCGACCTGAATGGGATATTCGATGCCGTAGAGCCGGTAGTGATCGGCTCCTTTCAGCAGTGTATCAATGAAATCGACCACATAGACCAGCGCCAGAATGCCGAAGAACCACTTGCGCCGTGAAATGAAATAATCGCGATAGCCGGTATATTCTTCCATACTGTCGGGGAAAAGCAGCGTGCTGAGCAGGAAATAAAGCCCAGCATAGAAGATAACGAACAGATACTTCTCGAAGGTCCAGAGCGGAATGGTTCGCAAGCTGAATTCAAACCACCAGAAGTGGATGACGGAAAGCAGAATGAAGCCCACCCATGCCAGATGGACCGGATAGATTTTCTGCTTGCCGGGATGCTGGATGAAACGCGCCAATCCTGTCAAAAGGCGTGAAACGCACAGGCCCAGGATCATGCCGATAATAATACGGACGTGTCCGAAAGCTTCTGATGGCGGAACGCCTGTCGTCAATGCCGGATCCATTGTCTCCCCATTCCAGCAACGCAAACAGGAACTGCTTCGTTGCTCTGTCCAGAATTTCAGATGGCAAGCATAATGGTCGATACCTTATGAGCAATCGGTAAACCGTACTGCAATAACCAGGCAGTACTTCGCAGGCAAATATCGTGCTTTTCGCCATACCGTCTTGCAGGTCGCAATCGCGCGGGTCTATATCCCAAGGGAATGAGAAAAGGCGTACATGACGCTGTGCGCCGGGAATCAAACAGGTGGAACAATCAATATGCATGACACGGTAATTCTGGTCGGTTGCGGCAATATGGGCTTCGCCATGCTGAAAGGTTGGCTCGATAGCGGTATCCTCAAGGCGAAAGACGTTTATGTCGTGGAACCGACCGAAGCGCTTCGTGATCGCGCCGCCGGTGCTGGCGTCCATGCCTTTGCCGATGCCGAAGCCCTCCCCGGCGATCTGAAGCCGCGCATGGTTCTCGTGGCTGTAAAGCCGCAGGTCATGGCACAGGTTCTGCCAGCTTATAAGCGCTTCGCACCCGCTGCCACTTTCGTCAGCGTTGCAGCCGGTATTCCGGTCGCCCTTTTTGAAAGCAAGCTTGGCCACGATGCAGCCATTCTTCGCTGCATGCCGAACACGCCTGCAGCCATCGGCAAGGGCATGCTGGTCACGTTCAAGAACGCCAATGTCACCGATGAAAACGAAGCCTTCGTCGCGCGCCTGCTTGAGACATCCGGCAAAGTCGCCAGTGTGGAAGATGAAGCGCTTATGGACGTCGTAACCGCCGTTTCGGGTTCGGGTCCGGCTTATGTATTTCACTTCATCGAATCCCTGACCGAAGCCGGTGTGACCGCCGGTCTGCCGCAGGAAACAGCCGCACTTCTGGCCATGCAGACCGTGATGGGTGCAGGCGCTCTGGCCGATGCCAGCACGGACACGCCGTCAAAGCTGCGCGAACAAGTGACAAGCCCGAACGGCACCACCGCTGCCGCGCTCGAAGTTCTTATGGGCGGTGACCGCCTCAAGACGCTTGTGGCAGAAGCCGTGGAAGCTGCCCGCAAGCGTTCGGTGGAACTGGGCAAAAGCTAGAGCATTTCCAGCAAAAGTGCGAAGCGGTTTTGCGTCGGATAATGCGTGAAAACAAATAGATAGAGCGGTTCCGACGATTCCATTTAAACCGGAACCGCTCTAAACTGAGAGACGTGGCACCGCTTCGATAAGCGCTCTAGTGACGGGCGCTTGCGGTGCCGTTATCAGTTCACGCGTCGGGCGGCATTCAACAATCTGCCCGCGCTCCATCACGGCGATACGGTCCGCCATCTGTGCCGCGACCGCTAGATCATGGGTGACGAAAAGATAAGCCGTCTGATCGGCTTTCTGTATATCCCGCAACAGGTTGAGAATGGCGCCGCGCACGGTGACATCGAGCGCCGAGACCGCCTCGTCCAGCACGATCAGCGACGGAGCAGTTGCAAGCGCCCGCGCAATCGCGACACGCTGGCGCTGCCCGCCGGAAATCTCGTGGACGCCGCGCCGCACCAGCGCCGGATCAAGCCCAACCGTTTGCAGAAGGCTCGCAACATCGCGCTTGAGCCCGTGGATGCGCAGCGGCTCGCGTAAGAGATCGTAGACGCTCGCACGCGGATTGAAAGCCGAGAGCGGGTCCTGAAACACCATCTGCATACGCGCCCGCTCTTTGCGGAGATTGGCACCTGTGAGCGCCAGCCAGTCCTTACCTTCGAAGCGGATTGTGCCGCTTTCAAGCGGATGAAGCCGCAGCAGAGCGCGCGCCAGCGTGGACTTGCCGCTGCCGGACGGGCCAACCAGCGCCAATGTCTCGCCCTGCCGGATCGTGAGGCTGACACCATCGAGCGCAAGGGCGTCGCCATAGCGCAAGCTGAGATTGTCGGCTTTCAGAAGCGGATCAGCCATGGGACGTCTCATGGGCTGCCTCCAGCACCGGCACGGCAGCGATCAGCGCCTTCGTATAATCTGTTTGTGGGTCAGAAATGATCGTTCTAGCGGGGCCAAGTTCCACCAGCACACCCCGCCGGAAAACCGCGATGCGGTCAGCCAGTCCCGATGCCAGTGCGATGTCATGAGTGATGAAAATCAGCGTCATCCCGTCTGCATGCACCAGTTCGCGCAAGAGTGAGACAATCTCCTTCTGCACGATGGTGTCGAGCGCGCTTGTCGGCTCGTCGGCAATCAGCAGGCGGGGACCGGCGGCAATAGCGAGCGCAATCGCGATGCGCTGTTTCTGCCCGCCCGAAAACTGGTGCGGATAGCGCGAAAAACTTGCTTCGGGTTGCGGAATGTGAACGCGCTGTAAAAGACTTACTGCTTTGGCTTTCGCTGCCGCTCGGTCAATTTTTGCGTGGGCGCGAATGGTCTCGACAAGTTGCGCGCCCACCATCATCAGTGGGTCGAAGCTCGATGCCGGGTCCTGAAACACGAAGCCAATGTCGCGTCCCGGTAGCGGCTTACCGTCTGCCCATTCCATATTGCCCGAAATGCGAGCATTGCCCGGCAGGAGCGAGGCCAGCGCCAGCGCCAGCGTGCTTTTGCCCGAGCCGCTTTCGCCAATGATCGCCAGTGTTTCACCGCGAAGGACATCGAGGTCGATAGTCTCCAGCGCAATTTCACGGCCATAGCGCACGGAAAGCTGTTCCAGCCGGACGATCACCGTCATGACTGCACCTCGCGCCGGGACAAGGCGTTCGTCAGTCCCTCGCCCGCCAGATAGACGCCCACAACAGTCAATGCCAGGGCCAGTCCCGGCAGGATCGAAAGCCAGGGTGCGGAACGCAGGACCGTACGCCCCTCGGCGATCATACCGCCCCAGGTGACGCGGTTCGGATCGCCCAGCCCCAGAAAGGACAGAGCCGCTTCGATCAATATGGCGGAAGCGACGACCACCGGCACCAGCGCCAGAACCGGCGGCAGAGCGTTGGGCAGTATCTGGCGGAAAGCGATTTCCATTGGATGCATGCCGATGACACGGGCGGAAGCCACATAGTCGCTTTCGCGGATTGTGAGCACCTGCCCGCGCGTGAGGCGCGCAGCCTGCGTCCAGCTCGAAAGCGCAATCGCGGCAATCAGCACCGGCAGTGTCGGTCCGGCAATGCTGACCAGCGCTAACGCCAGCAGAAAGCCCGGCACGGTCTGGAAGGCTTCCGTGATCCGCATCAGGACTTCATCGACGATACCGCCCGCAAAACCGGCCAGCGTCCCGATGATACTGCCGAGGATAATTGAGGCCAAGGCAGCGGCCAGCCCAACGCCAAGCGATGTGCGCGCGCCGTAGAAAAGTTCAGCCAGAACATTGCGTCCAAGCCGGTCGGTCCCGAAGATAAAATCTGTATTGTCAAAGGGTTGCAGCAAGGGCGTTGAGACAATGCTTAAAGGATCGGCGGGAAAGAGAAGAGGCGCTGAAACTGCTGCCAGCACGAGCAGCGCCAGCAGGATTGTACCTGTTATACCTTCACCCGTTCTGAAATAACGTTTAGAGCGGCTCATGCCCTGCCGCCCCCCGTCGCGATACGTGGATCAAGCCAGAGATAGATCAGGTCAATAAGGAAATTGACCACGATCACCATGATGGCGCTGACCAGAATGACGCCGAGCAGAAGCGGCGTGTCACGGCTTGCGACAGCCTCCTGCGCCAGTCGCCCCAGACCCGGCACGGCGAAAACGCTTTCGATCACCACGCTGCCGCCGAGCATGGATGCGGCCTGCAGGCCCAGCACGGTGACGAGCGGCAGCAAGGCGTTGCGCGCCACGTGGCGCAGGACAATGCGCGAATGCGAAATGCCCCTTGCCCGCAAGGCGCGCACGAAATCCATACGCCATGTCTCGGCCATGGCGGCGCGCATGACCCGCAAGTAAAGTGCCAGATAGATCACCGCCAGCGAAACAACCGGCAGCACCAGATGAACTGCAATGTCGCCAGCCCGCGCCAGCCCATGCTTGCCGGAAGCGATTGTTTCAATGCCGCTCGACGGCAACCAGCGCAGCCTGATCGAAAACAGGATGACCAGCACAAGCGCCAGCCAGAAACCGGGGATCGCATAAAGGACCAGGGATGCAACGGAGAGAAACCGGTCGCGAAAGCTTCTGGGCTTTGCACCTGCCACAATCCCGAGGAGCGAGCCCACGGCAAAAGACAAGGCAGTCGCCGCCCCCATCAGAAGCAGCGTGTTGGGCAAGCGTTCCAGAATGACGTCGAGAATGGGCCGGTTGAAACTGACGGACCAGCCGAGATTACCCTGCGCAAGCGCTGCCAGATAGGCCCCGAGCCGATGCCAGACCGATTGATCCAACCCCCAGCGCGCGCGCATTTCGGCAATCGTTGCCGCATCGCCGCCGAATGTCACGGCATAGGCGTCAACGGCATCCCCCGGCGCGCTTTCTACCAGGAAAAAGCAGCCGACAATGACAATCAGCAGCACGATGAAGCTGCCGAGCAGTCGTTTGCGGAGAAGGGCCAGAATCTGTTTCACGATGACAGGATACAATCAATCGGAAAGGTTCGTCACTGTTCCAGCCACGTATCCGCCCAGTTGGAAACAGCCCAGCGAGGATTGTTGGAAACATTCTTCACGCGGTCACGGGCAACGGTGATGAAACCCCATTCCGCCACGTTAATCAGTGGCAAATCTGCCTCCACCATCTGCTGGAACCGATGATAGAGCGCCGTGCGCTTTTTCTCATCGATTTCGCGTGCGGCTTTGGCGATCAGCGCGTCCAGTTCAGCATTGGCATAGCCGCCCTGATTGGAAAACGGCACGCCTGCCGGAATACCGCTTTCGACCAGAATTGTCGTGGATATGGCCGGATCGCCGCGATAAACCGTCGGTGCAATCGCCAGATCGAAGTCATGATCGGTGTAAACTGCCTTCTGGTGCGCGGCGGAATCATTATTGACGATGCGCGCATCGATGCCGACAGCAGCAAGCGCCTGACGCAGATAATCGCCGAACTGTTTCGTTTCATTGAAATAGGGCGCAGGAAGAAGCTTGAGCGCGAAGCGCGTGCCGTCCTTGCCCCGCTTGTAGCCAGCCTCGTCCAGAAGCGCATTCGCCTTCGCGACGTCGAACGGATAGGACGGCACGTCATCGGTATAAAACTGGCTGTCATAACGCGGCACAGGACCGGTCGAGGTTTTGGCATAACCGAGGAAAATCGTCTTCACCACAAAATCGCGGTCGATGGCATGAGCGATCGCCTGCCGAACCTTCAGGTCCGCCAGCTCCTTGCGGCGGTGGTTGATCTCCACCACAAGCTGATAGGTCAGCGCTTCATAGCCTTTCGAAATCACCGTCAGGCCCGGAACCTTCGAAATCCGGTCCAGATCGGCGAGCGGCACGGCGGAAAAAGCGGCAAGATCGATTTCTTCGGCCTCCAGCGCGCCTGCCGCTGCGGCACGGTCCGGTAACACGCGATAGACGATCTCATCCAGATAAGGCTCACCCTCGCCCCAATAATCATCGTTCCGTGTCAGCCGGTAATATTCTCCGGTCTTGTGCTCGGCATATTTGAACGGACCGGTTCCGACGAGCTTCTCATTGGCAGGATTGGCCATGATATCACTGCCCGCAAAGACGTGCTTCGGCAGCACTGCGGTCAATGCCGGTAAGGCATTACGGATAAGCTGGAAGGGCGTCGGCTCGGAGAAATGGAAGATGGCGGTAAGATCGTCCGGCGTTTCAACCTTCTCCAGCGCCTTGAACACAACACGTCCCAGGTTTTGCAGCGGCTTCCAGACTTCCATGGCCGAAAATGCCACATCCGCCGATGTAAACGGCTTGCCGTCATGCCATTTGACGCCTTCGCGCAGGTGGAACGTTGCCGTCAGCCCGTCGGTCGAACCTTCCCAGCTCGTGGCAAGCCGTGGCGTGAGACCATTTTCGCCTTCGAAAGACGCTTCCGCCAGAGGCTCGACCACCTTGCTCGCGACGAAGAAAACACCGTTGGACGCAACGATGGCCGGGTTCAGATTGCGTGGTTCTGAATCTGCGGCCACGACCAGCCGCCCGCCTTTCTGCGCCTCACCAGCCGCATTCGACCGTTGCGGCCAGATGGCGATAGCGGCCAAAGCGGTCGATCCCGCCAGAAAAGCCCTACGCGACAGAACCAGTTGAGCCATATCCATTGCCCCGCAATCACATTTTCATTCTCTGACTTTTTTATACCAGTCATCCGAATTTGACAGGATCAAAACCTGTCACCCGAACAATAAATATCGAAAAAAACATCGTTTTTCGGGATCTTTAACCGTCAAGTAAAAATAATATTTCAATGATTTGCTAGCTTATTATTGCAGTATTTCAACCTATGCGTTTGAATTATTTTTCCGATAAAAGCTTATTTAAAGAAAATCGCCTCTTGCCAAACAGGCCTTCTTCCGTAGATCATGGTTAATTATGTGTTGTCGTATTCCGTGAGCTTCCATTTCGACACGGCACACATAGACCACTGAAGAGCAATTCATGGCTCTTGTTTAAATGCATTTGTTCGCCCCAATTCATTTCCCAGGCAACAAATGCCCCCTAGTTACTCGCGCATCTTGTTCCGAGAACCGTTTCACACTTTTCGGGATGCGCTCTAAGGCTAAACCACATTGGAAGAGAGGAAACAGAAATGTCTAGTTTGCTGCCCCCGCTTCATGACGGTCACGCACCGATCTATCTGCATCATGCATTCCAGGATGCGGTCGATGCCTATGAAGATTGGGCTCTGGAAACGACCGAACCGTCCGTTCAGGTCAACGGCAAGGTTACACGGATCAGCGTCGTCTTTCGTCGCCTGTGGAACTGCACCGATATGGTGCCGCGCCACACGCTGGAAGCGCTGAAGGATATCGTCCCGACCGGCATCATTCATGCCGAACACTGGAAGGAAACGCCGACATTTGCAGAAGCTGCCCGCATCATGCGTGCCGCTCTGGAACGGCGCAAGGCGCGACGGCTCCCGGTCGTGTGCTGATTTTCCTGAACCCCATAAAGGAAACGGGCGGATTTTCCGCCCGTTTTGCATTTCTCGCTCTGAAACAACGCGCTCTAGCTGTTTGGTTGCGGAACATCATTGGGATGAGGTAGGATGGGCTATTGCTGAAAATGCCTGGCGTTTCGAAACCATGATTAATGAGGCCCTGTGATGATGCAAATCCATCCTCAAGCGCGAACGACCCCTGCAGTACGAGCAGAGATCGCCCGATCAACGGAGCCGACAAGTGTCATCGCCAGACGCTATGGCATCAGCGATGAAACAGTGCGCAAATGGCGCAAACGGGGAGAGCATGCTGTCCAGGATCGCTCGAGCCGTCCAAAGCGTTTGCCATGGCGCGTCACGGAGGAAGAGCGTGCCATCATCTGCGCGGTGCGACGCGCAACGGGCTTTCCACTGGATGATCTGACTTTCGTCCTTCGCCACTTTCTGCCGCATCTCAACCGCGACAACATCTATCGTGTCCTGAAGGCTGAAGGTCTGAACAGGCGTCCCGCAAAACCATCAACCCTTCCGACCAAAGGACAGGGCCGCTTTCGCGAATATGATCTGGGCTACGTCCATATTGACGTCAAACATTTACCGAAGCTGCGGACCGCAGATGGAGAGATACGCAAGCGTTATCTTTATGTTGCAATCGATCGCTGTTCGCGCTTCGTACATCTGGCCGTTTACGATGCTGAAAATGCAGCCAATGCAGTTGCCTTCCTGAGCCAGACACGAAAGGCGTTTCCCTTCCGCATCACGCATGTGCTCACTGATCGCGGATCATGCTTCACCGCCGATGCCTTCGAAGAAGCCTGCGCAAAACTCAAAGTCATCCGCCGTACGACAAAGCCATATACGCCCCAGACTAACGGCATGGTGGAACGCTTTAACGGTCGTGTCGCGAGCGAAGTTCTCGGTATCAATGTCGCCGGCCATGCAGATCTCGAAACACTGCTCATCGGCTTCAACCATGCCTACAATCGACGAAGACAGCGGGTTCTTTCGGGAATGTCGCCCGTCGACAAAGTAAAGCAACATATTGAGAAGAACGCTCGCCTCGCCAACCCTGTTTACAAACCCGCAATTGACGACGAACTCATGGCCAAAGTAGATGATGTGCTTTATTATGCCAATGAGGTCTCACAACCAGACAGCTAGGCTCCAGACTCAATTGATCCACCATGTGACGATGGCGGCGATGTAGCAGGTCGCGGCGAAGTTAATCATGAGCTTGTCATATCGTGTCGCGACGCGCCTCCAATCCTTGAGGCGGCAGAAGGTGCGTTCGATGATATTTCGCCGTCGATAGGCGATGGGGCCGAACGGCCTGATCCGCTTTCGGGTTGGATTGTTGGGAATGACCGGTTGCGTGCCTCGCATTGCAAGGAAGTCTCGCAAAGCGTCGCTGTCGTAAGCAGTGTCTGCTGCACAGAGGCGTGTCCAAGGCAAAGGCTCGAGCAGTGGAATGGCAACAGGGGCGTCGCCGCGTTGCCCTGGCGTTATTCGCAACGCGACTGGACGGCCACAACCATCGACAACAGCATGGATTTTTGTCAATCTGCCGCCTCGCGAGCGACCGATTGCTTCGGCATCGGCCCCCCTTTTCCGCCAGCGGCAGAGCGGTGTGCTTTTGCGGTGGTGCTGTCGATCATATGGATGTCCCGATCAGTCGATTGCACCAAAGCTTCAAACAGCCGCCGCCATATTCCTTTGGCTGACCAGCGATGGAAGCGATTGTAGACGGTGGTTGGAGGTCCGTAGCAGGCTGGACAATCCTGCCATCGGCAACCCGATCGCAGGACGTGGATGATTCCACTGATGACCCGGCGATCGTCGGTGCGATGAGCACCAGGCTGGTTGGTCGGAAGCAGTGGCGCAATCACTGCCCACTGCTGCTCATCAAGCCAGAATTCTCCTGCCATGGTCCAAAACTCCTGCTGTAGAAGGCAGTGAACCACGGAGAACCAATATGATCAACAGTCTGATTGGGTTTTGACCCTAGAGCATAATCCGACCGGAATGAAACGAGGATCGATAAGATTATGCTTGAAATAGAAGAAGTTAGAGCGCCGAGCTGATCCAATCAGATCGAAACGCGCTCTAAACGACAGGATCAAGCTTGCGGAACCGCACGCGGGCGCTGCGTTCGATGGCGGCAACGGTCAGCTCATCGAGCGTCCAGCGGTCACGCAACATCTGGAGGAACTCCAGCTCCTCCTGCTCCACATGCAGATCGGCGGCGGCCACCTCGACAGCCAGCGCATAGGCCGTATCGTAGAGGCGTTCCGGCAAGGCTTCGTGAGCGAGGTCGAGAATCTTCTCCAGACCATCTTCATAGGCCAGCAGCGCATAGCAATCATTGGCAAGCTGCGGCAGACGCCCGGTATCGAAACCACGGAAAACCGGCAGGCGCGTCACCACATTTCCGATGGATTCCAGTTCGGCATCTGTCATGGTGGTATCGGCTGCAGACGTCGTAATCATGATATAGACGAGTGCATCCTGCGGGGTGATCTTTTTCATCGCGTACTCCTGCACAACAATGGCCGGAATCAACTCCAACGGCCCAAATTGGTTTGAAAGTTAGGAAGCCGCATCCCGTTGCGCAAGGAAATTCGGTCGCAACCGTTGACGGACAGTGGTTGCCGCGCCATAGAGCAGTATGCGCCTCACTTGCGCGTAAGTTTTAACGAGTAGCCCCCTTCACAGGATTGAACCATGACCTCGCACCGCCTTCCCGAAATCACGCTGACCCCGGAACTGACCGTGGCGGCTGCGGAAGCGAAAGCATGGCCTTTTGAAGAAGCGAAGAAAATCCTCAAGCGCTATGCAAAGACCGGCCTGCCGGAGACAGTGATCTTCGAGACCGGCTATGGTCCTTCCGGCCTGCCGCATATCGGCACGTTCGGCGAAGTGGCGCGCACCTCGATGGTGCGCCATGCCTTCCGCATCCTGACCGAAGACAAGGTCAAGACGCGCCTGATCTGCTTTTCGGACGATCTCGACGGCATGCGCAAGATTCCGGACAATGTGCCGGACAAGGCAGCTCTTGAGCCCTATCTGCAAATGCCGCTGTCGACCGTTCCGAACCCGTTCGGCGGCGACTACAAGAGCTTTGCGGATCACAACAACGCCATGCTGTGCCGCTTCCTCGACACTTTCGGCTTCGATTACGAATTCGCCAGCGCGACCGAGTATTACAAGTCCGGCAAGTTCGACGCCGTGCTTCTCAAGGCCGTCGAGCGCTATGATGACATCATGAAGGTCATGCTGCCGACACTCGGCGAAGAGCGTCAGGCTACCTACAGCCCGTTCCTGCCGATCTCGCCGAAGTCCGGCCGCGTGCTTTACGTGCCGATGAAGAGCGTGGATGCCAAGGCTGGCACCATCACGTTCGACGATGAAGACGGCGTTGAAACCACCCTGTCCGTCACAGGCGGCAAGGTGAAGCTGCAGTGGAAGCCGGATTTCGGCATGCGCTGGGCAGCGCTCGGCGTCGATTTCGAAATGTTCGGCAAGGACCACCAGACCAATGCGGGCGTTTATGACCGCATTTGCGAAATCCTCGGCGGTCGCGCGCCGGAACATTTCGTCTACGAACTGTTCCTCGACCAGCTTGGCCAGAAGATTTCCAAATCCAAGGGCAACGGCATTTCCATCGATGAATGGCTGGCCTATGCGCCGACCGAAAGCCTTGCGCTCTACAACTTCCAGAAGCCGAAGACCGCCAAGCGTCTCTATTTCGATGTCATTCCGAAGGCGGTGGACGAATATTTCACCTATCTCTCGGCCTATGAGCGTCAGGAATGGAAGGACCGGCTGAACAATCCGGTCTGGCACATTCATTACGGCAATCCGCCGAAGGTGAACCTGCCGGTCACCTTCGCGCTGATGCTCAATCTGGTCAGTGCATCGAATGCCGAAAATCCGGCTGTGCTGTGGGGCTTCATCTCACGCCATGTGCCGGGCGTCACGCCGGAAAACAACCCGGAACTCGACGCGCTCGTCGGCTATGCGATCCGTTACTTCAACGATTTCGTGAAGCCGACCAAGCAGTTCCGCGCGCCTGACGATGTAGAGCGCGCAGCGCTCGAAGCGCTGGATGCCAAGCTTGTAACGCTGCCTGCCGGCAGCGATGGCAACGACATCCAGAATGCCATTCTCGATGTTGCCCGCGCCATCGAGCGTTATCAGGACCACACCAAGAAGAGCCCGGAAGGCGGTCCCGGTGTTTCGGTTTCCTTCTTCCAGATGCTCTATGAAGTGCTGATCGGCCAGGAACGCGGACCGCGCTTCGGCTCTTTCGTCGCACTTTACGGCGTCGACGAAACCCGCGCGCTGATCAAAAAGGCTCTGGCTGGCGAACTGGCGTAGACATCAAGACCTGCTCTAACCCAGACCAATGAATTCAAACAATAAGGGCGGCTTCGAGCCGCCCTTATTGTTTTGTACCGACACCCTCATCCTGAGCCTGTCGAAGGACGAGAGTTCAGAAAGCACAAGCCCGACCCTTCGGCCCGACCCTTTGACACGCTGCTTCGCACCGGCTCAGGATAAGGCTTGGTTGCCGCCCAGAACGGGATGATGGTTTGATTTAGAGCAGTCCCAGTTCAAACGGAGTTGCCGGAACCGCTCTAACTATTTGTTTCGACGCATTGTCCGACGCATCGAAGCGGGATCAGAAATCAGTCCAGTGGATTGATTTCCCCGCGTAGGCGCTACGCACTTTTGCTGGAAATGCTCTCAATTCGGCCGCTCTATTGTGCGGGCGGCGCAGGCGGAAACTCACCCTGCGTCTGTGGGGACGGCGAAGACGGCTGCGGCTCCGTTTCAGGGGCCAGCGGCGAAGGATTATCCATCATATTGCCGCTATCCGGCTCCGGATTGGGCAGCGACGTATCAGGCTTGTCGCCGAAGATACCGAGGCGAGCCTCCACGGCCTTGCGGCCCGCTTCGTCATAGGCACCGCCCGGAACAGCCTTCGCCCAGCCATTGGCGACGAGCCATGCGGCTGCATCTTCATTGCCCAGCGTACATTCGGTTGCGACTGCCGCACCGCTGTCGTTTTCAGGCAGGCGGCACATGACGGCACGGGAGCGCAGCCATTGCCGGAAGGCAGTGCGCGCTTGCATGCCGCATGGCCAGCTTTCGCCGGAAGCTGTCTGGCATGTCTGTTCCACCGGCACGATTTCGATGCCCTGCAGTTCGATCATGCGGCCTTGACTTTCCAGCCGTCCGGCGGCCACCGCGACAGGACGCTGCAAAAGCTGCATCTGTTCGCCCGCATCGACAGGTGTGGCCGGTGCAGGCGGCTCCGGCGGCTTGGGCGTGGATGCAAGACCAAGATCGCTCAGCGGGGGACGCGGTGCCTCGCGTTGCATGTCACTTTCATTGGATTGATCGTTAGCCGTGCCGTTTTCCGGCGATGCAGGCGACTGCCCTTCAGCGGGTGCGCCCTCGCCCGGCTGCGGTGAGGTCCCCTCCGGTACATTGCCCGTTTCAGGCGGTGTTCCCGGTTCATTATAGTCAAACTGTTCGACAACGATGCCGTTGCCCGTACCGGAGCCGGTCTGCGTGTCACCGGAATGGATGACGACGACAGGTCGATCCAGCGCGCCATAGAACGGCGCCACGAAGGCTGCGACCAGAACTGCGCCTGTTATGCCAGCCAGACCGCCGAAAACGGCGCGCGCATGGCTTCTGTCCTGCGATTGCGCCATTACTGGCTCGCCCACAAAATGCGGGCGACCCATTCGATATCCTTCGACTCGAAGATGCGGTTCGGATGTTCGGGATTGAGCGAGTGAAGCTCAATGGTTCGCGGCGTCTGGCGATGCAGGATCTTGGCCATCACTTCTCCGTCTTTCGTTCGCACCACCACGCGATCGCCCCGGCGAATGGCGTTATTGGGTGCAACGATCAGCGTATCGCCATCACGATAAAGGGGCAACATCGAGTCACCCGAAACCTCCAGCGCATACACACCTTCCCCCGATCCGGCGGGAAATTCCACAATGTCCCAGCCTTGCCCCGCCGGGAAACCGGCATCGTCGAAATAGCCGCCCGCACCGGCTTCGGCCATGCCGAGCAATGGAATGGACTGCATGTCCTGCGTATATTCGCCGAATTGCGGCGTGCGGTTTTCGCCCTGAATGAGCCGCGTGAACTCATCGAAGGTCGAGCCGGTTGCCTCCATCACCTTGGCGAGCGATTCCGTCGAAGGCCAGCGCGCGCGCCCGTCGGAAGCATAGCGCTTGGATTTGTTAAAGGTCGTTGGGTCCAGCCCTGCCCGACGCGCCAGCCCGGACGCACTCAGGGAATGACGTTCAGCCAGGGCATCGATGGCCGCCCACACGCTCTCGTGAGAAAACATAGTCATGATCCGCCACGTAGGTTCCAACATATCTTCCTGAACAGTCCCCATCAGGAAAGATATGCTTCAAAGGATTTTAAACCTAATTTCCGTCCCATCTTCGGCTTCAACCTACCGAAAAAGCTATAATTACGCAAGACGGCTGAATTAACAGGGAAAATTTTCTTATTTTCAGGCTATGTCATTTCAGCAAAAGCGGATCACGCAAACAAAAAGCGCGGCATGAAACATGCCGCGCCTGATGATTTTGCGAAGGAGGGAGCTTACGCTGCCTTCTTCATTTCCGTCTTGTACGGGTTGAAGCGCTGATAGAAGCTTTCGCCGTTCTCGGCCATTTCGAGAAGTAGCTTCGGCGCCTTGAACTGCTGGCCGTATTTCTTCTGCAAGTCCTTGGCGAGCTTGACGAATTTCTTCGCGCCCATGCCATCGATATAGGACAGCGTACCCCCTGTATAAGGCGCAAAACCGAAGGCAAGGATGGAGCCGACATCCGCTTCACGCGGATCGGTGACGATGCCTTCTTCCATCACGCGGGCAGCTTCCAGAGCGATGGTGACGAGGAAGCGTTCCTTCAGCTCCTTCACATCGATCTTGTCAGGATTCTGCTGCGGATAGAGATCCTTGAGGCCCGGCCACAAATGCTTCTTGGCGGGCTTTGCCGGATAATCGTAGAAGCCCTTGCCGTTCTTGCGGCCCTTGCGGTCAAACTCGTTGACAAGACGATCCACCAGTTCCACATGGCGCGGATCAACGGCTTTTTCACCGAGGTCCACAAGCGTTGCCTTGAGGATTTTCTGTGAAAGATCGATAGCCGTTTCATCATTGAGCGCAAGCGGTCCAACCGGCATGCCGGCCATGCGGGCGGCATTCTCGATCATCGCAGCCGGGACACCTTCAACAAGCATGTTGTAGGCTTCCGACATATAGCGCAGCACGCAGCGATTGACGTAGAAGCCACGCGTGTCGTTGACGACAATCGGCGTCTTCTTGATTGCACGCACGTAATCGAGGGCTACGGCCAATGCCTTGTCCGAGGTCTTCTTGCCGAGGATCACTTCCACCAGCATCATCTTGTCGACCGGCGAGAAGAAGTGAATGCCGATGAAGTTTTTCGGACGCTTGGAGACTTTCGCAAGACCGGTAATCGGCAGGGTCGAGGTGTTCGACGCGAAAACCGCAGAAGTCTTCAGCACTTCCTCGGCCTTTTCAGTCGCCACGCGCTTGACTTCGCGGTCCTCGAACACGGCCTCGATCACCAGATCGGCACCTTCGAGAAGCGCGTAATCCGGCGTTGCCGTGATAAGCGACAGGAGCTTTTCCTTGTCCGCTTCCGTGGCGCGGCCCTTCTGCATTTCCTTGGCGATAAGGTCAGCGGCGTGTGCCTTACCCTTGTCGGCAGATTCCTGATCGCGGTCGATCAGCACCACCGGAATGCCAGCCTTCGCCGTCACATAAGCAATGCCTGCACCCATGAAGCCCGCGCCGATAACGCCGATCTTCTTGAGCTTGGTCGGCTTTTCATCGACCGGACGACGCGCGCCCTTGTTCAATTCCTGCAACGACACGAACAGCGAGCGGATCATCATGCCCGCTTCGGTCGTCTGGAGAATTTCGGTAAAGTAGCGCTGCTCAATCTTGAGGCCGGTATCGAAAGGAACCAGAAGGCCTTCATAAACCGACTTCAGGATAGCGAGTGCCGCCGGATAATTGCCGGACGTTTCGCGACGCAGGATTGCCGTTGCAGCAGGCCAAAGGTTCGCACCAGCAGCCGAATAGATCGCGCCGCCCGGCAGCTTGAAGCCCTTTTCATCCCAAGGCTGAACCGGCTTGAGGCCGCCCTTGATGAGCTTCTTTGCAGTTTCGACCAGCTTCTTGGCCGGAGCGATCTCGGTGACGAGACCCATCGCCTTGGCGCGCTGCGCCGTCAGGCTGGAACCCGTCGTCATCATCTGGAGCGCATCCTGCTGGTTGGCGAGGCGCGGAACGCGCTGCGTACCGCCAGCCCCCGGAAACAGGCCGACTTTCACTTCCGGCAGGGCCATCTTCACGCCCGGAGCATCGGATGCCACGCGGGCATGGCAGGCGAGCGACATTTCAAACGCACCGCCCATGCAGGTGCCGTTGATGGCCGAAACCCAAGGCTTGCCGCAGGTTTCAAGCTTGCGGAAAAGGCCGCTCATTTTGCCGACATTGTCGAACAGGGTCTGGACCGCGCCTTGTGGGTCCTTGGCCTTCTGCTTCTGAAACTCCTTGAACATGCCTTCCAGCATGGTCAGGTCGGCGCCACCGGAGAAGGTATCCTTACCGGATGTTATAACGACACCCTTGATCTTGTCGTCAGCGGTCACCGCATCGATGATGGAATTCAATTCCTGCATCGCCTCGACGGTGAAGACATTCATCGACTTTTCAGGCATGTCCCAGGTAACGAGAGCGATGCCATCGACGTCGGTTTCAACTTTGAAATTCGTGTAAGCCATTCGTAGAACCTCCCTCGTCTTAAACGCGCTCGATGATTGTCGCCGTGCCCATGCCGGCACCGATGCACAAGGTCACCAGCGCGGTGTTGAGATCGCGGCGTTCCAGTTCATCCAGCACCGTACCGAGGATCATTGCGCCGGTTGCACCGAGCGGATGGCCCATGGCAATCGCGCCGCCATTGACGTTGATCTTGTCGTGCGGAATGTCGAAAGCCTGCATATAGCGCAGCACCACAGCGGCGAAGGCTTCGTTGAGTTCGAACAGGTCGATATCGGAGATTTTCATCTTCGCCTGCTTGAGCAGCTTTTCCGTCACATCGACCGGACCGGTCAGCATAAGCGCCGGTTCGGAACCGATATTCGCAAAAGCACGAATGCGCGCACGCGGCTTGATGTCGAAGGCCTTGCCAGCCTTCCTGGAGCCAACCAGAACGCCAGCCGCACCATCGACGATGCCCGACGAGTTACCGGCATGGTGGACGTGATTGACGGTTTCGATTTCCGGATGGGCCTGAATGCCGACCGCATTGAAGCCGCCCATTTCGCCCGGCATAACAAAGGACGGATTGAGCTGGCCCAGAGCCTGCATGTCGGTCGTCGGGCGCATATGCTCGTCATGATCGAGAATGGTCAGGCCATTCTGGTCCTTGATCGAAATGACCGAATTCTTGAAGTAGCCCTTTTCCCACGACTTGGCGGCGCGCTTCTGGCTTTCGACCGCATAGGCGTCGACATCATCGCGGCTGAAGCCGTATTTCGTGGCGATCAGATCGGCGGAAACGCCCTGCGGCATGAAATAGCCGGGAAAACCAACCGACGGGTCCATGTACCAGGCGCCGCCCGACATGCCCATGCCGACACGCGACATGCTTTCCACGCCGCCCGCGATCACCAGATCGTCGGAACCAAAGGCGACCTTGGCTGCCGCCAGATTGACCGCATCGAGGCCCGAAGCGCAGAAGCGCGAAATCTGGATGCCCGGCGCCTTGAAGTCGTAACCGGCTTCAAAGGCGGCAGAACGCGGAATCACCGCGCCAGCTTCGCCGACCGGATCGACGCAGCCGAAAATAATGTCATCGACCTTTGCAGTGTCGATGCCGTTGCGGTCGCGCAGGGATTCCAGGACCTTCGCGCCCAGACGAACGGCAGGCACTTCGTGCAGGCTGCCATCCTTCTTGCCACGGCCGCGCGGTGTGCGCACGTGATCGTAAATATAAGCCTCAGCCATGTTGACTCCTTCCCGCTAAATTCGAAATTTAGCTCAATCCCTAACTCAGAATGTGTCCGCGTTGAGCGCCATCATCGAATCCGCACCCGACTGGATGCGTGCGAGATGTGCTGCGCTTTCCGGCATGATCCGCTCGAAATAATAGCGTGCGGTGACAAGCTTGGCTTCGAAGAAAGCCTTGTTGCCTTCACCACTGCCAAGCTTTTCTTCGGCGATCTTGGCCATGCGCGCCCACATGAAGCCGAGCGCCACCAGACCGAAGAGATGCATATAGTCATTGGAGGCTGCACCAGCATTGTCGGGCTTGGCCATCGCATTCTGCATCAGCCACATGGTAGCGGCCTGAAGATCGTTAAGACCCTTCTTCAGATGCTTGGTGAAGAAGGAAAGCTTTTCGTTCTCGCGATTGGCCTCGCAGAATTCGCCCACTTCCTTGAAGAAGGCCGTAATCGCGCGACCGCCATTCAGTGCCAGCTTGCGACCGACGAGATCGAGCGCCTGAATGCCGTTTGCGCCTTCATAGATCATGGCAATACGCGCATCGCGCACATACTGGCTCATGCCGTGTTCTTCGATATAGCCGTGACCGCCGAAGACCTGCTGCGCCATGACGGCGTGTTCAAAACCCTTGTCGGTCAGAACGCCTTTCAGAACCGGCGTCAGAAGCCCGACGAGATCATCTGCCGCCTGACGTTCCGCTTCATCGCCTGCACGATGGGCAATATCGGAATTGAGTGCCGTCCAGAGGATAAGCGCGCGACCGGCTTCGTTGAAAGCGCGGATATTCATGAGGTTGCGGCGAATATCCGGATGCACGATGATTGGATCGGCCTTTTTGTCCGGTGCTGCGGCACCCGAAAGCGCACGACCCTGAATGCGCTCACGCGCATAGATCGCGGCATTCTGGTAAGCGGTTTCGGCGATCGAAAGGCCCTGAAGCGCCACACCAAGACGCGCTTCGTTCATCATGGTGAACATGGCGCGCAGGCCCTTATGCGCCTCACCGATCAGAAAGCCCTTTGCGTCATCATAATTCATGACGCAGGTGGCATTGCCGTGAATGCCCATCTTTTCTTCGATGGAACCGCAGGAAACGCCATTGCGCTCGCCCGGATTGCCTTCCGCGTCAAGAATGAACTTCGGCACGATGAACAGCGAAATGCCCTTCACACCTTCGGGCGCACCGTCGATGCGGGCCAGCACCAGATGGATGATGTTTTCCGACATATCGTGTTCGCCGGCCGAGATGAAAATCTTCTGGCCGGAAATCTTGTAGCTGCCGTCTTGCTGTGGCGTGGCGCTGGTGCGCAGCAGGCCCAGATCCGTACCGCAATGCGGTTCGGTCAGGTTCATCGTGCCGGTCCAGGTGCCTTCCACCATCTTCGGCAGATAGGTATCCTTCTGCTCATCGGTGCCGTGGGTCAGGATCGCGGCAATCGCGCCCTGTGTCAGGCCCGGATACATGGTGAGCGCCATATTGGCCGACGACATATATTCGCCGACAGCCGTGTGCAGGAGATAGGGAAGCCCCTGTCCGCCATATTGTTCGGGCACGGCGAGACCAAGCCAGCCGCCTTCACGATACAGATCATAAGCCTGCTTGTAGCCCTTCGGCGTCGTCACCGAACCGTCCGAATGACGCTTGCAGCCTTCGCGATCAGCGGTCTGATTGACCGGGAACAGGGTGCCTTCGGCGAGCTTCGCGCCTTCAGACAGGATTGCCTCGACGACATCGGGCGACGCGTCGGCAAAGCCCGGCAGGTTGTTGTAGCGCTGATAATTCAGAACGTCGTTGAGAACGAAATTGGTATCCTCAACTGGCGCGCGATAGCTCGGCATAGAAATCCTCCAAATTCACCACCTGAGCCGTTCCGCGATGGCTGGAACGAGCCCGTAACCGCGTTTCATGCCTGCATGCCACATTATAGCGAAACGTTGTGACAGCGCGCATGTTGCAACAAAAAGGACGATTTTCTGCGAAAAACAGCCATTTTTGCCGCCTTTTTGACCAACCGTATCACGGATTCTGCGCACGACCAGTCAATTCGGAGCAGAAGCTAAACTACTTTGACGTTTCCGTAAACGTCAAAAATTACACAAGTTCGTGCGGGATGGGGAAATGTTCTGCCTAGCGGATCGGAAGCGTAACACAGCAATGCGAAACAGGCCTCGCCACACTAACCAAGGCGCCAAGATGCTGACGCATCATGCCCTGAAAATGCTCAATTGCCGCACGAGCTTAATCAAACCTCGATGAAACTAGCTCATTGAGGTTTGGTATTATCCGCTGCCAGCAAAAAACCGCCGGAGCGCTTTCGATCCGACGGTCCGTCTTGAATAGTTTCTAGACCCGAGAGTTTCGGGAAAGATATTAGGCCGCAGAAGAGGTTGTCGCTGCAGGAGCGACCGGGGTTCTCGACCGCGTGGGAGCAACCTTCTTTTTCGGCTTCGGCAGCAAACCTTCGCGCTGCGCCCTCTTTCTTGCATCCTTGCGCGCACGGCGAATAGCTTCACCCTTCTCGCGGGCACGCTTTTCCGAAGGCTTTTCGTAAGCCCTGCGCTCTTTCAATTCACGGAGAATTCCTTCGCGCTGCATTTTCTTTTTGAGCACACGCAGCGCCTGATCAACATTATTGTCTCTTACCAGTACTTGCAACTTAGCTCCTTTCTTGGCCCAGCGGACAAACTGATAAAACGCTATCGTTTCATCGCACCGCTGCGACCGCTCTTCATTCATTCGTTATGTGCGAATGCGCGAGCCGACTATGGGTCGCGCCTATCACGCGCAAGGCGCGCAGCTCTCAATCGTTCGGTTTTGGCATCTACTGCGGCTTTTTCATGCTGAAGGATGGCCTTTGCCGCCTTGTCGGTTATGGCGCTCTTGGCCTCCATGCGCGAAAGCGGCTTCTTGAACAGCGTATCCTTGGTCAGGTCCGCCGATTTTTGTTCGAGCATTCCACCTACTCCCTGGAAAAGAGCCGTTTCACACTTTTCACAATGCAATCCAAAATAAAAAAGGCCGGGAGAAACCCGACCTTTCAATCATCTCAACAACCAGTGCCAGTACATCCGTGGTCAAAGATCGGAAACGATATCTTTGCGCTCGAGTTAAAGCGCCTGAAGATTATCGGCAGCCTTCTTGCCGGAGCGACGATCCGCTACCAGCTCGAAGCTTACCTTCTGACCTTCATTGAGCGTATGCAAACCTGCACGCTCAACAGCAGAGATGTGAACAAACACATCCGGCGAACCGTCGTCAGGCTGAATAAATCCAAAGCCTTTGCCGCCGTTAAAAAATTTTACTGTACCTTCTGCCATAATGAATTCCTTTCAATTCGTATGGTTGATTAATAACAAGCCACTGCTCGCCGCGATTTTTACGATATTGAAAGAAAAATCCGAGCGTTATATACGCCGCGTCGTTCGATGACAAAATCGATATTTAATAGGTATACCCTTACATCACGATCTACAAGGGTTCTAGACGATTTTATTTTTTAATTTCAATTCTCGAATCCTATAAAATTCTTTCCTAGTTTGAGGTCGCTTCCAGATTTAACAAAAAAATCTTTTTGCGCTGGTCTCAAAATTTTCTCCATTCTATCCTTTTATTATACCGCTTTGGCGATAGTTCGGTTCCGGAGTTCCAGTCGCGGAGCTGTGATCAGGCGTGAACCGTATTGATCAGGTCCACTATGGAACCTGACGAATTCATCGCTACCTCAATATGTGGGGATCGGCCCGGCATAGCTGAATGAATATGCGAGTTGACGATCCCACGGAGGAGCGCAGCCCGATTTGCGCTATTCGGGAGAAGATTGAAATGCGGTACCACCTTATGGCTGCCTTCGCGGCAGGTATTTCGCTGTTCTCATTTGCCGCCCATGCGGAAGATTTCACCATAGGAACGCTGAGGTCCTACAATCCGGCGAGCCAAGTCGTCACCTTGACCAACGGTCGGAGCTTCGAACTCTATCCGCCTTATCATCCGAATGTACGGTCTGGCGAACGGGTCGTCGTTGACTGGCAGAGTAATCTGAACGGCGATGATCACGCCGATTTCGTCGGTCCGGCATCCATGCACCATATGTAACCTAGAAGAAAGGCGGCAGAATTGCCGCCTTTCTTCAATCTGTTTGCCGCCTGGGACTTACTTGACCCAAACCACACGGCGGGTCTGCGTATCAATCAAAGCCGGGCGATCCTCCACATAGACATAGGAATATGTCGGCTGGTCAGGGACAGCTACGAGCGGCACATCTTCCGGAATAATCGTGCCTTCCGCCAGATCTCCTTCGATCGTGACCGGGGCAACCGGGTTGGTTTCGATATAGGTCACGATTTCCTTTGGTACGAGCGGCCCCGCATTCGGCTCTTCGACGTAATAGACGACCTGACGATTCTGCATGGAAACGATCACCGGTTCACCATTGACATAGATATAGCCAAAGTCCGGATTGTCGGGGATCGGATGAACCGCCACCGCGTCGGGAAGTACATATCCATCACTGATCTCCCCTTCTATGACGACAGGATCTGATGGATTAGCGATGACATAATCGCGCGCTGCCTGAGGCACTTCAATAAGCACTCGATCCTGCGCCAGCGCAAAACCGGAGCTGGCGATAACCGCCGCTACGGTCAGAACAAGAGCTCTTTTCATTTTCAGCCTCACTTTCGCGTTAAGTCGCAAGGCTGTGATAACCGGACTGAAGCTCTATGGTTCCCTTCCACAAGCACACTTCATGCGACAGGCTGAAACATTCCGGCTTGAATATGCATGCCTTCCTGCAGCCGCGACAACTGCGGCAATTTGAAAGCGTTATATTCAACAGTGGGAAAATACATCCCATGAAAAAAGAAAGCCCCAATAATTACGATCGGAATTCTTTAAATTACAAACAAACTCCAAATCTGCCAATTCACCCCCTGGACTTAAAATTCCAGCGTATCGAATTCAAACAGAGAATCCATCAAGCCCATTCATAGATAAATTTTATTATACTTGAAACAGAGTATATTATTCAGTCAACAGTATATTAGCAAAATCTGATTAAAGACGTTTACCCAGCAAGTTGCTATTTAAGATCGATCTAAAACCAAGTAAGATGACCTTGTTTCGATAACGAGGATATTTTTTAAATATGAAGCATACTATTTCGGTGCTCTCCCTCGCTGCCCCGCTAGCGACGTCGTCTTCGGCAATAGCTGTCGATCACGACAAAGCCTGTCAAGAAGCGAGAGAAAACGCAAAAGCGGTCTGTAAAAAGCCGAAGGGAAGAAGCGGCGGTTCCGCTTCCGCTTGTGTCGGCGCTCAGGCTGCTGTTGCGTTTCGGTGCCGTTGATTTTCAATTACATTTTTCATTACGAACGAACAGGTAGCTTTCGTTACTCACTTCAAGGGATAATGAACTATCGAGGCTGCCCTTATCTGTCCGATCGGAGCAGACAAGGGCAGCCATTTTTTTGAGTACAATCCGACCGAAGTGAAACGTGCTCTAATAGAGGTTCAATTGCAGGAAATCACACCGAGGCTCTAGCCATACGTGCCAGAATAGCCCTAAGCTCTTCGACAGACCTGTCGACCTCATCCTTTTTCTTCTCGAGCTCGATGAGTTTTTGCTTGAAGCGCTTGCGCAATTTCTCGATCTCCGCAGCTTCTGTCGTCCCTTTTTCCCAAACGTCGATCAACTGCCCCATCTCGCTCAACGTGAAGCCAATGCGCCGTCCAAACAGGATGAGACGCAAGCGTGTATGGTCGTTGTAATCGTAAAGCCGCGTCACGCCCGCACGGCGCGGATTGAGCAATCCCTTGTCTTCATAGAAGCGCAAGGCCCGCAACGTCAGGTCGAACTCTTCGGCCAGATCGCCGATCCGGTATAGCTGACCGCCTGACTGATTTTCCTTTCGAGCATTCCCGCTTGCACCGGTCAAAAGATCTGCAATCGCTATATCTGCTACCTGCCCCGGCGCGTTTGTCTGTTTAATCATGTTCTACCCTGTTTCCGCCCCCGGAAACGCCCGGTCACCGCACATTCGCGCGATGGAACCACTGTTGATGACAGCCACATTGACATTGCTGTCAGTGCTGCAGCTTCGATTTACATTTGCCGCCGCAATTCACGCATCTTCCATACCCGATAAGTCCGCCTTTCATGCCAGACTGCCTTCAGCAACCGAATTTAGCCCGCTCAACCATGGGATGCCTTTCTGCGCCCACTAAAGCACTCACTTAGCCGCATATATTAACGAGTTGTTTACCACGTTTGTACAAATGTAAGCAGAGCAAATTCTTGCCTGTTGCGTCGGTAAAATTTGCTCCCGGCGATCTCTATCATTGGAAAAAGTGAATTTCTCATGGCAAACCCAGATCTGGCGTCAGGTTCACGATCCATCATTGACGAATTGAACGCCCGCCGCGAGCGCCGAGCGCCTTCGCCAGCCATGGAAGAACTCAACCGCACTTTGGCGAGCCTTGAAAAGCGCCTGATGGATCTCGAACAGGGCGATACCCCCGACATGCGCAATATTCTGCGCTCGGAACGTCAGCCGGTTCACCATCCGGACGAAACAGTCACCGGTCTTGCCGAGATTGCCGAGAACCTGCGCCGCATGCGCGGAAGCCATGAAGAGCCACAACAAAATTATGCATCGAGCACCGAAGTCAGCCGGGCCAGCCGCGAGATGACCCGTCTTCAACGCGCAGCGAGTGAAGAAGGCTTTTCACAGCGGATGAGCGAAGACTTCGACCGCATCAACGACAGTGTACGCCTTCTCGCGGACCGCAGCAGCGAAGCCAATGCGCAGGCCCTCCGCCGCCAGCTCGAAGAGCTCAGCCGCACGGTCCAAAGCCTTGCCCGCGAAGAAACTCTGCACCGCCTGAACAATCGCTGGGATCGCTTCGACGCCCGTTTTGAAGCGTTCGAGCAGCGTCACAACGCCGTCGATCCGGCGCTGGATGCAATCGGCTCGCGGCTTGAACAGGTACGCGACGCCATAGGCACCCTGCCCCAGTTCAACCGCTTGAGCGCAATCGAAGATCGCATCGGCCAGCTCGCAAATTCTATCGAGGAGTCGCTCAGCCCGCAACATGTGTCGTCGCTGGAGCAGAACCGCCTGCAGCAGATTGATGAGCGGCTGGACGAGATCAGCCGCGCCATCATTGCCACAAGCCGCGCCCAGCGCCCGGACCAGGACGGTGCGCGCCGTCTGGAGCGCATCGAAAACCGTCTGGCGGAGCTCGCAGAACAACTCGCCACTTCGGCAACGCAGCAGAATTCCGACACGCTTTATCGCAAGCTTGGCGAACTTTCCTCGCGCATCGATGGCCTTTCAGGCGGCTCGGCGCTGCCGGACGGCGTCATCGACCAACTCGCACACCAGATCAACCTGCTTGCCAATCAGGTTGGCAAAGTCATGGAGAATCTGAGCCAGTCCGACTATCAGGCTGTTGAGGCACGCCTTGAAGCCATCGGCGAAAAACTCGAAGCCGCCGAACGCAGAGCCGAAGAACCACATCCTGCCGTTCTGGACACGATCGACCGCCGCTTTGCAGAACTGACTGAGCGTCTCGACACGCAATACGCCACGCAGCATGTCGACAACAGCGCGATCCACACGCTGGAAGGCCGTCTGGACGATCTCTCGCAGCAGATTTCACTGGGTCTTCTTCAGGCGCCGACCTATGAAGGTCCGGGCCTGGACATGAAGGCGATCCGCAGCCTTGAAGATCAGATTGCAAATATCGCCCATCATCTGGCCCAGCCCGTCGCCGAAATCGCAGAGCTGAAGCCGCGTCTCGATTCCATCGAACGTTCCATCGCCTCCAATCGCGAAACAGTGCTGGATGCTGCGCGTGAAGCCGCCGAAAGTGCGGTCACGCGGGTTCTGCAGCACGGTTCGCATGGCGACAGCGTGATCGCCCGGCAACTCGCCGACGACATGAAATCGCTGGAAGCCCTGGCGCGTAATTCCGACGAGCGCAATGGCAAGACATTCGAGACCGTCCACGACACATTGGTCAAGATCGTTGACCGTCTGGCCAGGCTTGAGCAAGACGTCGCGGGTAAATCAGATACACCGGACACCGAAAATCCGGTTTTCACCAGCCCCAACGCTGGATCACCGCACCCATCGGCACCGCGTTCACCGGCTGCGGCTGCTGCGGAAGCGGCATTCGCGACCGTTCAGAGCGAAGCCGGTCCTGTCAATATGCAGGCGAGTGACACGGCTGGAAAGTCATCGATTTTCGGTGGTTTTGCCAAGGCAATACGCGGTCGTCGGGCCGATACGTCCGCTGGAAAGAACGACGAAACGCTCGAAGCCAGCGCTTTCGACACGACAATTGATGCGCCAGCCTTCGAAAGTGATCTTGCCGCCATCGAGCCGATCACCCGCGAAGAACCGGAGCTGGAAACGATCCCATCCCCTCGCCCTCAAGGCGAAGGCATGCCGGATCTCAATTCGATTATGAAGCGGGTGCGCGAAGAGCGTCGCCAGCGCGAAGATGCTGCCGATGCAGCCCTTGCCGCCAATGGCAAGGTGGACTTCATCACAGCAGCCCGGCGTGCCGCGCAGCTTGCCGCCGCCGAATCCGAACAGCTTCAGAAAGGCGCGACCAAGCGCACCGGTAAAAAGAAGTCGTCAGTCGGCGACATGATCCAGCGTCAGCGCAAGCCGATCCTGATGGCAATCGGTGCCGTGATGATTGCCATGGCCGGTCTGCAGATCGGCTCTGCCTTCCTGAACCGTGACGAGCCGGTGGACACGGCAATCGATACAGTACCGCCGCAGATCGACACCACTGCCACCGACAACACGCCTGCACCAGCCGACGAAATCGCCGCGAAGATCGCATCGGACACGACACCCGCGCTCGAGCAGTCCGCCCCCACAACTGTGCCTCCGGTTACGGAGCCACGCTCGGAGAAAGCTGCGCAGGAAGAAACCCCGGCACCAGCAGATGAGCAGCAGCAGGCTGCGGTGGAAATCCCGACACAGGTTGAACAGCCTGCCGCAACAGTCGCCAATCCGGTGAAGCCCGTTGAAACGGCGGCATCGACCGAAGCTGCCGCACAGCCTCAGGGCGCTATTCCGCCCGTGCCGGAAGAAGCCGGTCCGGCAGCACTTCGCGAAGCTGCAGCCAAGGGCGATGCTCGCGCCCTCTTCGAAGTCGGTAACCGCTACATGGAAGGCCGCGGCGTTGCCGCCGACTTTGCCAAGGCGGCGAAATGGTACGAGATTTCCGCAAGTCAGGGTTTCGCACCGGCGCAATATCGCCTCGGCAACTTCAATGAAAAGGGCCTTGGCATGCCTCGCGACCTCGACAGGGCCAAGACCTGGTATCAGCTCTCGGCGCAGCAGGGCAACGCAAGCGCGATGCATAATCTTGCCGTCCTTTTCGCAACCGGTGCCAATGGCAACCCGGACAATACTTCCGCAGTGCGCTGGTTCACCGACGCTGCAGAACTCGGTGTGAAGGACAGCCAGTTCAACCTCGGCATCCTTGCTGCCAAGGGGCTGGGAATGCCAGCCAATCTGGAAGAGAGCTACAAGTGGTTCTCGCTCGCCGCCAATGCCGGTGACAAGGATGCTGCCGACAAGCGTGACCAGATTGCCAAGGCCCTGAAGCCGGAACAGCTCGAACGCGCCCAGGACACGGTCAAGCTCTGGAAGGCCAAACCGCTCGACCAGGCAACCAATTCCATTGACGTACCGGATGCATGGGCCGAGAGCAAACCGCTTACTACCGGCTCGGTGGATATGAAGAAGGCTGTTCGCAACATCCAGCTCATTCTCCAGAAGAACGGCTACGATGTCGGCACCGCCGATGGTTTAATGGGCGGCAAGACTCGCGCCGCGATTGCTGCCTTCCAGAAGGCAAATGGGCAGACGCCTACCGGCGACGTTGACCAGAAACTGGTTCAGCTTCTTCTTGAGAAGAATAAATAACGCATTGAAGCAACTTGGATTTCGAAGGGCAGCACATGCTGCCCTTTCTCGTTTCAATCACAGGCGTCTGAAAAAAGTGACAGGTTGAATCGACTCGTCGAGGCTTATTATCTACCTCCTATCAACGAGGGGATAAACGATGCTCTTGCACGTAAACAACGACATGGAAAACGGTATCATCGCGAAAATTCCCCTCGCGCTCGACAAGGATATCAAAAATTTCCAGGGGGATGCGATCGATTTCGAGATTTCGTCCGGCGACAAACATCTTATCCCGGCGGAGGATATTCATCCCTACAAATCCATTTTCAAAGTCCTATCCGGCAGTTTCGAGCTGAAGAATATCTTCTTAGCCGTGTCGTTCAATGCGAATTTCACCACTCCAGAGGGCAAAAAGATCTGCCTGACACGGTCCAGCCCCACGGAAGAATGGAATGTAATGAATGGCAATTACTATGCCGAAAGCATGAACTGCTTCGGTTTCAAGTCCAGCAGCCGCTTTGCCGGGAGCTTCAGCGTGAGCCTGACCAATCCCTATCTTTATGTCATCAAAAACGGCAGCCTGACCGACAGTAAAATGTCCGACAACATTTCGATCCGTGCGCAATTTTATCCATCGTCTGGCTACTCCGTCATCACGCCGAAAGAAGATATCAATATCATCATCAGTAATCGCCAGAACGCTACCGACTGAGCCACAGTGCATCGCGACCAGCATACGTTCATGTATTTCCTATATATTTTATGGGATTATACCTGAAATAGTGGTTTTCAGCACTCTTCAGAGCTCTTTTTGTTGTTCTTAAACAACACCCCGCATTTTTCATCGAATAGAGTTCCACGAGATAAGTTTATCGGCAATCGGCGTTTGACTTCGCGGCGGCGACAGAGCAAGACATTATCAGGAGTGGCTGGGCTGAAACTTACGTGTGAAGTTAAGCCTAACTACTTGTTTTCATGCATTTCCGCACGCAGAACAGTTTCATAATTTTGCCGGAGATGTTTTAGTAGGGTGCAACATCTTGCGGAGAAGCGCGACCGCAAGCAGCTGTGTGTCATGCGTTGGTGAAAGCCGGGTTCGGAATTGGGTATTTACCTTCCCATTGCGGAATTATCGGTCAACATGCTGGTTCTTCTCGGCATGGGCGCCGCCGTGGGTTTTCTCTCCGGATTGTTCGGCGTCGGCGGCGGCTTTCTGATCACGCCGCTTTTGATCTTTTATAACATTCCACCCGCAATCGCAGTCGCCACCGGTGCCAATCAGGTCATAGCCTCGTCCGTTTCCGGCGCGCTGGCGCATTTCAAACGTCGAACGCTTGATATCAAGCTCGGCCTGTTTCTTGTGGCAGGCGGTATATTGGGTTCGCTCGTTGGTATCTTCGTATTCTCATGGCTGCGCGATCTCGGCCAGTTGGACCTGATCGTTTCCATACTCTACGTCTTCTTTCTCGGCACTGTCGGCGGCTTGATGCTGGTGGAAAGCCTGCGAGCGCTCCGCCGCGTAAAAAAGGGGCAGGCTGGTGCCGTGCGACGGTCCGGCCAGCACACGTGGATACACCGACTGCCATTCAAGATGCGATTCCGGGCATCCACCATCTATGTCAGCATCATTCCGGTTCTCGGCATCGGCTTCTTCATCGGCCTTCTCTCCTCCGTGATGGGTGTCGGCGGCGGCTTCATCATGGTGCCGGCCCTCATCTATCTGCTGCATGTTCCGACCAATGTGGTTGTCGGAACCTCATTGTTTCAGATCACCTTTGTCACTGCGGTCACGACCGTTCTGCAGGCAACGACCAACCAGTCCATAGACATCGTGCTCGCCTTCCTGCTGATGGTTGGCGGCGTTATCGGTGCGCAATATGGCGCACGCGCAGGACAAAAGCTGCGCGGCGAACAGTTGCGGCTCTTGCTGGCGCTTCTGGTGCTTGCCGTTGGCCTGCGTCTTGCCTTTGGCCTGTTTGTACGACCCGACAATCTGTTTTCCATCTCGATTGCGGATATCTGACATGCGGAGCCTCACGCTGTTCTCCGCATTGTTCATGCTCCTGTTGGCGGGAACTGCCACGGCGCAGGTCGATTCCAGCGGTAACGGCAACACGGTTCCGCAATTGCAGAACCCCGCCGATGAAACCATCGAAATCGGGCTCTCAACCGAAACCATCGCCATCACATCGAATTTTGGCGGCACCGATCTCACCATATTCGGTGCGCTCGACAATGCTGACCCGATGATCCAGCGGCAGGGCCGTTACGACATCATCGTCGTGCTGCAAGGCCCTTCGCGCGACCTCGTGGTGCGCAAGAAGGACCGTTATCTCGGTGTCTGGGTCAATGCGGATTCGGAAACCTTTATGGGCGTGCCACTCTCCTATTCGCTGGCCTCCACCCGCAATCTGCAGGACATTACCGAAGAGAAAATCTATCGGCAGCTTTCGGTTGGCGTGCGCAACTTCTATCTCGTCCCGGAAGATGCGGGCAGCCTGTCAGGCAATATCCCGACATTCGGCAACGAACTGCGCGAGATGAAAATTCGCCAAGGCCTCTATACGCAACGGATTGGTGGCGTGGAGTTCATTTCCCGCACCCTGTTTCGCGCCACGTTGAACCTGCCCGCCAACGTGCCGGTCGGGCGCCACAAGGCCCGTGCGCTTCTGTTCCGCAACGGCGTTTTTCTGCGGGAAGCCAATGCCAGTCTTGAAATCGTCAAGGCAGGTTTTGAACAGAGCATCTACAACGCCGCCCACCAGAACAGCTTTCTCTACGGCCTGTTTGCCGTTTTCCTTGCCGTTTTCACCGGCTGGTTCGGGCGCATTCTGTTCCGGAGGGATTAAAGCGCATCCCGAAAAGTGTGAAACGGTTTTCGGATAAGATGCGCGCCAAAACAGACAGTTAGAGCGGTTCCGTTCTATTGATTCCGTTTAACCGGAACCGCTCTAACCCCCATAAAGCGCACTGCGCGCTATCGGGTAGACCTTGCCCTGCCCCAGCATATAGGCACGCAGCGTCTCGTCGGCGAACAGCCCTCGAAAGGCGCGATCCAGAATATTCAGCGCACCCGTATAGGCTCCAAAAGCCGGCATGATGAGCCTTTCGCCGTCGCTCACAAAACAGGGGCGGCGCACCGACCGTCCCCGTCGCACGATGCGGGCCGCCGGGTGAAGATGGCCTGCAATCTCGCCCTGCCCGGCCTTGCGCGATGGTTCATGCCTGAAAACAAGCGGCCCGACTGCCAGTTCCTCCACACAATCGCCCGGCAGGTCAACCGGGCGATCCGGATCGTGATTGCCGGTAATCCAGAACCAGTCGCGATGCTCCATCAGCGATTTCAGACGGATGGCATAAAGCGACGGCAGGCGCTCGCTGGCCGTCGCATCGTGAAAACTGTCACCGAGGCTGATGACGGTTCGCGGCTGATAGCGCGCGATTGCCAGCGCCAGCATGTCAAGCGTCGCTGCGGTGTCATAGGGCGGGATGAGCTGGCCGCGTCGGGCAAAAGATGAGCCTTTTTCCAGATGCAGGTCGGAAACGATGAGCATATGCAGGTCGGGCAGGAACAGCGCGCCGGATGGATCGCACACAGTCGCGACACCACGCACTTGCGTATGGGCCAGACTGTAAGCTTCACCATTTCCCCACACTGCAGTCTTCATTGCATAGCCTCTCTGATCAGGTCGTCCGCGGCCTCTTCAAGCAGCATTTCATCGCCCTCACCTGCCACACGCTCACGTCCGATTTCGAGCATCACAGGCAGCGCCAGCGGAGAAATCCTGTCGAGCGGCTTGTGCAGCAGATGACCTTTCACACGCGCCAGCATGTCGCCAAGACGCTTGATATCCAGAAGCCCCGTCGCCGCATCAGCGCGCGTCGCCTGCAGCAATATGTGGTCCGGCTCATGGGTCCGCAGCACGTCATAGATCAGATCGGTGGAAACCGTAACCTGACGGCCTGTTTTCTCCTGCCCCGGATGACGGCGCTCGATAAGCCCTGAAATCACGGCGCAATTGCGGAAAGTGCGTTTCAAAAGGTAACTTTCATCGAGCCAGGCTTCGAGATCGTCCCCCAGCATATCCTCGTCGAACAGGCGGGTGAGATTGAGCTTTCCGGTGCTGATCAGCGCGCCGATATCCTTGAGACCCCAGAGACCCAGCGAATAATCGGTAGCGACAAAGCCAAGCGGATGCGCGCCCATGCGTTCCAGACGGCGTATCAGCAACATGCCGAGCGTCTGGTGCGCCAGCCTGCCTTCAAACGGATAGGCGACCATGTAGAAGCGATTGCCGCGCGGAAAGGTTTCGATCAACAGCTCGTCCGTTGCTGGCAGCACGGATTTCCACTGCTGCACTTCCAGCCATTCCCGCACCTGTTGCGGCAAAAACTGCCAGCGCGTGCGGTCGGCGAGCATCGCGCGCACCTGCGCGGCGAGATAGGTGGAAAGTGGAAACTTGCCGCCTGCATAGACAGGAATTTTGGCATCCTGCCCGGCGGCGTTGGAAGCGATGCATTCGTTCTCGCGGATGCCTTCAAACCGCAGCACCTTTCCGGCAAACAGGAAAGTGTCGCCAGCCGTCAACGTCTCAAGGAAATACTCCTCGATACGACCAAGAACACGTCCGCCATAAGCGCTGGCTTTCTTACCGCCGCGTGTCAGCCGGACGTTCAATTCCGGTGCCTCGACAATCGTGCCGATGTTAAGCCGATATTGCTGCGCGATACGCGGATTGGACACCCGCCACGTGCCGTCCACAGTCTTGCGGATTTTCGCAAATCGCTCATAGGTCTTGAGCGCGTAACCGCCGGTCGCCACGAAATCCAAAATGCGGTCGAATGTATCTCGCGGAAGGCTCGAATAAGGCGCCGCACTCTGCACCTCACGATAAAGCTGATCGGCGTTGAAAGGCTCGGCACAGGCCATACCGAGCACGTGTTGCGCCAGCACATCCAACGCCCCGTCGATCAGGGGCGGCGTATCCTGCGCGCCCAGATAATTGGCGTCGAGTGCGGCACGACACTCCATCACCTCGAAGCGATTGGCGGGCACGAGAATGGCCCGGCTTGGCTCGTCCATGCGGTGATTGGCGCGACCGATGCGCTGCGCAAGGCGGCTCGCCCCCTTCGGTGCGCCGACGTGAATGACCAGATCGACATCGCCCCAGTCGATCCCGAGATCAAGTGTCGAGGTCGCGACCACAGCCCGCAAAGTGTTGGCAGCCATGGCCTGCTCGACCTTGCGGCGCTGGCTGGCATCGAGCGAGCCATGATGCAGAGCAATCGGCAGCGTGTCCTCATTGACCCGCCAGAGCTCCTGAAACAGCATTTCCGCCTGACTGCGCGTATTGACGAACAGAAGCGTCGTGCGGTGTTGGCGGATCGCCTCATAGATATCGGGAATCGCATAGCGCGAGGAATGGCCAGACCATGGCACTCGCTCATCGGAATCGAGAATGGTGATTTCCGGCTTGGCACCGCCATCGACCGTCACAAGGCCGGCCATGGGCCCGGTGCCGTCCTGTTCCACCAGCCAGCGGCGCAGTTCATCGGGCTCAGCCACCGTGGCGGAAAGGCCGATCGTCTGCAATTGCGGTTGCAGACGGCGCAGCCGCGCCAGCCCGAGCGCCAGAAGGTGTCCGCGCTTGGAAATCACCAGCGAGTGCAATTCGTCCAGCACCACGTAGCACAAACCCTTGAAGAATTGTTCCGCGCCTTTGGAAGCGATCAACAGTGCAAGCTGCTCTGGCGTGGTCAGCAGGATATCAGGTGGTGCCAGCTTCTGCCGCTGGCGTTTGTGCGCAGGCGTATCGCCGGTCCGGGTCTCGATTGAGATGTCGAGACCCATTTCCTCGACCGGCACCGTCAGATTGCGATGGATATCGACGGCCAGAGCCTTCAACGGCGAGATATAAAGCGTGTGAACACCTCTTTTGGATTGTGACGCAATTCCGGACGGAAAACCGGTTCCCACTTTTCCTGGAATTGCTTTGCTCTGCCGCTTTTCCAAATCCACCAGCGCTGGCAAAAACCCGGCCAGCGTCTTGCCAGCCCCTGTGGGCGCAATCAGGAGCGTGGATTGCCCTTGTTCGGCACGCGCCAGGAGCTCAAGCTGATGCGCGCGCGGCGACCAGCCCTTGGCCGCAAACCATTCGAGAAAACGGTCCGGCAAGGGGAAAGCGGCAGACGCGGCGGCGGGCTTCAGGTTCAGTGTCACGCCGTCAATCTAATCGCAGCAAAGCGGGTCGCCAAGGCATTTGTTCACTTTTGTTCTCATTTTGTCAGTAGCAAAGGGCTCCCTCCCTTTTCGGCGCAAACTTCATGACCTATCTTGAAACCATGCGTTTCAACCAGCTTCTCTGTTCCTCTCCCAAAGGCCTTTATTGCCCGCCCGGCGATTTCTACATCGACCCCGTGCGCCCGGTGGAACGTGCGCTCATCACCCACGGGCATTCCGACCATGCCCGCTCCGGCCACACCCATGTGCTGGCAACGCCCGAAACGCTCGACATCATGGCGCTGCGCTACGGCGCAAACTTCGCCGAAACGACCCAACCGATAAGTCTCGGTGAAACCCTTACGATCAACGGTGTCCGGGTGAGTTTTCATGGCGCAGGCCACGTGCTCGGCTCTGCCCAGATCGCAGTGGAGAAGGCGGGAACCCGCATTGTCGCTTCCGGCGATTACAAGCGCGCAGCCGATCCGACCTGCGCGCCTTTTGAACCTATCGCCTGTGATGTCTTCATCACCGAAGCAACCTTTGCGCTGCCGGTGTTTCGTCACCCTGATGCTTCACACGAGATCGCAACACTTCTCAAATCAGCCCGGCAATTTCCCGAACGCGCGCACCTCGTCGGTGCCTATTCACTGGGCAAGGCACAGCGGGTTATCAAACTCATACGCAATGCTGGCTACTCGGAACCGATCTATATTCACGGGGCACTGGAAAATATCTGCGATTATTACCACTCACAAGGCATCGATCTAGGTCCGCTGGAACCAGCCACTCTGGAACGTGACGAAGCACAGCCGGATTTTGCAGGCAAGATCATCGTCGGTCCTCCATCGGCTTTCTCCGACCGCTGGGCACGGCGTTTTCCCGATCCCATTTCGGCTTTCGCCTCCGGCTGGATGCGCATCCGCCAGCGCGCCAGGCAACAGGGGGTAGAGCTGCCACTCGTCATTTCCGACCACTGCGACTGGGATGAACTGACGGCGACAATTACGGAAATTGCACCCGCCGAAGTGTGGGTCACGCATGGACGGGAAGAAGCGCTCGTTCGCTGGTGCGAGTTGCAGAACATACCGGCAAAGCCGCTCCATCTCGTCGGCTACGAAGATGAAGGTGATTGATGCGTGCTTTCGCCGAACTTCTTGACCGGCTGGTTCTGACACCGCAGCGCAACGGCAAGCTTCGGCTGCTTGTCGACTATTTCCGCACCACGCCAGATCCCGACCGTGGGCTGGCGCTCGCGGCCATCACACGCGATCTGGAACTGCAAAGTGTGAAACCGGCCATGCTGCGGGCGCTCATTGCCGAGCGGACCGATCCGACACTTTTTGCCTATTCCTACGACTATGTCGGTGATCTTGCCGAAACGATTTCGCTCATCTGGCCCGGCCCGAGCGAAACCGCCCCGGGGGCAAATCTGCCGCTTGGTATCGTCGTGCATGAACTGCAGCATGCCTCCCGCCGCGAAGGTCCCATGCTCGTCGCCGGATGGCTTGATCTGCTCGGCATTTCCGAACGGTATGCACTGTTGAAGCTCGTCACCGGCGGTTTGCGCGTCGGGGTTTCAGCCCGTCTGGCCAAACAGGCCCTTGCTGATTTTGGTGGCGTCGACATCATAGAAATCGAGGAACTCTGGCACGGCCAATCACCGCCCTATGAGGCGCTTTTCGCCTGGCTGGAAGGCCGTTGTGAAAAGCCTGCCGCCACCGCAGCCGCACCGTTTCGCCCCGTCATGCTGGCAACTGCCCTTGATGAAGCTGACCTCTCCTCGCTCGATGCGTCTGCCTACAGTGCAGAGTGGAAATGGGACGGCATTCGCGTGCAGGCGGTTTCGGAAGGTGGCGTGCGCCGCCTCTATTCGCGCACCGGTGACGATATTTCCGGCGCATTTCCGGATATTCTGGAAGCTATGGATTTCGAAGGCGCAATCGACGGCGAACTGCTCGTCGGTCATCACGGCGAAACTGGCATAGAAACAGCCACTTTTTCCGATCTCCAGCAAAGGCTGAACCGCAAGACCGTGAGCGCGAAGCAGTTACGCGACTATCCGGCTTTCGTGCGCGCCTACGATCTGTTGCAGGAAGGAAACCAGCAAACAGGCAGCGATTTGCGCACCTTGCCTTTTTCCGAGCGCCGCGCCCGCCTGCAAAATTTCGTCGGCGGGCTCGATCCGCGCCGCTTTGATCTCTCACCCGTCCTGCCCTTTGGCGACTTTCAGGAACTGGCGGAGTTTCGCTCCAATCCGCCCCATCCCGTCATCGAAGGTGTGATGCTGAAGCGTCACGACAGTACCTATGTGCCCGGACGCCCCAAGGGGCCATGGTTCAAGTGGAAGCGCGATCCCTTCACCGTCGACGCTGTGATCGTTTATGCCCAGCGTGGGCACGGCAAGCGCTCCAGCTATTATTCGGATTTCACCTTTGCCGTCTGGACGGGACCAGAAGACGAGCCGGTGCTGGTACCGGTCGGCAAGGCCTATTTCGGCTTTACAGACGAAGAACTGAAATTGCTGGACAAGTTTGTGCGCGAAAATACCACCGAGCGCTTCGGGCCGGTCCGGTCTGTCCGCGCCGAACCCGATCATGGGCTTGTGGTAGAAGTCGCTTTCGAAGGCCTCAACCGTTCCACGCGCCACAAATCAGGTGTCGCCATGCGCTTTCCGCGGTTTTCACGACTACGCTGGGACAAGCCGCCCCGCGAAGCGGACCGGCTTGAAATGCTGGAAAAGCTGCTGACCTGACGAGAGCGCCGATCTGATTGAAGCAGATCGAAAGGCGCTCTAAGCTTTTGTTTTTACGCGCATCTTATCCGAAAACCGTTTCACACTTTTCGGGATGCGCTCTAATCAACTGCCGTCGATACGCGAATTTCGTAAATGTTGACCGGCTTGCCGGAACCGCTCAAATCCGAATTGACCGTGATGGTACCTGCGCGACCTGCCTTCTGGCCGGACGGAATATCCATATCGAAAAGGAAGTCGCTCACGGAATCGCGCACGTCGTAGCGCCTGCGCCCGCAATCGCCAAGTCCCCCGAAATCGCAATTGACCGACATCTGGGTCGTCTTGCCGTCGTCAGCGCGTGCCACGATGTCGAAGGTCGCCTTTTTGCCTTCCAGCTGGTTCAAAATGCCTTCGCCAACATCGAATGTGACCGTATCTTCCGCACCGGAAGACTGGATGCGAGCAAAACTGCGTGTGCCTTCCTGTCTGATTTCAGCCGTCGCACGTCCTTTGACCGACATGCGTGTCGCCTCGGACGGCTGGAAGATGGTTATCCACTTTAGTCCGCCCGGCTCCTCGCCTTCTTTCAAGGGCGCAATATTGCCATCGCTATGCAGCGGATTGTTCGCCGGCCCACGGCTCAAATCGATAAAGCTGTTATAGAGCGAATAACCGATGAAAGCGGCGACAGCCAGTACGAGCGCCGGTATGCCGTAGCTGTAGAAAGGTGAATGGCGTTTCTTTTTCCTGCGGTCCTTGCGCGAGACGCCGCCCTCATAGCCAAGGTCGGCATTGCTGCGCTTCTTCTGCCGCGAGGTCGCACGAATATCGCCGGTGTCGAGTGCGGGCGATGCTTCTTCCGCCCTGCCGCCAAGCACCGGGTCTTCTCTGAACGAAGCGCCGTGCGACGGCTCGCGACGATCTTCCGTGCTGCTGCCGGTCTTGAATTCCTGTTCAATACGAGAGATTGCATCCTTCAGTTTCTGACGACGCTCTTCCTTTTGCGCATCGCTGAGCGCGGTGTTCGTCGCAAGAGCGCGCTCATGCGCACCCCAGGCGGATTCATAAATTCGCTGGCGGGTCGCCGGATTATGCGCATCCGCCTTGGCAAATGCATTCCTGATCGCGCGCTCAATACTTTCCAAAGGCTGCTCTTCCCTTGTTCGTTCTTCCCGCCATCTTGTCACGCCCCCAACAGGAGCAAGCGGTCCCCGATACAGACGATTTCATAAGCCTCAGCGAAATTAACGTCTGAATCAAGGCATTTACCTGTTCATCACCCGCTTTGACTAGCTGATAAGCATGTCGGAGACACCTAATATTAACTCTGAATGCGGTTTTCCCCCATCCGTATAGCGTTACAGGATCAAACTGCGCCCGTTGCGGGTGAGCAAAACATCCTGAAGTGTGCAGGCGATTCCCTCCCAATAGGCATTTTCGGCAGAGGCAGCGCCCCTATGCTTCCAAAACATGCAAATCGGCTGGCTTTCGACACGCCTTGTCAAGCTTTTCAACAACAGCGGGGCAGACCCTATCGACAAGCTGGCTCGCACGCTTTTGATATTGCCGTTGGACAAAGAGCTGCTAAAACTATTACGTTTACGCAAACGTCAATCAAGGAGGACAGTTGAAGATGGCCTTGCCGGATATTCTGAAAAGCAGACTGCGCATCCCGGTGGTTGGTGCTCCCCTATTCATCATTTCCCACCCGGCTCTGGTGATGGCGCAGTGCAAGGCAGGTGTCGTCGGCTCTTTTCCTGCGCTCAATGCCCGCCCCGAAGCGCAGCTTGATGAATGGCTGGCAGAGATTACGGAAGGCCTTTCCGCTTACGACAAGGCCAATCCCGACCGGCCATCCGCGCCATTCGCGGTCAACCAGATCGCGCACCGTTCCAACAAGCGGCTTGAGCACGATCTCGGCCTTTGTGTGAAGTACAAGGTGCCGATTGTCATTTCCTCGCTCGGTGCAGTGCCGGAAGTGAATGCCGCGATCCATTCCTATGGCGGCATCGTCCTTCATGACGTCATCAACAACCGCCACGCCAATTCAGCAATCCGCAAGGGTGCGGACGGCCTCATCGCAGTTGCTGCCGGTGCGGGCGGCCATGCGGGCGCGCTATCGCCCTTCGCACTTGTGCAGGAAATCCGCTCCTGGTTCGATGGACCCTTGCTCCTTTCCGGCGCCATCGCCAATGGCGGCTCCATCCTTGCGGCGCAGGCCATGGGCGCCGATCTTGCCTATATCGGCTCGCCCTTCATCGCCACGACAGAAGCGCGTGCGACAGATGCCTATAAACAGATGATCGTCGACTCGAATTCATCCGACATCGTCTACTCCAACTATTTCACGGGCATTGGAGGCAACTACCTGAAGCCGTCCATCGCTAATTCGGGCCTCGACCCGGACAACCTTCCGAAGGCTGATCCTTCCAAGATGGACTTCGACAAGGCGCAGCAGGACGGCGCCAAGGCCTGGAAGGATATCTGGGGCTGCGGTCAGGGCATCGGCGCTATCCGCGAAGTGGCTCCTGCCGGACAACTGATCGACCGGCTCGAGCGTGAATATAGGGAGGCTCGCCAGCACCTTTGCGCGGGCGCGTGATTCTCTGATTTTCACGACACCGCGTCGGCTTCGACGGCCGGCGCGGTGTCAGCACTCCATATGCCCGACGAAACTACCATAACTTCCATCTCGCAAAACCGGCTCGCTTGCGCAGTGTCAGGCTCTCGCGATAGGCATGGCGTGAAACCTTTTGAACAAACATACATATTGTTTGATTTGGGCCTTGCTTTCCTCCATGCTTTTGGTTATCAGCGCACCGTCCAGCCAGAAATGGTTGGCTTCCTTCGGGAAATTGGAACGCAATGTTCCGGGCCGCTTTAGCTCAGTTGGTAGAGCACATCATTCGTAATGATGGGGTCAGGTGTTCGAGTCACCTAAGCGGCACCAATAAAATCAAGTATTTAGCACTTGTTCTCAACACTTCATATAATCTCGTGTCACCAAAGTGTCACCACGAGTGCATATGCCTCGGTGGCTCGTGGGTATAGAATGGGTCAGCGCGCAAATTCACTTGGAAGCGCGCTACACGATTTCCACTCACTTATGAAACCAGCCCCAGATTTTGAGCGTGTTTTCGTACAACGATGCGATGCCAACAATGATTGCAAGAACGGTTATCGCGAGCCACTTCACGACATGGCCCATGGTGCGGACGGTCGCATAAAACTTGATGGCGTCTTCCAAATTATCGATATCGTCTTCGTCCAGCTTCGAAAGAAAATCTTTCGTCCGGTCTGGAAGTTCGACCATGCGGTTAACTGTGGGCGCTTCTTTGTCCATCGGCGTCATGCCTTCCATCCACAGAGCTTTGCGCCCTTCTCATTGTGAGAAAGCATGGCGGATACTTCCTGATCAGTCATAACAGCCAGAGCGGCAGGCGAAGGGCGCATAGGAGCCGAAACTAAACAGAATGAGCCTTGCGGGCTGGCGCAGGCTGAAAGCGCACATAGAGCGGCCAGTGCAATCACCTTGACCATTTCGACAGCCTTTCACGATTTTGCTGCGGATCGCGGCCCGCCACCGCTGCGTCAATTTCGTCCGCAACTGATCGAGCGGCAGAGCTTTCATCTTGCTGCCGGGTCTTTTCAGCGCCTTTGCCGTCTGACCGCCCCTTCAGGTACAGGCCGAGCGCCCCCGCGATGGCGAGGCCTATATAAGCTACCCATCCATTCGAAGCGGCGATAAGGCCAATGATTGCTTCAAGCATGGTCGGTCTCTCCAACCTTGTATCGCAGAAGGCGAGCTTTCTTGTTGATCCGGTGGCGGTCATACAGCCACCAGACAAACACGATGCCATTCACGATGACGCCTATAAGGGCATCGGCTGCGCCGTCATCCAGCCAGCCGCGAGCAATCAACATGCCGCCGACAACCTGAAGGATTTGCCGAATGATCGGGATAAGAAGGGCGATATCCATCACTTGCCCCCACCGAACAACGCTGCAATGGCGGCGAACACAGATGCCCAAAAGCCGGTCTCAATCTGTGGAACCGGCGCGCCGACTGGAATTGAAGTCACATTGCTTGGTGCGGCCTTCACCCGATCAAGCACCGCCTCAACCTTTTCCGGCGAGACAAGCGACTTGTTGAGCGGATCGCCAGCATAATAGCTCTGGCCGCGCTTCAGGTCGCGGTGCGCGCCCTTGACTGCGGTCAGCACTGGCAGAGAGGCCCATTCCTGAGCCAAACGCTTGCCAAACTCTGCGCGGCTGATCTCGCCAGAAACAAAGTCTTCATAGCCGCGCCGCTTCAGCAGATGGAATGCAAGCCGATCCTGCAAATTGGCATCGAATACCTGCGTTCCTCGCAACCCAAGCTCGCGTGACAAGTCTTGCAGTGTGGCGCGCATGAACTGGTATCGGCCAGAGGCCGAAGACTTGAAGCGCTTGGTAAAGGAAGCCTGCGCATCGATAAGCTCTCCAATGGTCATCTTGGTGATCGGCGTGGGCAACTTGTTCTGATTGTTGCCATAGATCACGTCATAACCGCGCGGTGCTTCGATATCGCCAATGAAATCGAGAAGAATTGCGGCTCCTGCCGGGACTGTCTTGTCCATAAACTTGCCTTCCGCCAAATGAAAAAGCCGCCCCGAAGGACGGCTACAGATTTTCATTTGAGAGGCGAAAGACTGAGGGACTTGCCTATATTTTGCTGGCACTGCGCCAAAAATCATTCCTTTGCTCGATTGTCCATTGCATCGCTTGCCGCACCGCGTCAGTTAACCAATGTAAACGATTGAAGTTCTGAGCACCCACTACGAACATTTGCGCATTGAACTTGTCATCTTCTGTCGGAAGCTGATCGATAATGGCTTGCAACGGTGTGGGAATAACGCCGCCTTGCATTGCAGCAAGAGCTTCATCCTTGCTGATGATCCCGATAGCGGCCAAATACTGGAAGAACTGGCGTCGGCTGATTTCGTCGGGGATCGGCTCAGACGATGGGCTTGGTTCAACAATTGCCGCGCCATCCCAAATCTTTCCGTACACATTGCCACCGGGGCCATATGTAAAGCCAAAATCGCTATCAATACCAATGATATCGACCCCTGCAATTTGGGACTGCTCGATATCGTTAGTCATAGAGATGATCGCCCCTGAAGCATCAACCGCGATGTAAAACTGATGTGGAAACTCCTTCGCAAGGTCAACGATATCTACACCATCTTCATTGCGAAAGAACAGAACATTGTACTGCTGGTCGGGAGCAAAAACAGGCGATCCGTCTTCGTTCACCCCGATTTGTGGGCCTTTGAGAATAATAGGCTCTAGGGCCGCGGTCATTTTACCAAAGTTTTTCATTACCAACCTCCCAAGGCGCGCCAGCCCACATTAGGAATGAAAATCTGAGGCTGACGCATACCGAAATATAAATTTCTGTCACTGCCAGCCGCCCCCCACGTGGACGTGTGGACATACCCATTTGCTTCCATAACGTTGTTAGGAATGCCGCCCGAAACTGGAATGGGGATGGACGCTTGAATAAAGCCTGAGAAGCGCGTGTCAGTTACACGCCAGTTGAGTTGATTGAGAATATCAGCCCAAGCATAACCGCCAACGCGCTCAGCATTCGCGGCATATCCAGCCTGAGAAGCATACCCAACATTCAGAGTGGTTGTGGAATAATAATAGAAATTGTTGAAATTCCCGTCCCAACCGCCACCGATCAATGCAGGTGGCTGACCGGGAGTTACGTCGCCACCGATAAAATTCAGAGCGCTACCATCTTGCCGACGCGGATAAGCGCGGCCCGCCATATTGCCAGCGACAATATTATTGACTTCGGTTTTACTATAATGGATCGCTGCCAGCGCAGTCTTAATGTTGCCCCATGTCGATTTGAACATGGTAGAGCCGCCAGCCTCGACGCCGGAGAAGAAATCTCCATCGGCTGGCGTTGCCTTGCCATTTGCTGCCGCAATCGCTGCGCCTACGCTTCCAGTGTTTATGAGCGCCTTTATTTTTGTCCAGAGCGTTTTTTTGGGCTTATTGCCATCCGCACTATCAACGATAACCACGCTATCAGCATCAACAGGTGTTTCCTTTGCAGCGATATCCCCAATCGCTTGGATGCTTTCGGCCTTGCTGTAAACATCTAGATTTTCACGAGCCTGCGTAGCGCTCTGACCGCCTGTGCCGCCTGTCGCAACAGAGCGCGCCGCATTCAAGTCCGCCGCAATATCTTCCAACGGTACATTATGCTGCTGCGCTTCGATTGTTTCGCCAGTAACCGCCTCATAGACTGGCGGCAGCGAGTAAACGCCTTGTCCGTTGCGGGGCATGGGCTTCCTTCCAGATTAAATCTCTGGTCGGATTGTTGAAAAATACCCGCGAAAGAGAGAGGGACTTGCGCTTTCGGGGCTTTATTTTCCCCTTATGTTCTGGCAGGATTCAAATGACTATGGGGGATTTCATGAAGCTTATCATTGCTATTTGTCTTGGCGTTCTTTCGCTAACAGCCTGTCAAACAAAGCCCATTGAACAAATGAGCTATACTGAAGTCAAAACGCTCGCCGGAGAAATTCAGAAGCGCTGCTATGCCCAAGGCGTCAAACCTAACACGCGAGAATACGATATATGTATCCGTCAGGAGATTAGCCGGGAGCAGTCAACCCGCGTTGCAAATAGGCAGCGGCAGATTGCATTTGGTGAAGCAATGAGCGAAGCTGGTGCAAACATGCAACGTAACGCTGCGATGAATAGGCCAGTAAACTGCACGTCATCGCGTGGTTATGGCACAACAATCAACACGACTTGTTATTGATGAACGACATAGACCACGACCCTTATGAGCCAAAGATTGATCGTCGCCCATTTCCATGGTGGGCAGCGTGGCTTGTCGTCGGTCTGGGCTGGCTCTGGTATCTGAGCTTCCGGCAAATTGATTGGGCATCAATTGCTCTTGGAGCGCTTAGCATGGGTATATTAGCTTCATGGGCAATAGACAAGACTGGAAACCGCGTTCCAGATAGTTGGAAAACCCGACGCTAATTCAGCGCCCGGTTTCCTCCTGCCGCGACACCCAAATTCATTATAGTATTGATGAGCGCACGCCGATTGGCGTCACTGACACCCTTGAGCGTGGCACGGTTCAGGGCTTCCGCAGCACGCTGCGGGTTGGTTTCCATGATGATCTTGGCCACCCGCTCGACCACGGCAGGCGGCGTGCCTTTCGCCTCGGTCAGAACCTTTGTGGCAGCGGCTACCATTGCATCTTTTACACTGCCGCGCATAAGACCCGCCATGATTGAGGGATCAAACTTAGCCATGTCTGCCATGTCTGCCAAATTGTCGGCAGTCTTCGAACCACCCATGGCTTCGTTTGCGGTTGTGAACATTTTCTGTTCCCGCGCGATCCTGCGGCCCATCTGCTGCGCTCTATCAGGCATGGCAAAGGCAGGGAATTCCTGTCCGGTCTTTTCTGATATCAGCATGCGCGCCTTGTTCGTGGTGGGTGCTGAAGACGCACTTTCAATGCGGGCAATCCAAGGATCGGCATAGCCGGAGCGGAAAGCAGACTGTTCGCCAGCAGAGAGGTCATTGAAAACACCGATATTATCAGCGGCACGTGCCCGACTGGATGCAGCCTGCGTGCCGGTATCTATTGCGTCTATAACCTTGCTCTGGCTTTTGAATGTGTCGTTCGCGGCCCGATATGCTGGCGAAGCGCTTTCAAGCGCGGCATCAAGCTGAGAATTCAACTGACCGAGAACACGCGCGCGGTTCCCCTGTCCCGCCCGCTTCGCTGCCTCAACAGCATCACTAACATCCTTTTTGAGCGTCAATACCCGGTTGAAATCTGACAGTACCGATTTGTCATCGGTCATGCGGGCACGAAAACCTGTCAGAGCGCGTTCAATGCTATCACCTGCAATATCGTCAGCCGGGGAAACAATCTGCTGAACGCCGGGGCGAATAGTATCATCGATATGCTGGATAGCAGACGACAGGTCTACCGAGCCTGCGCTGTTTCGGGCTACTGCATAGTTTGTGTCTGCCAAGGCATCACGCGCAGCGGTAAGACTGGTTGCGCGCTGCGCGGCGGTATCGGTCGCCCCGAAGCCTTCAGCAACGGCATTAGCCAGCCTGTCACCTTGTCCAGTTTGTCGGCGCACGAGAGCTTCAATAACTTCCTGCCGAGCATCGTTCGGGGTGCGCGCGACTGTGGATAGCAGGCGACGGCCATTCAAACCCATCGCATCCGCTACAGTGAACATATCTTGCCCGTCAGCGGCTGCGTTTTCCAGCGCGCGGGAAACCTTGTCAGGCGTTGTACCAGCCCGCTGTAATGCCGTATCTATTGCAGCATCAGCATATTTTTGTGGCTGAAGACGCGCCGCAATGGGGGCGATCAATGGTTTTGTCGCGGCGGAAATTCCTGCAATGGCGTAGGGCGCTGCCGCACCTGTCGCGCCGCCAAGAACCAACCCCTTGCCAGCCTCGTTTAGGCGACCCATGCCGCCCTCGCCGCTACCAAATCCATACGCGCCGCCCATCAATGCGCCGTCAATCGCTGACATAGCGGCAAGTCTGTTCAACCCCGCACCTGAATTTGCTGCATTAGCGGTTAGAGAAAGCCCACCTTTCGCTAGTCCAGTTGCGCCTGTTAAGACACCGCCAATCTGGCCAGCGTAATATGAACCTGCATGGTCCTCAACCGCACGGCGTTCTGCTTCACGCATTCTGCCAAGATTATAATTGTAATCGCCTCCAAATGGCACAGTGAGAGCGGCGGACGCCTCGTCAAGAAGCCCAAAGCCTGCACCCTGACCAGCGCCGATGCCTGCCGCCGTCGCGCGCCCTTGTGGGATATTCGGATTGGCAGAACTGCGCAGGTCCTCCATTTGGCCAGTTTCAGGGTTGAAAACCATTCCTTCAGGCGGCTGACCATATGTACCATCTTCGTTGCGAGGGTCAGGCAGTTTTGCGCCCCCGCGCGCGACGGTTGGGCCGACAGTTCCATCATTCGTAAATGACTGAGAGGAACGAACCCGGCGAATTTCATTCGCGAAAGCGGTAGCCGCCGCCGTATCACCAGCGGCGTCAGCATTACGCAGTGCTTGTTCAAGTTGATCTATTGTCGCCATTTTAACCGCCGTACTTTTTCAAAAGATCATCTATAGAACCGCCAGCGGGCGCTTGTGGTTGCAGGACTGGTCCGGCTTGACCCGACGCACCGCCACCAGCCTGCTGCCGGGCGCGCTGAACGCCGGTCATGACGATTTGCCTAAGCTCCCCAAGAGCCTGACGGTAGTCAGCCGGGTTCTGGGCAGCATTCAGGCGCGCAATAGCTTGGGTGGCCTTCTGGCCTTCAATCTCTGTGATCTGACCGCCGCCCTTGAGAGAATTGAAGGCCTGCAAAAATGCCTGACCGCCGATCTGATCCATTTTCGACTGAACACGTGCGGCTTCTGCCGAGACGTTCGGCAGTCTGCTGCTGACCGGCCCTACCATGCTGTCAAGGTATGGATCAGTATCCAGACTATCAATCATGCCGAGGATAGCGTTAGCGTTCGCTTCTACTACCGGCAGGTTTGCCGATGCTTCGCCCTGCGCTTTGCCTGCTGCGCCTTCAGATGCTGCGCCTGCAACGTCCTTCGGAATTGTGCCGATGGGTTGCTGAGTAATGGGATTTATCAGTACGAAGTGCGTGCCAGCATCTAGCTTGATCGGTTCTTTCGACAAAGTGACACCTTCTGGCATCTGCGACTGAACAACCTTGCCGTTTTTACCCAACTGCAACAGAACAGGGTTGCCGTCCTTGTCTAAGCCGTATTGCGGATTAAGGCCAAGATCACCGGAAGGCGCATTAGGGTTCGTAGGAAGGTCGCGGATTTCGCCGGTGCGCTGATTAAACAGCCGGTTGTCATCTAGCTTGGACCAGTCCGAAGTCTGACCGCCGCGCGTGATATCCTGCTGAAGCTTCTGCATCTGAAGCTGTCGCATCGGGTCGCCTTGCTCCATCTGCTTTTGCAGCAGTGCATTGACCATGGCGCGCTGATTATCGTTCAACCATGGATTTTGCGCCGCCTGCATAAGCTTCTGCACCATAGCGCCGCGAGTGTCGCCGCCCTGCTGGTTTGCGAAAGGCTGACCGGTCGGCGCAGGCGGGAAAACGCCGGAAGCGTCGGCAACCTGCTGCGGTGCCTGACCCTGAGGCGCAAGCGCCCCACCAAGCATCATATCATTCTGACGCAACAGCGCATCACGGATCGCGGCTTTCGGGTCGTTTTGCTGTTGTGGCTGCACAGATGCCATCTGTTGAGGCTGCGGCTGACCACCTTGAAACGGCATGCCAGCACCTGCCGAAAGCTGCGGGTTCCCCGTAAAGTCGTAAGGTGCAACGGCAGGCGCAGCCAGCTGCTGGTTGGCCATGGGCTGCAATGCCTGCCGTGGGTCAATCGCTGCCCCGTTTGTAGTGTCAGGCATCGGCTGCGCCGGGATCGGTGTAAAATCACTCTGTACAGCCGGTGACATTCCGATAGACGGATCAAGGCTGGCAACCTGCGTGCCCTGCGGTTGCTGTGGCAGGTTGATGGAGCGAGCAATTGCGCCGACAGAGCGTGAATAGTTCGGGTCTGTTGCATAACCAGAAGCGCCGAGCGCTTGCAACTGAGCGTCCAGACCCTGTGCTTCCCGCATAGGACGATAACGCTTATTGCTCGCGATGAAATCAGCATACCCGGCAACGCTATCCTGTGGGCTGGCAAAGGTGCGGAAACTGTCATTGATCTTGACCCGCTGGCCGTTGATAACCTCGTGCGTGGTAAGGTTCTGACCGCCGCCCTGACCGTGGCTTTTGATGCCAAAGAAATTATTGCCCGGCGCAGATTTTCCCCATCCGGTTTCCTGCGCGGCCTGCGCGACGATGATACGTGGATCAACGCCGATACGCTGCCCATGCTCAATTGCTGCTGGCAAAAGCGTATCAATGAATTTCTGTTTGTCGCCAGAAAGATCAACCGTAGCGCCTGTGTCGGGCGTTGTGCCGGTTGCCGCGCCGCTTGTAGGAGAAGCGCCGCCAGCAACAGCCGATGGATAGGCAGCGCCACCGCCGCCGAAAAGCGAACTGAAGTCGATACCGCCAAAGGCCTGATCAGCGCTTTCGCGTCCGGCCTTCTCGCCAGCATTTGCGCGCCGGTTCATGACATTTGCAACGATGCCGTCACCAAGAGCATTGATGCCCTCGCCAATCGTACGCGGTGCACGGTTCTGGCCAAGCAAGGCCATTGCGATTTCCCGCTTTCGCTTGATGCTTTCAGGTGTTTCGCCAGTGTCGCCGCCGAAGATAAAGCCAACCATTATGCAGCCTCCACGGCTTTGTCGTAATCGACAATACGAACGTCACCGATACGGCTCACCGCATCAGGGTTCACCTGCTCGACTTCCTGAGCAATCAGGCCGATATGTGTCATACCGTCGCCCTTATAATTGTAGGCATAGACCGGCAGGCCATTATCAAGCACGCCGACGCGGCGGATATTCTCTTTCGACCGAACGTCAGACAGGCCAATGAGTTTGCCGCCCAAGCCAAACAGACCGCCGAGAATACCGCCCGTCTGGGCCTGCTGTTGCTGCCAAGCGCCAAGTCGGTTCTGATAATCTTGATTGATGATACCAGCCACGTCAGTGGTTGCGATCTGGCTATTTGCCGAGTTAACGAAATTCGGCCCGGTGACCTGCGCACCGGAAAGAAGCGCCGAGATTTCATTAATCGGCTGGTTGCGCTGCTGATACTGCTCCTGAAGCCACTGGTTGCGCTGTGCATTCTGCGCATTGAACATAGTCTGCTGATCGGCAAACTGCTGCCCGGCAAGGCCGTTGTTGCCCTGCGTAGCCTGAAACTGGTTATTCCACATCTGCTGATTGGCATTGTTGCCGAATGTAGCCTGATCACGAGACAAGCCAGCAAGGCGGCTCTGTTCCTGCCCACCGGCAAGAATGGCCTGCATGCGGGCATCGTTCGACGCCTGCGCATTTTGGTTCATGGCAGTTTCAAACGCCTTCGAACCCGGCATAATGCCCTGATTGGCCAAACGCTGTTCCAGTGCTGACCGATCCTGTTCAAGCTGCGGGTTGATGCGTGACATAAGCGCGTCTTCAACCTTCTGCCGGTCGGCGCTGAAATCGTCGGTATAGCTGGTTTGTAGCTGTGGCCCACCTGTGTACTGCTGGTACTGCGGCGCAGTCATATTGCCAGCATTCCCCGCTGCCGGTGCGCCGCCTAAGTCAAACGGCTTCCCAAGTAGATCATTCAGGCGCGACGACTGAGAATTAGCGAGCTTGCCAAGATTGAGATTGGTAACGTCTTCCTGATCCTTGATAGCCTGCTGCTGCTGTGAAAGCTGCTGCGTAGCCGTAAACTGTGGGATATCGTAAGTTTTCCCGGTGTATGGATCATAATACTTCTGCATGCCGGTCTGGCTGTACGTCAAAGAGCCGTCCGGCGTGACCTGATTGATATTGTTCAGATACGAGTTTGCAACCGCCGTTCCAATGTTGGTGCCGGTCTGGGCTGCGCTCGTTTCCTTCGGATCAGGGGATTTTGGAGCCTTGCTCTTACCCACGGCATATTCTCCGGCCAGTTCATCACATGACCGAAGAATGAAATTTTTAGTGCGAAAGACTGAGGCACTTGCGATTGAAGCGGCTTGCTTTCCAGTCATCATCCGTCAGGGTGAATATGAATTCGTTATGATCCCTGCCGCGCAGCCGGGGAATGAGGACTTCGGAAAAGCCGTATGCGCGTGCAATGCGGATCATCGGTGCATTGCGTTCTGAAACACGCATAACGACCATCTGACAACCGGCATCGTCAAAGACATAATCGAACATGCGCTGTAGAACTGGCCGGTTCAGCCACCGGCGAGACAATGAGGCGGCGGACATTTCAATGACACCGGCGCGCGGCTCGTAATTGTGGAAAACAACTGCCCCGGCCAAGCGCCCGTCATCCTCACTCACACCCATGGCAACAGCGCTATCACCGAAACCAAGGCCAGAGCCGCCAATCTGCTTATCAACAAAGGCGCATAGATGAGCGCGCAAAAGCGGATTGCTACTGTCGCCCCATACAATATTCATATTACGCTGCCCGCCTCATACAAAAGATGAACGGCGATCAGTTCAAGCTCTGGCGGTGAAACGCGGCCAGTGGTCACAACGACACCAGCAGACAATGCCTCACCGTTCGCAGCGACAGACTGCCATTCACTGAGGAACTTCTTGCTTTCAGCCTTCCCCCAGGTACTTTCTCCCCAGATCGCGCCGCCCCAGACATTGCCGCTCGCATCGCCATAGCTGATACCAGCATTTGGAATATCCACCTGATAATCAGCATTGGCGAACATGATAGGCTCAAACTTGTTGTTCGAGCGCATGACGCATCGCGCATGAACGGCGCTCTTGCTCACCGGTGACCCCATATTATCAAAACGTGGCAATACGGCTGCTGCATATGGGATGCCACATTCTGAGCCGCCTGTTTCGCCCTGAATTACCTGTCCGTCACTCGTGCCAAAATATAACTTGTCATCGAACACAATGGCGCAACGGGCATCCCATCCCGTATATCGACACCAAGCGCCGGTCTTTGCATTCGCAACCAGACTATATTTCATACCGCCAGCGAATGCAGGCACAACGACAAGCAAAAGGCTTTCTGTCGGCCACACTATCGCGCTGAAGTCATACCCGGCGAATGCGCGCGAGAAAACAACATCGCGCCAAAGCGTTTCGATAGGAAAGGTGATTGCGACCGATGCAAGCCCGGCCCGATCCTTCTGCATGATCTGCGAAACGCTGACAATACCGTCATCGGTGATGATAGCTATGTCACCGCCAGTCTTGAAAAAAGCATTCTTGCCGAGCGGTCGGCCAATCACGTAAGTGCCAACTTTGGACCATGTGTCTACAGTATCGGGGTTGGTTCCTTGGAACACGGCAACTTCGCCCATATCGGTGACAAAGACGCACATATCATCCATGCCGCTACCGCTGTCAGTTGACCATGTGCCGCCGAATAGAAGCGCCCCGCCCTTAGGGAAGGTACTGCCCATCGGCAATTCCTTGGCTGCGCCGCCATAAGATAGCGTCGGCAGATACCAAGCTGACATTGAGCCGCCCTCAACAAAAAATAGACGGTTCTGATATGCCCAAACGGCTGATAATTTGTTGGTCTGGACGCCGTTGATGCCGGGCGTTGAAGTGTCCGTGATATCGGTCCACGCAGTGCCGTCATAGCGCTTCATAGGGTCAGAGCCATTCACAGCAATAAGGGAGGAACTGCCCGCACTGTTCGAAAACATGACGCTTGACCATTTGCCACTGGATAGACCAGACAACACCGGGGAAAGTTCCGTTTCAGGATCAGGCGGCGTTGTCACGTCGAAAATGCCGGTCGGAGTTGCCGCAAACAGCTTCTTTGCCCCGCCAGTCTCATAGCTCATGAAAGTGCGGATATCTTCCGAACCAACATCGGCACGCTTGGTACTGCCACGGCGCATGCGTGCGCCTTGCGGCGTCGGGAACCAATTATCCATGACCTCGGCACCTTCACCCTGCGGAACTGCCAAGCTGTCATTTTGGATCAACCCCCGCCGTGGAGCAGGGAAAATCTTGGTTTGCGACACCTGCACATCGGCGGTAGGCGGTGAGCCTATACGGCTAAAGAACATGGCCTATCCTCACGCTGGCGGGATGAAATCGGGAACCGGAATATCAAATGGGCTGCGCATAGAAGGAGGTTCGCCAAAGCTGATTGAGCGAATACCGCGCGCATCGTTTATCAGGCGGGACAAGCGGCCCTCATACTCATTGAGCCGGTCAGCATATGGCATGCCCTTTGCGCGCCGGAAGCGCCAGACCACGCCAAGGCGCACCAGATCGGCAGGAAATAGGCATTCTGCTTCCTCGACCGTCCATTCGCTCTTGTAAGCGCCTGCGGCAACGTTCCAGTTCTTCGAGACGTAGGAAACTATGACGCGCTGATTTGCTTCAAGCGGGCGATAGAAGCCAATGTTATAGGCACCGTCGCTGCCCTGAATTCGGTAATAGCGATTGCCACCGGCAGAACCTAACTGCTTCAGGTGCGACCATGCACCGTTGCTGGTGATGGGAATGCAGTCCCGGCGTGTTGTGGTCGGCTCGTAAACGGCCAATTCGTCGCGAGTGACGCGCAGGAAATCAGCCGGAAGATTGTAATTCTCGACACCTGTGCCGATGACGGGCAAATCAATAGTGATCGGGTTGGGCCAGTCCAGACGCTGAAGCAATTCCTCAACTGTGTCGCTGAGATAATCCTTCATGTCCATGTATGAAAGATCGGTGGCCGGAACCCATGCGCCCGGTGCTTTCAATTTGCACTCGCGCGCGGCCCGGTTCATGAGTTCCGACACCTTGACCATTACTTGCCCCCGATCATTGCAAGCAGAGCGAACAGACCGAGGGCAAACGAGCCATACGCAAGCTTGATGGAGAACCGCCAATACTGGCGATCCTGCCCGACAAACTGCGATGCAGCGGCCAGAAAGGCAGCAATCAGCGCGACCGCCCGCGAGAAGTCACCGCCATAGACGATGACCCCCACGAGAAAGACGGCAGCAAAAATGCTGGCGCTGAGTGCAAAACCAAGGAATTCAAGCCCCTTTTCCATTAGGCCTTCTCCGTTTCCTCGGTTTCTTCCTGTTCGTCTTCAACTTCGGCCTTGGCCTTGCCACGCTTAGGCTTGTTTGCTTCTTCGAGAAGCTCCATAGCGGCGGCAAGCTGGTCCTTCAGCGCGTCAATTTCGTCCTGTTGCTTCGCCATCTGGTCAGCAACAACACTACGGTCAGCGGCTTCAAGGAAGGCCTTTGCCTGCGTGACAAGATCGCGGACGTTCGGAAGGTGAACCTTGCCCATGACGCTATCCGTCAGGGTTGCCACGTCTTCAACGGTTCGCAGCCCAACCCGGCGCAAGGCTTCCGCCTGTTCCGCTGTCACACCCGGCCAGACTGCAAGCGGCGTACCGTCCAGCGGCATTTCGCGGCCATCTTTCCAAGCCCTATAGGCTGGCTCGATCATTTCCCAACGCGCGCGCATGAAGCCAAGCTTCTTGCCGTCATCGTCGTTGTCGATGGCGTCAGGGGGCATCATATTGGCCACGCGGTCGGTGATGCGCGAAGTCATGATTGCATGCACAGGGGCATACTCGACAAGCTCAACCTCGCGGTCATTCTTCTTGGTCTTCGGGTTGAAAAGATATTCAGTCTTGAACCCGATAACCCGGATCGTCGGAGCGTCCATTTCTCTATTCCTCTATCGTTGGAAGGCAGAGAGCGGGGCCGAAACCCCGCCCGTTCGTCAGATCGCGGTTTTCATGAACCAAGCTTCATCACCGTTCGCGAGTGCGAAGGCGGGAGAAGTCCAGTCACCAGCACCGCCAGCCATGGTCATGGCTGGTTCTGTCAGCACCGACACCGTGGAAGCGGCAATTGCTGCCGATGCCTTGGCGTAAATGTAGACGTGACCGTCATCACCGGTGAAAGTCGTTCCGAGCTTCACCTTGCTGGCCTGATCGTTCTTTTCGCCGGGCTTCATGCCGACAAAGGGAGTGATTGGATAAGGCATCAGATTTTCTCCTTACGCCTGATCGATAAGGACGCCCTGAAGCGACCGGTTCGTGCACACCATGTTGCCCATCCAGTAGATCGGCACCACAACGGCATCCTGATTGGTCGGGCGCTTTTCATCGTCCGGCGTCCACTGCGCTTCCTTGTGCTGCACGACATAGAGATAATCCGTATTCAGGAAGTATCCCTTCTCGGCATTGGTCGCGAAGTTGGTGTTGTCATCAAAGATTACATCAGCCGTCTTGTACTTCAGGCCGACAAAGCCAGCCTTCGCCAGATCGGCATCCATGTAACGCTGAAGCTGCTGTTCGCCGCTCTCGTAGACCGAATAGAAATCGTGAGAGAGGACAATCAAATCAGGCTTGTCAGCACCGCGATTAAGCGGAAGCCAGAGCTTGTTGAATTCGCCCTTCAACGTCTGCGGGGTGTAGGCGTCAGCGCCGGTGATTTCGCGGAACTTGTTGCGCCAGAAAGTCCAAGTAGCACTGTCGATGCCACCCACCACGCCCTGACCGTTGATCTGGATGATCTGGGCCAAGCCGCCAATCTGGTTGAGCAACGAACCGTCCGAATAGATATCGGTCGAAAACCCGTTTGCTGCCGTCTTCAGCGCATTATCCTTGCGCGCCTTGACAAGATTGATCATGCGCTCTTTCGAACCCATGTTCATACGGATTTCACGGCCCGACGCGGTGACGTGTAGCGCTACCTGCTGGAAGTCGTATTTCACAGTCGTCAGCACGTCAGACGCATTCGTATTGAGGCCGTCATAGCCAGAATAGCGCTGATAGGTGCCGTTTTCCGCATATTCGAGCGGGCGAGCGATTTCATAACCGCCGCTTTCGGTGAGAATTTTACCCTTCTTCTTCAGAATGTTCGAAAGGGCATTGTGCTTGCTCACGTTGTCGGTGACCTTCGTGGACCAGTTGCGGTCCGTAGTCGTCACCATTTCCGTGAATACCTGTGAGGGAGTAGCCATCTACTTTTCCTGTTAGCTATTCATCGCGCGGTCATACGCATCTGCCATGGCTTCTTCTTCGCTCCTTGGCTTATCGCGACCGTTCGAGTTTGATTTCACGTTGATGGATGCGGCTTTCCGCGCTGCCTCGGTCCGCTTCGGGTCCGACTTGGCTACCGTCGCTCTGGCTGTTGCCTCAGCTTCGGATGCTCGTATCTTTTCCCTGACTTCCGGTATTGCGTTGACTGCCATGTCATATGCGGCCTCAAGTACGTCCGGCAGGGACGAACCCGGCTTGGTCTTCAATGCAACGTCTATGAACGCTGGAAGGCTGGCCTCGACTTCAGCATAGTGCGGCTTGCTCTTGGCAAAATCGCCTATGATCCTCTCGGCGTCCTTCTGCGCCAACGTGGCATTGATATGCATGTCTATTGCTGCCGGATCACCAAGGGATTGAAGCTGGCCTTTCAGGCTCGCTATCTCTCTTTGCAACCCATGCACCAATTGCTGATCCCCGGTCGGCTGCTGGCCTGTCAGGGCCTGCGCCACGCCACCAAGGACACCATATGTCTGCGCGATCTGTAGGATTGTGCCCACTGGGTCGCGATTGAGGTTGACCTGTACGGCTCCAAGCTCAAGCGCACCCTGCGCAAGCTGTTCCGGCGTCATACCGTCGAATAGTTCGGGCATTTGCTGCCGGGCCGTGGCCAAACGGTCAATCACAGGCTTGTTTTCGCCCATGAACCGGCCATACTCGCCAAACTTCCGATCAATTTCCGCCTGATGGGCGGCGATTGCCTTCTGTGCTTCCGGTGTCAGATTGGCCCACTGGTCTTTGATGGCCTGCGGCATATGTGCAGGGGCCGAAGTAAATTGCTCGGCTGTCGAACCCGGCTGCTCAACCTCGGCCCCTTCCTCGCCTTCCAGCGAAGCTTGGCCTTCTTCCCCACCTTCACCGGGCTTGGCTTTGAACTTGCCGTCCTCGCCGCGATCCTGAATGCCTTCAGCAGACAGGCGGTCGAAGATTGCGCCCATAGCGTCATCTTCGGAAAGCTCGCCGCCTTCGCCGCCAATATTGGCCTGCTCGACCGGTGGCGCTGCGCTCTCGATCTGGGGGGATGAAATTTGTGCGTTTTCGACAGTCATAGGAATTCCTCTGAAACCTTCAGTCCGCGTTTGTCGGCAAAGGCCTTGTTTCTGATCTTTCCTTTTGTCGGAGACAGGGACGGCTCATATTCCACGCAGTTATTGCGCTTCAGGTCTTCACGGCGCGCGGAACGCGAAGTGATAGGTTTGCCGTCGATTGGGGAGCGATATTCCGGAATGTCTGAAATGACGGTCGGCATACAAACCTGACCAGCAAAAGGCTTATGCATCGCCTCACCGGTCTGCTTGTCTACAAATGCACCATTTCGCCAGACGTACGCGCCCAAAACTGCCTCCTTTAAAGACAGTCACAGCCTCGGATTATTCGTGCGAAAGAAAGAGGGATTTGATTAAGCACCTACTAGAACCGGCCTGCCCTGCTGCGCCTCAAGGGAGAGTTCAGCGGCCCGGAATTGCCCGTTCTGCTGCACTTCCTGTTCCTTGATGCCAAGCTCGCGCATCTTCAGTTGCAGTTCAGCTTGCTTAATCTGCAACTCGGTCTGGGCCTTCTGGAAATCAAGTTCCAGCTTCTTTGCCTCAAGCTCAAGCTTCTTCTGCGCGGCTTCCTGTGCTGGATCGGGTTTGTCTTGCTTCGCAGCATCCTTCGCGCCCTGCGACATGCGGTCAATCGCGTCCTCGGCCTGCTTGCCAAGGTGGAAGGCACGCGCGAACGATGCATAGATTTCTGACATGGGTTCGGCCATTTCCGGGGCCTGACCGATGACCGGAGCCATGACGTTGAAGAATTGAGCCGTACCTTGCAGGAATTCGGACATTTCACCCTTGATACGGCTCATGTCAGCCTTGACGGTGCTATCGCTCTCAACATCAACGCGGTAAGACGACGAAACCGGCTGGCTCATAAGCTGCATGATATCCGGGGTAATCTCGATGCCCGTAATTTCCTGCAACGTTTCCGGCGAAAACTTGGTGATGATGATATCAGCCATCATCCCGAAAACATCGCGCACAAGGCGTTCAATCATTCGCTGCATCTTCTGGATACGAAGCGATCCCCATTGCGTCTTGATCTGCTGCGCACCAAGGGTTTCATTCGCATTCGATGCACCGCGTACAATATCGGAAATGCCGGTAATCTCGTAAATAGCGGCCTTAATCTCACCGCGCTGCTGGTAAAGCTGCTGAAGGACGGCAATCGCTTGCTGGATCGGCCACCATGCAATCGCCTTTTCAAGCCCCGCCGTCTGCACAACCTGTTCCACGTCAGAAACAGGAATAAGCTCGTTGTCGCCAGCGTCGGCCAGCCGCTTGATATCCTCGGCACTGCCAAGGATAATGCCGCGAACCTTCAGGCCCTTCATGATAGCATTGATGCGCTTGGTGCAAAGGTCCAGTTCGTCGGCAAGCTTCTTGTAGACCGTAAAAGGGCAAACCGGCGTCATATTGCCGGTGAGCGTAATAGGCTGGACAATTTCTGGCGTCGGGAAGAAGCCGGGCAATCCAAGCGGGTCTTCACTGATCTTTTGCACTCGACCGCTATTCGCGTCGATAAACCAGACCTGTTTTGTGCGCTTGTCCCAGATTTCCCAAACCTGAATATCGTCTTCGTCATCGTCGGCGCTATCAGTCGCCTGCGCCTGCGATGAATACAAATCAGCATCGCGAAAATCTTCAAGGTCCTCGCGTGGCATGCAGTGGCGGAAGGCAATCCACGGAACATCCTTCCAGCGCTTGGCCTTGCCCATGCGGAAATCACGCCATGACCATGCCTGAAAATCGATAGTTTCACCGGTGGCCTTGTCTTCCGTGACTGCCTCGCCGTCCTCATCAACAGCGGGTTGGCCATCTTCTCCGGCGACGGGCTGAGGAATGAACGTGGCTTCAAACGCCAAACGTATGACACCACGACCGCCCAAAAAGCTATCCTGAGAAACGCTCTCGACTTCTTTATCAAGCCGGTTGTCATCGATCAGAACGGTAATCGTCCGCTCGATCATGGTGCCGAAATCTTTTGCAGCCTGATCAGACGCTAGCTTCGCCTGCCACTTCTGCATTTCCGCCTTGAATAGCTCCATCGCCTGCGGGTCTGGCTGCGCTGGCTGGCCGTCCGGCCCCGGCTGCGGCTGTGGTGGCTGCGGTGGTTCACCTATCGCAAGCGTGAAGCGTCGGCGCACGTCCGGCACTGGCGTGGAATTGTAAATCGCTGGAACAATCGTTTCCACATTCGAATGCAGAATGTTGAAATCGTACAGCTTGCCGTGTCTCGCCTTCGGATCGCAAGCATAGGTCTTTTCCGCCGCCTCGGCATCCTTACGCCAGTCATCTTCGCGGCTTTCCGCCGCCTTGATACGCTCAAGCCATTTATTGCCCTTTTCGAGCAACTGTTCACCGGTCAATTCAGGCTGTGCGGTCGGGTTCTGTTCCATGCTCGCAGGCTATAAATTGCACCGCGAAAGAGAGAGGGACTTGCCTACTCTCTCTGCCTTCTTCGCTTAACCATGGCCTCGACCGCTTCTTTCACGCTCATATTGCCTTGAATTAGGCCGGTCGGGCCGACCTGATAGACAAGCTCTTTCGGCTTCGGTTTTTCTTCCTGTTTGTCTTTGCCTGACTGGATCATATCAAGAAGCTGTCCGAAAAGGCTCAATGCGTCTACCTGATCGTCGTGCTTGCCGCTTGGGAAAGAAACGAGTTCAGAAATGAAATCAGACAACCAAGGCGCATCAGCGGGCACCATCAAACCATCCATAGCCATTCGCCCCTGAATGGCGCGTGCACGAATAGCCTTGTCATGTCGTGACGGTATTTGTCGCCGCCATGTGTATGCTTTGCGCTCTCTCGCGCGCTTCGTCAGAAACGGTCCCACACCAGCGTTGATTTGGCCGCTTTCCTCGCCCCATTGCGAGGGCTTCCATTTCAGAACGATATCGCACCATGCTTCAACCCATTTGTCAGATGTCGTTTGCCCTCGCCATAGATCGAGTAACCATAAACGCCCTTCAGGATCGACGCCGACGACGATATGAACAGTGTAATCGCCACCATTTGCTGTAACAGCATAGTCGGATGCGCCGTAAATTCGCATTGTGGCAAGCGGCGGGGCCTTGTCATATTTGTGAAGCCACGCCTCCTTGAAATATGCCCCTTCTTCCGGGGTTGGCCGCTGCTGATACAGCGCTGACCAGTCGCGCGGGGGGAGCGCCCGCTTAATGCGCTCCAATGCCTCTACCGGGTATTGCTCCTGCCAAAGTGCTTCACCCGCTTCATTGATCGCAGGCAGATCAAGTCTAACCCAACCCTCGTGCTGATGATCGGCAAGAAGCCAGCCGGTCAAATCGTCCTCATGCCATCGCGTTTGGATAATGACAATGCGTCCACCCGGCATTAAGCGAGTATAGGCCGTTGAAGTATACCAATCCTTGGTTTTCTTGCGGATGACCTCGCTTTCTGCGTCCTCGCGGTTTTTTACCGGATCATCAATCAACAGCAAGTGAGCGCCACGACCAGTCAGAGGGCCACCCACACCTACGGCATAGAACGCGCCCTTCTGCCTCAAACTGTGTTCATATCCACCATCACCCTGACCTTCGATATGAAAGCGTTTGGCGCTCTTACTGTCGCCAGCAAGACCGACACCGGGGAATATCGACTGAAAGGCCGTATCCTCGATCTGGTTTTTAACCTTTCGCCCGAAATCGTCTGCGAGTTCTTGCGCATATGTAGCCGTCACCACATAATGGTCAGGGTTGCGCCCCAGATACCATGCTGGGAAGAACTCAGACGCCAGCATAGATTTACCATGACGCGGCGGCATCGTAATCATGAGGCGGGTTATATCCCCCCGCTCGACGGCTTCAAGATGCCGCGCAATAAGCCTGTGATGTGCAGCATCGCGATATCCCGGCCACTGGTAGGCGGCGTACGATATCAGGCGTGAGAATGCGAAATCCTCAGCGGTCAGCGCGGATTGCTGCTGCAACGGCTGCATCCCTCTGTTCTTTTGTCGTTACGTCAAGCGTGCCAGAATGGCTATGATCAACCTTGTCTCGCCAATCTTCCGCTCCCATGTTTTTCAACCCAAAAATAACCAGAGTGGCATTACCGTCACCGGTGATAGCGTTAGACCGGCCAACCTTTTCCCACCATGCAGCGCATTTCGCTTTGCCTATTTTTACGGCTTCCGAAAATTCTGCGTGATTTTCCATCCATTCATTGATGGATGACCGTGCAACCCCGATTTCTGCGGCAAAGCTGGTCAGGCTTGCCCCTTCGCTCATATGTTCAATCACAAGGTCACAGTATGCTGGTTTATACTTTGATGGCCTACCAACATTAGACATATGCCGCCTCCTTCAGCCTCATTTGCACAAGCCGGGGGTGGATCGATAGCGCCTTGGCTATCTCCTTCACTTCCAGACCTCGCGTTTTCAATTCGATGATGTTTCTCCGCCGGGCTTCAGCCGCCATAATGCGCTTTGCTGGACGTGTTCGGGTTGCGCGCGGATCGCCTGCTTTACGTCCACTGCGGATATAGCGGCGGACTGTCTCAATCGAGATATCCAGTTCCTCGGCAATCTCTGCGGCGGTTCGATACTCCCACCACATGGTCAATGCTCGATCCTTGCGACGAAAGACAACAGGATGCGGCTTACCGCCCTTCTTGTTACGTGATGAATAGACGTGAAACGGAGCCATGGTGTCAGCCCTTCACGATCTTGGTCAGATCGATCATGCAGGCAGATGCCGCACGTCCCTGCTGACATTCTTTGACAAGGCGACGGGCAAGGTTCGCTATGCGCTCGTTATCCTTGCGCTGACGCACTGCATGTTGGCGAATGCGGTCACGATCCTGTTTGCAATGAATGGTCATGACCGCCCCCATTCGATGGCAGCGAACGCCACACCTATTGCAATCGCCACCAATGAAACGCAGATCGACAGAATGAAAAGGGGATTGGTTGCGGGCACTGAAAGCAACCGGAGAAGCTCATCAACGGTAACCGGCAAGCTGGCAGACTGAGACGCACAAAAGCGTACGCTGTCATACTGCGCAGGTTGAGGCGTCATCGCCTGATTATAGATATTCCCCGGAAACCAGAAATATGCCGGGCTTAGAATTAGATCATTGCCCATTATTCGCCCTCCCCGTTTTGAGACAGGCGGCGAACATTTTCCAGAGCAGCACTATGCGTCTTACCGCTGGCAACAGCGCCAGACGACAAACAACGGGCCAGATAATGGCCGTCCTGTGTAGTTATCACGGTGATGGTCTTCATGTGGCTTCCTCGGTTTGGCGGACCTGAAGGAAAAGCCACAGCATGGCAAACACAATATATGCGATTTCAAAGGCCGAAGCAACTACATATAGCGAGTGTCCATATGTCAACCATACTATATATACTACCTAATATCCCCCTACAAAAAACCGACTTATAATTTCAGTTGACTATTGACACTTGATATTAATTAATTGTTTTTATTATATTTTTTGTACTTACAAGCGTCACACCAAGCGTCCATGCGTCACCCCATAAAAAAACGAGCGTCACCAAAAAACATACAAGTGGCATTACCCTTCGGTTGACGGTTCGAATTGAATTTTTCTCTTTACACAATGTTGTGTATTGTGTATAAGTGTGTATATTAAACAAGGATCACAATATGAGCCCGAAGCGAACACCTCTCACGCCCCGCGAAGTCGTTAAGATGCTTCGCGATGACGGATGGGTGATTAAGCGCAAAGGACCCGGCGATCATGTTCAATACGCTCACCCAACCAAAAAAGGAAAGGTGACTGTTGACATGGGAGCGAAGGAATTTCCGACAAAAACTTTGAAGTCGGTATTCATACAAGCGGGTTGGGACTGGTAAGTCCCGGCCAAACAAAAGGAGCGCATGACGTGCCCATAGCTTACGCAATCATTCACGAAGAAAACGGCCAGTACGGCATTTCCTTTCCAGACTTCCCCGGTTGCATTGCCGCTGGGCGATCTGAAGAAGAAGCCATTCGACGCGGTACAGAGGCATTAAATTTTCACGTTGAAGGTATGGTAGAAGATAAAGACCCTCTACCGATGCTGCGGACCATTGCTGAAATCAGAGACGATGCCAGCTTGTCCGACGATTTACACGATGGCGTGTTGGCCCTTGTTCCGTTTGACCCTCCGGGGAAATCGGTACGCATCAACGTGTCTATAGATGAAAACTTGCTGGACTCGGTTGATAGAGACGCATCCAGACGCGGACAAAGCAGATCAGCCTATTTAGCTGATGCTGTAAAATCTCGGTTGCGTGGCGCTGCTTGAGAGAAACAGGAAACAACAAAAAACCCGCCTGAGCGGGTCATTTGCCGATCTGAAACCATAGGACGGGATGCCCGCCCTGTGGTGGCTTGACCTCTTGTCGCTCTAACTGTCCCGCATCGCACAACATCTGCAAAATATCCCGTAGGTCGCGAGAACGAATTGAATTCTGAAGGGATCGAGCAAGCTCACGATAGCTGGCCCGGCCCTTGCGGCCCTTGATCGCCCGCATGATACGCTGCGCGTTCGCTTGGTTCTCATTGTCGGCCATGTAATCGGCAGCGCCGGAAGCCATGAACCGTGCGGACTGGTGCGCAACCTCGATACCGAATTCCATATCAACCCGGCGAACCTGCTCATCATCCAGCCGCCCGATTGCAACGATGGTGGCAATACGAAGCGACATTTCGACGGTACGGGCATAGAACGCGCTCGCCTCCACATCCTTATCCATCAGACGTTCAATCTCGCGGGAAAACTCACCATATCTGGTTTGCGCCCCATCTGGACACCACGGCAGCAAGCGAAGCTGGTTAGAGGTTGAAGGGTCTGCATTCGGATCATTGCGGATCGCGGATGCCAATTCGCCAGACCGGAAATAGATGCGGCGCAGGCGATCTATAATGTCGGTCGGGACTACGGCAGCATCCTGCAATGGGTCGCGTTCGCTGACGCTGGAACGGCCTGACATGAGAAGAAAGCGGTTCAGCGTTCCATCCTCAAGGCTCGCCCCCTCCATGGCCGAATAAAACTGCTCTGGCGTCGAAGCGCCAAAAATGGTGATGGATGGCGAATGTATGGTCTCGCTCGGCTTGCTAGCCCACTCTGGCGTCAGATACGGCGCGAAGGAAGATGACCACATGGTGCGCAAAACCTTCGATATCGAGCTTTCGAACCCGCTTGCGCGCCGGGAATTGATGCGCTTCATAAAGCCGCCGAATTCATCCATCGGGCAGATTGAGAGAGGCTTGCGGGTCAGAAAGTTGACAACGGCAGGCATGGAAATGAATTCTGACGGGCCGATATGATGGCCAAGGCTAGCCGCACTCATGATGCGGGATATCTGCTGCAAGGGATGGTCTTTGCCTTTTCCGGTCGGGGCAAGGCCAAGCACATATAAATGCGTACCGGATCGCGTCGGCCCGGCAAACTGACGGCCAGCCACAGTGCCGACAATAGCTAGCGCTGCGCCTATGGCAAGCTCTGGCTGCGGACGGCGGGAAGTCTCGACAATCCAGCGCGCAATATCGCCAACTAGTCCAGGTGGATAATCAATTCCGCCCTCTGCCTGAACTGGCAGGCTCGGAGTTTCGATGATTTCACCGGTTTCAGCGTCAGCAATCGTTCCGTCCTGTTGCTCGACAATCTGCCGCGTGCCCTCTTTCTCCCTCTGCTGCTTTTCCCATGCGGCAAGGATCATGGCGTTAATGCGCGCCAGTTCTTCAGGCGCTTCCAGTTCCGGCCCTTCGCTCGGCGGCAGTTGCCGCGGTTCTTTTGCACCCGCCCGAATGCCTGACTGGACCGTCTTGCGGCTTTCGACAGGGTTCAGGCCACATGCAGCCGCCGCGTTCATGAGCAGGCCCGCAATCTCGGCCTCTGACTTCCAGCCAGCGCCGACAAGCTGACCGAGGGCGAAGGCGGCTTCGTTCAAGGTGTTATTGCGACCGCCCTTCGCTGCGTTCTCAACCTTTGAAATCTCGGCAGCTATAGCAGCTTCACAATATGCATTCACGCGGGCATCGCTATGCGCTTCTCGCGGAACCGGGACCGGCTGCGCCTTTGGCTGTTCCTCGCCGGTATCGATAATGTCAGCCACCCATTGCGGAAGAACGGGAGCCGCCGACAGATTGCCGAATAACTCATACGCCCTTCCATCCTCCATGACTGTGCCGGGCGCTATGACATAGCCGCCAGCGCCGCGAACATCTACACCGGCAGGCAGCGTGCCGCGAGCATTGCCATAGCTCTTGCCGTCTGGCTGACGGAAATAAACGTGGCTCCCCTCCTTCGGTGTGGCGACCAAGGGCGATGCGTCAATATCATGCGAATGGTCAGCGGCCAGTTGGCCGAACGCTTCCACGCCGTCAGCGTCAGCATCGTGGCGGTCGCAGTCGATAACGACAAAGCCACACTTCGCCAAATCGAGACCAATTGCAGCGCCGGGCCATTTGGCCCACCACTGTCTGATTTGCATAACGTCTGTCGTGGAAACATCACGCCATTTGATGAACGGCATTGGCCTCTTTGCCTGCTCCCCACCTGCAAAGCATGGGAACACAGACAGACCGGATGCCGCCAGCTTCAGCGCGGTTTCGAGATTATGTTCCTTTGCAGCGATCATCAGAAAGGTGCCTCGTTTTTGAGTTCTTCCTTCAGCGAGACACGATAGCCGGCAATCATGCGGCGGCAGAATTCGTGCCACTCATCAACGGTAAGCGATTGCAGATCAGTTTTGCCGATTTCCTCAAGGAACGCACCGGCTTTCTGACCGCCCTTGCCTGCTGCGAGGCTTTCGATACGGTCAAAGTTGTCCTGTCTCATCGAATAGGTTCCTTGTGCAATGGTGATGCATTCGGGGTCATCACACAGCCACATGATAGGATGGTTCCGGCTTGGGTTGTCGGTGAAGCCAATGCCTTTTTCTCGGCGGGCGCAGACGGCGCAGACGCCGGGTTCAGTTCGGTCAACAAAGCTCATTCTGCTGCCTCGATCTGCCTACGCGGAAAGTTTCGATGCACAATGTCATGAAACTTCGTTCCGGCGCGCGGCTTGACGCTGATCGTGTCAGGCCGAGTGAGTTCCCCAGATCGGCTTAAAGCTTCATCTGTCGTCTTCGGGAAAGGCGTCTGACCGCCATGCAAAATCCACCACTGTTGCGCCCGCTGCGTTGCACTGCCGCCGTGTTCGAACGCCAGCCACTCAGGATATGAATTCAGACCAGCAAGAAAGGTGACGCGCACGCTGTCGCGGGAACCGAATTTTTCATAGCGTTCAATCTTCCAGTCCACGACCGGCAGCATTGTAGGCGGCACGGCCTCCGTTGATAAAATGCCTACGCCCTTATCTGCATGAGCATCATGCTTTGGTCTTTCGTCGCGCGGCCACTGGTGGCCACAAAACTTGCATTCAAACACATTGAGCGCAACAAGCTCGTTGCAGCCGGGACATTCCTTCGCCCGAACGTCAGTGACGGAAACCTTGCCCTTGGCATTGTCTCCACCCTTCGGAAGCACAGACACGGCATCAACTGGACCGTGGCGGCGAATATTGCCTGCGAAGTCCAGAATTAGACAATCTTCCTTGCCGTGAGCCTTTCGAGTGCCACGCCCGACGATCTGGACATAAAGGCTTGTCGATAGCGTGGGGCGCAACATCGCGACCAAATCAACATGCGGAACGTCGAAGCCGGTAGTCAGAACGTTTGCATTTGTCAGCGCGCGGATTTCACCATTGCGGAACCGTCGAATAATGCTGTCGCGCTCGCCGGTTGGCGTGGCACCCGTGACAGTCTCACATGAGAAACCCGCCGCCCGGATCGCATCGCGAACGTTGATCGCATGTTTGATGCCGGTGCAGAATACGAGCCACGCGCGGCGGTTCTGTCCAAACTGGCAAATTTCGGCCACAGCCTCGGCGGTCACTGCATCTGAAGCGATTTCCAGAGACGCAGGAACAAACTCACCGCCCCGGCGCTCGACCTTGGACACGTCGATTTCAATGGCAGTCGCAGGCGAGCGAAGCGGTGACAGAAAGCCGTCATCAATGCCTTGCGCAATACCGTACGTGTAAACCACCTTATCAAAAATACGCGTCGAACCTTCATCGAGCCGCCCACTATCGAGCCGGTACGGTGTTGCGGTGAAACCTATTACGCGCGCGTCAGGTTGAATTGCATGCAGATCATCCAAAAGGCGGCGGTACATTCCGACGCCGGACATTGGAACAAGATGGGCCTCATCAATGCAGACCAGATCGCGGCGACCAAGCGCGGATGCTTTCTTGAAAACCGACTGGATAGAGGCGAACGTAATGCGGTGATGCACATCGCGACGGTTCAGACCTGCACTGTAAATGCCTGCATGACTGTCGGGCCAAACCCGCTTCAGCGCCATGAAATTTTGCTGCACCAGTTCCTTGACGTGCGTCAGCATCAGGACGCGCATGTCAGGATATTGGGTGAGCAAGTCCTGTATCATCTTGCCAATGACAACACTTTTCCCGGTGCCGGTCGCCAGATCAATAAGGGGATTACCGCCGCCATCGCGCCAATAATCCATTGCCGCTTCAATAGCGTCATTCTGATAATAGCGAAGCTCGATCATGCGCGGCCATCCCTTCTTGCGCAATTCGTCTTCTGCGTGACCATTTCCAAATGATCAGGGTTCACGCAGCAGCGATTTTTGCAAAGATGGTCGATTTGTTTTCGGCCCGGCACATAGCCATGCACGTTGGTGAACATGACGCGATGCACAGCAACCGTCTGCCCATCAAGGCTCATGCGGGGGTACGAATGACCGCGACCGGAAGAACCGGACGTGGGGCCGGTCCAGTTCCAGCAACCGGAAGACGGGTCAATTTTGACCCGCTCCATGATCTTTTGTTCAATGATATCGCGCCGGGTCATTATGCCAACCCTCCGGCTTTGGCTTCCAGCAATGCGGCAGTGGTCACCCGGTCATCAACACGCGCAGGCATCAGCACCACGTATTCATCGCGGCCCGGCACCATGAACTTCATTGGCGATCCGCAATCCTTCGCCAGCAATGTGATTTTCTCACTGGAAGGAATTGCGCGAAGAAGCGCCGATAGATAGCCAAGGTTCAGGCCAAGCGACAATTCAGACGCGGTTTCTGCTGAAATACATTCGCTGCCCGACACTTCCGAATGATTGCGCTTCAGGACAATCTTATTACTGGCGAAGGCAAAACAGCCGTGTTGAACCTCCCTGCTGCCAAGCACTGAAGCGACACGCCCAACAGCCCGACGAACCGTTTCACGGTCAAACGTTACCGACTTGATGGCATCTGGTTCATAGGCTGGCACGACACGCGGCCAATCTGGGAAAGTGCCATCAATAGCCTTAGAAATGATCGTGATACCGTCAAAATAGAAACGGATGGCGGGTCTATCGGAAATCGAAAAGGTTTTAGGCGCAGGAAGCCCGCACATGATCGAAACAACCTTGCGCGGTATGATAACGCGCTTCGCTTTCTCGAAATCAGACTTCAGTGGGTAGCATCCAAGGCGGTGCCCATCGGTAGCTACGGCATTTTTCCCATCCAGACAGATGCCATTGAGGTAATAGCGTGTTTCCTCGGTCGAAATGAACGACTGGATAAACTGCATACCCTTCTTCAGATCGTCACCGTCGATGCTGATAGTGTTCCATTCACCGATTGAAAGACGCGGAAAGTCAGAAGCTGGCAACGCCGGGATTTCATATTTCCCGTTTTCAAACGATACTGTGGCCCGCTGATCGTTGACCTCAACCTTGACAATTTCGTCCTTCGGCAGATGACTGACCAGATTGAAAAGCGAGCTATAATCGAGCGCAGCCGTTCCGCGAGATTGCGTTACTGGCAATGCGATGCTGATTTCCATATCAAGATCGGTGGCGAACAAGCGCCCGGCCTCGAATAGAACCATGGAAAGCACCGGGATAGAATTGCGGCGCTCAACTACCTTGCCAGCCAGTTTCAGGGCTGAAGTCAGATGACGTGCGGTCGTTTCGATATAGAGAGTTGACTTAGACATGATTATGCCTCCTTCGGCCCGTCGATCCATTCGGACCCGTCGCCAAGCCGGTAAATGACTGTTTCGGATTGCTCGTCTGCGTCGATCTGTTCGCCGGGCACGAGCGAGGGAAGGAAAAGGTGCGTCGGACAACCTGCCTTCTGATCGGCGGTCGAAAGCTCTTTCTCGTGCCGATGGCAGTACCATTGCCCATCATTGATAGGCGTCGAATGGAGGCAGGTCCGGCAGTTGCGCAGGGCAAAACAACTTCCATGGCAAACGCCATAGGATGCGCAGTTGAAAGCCTTGCACATGAAGTAGTTCGGATCGTCACTGACGCGCACCGGGGCCGAATTGGCATCTTTGATGCGTTCCGCCTTGGCGATCAGTGCAGCGCCCTGCGCAGCATTGTAATGAATGCGTTCTGCGTAAAGCTCGTCCGTATCCTTGTGCTTGGCCAGATAAAAAGCACGTGTCAGGCCGAGAAGATGCATATAGCCCTGCATCTGCGCAACGTGTTCAGGCTTCGCAACCTCAACCCCGTACTTCTTCAACTGTTCGAAGCTTTTAGCGTTGTGTGTCTTGCACTCTAAAAGGTGCTGAACTACGGGCGCTTCGATAACGCCAGTCAGTTTACCGTCTGTATGTCCCTTAAAATGGCCGTCAACAGCCACAACTTCCCATTGTTCGCCAGTCGCCGGGTCAACGTCCTCGACCTCGACACCAGCCATGCGAAGCCATGCAACCATGCGGGCTTCTTCCGCATGGCCAGTATGGAACAGGCGCAGTTTGCGCCCGTCGAATTGTTCAGGCAGATGCGCCCACCGGAAGCGATACCAAAGATGCCGTTCGCAGGGGTGACCGATAGACGAACCGCGAATAACACGGTCGAAGTCTCGGTTTTCTGCTGCCTCAACTGCCGCTTCAATAGCGGCAATCGTAGGCGAAACGGTTTGCGGAAGGGTGACCATCACGCAGTCTCCGCTTCAACAGGCAGGCCAAGCATTGCGTTGATTTCGTCAACGCGAAGAGCAGGAACTTGCGGCGCTGGCTGGTCAAGATACTTCGAATAGAATGGTTCGCCTTCCGGCCATGCCTCGGCAAGCTTCTTAACAGTAGTAACCTTGGCTAGCATCGCCTCAATTTGGCGCTGAGCGGTTCTCTTTTCGTCGCTCAATTTTTCCTTTGCCTGAGCGTGGCCTTGTATGCGGTCGCATAAATCACCAAAGGGGATAGTCCCCACACGGTGACCGTAATATCCCGCGGTATTGTTGCTTTTGTCATAGGCTGGAACTGGCAAGGCTTCGCTGGATCGCAATTCGATCTTCTGCCCGCCGACATTGAAGTTCATCCCTGAAAGATGCGTTATCCATCCTGCCGGTAGGCTCTTTGCCGTTTCAACAACCTTCTTCGGGAAAAGCAGTGCGTGAGCTTCACGAGCAAGCACATTCTCTGCCTCGGCCAATGCCTTTTCCTTCGGGTCGAATGCGAAAGCGATTGCGGCTCTGGCGATAGCTTCGCGCGTGGAATTTGTGAGCTTGCTCATCACAAAACCTCCTGAATGCGCTTTTCGGTGCGGATGGAAAAGACAGTGACCTTCGGCTTGCGGTAATGCTCAATGTCGATACCGTCTTTGGCCATAGCCTTGGTATCGATAGCGCCAGCGCGTTCCGTGACTGTCTGACGCGCAATATTCTCATCGCCGCCGAGAACGTCAGCGCTGCCCATCATGTCGGAAACCTCGGTTTTAAGCTCGGCCTCGCGTTCCTCAAGAACCTTGATGGTCGCGCGGATATCCGCCAACTGGTCTACGGGGTGCCTGTTTACAGGCGTAGCAATATTGTTCATTGTCTCGGTTCCTTTCGAGCAATGTTGAAAAATGTTGATCGGGATGGGTGCCGGGTAATCTGGTTTCCTAGGCCGTCTGATTACCCGGCTGCTGTCTTACTTCCACGGCGCGGAGCTACCGCCGCTACTCGCTTGCTGGCGTTGTGCCTGCTGCTGGTTGCCGTTGGATGCAGAATTCTGCGGCGCATTGTTCTGCGCCGAAGCGCCACCCACGGCAGAGACGCGCTTGATTTCGTTTTTCGGTTCATACTGGCCGGATGGGTCAGTGACTACGGCAACCCGGATCGTGCAGGGAATGTGTTCCAGTTCCTGCGTATTGGACGGGGTGAGCTTACCAGTAGCCTGCCGGATTTCAGCAAACTGTGAGTTGGCAATGTTAATCACCTTGTCCAGATTGTTCATGTTCTTGCCGTACAGGTTCAGGCGCTGCCAGATCAGACGGCCATCGTGTGGGCCAGTTTCAATCTGCCACGTCAGAACAAGGCATTTGCCCTTGTCGTCACGGCTAGAAATAGGCTGAATGTCGCCTTCAATGATCTTGGCGCGGTATTCACCTGCCGGGATCGGATCAAACGATGATGCTTCAGCGTTCTGGTCATAGCTTCCTGCAATATCAACCATTTATGCGGCCTCCTGTTTGGTTTCTTCTGCGAAGGTGGGGAAATAAGGAGCCAAGACAGCAAAGCCCTGCCCCTTGTCGTAACGAATGGTCGGGGGCATGTCGTAACGGTTCTTGGCCGTGTAGGCAGGTTTCCCTACTGCGTGGATAAGGACGGTGCCGCCTCCTGTGGCCAAGGCGCGTTCCTTGTTGAAGCCGACTTCTTCGGTCTTGACCGTGACCGGCTGTTTCAGAAGGAAAATCGCGTCCATATCGCGTTCGAACATGCCGCGAATATCGGCATTCGGCTTATCGGACGTGCGCAGCGCGATTTCATAACGGTCATAGGAAACCGTTTCCGGGTCATCGAAGCGAAGCACTGTCGAATGCGCGATAAGGACAACGGCCATGCCGCGATCCCGGCGCAGCGCATTGATCCCTTCAATAAATTCACCGGCAACGCGAGTTGCGAACACATAGCCCTTGCCATAACCGAAATCTTCGATGTTGGCTTTCGGGTTGCCACGTTCGTCGCCGCGTGCGCAAGTTTCTGCGAAAATGAGATTTTCCAGTGCCGTCACACTGTCGATGACAACAGTTTTGAACTCATGTTCTTCGGTGTAGAGGGCGGCAAGCGCTTCCATAACCTGACTGAATGACTTCAGGTCGCTGAATGCGTCCAGTTCCTTGCCCGAAGGTGTGCCTTCCTCGACCTGAAGAAAAACAGGGTTCGGGAACTCGCTTGCAAGCGTAGTCTTGCCGATGCCGGGCGGTCCGTACACCAGAATACGCGGCGGCTTGTCCGCTTTTACTTTCTTGAGGTTAGACAGGCTGATAGCCATCGTCATTATCTCCTGTGAGTGAAGGCGCATTGATTATGCCGTGCGTGCTGCGCCGTTTTGTGCACGCGGCGTATCCGTCCAAATTGAATTGGCGCGAATTCGATTGATGGTTGATTTTGAACAGTTGAACGCTCTCGCAAGTTCAGTTGATTTGCGAGCGTCAGCCCGGATCAAGGAAACTTGCTTGCTTGACAATCTTGCGCCCGTTGATTTCTCACCGCGCTGAATTGTGCCGTGTTCAACTTTTCTCTGATTGTTGTCTGACTTCTTTTCGAAAATCAGATTTTCCAGACGGTTATTCTGTGGGTTGCCATCAATATGGCTGCGGTCAAATCCTTCCGGCAGGCAACCAATGAAGGCATCCATCACAAGCCGATGAACGGTGAACGGATGACGCTTGCGGTTCCGATATAGGCCAACTGTCAAGTATGGCTTCCCACCCGAAACGTGAGGCTTAAGGATACCTTTAATACCGCAAACCCGTCCGTGGCTCGAAACTGAATAGCCGGGAAAACCTTCAATCTGTTTCCAAATCTCAGACATATTCGTCATCCTTGTTTACAAACCAGCCACCTGTTGCGCCGTCCTGCGAGGGGTGAAACGTCAGGTCCAAGGTCTGGACCGGAAGAATTGAGACGTGAGACAGGCCGTTTGCCTTCGGAAGCCAGACCAGAGCGATGCCGGTAACGAACCGGTCATCCTCGATCACTTCGGCCTTGACGATTGCGTCAAGCGTGGCCTTCAGCCTGTTATCGATATCGGCGCGCGCAGACATGCGCTCCACGCCAATTATTGCCAGCACATGGCCGGGAACATGCTTCACTCCCTGACGCCGGATCGCGGCAACACCCATTCGAATGAATTCATCGTAATGAGCCGATTTCACGCGGCCCACGCCTTTCACATTCTTGAACAGGTGATTTGCGCTTGGCGGCGTCGGCATCGTGAAGGTTGCCGGTTCCGGCAGGTCCGCCAGAACACCGGAACCGGCCTTACTCGGCCATGCTGCGGCAGAGTTGGTGTTCATGATTGTGCCTGATACCAATCAGCCACCGTTACTTCTCCGTTGGTGGCTGTTTCGATTTTGATGATGACAGTACGAGTTGGGAACCTGACGCCGTTGACATATCGATTGACGGCAGCTTGCGTAACACCAACGGCATCGCCGAAGGCTTTATGCGTCAATCCATGGTCTTTGAGGTAGGCTTTTAACTTTTCCATAACCATAAAATACCAAATCGGTATCAATTTGCAAGAAAAAAATACCATAATGGTTTTTGACCAATATACCGATCTGGAATAAATTCAAAAAATGAATGAAATCCGCAGACTTAGAGAGAAGAAGCAGCTTAGCCAAGCTCAGCTTGCAGAGATGGCGGGCACATCTCAGCCTCAAATCAAAAGGCTAGAGGATGGCGCACGCAAACTCACCAAAGAGTGGGCAGAGAGATTAGCGCCACACTTAGAAACGACCGCCGAGGGTCTTCTTTTCCCACAATCAACGGTCGAGGACCTTACGCGGGTCGCATCCCCAATCGGGGCGGTCCCGGTGACTGGTAAGGTCGCTGCTAATACATGGCTTAGCGTTGAAGATATGGATTTCGGTTACGATGATATTGAGTACGTGCCTAGCGCCAGCGGTTATCCCGTTGATTTGCAATTCGCGCTAAAGGTGGAAGGAAATTGCCTTAACAAGATCGCGAACCACGGCGATAGATTGATATGCCTAGACATTGCTAAGACCGGCATTGAAGTTGAAGATGGCGATCTTGTCATAGTGGAACGTAGTCGGTTTGAAGGCCAAATGATTGAGCGAACAGCCAAGCGCCTTCGCCGTACGGCAGATGGATATGAATTATGGCCAGAAAGCCATGATCCTGCCCACCAAGACCCTATTACACTTAATCGGCCTACTAATGGTGACGCAGTTCGGATCATAGGCAAGGTGCTTTGGATAATGCGGAAGCCTTAAATTTAATACCAAACTGGTATTGATAAATTATTCCATTATGGTATCGTACATCTAGTTTCAACATAGATGTGGCGGTGCCATATGCCAATTCCCGAACATAAACATTACCTCCATCCCGACCGTTTCGCGGTTCGGTTCTGGACACTCGTTTTCATCTGCAACACCGGCTTTGTGCTGGTTGCGGTCGCTGTTGCGGCCTTCAGATATTGGAGGGGGTTGATATGACACAGAAATATGAATTGCTGACAAAAGGTTATGTTTGCGACGGATGCGGGCGTTTGGCGCGTGATCCGCACGATGATATGCAGAGGCTCAATGATGGCGGCTTCCTGTCATGCTGCCCAGAACGTAGAATGATGCCGGTTGTGTCACAGCATCAGTCTGAGCAACTTCTAGCGGAGCAAGACGAAACTATAACTGCTCTTGAGAAATTGCGCCCTCATTGGGCACAAGGGTATTCATCTGACAGCATAGCGGCGCAAACGGCGGTTGCCGCGCTCTCTCAACTATGGGGCGTTATCGGGGCCAGCAATCAGACTGAAGCCGTGGAAAAAGCAAAAGGAATTGTTGCTGACCTTGCAGCCAACACCGCTCGGATTGAAGTGATGGAACATGCATTACGATGGTATGAAGAACACGTTTCCAATTGTCGAAAAATAGGAAGCGTGGGGGCACCGTCGCGCGCAAAGCTGGACCGAGACGGCGGAGAAAAGGCTCGCGCAGCACTGAAGGCCGAAGCGGAACGCATTGGCTTTCTTTCAGTCGAAGACATAAACCGGGTTCTTGGTGTCACACCGCTTGGTGCGGCAGAGCAAATGAAGATGACGCCGGAATATATCGAGAAGCTGATTGATGAAACTGGACGCGCGGAGGTTTTTGCAAAAGCCCGCGAGCTTGGTTGGTCGATAGGTGGCGCACCGCTGTTTGTGTGGAATGTTATCTGCCAAGACATTCAGCGTGATCGCATGAAGGTTCGAGAGGGGAAAACATGATTGATCGCCCTCGCCTTCGCCGGAAGGATGTGCCGGAATATTTGCGCACGAAACACGGTATCGATATTGCCTATGCAACGTTGGAGAAGCTTGCCAGCGTCGGCGGCGGTCCAGCGATGCAGTATCAAGGCCGGTTCCCCCTCTACCACAAAGATGACTTGGACAAGTGGGCCGATGAACGATTATCGCCTGCCGTCCGCTCAACTTCCGAACGCTGATCATTTGGCCGGGGCCTTCCCGGCCATTTGCTTTTCGACTTCATGCGCGATCTGGTCAGCGGCAGCAATCAGAACGCTATCCAGCCGGTGCGTGTATCGGCTCGTTATACCGCTGCCAGTATGACCGAGCATTGAACCTATGGTACTGTCCGAAAATCCCAGATCAGCGCCAACGCTGGCGAAGGAGTGTCGCAAAACGTGCGGCGTTACGCCTTCAAGCTCAGCAGCTTTGAACAATGCGCGGTAAAATCGCTTGATACCAGCATAAGGGCGGTTTTCCATGGTGTCGGAGGGAAAAACAAACTCGTAGTTTGATCCTGCCGCCAACCTTTTGAGCAAAGCCACCGCTGGCGCACCAAGCGGACGCACTGACTTTCCCGTCTTGCTATCTTCCAGCTTCAACAGATTGTTTTTGATATCGACTTCAGCCCATCGCAGATTGATTGCCTCACCAAGACGGCAACCTGTCAAGGCAATAAATCGTAAGGCATTCACACCCTGCCACGCTTTCGTTTCATCTAATTCCGCTTCGTTCAGGGCCGCACCAAATGCTGCATATTCGGGAGGCGTCAATCGGCGCTCACGCTTCCCTATTGCTGGCTTTTTCACGCCATGCGTCGGGTTGTGGTCTATGATCCCTTCAGCAACGGCATAAGTTAGAACCGAGCCGAGAGCCGCTACCGTGCGAGTTGCAGAGCCAGCGCCACCCGAAACCCGAACCCGGCCACGCAGCTTGCCAGATGGGGCTTTGGCCTTCGCAGTTTTACCGGATGACACGTCACGGATGAATTTGACGATATCCGCCCGTTTGAGGTCTAGGACCGGCTTACTGCCAATTAAAGGAATGGCATGAGCATTTATCATGCTGCGATCCGTATCAATCGTAGCTTGCTTTTTGGGCTTTCCTTTGCGACCGATTATCAGGCCCTTATCCGCTAATTCGAAATATTGCCTGCATAGTTCGGTAATGGTGAGTGACGCTCTTTGGGTCTTTCTCTCTAAAGCCGGGTCCTGTCCCCGCAAGGCATCACTAAGATGAATGCGCGCCATCTTGCGGGCTTCTTCTACTGTGAGCTTGCCAAACCCGCCAAGGGACATTCTTTTTCGCTGGCCAGCCTGATTGTAGTAATCGACATAAAATGATTTCTTGCCAGTCGGGAATATCCGCGCGCCAAACCCCGGCAATTCAGAACACCAAATAAAATATGCCTTGTCTCTCACGTCCGCGTTGTCGATAATTGTCTTAGTAATCTTCGCCATTCAGCGACCCCATCATTAAAATTCCGTGCTTGTCACCACAGAGTCACCATAAAAAGGTAAACTGCGGAAGGGGGTCGAAAACAACAGCAAGTTAATTTGATGCCTATATGCCTGTTTTATATGGATAAATAAAATTTCCGCCGGATGTGGAAAACATAAGAAAACTTATGGAAACACCATTCGTAATGATGGGGTCGCGTGTTCGAGTCACGCAAGCGGCACCAGTTTTCTTAACAAAATCAGCCTCTTAAGATTTTGCGATTTCGTAACCAGCGCCTGTTTTGCACACTGGTAGCCACCTAGTAGCCACCGATCACTGAAACTTGCGGCAATGCGTGGCTACCCGCCCGCCGACTTGGCAGGCGGGGCATTTCTTTACAGCTTGATATGCACGGTATTCGCACTGCGATGGAGCGCGTCTACAATTACCGACTTGAATTCCGGGCTTTTCACCAGATCGTCGTAAAGCTCTTCTGGATCGAGACGAACCGTTAGATGCTCGATAGTTTTTGCCAAATCCGATCGCGGACCCGTCGCCTCAGCGATGCTTTCAGTCCAGCTTTTGCAGGCTTTGGAGAATGTTTCACCAACACGCTTGCGCGAGTCGGACGGGCCGCCATCGGTCGGCTCGACCGTCAATCGCGGCTCGCCAACATAGAAATTCATCGATATGTGACTCGCATGCTCGCCGCTGGTCTTAGCTGACATGCGCAAGATTTCTTGCCGAAGCGTGCCGATCCTCGAATCCAGGAACCGCATCAGTTCGCCGACATCCTTATTGAGAGCTTCGTAATCGACCTTGGCATTATCCATATAGACGACGCCGTGTTCGTTGACCGTGAAGGGGGATGTCTTTTCCGGGCCAATGGTTGTGATCGTGATCTTGCATCCGGCACGCGCTGGAATACTGATAAGATCGAAGATGGGTGTGTTCTGTTCTTTACTCATAGTCATACCTCGTTTTGGTGGCGATTGACACATGGCGTGGTGAAGGCCATATGCCGGTTGCCGGGGTGGTACCCGGAAGAAACGCCAAGGTTGGTGGCTTTTAGTCTCCTCGTGTCCTTGGCTAGTACGGAGGACGGCGGCTTACGGGTGGTGCCGGGCATAACGCCGTCCTTTTTCTTGTTGCCCCTCGGCCCGAAGGCCAAGGGGCTTTTTCGACTCCTCGTGTTTTGGTCCGCCGAACGGATCGTAAGGCCGCCGGGAATGGGGGCGCTTACACGCTTCCCGTCTTGCCGCTCGGGACGGCAAGCAATGCACCACAGTTCGCGCCCAATCGCCGCGACATCCAAACTGTGCCGGGCTTCGCCGGTACCCTCTGGAAGCTTGCGACGAGCCGCCAGAGGATGTGTTAGGAGGTTCGCACGATTGCGAACCATTAATCGTAATGTGCAATCACAAATCTGATTGCCGATTGGTTGCCGCATCCCCACATGTATAGCGGGCCTGCCGCAAACGGCAGGTACCGCCGCATCGCGTTCTCAGGCAACGCGTACCCCCGGCGCGCGATGCGGTCGGGACCATCAACCTCCACAAGACATGATTGTTTATTAGCGATACATTGCTCGTATATCGTGTTAATGTGTTCATCCGCCGTGGGACCATTAGTTTAGTGAGGACCACTCGTGGACATATCGCCGGGCAAAGGGGCGGCGGTATGAACTGCTGGCCGGAGCGCGCTGGGGATGAACGTGTTCCGGCCTTCCTAGGATTGGATCCCGCGGCGCGATTCGAACGCGCATCATCCAATTACGGCTTACCGCTTAGAAGGCGGCACCGGTACGCGGGCAAACTGCTGATTTTAAACGGTGCAAAATTGCGTTGATTAGGATGGCGACCGAATGGCTCCGAGCTTGATCCCTAACCACATCCACGAAGCGCCCATGCTGACGTAGAGCAAGCGCATCAATATGTCGGCCAACGTGATATCGAACGGGATCATGTCGCACCGCCTTTCGGCCCATAGCCTCGCTCGATCAGCCATGCGGTCAGAAGGCGGGCAGGTTCTCCATCGACATAGGCACAGCCTTCATGTTCGGTGATAGCGGACATCATCAATCCGTCGTCATAAAAGGTTGCGCTCAGAACACAGTCTTCTTCCGTTCCGCGTCGAGTTCGTATCCACTCATACCGAAACTCGTTTTCGGTGTTGGAAATCAGCATACCCTTGCGCAGCGCTTCCCGCCTCTCTTGCTCTTCATCTGCCAAGTCTTGCATTCTGGCTTCGTGCCATGCCTCGTATTCGGCCTGCGCCTTCTCCTCGGCTGGCGTCAGCGGCCTGCCTTTTCTCATGGCTTCCTCCCCTTCCCCTTCACGCGGCTTGCCAGCGCTTTCAGGTACGCGGGCTCCTTTTTCGGAGGCTTCACGTTTTCCTTCAGTGTTCGTTTCTCCGCCGTACTCATGCCGCCACCTGTTCCGGCTCGCCGTCTTCGGATAGTTCCTTCTGCCAGGCCGCAAGGGCTCGGTTCATCCGGTCAGTGGCCGAAACCAGCTGGTGAGCTAGAAAGTCCTGCCTCACGTCGTCCTTGTCGAACAGATCGCCGATAATCAGCGAAAGAGCCGTGGCGTCGTTGATGGCCTGAACCAATCTTTCTTGAGGGCTCATGATGCTTCCTTAAACTTGATGCCGGTGATGTTCTTGCGCAGGATATCTGCGCGCAGGGTGATTTCGTTTTCGCCGCCGTGGCACAGATCCCACGCCTTGATTTCAGGATGGTATTTTCCGAGAACGTAGGACTTGCCGCCCATGAAAACCGTCGCCCCTTCGTGGAAGAGGTCATCGCCAAAGTCCGGAAGTGGCGGCGCGGCTTTCACAACCGTCGGCCATGCATCGCTCAGCGCCTCGCACAATCGCCGGTAATTGTAATGCAGCGGGTTGGTCGCCTTGCTAGCGATGTGCCCTTCGGTCAGAGCTTCAATCACGTCGATTGCGCATGAAAGCTGGTCCAGAGCATCGTCCATCTCGAAAAAGGTCTGTCTGGCCGTTTCGAGTGCGTTCACGTAACTTTCAAGCCCGGTCATGACAAATCCCCCTCAATCAACCGGCCGCCGCGAATAGGAGCGTCAATAACCATCCCGACCACGATTACGCTGTTGCGAGCCACGCCGCCGTGCGGCGACTTAAAGCGCTGTCCGAGCGCCGTCCTGGCGCCGAAGGGACGAAAACCGATATATTCCTGTTCGACGTCCATCAGGCGAATGCGTCCATCGTGTTCGATGATTACGGCGCGCCCAGTTTCGTCATATCGGTTAATGTCCACCCACACCGCTTCGCCGTCGATGACCATGGCGCAAAGGTTGCGCGGCTGATGGTGGCTGGCCCGTATCGTCATATTGTTAGCAACGGGCAAGCCGGTGGCGTTTGCTGGCACGATGTGCTGCATTGTGGGCTCCTCTTGTGGTGTTCCTGATCGGTCGGGCGTGAAAATCTTGGGTTACAAAGGACCTGTGGCCGCGATCGATCAGGAATATCTATTTCGCTTATGGAAGTAACCGTAAGGTACATTTTACTAACCGTCAACCATAAAATAACCGTCACGTATATTTTTCTTGCCGATAAAGCGCCATCGGTTTATTTAATAGACATGATAACCGCTGACCAAATTCGCGCTGCTAGAGCGCTTTTAAACTGGAAGCAAACCGACTTGGCTGCGGCTTCTGGCGTTTCTGAAATGAGTGTTAAGAACCTGGAGAAAGGCCAGACAGATCCTCGGATTAGCACCTTACGTGCCATTGAAGATGCGTTCATTGCCGCTGGCATCGAATTCATTAATGATTCTCAGCGTGAGGGAGCTGCTAAGCTTCGAAAGTGACCTGAGCACAATCTTATCAATTCACCTTGCCGCCCCTATTCCGTGCGTCTAGTTTGGATGACGTTATCTAGGGGGAAAATATGCGTACATTTTTTTATATCGGCGTGGCCGCAATTTTGGCTTCGTCTACCGCATTGGCAGAAAATGGGGATGTGCTGAAGTGCACAGTGAGCAATTTCACTAACAATTCTAATGAAGGAACCACAGACAAGAACTTTGTTGAAGCGAATATGCAGAAAGTGTTCGACATCATTGAGTCGAAGCAGAGTTTCATTGTAGTTGGTAGAAGCAAAGAAATTAAGCCATATACAACGGAATTTAAATTGCTGAAAGACGGTGCTCTTGGTGCATTTGCAATGGCCGATTCAATTGTAGGACTGGAAACACTCACTGTATCTCGCAGTGCTGGAAAAAATGAACCGGTAACTGCAAGCATATCACTGCAATCCAGTGACAGCATCAATAACTGGTTCTTGACTTGCGCCAAGTTAAACTAGGGCCGCCGCCCAAGAGCGCATTGCTGAGAAGTTGGGGAACACGAATTGAAAGTTGGTGCAGCGTTATCAACGTATCGATGGTTTTCCTAGCATTGACGATAACGAACCGTAGTTGAAAGCTGCAGTTAATATGACTGCAGAGCCGTCCTTTGCAACGCAGCCCGGACCGAGTTAACAGCAGCTCCATTGCAGCCTTATTTGCTTTCGTCTCATAGAAGGCGCATCATAATTATCATGACAGTAATTGAAACGGGCGCTGTCGTTCAGGCTTCAAATACCTGGCCCGCAACAAAGGAGGACAAAATGTCTTCCATCGCGTTGAATTCCAGAAACATCACTATGATTTCGCGACTTCTAAGGGAGGCTCGTAAAACCGGCGACACACAAGATTTGCGCACTGATGCTGCACGTTATCTGACACGTCGATTTCAGGAGGGAACACGTGACGAAGGTCGACTACAGATCGCCCTGACACAATTTATCAAGAAACATCGAAGAATGGCAAATGCCGTCGATCGTTGCGATGACGAAGGCGACGCAGTAAAAAGCGAAACGTAATGGCCCTTTCATTTCCAAACCCCAGCAGAAGTTTCGATGATCTTGAGTTGGGCGTGCGATTTGTCGGCTACGATGGAATGACCTCCGTCCCATTTCTAATCGATAAGCCCGCCCTGGAGAAGAATGGCGTCATTGCAGCGACGGAATCATCGCTTCTTGCCGCCTTCGACGCCTCACGGAAACTGATCTACGATGCTGCTCGCGAGGTCTATTCACAGGCTCGGCAAACTTCCTATCGCATCACCGTGGAGGACATGAAGTAGCTTTTTATGCAATGATTGAGCCGATCTGCCGTCGCAATTCAGCCTCAGTTGCTTTGCTCAAATTTAAAGCGCATGGTGCATGTCTCGACAGCTTTTGAAACGGGCGCTGTCGGTTGCGAGTGCATACTCCAGCCCCAATACAAGGAGGACGAAATGTCTTCCAAAATTATCAAGCCCTACTTTGGACCTACCGACTTTCGAATGATGCGTGAAATACTGCGACGCGCCGGCTATCGGCTTTACGATACCGCAGAAAACCGTGCCGCTCACATATCCGCAGCAAGGCTACTCATTCAGGAATTTCAATCTGGACGCTCACCATCGTGAGCGATGCCGCAGGTTTCTCGGCAACATGCCCGTAATAATGTGGAAGTATCTCCAGCGGTGATTTGAACCATCACTGAATTGGTCCGGTAAAAGAATTAGTTAATTCCTCAAAAACAGGAAGTTTTCAAAATGCCCCGTGGTCAGAAAAGAAGTAACCGAGAAATAAGAAAGCCAAAGAAAGATAAGGTCAAGGAGAAAACTGCGTCAACAGATGTTGTTTCAGGTCGCTTTCCTACTCCTGCCAATGACTTGATCAAAACCAAACGGCATTAGTTATAGCTGTGTCTCCCACTTTGCTTGGTGAGGAGACGCAGCCCCTATCGGGGGTACAATCATGCCAACGTCTACATTTAGTTCAATAGGCAATTTGTATTGCGAAGGTAAAAGTCTCGGTTCTGTTGGCTACAGTATTTCCGTACTCACGGAAGGCGAGAGGACGTTTACAAAAGGCGTCATGTGGGCAAGCATGGACATGCTCCGGCAGGCTTATTCAAGCGAGCTCGTTCAGTTATCGTCGGAAAAAGGCGATGGTTTGCTGAGGGTGGACGTACAAAACGTCGGCATTCACGGAAGTGCAGACTTCATTCTTGTGGGAAAGCATACGTTTTAGCGCCACGCATGACTGCTTGGTAATTAATAGACGTAGGAGCCGAGCACCCAGACGACCAATCCGATATCGATGCATATTATGAGGAACGCGATCAGATACACGCTCACTTTACGATCCAACGATTTTGGGACTGACAGTTTCTCCTCGCCAGATTGATCACGTGTCATTGAGACGATACCAGCCCCGACATACCCTCACGAAATATGCCTCTCGGTCCCGAAGCGACGTTGCCGCATGAGAGCTCAAATAGCTTTTCAACCAAGGTATATGCGTCGAGGGCATGTGTTTGGCTAAACATCTCGCGCTGAACGGTTCGCGGACCCTGTTTTCTATCCGCACAATATTCCGGATTGCGGGATAGAGCTGGTTACGGCGAGACCCAATCCTTCGCTCTCTCACCTCAATGCCTGATATCGGGGAACGCAAAGTATCAGCCATGGGCCAACCTCAATCGGAGCCGCTTTCGAGGAGGCCATCGCAAGACCAAGGATTTTGCAGTGACTTGCGGGATCGTATAGCCGCCCTCATTCTCCCAGGCTTCCAGTTCTCGTTGATTGGATTGTGATAGCCGTTGGGCGCGGATTGCCAAAAGCATGTCCAGCATCTGGACGGGATCGTGGCGCCCGTCGCTGAATATCTCACAAAGGTGTTTGGCGGCTTCCAGGCGGGTCTCTGGCTTTTCGCACCCCTCCAACGAATAGCCTGAACGTTGCAGAAAAGCGCGAAGCAAAGGGAAGTCTTCAGGGCCAAAGTAGGGCAGGTGTGAAGCGGAAGACATCGCGTGTCTCCCTTCATTTTTGGGGCCGGAGATTGTTCTCTCCCGACGACAGCGCCCGTTCCAAAAGCTGTGGATAATAAACAGTGCGCCTTTTCGAGTTAAAGCGCAAGCAGGCATTTGATATTTATGTATTTAGAAATAATCCGCTCAAAAATTTTTTAACTATTCATGATCAGGAGAAAATCAACGCGTCGCCTTATACTCTTGCATCCTCTCGATTTCATGAATGAATTGTTCAGCATACTGAGCTGTATTAACGTAGTCCTGTTCATTGGAGCCAAGAATATGATGTCGCGTGAATACCGCCTTTAGTCGATCCAGAAATTTGGGTTCAGTTTCAGCCAGATGCCCGATGAGAACCTGAAGTATCTGCTCATGTGCAAGAACCTTTCGTTCTAGAGCTGTGGTGTCATTATCCATTGCGTTTGCTCCTCGGTAAAGAATGGCGCGGCGACCGGGAACGTGAGAATCCACCGCAAGAACGCCGAAGAATGTTCGCAAGCTGCGTCCAATCCTTTGATGGAGAGGTCATCTGTTCATGAGCGTTTCTTAGGTCGCTTCTGCTGGCCGTCGTGTCCTCATCGTGACGTGGGCGTACAGAAATAGTTTCCAATCCAATGTTACGATTACGTTGTTTTTTCATGATAGCCTCCTCATTAGGCTTCCCCGCCACACTAAAGCGCCTTGGCGAGTTCATTGCCGCACGCAGTAGCGAGCGCGGTATTGGGTTGCTGTGCTCCCAACGGTGTGGCCCAACCTGACTTCTCAATAAGAGTACGGCGAGAGTAAGCTGGGGCAGCCTTAAACTCAGCCAGGATGTTCACAACAGCCGGATCGTTTCTTGATTTTTCAAGACAGTAAGGTGTCAGCGCAAGCGCCACACCGTCGGATATGTTGGATGCAATCCGGCGCTCAGAAGTGCCTTGTGTGACCCATCCACCTACGGAAAACCCGATAGCAATTGCTGCAATGGCACCAACCGATGCGCCGCCGAGTGCGGGCTTTAACCATTCAAACTTGTTCATGATGGTATCCGATCTTCAATGATCGAACGCACATAATTATGCGTTGGATTTTGATTATAGCACCAACGCAATCTACTTTCGCGCGAATTCTTTATTCATTTTAATTCTGAGTTGTCTTGCGGCGCCGAAGTGAATTTTTATGCCTACATAATTTTCCGAGCCGAGCAGGCGTCCACTGCTAGTACCCACCTTTTCCAGGCGTGGCCTTACTGGTTGGGAGATTTACGGGCTTTGCAGAATATATATTTCGGTGTGCTCGTTATTGGAACATAGCCACCGCTAGCTCGTTATGCTGAAAATGATTGCGGCGTTGGGTGCATGACAAACCAAACAGAACTATGCCATTCGGTGAGACGATTTGCTGCCGGCGTGAGACGTCGTGATCTTCCATCGCAAGCTATAGCAGAGGCGTTGAAAGACGGTTTTGCGGTGACATGCTCCAACAATAATGAAAACACGATTTCGGAGCTTTTGGCGCGCTTGGAGGCTGCGGAGAGAAAACATCGCGAGTGAATCGCGGCTTGATTTTCTCCTTTCGAGGAATAAAATTTGCTTGCCGATGACATATGACTTCCAACCCCGCACCTTGATGCTGCGGGGTTCTTTTTAGGTAGAGTCAGCCCAGCGCGGACGAAATCCTTGCGTTTGCGTCAGGACATTGGATACACTGCCCCTAAGTCACCTTAATTGTTCGCTTGCTATCCAGGCACTATCCGTCCACCATGGGTTGTCAGCGATTTAATTGATTACGGGCTTCGCTGACACGGGTTGAATTGCCCTTGCCCGCAATTTGAAAGGAGGACGCTATGTCTTCCATTATCTATAATGGCGATTTTCACTCAAACCATCGCATTCTAAAGCAGATGATTATTAAGGCCGGCTATCTCACGTCCAGGATGAAGCCCCTACCAGGACCCCATTATAATGAGTCAGCGTTAATTCTGAAGAGTTTTATGGCTGGAGTAATGGGCGACATTCAAACGATCCCAGGTCCGCGGACGGAAGCGTCTTCCGCTTATGGCACGGCTTAACCATTATTGTTTGGTGGGGCCCAAATAGGGCCTCTCAAATAATAAATTGAAATCGTTATACCCCCCGTAAAAACAACGGGAATGTTAAGATATTTAAGTATTTTTATAATTTAAATTAGCTGAACCATATTAAAAATTTGACAAACATTATTAAAATTGCTAAAAGATGGCATCGAGATTTTCTTGTTGAGCTTAACTTTCTGCACGATTAGCGCCGTGCGTTGACGAAAACTCCCTTTAAAAAATCGTTTCATCTCTGCGTTTGTTTCAAATGCAGCTATCAATATTTCTATGAGAGGGGTTCCAATGAACACCGGCACAGTTAAATGGTTTAATACAGCAAAGGGCTTTGGGTTTATTCAGCCTGAGAATGGCGGCGGCGATGCGTTTGTTCATATCTCTGCGGTTGAACGCGCAGGTATGTACTCGCTGACCGAAGGCCAGAAGCTTACTTATGATCTGGAGCAGGATCGCAAGTCCGGCAAAATGTCGGCCTGCAACCTGCAAGCTGCTTAAATCGCTGATTTTCTTTCCTTTGACCACGGATGTACTGGCACTGTCGAAAGAATTTGACTTAGGGTCGGGCCATTGCCCGACCTTTTTTATTTACCTTTAAAAAGGATTACAACAATTGCCCCAAGATCCACGCGGCTCCTTTACGAAACATACTCTTTTCAAGCCCGTCCCTTCCTCTCGGGAGTCGGTCGCTTCACGCACCAATAAAGCCGTGCGTACTATTCTCGACGCGGAAGCAGACGAGCGGGTTGCCAAGACGCTGCGCTTGCGAAAACAACGCCAAGAGATGGAGAGCATTATGCCGCCACCCTCAAAAAAGGGCTTGCGCAATAGCCGGTAGCGTTGAGCTTACACAACTTCGTTATGACCCGATTTGCAATATTTGACGGATTTCCGGGATGATTAGGTTCATGCGCATATACATCACCGCGAGCTCTTTTGGTGTTGAACAATGCCGTGCTTCTAGCAATCGTTGGACATGTGCAAAAATATATGACATACACGCGTCACGAGAACAAAATAGCAACATTTCTCATGGAGATTTGAAACGATTATGGCCATTAAGTTTACGAGCACTCCTGACCGCCCTGCAGAACCTAAAACTGGCAGTCTCTCAAAAAAGAAGAGCCAAACCAAGGCGGACAATAATCCGGAGTTGGACCTTAACACCAACGGAAAGTAAAATTAAATGACCAATGCGCGGCTTATCGTGGTTGCAGCATTCGACCGTAATGCAGACGGCGAGTTGGTTCCGGCGTTCGAACCCATGGCATTTGAAACAGAGAGCCGTGCGTTACGTGCAGCGCAATCGCTGGAAGGCAAACATGTCGGTGTAGTCGCGTGGAGCCGCGAAGCAGATCCCCACGTTGGAGAATATGGACCGCCTGCTGTTCTGTTTCAGTGGGGAGATATACCTTACATGGAATAAGGCTTCATGACCCGCCCAGCGGGGGCTGGGCTTGTTAGCAGTACCCATTTAAAAGACTCTCCGGGAAGAAATTGATCTTGTTCAGATCGTATCGTAGTATTGGGCGGCGTAATTGCCGCTCTCGTCTTCACGTGCTTTATGGTGTAGCGACTTCCTCGTTGAAACGCTTTATGTGTAAGCCAAAACCGCCCCAGCAAAGCCAGGCGCGATCTTTGCGGATAGATGAAATATCTAGAATGGAATCTCGTCATCCAGATCGCGGCTGAACCCACGCCCGAAGTCAGGGCCTGATTTCTTTTTCTCTTCTGCGCGAGGCGGAATAAGCGCAGCTGGTTTTTCGACTGGTGGCAGTCGTCGGCGTTCGTCTTCGTCAATTTTTTCTTTTCCGATAGTCTGCATGATCTGATTAATCATCTTGACTGACACGTCATAAGTGCCCGCCAAAGCACCAGGAACTGCGAGGATTTCTATCGCCACCCGCGCGACTGCAAGAATGTTTATTCTGCTCTTTTCAAGATCCTTCTCGAATTCATCCAAGCGTGCACGAAGCCGCGCACGCGTACGCTCGTCGCATTCTGAGCGTTCCAACGCCTCTCGTAGATGATGCAGCTTTGTTCGGATGTTCTCCTTGGCGGCAGGCGATAAACCAACGGTTTCTTGACGCTTCGCAATGCGGCTATCCAGTAGCAGCTGCGTCATATAATGATCTAGGCTCAGGACCCATTGATTTGAGAATGAAGAGCTGATTCAGTTTCGCTTGAGGAGACTGAACGATGAGCAATCTTTACTGGCTGAGCGAAGGACAGATGTCACGCCTTCGCCCCTTTTTTCCCAAGAGCCATGGACGACCACGCGTTGATGACAGACGTGTCTTGAGTGGAATTATCTTCATTCTTCGCAATGGGTTACGGTGGTGTGATGCCCCTCGGGAATACGGGCCTTGTAAAACGCTCTATAATCGTTGGAACCGTTGGTGTCACAAGGGGATATTTGCTCAGATATTAGAAGGTCTGTCTTCCAAATCGTCGGTTGGAAAGACTGTCATGATGGATGCGACCTATTTGAAAGCTCACCGCACGGCTTCAAGCCTACGGTTAAAAAAGGGGGCGATGGACGACTGATCGGCCGGACAAAAGGTGGCATGAATACCAAGTTGCATGCCGTCACTGACGCGCAAGGGCGCCCCATCAGGTTACACGTCACGGCGGGACAAATCAGCGACTACACCGGAGCTGCAGCCTTAATCGAGGCGTTACCGAAGGTCGACTGGCTTCTTGCCGATAGAGGCTATGATGCTGACTGGTTCAGAAAACGGTTAAAAGACAAAGAGATAAAGCCGTGCATCCCGGGTCGCAAAAACCGTAAGAAGCCTATCAAGTATGACAAACGTCGATACAAGCGGCGTAATCGTATCGAAATCATGTTTGGCAGACTGAAAGACTGGCGAAGAATTGCTACCCGTTATGATCGCTGCCCGGTCGTGTTCCGTGCAGCAATAGATCTCGCAGCAGCCGTTATATTCTGGCTCGGAAAGCAATGAGTCCTGAGCCTAGCAGCCCGCCGCACCGGATCGACATCGAGATGCGCGTAACGCTGTGTCGTCGATGCCTGCGAATGACCAAGCAGTTTCCCGATGACCGGCAGCCCCAAACCGCCTCCAGCCCCAATTGAAGCGTATGTGTGGCGCAAGTCGTGGATTCGCAGTCCCTTCAAACCAGCACGCGCGGAAATCATCGCCCATGGCTTTTTGATATCGTGGCGCGGTTTTTCGTCTGGCAGGCCAGCGCTGTCGCTGGCCACAACATATTCTCCAACCTGGGATATCGACTTTATCACCTCGATCGCCGCGTCAGACAGCACGACCGTTTTACGGCCCGTTTTGGAGTCAGGCAGGAATAGTAGGCCGCGCTCGAAGTCCACCTCTGACCAGCGCAGATGGAGGATTTCCCGCAGTCGGCAGCCTGTGAGCAACAGCAGGCGGATGGCGCCAGTTATGTGAGGGCCATAGACGACATGGCGTTGATGCCCCTGCTTGCGATGCCGGCTGTTCTCCCCGTCGCCTTCTACATCGTATGGGATACCGGTTGTCTCAGCCTCGATCAGCGCTGCACCCAAGCGCTCCAGTTCCTCGCCGGTCAAAAAACGTTCGCGCGGAGTTTCATCAAAGCGCTCTATTTTCTGGGTTGGATTTAGCCCCTCCTTGATCAAGCCTAGATCGCCCGCCCAATTGAACATCTTCGATAGCACAGATAGCATCTTATTGGCGGCATACGGTCCGCCCGTGCCATCGGCCCGCTTCTCCGAAACCCTGTTATGAAGCTTCGTTAGATCGGCGCGCGTCACCTTTTCGGCGGCCTTCTTTCCGATGGCCGGTTTTATGTGGGTCTCGATGATCCCCTCATAGCCCTCGACGCTATTCTCTTTCCGCTTCTTCCTGACGTGATCACGCATGAAGCGATCGGCAATCTCAGCAACGCTCAGTGCGGCCCGCTCGCCAGCCCGGTCAGCAGCCGGATCGCCACCCAGCGATACCGATGCCAGTACTTTCTCCGCAGCAGTTCGCGCTTGATCTGGCGACAATTCAATTCCACCGATGCGCATCCGCTTCTTTGTCACGGAGCGTCCACCAGCGCCTGGTCGGTATTCCACGATCCATGATTTTGTGCCAGTCGGTGCTACTTTCATCCCAAAGCCTGCGAGTGTTTCATCGTAGTAGAATGTCGTCTTTTCCGGCGTCATAATTGCTTTCACCGTCTTCTGGTTTATTTTTATTACAGGCATCAGCCGACCCCATCAATTTCGTTCTAGTAGCCACCCAGTAGCCACCGAAGCCTATTACAGGCTGAAAAAGAAAGAAACAGGAAAGGTCGACAAACAAATTTTATCCTTGTTTTTCAGCTAGATATGAAACTACTGGAAAAATCCGGAAACTCGCCTGATCTAATTCGTAATGATGGGGTCAGGTGTTCGAGTCACCTAAGCGGCACCAGTTATTTCAATAATTTAGCTGTTCTTCATATTTTCCATATTGATGCTAGTAATCAAATAGCAGTCAAACTTGATAAGCGTAATTTGCTGTAGCGCGCAAAATCGCGTGGCAGCGCGCGCAAGATCGGATGGCAACAGTTTTACGATGTCAAAGAACTGAGTTTGAGGCTCGTTAAAGGCTGCTTGAAGGGATGGTCAAGAGCCGCCGCTGATTATGACTTCCCGTACCGACTTGCCCTTGCCGCCAGCAGCCGTGTAGGTCAGCGTCACGTCCTCGATGTTGAAGGCGGAAAAGATCGATCGGATTTCCGGCACGTCGTTGATCGACAGAATGAACCGGCCTTTGATGCGCACCAGCCGCTCGGCCATCACCTCGTATTGGTCCCGGTTGAATAGCTCCTTCCCGTAATAGTCCTCTGTGCCCCAATAAGGCGGATCGAGATAGAAGAGCGTTTCCGGCCGGTCATAACGATCAAGGAACACCTGCCAGTCGAGGTTTTCAATCACCACGGAAGAAAGCCGTTCATGCACGTCCTGAAGAAGTGGTGCGAGCGTAGTGAGGTTGAAACGCGAGCCGCTGTCACGGTTCACACCGAACGATCGCCCAGCCACCTTGCCACCGAACGTCAGGCGCTGGAGGTACAGAAAGCGTGCAGCGCGTTCCAGATCGGTGAGCGTGGCCGGGTCGCTGGCCTTCAGGCGCTCGAATTCCTGACGGCTGGTGATTTGGAAGCGCAGCGTATCCATGAATTGCGGATAGTGGCGCTGCAGGATGCGAAACAGGTTCACCACGTCGCCAGAGCGGTCATTGATGAACTCGGCTCGAGGTGCCGAGGTGCGCCTGAAGAACACACCGCCCATGCCGACGAACGGCTCCGCATATATAGAGTGCGGTGCTAACGCGATCTGATCACAGATGCGCCGTGCAAGCTGACGCTTGCCACCGATATAGGCTGCTGGTGGGGAAACCGGATCAACAGCTATAAATTCAGCCTTCTGGCTCATGTACGTTCTTTCGAGAATCGGTCACAAGCAATTGCCCGTATGGGCAAGGATGCGACGGTTATCTCTGACGGCTGTCGGGCGGGTTCTATCTTGGCGGATTGCCCCGCTGCCACGAATTGACGTGGCCGTCCCTAGCTCGGCTTCTGGCTGAGAAACTCCAGTTCGGTTCGTGTGAGGATTTCCCGATCACGCAAGGTCAGATCGCCGACCAGCTTTTGGCCTGTCAGATCGGGCCAATATTCGCCCGATCCAAGCTTCCAGAGATGGCGCATAGGCAGACTGTTCACGACATGGCTGTGAGGCGGATAAACCTCGATCGCAACAGCGTCAGGGCCGAAATGCTCATTCTTCAACGCCTGAAGCTCATCCCATGTGATGGTGCCGTCATGCTCGACCGACATCAGGCCGCGCAGCTCGTCCAGCAAAACACCGATAACGGCCGTCATGGCTGCACCTGCACCGATGGCCAAGTAACAGCCTCGACAACGGCACGTGCTGCAACTTCATCGTCCGCAGCATCAATGTCACGTTTCGCGCCAAGACGTGCGCTCTCGATCGCAGCGCCGATATACTGCCACTGTGCGAAGGCAGCGAGAATGACGTCAGCGACCTCCGCAAGCGTCGAAGCGGTAATGCCCACTTCGGACGAAAGAAGCGGATAATCCAGCGCCTGTGGATCGGTGGCGGTCTTGAATGCCTTCGCCTCGGCAATCTTTTGCTGATAAGTCATGGCCTGACCGTCGCCGGGCGTAATGTACTTCAGGCGTTCCACTTCCGCAGCCTGATCGACATCGGCCTTCAACGCCGCCTTGATGGCGTCGAGCGTGACTGCCGGATCAGTGTCGCCAACTTCAACTTCCGCGTCGGCGAGCGCCTGAAGGGCTTCATCAAAAGATGGATGCTCTGCAGGAATGACACCGCCTCCGGTATCTGAACGCCATTGAAGCGCACCGTCCGCATCGACCCACGCCGTTTTTGCCTCACTGAAATTCATATCGAGTGCTCCTAGAAGTCCGCGTCGAGGGTGATTTCGTATTCCAGCACGACATCGCCTGCCGCCACCGATTGGAAGGTAATCTGCACGCCCGATGGATAGGACGCGGCCGCAGCGATGCTTTTCGCGTTGGACGAAGTCGAGACATTCCAGCCAATCTGTGGTGCTTGCATCATTTCGTTTCGGGACATGACCATGTCGCTGAAGTACTGGTTGGCCGCAGTTGCGGTGAAAGTGACGCGTCGCCGAAGCCGCTGGTAGTAGCGATCAAGGATCATGCTCTCGATGTACGGCTGATTAGGTGCGTAGAGCGTGGGCTTCTTCCCGCGCTCACATTTCAGCCGTCCGATCTTGATCGCGGTCACAGCCACGATGGTGATTTCGAGATTCGGGCCGATAGGCGAGTTCGAGAAATCGAAAACACAGTATTTTCGGCCCGACTGCGCATCATTCTTGTCAAGGTGGATCGTCGTCGGCGCTAACTGCGAACCGGCAAAAGTAATGTCCACGGTCCCCTCGGTTACGAGCGCCGACAGCACGCCCGCGTCAAAATTCGGTGCTTCAAGGATGGTCTTTATCTTGGCTCCAGCGGGCAAGGTCAGAAGCGGTTGGCTCAAGCCGTTCACTTCCCATGTGGCCGTGATGGCCTGTCCCGTGACGTTTTTCCAGTGATCGAACCAGTAGCTGTTTGAAGCCCAGGTGAAGTTTTGACGGGAGGCAATTGGGAACCGCCGCGAGTGCGTGAACCACGAATTGAAGATCAGATTGTCGAGGCCAGCGGGCGGCACAACGGCCTGGCGCAATCCCGACGGCGTCAAGGCCCCCTTGTCATCATCGAAATCCATCGGATCGGCGGCAAGCTTGATGAGACCGGCAAGCGTCTTGCTGGCAGTCAGTTCGGCATAAACGCCATTGAGGCGCATGAATACCCGGCCGTCAGCAAGGCTCACGGCGTGGCCGTTGCGGGCCGCGAAGATATTCCAGGCCGCTCCGGTCCATTCAGCGATGCTCTGCGACTTTCCCGCCCACGCGCCGGTCGCGTTGGCTGGAATGACATAGGCTTCACCGACTTCAGGCTCGGCCGGAGGTGCAGTGACAGTCAGGGACTTCACCGGCATCCACGCGACACGATTGCCGAAGCCCGGAGCAACAATGCGCAGAAGCGCTTCGTAAAGCTGTTGCTGGTTGCCTTCGTCCAGGACGATGCCAGAGGCTTCAATGACCTTGCAAAGTTCCTCCTGTACGTCATTGAGAAACTTGTCGGTCACTTCGGTGCCGCTGACGCCAGCCTGCGCATTCTGAGAGCGAAAGCCTCTGCGGCCTCCACCAATATCGACGGTATCTGCACCGTTGATGCGTTCCATGTCAGGTCTCCAGATACGAGAAAACAAGTTGCGTGTGAGCGGGCTTCAGGCGGCGCAGCTCACATTCGACATCGCTGAGTTCGATACCGCCGAGCGTTTGACCGGCCTGATTGACGCCAGCGCGGAAAATCCATTCCGAGATAAGCTGAAGCTTCACACGCCACGTGAACTGCTCACCATCGGCAATCAGCGCCTGACCGGCGCGAAGTACTCCGGCCTTGGAAGGCCAGAATTCCTCGATCTCGATGGTATGACCAAGGCTTTCGGCGAGCTTGACGAAATAGGGAATGCTGGCTCCGCCCTTGGCAATCCAGCGCTGGTGTGCTCGGCGCTGGCGCTGCTCAAGCGTCTGGCTGCCCAGATCGCGCCCGCAGGGATCAGGTCCAAGCACACGCTCGAAATCCGGCAACAGGGCATTGGCAGTGCGCGGATCGACCTCATCCATCAGGTTTTGCGCATCGGCTTCAGCCTGCACAAGCACCTTGGCGATGCTGTTGAGGATGGCGTCCAGAACGCCTTCACGCTTTCCAAGCGCAAAGCCACGCGGCAGCTTGCCGATCAGACTGGCAAGGATGGAGGACTGCGGCCGGGTCATTGCGGGTCCTCAAATGTAATCGTACCTGGAAGCGGATACTGATCGCGATCCAGTGTGAACGGTGCTGACGGGACGATCAGATCGTGAGCGTATTCACCTGACGCGGCCGAGATCGCCTCGGATATACGTGATGGCTCGATGCGGGCACCAATCGGGCTGTCGTTCTGATCGTCGCTCTCATCGCCGATCGTTGCGATAAAGGCCGCATATGCTTCTTCAACGGCGGCGCGTGTTGCGATGGTATCGGGCCGAACGCGGACGGTGATCGGGATGGCCCGCATTTCAGCAGGCACAATGACGACATGAGCCGTGACCGGACGAACGCCAGAAGAGGAACCGGGGCCACCCAGATAGGCAAGCATCTCGGTCATTTCCGATTCAGTCGGCGCGCGGGCGGACGCATTGTCCTTCATGGCAACGATGACACCAACCGACCCGCGACCGATCCAGTCCGTCTCGGGCTTGACGGCGCGAACGTCGAATTTCTCGCGGAGCCACATCCGGTAGTCGAAGCCAGCCCCGCCGTGTGGACGTTGGCGGATATAGGCCATGGTGGCCGCAGCGAGTTCTTCTGGCGTTTCAGCCTCAGCGCCACCGGCAATTCCGCCATCAGCGATCGCGATACGGTTGATTTCAGGAAACGCGGTCACGGTGCGCAGCCGGATGCCAGCTTCCAGATTGCCCGAAGGACCGGCAACTGTTGCAATGACCGAAACCGAAACGCCGCCATTGGCACCGATTACCGCTGTTTCCGTGGTCTTGAAAATCGTGCCATCCGAACCGGCGATTTCCAGATCAGCGGGAAGCTGAGTGCCTGCCGCACCTTCAATATCGACCTTACCCACGGCAAAGGTCGCGGGCCGAGCGACAACGCCCCAGATATCGGCGTGCCGTGGGACGAACTCATCTTCGGCCGTATCAACAAAGTACTGTCTGCCCCACCATGCGACATGATCGTGGATCTCGCGCGCTTCCAGTGCGACGGCGCGGCCGATCATGGCGAGCGTTCCGCGTGCCGAACGAACGGCACGGGAAATCGCCAGTGGATCGACCAGAGGCCGCACAACGGAAATGCTGAACTCCATGGCCGAGGCGATACGTTCAGCGATGGTCTTTGCGGATGGAACGGGCCAAGGCATCAGGCAGTCCTCCGGCCGGAAAGAGCGGTATCATCGACCAGGACGCGCCAGCCGAGCATTTGCGGCGCGACCCATTCCGTCTCGATCTCGGCTGGAATGCCGGTATCGGAGGTCACCCATTCAAGGCTTTCGGCAAGCCAGCTCTGGTAAAGAAGGCGGGTGGTTTCGGTTTCCTTGGCGCGATCAAGCAGCCAGCAACGCGAACCGATACGCTCACCATAGGGATCGAGCGCATCGGCAGCAGCACCGCGACGGACATCGATGCCAGACCCTGTCAGAAACTGTGATCGACCTTCGGGCAGTGGATCGTCTGGATTGGCGCGGCGATCAAGGCCGATAGAAAGAAGCACCGGCGTGATCGGGGTTTCATCAATGACGAGATCGCCATCCGCACCGATCTCCAGATCAGCGCGGCGGGTTTCCGGGTCATAGATGAGTGCCACATCGTAAAACATGGCCCGGTTCTATCGCGCGCGCGCGAAAACCATCATGCCCACCGACGCGGGCACGAAACAGATTAACCTTGGGGAGGTCCACTGGTCCCGCTTCCGGGAACCACACCAATGTGTATGTGGGTTTTGTCTATCACCACACCATCGTGGGTAATCGTTCCGCCATCGATATCAACACCGCCCGGCGAGACCGTCACGGTAACGCCACCAACCTTCAGAACGATCGACGCTCCGGCCTGAATGCTGACGGTTCCGTCTGCACCTACAAGAATGCCGTCGCCGTGCTGATTATAAAGTGCCGTTTCACCCGGCTTCAGCCCACCCATACGAGCGGATGGATTACCGACCGGCAACAGTACGATGTCATCCTCATTGCCGCCAATGGCCACCGCTACGGCGAGCGCGCCGTCTTCCGGTGCCGAGGTCGCCAGCCCGTAAGGCTGCATGATCTCGACCTTGTCGCGCCAGATGCCAGGAGCAACTTCCACAGAGGCGGTCTGTGTTTCGCCATCGTCATTGACGTTCTTCAGAACGACGCGGCGAACGATCCCACGAACCTTGCTGGCAGTTTCATGATCCATGGTTGACCTCACGTTGTTCCAAGTCACAGGGCCGATGCAGTGCCGTCCAGCGGCCCGCCCGATCCCTTGCCCTTGCTCTTTTTGCCGCTCTTCTTGCGGCCCTTAACGTTCTTTCGACGGCCCTTTACAGGCTTGTTGTCGAATGCTTCCGGCGACGTGACTGCGATTTCGGTCTCGCAGCCGCTGTCCTCCTGCTGCAGGAAGGTCACGCGGGAAATAAGCATGTCGCGAAACACGTCCTGAAAGGAATCGGAGACCTCGACCATTTCATTGACGCGCCACAGACGCCCGTTCGCCTTGTAGCCATGAACGCGATAGGAGATTTCCTCGCTCTCGCCGCGCTTGGTACGCATGCGCCAGTCGGCTTCATCCTTGCAGCCCTTGTCGTCGGCCTTGGAGCGGGCCAGATGCACAATCGGACGATAGCGCCTGATTTCGTCGTCAGTCGCCTCGCCACTGGCGACAACGCCGCGCCGTTCGCGTTCAGTTGCCGAACCGTCAGTTGCTTCCCTGTCTTCCGGCTTTATCGGAGCACTGCCGCCCAGAAGCGGTGCCGCACGACCGTCGCGAACGGTAGCAGCCTTTTCCGACTGACCGCGCACGATAACCTTGGAATGCCGATCCTTATGGGTGAACTGGCCGGAGGAGCCTTTCACGTTCCCAGGCAGCGAAAGTGCTGCCGGAGCGCGATTGGCTCCGGTCCGGGTGATGACGACACCGCCGACACCATCCGACATGACAAGGGCATGGCGCTGGCGTGTACCCTTGTCGATGGCGCTCAAGCCGGTTTCGGAAAGATCGATACCGTAGCGCGGGAATGCGTCGCCGGTATCGATCTCGGAGCGGACGGATAGCCCGAATGGCTCTGCGATGCGCTTGACCGCCTCTTCCAGTTTGATGTTGTTAAATTCGGAAGGACCAGTCGGCGCGGCCGTGCTGTCGACCAGATCGCCCGCCTTGTCCTTGCCGGATATCGAGACCATGGCGCGCTCTTCATCGATATCGGGCGAAACGGTTTCGATATAGCCTTTCAGGACGAGCTGATCCTCGACATAGGCTTCCGCTTCCATACCGGGCTTCAGCTTGAACACCGCATTTGCAGGCGATGCAAAATCGAAGGTGGACAGCGCCCGGCTATAATCGCGCAGTTCGAAGCTGAAGGAGCCGCTGAAATCCTTCAGGTCGCGGGTGATGTTGGCATTCGTCCACTGGTCGAATATCTGCCCGTTCACCTTCAGCCAGATCGAGCGCGCCATTATTCCGTCACCTCGACGCGGCCCGCAGGAATGCGGGCTGGATGGCGCGGCCGGTTGCGCTCGATGATCGAGAGGTAGCCATCCTCGATCGTGGACGGATCGTCACCATAGATATGATTGGCGATCTGGAAAGCGTCGGAAGGTCGATCGGTCTCGATAATCCGAGATGCTGGCAGACGCCCGATCGCTTCATTGATATCCGCAATCAGGCACAAGCGGACATCGCGGGTGGCACGAATGGTGGCACTGGCCTCGGCTGCAAAATCGGAATCGGAAAGACTGGATAGCAGATCGGTATAGGCGTCCAGTTGACCAACCAGGCTATCACGCAGCGCGCTTGCTTCCGCCCGCGATCCAAACTCAACATAGGCCGCAAGCTGTCCAGCCTTGGCAAGCGCATCGCCCGCCGTTCCGGCCAACAGCACCGTGTCCGGACGCGATACGGTATCACCGGCAAGAACGACAAAAGCAGCACCGGCACTGGCGTTGATATCGAGCGCCTGACGCGCAGAGAGGCCGGTGGAGGAGCTGATTACCTCTGCGGCCGGAGCAACTGCCGGTGTTCCGGCGAGATCAGGAACGAGATTGACGATCATGTCGGTTACCGAGCTGGCAGCGCTGGACAAGGCTTCAGGCGTGGCAGGCAAGGATTGCGGCAGGGCTGCGGAGATCATCGCAGAGGCCCGACCGGCGCTGGACTGCCAGTAGGAAACAACCTGTCGGGCGGTGCGCTGTGTGGCGTCGGTGCGAAGCCGCGACAGGGTTCGCCTCGATGTCGATGTGGTGAGAGACGCGGCAAGCGAGACAAGCGAAAGGGCAGCACCGATCAATGCCGAGGCGGTTGAAGCAAAGCCGGAAAGTCCCATGCCATTATAGCGCTTGAAGGTGGCGCTGAAGCGGACGACGCGCAGCTCGTGCGCGGCGAAGGAAATCTCGGCCGTGTCTTCCATGATGACCTGCATCGGGCCAAGCCATGGATGAATAAGCGTACCCGGTCCCGGTGTCTCGAACGCGGCCTTCAGAGCCTGTGCCTGGGCAATATAGGAATCGCTGACGATCAGCCCTTCAACCTGGACGGTTTGGGTTGCAAGGCCGAAATCGTCATACGCCGCCTGATCGATACCGGGAAACAGATGCTCGGCAACGCGACGGCCGACCTGTGTTGAGGTATCGGGCACGTGGAACGAAATCCCACGATATGAAGCTGGAAGCAGTCCTGGCAGAACGTCGCTGATGCTGTCGAAGATCATGATTACACCTATGCCCTGCCGATGACGCGGCCGCGATCGGTCGTAAGCCCGACATTCTTGTTGTCAGACGTGGCGCTTGCGAGCCTGCCCGGACCATCGACCTTGATGCGGATATCGCCACCGACATTGACCGACTGCGCCGGACCGGCAACAGCTGCAAGGCGTGTTGGCGTTGAGAGACTGGCGCGCTTTTCCGGTTCATTGGAGTTGGCGGGAGAAGATGGCCGCAAGGTCGGCCCCTTCAGGTAATCGTCCATTGTGCTATCCCGGTTGCCGTTCGAAGTGCTTCCGTTAGGAAGAGCTTGCCCCGGCTGGACCGTCGCACCGCTCCAGAGACTTTTTATTGCCGCTGCTAGCGACTGTAGTTTTGCGAGAATGGTGTCAATGCCGCTCATAATCTTGTCTCGCACAACGTCAAATCCGCTCGACAGCATGTCCCATGCAAGGGCCGGTATCTGAATGGGTGTCGTCAACAGGCTCCAGAGCTTTTCAACTCCTGTGGCAAGAAGATTGACAGCCTGACCTGCAGCGTCAGGAAATATGCTGATCCAGTTTGGCTTTTCGCCGGTAGCCGCCCATTTGGCCAGATCGGCTAGTCCCTGAACGACGATGGAAATCGACTTTGCAAACAGTTCAATGCCCTTGCCACCAATCTGGCCAAGCTCACCAATGAAATTGCCGATCGTCTTCAATGAGCCGTCTGACGTCTTGAAGCCTGCAAGCTTCATGAGGTTCGTACCGAGAAGACCGAGCGCCGATCCGAGTTCCTTCAGGCTGTTCCACGTATCGCCCATCGAAGCAAACGCGCTTCGGAGGCTTTCACCGATCGGCGCCAGTGATGGTTCGATGCCGGAACCGATTTCCTTCAAATCATCCCAGGCCGTTTTGAGCCCGTTGAAGACGCTTTGAAGCACCTTCAAACTGCTAACCTTCAGGCTGTCAAAATTGATATTGGCGAAGATCGAGCGGGCACCGTTCGAAATCCGCGACCATGCGCGTGGCGCAGCATCCGCGACATAGTTCCAGGCACGAACCGCGCCGTCCGACACGCGCGACCAGACGCGGGAAAGATAAGGCTGTGCCTGTCCCCACAGACGCTTCGTGCCTTCCCATGCCTTGGAGGCGCGGTCCTTCAGGCCGTCCCAGAACTTCATGAGCCTGGGCGCGACCTTGTCCCAGTTCTTGGCAATCAGGACGCCAGCGCCAGCCAGCAGGCCGATCACAATGCCAAGCGGTGACAGGATCACGCCGATCAACGCGCCGATTGCACCAAGCCCCGCACCGATAATCGGAAGGACAAGGCCGAGCGCGCCAAGCGCCGTGACCAGGAGAACGACACCGCCTGCGCCAGTCAGCAGGGTTTTCATCCAACCGCCTGTTGCCTGATCAATCTGCCGCACCCAGCGGATACCGGCGAGCAGCCATTCATTGATGGTCGGAAGCCATTCACCGAAAGCAAAGCCGACCTCGCGAATGGACTGTGTGCCAATTTCGTTGAGGATCGTCAGCTGCCGGTTCATGCCCGCCATTTGTGTCTCAAAATCGGTATCGATCGCTGCACCCGTCGCGGCGGCGACCTTCTCCTTGATGTCCTTGTATTCCTGGACGTTCGCCATGAACGGCACGATGAAATCCAGAACCTGCTGATCGGAGAACAGTTCGGAAACCTTGCTGGCTGCGCCGATCGCTTCCAGCTGCTGGCGAACATAGGCAAGCGCCTCGGCACCCTTGAGGCCGTTCTTTTCTGCGGCCTTCATGTATTTGCCGATCTGCTCTTCGCCGACGCCGGTGAGCTTTCCGACCTTCTGCAGCATGGCTTCCAGCGGGTTGATGCCCTTGGATGCAGCGTCCAGCATGACGGCCTGAATATCGACGCCCATGCCCGCAAAGTTCTTGATGGTGCGCTCAGACAGTGCCTTCGACAGGAAGTTCGAAAGATTGTTCGCCGCGATCGACGGATCGGACGTTCCCTTCATGGCGATCTGGAGTGCCGAGCCGAGGAAGTTGACAGCCTCGCGGCCCTTCACGCCGAACTTTGCCACCTGCGAAGTCAGGCGCGGGAAATGCTGCGCCATGTCCTTCAGCTCGAAGGAACCTTCCTTACCGGCGATCACAAGCGCACCAAGACTGTCGCGCATCTGATCGGCGGGAAGCTTCAGGTTGTTGAGCATGGCGGTGCCAACGCCAGCCATGTCGGAAAATTCCGCATTCGCAGCCGTGGCAGCGCGGCCGATATCGCCAATGGTGGCGTCGATCAGCTTCTGATCTACGCCCGCAGCAATCATCTGGCCTGCACCGGCCGCAATCGTTTCCGACGCCTGACCGATGACAAGGGCCAGTTCTTCATACTCAACCTTGGCCTTGGCCGCGAAATCAAACGCGGCCTTGCCGGAGAGTTCGGCGGTGCCTGCAATGTCGAGCAGCTGTTGCTGGAAGGCTGCAGCTTCCTGAACCGGCCCCATGAACGAAATAGCGGCAACCGCCGTACCGAGTATCCCGATACGGCGCGCAAAGCCGGTCAATTTCTGAAGGTTGCCAGTAAGGCGACGCATCGGACTGGAGAGCTGATCGCGAAGCCGGACCAGAACATCGAGCGCCATTGATTTTGATGCCATGGTCTAGCCCTCTGCCTCTTTGATCCTGTTCCGATACGCCATGATGCTGTTCCACCAGAAGGTGGCGGTTGCCGCATCCATCATGTCGAGTTCAGCGGCAGAGAAGCCCGATCCATCGGCGATCCCGCCGAGGATTACTTGCCAGTCTTCCGGCCACTCGCCAAAAAAGAGGACAGCACCTGCGCAGATGCGGTGATGTCGGCCGCATCAAGCCTGTCATAGAGCACGTTCATGATGGCCTGGCTGATCCGCGTCGAACGCGAAAACGCGACGACGTTCATCGAATCTTCGGAGGTGGCGGAAATAGCCCGTTGATCAGCGCCGGTCAGACGATGGAAAGTCAGCTCGGAATATTTTTCCTCGCGTACTTTCCCGCCCTTCTTGATCTCCAGTGTCCGAGGATAAAGCAGGGGCAGCGTGACCGAGCCATTGTCATTCTGGATGGCATGATCCGGCAGGCGATCATTCGGATCGATGTCCTCATCGACATCGGCGACCACGCCAGCCTTGGTGGAAACGGGTCTGTCCAGGTCCACCACTGCGTCCGTGACCGGACGCTCTTCGTCGGTAAGATCGAGATCGACAACATTCTTAGCCATTAAAGCACCTCTTCAGGAGCGCCGCCCGCCCACTTGAGTTCAATCTTGCCGCCTTCGCCGCCGGTGATGTCCGGATGGTCGGTCAGAAAGGCGTCAGCGAAAATGAAGGTCTGGCCGGTATCGCAGACAACCTGCAATTCGCCTTCGCCCTCATCCCAGAGACCGCCATAGCGCTGTCCCTTTTCGAGGTTCGTTGTTGCGGTGACTTCCGAAGCCTCGAACTCCTGGGCGCGACCGACCTTGCGGCCATAGGTGACGGCATTGTTCTTGATGCCACCCACCTTGATCTTCGCGCCCTTTTCGACGGGGATGTTTCGGCCCCGCCAGACAATGTCCACAATGCCAAGTACCTGTGCCATGGTTCTCGTTCCTTACCTTTAGACCTGGAATTCCAGCGAACCGGCGAGCACCATCAGATTGCCGACGATGTTGATCTGCTGTCGGCTTTCGAGGCGGTCCTTGTCGCTGGGCGAACGCTGGAAGGCGCTCTGTTTGATGGTGGCCTCGACATTCTGTATCCAGACCAGATCGCCATAGCGGCGGCAGCGGCCCGCCCAGGAGGCATGCATACGGCGCGGTGTGACAACCGATGAACCGGGTTCCTCGTCATTGCCGACATTGGTCGCGAATGCCGCGCTGTCGTCATCATCCGTGAGCTTGGCGCGCGGATAGAGCAGCGATACGTAGGAGTTCCAGTCGTAGCGGATGCGCGACAAGGTGGCGGGCACCATGATGTCGAGCCACGCATCATCCTCCACGTTGAGGTTGGATTTCCGGTACGTGGTAATGAGGCGCGAGATGGTGACCGAACCGTCCGAAAGGCTTTCGAAGGTCGATACACCACGGCGCAGCAGAAGATCGCGCTCTGTTTCGATGAACTGCTCGGCAGCACCCGGCGCGTCAACGCCGGGAACAACAAGCGAGCGCAACTGGCGGGCCGGATCGTTGGCAAGGTGGAAGCTTGCAAGCCCCATGACTGCCGCCGACAACACCCACGAGCTGGTCGGAGAGCCATTCAGACCCACTGCCGTCATGAACGGGCAATTCGTCAGCTGGCCCCAGGTGCCGAGATCGGCAAACGTACCGCTCTTGCCGACATAACCATGCGCATCGAGCTTCGACATCGCGGTGAAGCGATTGGTCAGGAAGTCTGCAAACACGCCCATATTGGTCGGATCGCTGAACGGCTGCTGGATCGCCGTGTACCAGGTGTTGGCAATCACATCGAGCACAGGCGTCAGATCGGGATTGCCAGACCCGCCCGCCATCTTGCCGATTGCAACGTTGAGGCCGGTCGGCAGCGGCTGCGTCTCGATGTCGACGCGCAGATCGATATCGTTGCCGACTTCACCGCCATGGCGGCTGGTGACAGTGACGACACCGGCAGCGGCCGCAGCGGTAACCGGCAGACTGGCGTTTTCGTTGATCGCAGCGGCGAGCGATGCGGCCAGCTGTGCGACGGTGGCAGTGGACTGCGCGGTAAAACGCACCTGCTGACCGGCAATCTTGAAGCGAAGGACAAAAGCCTGCGAGACAGCACCGGTAAACGTGATGGTGCCGCTGGCCTTCACTGCGTCTTCATCGTCAGCGATCGCCATGACGAAGAGGCTTTGGGTCTTGTTGGCCTTGCGGAACGCCTTCACCTGTTCGGCGCCGATCGAACCGATACCGAACAGCGCCTGACCTTCGGTGTCGCGAACGACTTCCGTGATGGTGCCAGGCTGCAAGGTGCCGGTCGCAAGCTTCAGGCCGATGATCAGGTTCTGCACCGGATAATCGAAAATCCCCTTGTTGCGATAGTTCGGCTTGACCTCAAGATAGGTGCCGGGAGAGCGCCAGTCGGTCGGGATTTCGTCAAAAACGAAGTCAGCCATGATTATTTACCTCCGTTCCTGGCCTTCGCGGCCGTGTCGTCGTTCGCGCTGCTGTCAGTGCCGGTCGGCACTGGCGCGGCCGGGGCCTTGCCGCCAACTTCGACCAGATCGCCGTCCGCGATGCGGCGGCGTATATAAAGAGTGACGGGAACCGTCGCGCCGCCTTCAGGCCAGTCGCGGCCATCTTCCATGGGCACGGTGCGGCCGGGTGCGAGCTTCAGCTTTTTCTCAAGCATGGCTTTCCTCGGGGTTGATGGTTTCGGTGATGACGGGTTCTTCCGCGTCGTTCGTGATCCAGGTGATGCCGAGCGATTTCAGATCGTCGGCAGTCTTGATCTGGAAGGCGGAAAGCGGCGACGTGAAGCGCACATCGAAATCGACCTGGGCAAGGACGGTGGCGTCGTCAGCCCATCCGTCCGCATAGACCGCTTCGGCACGTGTGACCGTGCAAGTGCCAATGTCAGACAAGGTGCAGCCGCTCAAAAGGACACTCGAGACGTCGATCATGGCATCAAGGCCGATATCGAACCGATCGCCCTTGAAGCGGGCATCAAGATTGCTCGATGCTTTCACGACCAGGACAAGCCGCCAGTTGGCAGCACCCGACAGCAAGCGGCCGTGGTCCCGATCGGGCTGAAGGCCCATCCACGCAAGACCAATGAAAGGCTTCAGGCGAACGATGCGTTCAAATTCCTTGACGGTCAGAACGGCAGGAACGCGATCGATCTGGAATTTCTTTTCCGGGAATGCGAGGCGCAGCCGCGCGATGATGGCGGCTTCCATGACCCGGATCGGCGCTTTGGTGAGTTCGGGTTCAGCCATCTCACCAGCCCTTCAGCGATTCATCGGAGAATATGGCGGGACGACCGGAAAAGCGCGGGCCATTGGACTTCCCAAAGTTTCCGGCCGATGCGGCCTCAATGGAAATCAGCCCCTTGGCAATATTCTCCAGCCAGGTAATGACTTCCTTGCGTTCAAGGCGCATCTGTTCGGTCGGCTCGGTACGCTCACCCTTCGCAAGATCATAACGGGCGAGAACGCAAGCGGCGCGCACGATGTCTTTCGGAACCTCGGCAAGCGGGACCTTGTAGCGGCCGCGCAGATAACCGTCGATCAGCGCCGTGGCATCTGCCAGGGCAACTTCGATCTTGGCCGGATCAAGGGTTTCGGTTTCACGGTCTTCCGGCATGGAGAGCCGGACCATTTCCGTGTTGCCGAAACGCTCGACCATATTTGCGACTGTGGCGTACAAGTGCCGTTCTCCAGTTGGGGTGGAAGCCGCCTGCCGCGACGGCTTCCGGGTCATGGCCTGTTTCAGCGGCGGCCCGTTATTAGTCTTCGAGTTCGATCAGCTCCGCGACCAGATCGGGATCGCCCAAAATCTGGTTGAGCTGGAAAGGCTCAAATGCGGTGACCGAATATTCATTCGTGCCGGTGTGACGACGACCGCCACGGCGGATGCCCTCGACCTTTGCCGTGATGCGAATGCCGTTACATGCAAACTTGCCGTGCTTGGCGACGTAGGCTTCAACAGCAGCTGCGATGAAATCAAAGCCTGCTTCCTTCGCGGCCTGGACGGATGCAGCGACAATCGCATCGATGTCGATCTCCGAAGCTGCCGCCGTGTGATCGTTGACGGGACCGACCGGATTGCCGGTCCCGTCACTGGTCGCAGTCGCCGGGGAGGTATTGGTTGTCGTTGCGTCACCCTGGACGGCACCGCCGTTGTGACCGGTGTTGTCGGGGGTGTTTGGCAGAGGGCCACCAACCGGCTCGGCAGCGGGTACCTTTGTGGTGGTTTCGGTGGGCTTTGCAGCTTTCGCCATCATGTTGCTCCGTTTCTTCAGGGCTTTTCAAAGGGGCCTTGAGACCCTTTTGAGAAACCCTCCCGCCCGTTATGGCGGGAGTGCTTTTCAGTTCTTCTCGATCAGCTATTCGATGAGCGTTCGGGGAACTGGAAGTGGCAGGCGCACATCCATGCTTTTCGACTTGGCGAGGATCGACACATCTGTCGGTCGCAACATCGCGACGAAGGCCAGACCAGAGGCCGGTTGACGGCTCGCATCCTGACTGACGGTCGCCACCAGTGCCGTGACGGGCACGAGCGCTTCGTGGTTGCCAAGATAGAAATCGACAGGATTGGAGAGGATTTTCTCATAGGCGGGAACATCAACAGCCGATGCCGGGGCAATCGAAGTGAAGGCCATGACGGCCATCATCGCCAACATGCTGCTGAAAAGAATACCCACTTTCCTCATGGTAAAACTCCGGGTTCAAGTGCAGTGACAGGGGTAGTCCGGTATGCGCCGCCCGCTGTCGGTGCGGGCGGAACTCTTGGGACGCGCTGGATCAGGCCAGCAGCGGGATGACGACCGGCTCGGCCGTGCCCTTCCACTCGTTGCTCTCTCCATTCGCGGCCAGCTCGTTGAGCAGCAGCTTGCGGGCTGCACCCTCCAGTGTGGACGGAACGAGCAACTTGCGCGGATTGATGGAGATGACTTGGCCGTTGCGCTTGCGGATGGTGGTCATCGCGGCGCGGGCGGCAGCGTAGTTCTCGGCATTGAGCGGCTGCTTGGACTTGTAAATCAGCTGCCAAAGGCCGTAACCGGCGTTGCAGCGACCATCGACGCCGTAGACGGCCTTGCCGGAGAAAAACACGGTGTCGTCGGTTGGCTGATCCTTGCGGATAAGGCGGAACTTTTTGCGATCCTGAAACACGATTGGCTTGATGACGCGACTGTCATCAAGCAGGTACCAAGCCGGAGATGAACCCTCAGCGAAATTGGAGACCGACGTTTCCTTGCCGTCTTCATCGTAACCCGGATGATCGGTATCGAAGAAGTTCTGGCCGTCATAGCACTTGGTGGTTTCGCCCTTTTTGAGAAGCGGGAACACCAGCTGATCTGGAAACTCCGCCGCATCCTGGCCGAGCTGCTCAGCCATGGGCGCAAGAAAGCCGACCTGGTCGTCTTCGATCTGGGACTGGCGGATACCAATCGTTCCCTCAAACTCCTTGTTTCGGATAAGGTAGTTCTGGGCCGACAGATCGTGAACGATGCGATCACCGATCCATTCACGAATGCCAGGGAGATCGTCCATACGTGGATACTCATTGGCAGACGTGGTGGAATTGACCGTCATGGCAACGGTCTTGTAGTGCGTAGAAGTCGATTCCAGCCGGGTATTGAAGGCCGTCGAAATGGCCGTATAGAGGCTGCGCATTGTGGATGGAGTGATATCCATGGGTCGTTTTCCTTATGCGCCGACAGAAACCCACGTGCGGCCGTCACCGAGACCGGCAATGGTGCCGACCTTCAGCTTGCCGCCCGTAGCGTCGAGCGTGAGAGTTGCATCATCGGCGGCGTAGACCGGCTTGCCGATGTCGGCGAAAGTGGCCTCAAATTCGAAACCGCGCGTGTCGCGGATGGCAATAACGGTCACATCGCCGTCAGCTCCGTCGCGGTTGTCGATGTGGAGTTCTGCCAGCCCAACGATCGCAACAGCATCGGCATGGGCTGCGGGTACTGCCAGACCGGCAGCGGTGACGGCGACGATAGCCCGTCCGAAAAAGCGGATGCCCGCCTTGACCGGATAGCCGAACCGGGTACCGTCGCGGCTCGGGATTTCGAGATCGCGAGTAGCGGCCATCAGAACAACTCCTTGTGGGACTTCTTGGTCTTTGCGAACTCGGCAGGATCAATGCCCATCAGCTCGCAAATCTGCTGATCTTCGGGAGAGAGTGCCGGATCGCCACTTTCCTGCGGTTTGTAGTTGCGTAGCGTTGCCGAATGCAGCGAAGGGAGAAGCTTGATCTCGTCCTCGACTTCCTGCGCATTTTTCATGTGACGGCTGATGAAATGCTCGCGGAGCGCCGGGACCACCTTGCCGTCTTCGACAGCGCGATTGACAACCGCTTCCGCCTTATCGCGCGCCGCCCCGTTGGTCAGGGTGGTAATCTTCGACTGAAGGTCCGTGACCGTCTTGCGCAACTCGACCTTTTCGGCATCGTCGCCCGACTGGCGGGACTGAAGCGAGGTGACGATCTGGTCGCCGGAGGCATCGATATTGACACCGGCAGTTTCCACGACCTTCGCAAGCGTTGCCGAATGCAAGGTCTTTTCCGTGACGGCGGCGAGGATCGCAGCCGCGTCGGCGTCTTCTGGAAGGCCAAGCGCCTTCCGCAGTTCTTCTTCCATGTCCGGTTCTCCGGTTAGGTTGGCTGTATGGAGGGAATTCAGCTTGAGGTTCGGATCGTTGGTGAGCGAGGCCCGGCCGATCTCAAGGACACGGTGCGGCTTGCCCTCGGTCACGAAGAGCGCTGGCGACAGGTAGCCATATTCGCGGCCACTGACGGCCGCGTTGCCGCGAGCGTTCCATTCAACCTTGCCCCAGATGCCATCTTCGCGAGCTTCCATGTCCACGATCCAGCCAAGCGCCGGGCTTTCGAAGCCCTGCGTTCCAAGCTTGTCTGTGGAATGATTGATGTCGATCGGAAGCTTGCGGCCAGCATTGCGAAACTGCGCAACGATCTGCTGGAGATCACCGGCAACGTAAGGGCCGCGACCGTCTGCCCCGCTGAACGTGCCAGCGGGCATGAGGTGCACCCATTCCGGCACAGCGGTCACCGACACGTCATCGACGGCCGGAAGGTTCATCATAAGGGAGGTCAGACGCTTTTTCATGAACGTGAGAAAACCACGTCCAGCAAAAGCTTATCATGCCCGCAACGGCGGGCACCCATTAAGAGGCTTTAAATGCGGCGTTGAAGAGCGCTGAAAACGGTCTCGGAGATCATGATCTGATCATCGTCGGAAATACCGAGATAAGGACGCGCCGGTATCGTAACCGACTTTGCCAGCACAATGCCAGATGCCAGACGAAAAACAAGATGTGAAGCACTTTTCGGCTTGATGGTTGCGCCGAGCTGGTGAACGGCAGCATAGACGGCGTTGGTTCCGACCGTCACCTGGTCACGGCCTGCGCGATGATTGATGCTGTCGCGCAGACGGCCGCTTTCCGTCAGGATACGGCTATTGCGCTTGGTTTTCTTGTATTCGGAGTTCAGAGTCTTCCACGCCACGCCATCGGGGGACTTCTGGGAGACGAACCGGCGATGTGTCGACCCAACCAGGCCGGAACCTATGGCGCTCATGATCGGCGTTGTATCGCCCATCACGGTAATCAGCCGGGTGAAGGCTTGGTGGACTGCCTTGTCCTCGATCTGGACATTGATGGAAACTCCGCTCATTCCGCCTCTCCATTGAGCCAGCTCATGCCGGGATTATATTCGAAGCCCGGATCGACGCCCTGGGGAACGCGAACAGTGCGCCCGCCGACTTCCTCGGCGCGAAAGACGAGATCGGGTGAAGGATCAGGGCCAGCCTTGCCCTGGCGGCGCAACCCACCTTCGGAAACCGGCGTCACAAAACAACCGCAGCGCCAGCCGTTCGGCGGATAGTTCGTGATCCAGAACGGATCGTCGGCGCGCCACACCATACCGTCCCAGGACAAATGTTCCTTGCGCGGATGAAGTGAACCGGAATGGTTATATTGCCAATACGGAAATGCTTCGAGCGTTTCGGGTTCCGTAAGCTTGGCATAGCGACCGGCTGCATAGGCCGTGCGCAAATTGGTGTCGAAGATAATGCGGGTGCGCCAGTTCCGTTTGCCGCGATAATCCCAACCATGTTTTTCCACGATTGCATCAAAAGACTGACGGAACTCTTCGATTGTGGTGCCTTCTTCAAGTGCCCGTTGGATCTCGCGACGGAAGTCATCGAGCAGCGCATCCGTTGCAGCTCCGGCAACCATGAAAGCTCTCGAATGAGCTGTAGCATAAACATCTGTCCAGACTTGCGTCTTGACGTTGGTCTTGCCGGATAAGAAGCGGATTGCTTCATCAAAGGGCAGATCGAGGGCCGATACCGTATCTGTCATCGTGGAAGCTCCCGAACCATCAAATTTGAAGGCCATTTGAAGGCCATAGACGCGCATTCCCGATTTTTTGCGGGATCGCTTCACAAAAGAAGCTGATGCGCGTCTGTGGCGGTTTATTTGCGTCCGGCAATGTCATCGATCAAAGCGGCCTGTCCGGCGAGATGCGCCAAAGCCATTCCGCGTGCCATGGCTTGTGAAAGCTCATCCGGTGAAAGTTTCATCCGGGCGAGCTCGTCGGCTGCGTCGGCAATCGTTTCCGCCGACATCAGCGCCGTGCGGATTTCTTCGGTAAGGCCCGCAAGTGCTCCCGCCGCATCATCCTGAAGCCGGTCAGTCAGCTTCCCGATAATGTCTTCAGTCGGCGATTTCGTTTCGCGAGCGTTCAGCATCTTGCGAATCGAGTTAAGCTCAGGCGCACGCCCGTCCGATTCAAACAAGCGATCCATCACGGAAGGCTGACGCCCGCCGATAACCTCTTCTCCTTCTACTGGAGCCGGAGCGCCGAGGCGTTCGCGGATATAAGATGCGCCAACCGTGAGACCGTGTTTGGCAAACTTGTCGAAGGCTTCGGCAAACTCCTTCAACATCACTTCGTCCGGACGCCCGATACGGACGATCGGATAATGATCCTGCGGCCCGAAATTCATGGCGATCAGGTTTGGAATAAGCTGGCGAATGATGGTCGCGGTGATCATCATTGCGTCCGCGCGCTCGATATCCTCCTGGACGAGGCGATGCTCGCGAGCAACCGCATGTCCCCCGCCGACAGCGTCGGTCGTGGTCGTCTGACCAAGAACGGCTTTCGATACCTGCCGGTCCATCCAGTCGGCGCGACGCTCGTAAAGGTCGATTGAAGTGCCCTTCGCAGCCACTTCCTGAAACTCGATCTTCATGCTGTCGGGCATGATCGCGGCCATATCGCCAGCGATCTGCGTCACTGCGCGCCACAGGACATCCTTGTCCTCTTCCTTGGCGTCACCTTCGTAACGGCCGATGCGGATCGGCATGCCGAAGTTCTGGACGAAAATCGCCCAGTCCTTCAGCGTGAAGCTCTTGTACATCCATGCCCAGGATGCCACGCGGGCAATGCCGGAACGGATCGTCAGCCCCGATTTCGACGGGTGCCGGTGGATGATAAACTTGTGAGCCGGTAACGGTTCTTCTGCCGGATCATCACGAAGCACAACCGTTTCACCGTCTGCGCGGGCAAATGTAAACCAACGCTGCGGCCGGTATGTAATCTCGCGCGGTTCCCACCGGCTAAGCCGGGTTTGCCAATCGATCTCCATAACCGAGAAACCTTTGCCGATCGCATCGAGCATATCGAACAGACATGCCCGCAGCACATCATCATTGATCCACGACTGCACGAACTCGGCGTGTTTCTTGTGATCGGCCGCGTCACTGGCTGACTTCACTGTAATCGGGAGCTGCGCCACGGAACGCTTGCGGGTGGACATCACCCCGAAATAATGAAGGTCGCGCTCCTCGATGTCCTCTGCAAGCTCCAGATAGGAGAGCGGATCACCTTCAGCAGCTGCGCGATGAATGGCTGAAAGGCGACGTGGGTTAAGCCCCTCGGCCGGATGACCGGATATGACGGGACGAACGCCGCCGGTTGTCGGCCCGGCATAGGGTCTGGTGACTTCCTGCCGCTTCAGCGGATTGCCATACTGATCGACCAACTGTGCCATCAGAGCGAACCTCTCAATTGTGGATTAATCGAACGCTCACGATCATCGGATCGGCTGCGGCCATCGGACGGCACATTGCGGCGTGTTTCGTACCCGTATGCCATATGCGGCGTACTGGCGGCATGGATGCCAAGGAACGCAGCCCATGTCCGGTCGGCGTGATCGTCATCTCTCTCGGCAACAAATCGCGGCGCGCCGGTCGGAGATGTGACCTTGCGCAGTTTGTGCAAATCGGAGCGAAGCGAAACATTGCCCATCGGAATGCGAACGGTCCGGTCCTCGAAACGCTCCTTGCCGCCATTCGCCATGATCAGCTTGCTGCCGGTGCTAAACAGGACGCCCTCGACACGACGACCGTAGCGGCGCTGCGCGTCCTCGACCACTTTTTCGCCCATGCCGGTCTGGTCGATGCAGGCCCGCGCCACACGATAACGCATCATTACGTCATCAAAGGCAGCATCCATGTCGGCAAAGGTGGCGCGCTTCTGTTCGATGATTTCGCGACACCACAAGACATCGCCGATCTCTTCCCATACCCAGATCACATGAAGGTCGTTGCGTCGGCCAATATCGCGCCCGACATAGCAGGCGTTGCCCTGATATCCCTCCGGGCTTCCTGCATTGTCGTCTTCGACCGATGAGATCAATTCGTATGATAGCCAGGCGCTCGCCTCATCGAGATATTGCAGCTCATATTCCTGCGCCCAGGCATCTTCGTCGGCAATACCGGCGCGCAGCTCCTCGATGTTGCGCGGCAAGCCGTCCCTGACCGCCTGATAGATATCGACAACATGCCGTGACCAGGTATCGTCATTGGCGGTGTCCAGTTCGAAGAATTTCCCGCTCTTGCCATTCGGTGTCGACGTGACACGCAGTTTCCAGTTGGCCGAGATTACCGGAAAGAGCGCCTTCCAGATCGCGTTACTATCTTTGTGGAAGGCGAACTCATCCAGAAAAACGTTGGCAGAGAACCCGCGCGCTGTGTCAGGATTTGCTGGCAGAGCCGTGATACGGGTGCCATGCGGTAATGTCACTTCCAGCGCCTTGTAGCTGCCGGTGTCACCCTTCCAATCAAACTCGCTGGCGTCAAATGCCATGCCGTAAGCCTTGGCGTGAGGATATATTCCTTCCAACATGGCTTCACGAGCTTGACGTTCCCCACGGCTCAATATCACCCATCGTGTACGCTGGCTCTTTACGGCATGCTCAAAACTGTCATCAACACACTCAAGTGTTGTGGTGAACGTCTTGCCTGTTTGGCGGGCAAATTTGCCGATTTTGAAACGGCTTTTATCCGTGATCCAGCGGCGTTGATAACCGTAAAGCAAAGGCTGTGTCATCAGGATGCCCCATAAGCTTCACGGATCATGCGCAGGATTTCTTCGCCATCCACCTTGCGGCCTGCTTTCTCGACGGCGTCGGTCGCATCACCGACAGCCTTCGCCAGCTTGGCTGTGGCTTCTTCCTCGGCCTTGCGACGATGTTCGGCAGAATGGCGTTGCGCAACCACGGTTTCCTTATAGGCGCGCGCCAGTTCCATGGCATTCTTGGAATTGAGGCCATCGCCGTCGAGCAGCTCATCGATGAGGGTTTTGAGGAACTCGCCGAGAACAATATCGGACTTGCTGATTTCCTCGGGCGTGAGTTTCTCCGCGATGCCAGCGTAGATGTAACGGCGCTCTTCCAGTTGAGAAGCACGGCGGGACAAGCGCATGGCTTTACGGTTGAAAGCCGACTTCGATATCGGTCCGATGCCCTTGACTTCCAGACGATCATTCAGCTCAAAAAGAATATCCGCCTGACTGCGGCGGCGTTCATTGAGCTGACTGATTGCCCAGACAACATCGTCCTGGGCGTCTTCCGGTAGTAACTCCAGGCTGTCGAGCCTGGAACGGCCACGCCTATCCTCTGTCATGGCTCATCACTCCACGTCGCCCGGTCGCTGGATGCCTTCGAGGACGAGGCGGCGCTCGACATGATCCCGGCCTGTCCTGGTCAATGTGGCGATAAGGGCTGTGCCTGCGGCATTGATGCGTACAGCGCCGGCTTCTGTTTCAAGCCAGCGCATCTGATTGCGCAGATATTCGCGGGTGCGTTTGTAGCCGAATACCTCCAGCTCGCGTTCAAGCAGGCTGTCGTTCAGACTGGCATTCGTCTCCATCGCGAGCGCCTTCAGGATAATGAGGCGTACATTCTGATCGACAAAATCCTTGTAACCCGCCGTCATTCCTAACGTCCTTTCTGCATCAAAAATTCTTCAACACGGCGTGTCGTCCGTTCGGTCGCCTCTGACGACTTCGCCATTATGCCCATCTGGCCCTTGATCTCGGTGATCGCGAGCTGGAGTTGATGGACGGTTTCAGTGTTCGGCATGTGTGACAGATCATTCTCGACCTTCGACAGTCGGTGCTCGTGATCCGAAACCTTGGCCGATATCTCTTTCGCGCCCTTACCGATGTATCCGCTAACCACGCCGAGGAAGGCCGCAGCCGCCAGCAAGAAATTGATGAGCTGCCCGATCTGGGCGAGTGAGATATTCTCCAGCATTAACGACGCCCCCTGGACTGCTCGCGTTCAAGTTTGCTCTGACAGTCCACACACCGGCGCGCCGATGGCAGGGCTGCAAGCCGCTCCGGCTCGATCTCCTCGCCGCAGCGGACGCAGATGTCCGATCCGTCTCCAATCAATGCAGCTGACGCGGCAGCTATTCCCGCGTCCCGCTCTTGCTCGGCGCGCAGATCGGCCAGCTCATGTGCCTTGTTACCCGCTTCCATCACTTTGGCCGCTCCGCAGGAACTGGCACCGCTTCGATCGCAGCAATGGCTGCACCGCGCCGCTGTTCACAGACGGCGAGTGCGGCGCGATCCTTGCCCCAAAGTGGTGTCAGCTCTTTCGCCGACAGCGCGCGATCAGGCAGAGTGACAGGCGGATCGCATGGCTTGCGCGCTTCAGACGGCACTTGGCCCCTGACGAACTCAGTACGGAGGATTGGCTTTTCCTCCGAGGAACTGGTTGTTGAGCAGCCGTGAGCGATCGACATCGATGCCACTGCCAGGAGTGTCAGAAAGTGCCGCATTGGCATCCTCCAGTTCTAGGACCTTGTTGTTGAGGCGGTTGATTTCGGCCTGGGCTTTTTCCTGCGCGGCCTGGGAGGCTTTCATCTGCTCAATGATATTTTTCGCGGCAGCTTCATTGGCCTCGGCGATCTGTCGAGACCAATCCGCATCACGGGCTTTTTCAGCGGTTGCAACCGCATCACTGATCGTATCGTGGAGCGCGCGGGCAGCACCGAAAGCCAAGGTCGCTGCTGCCAGCATTATGATGGCGGCAACAACAATCTGGGAGGTCCACTTGCCGAACCATGCCGAGAGCGCTGCAATCATGGCTGGTCCTCCCGGCGATCGGTGAACAGAGCCTTTGCCTGCGCCCAATAATCGACAGACCCGAAGCCCCGATGGACGCCGAGAACGCCGACGATCAGGGCGACCATGGAAGGCACCACGATCGGAGCAATCGCAACGGCCTGTTCGGAGCCGACAGATGCAGCGCCGACCAGAATGATGATGACAGTCCAGGCGAGATAGAAACTGCCCCAGAGATAGCGGCGGCTGGAAGTATAGCCCGGTTCCTTGATCGGCTCGCTCATGCCACATCCTCCGGCATAAATCGCTGAAGGCTGTTCATCGTCTTCGGCCCGACCAGGCCATCGGCGACCAGACGATGATCGCGCTGGAATGCCTTCACGGCTTGTTCGGTTCCCGGCCCAAAAATCCCGTCGATCGACAGATGGTAAAAACCGGCAGTACGAAGGCCGCGCTGGAGATCAGCAACGGAAAGACCCCGCATGCCATGACGCAGCACGGTGTCTCCCGGCTGGAAGGCGATAGCGTCGGCGCTGATCTCCGCAACAATGTCCTTGGCCTTGGCGAGATAAGCTGCGCGGTCGCTCAAACCATTCGTGCCACCGTTGACGCGCTTGGTGATAGCGACAAGATCATCGCGGTCGGCAAGGTCGTTGAGATTACGGGTGGACCAGAAATAAATGACAGCCCATGCAGCCCATGGCCACGTCGCCACCAGTTCGGGCTTCAGTTCGAAGTTCGGCGCATCAGAGTGGTACTGCCGTATCCACATTGCGAAGGCGCGATAATTGGCGCGGCCGGTCAACTGGATCGGGCCACGGCCCTTGAAGCGCTTGCCGTCACCGGGCTGGGTATTGCCGAGATCGGCGCGACCTTCATAGGCGGCACCGCTGGCGTATTCTTCCATCGCGCAAAAGCCATCGCTCTCGTGGGCGAGCTGTGCGAGGAAATGGACGATGCGAAGTGAGGTCGTAACCTGAAACCGCTTCAGCAGTTCCGGCAGCAAGGGTCCAAACGATGAAATGATGGATTGCTGTTGTGCAATCTTTTTGACCGCGACACGCGGAGCGAGCGCGGCCAGCACCGTGTGATTGATCTGGGATGCAAGGTCGGTCACATCACGCCCTCCGCGAAACTGTCTTCTTTGGCTGTTGCCGTGGCCGTGATTGGCCGGTTCAAGACAGTTTTACGCGGGCACGCGATTGCTAATCATGCCGTAGAAGGAAGGCGCGACCATTATCTATTCGGAGGGAAACATATCGATCTGACGGTCGTCAGTCTTTTTAGTGCGGTATTTCACCGGCGAGCGCTGAAACAGCTTCTCAACACCGTTTTCAGTGATGCCCAACTTACGGGCAATCTGTGCATTCGACAAGCCATCGTCGTCACGATAGCGGCGCGCGCGAAGATCGCGCACCAATGGCACGCTTATGTAGTCACCGCCATAGCGACGTGAGAGCTTGTTTGCAATATCGATCCCGACACTATCGATAAGCTGCGAGCGATCAATATTCGACGGAACGTAAAGGCGAATACCTGCATGCTCTTCTGCAAGGCGGATGAGGCCGTCCTCACCAAGCAGACCGAGCAGTTCTGCTACGAGACGATGATCCTTCAATGTTGCCTCCCGATCTCGGCGGAAAGCGCCAGTTGTTGCGCGGTGACCAGACGCAAGCGGGCTTCCAGCTCGACACGCTTATGGCAATGTGGCCGGAGCGCATGGATACGTCGCTGAAGGGTATTGCGCTCATTCTGGAGCCGCTCGATCTCGGCCAATTCTGGCGCGATGAACAGAGGCAGATTAACCAGAGGTGCGGATTGCTGAACCATCATCATGCCCTCACCATTGCCAAAACGCGCACGGCGCGCTTTATTGGAGGAAATTTCTGGGGGTTGATATGAGACTGATACTGGCTGGACTGTTGATAGGCACCTGCTGCGTGGCTGCTCATGCATCCGATAAGGGATTTGAGGAACAGGCTGCAGATCAGGTCGCATTGATGGTTGCGAAAGATTTGTGCGCGCTTCAATACGATGAAGGCGCGGTGGCCCAGTTCGTTGTCGCTACTGTGCCGGTCTCGCGCATGGAGGAATTTTCTCGCACGATGGCCGGACTGTACCTTACCATTCGCCCGAGGCTTGAAGGCGGTTCTGCAGAGCAATTGTCGACTTACTGCAAAAACACCAAGGCTTACGCCGAATACAATGGCTTCACCAAATAGCCGCGCCACCCGCCCGGATTTGTCCCGGCGAATTGATGTCGTTTCTGATGTGGCGCGGATCGTGAAAATCATGGCCGCGCCGTTTTTCTGATCTCTGCGCCAAGCGCATTCATGACCGGTTGCCATTGCTGCGGCTTGAGCTCTTCAAAATCGAACTGGTCATCAAGGCTGAGAACTGCCCGGACGTATCGGGTGAAGCTACCCGGCTCCGGCAGTCTTCCTTGCTGCGAAAGCACACTCCATTGCGCTGCCGCAACTTTCGCGCCGTGTGCGCGCCTCCAGCCCTGCATGAACATATCTTCCTGCCAGACCGGGCCGACTTCGCGTTCGATCCACTTTTTGACGCTCTCAATCGCTATGCGCGCATCAGCCCAATCATGAACGAAACGGACATGATCTATTTTCGTCTGGCGCTTCACGAAGGCCAGCAAAGCTTCATCAGCAGGGTTATCGAAAACCCCAAGGTTCCAGCCTGCGATCCACAGAGCCTGGAGCTTTCCGGCGAACTTGCCTTCAAGGCGCTTTCGAGAGCCTTTTGAAGCGGGCTTGAAGCCCTGACGACGAAACTCATCAATGAGCTTCAGCCGCTCGCCTTCAGTCATGGTCGCAGACGAATGCTTGCCGGTGACGCGAATGCAGATCGCGCGATAGGTATCGTCATCAAGGTCCAGCTGCTTTTTTGCGACGTGTATGGCGGCGGTGGATTTCATCTTACACCTCCAGCAGAATGGTCTTGAATTGATTCTGGCGAGGGGCAAGAAACATAATGAAGCACGGTATTAAGTTCGGATTGTTCATCTTTGCCGTGGCTATATTTTTGCCAATCATGTTCCATGACCGGGACCATGACGCCTGGGCGAAATGGGTCTACGACTACCAAACCCTCATCGCCGGCACTGCTGCGGTCATCGCAGCTGCATACACCGTACTGCAGATGATGAAGTCCGATCAGCTCCAGGAGAGGCGGCACCGACAGCTGCTTTTTACGGGACTTCGGCGCGAGTTGGTGACAGCTGAGAGACTGCACGATTTCTTCGCGCAGTACTTTTTCTTCACAGAGGCCTATATTAGCCAGTACCAAACGGTTCGACCGAAAAATGCGGACGAATGGACTTATCCAAAACGTCAAGCATTTTGGATGGCAATCGATGGGGCCTTTTACATGGGCGAAGCGCTGAACGATGAATTGGTGAAGGCATCGTTCAATGAACTGCCAAGTGATCTTCTGCTTCAGATTGGATACGCGAAAGCTCGTATTGCAACTTTGAGAGAGAAAATTCCCAATACGATCCCCGATGGTTTCGATAAGTCTGTCATGGTTCCCAGCGGATACGATCCTGAAGTCGACTTTCTTCTGCAAGAAACTCGCGAAGCGGTGAAACGTATACTGGGAGCAATCAAAGCATGGCAGGATGGCTTGCGCAAAATCTATGAAGATTAAAACTCTCATGCCACACCAGCCTTCATTGGACGCACAAAGACGCGCCGATGGTGATGCTCGCAGAAGCTGGAGCCGATTTTGACGGGATGGCCGCAAAACAGGTGCTGTTCGCCCTTGGCAGCGTGGTTGACCGCGAACCGGCATTGACGAAGGTTCAAATCGGCTAACGGCAGGCCGAGAGGATTAGCGGGCGTTTCCACTTCGGAAATATCGTCGCAAACGAAAACCAGCTCCGGCTCTGCAATTGGCTCGACGACTGGTGCAGATTGTACCTGCCGAGCTGGAGACCGAGCCGCTGTTTTCATGCGGCCTGACTTGTAAGGCGACGATTCCGCCTTCGGCTTGCGCGCGGCGCCTACACCGGACCGAAGCCCGATCTCGCTCAGCATCTTGTCGCGGTGAATGACGCTGATGATCGCATTGCGGCTGATACCGAGGCGCTTGCTCATCTGCCCTGCTGAGAGACCTTCGCGGAGCAGCTCGGCGACGACTAGTTTGCGATCTTCGGTCCAGGTGGTGGATTGAGGACGGTTGCTCATGCTGCACCTGCCTTGTGATTATCCCGAGACTCAGCGATGTGTTCAACATTCGATCGAGGGGGATGATGATGACCTGGACGGCAAACTTGGACTTGATGGCCGGGACGATGGCTTACAATATCGTGGCTCGGAAGCTTGCGGTTCGCTGGCTTGAAACGCAGCCGCGCCAAGAAGAACTTGCTGCGTTGATCGAAGAGCTGAAAAATGCGGCTAAAGGCGCGCACTCCGAAAATTCGCTTCCTCCAGATATCGAACTTCGATTGGTCGAGAGAATGATTGTGCTGATTGAGGAGTTCTTTAAGGAACTCCCGTCCATCGACGCCTGAAGGTACAGCGAACAACTGAATTCCGGCCCCTGTGCAAATGATGCATACGCCATCGATAATCATTCCGATGGCTGTGTGCTTTGTTTGGAAACAATTACTGCCCATTGCCGCACCTCACGCCTTGGCCATATCGATCGTGACTGCACGCCACTGATCGGTGATGGATGCTCGCTCGTAAAAGCGCACATATTCCTTGGAGCCGGTGATGCGCATCGCCTCGCGGATGGCCCGCATGGCTTCCTGCCAACGCGGATCATCGATATCGAGCCGCAGCAGCATGAAGATTTCGGAGCGGTTAACCTTGCCTTCCTTGTCGGTGTTGAAGGCTCGCGTAATGACTGCGCGAATTTCCGGCCGACTGTCAGCGGCCCATTCGGTCAGGCATTCATCCAGGAGGCGCTTGGCGACCTGCAGTTGCGGCCCGAAATCCACGAAATCGGCTATCTGGACTGTGACACGCTTCAGGCCGTCAAAGCTCTGATAAGTGCGATTACCCTTCGGACCACCCTTGGTGACGCCGTACTCCTGCTGGAGAAGCGCATCAAACTCGCCAAGGTCGGTCATGGTGTGACCGCGAAACCGGCTGATTTGTTCTGAAAGGCTGGATGCGTATCGCATGACCTTGCGGACAACTTCATCTTCCAGCTTGTCAGCGGGCTTGATCGCTTCCACAGGGACGAGGTTTCCCTTGGCATCGGCCATGTAAGGCTTGTCGCCAACCATGGTCACGCCCTGTTCGGAGTTTCCTGCGAAAGCAGCAGTGGCAATTACTTCTGTCATTGTCGTTTTCCTTGCGTTCGGGAGGCTCAAGCGCGGTCGGCGCGCAGGGTGAAATTGGGTTTGAAGAGGACGACGTTGGTTTCGCCCTGGTAGAGTTGGTCCAGCAGGGTTTGTCTGGTTCGGTCATCGCTGCGACCCATGCCGTTCCAGCGGTGGCGGCTGATCTCATGCTCGCGCTTGACTGCGAGAGCGCCGCATTCGTAGAGCGCTGCGTTGAAATTCTGGACATCAGCCGGAGTGAGGAAAACGCCTTGCGTCTCGTACTTCAGGAACGACCGACGCCATGCGAAAAGCGTGTCACTCAAGGCATAAAGATCGGCATCCATGGTTATGCTCCTTCCTTGATAAGGCTGTGCGGGCATCCACTCCGGCATGCCTGAAACATGCGGATGCGATGGGCGTTGGTTGTTGCGAAAGGCTTGCGCTGCCAAAGCACACAGGTGTTGCGTGGCAGATCGCCGAGGACCGGGCAGTCAACGGTCTCCGCCATCAAAGCCCCACGAACAGCTTGTTCAACTCGGCCGATATCGCCGTTCTGATAGCTGTTGGAGAGAACCTGACTGACGGCGGAAGCCGAATAACCAACCTTGCGAGAAATCGCAGACTGGCTTTCACGATCACAGGCTTCCGCCAGAATGACGATCCAGTCCGGGATGATGTCTCCCCAGGCGGTGCGCGCCTTGTCGATGTTGGAAAGCTTGGCGGCGATCATGGTTGCACCTCTTCGGTGACAACCGGGCCGACAATCTCATGCCGGTTCTGATCAAAGACGCCCTTGGCGCGCAGGATAATCGGCGGTAGCGGTCCAGTGTTCATGTCCGGCGAAAGCCGATAGATACCGAGGTTGCCGGATTTCCCCTTCTGCATCTCAATCAGGTAGCCAGCCTTGGCCAGAAACTTGATGTAAGATTTCGCCGCCTCGATGCCGATGCGAGTTTCATCGGTCGAAGCCCAGATGGAAATATCCTGCGCAGTGAAACCTTGTGCGCCTGCACTCATGCGCATGTGGTTCCACATGGCTTTCTGTTTGCTGACGCCTTCTATCACGGTGCCGTCGCGACGCACCTTCGGGGTCATTGACTGGCGGATGGCGACTTTGAACGTCTCACCATCCCGGTCTGAAACAACTGGCTCGATAAAGCCTGCCTTCACCAGACGCCGCATGAAATCGTTGATGTCCGATTGTGTCGCGTCTGAACGATTGAACACGTCGCGAGCGGTAAAGCTGCGGTCGGCTACTGCGTAGTCCATCATGACCGTCCAGTAGTGATCGAAGCCACGCTTGGGGCTTTTGCCCTTAACGGCGGTAACCTTGAGAACGATGCCCATCAAGCGGCCCTCCGGTTGCGGGAGGGAACCGCGCCGGTGCAGAAATAACCCGCGCCATGCTCCTGATACTGCGCAAGGCTGATTTCCTTCAGGCCGAGTTCGTCGGCGGTGTTGGCGATGGAATGGAGGGTGTTACAGATGCGGCGGACGCGACCGTCACCTTCCATGCGCGCCTGATCGAGTAGATCATCCCTGACATCGATGTGACGACAGAACGTTCGGGCGAGCGTGCGCGTGTCGTCCAGGTCGCAAGGCTGCGCATAACCCCATTCCAGAACGAGGTCGCGAAACCGATCGACACGCTCCAGCTTCTTCGGGAACAGCTCTTCACCGATCAGCAGCACCGGAACGTTGCTCTTCTTGGCGATCATGCGCACCAGCTCGATCATGTTCCGATCGACCAGCTTGTCAGATTCATCAATGATGAGCGGACGCTTCGGGTCACGGGCCAGGATGCCGATGATGTCGTCTTCCAGATCGGAAAGCGTACCGCGTGCATCCGGATGGCCTAGCTCCGACAGGATGGCGGTGAGCAGCTTCTTTTTCGTCCAGGTGTCGGAAACCTCGACATAGGCCGCAGCCGTCTTGTTCATGGCATAGAGCGCGGCCACGCTCTTGCCATAGCCGGAGAAACCGGCGAAGACGCCTAGGTTTGGCTGCAACGGATGACGATTTTGCAGCGAGCGGACCAGAGTGAGGCATGCAGCCACATTCTTGATCGGCGCTGTGTCGCCTCCATTGACAAATTGTTCGCTACCAGTCATTTTTTAACCTCGTCATTTGGGAAGTGCTTTCTGAAACCCCGCGCCAACGGGGTTTTATTTTTTAGCGAGCGATCTTCAGCGCTTGCTCCAGTCCAAAATCCTTTGCTGTGTCTTTGATGGTTCGGTATGCGGCCGTGGCCTGGAAGCGGACGAGCTGCGCGGCAGTGTCTGCATCCAGTTCGATGCCAGCGGCGATCTTGGTTTCGAGGTCCATGGCCCATTTGAAGCGGCGCGCATTGGCGCTTAGGCCCGCATCGGGATCGAGGTGGACAACCGTCGATACCTTCCGATCCTCAGCTTCGCGCTTGATCGCTTCATGCAACTCTGCCGCCTTTTCGTTGAGCGGCTTTGGCTGGATACCCGCTTGCGGAAGTGTGGCGGCATCAATGGCGGCGACGATGGCCGGTGTGGTGTGCTGCTCTTCGCGCTTCGGCAACTGGATGATGTTGGCGGTCTGTCCGGCCTTCTCAGCAGCCTTACGCTTTGCAAGCCGGATTGTGCGCTCGATACCCGACGGGCCTTTTTTCAGCTCGCGTATATCGGCCTTGATCTCGCGTTCACGCCGACGAACGATATCGGCGGCAATGTCCTTCTGCGCCTTGACGAATTCCTGCGGATTGACGCCTGCCAGCTCTGGGCAGATCGCCACGTCGAGGAACTCACCGCCTTCAGCGGAAAACACGTACATCTTGCCCATGTCGAGCGGATCGCGGCGGCAGAACACTTCGGTTCCAACCATGATCGTACCGGAGACGTAATGCAGGCCGTTGTCCTTGATGCCCTGTTTGGTCATCTTGCGCAGTCCGTTCTTACCAGCGACTGGCATCAGCAGGGTATCGAGCGCACGTTCGTCGATGCGGCGGATCGGCGTGGTGGAAGCCTGGGCGACTTCGTTCGGTGTCCGCCCCTTCAGGCCGCTATGCGCGCTTTCCTGGTAGACGAACTCAAGCCAGTCATCGATATGCTGCTGAAGCTGCGCGGCAGTGAGCGAAACTTCGAACAGTTCGTGTTCGTCAGCACCAAGGCGCTGTGCGAAGCTCTTCCGGCCTTCGATTGCCTTACGATCAGCGACAGAGTGCCCGATGTAACCCGGCAGCTGCGGACAGACGTTGTGCTGGAACGTCTTGATAACGCGCTCAACATGGCCTTTTTGCTCAGGGCTGTAGGCGTCCGAAATGTCGGCGGTGATGTCGAGATTGTCGAAGAGGCGCTTGGTCGCGATGGCTACGAAATCGGAGCCATTGTCCGTCTTGATAACGGTGGCGGCACCCATCTGCAGAATGGCTTTGCGGATCAGCAGGGCAACAGCCGATGCACGCGGCGTTTTCGATAGGGTTATAACCAGACGGCGTGTGGCAATGTCGATGCAGGCATACATCGAATAGCGCCCATCCACGCACAGGGCATCAACGGGCGATGCGTCGATCATCCAGAGCGCGTTAGGTTCATCAACATGGCGATAGGTTCCGGTGCCGGACAGCTTCATCGTGGAGCGGAACTTGTCTGGGTCCGTAATTTTGGTCAGGACCACCTTTTCAGCCGCCTTCAGGTTTGCAATAAAATGCTGGAAGGTACGAACTGGCGGCAAAGGCTTCACCTCGCCGTTGCGGTCGGTTAGCTCGGGTCCGAAATGGTCTTCGCAATATCCACGGATGATATCGGCGGACAGGTGCGGATTGGACGCAAGCCACGCGAGAATGAATGCTCGAACCTCGCCGTTATTGGCGGTCTCCAGCAAACCTTTGCCCTTACGGGCCTCAGAACGATCAACGGCAAGCGCATCTTTCGCGCCTTTTGCCTTGGTCGCTCGCCAACGGAAAACTGAACGTTGCGAAATGCGCGGCAGGGTTTCCTTGACCCATGGGTCCACCTGGATCATGCCAACGTTGTAGCGGTCGCAGAATACGAACAAAGCGCCTTGAACGCTCAGATTAAGGCCTTTCAAGAACAGTTCAAAAGCCGCAACTACAGCAAGGCGCGCATCCCGCTCACGTTGGGCGCGGTCGCTCAAGGGTGCTGTTGGGTGGATTTCTGCCTCGGCCTGCGGTAGTGCTTCGACACGGCCCGTGACCATGTAACGCTGAACATAGGCAATCTGCGGGAGCGTAGGCAGTAAACGATAATGATACTGCAAACCGCCGCCGACATCGGCACGACCACGGCATAATGAAGGGTAAGAACTCCAGTTGTGCCGCTTCGCATGGCGAATTACGCCACTCTCCGAATGCGGAATGCCGGGCAATTTTTCTTCTGCAATCTGTTTCGCAGTCAGCCATTCCTTCATGGCGGCGACCGGCGCTGGAATAATACGGGTTAGCTCGTTCATCGACGTGCCTTTCGCTTCGCTGACAGCACCTGCCGTCGCGCCTGCAATTCTTCAATGTGATCCTCAAGCAACCTGTCTTCGATCAGGTCTGCGTATTCGTTTTCGATAACCGTCAGGCCGAACATGCCGGGAACGAAGCCGAGCAGTTCCTTGGCGTCAGTAGCGTGAACGAGCGCGATGAAGGCATCGAGCGGTATGCGGTGTTCTCCGCTTGCCTCGGATGCCCATTTGTCCAGCATAGCGGTAGAGATCGACCGATCCAGATATCGGGTCATGGAGGCGGCTATTTCCGAGCGACCCTTGTTGTCGTCACGCGCATCGCGAAGAGCGCGAGCTACAAGCCGGGCAATCTGATTATCGAGCGAGCCGCGACCGGTCACACCTTCTTCGTAGCGGATTGCCACCTGGGGAGGCGTCCACTCGAACAAGTCTTTGGTGAGAGGGTCGCGGCGCTTGGTCATTAATGTGCAGCCTGCCGCTCTGCGAACCAGCGCAGCACCGCCGCTTCATGCAGCGCAAAGAAATGATCCTGCTCAGCAGGCTTCAGCCGTGCGAAACGGTCAGCGATCTTTTCCCAACGGGCCGGTTCGTTCGGCTTCGGCGTACCATCGATCTGGATAATTGCTTCAGTTACGGTCTGCGCCTTGCCATCAAGCACCAGTTCAATGATCGCCGATGCGCGCTCATATGGTTCGTTTGCAAGGGACAGAAGCGCTTGCTGATTGTCGCAAAGCGGAACGAATATCGCCATACGGTCCCGCAGGTCGGCCGGGATACCCGCAATCTTGATTGAGCGGAAAACTTCGTTGCGACCGATCTTCAGGAAGCGCTGCGCTGCCTCGGAAAAGCTCAGCGCAAACGTCTCGCTTTCTTCCATGATTTCAGCGTCGGTCGAATTAAGTACCAAGTTGGTACTAAACTCCGTTTCCGGTTGCGCCTGTGTTTTAGGCCCGCGCTTTACGGGATGAGCAGCCCGCCAGATCGCGCACCAATCGGCAACATCTACACTGCGCTCCAGAACAGTTAGGCTGTGGCGATAGAAATTCTCCGCAATACCGGTGAGCCGAATTTCAGCCTGGTCCGCAAATTCGTCCGGCTGGCGTATCGCCGCGATTACGGTTGTCTTCAGCAGCGCAGCAGCTGCAAGACGCTTCGCGCCAAAAACCAGCTGGTAGCGTCCGTTCTTCTGTTCGATCACTTCGATTGGCTGGCGTTGGCCGCGAACCTTGAAGTCTTCAGCAATGGCGAAGGAAGCGTCTGGCGACACCTTCTTGTGTTCAGCGGAAACGTCCACGAGCGACGGGTTAATGTCAGCAATAATCATGTTAGATGCTTTCGATTGTCAGGATGGTAAAAATGGCTGACGGAACCGTCAGGCAGCTGTCTGTGCACCGTCAGCATTCGCGTGACGTTTTGGCCTTCCGCCGCCAGACTTGTTGCTGCTACTATCCACCCCGTCATGACGACCGCGCGTGTACATGTCGGGAAACATCTCGCGGAACGGAACGCCAAGGGCAGCGGCAATCGCTTCCGCTCCAGGCCGACTGGCTCCAATGATTCCGGCACGGCAAGCTGCGGGATACATGCCAGCATCGCGAGCTATTCCGGTCAGGGTTTTATTCTGCCGCAGTAGCTCGTCCTTGATCGCTGCACGGTCCCACTTTTTTGGGTTCGTCATGGTTGCTCCCTGTTTTCTGACCTGTGCAAGAGGTCGGTTGGCTTGGGTGTAGGTGTTGAAACAGTGTCGCAACGGATATTCGCGTAATTATGCGAATAAGTCAACGTAAAACCGCGAATATTTGCGGTCAGACTTATTTGGTTGGCGTAATTACGTGAGTACCAAGCCAACGTATTGATTGCACAGCGCATTTTCTGATTTCGCTGGCAAATTTCTATGTCTGGCACAGGGTCAGAGTTGACGTAATTATGGGAACAACGTTCGCAGAACGATTAGGGCAGATCGTTGATGGGGAATCTGTTCACGCTTTTTCGAAAAAGGCGGGAATCAGCGATTCGACGTTCCGGCAGTACTTGAATGGAACAATGCCTGGGCTGGAGAAGCTCATACAGATCGCAGACGCTGGCGGCGTAACGCTGGACTGGCTGGCGACAGGCAAAGGCCCAAAGCATGCGGGCCAAACGCTGCCCGCGACATCTGAACCAAGTATTGTAAATTCGGATAACGGATATGCGCTTATTCCACGGCTCGATATCCAGCCGTCTGCGGGCACCGGATCAATCATTTACGCTGAAGATGCTCTTGATTTCCTTGCATTTCAGACTGATTGGTTGAAGGCGAGAGGCATTCGTCCAGAGTGCGCGAGGGTGCTCACTGCACGCGGTGACAGCATGATGGAAACAATCCATGATGGAGACGCCCTTTTGGTGGATACGTCAATCAATCGCTTTAAGGACAACGCGATTTACGTATTGGTGTATGGCTCAATGGTATTGGTGAAGCGCATTCACGCTCGGATGAACGGCTCTGTCCAATTGATCAGTGACAATCCGCGCTATCCACCCGAAGAAATCACAGAAGGCGAGATTGATCAGTTGCATATTGCCGGGCGCGTTATGTGGTTCGGGCGGTCAATTTAAATTTGATGTCCAAGGTTCGCCCTGCCATTCGATCTTGCGCCGCATTTTTGTGAATGGTGTACTGCTGATTTCATGAAAGCCCCGGTTTTCCGGGGTTTTTCCGTTATAAATCGCCAATTCCCACTTATTCCCGGATAATCCCGGTTACTGCCATATGATATTGCGGGTTACATTTGCTTAGCTAATCAGCCTCATTTTTATAATTTAGATTACTGTGGAAAGACTCGCCGAAACGAACACATACAGATGATCCATTTGGATTTTTCCTCGTCCTGTTGTGGGGCTATCGTGTTCAGACAAATCAAACTGGCGCGGTCATATGTGGAAATCTGGACATAGTCATAGCAAGGCATGTTGCTTCGACAATTATCCGAAGTCGGTCGTCGCACGGATGATCGGTGGCCATCGATGACCTCGATTCCAGATCCCGTCAAGTTCTCCAATGGCCCAACGGGACGCGTCATCAAAGCATCCTCAGCGCGGGCTTGGCTGGAGGGCTACAACCTCCTCCAAAGTGCTAAAGCCGCAGCAGAAGAACAGCAGGCGGCATCCCGCAAGGCCTATGGCGACAGTTACGCCCAGGGTTATGAGGACGGGTATAGCGAAGGACGGACGGCGGCTACACGCCTGATTCAAACCACAACTGCCAGAGTTGATCGATATCTCGGATCGCTGGAGAACGAGATCACCAGTCTCGCGCTCGATATTGTCACACGTGTGCTCGGTGCGTTCGATACAGGCAATCTACTGGCCCAGGCAGCTCGTCAGGCGCTGGTGGATCTGCGTCGCTCAAAATACGTGAAGATTGCCGTCAACCCGGCCATGGAACAGGCTGTGCGTCGTGAACTTGCCGACCTGATGGCGAATGAAGAAATCCCCTTTGAAATACATGGCGATCCCGAACTGGCGGCTGATGCCTGTATTCTCTCTTCCGATCTTGCAGTGATCGACGCCACGCTCAAGGTACAGTTGGAAGCAATACGCACCAATCTTCAAACAGCCGATGCAACGTTTTCCAGAACGGGGCATGAATGAACGAAACAGACACGAAGCTTGCCTCCATCATCCCCCGATTGCGCGGAGGACTGACCGAAAACAGGGTTTCCCGTCCTAGCCGCGGTCGAGTGCGCGATGTCACTGGCCTGATGATCAGCGCCTCTATCGATGAAGCGCGCATGGGTGAAATCTGTGATCTTGTCGACCCCAAATCAGGTCAGCGAGGAAAAGCCGAAGTCGTCGGGCTAAGGGACGACACCGCGATCTTGCTCCCATTAGGCGACATTCAAAACCTATCCAGTCTTACAGAGGTTATCCCGACACGAAATGTACAGCAAATCCGTGTTGGATCAGGCCTTCTCGGTCGGGTCATCGATTCTCTGGGCAATCCCATCGATGGTGCGCCGTTGGAACCCGGTAACGACTGGCACTCCTATCCGGTCATGGCCCAGGCGCCCGAGCCGATGGAAAGGATGTTGATATCGGAACCCATGCATTTCGGTGTAAGGGCGATCGACGGAATGCTAACCTGCGCCCGGGGCCAACGCGTTGGTCTGTTTGGTGCACCCGGCGTCGGAAAATCACTCCTTCTGGCCGAGATCGTCGAAGGTAGCGATGCAGATGTCACCGTTGTCGCCCTGATCGGGGAACGCGGCCGGGAAGTGCGCGAGTTCATGGAGCATCATCTTGGCGTAGCAACACGACAACGCTGTGTAGTGGTCGCAGCCACTTCTGATCGGTCGGGTATAGAACGTGTCAAGGCAGCACATGCTGCCACAACCATAGCCGAATATTTCCGCGACCAAGGCAAGCACGTACTGCTGGCAGTCGACAATATCACGCGCTTCGCCAGGGCTCAGCGTGAAATTGGACTTGCTGCCGGTGAGCCTCCCACCAGACGCGGGTTTCCACCCTCTTTCTTTGCTGCTCTACCTCGCTTGCTGGAACGGGCCGGCCCCGGCTCCACCGGGTCGATTACCGGGCTTTACAACGTGCTCATAGAAGGCGACGGCACCCAGGATCCTGTCGTCGAAGAAGTTCAGGCACTGCTGGATGGCCACATCTTCCTCTCGGCAGATCTTGCCCAGCGCAACCATTTTCCCGCCATTGACGTCGTGCGTTCCAATAGCCGCCTGATGTCGAAGGTGATTGACGATAAACATCGTGCGGCGGCGGCACATATTAGACGGCTTCTTGCCAGGTATCAGGAGGTGGAGCTCCTGATACGCATCGGTGAGTACGAACATGGCGCCGATGCGCTAACCGACGAAGCGATTGCAAAGATCGACACGATCAACGACTTTCTGCAGCAAAAACAACCAATGCGCGCACCAATCGAAGAAACCCTGCACCTGATGCGAGGGATAGCGGATTGAACCACGCCAAACAAAAAGCCGTCCTCGAGCATCTGCGCGAGATTCGTAAGTTTCGCGAAACAAAGGCCGGAGCCACTCTCGGTCGTGTCCGGAATCTGGCTCGACAAGCGGAAGCCAGCGCACGCGAAAAAACGGCACTTCGCCTCGCGCACGGCGTTGAGGCTGCAACCATGGAGCAAGAGATACTGGCAACAATGGCGGGTAAAACCATCAACACATCTCGGCTGCAATATCTGGAAGCTTTTCAACAACGCACCGCAGCAATTGGCATGCATCACTGGAAAGAAGATTGCGAGGCACAATCATCTCTCGATCAAGCAATGGAAAAACTGAATGTCGAACAGAGCCGCTACAGACAGGTTTACGCCTCGAAAACGAAGCTTGAGGAGTTGATCGATCGATTGAACAAGTCCTCTGATAATGACGGGTGGCCGGTCTGAATGGTTGCGGTCCTGGCAAATAGAAGACGGGTGGCAACCACCAGTCAGCTCAACGATGAGCTTTGTCCCGCCGTCGAGCCTTTGCGCTTGCCCGAAATACCTACCCAGCACATTGATGCGGTTAACGCACTCAATCGGCGGCGGGGCCCAGTTTCATTTTCAGTAATGGACCGGGCATTTACACTGGGTTTGACCAACTATCCGCCGGACGCAAGGCACGAGGTTTCCCTTGCACTAACGACCCTTTATGGCTCGGCGACACTTCATATCCCCGGCGCATTATTCGATGACTGGTTAGAGCAGTCTGATCCAACGACGGGCTTCGAAAACATGCAGTCGGCTGATCAGACCCTCCTGCTTGAAGCCATTCTTGATAACGAATTGAACTGGCTTGAACAAAAGCTGGATAGCGGAATTGAATTCGTCGGTGTCCGGCGGCGTTCTGATCATCACGATGATTCACTGCTGCCCGTCGTGTCGCTCAAATCCGACTGTGGCCGAGACGTCGCACTGACCATCGGCAGCGATCAACTTGCGCAAAAGCTGGCAACACTGTTCGACCATGCGGCTGAGCCGGCTTCGCTGTTCGCGACATCAGTTCCGGTTCCGCTGCGCATTCTCTACGGCGCAACCACAATTACCCTCCACGAGATGAAAGAACTGGAACAAGACGATGTCATTCTACCGGCAGACAGCGAACTTCATGCAAGTCGATCCTGTTGCCTGATTGGTGACCAATTGGCTGCCCCTGTTTCGGCTATCAATGGTGGCTGGCATTTGAATGATCGCTTCCTTCCTCTAACCGGATCTGAATGGGATTTCGACATGGCTACTGAACGCACAACGGACAACAGTGATGAGGACAGCGTTGCAGCCCTGGCCGATATACCGGTAACTCTGGTGTTTGAGGCAGGTCGTGTGGCGCTACCCCTTGCGGAAGTCCAGCGTCTGGATGCTGGCGCTTTGATCCCGCTCGACGCTCCAGTCGACAACGGAGTCTCGATCTTTGCAAGTGGCAGGCGTGTCGGTCGCGGGGAACTCGTAAAGCTGGGTGAAAAACTTGGCATCCGTGTTGTGAATATCTTCAACAATGATTGAGGCCCAACAGAACCTCCTTCCCCTCATCGTTGTCATCGGAATTGTCGGCCTCCTGCCCCTGGCAGTGGTCACCATGACCGGCTTTCTCAAAATATCCGTTGTGCTGTTTCTGGTACGCAATGCGCTGGGCATCCAGCAAATGCCGCCAAATCTGGTTCTGTACGGAATAGCCCTTGTCCTGACAGTATTTGTCACCACGCCAATGTTGACAGAAATCCAGAGAACACTTGTGGAAGGACAGGCCAAATTCGAAACGGCGGACGACATCATGCGTAGCGCCGAGCTTGTACGCGAACCGATCAAGCGCCAACTTGTGCGTTTCACCAAGCCGGAAGAACGCAGCTTTTTTCAAAGTGCAACACAACGTTTATGGCCCGATGCCAAGCAAGACACCGTGCGCGACGATGACCTGTCTATTCTCATACCCGCTTTCGTTGCCAGCGAATTGACGCGTGCATTCGAGATCGGTCTGCTGCTTTATCTGCCATTTCTCGTGATCGATCTGGTTGTCGCCAATATCCTCATGACGCTTGGTATGATCATGGTGTCGCCAATCCTCATATCCATTCCACTGAAACTGTTCTTGTTTGTCGCAATCGACGGATGGTCGCGCCTGATGCACGGCCTTATCTTGAGCTATTCCTGAAGAGGCGCAATGACAGATGATCTCATTCTCACAAGGGTTCAGGGCACACTATTATCAGTGCTCTATGCATCAGCGCCTGTGATCATAGCTGCTCTGGTCGTTGGAGTGATCGTCGGCCTCCTCCAGGCTTTGACCCAGATTCAAGATCAGTCGTTGCCTCAGGCAATCAAGATTGTCGTCATTCTGGTCGTGATCCTTATTTTCGGGCCGATAGTTGGTCAGGATATCGCACGCCAGGCAACGGTTGCTTTCGAGGAGTTTCCGGGGGTGACGCGATGACATCGATCAGTGGAATCTTTTCAGCGCTTCACCAGGTCCATGTCGTGGTTTTTGTTGCCGCGCTGGCAATGGCACGCATGGTCGGCCTGATGATCCTGATGGCTTTATTCACACGCGCGCGCGTTGCTGGTCTTCTGCGTAACGGTGTGGCCATCGCCTTGTCGATTCCGCTCATGCCGCTTGTTTACAAGACCGTTGTGGACACGAATATGGGCCCGACAACAATGGTGGCACTGGGCATGAAAGAAATGTTCCTCGGCGCCACACTCGGCTTTGTCATGAGCCTCCCATTCTGGGCGGCGGAAGCAGCGGGCGACATTGTGGATCTTCAGCGCGGTGTGACTATGGGATCGCTTATCGATCCCATGATGACTCATGAAACCAGCATAACGGGTACGCTTTTCAGCATTGTCATGATCGTAATTTTCCTGTCGCTGGGCGGGTTGTTGCTGATGCTCGACATTGTCTATACGAGTTATCGCATATGGCCAGTCGATCAGTTCACCCCGGTTTTTCGCACCGAGAGTGTTACGCTTTTTCTTAATCTTTGCACACGGATTGTCACCATGGCCCTGGCTCTCGCATTCCCGCTTATTGTCGGCCTGCTGCTCTCGGATATTCTGCTTGCGCTGGTGTCACGCGCAGCGCCGCATCTTAATATTTTTGCCATGTCGCTCGCCGTGAAATCACTGTCATTCACGGTCCTGCTTCTCCTCTATGCAGCGTTTCTGCTCACCTATTTGAAGGGCGAGTTATCCTTCTTTGGTGAGATTAACGGCCTTCTGGAGGGCCTGGTCGATGTACGATGAAACTTTCAATTAAGGTGGTCTGAAATCGCATCTGGATCACCCGAATACGAATTCTGATTAAGGTGAATAGTCGATGTTTTAACCTACAACCGAAAGGAGGAGTGAAGGTGGTGCAAAGCGGCAGGGGGCATAAATCGGAGGAGCTCGATTTTCTATGCCCAAACACCAGAGGAATATCGAACAGGAAATCGCTGACCTAGTCAGCGATGACTTTCAACGTTTTAACGAACGGCTGACCGAGCAACTGGAAACCATGCCGCAAGGTTTGCGCGCCGCAGCGCGTTTCGTGCTGTCGCATCCAGTTGACGTCGCTCTTAATTCAATGCGCATGCAAGCCAAACAGGTGGGAGTATCTCACTCCACAATGGTACGACTCGCGGAATGGACGGGGTTAGACGGTTATGACGCATTGCGTGCGATCTTCAGGGAAGGAATAAAAGCAGGAACCTGGACTGGAACTGAGGGTTCGACAGACAACGATTGGGGACAACAGACATCCAGTGACAGCCTCGAATGGCTGGCTAAGGAGGTGGAGCGGTGCGGCCTGCAAGACAGAATCCAGCATTATAGGGAAGCGGCCACCATACTGGCTGATGCGGATCGCGTCATCTGCGTGACCAGCGAGGCAGAGCTAACCGTAGCTCACCGTTTCGGGGACTTGATGCAGGCGATCGGGCGCACGGCTGTTTCATTCGATTCAGCAACAGGCGCCCCGACAGAGATCAAATCGCTGGGCCCCCGCGACGCAATGCTGGCCGTGTGTATGGGAGCCTCAATTCCTCAAGTCACAAATACGGCACGATATGCAGGGCGCCGGGGCGCACGAATAGTTGCACTTACCAACTGCCCGGCATCGTCGATCACACGGTTTTCCCATGTGATCGTACTGCCCTCACAAGTATCGCAGACCACACCAACGCTTGCGGCAACAATCGCTTCCGTAGAAATTATCGCGTCACTGATGGTCAATCCCGGCATTGCGTTATAAACGGCACGAACTACCCGGCATTTCGCCGCCAGATCGAGGCAATTGCTTCTATGGCGGCGATGGCGGGGGTTAGGCTGGGAATATTGAGTGCTATCGACGCCGGGCGAAAAATGACCGGTACATCAGCCATCCTCGCAACCAGTGCTTTCGAACTGTCGGTTATCGCAAGCGAAGGAACACCAAGCTGCTTCGCCAGGCGGATGGCGTCTTTAGGCTTATCTCCATGCGGCCGCACGGAGATTACGAGCAGGCATATATCTTCTTGAGCCGCATCGGCGGCATGAAACTGTTCAGATGTTTGCACCCGGGAACCGAGGGCTTGAAAAAGTTGCCTTGCATGACCGACCACCGGGCTTTCCTGAGCCGAGCCAACAAGGACAATCGTCCGTGCCTTCATGAGCCGCTCTGCCGCATCGGCAAGTTGCACCTGAACTTTGTCAGCCGCCAGATCCTTGATCGAGGAGGCGATCAACGCAGGGGTCCTCCCCTCGTCGCCAGCTTTTTCCGGCACGCCCGATTCCGCAGTTACGACAACAGTCCCCTCCCGAAATGAGCTGATGAAGACCTGACGCAGTGCAGCATATCCATCAAGCCCCAACCATTCCGACAAGCGCATTATCGTCGAATGCGAGACACCTGCCGCGCTTGCCAGTTCTCGCATCGACAGGAGCATCACGTCTTGCGGCCGGTCGAGAATAAATCTTGCAGCCGTCTGAATCTGCGGCGTCATGTCATTGAGCTGTGTCCGCAGCAAGGTGAGAATTTCACCCGCCATGTCACGCATTTCGACTGGGCGGCGGTCAGGAGAGGTCACGGACGGCTCGCGCATGGTCTCAACAGACACGCAAGGCCCAAAGCTGACATTCCCCATGCAGTCCGCGCGCAGGTGAAAAAGATCAGAGCTCGTCCGGATCGATAAGACCGTCCCTCGAAAACATATGCAGCGTTAAAACTCATGCGGCTCTCCCTAGCCTCGGAATTGTTCCCCCATGCCGCGTTCTCCCTCCCAATTGGGAGACACGTTGGTAACACCAGTCAGGCAGACCAGTCAAACAGCGCATTTAGCCTGTGGATTCAGTGGATTATACTGGCGTTTGATTTCACTACTGACATATGGACAACTGATTTGAACCCGGCAGGACCACTGGGCCAGCTCCCCCAACAGCGTGCATGCAATCTTGAAAGCCTAAAACCTGATCGTGCAGGATATTGCTTTTTCCTCTGCCTCAGCTCTGATCCGCATCCCACTGTCGTGGCTGACGAAATCAGCTCATCGCGACTTCAAATTTTCCAGATATGTCGATCCGGCCCAACCATTGCGAACTGGCATTCATCCGCTCATGATATCGTGAAGCGCTGCTGCCTTGGCCGTTACTGACCCTTTCGTACGCGCTTTTTTTGCCAGTTTGAGGATTTTGTCGACTTCACCACTGGTTAGTCCCGCCGGGGTGGAGGAACGAACCTCTTGATCATGACCGATCAGGCCATAAGCCAGCACTATGTTTCGCTTGTGATGAAGCTCGGCAGCTCCAGAGGCTTCGACTGTATGGGCTGCCTGCTCCACCACCGAAGCATCGCCTTGTAATGCGGCAGCCAGCGCCAGGTTCGACTGGATATCGACATCTGCGGGTGCCATGCTCAGTGCTTTTTGATATGCCGCGATAGCGCTTTGTGTTTGTCCCGTCATGGTCAGAGCAACACCGAGACGATTATAGGCGCTACTCGTACCAACCACCGGTGCAGCGGAGGTCAGGGCACTAACACCGGCTGATAGGTCACCGATCTGAACCAGCGCGGTTCCCATGCCCAGCAGTGCCGGTCCATTGTCAGGCGATTTGGCCAGAGCCGCCTTATATGCACTGATCGCCTCTTCAGGTTGCCCCGCACGAGAATAGGCATCCCCGGACTGTACCATGATTGCCGCGCTTGCCTCCGGCATCGCGGCGGCACGCGCATAGAGAGGCAGGGCCGTGTCAGCCTCCCCACGACCCTCGATGTCTTTGGCCAGCTTTGCCAATCGCTCCGATTGAGACGTCGGCTCCGAAATTTTCTTAACGGTTTTTTCGCTCATCGTCTGACAACCGGTTGCCAGCAAGAGAGTGCCGAGACCCACTGCTAAACCAAACCGCATCTTCCCCTCATTTTTCCCGCCGCGTCCAGCGGCGTTTATTTTTCTGCTCTTCAACGTTCAATTCTGCACGATGACACCGGCACCAACCGGTACCCGCTCGTAAAGGTCGACAACGTCTTCATTGGTCAACCGAATACATCCCGAGGAAGTCGCCGTGCCAACAGTCCACGGTTGGTTTGTTCCGTGGATCCGATAGAGGGTGGACCCTATATAAAGCGCTCGGGCGCCGAGCGGATTGTTGTGTCCGCCGGGAACAAAGGCGGGCAGCGAACGTCCTTTCAGATTTTCGCGCTCCCGCATCTCAGCCGGTGGACGCCAATCAGGCCACTGTTTTTTGGCAGACACTCGGTCACGCCCCGACCAACTGAGCCCCTCGCGTCCCACTCCCACAGAATATCGCATTGCCTTTCCGCCCCCCAGAACCAGGTCAAGCCGCTTTGCGGTCGTATTTACGATTATGGTGCCAGTCGGCTCCGACCCTGAATAGTTTACAATCCGTTTCGGTACAGGTTCCCTGTTGCGATCAACAGGCTCGCGATCACCTGGGGACAACAGATCTCCGGGCGCCAACATGACATTGGCTTCCTCATCAAAAACCCAGGTTCTGGGGTCATACCCCCCGGTTTGTGCACGCAGTGGAGTTGCAGCGGTAACCGCGAAGATCAAACAGACAATCACGGTAGCGATCCCGGTGCTGTGCCTCCAGGCATCGAGCTGGAAGACATCCGTGTCTTTTTTCACCACACCATTCTCCCGAAGCCGTCTGCGAAACAATCTTGCGATCAATAATGCAGTTTTCGTCGATCTCCCGTTCCATTTGGATTTTCCGTTGTGCCATCGAGCCGGTATCCTTCCACAATGGATGATCCCAGCTCAATCTTGTGTGGTTAGATGCGAAAAGCTGACCGAAATCGCGCTCGGCAACGCCGGTCGAAGACTATGTCCGCCTTCGGGATTGGCTTCGCAATTGTACTCACATGCGCCAGTTTGGGCTGGGCCACCGAACCTGAGTGGCCCGAGGGTCCTTACAAGTACATGGTTATCGATCAGTCGGTGCGTGACACGTTAACCGAATTCGGCCGAAATATCGGGATATCCATCCAGATGAGCCCTGAAATCAAAGGACGTGTTACCGCAAGTGTGCCGGAAGGCAACGCGAAGGAGTTCCTTGAGTGGGTTTGCAACCGTTACGGCCTGGTCTGGTATTTCGACGGATCCACACTACACATCAGCAACGAGACCGAAAATCGCACCGAAGTTCTAGCCATGGACGACAGAGCGCTTGATGGTATCAGCCAGCGACTTGATAATCTTGGGCTTGTCGATCCACGGTTCCCGGTTCGGATTGATCGCGAGCAAAAGGCTGCATCCATATCGGGCCCACCTGCCTACATCACTCTCGTCAAGGAAACCGTCGGCACGTTCACGACCGCAGAAACCGTATCCAACGTTCCCACGAATGTGCGCGTATTTCGCGGGCGGCAAACGCAGGCACAATCAGTCGACGTCGGCTCGCCGACGCTGGAAAAAGTCAATTGAGGAGCACGCCATGCAAGTTGCACCCACCGCATCCGGATTGATTTCGACACAGATGTTGACCATTGCAAACCCCGTTTCGAATGTGGCCGCAGCCTCTCCCACAGGTCTGACAGAAGCGGAAACAGCTCTGCGGGTAAAAGAACAGCAGGCCAGCATGACGGCTCAAAAAATGACTGAAACGCGGGCAACGCAAGTGGCACAGGCCGATCCAGCTTCTACCAATACGAAGACCTTGCAAAACCAAGGAACTGATCGTTCGTCATCGGAGTTGAACGGCTCAGCCAGCGTCAAAGCCGAGAAGTTGCTCGACTATCTTGATAAAGCAGGCACTGACGTCCGGTCACTGTCACCCAGTTCTTTCATGAACTCCGGCGTGAAATCCTTCGTTGGCATTGTCGAAAACGCCCAGAACATGCTGGCTGGAAAAAATGCCGCGCAGGCAAAAGAAGCACCGGGCTCCTCCCAAGGCACGACTGCACATGACCGGGCAAACGAGCGTTCACATGGTGGTCAGGATCTGGCGAGTTTGGATGATGTTCTGGATCGTTACGTTTCTATTTCCTGGGCCAGCTTCAGCGCATCGCTGGCGACGAGTAGCGTCGCCGCTGCCTCCACATCGGTTAATACCCTGGTAAAGCAACAATAGGCGAGCGGCATGCACTTATCTCTTATGTTGAGGCAACGGGTTTGAACGCGCTTATGGTTTCCTCCAGGGTTCGTGCCCTGTTCCTCATCATGTCATTTCTGATGCTGCAGGCCTGTACTGTCGAGCTTTATACCGATCTCGATCAGCGTCAGGCAAACGAAGTCGTGGCTGCACTTGCCCGCAAAGGCATACCCGCAGAGCGGGAAAACAGTAAAAGCGGCAGGATAACCGTTTCCGTTCCAAAAGACCGTTTTGCGGATGCCATGGCTATTCTCAATGAGAATGGACTTCCAAAACAGAGTTTTGAAAGCCTTGGCGACGTATTCAAGAATGATGGCCTGATCTCCTCACCCGTTCAGGAAAAGGCTCGCATGATTTACGGTCTAAGCCAGGAACTATCCAAGACAATACTGGATATTGATGGCGTGCTTTCCGCACGCGTACATCTGGTCTTGCCCGAAAACGACCCACTTCGGCAAAATCTGGTGCCGTCCTCGGCTTCAGTGTTCATCCGACACAAGACATCCGTTCCGATGAACAGTTTGATCCCCCAGGTGAAGATGCTTGTTGCCAACGGTGTCGCGGGGCTTTCCTATGACAAGGTTTCAGTGGTTCTGGTTCCCGTCGCAGCACCCGCGGAGGCAGGCGGGGATGTTCAGGGTTATACATCCTTTCTTGGACTATGGCTGCATCCGGACAGTGTGGCGCCAGCGATCTGGCTGATCACCGCCCTCGTAGCGGCCATATCAGGATTGGCTGTCTGGATATTCCTGCTCATCAACCGACGCAAAAATGGAGAATACAGGATCGGCGAGGTTCTGCCTCCATCCAACAGAACGGCTTCGCCGAATGGATGAAACTGACACTGCGTGGCACAGCTTTCTCGACCAGCCTGCCGACTATGTCGTGCCCGAAAAACTTTCTGCGTGCTTTGATGATCGTATTTCACTGACACAATGCGATCTGCTCTTAAGGAGCCATCGCTTGCGACGGCGCTTGTCTCAACGCTTGATCGCGCATTACGATCTACCCTCTCCTGCAGGAGAACCGGTTGGGGAAGAAGACCGGTCAATCGCGCTGATCCCCTCCGTCAGGTTCGGTGAACTCATCTTGCGCAGTGGTGCCGTGTTTAGGGCAAATGCAATCGCCGGTATCATTGACAGGAGACAGGCGATCCGCCTCCAGACCCTTCTTGGCGAAGATGTCATCGCCTCCGCACTCAGGAATCGTGAACTTGCGGCGGAGAATCGACCACTTAGCGACGTCGAACTGGCATTGGACGAGATCGTTACAGATGGATGGTGCTGCTTTCACGGATGGAGCTTACACGCATCGGAAATCGTAGTTGCCCGACTGAAACTGAAATTTGCCGATGAAATTCCCGAACGAGACCGTGTCACAGTGGAGCACCGTGAACTGGGCGCTGGGATCGTTCGACGTGTCGCAGGCGAATTTTAACTTCCACCATGGCCGCGGATGACAGTCATTGTTCCCGCTCCCATGTCGTTGCTCCACTCACGAAAATCGCGAGATAGTCGGGTTTTCACGACCGCCAGCGCGTCTGACCAACGCTGAACCAAATGGATTTTCCGAACTTGGAACCCCAAGCTAGTATCGCGCTGCACCTGAGAACATGCGCGACGGTTACTGTCGGGCATGAAGTTCGAACTCAAGGAGACCCACATTGACACAAGTAGACAATACGACCGGCGGGAATGTGAACGAACTGCAATCTTTCTGGAAAGAGCAGCACGCCGCTCAGCTCGCATTGACCAAGTTCAACCTTACGGTCGAAACTGACAAGGCCACAAGTCAGGCACGCAACCGCGTAGCAGATGCGGTCGGCCAGTCCGGTCGCTAATACGAGCGTGTCCTGACACGATTCTGCCCGGCCGGACGGTCCGGTCGGGCAATTTTGCCGGGAGGATAACAAGCCGATGCACGCCCTGCCCGCTTTACTGGAAAAATGGCGTAGCGGCTTTACGGATGGGAATGTTCGACTGAGCGTCGCCGCAGGATTACACCAAGGCGCAACCATCTCGCTTGATGGTTCAGCTTACGTCATCGGTTCCGACGCTGAAGCTGATATTGTTTTAAAGGACGCAGGTATTGCCGCTCGTCATGTGCTGGTGCGGCCTGCAGGTACCCGCGTCGAAATCGAGGCCGTCGGCGGTGATGTTGAAGTTGATACTCATCACATCGCCAAGGGGCACGGTTATCGCAGCCGATTACCTGTGAACATCGTCGTCGGCGATGCACAGATGGTGATCTGTGCTCCGTCTCAGCCCGAGCCAAAAAGCTTTTTTAAACGCCCAACGACGGCAGTTGCGGCTGTGGTCTGTTGTATCGGCGTCTTTGCGTCTCTTGCGGCACACGCATTGATGAGCCCGCCGGTAGGCGCTGGGCCAGGTGCTGATAGTGGCAGTACGATGCAAGCTGCCACGCCGGAGAAGGCAGAAACTCCGGCTGTCGCCCACGGCCTGCTGGCCGCTCAACTGGACCAGGCAGGCATCAGCGGAGTGACTTTGGCAGTCGAAAAAAACCGCCTCGTGGCTTCGGGCGCTTTAGCCAAGGAGAAAAGCGAAGCATGGCTAAATATACAGTCCTGGTTTGATCGGAGCTATGGTGACAGACTCGTGCTGACTTCGAACGTCACTGTCAGCGGTGTCGGCACGCCCCCTCGCCTTGCCCTACAAGCCATCTGGTTCGGGCCGAATTCCTACGTGTTGGCAGGAGACGGCACTCGTTATCATGAGGGCGCCTATGTGGAAGATGGCTGGATGATCAGCAAGATTGGCGAGAAGTCGCTTCACCTCAGCAAGGAGGGGGCAACAATTGCTCTAAACTACCGATGACGCGACGCATGGATGCAATCCGCCTTGACCCAGGCCCGCCAGGCGACATCCAGAATATTGGGCGCTCCCAAGCAGTTCACGGCAAAGAAATTGAGCGCCAGAATCTGAAGGCCATTGATGCGCTTCGCAAGCGCAGAACCGCGCAAGGTACGACAGAGGCTGATGCGAGCGAGGCCGCACCGTCTGAAATGACCTTCGCGTCTCTGCACAACAGCGACACCCTCAACGAAATTCTCACCGAATTCGTGCGCCCGCGCATCGTCGATGTGTCGATCATCGGGCATGCAGCGCAACTACTCGGCGAATATATCGATGGTGGTCTGATGCCGCTGGAGGGAAACGGAAATCTACGCTCGCTCACAGTCGCATTGATTGATGATGAAATCAGCCGCCACAACAGTTTTTCCAATCGGCTGCGCGAGGAGACCAGCACTGACAAATCCTCGTGACACCGTTCAGTTGCTCCATCTGCTTGGCTATGTCTACGGATGTCATGGGCAGGCCAAACGGGGAGCGGCTTATCTTTTGATTGCGGCCCAGTTGTCCCCGGACGATGTCGGGGTCCTTCGGACGCTCAGTTACCTTCTCACGCTTGATGGTGAAGCCGACAAGGCTCTCGAAACAATCTCACGGCTGGAAGTACTGGATGGCAGGCGTGATCCGGCGCTTCACTTGCTGAAAAGCCGCGCTCTTTATGCAGCGGGGCGTCAGGAAGAAGCCCGACAGGCTTTTAACCTGTTTGTGAAAATGCGGGCAGAGATCGGGGCATGATGAACAGGATATCCCGTTTCCTCGCAAGAGCACGGAACACCAGCGATATCGTTATCGCCGTGCTGGTTCTGGTAGCTGTCAGCATGATGGTTATTCCGCTGCCTACCTGGGCTGTGGACGGACTCATCACGCTTAACATCGCATTCAGCGTCCTCATCCTGCTCAGTTCGCTTTATGCAACCACGCCCCTCCAGTTTTCTGCGCTGCCCTCCGCAATCTTGATCGCAACCCTTTTTCGACTGGCGATCACCATCACAACAACCCGCCTCATTCTTTTGCAGGCGGATGCGGGTGAAATTGTTACGGCGTTCGGGAACTTCGTGGTTGGCGGAAGTATTGCCGTTGGTCTGATCATATTTTTCATCATTACGATTGCGCAGTTCGTAGTGATCGCCAAAGGTGCGGAGCGGGTTGCCGAGGTCGCAGCACGTTTCACACTGGATGCCCTGCCTGGCAAGCAGATGAGTATTGATGCCGAATTGCGTAACGGTGACATCAATCAGGCCCAAGCACGCGCGATGCGCCAAACACTCGAGCAGGAGAGCCAGTTCTTCGGTGCCATGGACGGTGCCATGAAGTTCGTCAAAGGCGATGTGCTTGCAGGAATGGTTTTCATTTTCGTCAATCTCATCGGCGGCCTCGCTGTTGGAGTTCTGCAGCACGAAATGGGGTTTGCAGAGGCTGGTATGACTTATTCCCTGCTTTCGGTTGGTGACGGTCTTGTGGCTCAAATTCCGGCGCTTCTGGTCGCCGTTGCTGCCGGTACAATGGTCACGCGTGTTGCCAGCGCTGAAAATGGCAGTGACTTGGGACGCCAGATTACGTCACAGCTACTGCGCAATTCGCGAAGTCTGATCATGGCCAGCCTAATCATGTTCGTTCTGGCGATCGTCCCCGGCTTCCCGATGCCGGTATTTATCATGCTCGGCCTTCTTCTCGGTGTCGCCGGTTATGCCATGCAACGTAATCAGGTCGGCGAAGATAAGGAAGCCGGCGAAACGGTGCAGCTACGGCAGGTGTCCGACGATGACGACAGCAAAGAGCACTTGCCGGTCTATGATTCACCGCTCGTCATTCGAATTGGTACGGAGCTGGCAACAGATATGCCCGCCGATCTGTTGCAGTTATCGCAAAATGAAGCGCGTAGCCTTATCGGCAGTGAACTTGGCATCGACGTGCCTCCGGTTCCTCGGCTTGTCGACGGGAAACTCAAGCCACGCCAGTTACGCATCGATCTTGATGATGTGCCAGTGCTTGAAATGGAGATTCCGTCTGGTTGCGTTCTTGTCGATGAGGACCCGGCCCATCTCGAACTGGCCGGCATTTCCGGCGACAACCTGATGAAGATACAGGGTCTGAGGCAGATATTTCTGGTTGCTGGGGATCATCAGGAGCTCCTTGCCGGGGCCGATATTCCTTTCCGACCAATAGGAAATATTGTGGGGCCTTTGCTGGGTTTTGTTTTCAGGACGTACTCCCAGCATTTCATCGGCATTCAGGAGACCAATAATCTCCTGCAAGATCTGAGCAAAACCTCATCAGAGCTTGTGGCTCAGGTGAAGGAAGCGATGCCGACCACGAAAGTGCTGGAGGTACTGCGAATGCTCGTCGCAGAAGGCGTGACGATACGCAACCTGCGCGTCATCCTGGAAGCGCTCATTGAGGCCGGGAACGAGGAGACGCGTGCACTCAATGAAAAAATTCGTATGGCCTTGAAAAGACAGATCAGCTTTGCGGCAGCCGATGACAATCATGTTATCGCCGCGTTCATTCTTGAACGTTCCGCCGAGCACGACGTACGAAGTGCGCTCCGACATGCGGGCGCAGGCGCGGTACTCGATTTATCCGATGACGCTCTTCACAGCATTGCCCAGCAGATCAAGCAATTGAACGCACGCTCAACGGCTGATACCGCGCCCGTCGTCATTACGGCTGCGGATATTCGCCCGCATCTGCGCGCCCTGCTCGTCCATCACGGCGTCGATATCTCGGTATTGTCCTATCAGGAGTTGGCCTTTGAATTCAATGTGCAGCCGTTGGGAACGGTTACCGGATCAAGCTCCGGGAATAGCGTTCAAGGCAGGCTGACCAATCGTATGCAGGACGTCGGTCACTCACAACAGGCATAAGACAATAAGAGTGGGAACAATAAAACATGGATGAATTCGCATTACGACAGCTATGTCCTGGATATGTTTTCCGGCTGGCATGTTGCCGTATTCTAGCGTTCATTGGCGCGCTGACTTTATTGCTATGCGGAACGGCAAGTGCCCAGGACGCCTTACGCCTGTCGGGCCAAACGGCTATCGACCTGCCTGTCGGGCAAGGTCGTATCATACGTTTCAACGAACCTGTTGAATCCGTTTTCATGGCGGACTCAACCATTGCCGAGCTTCAGGTCGTTGCCCCGGACGTTGTCTATGTGTACGGCGTGAAGCCAGGCGCAACCAATCTCATAGCGATGACCAGGGCTCGCAAGATTCAGGCGGCGACCCAGATCGTCGTCGCCAACAATGCCCGGGCAGCCAACCGTGCAAATCAGGCAGCAGCCCCAACTTCAACCACCAATCTGACGTTCAGCGGCAACCAGCTCATCGTGGATGGCCAGGCTGGCAACATCGATGAAGCACTGGCGACAGAGAATGTTGCTCGCAGCTTTTCCCTTCCCGATCAGCCACCGATCAACAATTCGACTCTGGGCGGAGGGTCACAGCAAGTCAATATTCGCGTCCGCTTTGCGGAAGTAGCGCGCAGCGAACTGCAATCTTACGGCATCGACTGGGAATTCGGATATGAATCGAATGGTCTCAAGTTGGGAATATTCGGTAATAACGCTATTCCTGACGGCGGCGGCAATCTAGGAGCCGGCGGATCGACATCAGGCGGTTTCAAGTTTGATGTTGTGATTGAAGCACTCAAACGCAACGGCCTGGTAAAAATACTCGCCGAACCAAATCTGACTGCGGTCAGCGGACAACCTGCCAATTTTCTCGCAGGTGGAGAAATTCCTATCCAGGTGCCACAGGGCCAGGGCGTCTACACTGTCGAATACAAGCCCTTCGGGGTTTCGCTAAATTTCACTCCGACCGTTATTGGAAAGAACCGCATTGCCATGCATGTCAAACCGGAGGTTAGCGAAATCTCCAGCATCAATGCATCTGCGGGGTCCGACGGTTTCAGTTATCCAAGCTTCGTCGTTCGCAGGGTCGACACCACCGTTGAAGTCGGAAGTGGACAGACCTTTGCGCTGGCGGGACTGTTTCAGCAAAACATGACCCGCAATCTTGAGAAAGTCCCCGTTCTCGGAGACACGCCGATCCTTGGAAGTCTGTTTCGCTCGGAAAGATTTCAGAAACGGGAGACCGAGCTGGTGGTCTTGATCACACCCTACATCGTCAATCCCGTCAGCAGCCGCGATCTGGCAACCCCGATCGACCGGCCCGCGCGAAAGAAACCGCCGCGGACCAGGAATGCACCGTCCATGGGACTGATAATCAAGTGAGGAGGACGCCAATGGCTTTTCACATAACCGGTCTTGGCAGGATCCTTCCGATTATCCTCCTTTCAGCATGTGCAACACCTGCCCCGGAACCGGATCATTCAAATGATTATAGTTATGTTCCCACCGGTCAAAGCGACGGTGCCAAAGGTGTGCAAGGTTCAGTTCTGGTTCCCAATGCTTGCCTGACAGCGCCCGCCGACCAGGAACCAACATCGGCGGGAACCCGGTATATGAAAGTCTCACAGGTCGGGCCACATTTACCCCCAGGCTGTGCAAATGCCTTTAATCTTCAGCGCATGGTTGAAAGTGAGAAAGACCTGATCGAAGGACGCCGCATGGGGCCTCCGCCTTCTGCGCCATCGGTTCGAGCCGCGCGTCGATATATCTACGGAACCGAGGAAGCCCCCGAACAACCTCAAGATAGGGAACCGCAAACGCCATAGCGCAGAACATTTGTGCTCCGCTTCAAGTGAAAATCCAGACAGAAGCGATTGAACGATGGCTGACAAAGATACTGAAGAAAAACGTTTTCCTGCGTCAGCCAAAAAACTCAAGGATGCGCGGAAGCGGGGTCAGGTAGCCAGCAGCCGCGATTTGTTGACTGCTGTATCTTTTATCGCGGTACTAGGGCTGTTTTATTTCTTTCGTGGCTGGTTCTATGCACGTTTTATTGAACTGATCGAGATCGTTGCACTGGCGGGCAGCCAACCGTTCGAGTTGCTGGCCCGACAGGCAGTGATGATGGTATTCTGGCTGTTCCTGACCATGATGGGATCGGCCCTGGCAATAATGCTTTTATCTCTCGTCCCCACAGCCATCATTATGATGAAGGGATTGATTTTCTCCTTCGAGCCGGTGAAGCCCCAGTTCAGTCAGCTTAGCCCGGTCACAGGGTTCAAACGTCTGGCGTCCCTGCGCAATCTCATTGAGTTCATCAAGGGAATAACCAAGGTCGCACTGCTCTCATCCATTTTCATTGCCATTGGCGCCAGTTGGCTGTCGCCCATCTTTCAGGCGCCTGTGTGCGCGCCCGGCTGCCTTGCCCCGGTAGCTTTCGGTGCGCTGGTTGCCTTTGCAGTAACTGGAGCGCTGAGCTTCGTCCTTCTTGGGCTGGCCGATATTCCTGTCCAGCGCTGGCTTTTTGGCCGTGACATGAAAATGACGCGCAGCGAATACCGGCGCGAACATCGCGATATCGAGGGTGATCCGTATATTCGACGCGAGTTCAATCGTTTGCGACAGGAAACGGTTTCCACTCCCTATCAACGCGCGAAAGCCGGTCCAACGCTCGTCTTCTCGGGCAAAAGGCGGGCAATCGGCATTCGCTTTGTTAAGGGCGAAACGTCGATGCCGCTAATAGCCGGGAAAGCCTCAGATGAGGACGCCCTGCAATTGGAGAAAGCTGCGCGCCGCATGCAGATACCGGTAATCGAGGATATCGGTCTGGTCGATACCATGTTCGATCGCTCAACGCTCGGCCAGTATATACACAGTGATTTCTTTTCTTTGGTCGTGCCTCATCTCGTTGCGCTCGATCATGTTTAATCGACAAAACCTGTTGCATCACTGTCGCCCGTTCGCACCAAAAATCAATCCGTTCTCATTACTTGATCTGCCGTGTGCAACAACGCTGAAGAGATATTCTTTTAAATATCAGAATGTTGACTTGGTAATCCAAGTGGATTTTGCTGACTGGCTACACCGCCTTACCATATTTCCCGAAGCATGCGGAGGCTGGAGGCTTTTGCGCCCGGCCCAATCCAGACCGATCCGGTCTGAGGTATGGGCAGCTATGCGCGAACGGCCTGAAATCTACAGTTTGGGAGACGTTGGATGCGAATATTTGATATTATTCGGAAGTTTCCGCCGCCACCTCCTCCACCTCCCCCGCCGCCTCCGCCAGCAAAAAAGCAGCCGGATGTGAAGCCGGTCTCTACGACACAGACCGAGAAAACACCTACGGAGATTGCAAACGAAATCCATGCCGATCTCGGCAAGGGCAAGAGCATCGACACAATCGCACAGGAGCGAGGCATGACGCGCGAAGCCGTCATGACTGCACTTGGCGGAGAAAAAGCCCCCGAGATTGTTGTCACCCAGGGCCAGAATGGTGACACACGCGTCACAACAATCACCGACAGTCAGGGGCGTACGGTTACGGAGAATGTCGATTATCAACATGGTACCCATTACACCGTGACGACCACCCCTGATGGCGACACGGATACGTCGCCAATTCGTACAGAAAGCGAAAAAAAGCAGGAAATCAGCTACGACTCCGAGACCGGGGTGACGACCACCACAGAAACGGACGATCTTGGTAGTGGTGAGACCCATACCGAGACCAGTTATGACAACGGGACGAAAGTTGAAACGACCGTAAAGCCTGATGGCACTACGCAAACCTTCGTAATCGGTCCAGACGGAGAAAAGGTCGAGCTGGATCCGAAGCAATCGGCTCCGGGCCTGCCCGGCGACAAGGGCACTGTAAAGACGGCAGACCAGAACGTCTCCGATACAAAAAACGCTATCGAGAATGGCAAGACGGTCGAGGAGATCGCGCAGGAACGTGGATTGTCTGCCGATCAGGTCCGCGCCGAGTTGCTGGCTGCCGGTGTAGACATCAAGGAGATAACCAGCGGCACTACCACTTCAATAACCCTGACGGACAGCAAAACTGGCGATGAAACGACCTACACCCGGGAGGTTCACGACAACAGTCTTCCCGAAGGCGTACAGGGACCGGTTGCTCCGTCCTATACTGTGACAACGGTTGAAACCAAGGACGGTGCGACCGGCACGACAACCAAGACTGTTACCAATTCACAGACGGGCGTGACCAGCAAAACCGAAACCGATGAAAACGGCCGGATAACGGAAACCACCAGTCAAAAAGGCGCAGACGGCAAAGAAACCACTACAACCTCAGTGACTGCAAACGGCTACACCATGACCACTGGTTCCGATGGCACAGTCACCCTGAAGGATAACGAGACCGGCGACACGATAACACTCGAAAAGGGCAGCGCGGAGGCGGCGCTGGCGCAGTCTTTGGTTGAAGCCAATCCCAACAGCACGGACCCCGCCGAAAAGAAGGAAGGCGAGGTCACCAAGGCCTTCGCCGAAAGCCAGCTCGCGGATAAGTTTCTGGAGGTTCAGGAAAAGAGCGCAACCGATGCTACGCAGGCGAAAGATGACGCTATTGATGAGCATGGTATCGTCAATCCGGCTGATCCTGATGGCCCCAAACTTCCCGGCATTGCAGCAACGCCGACGGAAAGGGATGGCGTACTGGACCCGGCTGGCGATCCGCCCAAATATGGCATCCCACCGGGCGAAAAATGGATTGCATACCCCGTCAACGGCCAGTGGATATGGATGCACCCCGATGTCGCCGCTGCAATTCAGGATGAGAATATTGCCCTTTCTCAAGTAACCGAGACCAAGGCACAGATCGGCAGCGACTATGCCGATCTTAACCGATACCTGCTCGATCCTGACTACAAGCAGGCTGTCGAAGCAGCCCAGACTGGCATAAACGAGAAACTCGAGCCCCTGGGGCTACAGTGGAATGCGGTCAAGCCGGAAGGCACGCTGGAGGACGCCAAGCAACTACAAACCGACGCCCACGATGCCCATACCAAGGCCACGGAGGCTTACAACGCTTACAAAGACGGCAAGACGCTGCTCGATCAGGCGATCGATAAGCGCGTCAACATGGGATACTATCCCGGCCGCAATGACACGGTGGTCGTCGCAGCCGACAGCAATTACAACTTCCAGGATGAGGTTGAAAAAGGTGAAGCTGCGTGGGCAGAGATCAACGACCTAGTTGCTCAGGCCGACGTCAAGAACAAGGCAGGCGACCAGGCGCTTGCCGACATGATGGTTCTTACAACCGGGTCGGACAGTCCATCACCCGGCATGCTGGAAAAAAACCAGGAGCCGGTAGAAATCAACATTGGTGATCAGACCCTCAAGGTAGCACCGGATATCGCGGATGCCTACAACGTCGCCGGTGGTGGGATCGATACACTTGCAAGTGCGACATCGATAGCCGTGCAGGTCAACATCACGCAGCCCGATGGCAGTGTGAGGACGGAATGGCGCTGGGTCGAACCGCAAGTTGCACTATTCAAGACCCAGACTGATGGCGCCCTGCAACTCAGCGAGGCCTATTCCACCTACTATTCGCAAAAAAGCGGGAAAGCCGACTACGAAGCCCTGGAAAATCAGACAATCGCACAGCAAAGGGAGCGTGCACCGCACCAGTTTGATCCAGACGGGTTTACCGATGCCGGTGGAAAATTCAGCGGCAAGTTCAAAAGTGCCGAAGTCATCCAGAACGCCGATGGACAGTTTGTCCTGGAAATCAAATATGAGGACAAGACGCTCGAGATCGACATCACTGCCGATCCCGACGACAAGGATGCAAGCGATGAGGCACGCAACGGCCCACTTGCCCAGCAATGGCGAGACCTTCAGGCGAATTCCATTCCCACATCAAACGGCGACCAGTGCGTTGCCAATCCCGGCCCACTGGCCGGTTATGAGCAGGCAAAAATCAACGTCAACACTCTGCTCGACAAGCGCGTCGATGTAAACATCGGCGAAATCGACAAGCAGATAGAGGGCATGGAAGCCAAGGTACAGGAGGCGATCGGTCAGCATGGTCCCGGCACGACAGAACCCCCTGCCGGTTTGCTGTCGGATGATCAAAAGCCGGTAGAGGTGGATCTTGGCAATGGACAAACCGTTAAGGTCGCTCCAGAAGTCGCAGAGGACCTTAAGGAGCTGTCAGGTTCTGAAAAACTTGAAGCACTTGCCGGCAGCGGCAAACCGGTGTGGATCGAGATAAGCCCGACACAGGGCGCGCCCACAGAGGGCCGCTGGGTTGATCCACGCATTGCCAAACTGCAGATCCAGCTTGGCATGCTTAACCAGCAGCGCGATCAGTTGGATGATGTCAAACAAAACATTGCGAGCAATATCGACCGATCAGAATTGCTTTTGTCGGAGCCCGAGCGGTTAGGCACGGACGACACTGATCGCGTGCTTCTTGACAAGGATGAAGACAAAACACTGAACGGTGTTTTCCAGCCGCAGTTTCAGGGGCTGCACGACCGGGGATTTGACGGCAAGTTTAAAGAGCGCTCTGGCGAAGAATTGAGCGACTATATCGGTGAAACGACCGGCCTTACCGGAATTGACGACGCGGAAGCGCGGGACAAAATCATCGATGAAATCCATAACATTGGCGGCGACAGCCCCAAAGTTAAGGCCGTACCGATTTTTTACGTACCTGAAAGTGGTGAGACAAGCCAAACAACATTGTTCGCAATCCAGGACAGTGCCGGCAATACGAAATATGTCGACGCCAATGGACAGAAATTCGATGGGGTCAAAGACTTCCAGGAGAACAACCGCCTGTTCGACGACAGCGGCAAGCTGGTTATTCCCAAAAATCTGGAAATGAAGGAAGGGCAAGACGGTCAGATCGCGCTCGATGTCGTAGATGCACGCATCGTTTCAGCGCGGGACAAGGTTGTTGACCCGGTCGTCGGTCTCGTGGGCACCGGAGCAATGCTCTTGTCATTTTCTCCGCTCGCACCAGTGGCAGCACCAATCGCAATCGGTAGCGGCATTTATCTTGGTGGGCGTGCCGTCATCAGACAAGCTGATTATCTCGATCACGGCGGCGAATGGGGCGATACTGAATCACTGATGAACGTAGCGAGTGTCGCCATGACAGCACTACCTGTCATCGGCAGCAGTATGCGTACCTTCGGCATGGCAGCGCGCACTGAAATGTCATTCGGGCGCTCGCTACAGGCAAATTTCGGCGCAATGCGCATGAAAGATTCAACCTTCAGGCTAGGTGGACGGACCTTTAATCTTCAGGCCTCGCCCTATGCGGCCAGCGCCCGGTCTTATCTGAACAGTGGACGCGCCATTAACGTCGCCGCTCATGGATTGGAGGGCACAGCAGCCGTCCTTGGCGTTCCGATGATCGCTGTCACGGCAAGCGACCTTCTGACAAACAGCGACAAGATGTCGGGGCTGGAATTTACCAATGCGATCACTGGTTTGGGAACAGGCGTGGTCGGCACTGGATTGGGCGTCAGATCTTTCGCCGCCATGCGACCGGTCAAGACCGGCAATGGTGAAGAAAGCGGAACACAGCCGCCAGTGGATGCGACGATTACCAATGCGGCCTATCGTTCGCCCCTCGAACCCGATGGGACCGGGCCGACCAGCTCCATTAACACAGGCCAGACCCCGGCCGTCAAATCCGGCAAGGCACCCACAACGATCCAGTTGATCGACGAAACCGGACAACCAATTACCGCGACTGTGCTCGGTCGTGCACCGAAAAATCCCGAGAATATCTATGTAACAGCCAAAGGCGGATGGACACCTCGGGGCGACGAACCCCAATATAGCAACAAAAGTCACAGCATTGTCTGGGACGGCAAAGATGCCTATGTTGTGCCAGGGATCCGTGGTGCCTCGTCCAACCATCAGCCATCCGCGCCCCGTGGTCCGAGCCGCACAAAACTACAGGCCACGACACCTCGCAATATCGACATCGGGCAATTGGAGCCGAGGCATGTCCCGTGGTTGAAATCCAATCAAGTTGCAGGTTTCACACCCAAACAATGGGCCGACTTCAAACAGGCCGGTTTGCAACCTTATCTGACCCGTAACCAGCTACGCGGAATTCCGGAAGGTCGTGTCAAATATATCGACGCTGGAATATTGACGCAGAACCAGATCAAGTCACTTACCCACGGCCAGATCGCGGCCTTCACCGGTCCGCAATGGAAGGCGTTCAACAAGTCAGGCTCGCAAACATTTCTCACCAAAACCCAGCTCATCTCGCTTCCAGACAAGCAATTCAAGCAGCTCGATATGGCCGGACTCGACGGAAAACAGGTTCCGTGGCTGTCCGCAAAAGGCCAAGTGGCGGGAATGACAAATGGTCAATGGAAGGCATTCAACCAGGCAGGCCTACCGGAACACATGACCCAGGGGCAGACCCGGGCCATTCCGATAAACCGGATGGCAAGCCTGAATGTTTCGTCGTTAAAACCCAGACAGATATCGTGGCTCACACAAAAGCAGTGGGAGGCTTTCAATCGGGCGGGGCAGCAAAAAAACCTCACCGAGCCCCAGATCAGAGCAATTTCACTGAAGCGAGTCCCTTCGCTTGGCATTTCGGGCCTCGAGCCACAGCAGTTCGGTTGGTTGAGCAAAGCCCAATTCGGCGCATTGAGCACGCGGCAGATACACACGATGTCGGGACCACAATTGCGGTCCGTGCCCGAAAGCAGCGTCGGATTGATTGCTCCGCAGCTTAAGCCTGAACAACTGCCGGAACTGACCACTCCCCAGATGGAAGCAATAACCGGCACACAAAAGCAGAAAATGAGCGCCGAACACAGGTCAATGCTCGAAGAGCTTATCTTTGCGCGTAATCTGACCGGCGATGACATCACCAGTATGTCGCCAATGGGCTGGAAATCACTCAACGAGCACCAATGGCAGGCTTTGAATGGCGATCAGTTAAGAGCCATTCCGGAAAAACGAGTAAAGCATATAAATCTTGGCGCTCTCAAGCCGGAGCAGCTACCTGAATTCACGACCGCACAGTCGCGCAGATTTACGCCGGGACAAATGGCGGGGCTAAGCAAGCAGCAACTTGGAGCATTTACCTCGACCCAGAACGCCATCTTCAGACCGGTACAGACCGCGGCGATCAAACCTGATCTCCGAGCAGCGCTCAATGGCTACAAACCTGCATCGCGTCCTGTACAGGCAATAGCGAGGATGCGGGCTGCGGGGATTGGCGATTTCGTATTGACAGGAGTCGGCACCGGAACATTTGCCATAGTCATGCCGCTTCTTCCGGCAAATGCTCAGCTCGCGATTCATGCCAGCAGTTACGGCGCACGTGCCGCAACTCAGGTTCTCATGGCTTTGCCTATCAAACAGATGGATGTAAGCCATCCTTTTGGACGCACGGTACGTGCCGTCACGGCGCTGAGCTATCTGCCCAACCAGGTCTATAGCGGCATTCCAGGGACGATTGGAGCACCCTACAGCTTCTCTTCCAACCTCTCCAGCGGTCTGTTCGCGGTCAGCAATGTTGCCTACGGAGCCAAGGCGCTTCGAGAGGCGCGCACTGGCCAGAGCGCCTTCACCAAAGCAGATAAATATCACTTGCCTTCCTATGCGGCTGGCAGTCTCTTACCGTTTTTGGGAGGGGAGGTTAAGCCTCTCGACGCCGCCGCCAACTCCATGTTCGCTTTTGGCTCCGGCTGGTTATGGGCAAAGCAACGTGGCAAAGCCGGGTGGGGTGGAAATTTGACGACGGCTGATCGTTGGATCTACGGCGTCACGTTCGGCGGAGGTTTGGCAATATACAGTTTCAATGCTTTTGCGAAACTGTTCGGAGATGGCGAAGATAACTCTATTCCTGCCGTCGATACCAAAACCGAACCATCGGGCGAGCCTCCCGAGATAGAGCAGCCGGAGAAACAACCAGAAGAAAACCCTGAACCTAAACCCCAACTGGTGGTGATCGCGCCGGACGGGCTTAACGTCAGGGAAAGGCCGGGCGTCGACAGTGAGAAACTCGCTACGCTTCACCCTGGCTCGCTGGTCGATGAGAAAGGTGAACGTCATACAGACAAGGCAGGTAATGAATGGGCCTTTGTGGATGGTTTTGCGGCAGATGGCACGGATAAGACCGGGTGGGTACTCGCAGATTATGTCGACATCCACCCAGCCGGCGATCAGGATAGCCAGGGTCGCTTCAATCCTGACCTCGACAAGCAGGGATATACGGCCATTGTTGTGGACACCGGTGACAACATTGTCGTCATTGCCAAGACAAACAACAGAGACGTGTCGGAAACCGTTGCATTAAATCTTGGGCACATTACCGACCCAAGCCTGATCTTTAAGGGTGACCGCGTTTATCTGCCTCTGCAGGCGGTGGGCTGACGGTTGCGTTTGACAATGTACTATTACCACGAGATCGTTACTTGGCCCTCGATAGCCAGGCTCGTTTTGACAGGCAGACCTTCAGCCATTGTCGTAGGATACTGGCGGTCGATTATCATTATTCAAGGCAATGTGAAGACCGTATATTCGCACTACTTATTAAATGAAGATGCGCTGTGCATTTATCTTCAATAGACCGTTTGAACTGTTGGGAATACAGCATTTCCTGATATATAAAACAGCATCGCAGTGGCTTGCTGCGTCTCTTGGGGGCAGCAATGGCACTACTTACTTTAAAAACTTGACTTTTGCGTACGCCGTCTTCCCGACGCAAGAAGCACCTGCTCTGGCTTTTTTCCAGCGTTGTCTCGACCGCGCTCGGTTTTCCGTTTTCGGCTCACACCGAAACCTGGACGAATAACACATCACCACCGTTTTGGGGCAACGCAGCAGCATGGCAGGAGGGTACTGTCCCTAACGCCCAGGGAGCCGCAGCAACATTCATCGCAGACAGTTTTACGAACCACTTTGTTAATCTTAATAGCCAGACATTCACCATCGGCGAGTTAAACCTGACCGGTGCGGTCAGCGGTGGATTTAATTTCTATAACGGGACGTTGATCCTATCTGAGACGAGCGGAAGTGCTAGCGTCAATGTATCTACGCATAATTCTACCAAAGATTTTGGCGGGCCCAATCCGGTAGACGTTCAACTCGCATCCGATGCCATTTTGAATACGATAGGCTCTGATTCAACACTGAAATTCGACGAAAATGCTTCCATTTCAGGAACCGGAGCCTTGATAAAGCAGGGCCTGGGGACGGTTTATCTCGACGGAGCCAACACTTATTCGGGTGGCACAACGATTTCAGCGGGCACGCTCATCGCCAATCACGAGAACGGCAGCGCGATCATTGATGCACTGGGTACAGGACTGATCACCCTTAACGGGGGACGGTTACACTCCGCTCTTGGACATTCCACGCTCAACAGTTATCTCGTTGAGAGAGGCACAACGGGCACGATCAGTACTGCAACAGGCACTAAGCTTTGGCTCAATGGTGGCGCGGGTCAAAGCTTCACTCTTCAGGGCAATCTGGTGATCGGAACGAGTGATGCAACCGGTGACGTGGTTATGGACGTCATCGGTACGAATGCAGCTCCAGCCTCGACAATTACAGTCGCATATGGACGCCTTGTTGACGGTAACCGTTCATTGGGAAATCTTACGGGCTTCACTGGTGCACCGCGCGTTGCCGCAGGCGCAACAATCGATTTCTATGCCTATGGCGGGGTAATTCGCAACTTGCAGGATGCAACGCCAGGAAACGGCGGCACGGTGTCCTGGGCCAGCGATCGTCTTTATGTATATGGCGGCAATTTCTCGGGTCATGTATGGATGCCCCCGTTCATGCAAGGCTTTTCTTCGAGCGGTTTCAACGTGTGATTGGATGCGGTCATGTATCAGGCCTTTACTGTAGTCCTTTTATGACTACTGGCCGGTATGGAGCTAAGCGGAGCTGGCGCAAAATCAGTTCTACGAGCTCGAGGCTCACTGACCCGGTTGCATTTCCAGTCCGTCTTTCCAATCTCTGTCCTTACCGTTCGCTGATCTCCTCACACGCCGACGATCCGATCTCGCTACAACACTGCTATCTTTGCTTATGCAGAGGCGAGAGCGGAAACTTTAAATTCCTCATTCTTTGTCATCATCGCCCAGACGCTGCGCGCCATTTTATTTGCAAGTGCAATGGCGACGAGCATACGCGGCTTGCGTGATAACATTTTCCCAAGCCACGAGTTCTCTGGCGGTGCTTTACGGCACGCCCATCTGATTACTGTCATTGCACCGATAATTAAAAGCCGCCGAATGTCACGCTGTCCCATTTTTGACGTTCTGCCCAGTACCTGTTTGCCGCCACTCGAGTGCTGTCTTGGCACCAGACCGAGCCATGCCGCAAAATCTCGTCCTTTTCGAAACGCTGTCATAGTAGGAGCAAAGGCTTCAATGGCCATGGCAGTGATAGGGCCCATTCCAGGCATAGACATCAAGCGCGCAGTGTTATCGGATTGTCGAGCTTCTGACTTGATTGCTTTCTCAAGATTGCCAATGCGGGAGCTAAGCAGATCAATCTGCTCAAGATAAAGTCGGGCAGTCTCTACGACCACGCGCTTGAGACCGTTATTATCATGGTCAACGATCCCTATCAAAGCAGCGAGGTTCGCAATTCCCTGGGGTGCAATAACACCATGTTCAGCCAAGTGGGCACGAAGAGCATTGATGAGCTGCGTGCGCTGACGGACGAACAAATCGCGCGTACGAAAAACCATGCAAGCAGCCTGCTGCTTCTCTGTCTTTGGTGCAACGAAACGCATTGAGGGCCGGATGGCTGCCTCTACAATAGCTTCAGCGTCCGCCGCATCATTCTTTTGGCGTTTCACGAACGGCTTCACATAAGCAGGCGGCAACAGCCGAACTTCATGGCCGAGCTTGCCAATTTCACGAGCCCAATAATGGGCGGTGGCACATGCTTCCATCGCAACGGTGCAACTCGGAAGCCTCTGAAAGAAAGCCATTACATGGACGCGAGATAATTTCTTGCGGAGAACAAAACCGCCATCGGCACTGACCGCATGGACTTGAAATACACGCTTTGCAAGATCAAGGCCGACAATGCTAACTTCCTTCATGGATGCTCTCTCCTCTGAGTGACGTTGCTGCAAACATCACTATGGCATATTGCGATGCCGTCGGGAGGGGGCATCCACTCCATCAGTTCTTGAACCCGCTAGGTGGTGAGCTCGTCAAGGGGGGCACTGATACGCTTCTCCTCAATGGTGACAGTTCAGGCTTCACTGGCACGACACAAGTCGCAGGCGGCAAACTGATCGTCGGCGATGTTAACAGTAGCAGCGCTATACTCGGCGGCAATATCTCCGTCTTATCCGGCGCCACCCTTGGGTGTTTTGGCTCGGTCGGGGAGACTACGGTTCAGTCAGGCGGTATATTGTCTCCAGGAAATTCCATTGGCATATTAACTGTCGATGGTAATCTGACACTCACGCCCGGCTCAATCCTCGAGATCGAAATCGCTGCAAATGGCCCCTTGAATCGCCGCTCCGATATCGTTGGTGTCACAGGCTTGGCCACGATATCTGGCAGTACGGTTTCCATTACTGCCATCGACCCCAAAGCCAGTTATCAGAGCGGACAAAACTATACCATTATGCATGCTGACGGTGGCGTCAGTGGAACTTTTGACACTGTTGTCTCAAAATCCGCCTTTCTCAATTTGACCGTGAATTATTCGTCCAAAGATGTTCTTCTGAATATCGCCATTAAGGAAGACCCGGCGGAACCATCCAACCCCGGCACGCCTGAGCCTGAAAAGCCTACCCCTCCCCTTTTCACGACGGTCGGAGAAACAAGAAACCAACTGGCAACAGCTAGAGGACTGGATACGCTGGCGCAGACGGGTTCGTCACTTGCACTCTATAACAGCCTGCTGATGCTGTCGGCCGACGAGGCCCGTGCGGCCTTCGATAACCTCTCCGGTGAGGCTTATGCGTCCACCAAAGGCGCGCTGATCAATGACAGCCAGTTCGTCCGCAATGCGGCACTCGGCCGTTTGCAGCAGGCTTTCGGCGGCGCTCCGGCTGTATCGATCAATGCCCTGTCTTATGCTCCTTCGCAAAAGGCTGGCTCGGCCCCTGCCTCTGCCGTCGACGCCGTTGCTCCCGCCAGCATTGCTTCGGCACAAAACCTCTATACCGCCTGGGGCTATGCTTATGGTGCATGGGCCAGGCAGGATGGCGATGGCAATGCCGGTGACACAAAGTCATCCATCGGCGGTTTCGTTACCGGTATCGACGGTACAGTTCTCGACACATGGCGCCTCGGTCTTCTCTCAGGCTATAGCCATTCCAGTTTCAATATGGATGAGCGCTCTTCGTCGGGTAGCAGCGACAACTATACGCTCGGTGCCTATGCGGGAACCGAATGGAACTTCGATAACGGCCATGCCTTGGCATTTCGCTCCGGTCTTGCCTATACTTGGCATAACATCGACATGGATCGTTCTGTCACCTTTCCCGGCTTTACCGATCGCCTGAACGCCGATTACGATGCCGGAACTTTCCAGCTCTTTGGCGAACTTGGCTATAAGCTTCGCTATGACAAGGCCCTCTTCGAGCCTTACACCAATCTGGCCTATGTGCGGCTGAAGACGGATGGTTTTGGAGAAGAAGGCCTGACGGCAGCCGCCCTGTCGGTCAACTCCGATACGACGGATACCAGCTTCTCGACACTCGGGCTTCGCGCATCGACCGAATTTACTCTGGGAACGATTGCGACCAAGGCACGAGCCGACCTTGGCTGGCGTCATGCCTATGGCGATATTACGCCGGTTTCCACCGCAAGCTTCATAGGCTCGGATGCCTTCACGGTATGGGGTCTTCCGATTGCCGAAGATGCCGCCCTCCTTGAAGCAGGGCTTGATTTCCGCCTGACCGAAGACGCCACGCTTGACCTATCCTATAATGGGCAGTTCACATCCGGCGCCAAACAAAATGGTTTCAACGCAAAACTCAGTGTTGGCTTTTGATTTGACGCCAGAAGATAGCCGCTCCATTGGCGGCCATTTCCAGCAGGCTCCTGAGTACGTATGAACTCGGTTTCCAGGAGCGTCCTCCTTATTCCAGCGGGGAACGAGGTAATACAGGCCCTGGAAACGCTTCACTCACTCCGTCTTGGAATATAAGGCAGAATAAACAGATACAGCCCAGTCGCAAGCAGGACAAACAGCGGTAAAAGCGGCGAATAGACGACCCATGCAGGAGGCTGTCTGAAAGCCATAGTGACGAAATTCGCAATCACGGTAAGAGTGAAAATAATCGACAACCAGCGGTGAATTTGGCGTATGGATTTATTTATGACCATATGTGCATTCTCCTTGGGGAGTTCGCAAAGCGGATCGGCTGAACTCCTGTTGTTCTGAGGCTTGCCATATTTTGCAACAATCTGACGAAGAATGAAGTCAGCCCAAATTGGCGGCTACTGCATCCAGCTTTTGAAGGAAACTCTGCCATCCATGTTGAGCGCCGTGAATGGCCTGCTTCTGACCCGGCATAAAGCCCGACTGTTCCATCCGCAAATGTGTCCCGGTCGCGGTGGGTGTCAAAATTAGGGTCACGACACTTCTGAGATTGTATGCTTCGTCCTCATGGATATGGTTCCAAGTGTAAGACAGCCGTCTGTTCGGCTCGACAACCAACACCTGGCAATCCAATACGCCGCCCCACTCACCCCGAAGCTTGAAACAATGGCCGACCGTCGGAGCGAAGTCGTTATTCATCAACCATTCCGCGATCAGATGAGGCTCAGTTAACGCCCGCCAGAGTTTTTCGGGCTGATGAGGCATTTCGCGCTCAACTATTACTGTTCGCATATCAATTGACATCTGGCTCATTGGTCCATCCTCCTCAACAGGTCTTCAAGGGCATCGAACTTCTGTTCCCAAAAACCGTTCAACTCTTTTGCCCAATCGATAAGAGGAACCAGTGCGGTGTATTCCGCCCTGTAATGGCTTTGGCGGCCTTCGTGACGATCCCTGACAAGGCCTGCTTTTTTGAGCGCGGCGAGATGCTTGGAGACAACAGGTTGTGAAACCTTCGTTCCTGCGGTCAACACCGTAACCGTCTTCTCGCCCTCTCGACAAAGACGCTCGAATATCGACCGTCGGGTCGGGTCGGATAACGCTTTGAAAACTTCGTCTCTCATGATCACGGTCGATTCATACCCAATTGGCTATTAATCGACATATAGCTGATTGGCTATATGTTAGTCAAGTGCCCGTCAGGCGAAATGGCTATAGTCGCAACTCAGGGTGTTTTACGAGCGAGGAAGTGATCGTTGACTTGCAATATGAAAGACTGCCTGTTTCGTTCAGAAGCGTGTTGGTTTCCACGCGGAACTGAGCCGGTTAGGCAGATAATTTCCATTGAGAACTGAGCCATGTGAACCTTCCCCCAACGCTGCGAGCGACGGGGGCAACGGAGTGATCCACATGGGACTTTAAAACATCATCCGTCGGATGGCGCTGCGCGAGAAGCAGTCGATCCGGGAGATCAGCCGGCGTACGGGGCTGTCGCGCAACACAATTGCGAAGTACTTGAGCGCGGGCACGATCGAACCGACGTTCACGGTGCCGGAACGACCGAGCAAGCTTGATCCTTTTGCCGACAAGCTGGCGGGCTGGCTAAAGACCGAGGCCGGGAGGTCACGCAAGCAGCGCCGAACGGTGAAACAGCTTCATGCCGATCTGGTATCTGTGGGCTTTACCGGTTCCTATGGCCGGGTTGCGGCCTTCGCCCGTGATTGGCGGGCGGATCGACAACGTGAGCAGCAGACGACGGGCCGAGGCATATTCGTTCCGCTGTCTTTCCGCCCAGGCGAAGCATTCCAATTCGATTGGAGTGAGGACTATGCCGTCATCGGCGGCGAGCGCGTTAAGCTGCAGGTTGCGCATATCAAACTGTCGCACAGCCGGGCGTTTCTCTTGCGGGCGTATCTGCTCCAGACACACGAGATGTTGTTCGATGCCCATTGGCACGGCTTCCGGGTCTTCGGTGGTGTGCCTGCGCGAGGGATCTACGACAATATGCGCACCGCAGTCGATCGCGTTGGTCGCGGCAAGGAGCGGCAGGTCAATATCCGCTTTCTCGCTATGACGAACCACTACGTGTTTGCGCCTGAGTTCTGCAATCCCGCTGCGGGTTGGGAAAAGGGTCAGGTCGAGAAGAACGTCCGGGATTCTCGTCCCCGCCTATGGCAACAGATGCCCGACTTCCCGGATTTGGCAACGTTGAACCTCTGGCTGGAACAGCATTGCCAAGACCTGTGGCAGGAGACACCGCACGGGAGCCTGCCCGGTTCGATTGCGGATGTCTGGGCTGATGAGCGAGCAGCATTGATGGAATTGCCTACCATGTTTGACGGATTCGTCGAGCAAGGCAAACGAGTCTCACCAACGTGCCTGGTCACCTTCGAGCGTAATCGTTACAGCGTGCCTGCATCGTTTGCGAACCGGCCCGTCAGCCTGCGGATCTATCCCGATCGACTGGTCGTTGCAGCCGAGGGCAACGTTCTTTGCGAACATGCGCGGGTCATCGAGCGCAGTCACGACAAGCCACCGAGGACGATTTACGACTGGCGGCACTACCTTGCCGTCATCCAGCGCAAGCCCGGTGCTCTGCGCAATGGCGCACCCTTCGTGGAATTGCCGCTGCCCTTTCGACAACTGCAGGACCAGATGCTTCGCCGCCCCGGCGGCGATCGGGAAATGGCGGACATCCTCGCTCTTGTCCTTCATCACGACGAACAGGTTGTCGTCAGGGCCGTGGAACTGGCTCTGGATCAAGGCGTAGCAACCAAGACGCATGTGCTGAACCTGTTGCATATGCTGATCGACGGCAAGACGACCGACGGTCCCGACGTCGATACGCCACAAGCACTGACCTTGCTGCGTGAACCCAAGGCCAATGTAGAACGCTACGATGGCTTGCGCGTCCGGATTGTGGGAGGTCGCCATGCGTCATGATCCTGCCAGCGCCGCCGTCGTCATCATGCTGCGTAGCCTGAAGATGTATGGCATGGCGCAAGCCGTCACAGACTTGATCGAGCAAGGTGCTCCAGCTTTTGATGCAGCCGTACCGATCCTGTCCCAGTTGCTGAAAGCCGAAATGGCTGAGCGCGAGGTCCGCTCGATTGCCTATCATATGAAGGCTGCGCGCTTCCCGGCCTACAAGGATATCTCTGGATACGACTTTGCCGCCAGCGAAATCAACGAAGCGACGGTGCGCCAGTTGCACAGATGCGAGTTCATTGACGGAGCGCAGAATATCGTGCTCGTCGGCGGACCGGGCACAGGCAAAACCCACGTGGCGACGGCCCTTGGCATCCAGGCTATCGAACATCACCGTCGAAAAGTCCGCTTCTTCTCAACCATCGAATTGGTCAACGCACTTGAGCAGGAGAAGGCCAAAGGCAAGGCAGGCCAGATCGCTGAGACCTTGGTCCGCCTCGATCTGCTGATCCTTGATGAGCTCGGATACCTTCCATTCAGCGCTTCAGGCGGAGCGCTGCTCTTCCACCTGTTGAGCAAGCTCTATGAGCGGACCAGCGTGGTGATAACCACCAACCTCAGCTTTAGCGAATGGGCAACAGTCTTCGGCGACGCCAAGATGACGACGGCATTGCTCGATCGTTTGACCCATCGCTGCCATATCCTGGAAACAGGTAATGACAGCTTCCGCTTCAAGGCCAGTTCTGCAGCCGCAGCAAACAAGAGAGGAGAAAAAGCCAATCCCTTGACCAAAACCCAATCATAAAACCATAGTCAGAGGTGGCTCACTTCTCGGTGGAAAAACCGGGGGTGCGGATAAAAACTTGGACTGGTTTTACGTCACAATGCCAAGACAGTTTCGATATTCGATTGGGCTTCGTGCGCCAAGTGACATTTTGATCCGCTTCTCGTTGTACCATCGAATGTAGCCATCGACTTCCTTGATAAACTGCTCAATTGTGGTGGTCTTCCAATCACGGGGGTAGAAGAGCTCTGTTTTCAGTCTTCCGAAAAAGCCCTCGCATGCAGCGTTATCCGGGGAACAAGCCTTGCGGGACATTGATCGTACCAGCTTCGCATCACTGATCCGCGATAGCCAACCCGGCCAGCGATAGTGTGCACCCCGATCAGAATGTACTATTGGTCGTTCATCTGTACCTGTGACAGTTTCTATGGCGGCATCAAGCATCATATTGACCAATTCCGCATCTGGTCTCGTTCCGAGTGACCAGCTTATAACCAAACCATCAAAACAGTCGATGATGGGTGAGAGATACACCTTGCCAGCCGGGATATGGAATTCAGTGATATCAGTCAGCCATTTCTCATTCGGCGCTGAGGCCTGGAAGTCGCGATTTATGAGGTTCTCAGGTGCCGGACTAATTTCTCCGAGATAAGAGCGATATCGCCGCCGCTTTGGCGTGGCAACGATCAGGTTCTCTTGTTTCATCAAGCGCTGCACAACCCTCTCTGAGATTGTAACGGATTGTTTGGCTAATGATGCCTGTAGCCTGCGGTAGCCATAGCATCGACGGTTGGCTTCGAAGATTTCGGTGATGTTCTGACGAATAGTGAGGTACTTGTCGGTCATCCTCATGCGGGCTCGATGATAAAAGTATGAGCTGCGCGCCAGTCCCAACTGAGCAAGCAGATCGGAGAGTTGATAAAGATCTTTTAGGGCGTCAACCAACAGCGTTTTCTCCCGATTATTCAGGAGTTGCAGATCGACGCCCAGTTCTTTTTTTATGAGTTCCGTCGCTTTCTTCAAAAGGTCGTGCTCAAGCTGCAGTTTCTGAATATCGTGCTGCAGTGTTTCGAGCTGGCGCTCTAATTCTTCTCGCTCTGGCACTGGCGGTGAGTTGTTCTTGCGTTTCATGATTGCGGGAGCCTCCGGACCAAGTAACTGGTTTTTCCAGTTATACAGTGTCGGCCTGCATACGCCGAGCTTTTCAGCCAACGCCTGCGCGCTTTCTTGCCGATTATAAAGCCCGACAACGCCAGCCTTCTTCAACGTCTCCGGATATCGTGGACGTCCAGTTCTTCCAGTGACAGCTTTACTAGTTTCGGGAAACGCCTCACGAACCCATGCTGTCAACGTTGCACGACCGGGATAGCCCAAGGCGCGCATCGTTGCAGAAACACAACGACCATGCGTGCGGTAGTGCTCAACAGCCACTTCCTTCTGCGCCTGTGTGAACTTGGGGGTTCGGGGCGCAAATCCTAAACGCAGATCAAGATGGTGCTCATATTCCAGGTACCAGCCCTTCAAAGCATTCTTGCTTGGATAGCCCAACTGGCGAATAGTCGCTTTCGGGCGCTTGCCCAGCTTAATGTAGAGCGCAACTGCTCGCACCCGATCTTCGTAGGAATACATGAACTACCTCCATGATAGTCCAAGTTTTCGTCCGCACCCCCACCGGCTCAGTTCCGCGTGGAAACCAACAGGTGGCGCTTTCTATGTCCCCGGAAATTCATCAGCGTCGGCAGAGTTCAACTGGTGGGCGGACCCAGAAGCCGCCAAGATCAGTGTCCGGGCAAAATGGGGAGACCCGAAGTCCGAAACCTTCAAAGCATACGGCAATCAGGTAATCTCAGGTCTGGAAGCCAATGAACATACAGGAGGAATGCCAGAGGATCTGTATCGGCAAATGGTCGATAACAGCCCTCCCGGCATCCAGAAGCTCTGGCTTGCACGAGAGGAAAAGATCAAGGCGGACGGCGGGACAGTATTCGGGCCCGACAATGTGTGGGACCTGTTTGCCGCAGCCTATGTCATCGATCCGTCAATCGTTCTGGCCTGGAACAACGCCCCTCGCCCGGAGAATGGTGCGGCTGCGCCTATCAGCGGTGTGTATGTCGACGTGAACACGGAGATGGGCCTGGACTATGGCCGAAGCCTTGCTTTCACCAACAATGATATTGGAGGCAATGCGGAAGCAAAACCGGGACCAGTCGGCACGCAAAAGGCTGCTATTCAGAACTACATCGATGAAGACAAGTTCTGGAAAGAGATCGTAGTTCCGTTGACCACCAGTTCGAAGAAGTAACTGCAAGTTTTAGCCCGGCGCGATATGAAACATAAAGCGCCGGGTTCTGAAGCGCGTTTCGATCTGATCGATGGCCCCTTTGACTGGCTCCGACCTATCCTTCTCATCTCACCGTCAGCGAACCCGTCGTAAGAGCCTCTCACGATAGGTATCGACAATAACGGCGAGGATGATCACGGTACCGATGATGATTGGTTTGTAGTTATCGCCGATACCGAGCAATTGCAGGCCCGTCGCCAAGACCTGCAGGATGCAGGCACCAGCCAGCGTGCCGACGATTGAACCTTTGCCGCCGAACAGGCTCGTCCCACCGATGATGACGGCCGCGATCGCATTGAGTTCGTAACCGACGCCTGCAATCGGGCTCCCGATGTTCAGGCGCAGGAGATAAACAACCGCAGCGATACCCGCAGTGACACCGGAAATGACAAAGGCGGCTACTTTGTAGGCGTCAGGATTGTGCCCCGACAAGCGCACCGCCTCATCATTCGCGCCGACCGCATAGATCATGCGGCCAAAGACGGTGAAGCGCAAAATGAACCATCCAACAGCAATCACCGCCACTGCGATCAGGAAAATCGACGGCAGGAAACCGCCCACGATCAGATTGCCGAAATCGACGAACCCCTGCGGAAGACCAGTGATGGTGGAATTGTTGGAAACCACACGCGCCGCACCGGCGGCGATATTCAGCATACCCAAAGTGACAATGAAAGACGGGATTTTCCAGTAAGTCGACACCTTGCCGTTGATGAACCCGCAAAGTCCGCCAACGGCGATGCACCCCAGGACAGCCAGCGGGATTGACAAGGCCGGATCAAGACCCGACGTCATGATAAGGGCGCCGACGACCGTGCATAATGCGAGAACTGAGCCGACTGAAAGGTCAATGCCACCAGTTAGGATGACAAAGGTCATACCGGCAGCCAGAACCGTGTTGATGGCGATCTGAACGAAGATCTTCAGCGCATTGCCCGACGTTGCGAAATAGGGTGCGGTGACGGAAAATACCAGCGTAATCAGGATCAACGCCAGAAATACACCGGCATCGCGCAGCAGAAAGCGCTTCAGCTTCTGGCGATCAACAGCGCCGGGATGTTCGGCAGGTACGGAAGTGGGCTCTGTCATGCGTGAACATGCTCCTGATAAGCGAGCGAAAGAATACGCTCCTGGTCGAATTGCGACCGATCCAGTTCCCCCACCAGTTTGCCGTTGGAGAAAACAATGATGCGGTGACACATGCCGATCAGCTCGGGCAGATCCGAGGAAATCATGATAATTGCTTTCCGGTTGGCGGCCAGCATCCACAGGAGTTGATAGATTTCGCGTCTTGCGCCAACATCGACCCCACGTGTCGGCTCATCCAGTATCAGTGTTGATGAGCCGCGAAACAGCCATTTTGCCAGAACCACCTTTTGCTGATTGCCGCCGGAGAGATTACGCACCGGCGTGTCGATGGAAGATGTCTTGACGCGCAGCCGCTCGATGAGCTCGGTCACAGCGGCTTTCTCCACGCTGCTGTCCAACAAACCGCTATGCGAAATCTTTTTCAGATCGGTGATCGTGGCGTTGAAATATACAGGCATATCCAGCAGGAGCCCCTGGCTCTTACGGTCTTCGGTCAGGAAACCGAGACCGTTGCGCACAGCATCACGCGGGTCGCGGATCGTCACCGGCTTGCCATCAACATCGATTTCCCCAGCCGATCTTGGATCAGCGCCAAAGATCGCACGCATCACTTCGGTACGGCCCGACCCGACCAGACCGGCAACACCCAGAATTTCACCTTGCCGGACCGAGAATGAAACCGGTGGAGCCTTGCTGTTGCGCTTCACCCCCTTCACCTCCAACGCGACGGAACCGGGCTTTATATCGGCGTTGAAACTGTACTCGTCCGCAATGTCACGACCAATCATCATACGCACCAGATCCGGCACATTCAGTCCCTGCAGGTTGCGCGTCTCGACCAGACGGCCGTTGCGCAATACCGTCACGCGGTCGCCAATCTCGAAGACCTCGTGCAGACGGTGGGAAATGTAGATGATCGTGACACCTTTCGCCTTCAGGCGCTTGATGATCGCAAACAGCCGTTCGATCTCCGGCGGTGTCAATGTCGCCGTTGGCTCATCCAGAACCAGCAGTTTGCTGTCATAGCCGAGCGCCTTGGCGATCTCGACCAACTGCATTTGTGCAACGCCAAGCTCCGAAACCGGCATGCGTGGGTCGACCGCCAGGCCGACCTCGGCCAGCAATTCATCGGCACGCCGGTTCAGTGTTGCCCGGTCCATGATACCGAAACGCCTCGGCAGGCTCTCCAGCATCAGATTTTCCGCAATGGAAAGATGCGACAGCAGGTTGAGTTCCTGATGAACGATGCGAATACCCTGAACCTGCGCATCATGTGGGGTCTTTGGCCTATAGGGCTGGCCGTTCAGAAAAATTTCACCCGTATCGGGCTGGTATATGCCCGCCAGAAGCTTGATGAGGGTCGATTTACCCGCGCCGTTTTCGCCTAGGATGATATGCGTCTCACCGCGCTACAACTCCAGCGCGATACCATTCAGCGCAACCACACCCGGAAAGGTCTTGCCGACATTTTCCAACCTCAAAATGACGTCGGTTGACTGCATGTCTGTTCCTGCCTGCCGGATAAAGAGGCGCGGCGCCTGGAGCGCCGCCCCTTAGAGCGCGTTTCGATCTGATCGAATCAGATCGGCGCGTCTCAACTGTTTGTTTTAACGCGCATCTGATCCGAAAACCGTTTCACACTTTTCGGGATGCGCTCTAATTGGCGATGTTTCAGAGATCCTGGGCGGTGATCAGCTTGATATCCGTCTTCACCCAGCCAGAGAATTTCTCGCCCGCCAGTTCCTTGAGGCCGTAATCTATACCCATCGCAGCCATCTGCGCACCGAACTGATCGACCGTGGCCAACATCTTGCCGTCCTTGATCAATGGCTGGACAGCAGGAATATTGTCGAAACCCACGACCTTTATCTGACCTGATTTGCCAGCAGCATCCAGCGCCTTCACGACACCAAGTGCCATGGAATCGTTGGCAGCCATCACGCCCTGAATGTCCTGATATTGGGTCAGGAAGTTTGTCATCAGCGTGTTGGCCTCTTCCGTCTCCCAATGTGCTGTCTTGGAATCGAGCAGCGTCAATCCGCCTTCGGCCACGGCATCGTCAAAACCCTTCTTGCGCTCCTTGGCATTGTCGGCTTCCGGATTTCCTTCAAGGATCACCACCTTGGCACCTTTGCCCAGATCCTTGGCAAGCGCCATGCCGGCAAGCTTTGCACCCTCGCGATTGTCAGGACCGAAAAAGGCAAGATCGACACCGGCCTGCTTTTTCGCCTCTTCATCGAGCGCCACGTCAATGTTAATGACCTTGATTCCGGCTTCCAGAGCCTTCTTCACCGGCGTCACCATGGCTTTGGAATCGGCTGGAGCCAGCACAATCACGTTGAACTGCTGTGTGATAAAATTCTCGACCGCATCAACCTGAGCGGCAAAATCCCGCTCATCCTTCATGCCAACGGCCGCGAATGAGAACTTATCGGTGTTTTTGGCGGCGTAATCCTCAGCGCCTGCCTGCATCTGCTTGAAGAACTCGTTGGCGAGCGACTTCATGACCAGACCGACTTTGGGTGTATCCGCCGCAAAAGATGGCATGGACGGTAGAAGCAGAGCACCTGCGCCCAGTGCGCTCGAGGTTATAAACTGGCGTCGTGAAATTGAAACCCGACCCAGCCCTGTAAAAATGGAACCTTTAGTCATGAATTCCTCCCCTCACTTCAGTAATAATCTGCCGTGTTACTACAGCGTAGTGCGGGCGATAGAATACTGTCAAGACGGCAAGTTAAAGGGAGACGTTTACGGTTCCTGCCCTGCATAAAGGAAACCATGCGGCATGAACCGGATCACGCTTTGACTGCATGCTGGTTGCTATCACAGGATGTTCAAAGTGTTAGGAGATTTGACTGCCATAGCTGGAACCGGCGACGGTCTGGCTGGTTAATGGTGATGGCGGGCGCAGACCAACAATGGACAGGTGCCATGTACAAATTTTCGGCAATTGTAGCTGTAATTATGTCGGCTTTCGTTTCAACCGTTCCCGCGCACGCACAGAGCATCGAAATAGGCCCTAACGGTATCCAGGTCATTCCGGACGGGGATCGACGCCCCAACCGCGATGAAATCAGCGAACGTCGGGCAGCGAGAATTGCGCGCAGTGAAGGGATGGAGGAAGTCGACAGCGTTTCAAGACGTAGAAGCGTCTATATTGTCCGGGGAATAGACCGTCGTGACAACGAGATGCGCGTGGTCATTGATCGTCGCACCGGCGAAGTACTCGAAGTGCGCTGACCGTGGTGCCAAGATGGGCAATAGCCGCGCCATAGCAGAGGTCGCGGCTTATCACCATCCTCCTTGTCATGAACAAGTATTTCCGATGCTCGCCGTTAGCAACATGGAGCACGCTCAAAGGAAAACAGACTGGCATTGAACGGCACCATACAAATATAGTATGAGTGACAGCTAATAATTGGGCGGGACATAAAATATATCGGCAGGAGAGCCACCTATGTCACCGAAGCTCAAAGCCGCTCTCGTTGGAGCAATCATTGCAATCGTTGTAGGCTTCGCCGCATCGCAGGGGCTGATTAGTCAGCAGACAGCAGAGGAAATCAAAGCCAAAACGAATGAGGTTCTTGCCGACGATCCCTCAACGACAGCTCAACAGCCTGATCCTGCAACGACCGAGGCTTCACAGCCCCAGCAAAATGAAACACCGGCCCAATAGTCATCAGAAGACAGCGGTGCCCTCCCCACCTGCCTGCATTACGGCAGGTAACGAGTTCCACCCGCCGAATTAGAGCATAATCCGACCGGAGTGAAACGAGGATCAATAAGATTATGCTTGAAATAGAAGAAGTTAGAGCGCCGATCTGATCCATTCAGATCGAAACGCGCTCTAACGGCTGACGATGGAATTTCCCGGATAATCAACGAAAATGCGGCCCGACGGCCGCATCTATTTCACGAAAAATATTGGTGCATCTTAGAGGTCGTACTGCTTGCGCGCGATCTCTCCAAGTCCGGCAGCATCCAGGCTTTTCAACGGAGCCAGGAAGGTAACCTGGATCACACCGGGATCACGACCTATTTCGATTGCGCCATTTACAGTCGCACGATTTCGGACTTCCGCCACGCTCATACCAAGCAGTTTCGCAGCTCTTTCCAATCCGTTCACAATAGCCGCATTCATGTTTGGCGCCGTGCCTATAACAGAAATCGGCGCGACCTCTTCCGTATTCTTCACGCCCCACTGTTGAGCCAGCTTTGCCGCCTTCAATTTTTCTTCCGTGCTGAAGGGACGTGCCAAAGGAGGAAGATCTTCGAGCAAGGGGAAAAGAACGGGCCCGTCATTATTGTAGTGCTTGAGTACTTCAACCTGAAGCGTGACACTTCCCGCGACGTCCATCGTGTGCCCGGCTATTTCTCCATCCCCCTGAGAGGCATGCATGTCTCCCATGTAAACACCGGCACCCTTCACCTTCACCGGGCAGACAAGAACGGCTCCGGCGCGAACAGCGTCGACATCCATGTGGCCATCCGTCTTGTGTTCCTGCAATTGCTCGGCTGTGAGTGCATAATTATGCGGCGCCCCAACCAGGAACGAGCCGAAATCACCGGCATTATGAGAATCCGGCATCGCTATTGACGGTGTTGTGCCTAGCTGCCCCAGAAATGGACGCATGCGCACGATTGCGCCGACAAGGTCGGAAGGCGCATAATTCAAGATAGAATGCTGCACCGAGTTGTCAGGCAACGATGCGTAATGATCAGCTCTTTCAGCAATCTTCCGCGCAGCATCTTGAGGCAATGTAAGGCCAACCGACTGCGTATCATCGAAAACAACCGTATAACCATGTTCCATTGAGAACGGTTTGACCGCGTTGCCACATTTATTGCATCGAACAGAATCCTGGCCAACGCCTTCGATGTGGGTCTCCGGCCAAACCTCGTCACAGGTTGGGCAACGCGCGGCGACAAACGGATCCCCTAGACAAAACTGGTTGGAAACCGTGTCATGTCCGGAAGCCGTTGCCAGCGAGGTCACCGAAATATCGCGAATACGGATGACAACGCCATCACCAACCTCGGCTCCGTCGATGAATACAGGCTTGGTTACTTCGTGACCACCGCGCAACCGAGGCGTAATCATCGGTCCCCAGCAGCCTGGAGCTGTATTGGCGATAATCGTTCCACCATTTTGAAGAGGCCCGAGCATTGGCTGGTCCGGGTCGAGAACGCTGTTCGTGAAACCGTCAACAAGTATGCTACGTTTGGCGCGCGAAGAATTACTGTCAGCCATGGCTGCCTCCATTTCAATGAATACCGGCAGGATACGGCAGCCCACAGCGAATAGCATCTGATAAAATCGCGTCTTTAGAGCGCGTTTCGATCTGATTGAATCAGATCGGCGCTCTAAATATTTGTTTTGACGCGCATCTTAACCGAAAACCGTTTCACATTTTTCGGAATGCACTCTAAGTCGCGAAAGGCCCCTCCAATAGTCAGGCTAGCTATACTGGCAGGGCGAAAACATCGCATCACATCAGCCCGACAACCGAATGAGATTGTATATCGAGCAATATTGCCTCCGAGAATCTGATTAAGCGCCGTTCACCACCAGAAATGGATCTCTGGCGGCAAACCAACGGCCCGGCGATGACGGTCATTTTCTGTCAGATATCGCCGAACACGACGCTATCCGGGCTAATATCCGACAAGGTCACACCTTCGAGCAGAATGCCGTGATCCGTCGCCCCGTTGAAGGAGACGAACAAGCCGGCATCCGTGTCCCGAGATGCCGTCACAAAGCTGTCGAAGTCGTCGATACCGGTACTGTTCTGGGCGATGTAGGAGAATTCCAGAACGTCGCCTTCCGCCCCGCTAAAATCCCGTACGGTATCAATGCCTGTTCCGTCAGGTGCCAGAATATCCCATACGAAACTATCTGCACCGGCGCCTCCGATCAATTCATCCGCGCCCTCGCCGCCATCCAGACGGTCATTACCCTCGCCGCCATCCAGCCTGTCATCTCCGGCATTGGCATTAAGGAAATCGTCACCAGCCCGGCCCACCAGGAAATCAGCGCCAGAACCCGTCTGGAAAATATCGCGACCCTCAAAACCATAGAGGCTGTTATCGTTAGCACCGGATACAGTGACAGCTATTTCCTCGATGTTCATGAAGCTGAGACCTGTCGGGGTTTGTCCGGTCGAAAGATCGAGATCTACCGCCGCGCTCCTGCCATCAAGGCTGACATCGAGATGGTCGAAACCTTCGCCGCCGTCCGCCACGCCAGTGCTTGTGGTTAAAAACCAGTCGTCGCCGCTTCCGCCCCGCATGACGTTGAAACCATCGCCTCCAGACAGGATATCGTTTCCCGATCCGCCATCAAGAATATCGTCACCTTCATCGCCGTAGATGTCGTCATCACCGGCTTCACCAAACAATGTGTCGTTTCCGGTACCGCCTGAGAGCGAATCTCGTCCCGCACCACCCAGAACCCTGTCGTCACCAGCGCCGCCGGACAGAACATAATCGTCTCCATCCGCTCCGTTGATCAGATCGTCGCCATCGCCACCCCAGACGGAATCGCGCCCCGCACCCGCAAAGAGCTGATCGTTACCGGCGTCACCATTCAACACATCATCGCCAACACCGGATATGATCACATCATTGCCTGCACCGCCGCTGGCTTTGACAAATGCAAAAGTGGTTGCGTCGAGATAGTCGTTACCCTTGCCTGACTGAATCTCAAGCTGTTCAATACTGCTGAAATAGATATGGTCGGCGGCACTGTTCCCCATCATGAGATGACCGGCGCCGAGACTGATATCCTGATCGCGCAGATAGAGATCGATGATCATGCGATCTACACCTGATCCTCCTGCGATCGCACCGCCTGTATTAAAAATGGAAAACTGGTCGTCTCCGCCGTCGCCGTCAATCCTGTCAAATCCATCCGCTGTTCGGATACGGTCGTCGCCCAGGCCTGTCGTGATGAAATCGTTGCCTTTACCTCCGTCCACAACGTCATCACCAGCATAGGTCGCGATATAGTCCGCACTGTCCGTTCCGACGATATGATCGTCTTCGGCCGTCCCTGGAATTCGAGCCACTGTCCTCTCCCTCACTGAATAGAGAGAGTATAATTTTCAATACCATCAACTCTGTCAAATATATTGAAATAATACAAATATACTTATAAAATTGAAGTATCCCTTTCTTCAAAGGAAGAGAAATAAAAGTTTATATTGCTGATCGGACTGAATGAGGAGGAAGCGAGGCCAATGCCGCCGTGGAAGTGACCGGCCGGATGCAGGCGGAACCGCAGGCACAGCAAAGATGAACTGCCTGCGATACGCCTAGCTGTCCTTGAAGCCGAACCGCAGCGGTTCATCCCCCCTGTTGTCTACCGGGTACCGGAATACGCAACGCGGTATTTGTGTCGAATAGATGCAAGCTATCTGCCATCACGTCGAGCCCTATATTCTGGCCTTCCCGCAGACACATCAAAGCTGGAACAGCGATATTGAAAAAGTGTTTGCCAGTGCGAATTGTAACCAGGCGATTCTCGCCGTGAAATTCGTTGCGTTCAATCTCACCGCGAATTTGGCCTCCTTCCTCATTCAGTCTGAATGAACCTGGGCGTATGCCGACCGTTACCGGACCCTGCTGTAGCCCGGAAGGACAGGGCAAGCGGATGGTTTCGTCTGCAAGCTGTCCATCACTGGCATTAAGTTCGAAGAAATTCATATTGGGCGTGCCAATAAAGCCAGCAGCGAATAGCGTTGCGGGAGCCTGATAGATTTCCTCAGGCGTTCCCATCTGCTCTATGCGACCATCCTTCATCAGCACGATCCGGTCTGCCAAAGTCATCGCTTCAAGCTGATCGTGGGTTACGTAAATGCTGGTCGTCTTCAGTTCATGATGAAGATCGGCGATTTCGACCCGAAGGCTCCCACGCAATTTTGCGTCGAGGTTGGACAATGGCTCATCGAACAGGAACACGTCCGGTGTTTTTATCATTGCGCGTGCGATCGCAACGCGCTGCTGCTGCCCTCCAGAGAGTTCCGCAGGTTTGCGTGCGAGATAGGCTTCAAGCCCCAGCGCCGTCACCACCGGCGCCAATCGGGTAGCGATGGTCTGTTTGGGGATGCCCGCGCGCTCCAGCCCGAAAACGATATTCTCCTGAACGGTCATATGCGGATAGAGAGCATAGTTCTGGAACACCATGGCTATACCGCGGTCACCGGGGTCGCGATCGTTCACTCGCTGGCCGCCGATCATAAGGTCGCCGCCAGTGATTTCTTCAAGCCCGGCAATCATTCTCAGGATCGTGGATTTTCCGCAACCGGAAGGACCAAGGAAAACCACGAACTCATGATCGTTGATTGCGAGGTTGAAATCACGGATAACTTCCTGTGCACCATATCGCTTCAGCATGGACCGGCATTCCACGGTGGCCATCAGATTGTCTCCTCGTCCAGGATGATCTGCAGCTTGATATCGGTCGCACGGCCCTCAGCCGCCCGATCGAAAGCGGCAATGGATTGTTCGAACGGAAAAGTCTCCGAAATCAGTGGCTTCAGGTTCACTTTGCCTGCACCGATCAAGGCAAGCGCACGATCGAACACATTGGCATAGCGGAAGACCGTTTCGATCCGGCATTCCCGTGCCGTTGCCGCCGAAATATCGAACGGCACTGGCTCCGGTGGCAAGCCAACCAGCACGACCGTGCCGCCAGGGCGCACGATCTTGAACAGGTCGCGAACGGCTGCCGCCGCTCCAGAACATTCGAAGACGATATCCGCTCCCCAATTACCGGTTGCATCATTGACTGCATCCACGATGTCCGTTTCGCGAAGATTGATGCCGGTAATGCCGTCATAGGTTTCTGCGAGTTGCAGCTTGGCATCCGAAAGATCCGAGATCAGGACGCGGGAACAACCTCCGGCCAAGGCCGCCAGAGCGACCATGATGCCGATTGTGCCGCAACCGGTCACGACGGCCGTATCGCCCGGATTGATGCGCGCGCGCGTTGCAGCCTGCATGCCAACAGCAAAGGGCTCGACCATCGCGCCTTCTGCAAAAGATACGTTGTCCGGCAGCTTATATGTGAAGTTTGCGGCATGGATCGTTTCGGGACACAGAATTCCGTGGACAGGTGGGGTTGCCCAGAAACGCACAGCCGGATCGACGTTGTAGAGACCAAGCTTCGAAGCGCGAGACAGCGGATCAGGAATACCCGGCTCCATACAGACACGGTCTCCCGGCTTAAGATGTGTTACATTCCCGCCGACCTCGATCACCGTGCCTGCTGCTTCATGACCAAGCACCATTGGTTGTTCGACCACGAAGTCTCCGATGCGCCCATGCGTATAATAGTGCACATCGCTCCCGCACACCCCCACCGTATGCAGTTTAATGCGAACGTCATCCGGCCCCATGTCGGCAGGCAGTGCAATATCGCGCAGATTCAATTCGCCGATGCGTTCCAGAACAAGTGCTTTCATCGGATCATTCCTGATTTTGTTTTTTGGTGAAGACAGCATTCAATCCACCCGCAAGAAGCCCAAGCAGGATCAACGGCGGAAGGGAGAGAAGAACGACGGCGGCGTTGAGGATGCCCCATGGCACATTCATGCCGAGCTGAGACATTTCAGAAGCGATGATAGGCAGCGTTTTGGCTCGAGACGTCGTCAGCATCATCGCCAGAAGGAATTCGTTCCACACGAGAACGAAGGAGAAGGCGATGGCGCCAAATACCTGAAACCGAGCGATCGGCAGGGCAATACGGAAAAATGTTGCATAGCGCCCCAACCCGTCGACCCTGGCGGCTTCTTCCACATGGAGGCTCACGCGCTCAAACGCCGGAACCGACAGCCAGATCGTAATCGATGCGGTAATGATCAGATAAGTGATGATGAGAGAAAGGCGACTGTCATACAAATCGAGCGTGAGCCAGATCACCAGCATGGGAATGGCGACCGCAACGGGAGGCAGAAAACGCAGCGATAAAACGAAAAACTGAGCCTCTGTCGTAATCCGGTTTTTGTATCGCGCGATGACATAAGCGGCTGGCACACCAATCAATGCGCCAATGACGACAGCGGACGAGCAGATGATCAGCGAATTCGTAAGCGCACGCGCCACCGAGCGACGGTTGAGCACATAGCTCATATTGTCCCAGACAGGCTGAAAGATGATTTTTGGTGTGCTTACCAGAAGATCGGCATTGGTCTTGAACGCATTGAGCAATGTCCACAGCAACGGCAAAACGACGAGCGCTGCCGCAAAGACGAGAAGCGCGCGCAGAAAGATGGTCGAAATTTTCATCGGTTCAATCTCTTCCAGGCAACAGTGAAAATGACGACGGTAAGCAGCATCATGATGACGGCCATCGACGAGGCATAGGAGATTTTTCCGGATTCAATGAAGCCTTGCGAATAGGCATACATGTCGAGGGTCTCGGTCGAGATTCCGGGCCCGCCGCGCGTCATCACGTAAACCAGATCGAAAGAACGCAGGCTTTCGATGGCTTTGACGAGCAGAAGACTTATGAGCGGTGTCTTGAGCATCGGTAAAGTGATGAAGCGATGAATTTCCCATCTTCTGGCACGATCGATACGAGCCGCTTCCATGGGCTGAGGCGGTAACGCTTCGAGCAGTTTCAACACGATGACCGCGAAAAACAAGCCCCATTGCCAAACGTCCACAAAGGCGACGGCGAGCAGCGCCCCGACGGGTGTCGAAAGAATGTCCGGGGTGGCGCCAGTCAGTTCGCGCACAGGCCAGGTCAGAGCGCCATAAAGCGGATGAAAAGCGAACTTCCATACGAATGCTGCGCAGACGCGCGGCAGCAGCACAGGAATGATGAACAGGACGCAGAGAAGATTTCGCATACGCGGGCTGGCAGCTTCGAACATCGCAATGCCGAGTCCCACGCCGGTCAACATGGTGAGTACGACCGTCAGGACTTCCCATTTCAGCGAAACCCACAATGCATTAAGAAAACGCGGATCGGAAATCAGGGCCGCATAGTTCGCAAACCAGACATATTCCGCCGCCGGTTGCGACAAAGTCCTGTTCTGCAGAGAAATGTTGATTGCAAAAACAGTTGGCACCAGCGCCAGCACGACGAGAATGAGCAGGGTTGGCCCCAAGAATAGATATGGGAGCGAGCGTCCGCGTTGCATGGACATTCCTTGTCTGAAGGCGATGATTGAGACAGGTTGCGGCGTGAGGCGCATCTGCCTCCAAAGATCGAAACCTATCCTGGGAGGCGGGGCGGCTCAGCCAATACAGGCTATGAAACCGCCCCGAACGCACGACGCCTAGAGCTTTTCCGCGAATGCCTGAAGCTCGTCCAGCGTCGACTTGATATCCTTGCGGCTGCCGGTGATAAGCTCTTCCAGCATGATGCCCCACTGATTTCCCAGTTCCTGCCAGCGCGCGTCCTGCCAGAAGGTCACTGTCGTGCGGGCACCGGTGGCGGCCATTGCATCAGCAAGGTTCTGGCCGAAAGTCTCCGCATATTTCGGGCTTTGATAGGTGCTGGTACGAGTCAGTTCACCCGGCTGGCCTGCAGCCAGACGGCGGGCTTCCTGCTCTTTCGACGTTGCCCAGGCAACGAAAAGTCCAGCGCAAGCCTTGTCTTCGTCAGTCGCATTGGCTTTCGACGCAATTGCAAAACCATGCGCGTAACCGGCGCCGGGAAGTGGCGTTGGTGGAACAGCAAAGGCAACCTTGTCGGCGACCTGGCTCTGCGCCTTATCAACCGACATGCCGCCGAGAGGGGCAGATTCGATGATGATTGCCACCTTGCCTGCCCGGAAGGCACCAGTCGATTCATCCCAGGAGCCTGTCTGTGTGCCGGGAGCAGAATACTTGAAAAGATCGAGATATTCCTGGGTCGCCTTTACTGCTGCGTCCGAGTTGAAAGCGGGCTTGCCATCCTTGAACCATTCGCCGCCATTTGCCTTGAACAACGGCATCCACCGCCAAACATTGGCACCAGAGCCGCGCTGTCCACGCAGTGCGGTTCCATAGACGCCGTTCTCCGGGTCATGCAACTTGGCGACAGCGGCTTTGTATTCGTCCCAGGTCTTGGGCGGCTGGATGCCTGCCTTTTCGAGCAGATCGGTACGATAGACCATCAGGTCACCACCACCCTGAACAGGTGCGAACCACTGTTTGCCGTCATATGTGGCAGCTGCGCGCATGCCTGCATCGAAATCGTCGTAATCATATTCCTTGGGGTAAAACCCCTCGAGCGGAATGATCCAGCCCGACGAAGCAAACAGGGCGAGATTAGCCTCATCAACATAGTAGACATTGTAGCTGCCGACGGTCGATGCGTCCGCCTGCGACTTGGCACGGCGGTCATTCTCGTTCAGATAGCTGATTTCGAAACCGGCACCGGAGAGTTCTTCAAACTCGTCCACATAGTCTTCCAGCAAAGTAAGACCGTCACGCGGCTGCGCCAGGACTCTTACATCCTTGCTGCAGACCGCAGCCGCCAAAGCGCTGGAAGCGGCAGTGAGCGCGATGATAGCGCAACCGGCACGCAAGATTATACGTAGCATGTCATCCTCCCAATTATGTTCCCACCGGATGCTCCTCTTCCCCGCATCCTGTCGTTTGAATTTTGTAAAAACAGCGAGAAGGGACTAGTTTGTTTTCCGTCAATAATTGATACTATTTTGACATTATGATGCCCTACATGGTGCAGTATCATGGTTTTATCATCGGAATTTTCTTCCGCTCTCCCGAACGCCTATGCAGCCACACGAGAGCGCATCACCCTGCCGGGTGGAAAATCCTATCTCATTCGCCGCGACGACTATCCCAATCCGATATGTATCTGGAACTATCATCCGGAGTGGGAAATCCATTATATTCCTCACGCACAAGGGTTGGCTTATGTTGGCGATTACGTGGGACCATTCCAGCCTGGCCATCTCGTTCTTACCGGAACGAATCTGCCCCACAACTGGATCACGCCGGGCGCGACATCCATTCCGGGCCGTGACCTCGTGCTTCAGTTCAATGCCGACGCACTTATTCAGGTTCGATCTGTCTGCCCCGAATTCGAAGTGCTGCATCGCCTGAAACAATTATCCCGCCGGGGGATCGAAATCGCAGGTCAGGAGGCGCTCGACATAGGGGAAATGATATTGGCATTGCACCGGCAGTCGGATGCAGCCGGCCTTGGCCTTTTCCTTGAAATATTAAATGCAATTGACAGCGCTGAGCAAAAGCGGCCTCTGGCGAGCGAGCATTTCGTATCGCTCTATAGCGAAGCCTCCTATAAACGGCATCGGCGTATTGATCAGGCTATCCAGATTCTGCAATCAAATCCTGATCGCCAGATGCAGGATGTTGCCGAAGCTGTCGGTCTGGACACGGCGTCTTTCTCCCGCGCTTTCAAACGACTGACGGGCATGACCTTCTCGACCTACAGCCGTTCCGTTCGAGTGTGGCGAGCACGAACCTTGCTGGTCGAAACGGATATCGCAATAACCGATATTTGCTTCGAAGCCGGGTTCAATAATCTCTCCAATTTCAACCGCTATTTTCTGCTGGAAACGGGTCTCACTCCGCGCGCCTATCGGAACGCGGCACATATCCGTGACAGCTCAATTGCCGCAGCGTCACGATCCCTTTGAGTTCACATCTCAGTTTCTAAAACTGAATATGGCCCGGGCTTAAAATGAGCTAAAATCCACGACTACGCCGGTTGCGATGATCAGCAGAACCGTTGCCGCGATGACGGCATAAACGTAATCACGCTCACGCACAAAAAGGTACATCGTCAACACCACACGAACAATCGGCAAGAGGATAAACACCGCAATGCCCGCTTTCACGATGTCGTAGCCGCTGAAGAAAGACTGCGTCGGCTCGATGGCGGTCATAATGACACCGACTGCGATGACGGCAGTGGCAAACCATGTGCCATACCAAAGAAGCGATGCTATGATTTCGTCCCGGCGCTCGACATTTCTAGCAGCTTTCATTTCGAACCTCCAACAATTTCAATACCGAAAGCGCTCAGAAACATCTGGATCGCCAGCACGATGAGGACTACGACAAAGAAAATGCGCAGCTTTTCAGCAGGGAGGCTCATGAGCAGTCGAGCACCGACCAGCGCACCGATGACCGAACCAAGCGCAATCGGACCCGTGATGCCAATATCGATATCGCCCCGAACAAAATAAGCGCTGGCGCTCGCGGCGGCTGTGACCCCGATCATGAAATTGGAGGTGGCGGACGAGACTTTGATGGGTAGCTTCAAGGCAGTGTCCATCGCCGGAATTTTGAGAACGCCCGAGCCAATGCCCAGAAGTGCCGAGACCAGTCCCGCCCCATACATCAGCGCCATGCCAAGCGGAACGTGATCGACCCTGTAATGCACCTCCTGCCCCGATGCCGGATCGGGAAAGCTGGAATGCAGCCGAAGGCTTGTGGCGAGGCTCGTCGCAACGGGCGCGATTGAACTCATTTCCTCGCGCCGTCGCACCAGCATCTGCTTGGCGGAAAGCACCAGAATGGCTGCGAACAGACCGTACAGAACTGAAGTCGAAACGATCCCGATCAGAAACACGCCGGTCAGCGCACCGAAGGTGGTCGCCGTCTCCAGAACAATCGCAAGCCGGATGTTGGTCAGTCGCCTCTTCAGCAGCGGAGCTGCGCTGCCGCAGGAACATGCGATGACCGAAACGATGCTCGCACCGATAGCGACATGAATGTCCACGCCAAAAAAGAGCGTGAGCGCCGGTACGATGAAGATGCCGCTTGCCATGCCCAGCACACCGCCAAGTGCGCTTGCGCCAAAAGCGGCCGAAAACAACCATAAAGCCAGCATTTCCACCCCACCTACTTGCGATCGCGCGGTCGCCGGGCCAGGCGAGTGACGAAGCTGATGAGGTCTCCGCGATAATGGAGTTTTTCATAGTCTATCGCCCGATGCCCTTCAGTGAAGGATGTACGTTCGATCAGAAACACAGCGCTGCCGGGCTTCACCCCAAGGGCCGCCGCAACGTCCAGCGCGGCGCTGACAGCCTCCAGCCGATACTCCGCTTCGATAAGGGGCAAATCATATCTGCCTTCAAGCAGTGTGAAGATCGGCTCGACGTCCAGGTCGTGCGTGACAATCTTCTCACCGATTTCACGCGGCAGATATGTTTCATCGAAAGACATCGCGACTCCGTCAGCGAACCGGACGCGTCGGATCCGCATGACCAGAGTTCCTGAAGACAGAGCAAGCTGCCGCGCAACATCTGCATCGGCAGGCACAATCTCCTTGTCGAGCAGTTGCGCCGTCGCGGCCCGACCAAGCGCCTGCATGTCTTCGACGAACCCGGTCAACTCCGTCAACTCCTGAGTGACCTTGGGTTGGGCGACGAACGTGCCCTTGCCGCGGCGGATTTCGACGAGGCCGCGCGCCACCAGATTCTCGACAGCCTTGCGAACAGTCGTCCGGCTGACACCAAAGCGTTCAATCAGACGATCTTCCGGAGGAAGCTGACTTCCAGTCGGCAAAATACCGGCTGCAATATCGTCTGCCAGCGATGTTTCTACCCTGGCATAGAGAGGAGCATGATCTTGTGTGATTTTCATTCAGACATAGTGACATCATGATGTCACTATGTCAACGAACGCCCCTATGAGTGAACCTTTTCATTAGTTGTTTGTTAACCATGCTGGAGGACATCGCCATGCAGTTGATTTTTTGGATTGAGATAACAGCGATCCTGGCCGTCAGCGCTGTCGTCTTCGGCATTACCTGGATCGAGACCCACAAGAAATGACGCGATTGCTGCTGATGGACCAGACATGGCTCTGGTTCGGCGTTATCGTGCCGACAGTCGTGGGCTTATATCTGCTCTGGAGACTGCCCCACTGAGATCAGTGGGGGCGGCTGCATCCATGTGGCTGTTTCAGATAATCCCTTTCAGGCTCAAAAGCCCGAAGGCAGCGATTGTACAGGCATCTTTGATATCGCCGCGAAGGATCATCTCTATTGCTTCCCCGATAGGAAAGCGGCGGCAGATCAGCCCCTGCTCTTCGGCATCAAGACTGGGCTTTCCCATCTGCAGTCCTGTGGCGAGAAAGATGTGGCACTTGTTGACTGCAAAACCATAGGCTTCGTAAGTCTCGCCGAGATAGACCATATCCGCAGCAGTCAGCCCGGTTTCCTCTCGCAGCTCTCCGCGAGCCAGAACCAATGGATCGACGTCCGCCTGCTCCTGCCACGCTCCTTGCGGAAGTTCCCAGAAGCGGTTCCCGACCGGATAGCGGAACTGCTCCACCAGATAGACGCCGTCCTCGTCGTCCATCGCGAAAATCATTGCCGCATCGTTCTTCTCAACGACGCCATAAATGCTTTCACTGCCGTCCGGATAAACGATGCGGTCCTCGCGAACCTTCATCCAACGATTTTCGTAAACCTGCCTGGACCCCAGTGTTTTAATTTCGGACATTGCGTCCCCCAATAAAAATTTGTCGTTCTTTTCCGGCAGGCTAGCGTTGAGGCTTTCCTATCGAAACAGACTGTTGAGTTGACGCGCAAACTGCGCCAAGGTGTTGGGCATGTTTGATTGGCCACTCATATTTGCCAGCCTGCTAGCTATCGGTGTGGCGGTGTTTTTGATCTACTGCTTTGCGGTGATGATTTTCGCCAAGCCAGACGGCAAGCCTGTCGAGCCAACGGCCATCGACACGGTCGATATGTTGCCGTTCATGAACCACGACGCTGATTGATATCCCGCCCTCAAGGCCCAACCCTGCGCGTCCGGAATCTATTCGGATGTAGCGCAGCCATGCTTATTTTCCGCATTCACTGGATGTTTTGGCATTGAATGCCTCGTTTCCAACGCCACGACAGTGCTAGAAATTTGATCAGCAAGAAATAGAATTATTCTTAAAAACAATGCTCGAAACACAACATCACAAGAATGTAATTTAGTACATTTTATAACATCATTATATCATAAACAGACGCCACGATCAGCTCTATATCTTGCCATTGGAGATGCAGACCATGATCCACTCGACATCGAATACAGTCGCCTCGGGCGCACCGGAAGGCGGAGTTCGTGCGTTTGGCAATTCCGGCAGGCTTCAAGAATTGCAGGCCAAAGTCGAAGATGCCAAGCGCAAGGCTAACAACAGCTTGCGACGGGCGCAATCCGCGCCTGAGCCGCATGTAACGACGAATTCCATTTTCGTGTCTCTCTACGAAGAGCATCTGCGCGACCGGGAATCGTTATTTTCATCATTGCGACAGCTTGATGATGTGCGCAAAAATGCGAGTATCTGAGGCGACGTGCCCATGAACATGCGTTGCCGTGAAAGAATGACCAAGAATTACAATCAGCCAGAATACGCCGTGCCTTCTGCCGATATATCCCGGATGGCTTTGACCGAGGAGCTCGTTTCGCTGAGCCTTCGGCTTGAAGTTGATCGCGGTCCCGATCCGAGCCGTGCATCGATTACCGATAATGAGGTCGAGGAACTGGCCGATCAACTCTTTCACGAAGCAGGAGGCGATCCGCTTTGGGTTTTTGCCTATGGTTCCCTGATCTGGAAACCGGATTTCGATGCGGTGGACTCACGCGCCGGAACTGCGAGCGGCTGGCACCGGTCATTCTGCCTTCGGCTAACGCGCTGGCGCGCAACGATGGCACAGCCCGGCCTCATGCTGGCGCTGCGACCGGGCGGTAGCTGCAAAGGAATTGTTTTCCGGCTGTCCGATGAAGACCGGCTTGGACAATTACGCCGAATGATCCGGCGCGAAATCAGTTCGATTGACGATGCCTATTCCATTCGCTGGATGTCAGTCGACACCGAGGATGGACCTGTGCGTGCGCTCGTTTTCTGGGCTGGGCCGCGCGGAGACAGGCTTTCGGATAAATTGCCTCTGACGTCGGTGGCCCGACTGCTTGCGCGCGCCTGCGGACATATGGGTTCCTGCGCCGAATATCTCTATCTCACCGTCAAGCATCTGGAAGAAAAAGGCATTCGCGACCGCAATCTGTGGGAATTGCAGCGCCTGGTCGCCGAAGAGATCATCAGCATTTATTGCGATGATATGCCCGTCCAGAACCTGGAACCGGCATAAGGGAAACCGCCTTAATCCTGATAAGCCAGACTATCGCTGAAATTGCCGCTGAAATTGCGCCCGGCTTCACGGGCGATATTGGCCACAAGCGTGATCAGGCGCGTTGCCGCGCTCTCCAGATAGATAGCGCTATAGCTCGTCGCCGGGAAAGTGGCATTGGTGTTCAGTACCTGTAGCTCGCCCGTCCTAAGCTCTTTCTGGATTACCACCGGTGGAATTACCGAAATCCCGACCCCTGCAGAAATCATGTTGATCGTCGTGGTGAGCGAGTTGGAATAGTGAACGGTCGCATCTTTCAGCCGTTCTTCCGTGAAATAATTGATGATCTGCTGATAATTGTAGGAACCGCTCTCATAGGAAATGAGATTGCAGCCGAGCAGGTCATCGCGGGACAGCATGTCTTCTGCCCCGCCCGGAAACTGATTACTGCGCGATATCCAGAACATGCCGAAAGTACATATGTCTACGATACGCAGGTGAGACGTCGGTTCGGGCTTGATGGCGAAGACAATATCGAGCTCTCGCTGCTCCAGCTTCTGCACGATCCCTTTTGATGACGAGGTCGTGATCGAGATGCGGATTTGCGGGTAGCGCTGCCGGACAATATCGAGAATGCCCGGCAAGATGGTCATGGCGAGGCTCGGAACGATGCCGATCTTCAGCGTGCCTTCAAGCCCGTTCTGCGGGCTCAGGCTTTCCACCAGATCGTGGTAGCGGCGAACCACGTCACGCGCGCCCTCGACAAAAGCTTCGCCTTCCGCCGTCAGGTTGACGTCGCGGGCATCGCGGTCGAAGAGCCGGAAACCCAGTTCCTGCTCCATGGCGCCGATACGATTGGATATTGCCGCAGGCGTCATGTTGAGGCGAGCCGCCGTCGCCCGGAAATTACGCAGTTCCGACAACCAGATCACCGTTTCCAGAAAACGGATATTCATGGACGGGCATGTCCCTTCCCATTTCAATCACCCGCGCGCCTGCGTTTCTTGAAGTCCCTTATTGCGCTTCGGGCAACCAGATTCGTGCTTTCCTTCTAAGACACTTGCGGGGTGAAAATAAGCAAATAGTCATATTCTACCCCACAAATGATAGGGGCCGGTCAAAACCGGCCCGTATCGGATCAGCTTCCCGCGTGGGCGAGAATTTTATTGGTGGCACCGGACACGTCACCGAGCTTGAGACCGGTCTTAACCGACGCCTCGCGCACCTTGCCCTTGTCCTGTATGTCGAGCGCACGCGAGGCGACCGCATTCACCTCGTCACGCGGCAGGACCAGAACCCCGCTCTCATCGGCCAGAATGGCATCACCGGGATTGACGACGACGCCGCCGCAGGAGACCGGAATGTTGATGCCGCCCCCCAGATCATAAAGCCGGGTGGTGATGGGCGAGATGCCCCTTGCCCACATCGGAAAATCGGAATCCTCGATTTCCGTCAGGTCGGTGCAGGGACCATCCACGATGCCTGCGACAGCACCCGAGGCCTTCGCAGCGATGGTCACACCGCCGCCCCAGCACGCATAGCGGTCGTCGCCCATCCGGTCCACCACCAGAATATCGCCGGGACGGAGCATTCCGGTCACGTGGTGAAGCAGGGTGGAATCCGGGCCCGGTATGGCGATGGTGACGGCGGTGCCAACCACACGGCGCTTCGGGAGGAGCGGCTGGATGGAACGGTGCATGAAGCCAAGGAAGCGCCAGTGCCCGACGGTGGCCGTCTCGACCCCCGACAGAAGCTGGAGATCACCGGCAGGAATCTGCTCCGGCATGGGATTGATCGTGTACATATGGCGCCTCCTAAGCGCAGGCTTGCAACTGCTTGCCGATGCGGCGATGGCTGACCATGGGGATAAGCGAACGCACACGCTCGATCTGCGCGCGCTCGATGCGCGCCGTCACGAAGCCGATGCCATCGGATGCGCGCGCCACGACATGGCCCCACGGATCGCAGACGAGCGAGTGACCATAGGTATGACGCCGCTCGCCATTCGAAACCGTGCTGCCGGTCTGGCCACAGGCGGCAAAATAGGTCTGGGTTTCGATGGCACGGGCACGCGCCAGCACTTCCCAATGATCCTTGCCGGTTTGCAGCGTAAATGCGGCGGGCAGCACGATGACATCGGCACCAGCCTTTTCCAGCTCCAGATAAAGTTCGGCAAAGCGGATGTCGTAGCAGATCGCGCAGCCGATCTTGAACCCGTCGAGGTCGTAGACAACGACATTCTCGCCCGGCTTGACGGTTGCGGATTCCTTATAGGCCGTCCCGTCCGGCCCGACGATGTCGAACATATGGATCTTGCGATAATGCGCGATCTCCTTGCCTTCGCGATTGAAGACAAAGGTGGAATTGTAGATCCGCTTTTCGTTTGGAACCTTTTCCATCAGGGTTCCGGCATGGACGAAGACCTTATGCTCGCGGGCAAAATCCTGCGCCATCTTGTAGGCAGGACCGCCGGGGACGCTCTCTGCCGCTGCAAGCTTTTCTTCCGGAGTACCGCCGTAGTATTCGAAATATTCGGGCAGCACGATCAGGTCCGGAGAATCCGTGCGCACGGCATCTTCCATCAATCCCCGCGTAATACGCAGGTTTTCTGCCTTGTCGGTCTGCGGGCTCGTTTGGATCAGGCTAATCTTCATTTTTTCCTCCAGCGAATGAGTGGGTATTCAGTTCAGGTAATCATCAGGCAACGAGGGCTTCGCTTTTCAGCATGTTCACGGTTGAAACCATGCCCTGGCGAAGCGTCATGTTCTGTGTGGCGACGACCAGCATCGCGGCGCCCTCTTCCTGCGCGAAGCGTCGTTCGGCTTCGGTCCAGGCAGGCATGATCCATGGCTTACCGACAGCGCGTGCAGCCGCCGCACAGCGGCGCAAATCGGCCTTGTCGTCATCATTGAAAGCGTAGGCTCCCCGACCGCGCGCAAGCGCCAGATCCGAAGGGCCGGGAAACAAGCCGTCGACCGTATCCAGCGCAATGATCTTCTCGACGTCGGCAAGGCTTTCCGCCGTCTCAATCATGGCGAAGCATTTGGTGCGCCTGTTCTCTTTTTCGAAGGCATCGGTCGCCGGACGGGCATAGCCGAAAATGCGACCGCCGGTATAAGAACGCGTGCCGACCAGCGGATATTTTGCGGCTTTTGTCACCTGATGCGCATGGTCCACGCCGAGGATATGCGGAACGATGACGCCGTCCGATCCGAAGTCCAGCGCCTGCTGGATGGCTTCCGGCGTCGGTGCCAGCACCTTGGTCAGGGTGGAGAGACCCTGTGCCTTGGTGAAAGCCAGAAACTGGTCCAGCGTCGACAGGTCGAAGGTTCCGTGTTCGAGTTCGAGAACGAAGGATGAGAAGCCGCAGGTCCGGGCAATTTCGAGATAGCTGAAATGCGGTTGCGACATCCAGAGGGCGATATTTTCCATGCTTGCAGTCACTTTCAGTTGGGAGGTTATTTGCCGATTGTGCGTGACAATCCGAGTGTGCGTTCGATGACGAAGATGATGAGCAGCGTGGCTGCGATCAGCACGACCGAGATGGAAGCGGTCATGGGGTCGGTGCGGCTTTCGACATAGTTGAAGATTTCAACCGGCAGCGTCGTCATGCGCGGTCCGGTGATGAAGAGCGAGATCACCACCTCATCGAATGACAGGAGGAAGGACAAAGCCGCACTTGCCACCAGACCCGGCATCATCAACGGCAGGGTGATGCGACGAAACACGGTGAACGGCGATGCGCCCAGCATCGTGGCGGCCTCTTCGACCGATGGCGGCAAAGTCGAGAATGCCGTTATCATGATGCGGATGACGTAAGGGGTCGTCACGATCAGATGGGCGATCACCAGACCGGTGAACGTTCCGAGCAGTTCCAGCCGCACGAAGACCAGCAGAATGGCAAGGCCAAGCACGATGGACGGCAGAAGCAGCGGCGCGGTGAAGAGGTTCAGCACTGCTTCGCGTCCACGGAACTGATAGCGGCGGATCGCATAGGCCGCCGGGATACCCGCCAGCAGCGACAGGACGGTGACGACAGATGCAATGCCGAGGCTGATCCAGAACGCCTGAATGAGCGTTTCATGGTGCAGCATTTCCGCATACCACCGCACACCCCAACTCTGCGGCGGAAAAGTGAGATAGTTGTCGTTGCTGAACGATAGCGGCACGACGACCAGAATGGGGGCCAGCAGGAACAGATAGAGCAGGCCGACCAGAAGGCGGAATGGCAATGAAGTTGAACCAATCATCTCGTTTCTCCTTTGCCAGTCAGTCGATACGACGTGCGATGCGGGAATAGACCATCAAGGCGAGACCGAAGATGATCAGGACAACGACGGAGGTTGCGGCGGCACGCGGCCATTCAAGCTGGATCACAGCCTGATCGTAGATTTCCGTCGCCAGCAGGAACACGCGTCCGCCGCCCAGCAATTTCGGCGTGATGAAGGAGCTGATCGCCAGCACGAAGCAAAGCAGGCAGCCAAGTGCGATACCCGGCAAGGTAAGCGGCAGGATGATCCGACGAAACCGCGTGAAGGCATTGGCGCCAAGGGATGCCGCAGCCTCCTCAAGCGAGGCGTTCAGACGCCCGAAACCGGCAATCAGCGACAGCGCCATATAGGGGATCAGGATTTCCACCATGCCGATGAATACGCCGAGCGTATTGTTGACGAGCCTGATGGGGGAGGAAATGATGCCGAGATTCATCAAGGCTCCATTGACGAGCCCCTGATCGCCGAGAAGCACCATCCAGCCATAGGTGCGCACCACGCTGCTGACGAGCAGCGGCGAGACCGTCACCACGAAAAGGAAGTTGCGCCAGACCGGCGAAACACGGTGCAGGAAAAGCGCAATCGGATAGGCACAGATAAGCGTTGCCAGCGTGATGAACGCGCTCAGCCAGAGCGAGTTGAACACCAGACCCCAATTGAAACTGTCGGTGAAGAAATTGATATAATTCTCGAACGTATAGCGGTCTGTCAGGACACCGCCGCTCTCGCTCTGCAGGAAGGATATCTGCGCCAGGTGGGCAACCGGCGCAATGAAGGCAATGAGATTGATCAAGGCCATCGGCAGAAGGAGCGCAACTGCGACGAGACTATAGCGCCTGCGTCTCGATGGCTTTGCCGGGATGATATCGGTTGACGTGATCGCTGTCATGACATCAACTCCCGAAAACCAGCATATCTTCCGGTTTCCATTCGCACAGCAGCCGGTCACCGGTATGGAACGCATGTCCCGCGCTGGCGGTCGGTACTTCGACTTTCAGGCAAGCGCCCTCGATCTCGATGTCGTATTGAACGATATCCCCGATATAGGTCGTGCGCTCGACCACGCCGTGCGCGCTGTTGGTCACGACACTGACAAGATTGCGATCGCGGTTGGGCGTGAGATTGATGCGATGCGGACGAATGGCAATCTGCCCTGAGCCGCGCGACTTTCCATGCGTGTTGCAGCGATAGGTGCCGCTGCCCAGCCGACAGACATTTTCGTCGACGATCTCGCAATCATGGACATTGGCGCGACCGACAAATTTGGCCACAAACAGGGAGGACGGCTTTTCATAGATTTCTTCCGGCGAACCGAGCTGCGCCAGCTTGCCGCTATCCATCACGCCGACGACATCGCACATTGTGAGCGCTTCGACCTGGTCATGCGTAACGAAAACCGTGGTGATGTCGAGGCGCTTCTGAATCTCGCGGATTTCGATCCGCATGTCGTCGCGCAGCTTCGCATCCAGATTGGACAGGGGCTCATCCAGCAGAAGAATGCGCGGGCGAATGACCAGCGCACGTGCCAGCGCCACGCGCTGCTGCTGACCACCAGACATTTCCTTGGGCTTGCGCGACCCATAGCCGGGAAGCCGCACCATTTCGAGTGCTTCCTCGACCCGCTTCTTCGCCTCAGCCTTGCCAACCTTGCGCATATCGAGACCGAAAGCGACATTTTCGGCCACGGTCATATGCGGGAACAAGGCGTAGTTCTGGAAAACCAGACCGATATCGCGCTGATGGGGCGGCCTGTGCGAAATATCGTTGCCATCGATCAGGATGTTGCCGTCCGAGATCGATGCGAGACCGGCAATCATGCGCAAAGTTGTCGTCTTTCCGCAACCGGATGGGCCGAGGAGGCCGAGCAGTTTTCCGCGCGGCAGATCGAGATGAAGGTCGTCCACTGCGCGGTAATTGTTACCGTAGAGCTTGGTAAGAGCCTTCAACTGTAGAAATGAGTTTTCTGCTACCATATCGAAACCTGTGAGGGGTCGTTGCCGCCCCGGCGAAACGGGGCGGAAGCGTGAATTTCAGGGTGAGGTAGGATTTTAACGACCAGCCGGAATGATCTGGCGACGCCAGGGATTGAGCAGCTTGTCGCGCATATCGCCGATTGTCATCCAGTTGACCGGAATAAGCTTTTCGCGTTGAGCCGTATCCATGTACGGAATGCGCTTCTTCGTTTCGTCGTTCACATCCGCTTTCGTGTTCGATGGCGCATAGAACATGATCTCGGCGAAACGGGCCTGCGCCTCGGGACTTATTGCGTAATCGATGAATATCCTGGTTGCATCCATGTTCTTGCCGTTGGCAATCGCACTGATGACGTTCACCTGTGCAGCCGTACCTTCCTTCGGTCCAACCGACTGAAGCTTTCCGCCAGTCTGGTCGAAGTAGAACTGGGCGCGTGCATTATAGCCGATGGACAAGGTCGCCGTGCCGTTTGCAACCAGCGTATAGGCATCGGGCTTCGGTTCCCATGTCTGCACGGCAGGTGCGAGTTCCACCAGCTTGTCGACGCCCGGTTTCACAGTTTTCGTATAGTCGTCTTCACCGGCGAGACGGTTCGCGATGATCGTCAGCAGGATGGCTTGAATATCGCCGCCGCCCTGTGCCGGGATGATGACCTTGCCGCTTTGCTGCTTGTCCCAGAGCGCTTCCCAGCTAACCGGTGGACTTTCCGCAAATGCATCATGATTATAAAGAAGCGAAAGCGTGTCATATGTAATGGGAATTGCGGAACCAGCGAGTTCCTTACCGAGATCGGCGACATCCGCATAATTTTTGAGCGATGCCGGATCGAGTTTTTCGACCAGCCCTTCCTCATCGGCAATCTTGGCGACCGAAAGGTCGTAGATCACCGCATCCGTCTGAGGCGAAGATTTCTGGGCGCGCATGTTGCCGAGCGATGTCGCTGCATTCTGCACCCCGTAATAGGTGACCTTGATGTCGGGATGTTCCTTCTGGAACGGTTCGATGACGGCCTTGACGTAATTGTCCTGGAATGCGCCGCGATAACCCATAACGGTGATTTCCGCAGCATTGGCCGCGAAAACTGTCATTGCCGAAACACTGAACGCTAAACTTGCCAGAAAAGCCGATTTTCTGTTGATCGAACGTGCCATCAGTCACTCCCCTTTTGTTTGAGGATAAGGTGAAGAATGGTGGCCGGAGCGTCCAACGACTTATTCTGTCCGCCTGTTCGATTTTGCTTTATGCCTTTGAATTTCCCGGCTTTCTGCTCCCGAATGACAAGCGGCGAGACCGGGATGATGCAAGCTGAATATCAGGCGTGATGAAATTGTAATCCGTTGCCTGTTTTTTGAGCAGACATTCTCCGCTTTCTGTTGCGTAAATCTTGCCCGCTCGGTCGCAATTGCCGTTTCCACCTTAAAAATGCGCCAAATTCGAAACTGGCACGGTCCTTGCTTCTATTAAATAGAACACCGAGCCGCGCGACACCGCATGACTTGTGGTGATTGATCAACCGAGGATGACAGAGAGACTAGCGATGACCAAGTACAAGCTCGAATACATTTGGCTCGATGGATGCACCCCTGCTGCTGGCCTGCGCGGCAAGACGCAGATCAAGGAATTCGACGCTTTCCCGACGCTTGAGCAACTGCCGCTCTGGGGCTTCGACGGCTCATCGACAATGCAGGCCGAAGGCCGCAGCTCCGATTGCGTTTTGAAGCCGGTCGCGATCTATCCCGATCCTGCGCGCAAGAACGGTGTTCTGGTGATGTGCGAAGTCATGATGCCAGATGGCATCACGCCGCATCCATCCAACAGCCGCGCGACCGTCCTCGAAGACGATGATGCATGGTTCGGTTTCGAGCAGGAATATTTCTTCTACAAGGATGGCCGTCCGCTGGGCTTCCCGGAACAGGGTTTCCCTGCCCCGCAGGGTCCCTATTACACCGGCGTCGGCTACAAGAATATCGGCTCCATCGCCCGCAAGATCGTCGAGGAACATCTCGATCTCTGCCTCGATGCCGGTATCAATCACGAAGGCATCAATGCGGAAGTGGCCAAGGGCCAGTGGGAGTTCCAGATTTTCGGCAAGGGCTCCAAGAACGCCTCCGACCAGATCTGGATGGCCCGCTATCTCCTGCTTCGCCTCTGCGAGCAGTACGAAATCGATATCGAATTCCATTGCAAGCCGCTCGGCGACACCGATTGGAACGGTTCGGGCATGCATTGCAACTTCTCGACCAAACATATGCGTGAAGTGGGCGGCAAGGACTATTTCGAGGCGCTCATGGCGCAGTTCGACAAGAACCTGCAGGACCATATCGACGTTTACGGCCCGGACAACCACATGCGCCTGACCGGCAAGCATGAAACCGCCCCATGGAACAAGTTCTCCTACGGCGTTGCCGACCGTGGCGCTTCGATCCGCGTTCCACACGCGTTCGTCAGGGATGGATATCGCGGTTATCTGGAAGATCGCCGCCCGAACTCGCAGGGCTGCCCGTACCAGATCGCTTCGCAGGTTCTGAAGACGATTTCCGAAGTCCCGACCTCGGAAGACGAAGCACTCGCTGCTTAATTTTCAGCAAAACGGCCTGCTGAAAAATTCAACAGGCCGTTTTGCTTCATTCTCGCGAAACTGCAGACAACAAAAAAGGCCGGGGCGAAAACGCACCGACCTTCCTGATCATCGCTTTCCTACCAGTGCCAGTACATCCGTGGTCAAAAGCATCAAGCGATGAAGACTATTGCGAGCGACAGACGCGTTCCAGCGCTCTTAAGCAATGCCTATGACAGCCATATAGGTGCACATCTTGTTCAAAACAAGGTCGTGCAACAATTTAGTTCGCAGCAGCCTAATCTAGCTTTTGCCCTTCCCGCGCAAGGCCGCAGCACCGGAATAGTTCCAGAGCGACTTGTTGCTTGAGGAAACAGCGATTGCGCCCTGTGCCATCGCTGTACCGACATCGCTTTCGTTGCAGATGAATCCTGACGCCACGATAGGCGGCAGGCGGCGCTTGTCCTCCACCGAGAGATAACCCAGCATCGGCGATGGCATGATCTGCACCAGATTGGGTGCGCTTTGCGAGATCGCCTTCAGGCTGCGCGGCCATGTGGAGCGGTCGGTCACAAACACCTTCTGCATGGTCAGAAGGCCGCATTGCGCGGCCTTCTGGATTGTTGGAACGCGGGTCGACAGCAGAACCGAAATGCCTATTTCGGCAAGGAACTCAATGGCTCCCTTGTCCTGCGACAGGCCTTCGCAACTGTCGATGTTCAGAACGATCAGCTTGTTGCTTTTCTTCAGCGCATTCAGCACTTCAGCCACATGGCGCAGTGCGATGTTGGCGACGATGCCCACTTCCGCCTTGCTGTCCAGAAATGCCTGAAGATTGTCCACGCCGTAGAGCGTTGCCATGACTGGCGCCCGCAAAAGCCGCTCACCGATCGTTCTGTCCAATGTCATTCCATCATTTTCCGTCTCTTGGCATGTCGAGCGAAAGTCCGAGCTTGCCGGGGTTAAGCAGGTTGTCCGGGTCGAGCGCCTTCTTCACCGTTTCCAGCAGCGGAAATGCCGATCCCAGAGCGTCCTTCATGTAAGGCGCACGGAGCAGTCCGACGCCGTGGTGATGGCTCAATGCTGCACCATACTTGATTAGAACGGCATTGGCAGCACCCCATGCAGCGCGATACCATTCGGCACGTTTTTCCACGTCCACGTCACCGCGCAGCGAGAAATAGAGGCAGGCGCCGTCGACATAGGCATGTGACTGGTGCGCCGAACCGGCGAGTGTACCCGGCACTGCATTGATGGCGGCAACCACCTCATCATAGATCGCAGGCAGATCGCGCCAGCAACCGGTCATTTCCAGCGTATCGGCGACAAAACCGGGGCTGCGCTTGAAGCCCTCGGCGCTCTTGCCGGTCAGATAGCGCGTATCGAGCCACTTCTCGAAGATAACGTCGCCATCGAGCTTGTCACCGAGTTCGGCACAAACCTTTTCGCTGATCGCCATAACGGCATCGACCATTTCCTTCGCGCCTTCATCGGCAATCAGCAGAACGTTGCTTTCCGGCAGACCGAACTGCACGCCGCTTTCCAGCTCGTCGTAAAGACGCAGCGCAGCCGGATTGGCACCGCCCTGCATGATACGGCGGCAGGCTTCCAGACCGATGGCAAAGCTCTTGAACCCATAGGCGATAGCGCGGGCATAGTCCGGCAGGCGATGCAGTTTCAGGCGCGCCTTCACGATGATGCCGAGCGTGCCTTCCGAACCGATGAAGATCTGCTGCAGATCGGGTCCGATCGCTGCGCGTGCATAGTTTCCAACCGTTGCCAGCGAACCGTCGGCCAGCACGACTTCCATGCCGTAGACCATATCCTCGATCTTGCCATAGCGCGTGGAAAGCTGACCCGCGCCGCGGCAGGCGATCCAGCCGCCCACGGTGCTGATACCGTATGAAGACGGCCAGTGCCCCATGGTCATGCCATAGTCGCGCTGGATCGTTTCCTCGAAAATATCGCCGAACATGCCAGCTTCAACTTCAACGATCTGGCTGTCCGCATCAAAGCTGACAAGACGGTTGAGATTGCAGACATCGAGCACGATACCGCCGCGCAGCGGCAGCGCAGCGCCCGTAACGTTGGAACGCCCGGCAGAAACGGTAACCGGAACCTTGGCTTCATGCGCAAGACGCATGACGGCCTGAACCTGTTCCACCGTCGAAACGCGAACGAATACGCCGTCAACCGTTGCAGGTTTTCCGCCGGTTTCCGCGACCATCGTGCGCGCCCACCAGTCGCGGGTGTTCACGACGACATCTTCGCGCGCGGTCAGAACTTCGTCCGCAACGCCCTGCAGTTTCTCGACGAGAGCAGCATCCACCGAAACGGCGTTCTGGGCCAGTTCGGCCTCGGTACCGATTTTATTGATGCTGCCAGCATAGTGCGGCTGGGTCGGGGCGCCGACGACATAATTTCCGCGATTATAACCGCGCTTGATGGCTTCCTTGCTGATCATGTTCAGTTCGCTCCTGTGAGAATGGATTTTTCTTTTTCGGTCGCGGCCACATAAGCGGCGACCTGACGGTCGATTTCGGCCTGGGGAAGACCAAGTTCCTCGCCCAGCAAGGCGCCAACCTTTGCGGCAGCGCGGGCGGAGGCATCGCGCGCCATCAGGCGGGCACGCATGCGCCGCGACAGCACGTCATCGATTGTTCGGGCAAGTTCGTGCCGGGCGGCATAGACGACTTCGCCGCCGGTATAGGGCAGTCCTTCCACGACGGGCTCGGCCAGTTCAGGACGGGCAGCCATCAGATCGCTGACAAAGCGCGATTCCGTGCCGTAACGTTCGCCCAGATGCGCTTCCATGCCGCCGGAGGCCACGATTGCCTGCGCGTCATAACCGGCAGCGCCCAGCAGAAATGCCTTTTTCGTGGTACAGCGACGACGATCGCCGAGAACTTTCGCAGCAGCATCCACCGTCTGTTCGGCCATATGGCGCGACGTCGTCAGCTTGCCGCCCACAATCGTGACAAGGCCATCCGGCGCAACATGCACGGAATGGTCGCGTTTGACGTCCATGGTGCTGCCGCCTGACGAAGCGGCCACCAGCGGACGGCACCCGGCGATACTGCCGACGACATCATCCGGCGTCAGGTCGATATTGAGCGCGCTGCATGCACCCTCGATCAGAAAATCGAGCTCGCGACGCGTGCAATGCACATCATCAAGGTCGCCCTGATAATCCTCATCGGTCGTACCGAGATAGGAGACGTTGCCCCAGCGCGTGATGGTCGCACGGCGGCTGCGTCCCGGAACCGGCACGGTCACCGTGCAGTCGTTGCGGATTTTCAGCCAGGGGATCGCCACGTGAACGCCCTTGGCCGGGCGCACATGCAAAGGCTTTTCGCCATTCTTGCCAAGCCCCATCCAGTCGCGCAGCCATACACCAGTCGCCATGATGACGGTCTTGGCGCGCACGCGGATTTCCTTGCCCTCGACCGTCTGAACGATAGCGCCATCGACCCGGCCCGAACTGCGGGTAATCTCGGCGACCTTCGAATGGTTGAGGACCGTCGCCCCATGAAAACCGGCAGAGCGGGCAAGCGCCAGCGTCAGGCGAGCATCATCGACACGGGCGTCGAAATACATGAGGCCGCCGCGCAGATATTCGTCCTTGAAGGTCGGGCAGTGGGCGAGCACTTCGGCAGCGGTCAGCTTCTGGTGCAGAATGCCTTCGCGCCAGCCGCCGGCCAGATCATAGGTCCAGAGCAAGCCTTCAAACGCCTTGGCAAAGCGTGAATCGAACACACCATCCCGTTCCAGAATGGGGAACAGGAAAGGCAAGCGCTGCACCAGATGGCTGGCATTGCGGCGCAGGCGCTGGCGCTCCAGCAGGGAATGACGCACCAGGCCAAGATTGCCCTGCTCGATATAGCGCAAACCGCCATGCACCATCTTGGAGGATTTTGACGACGTGCCGGATGCAAAATCATCCTTCTCGACCAGCGCCACACGAAAGCCGCGCAGACTTGCGTCAAAGGCGCAGTAAGCACCGGTCACGCCGCCACCGACGATCAGAATATCGTAGGTTTCAGTGGCAAGACGGTCTTCCTGTTCCGACCGGTTCAGCCTCAGCGGCTCGGTGCGGATCATCCGGGCGCGATCCTTGTCCGCGCGCCGGGAGCGCAGATTCAGCATTTCAACTCCTGTTTATTCATAATGACCGGATCGGACGCGTGCGACTTCCTCATCCGTGAGGGAGTGCCATCGCGCTCTACGGTCCTGTCTTTCCGCTTCGCTGGTCTTGGGGATGAAAAGATTGCCTTCGGGCAGCGTGGCGCGGGCTTCCGTAAGGTCGCTCCACAGCAAGCCATCGCTACCTGCCAGAAACGCGGTGCCCCGCAAGCTCGCGCGATCCTGATCCGCCATGCGCCTTACTGGCACACCACTGAGATCAGCCTGCAATTGCAGCAGCGTATCGCTGGAGGAAAGCCCTCCGCCTGCCACCACTTCCCGCACAGGAACGCCAGCCACTTCCGAGCTCGCCTCCGCACAGGAGACAACCGAATGGGCAATGCCATCCAATATGGCATGAGCAAGATGCGCCCGGCTGTGTGCCATCGAAAGCCCGGTCAGTGATGCCCGACCATCCGGAACGATGTTCGGCTGGCGTAATCCCGTCAGGGTCGGCATGAAGAACAGGCCATCGGAAGACGGCACGGTTGCAGCCAGTTCGCTGATTTCCCTGGCATTCTCGAACCAGCGCATTTCATTGCAGAGCCAGTTGAGCGCCGATCCTGTTGTGGCGGCATAGGTCTCGACCGCGAAATGCGAGAGGTTCTCGCTCCGCCAGGCCGTCATGGTGAAAGTTGCTTCATAGAGGCCGGGATTTTTCGGCGTCTGCTTTCCGATCACAAGATCAACGAAGCTGCCCGTGCCATGCACGCACATGGCCTGCCCCGCATCGTGACAGCCAAGACCGACAAGACCGCCCAGCTGATCACCGCAGGACGCCTTGATCGGCACCCGAATGCCCAGAATATCCTGCCGCGTATAACCGAAATCGTCAGCGTCCTGCTTCAGCTTGGGCAACAGCTCCAGCGGAAAATCCTGTGCCTCAACCCAGTCAGTGAAATAGCGGTTCTCACCGAGAATATAGGCACCGGCAGAGGTCGCATTCGTCGGCGTGGTGACGGCTTTGCGTTCTTCTGACAGGTTCCAGAGCAACCAGGTGTCGACGGTGCCGAAAGCAAGCCTTTTTGCCTTCCATGCCTCGCGCACGGCGGGCGTTTCCTGCATATGGCGCGCCGCCCATAGATAGATCGCCCGTCCGCCCACAGGACGCCCGGCAAGCGACACGAGTTTCGCGTCCCATATGGCCCCGAGCGGTTTCAGCTCTTCGGCATAGCGTGAATCCTGCCAGACCATGGCCGGGACCAGCGCCCGACCCGTTTGCGTATCCCACAGAACACCGGTCGCGCGCTGCGTGGCGATTGCCATTGCAGCGATTTCCACGCCAGCATCACGCGCCGCAGCAATCGTCTTGCCGCACACTTCGATGGTCTTTTGCAAAAGAACATCGGCGTCCTGTTCCACCACGTTATGACGCGGGGAAGAGACGGCAAGCGTCGTGTAATTGACGGCGGAGACCGAACCGTCGGCCGCGACAAGCGCGGCCCTGGTTCCGGACGTTCCTTCATCAATGGCCAGAATGGCCTGTTTGCGTCCGTTCACATTATCCTCCGTTGTTACCGGTCGCCTTCGAACTGCGGCGCATTCGGCTCGTCATCCGGGCTGACCTTGGTACGGGTCGGGTCCCACTGAATGATCGAGCAGATGATACAGGCAATCAGCGGAACGACCGACAGGATCAGGAACGTCGGGCCGAGGCCGTAATTCTCGCGGAAGAGCGGGAAAACCAGCAGCCCAAGCGCCGCGCCCATGGCGCCGAGGGCACCGATGATGCCGTTGGCGCCTGCACGCAGCTCGCTACGGAACGAGAGCGACGACAGGCTCTTGCCGTTTGCGCCCGGACCACCGGAATGGAACAGGATGAACAGCGAAGGCACGATCACCGCAAGCCAGGTCGGCATGGTGTCATGGAACAGCCCCATGATGACCAGCATGACGAAGACCGCACCGAAGCCGATGGCGGAAGCCTTGCGCAAGCCAAGTACGCGCCCGATGACCGGCGAAGAGAAACCGCCGATGATGCCGAAGACGTTGAACACCAGCGTGCCCAGCATGGCATAGAGGAAATCCTTGCCGAACAGCGCCGCACTGATGAGCGGCAGGTACCAGCCCACGGCAAAATACTGGATCGACTGCCCGATCTGGACGGTTGCGGCAAGAATGGTGCGCGGCAGATAGATGCCACGGAAAATCAGGGCGACATTGGCAATGCCACGGCGAGCCTGATTGAGAACCGGCAAACGGTCTTCCGGCAGGGCGGCAACGAAATCACGCTGATAGATACGGGTCATCGCACGGGCGGCCTCTTCCAGCCTTTCCTTGCGGGCAAGCCAGATCGGGCTTTCAACCATGAAGACGAGCTGCAGCATCATGATCGCGAAAGCGAAGACACCGGTTGCCGCGACCGAATAGCGCCAGATCGAGTCACCGACATCCCAGCTATAGAACAGCATGGCCAGAAGCACATTTGTACAAACGGCTGTGTACCAGATGCCCTGCCAGGTGTTGAGACGGCTGCGCAGGCGCGCCGGTGTGAATTCGGCGAGCACGGCCATCGCAATGGCAAAATCGATGCCGTAAGCGGCGCCCACGAAGAAGCGCCCCATAAGAATAACTTCATAGGAATGGGCCGTCATCACCAGCACCGCACCGATGAGGGCGATGAACTTTGCGAAGACCAGCGGGCGCATGCGGCCCCAGCGGTCGGCGATCCAGCCACCAATCGGATTGAATGCAATCGCTACCCACGAAGCGAAGGAGGTCATCAGCGCGACCTGCGCCGCATCCAGTCCCAGATCGCGTGTCATCGGCCCAAGCCCTGCGCTCAACGCCGAATTGGCGAAGGCATCAAGGAACAGGCCACCGAGGGCAAGCCACCAGATAATACCGGCGCGGCCTCGAATACCGTCATTCGCATCAATGTAGGAAATAATATCCGGCACGCCCCTCAGGGCTATTTTACTACCGTGCATTACGGCGTCCTCCCAACGTCGCTAAGACATCTGCAAGAGGACTTATCCGGATTCCAGACGCAATAAGACCACCCTTGCAGATGGTCTTAAATCTTCAGTCTGCATTTACGGTTATAGACGGTTCGGACAGCTTGTCAATCCACACATACGCTGACTATCCACACCCAGACTGAGAAGGCAGCGCCGAATGACCGGCGCCGCCTCGCAAAGCTTCAGGCCACGTTCAGAACGCTTTCGGGCGCAAAAGCCTCATAGCCCAGCGCTTCCGCGACGGGTCTGTTGGTGATGCGTCCCTTGTAGACATTCAGGCCGTTGCGCAGATGCTTGTCCTCGGCAAGCGCCCTTAGACCACGATCGGCAAGCGCCAGACCGTAATGAAGGGTCGCATTGTTGAGGGCGTGGGCAGAAGTTACGGGAACGGCGCCCGGCATATTGGCCACGCAGTAATGCACGATCCCGTCCACTTCGTAAGTGGGATCGGAATGTGTCGTGGCATGGGAGGTCTCGAAGCAACCTCCCTGATCGATAGCCACGTCGACGATAACCGCACCCTTCTTCATGCCCGACAGCATTTCATGGGTGACAAGCTTCGGCGCTGCAGCACCGGGGATCAGCACGGCGCCGATGACGAGATCGGCAGAGAAGACTTCGTCTTCCAGCGCCTGAATGCTGGAATAGCGCGTGTGAACGCGACCGGCGAATATATCGTCGAGCTGGCGCAGACGCGGCAGCGAGCGATCAAGAATGCATATGTCGGCGCCAAGGCCCGCTGCCATTCTGGCTGCATGAAGCCCGACGACGCCACCGCCGATGATCGTGACTTTTGCCGGAAGTACGCCGGGCACACCGCCCAGCAGAATGCCATGGCCGCCATTTGCCTTCTGAAGCGCTGTCGCACCCGCCTGTATCGACAGGCGACCCGCCACTTCCGACATCGGAGCGAGCAACGGCAGTCCGCCGCGATCATCCGTTACGGTTTCATAGGCAATTGCCGTTACGCCGGAGGCAAGCAGCCCCTTGGTCTGTTCCGGGTCGGGCGCAAGATGGAGATAGGTGTAGAGAAGCTGGCCTTCGCGAAGCTGCACCCATTCGGAGGGCTGCGGCTCCTTGACCTTCACGATCATGTCGCACTTCTCGAAAATGTCTTTTGCAGAAGCGGCAATTTTCGCGCCAGCGGCGATGTAGCTGGCATCATCGGCACCAATACCGGCACCTGCCTTTGTTTCAATCCAGACTTCGTGGCCATGAGCCACATATTCACGAACTGCGGCGGGGGTCAGTCCGACACGATATTCATGGTTCTTGATTTCCTTCGGGCAACCGACACGCATAAGCGTTCCTCTCATTTTTTGCCCACTTGCCGTGGGTCGTTGTCGATCCGAAAATGAGAACACCTGCGGCTCGCAATGTCCTTGCAAAGAAGATTTGCCCGTCCCGTCTTTTTGGTGAATTATTGCGCAAGTGATCCTCTTTTTCGAAGGTTCTTCGAATGAGCAATCTTGATCCTATCGATCTTGCAATTCTCAGGACATTGCAGGCCAATGCACGCATCACCAATGCAGAACTTGCGGAGAAGGTTGGACTGTCGCCTTCAGCCTGTTCGCGCCGCCTCGATATTCTTGAAAAGAGCGGTGTGATCGCGGGCTATCACGCCCGCCTTTCCCAGAAGGCGCTCGAGTACCGGATGATTGCGATTGTCCATATTTCGCTTTCGGGACAATTCGCCAAGACGCTGTCCGAATTCGAGGCGGCGGTGAAACGGTGTCCTAACGTACTGGTCTGCTACCTCATGTCGGGCGAATATGACTATATTCTGCGGGTTGCGGCGCGCGATCTGGAAGACTATGAGCGCATCCATCGCGACTGGCTTTCGGCTCTTCCGCATGTTGTGAAGATCAATTCCAGCTTTGCCCTGCGTGAAATTATCGACAGGCCGAATGTCGGGCTCTAACTGTTTATTTTGACGCGCATCTTTTCCGAAAACCGTTTCACACTTTTCAGGATGCGCTCTAGATTGAACTTTTCGAGTCCCTGATCGTTGGAGCCATGCTGCAGTTCACCAGAAGAGTTTTGCAAGAGGCCGGTTGGGGGCTACCCGCCTCGGTCGCCTTGCATCTGATGCTGGCATTGCTGTTTCTGGTCCGCCTTCCGGAGCTTCCCTCGCCCGCTGCCGAACAAAGCGTCAATGTGGAGCTGGTTCAACCGCCGCCCCCTGAAAAGAAGCCGCAGCCAAAGGCACCAAAGACACCGGAACAGGCCGCTCCTCCACCGCAACCGCAGGCGTTCGAGTCCGCGGCAGCTAAACAGGAAGTGAAATCCCCCCCGGAGCAGGACCTGCCGCCCACGACACCTGAAGAGACGCAAAAGCCGGACGAGCCCTCCGAGGCTGATGCGGCAACGGATGCTGAGCAGGCTAAGGAAAAACCATCCGAAACCGGTCAGATCGCGGCAGCTGAAGAAAAGAAGCCACCCGCACCACAAGAAAAGCCAGCTACGTCCGAAAAACTTCAAAAGGCGCAGGATCAGAAAGCCGACGCTCCCAAACCGGCGACGCCAGCCAAAAAGCTGACGCGAGCGCGCGAAATCTATTCGAAGGATGCCATGTCCGATCCGCGTGTGAAACAGGCGCTGGGCAAGCTCGCGCCCAACGACAGGATCATCCAGATATGCGGTATCGAGGCGCTCGAACAGGTGCGCCGCCATCAACCTGGCGCGTTTCCGGATATGCTTGCGCGTGAAGGCGGTTCCGTTTCAGCAACTGGCCTGACGGTCAGCGACGGCGCCTTTCGTAGCAAGCGCAAATGGTATGCTATCGATTTCACGTGCAAGGTCGATGCGGAAACGATGGTGATCGACACTTTCAGCTACAATATCGGACGGGCCATTCCCGAAGGAGAATGGGCCAGAAGGCAGCTTCCAAGGGATTAGCATCAGCGATTTCAAACTGCCCTTTGCACGGCCCAAATGAACATGCGTGTAGCCGCAACAAGTGTTGCAACGCACCACACTTCGGGCTTTAGTAGGAACCGCACACCTTCCCCATGGAGATTTTCGCTGCGCGGCATTGATTTCAGCTCCTGGCAAAGTCTGACAGCCACTTTGTTGGGCCTCGCACTTTTTACGCTGATCGGCGTTGGCATCCGTCTGCTTATGATGTTGACGATACAACAGCGACGCGAGCGCATGAATCGCCAGATCAACGAACGGCTGAAGACACTCATCGCTGCCTATAAGACGCTTGGCGGTTCGTTTACGGGCGACCTTTCCGTCGATCCGCGCCATTTGCGCGAGTTACGGCATCCACCGGAGACGGAAGAAGCCGAGACGGTGGAGATCGTTGCGCATTCCGAGCGCCGCCGGCGTATTCGCGATTCTGTCGAGGCGGCGCTTTCGGATGTTCTTCTTCTGGGGACGGAAGAGCATGTAAGGCTTGCAGAAAAGGCGGCCCGCGAACTGGTGGCAGGACACCCGGTTCATACGGGTGAGCTGGTCACGTCATTGCGCAATTTCATTCGCACCGCCCTTGATCTTGATCCTATCCCGCTGGATCTGCAAATCCCGTCTCAGGGTCCGACACGACCGTCGAGCGGCAGTGGACGCGGCAAGGATGACCGCGCGAAGGGCGAAGGCGGGAAAGGCGGCGGCATGGGAATGGGAGGTGGCATGGGCGGCGGTATGGGACTTGGGAGCACCAACGACGATGAGACGGGCTTGGGACATCGAACATGAAAATGTCGTCTATGCGATGTATCACCATCCCGTCATTTTCAAACCAGAGCGCACTCCGAAAAACGCAAAGCGGCCTTCGGAAAAAGATGCGTGTAAAAACAAATGGATAGAGCATTCCTGATGATTCAAAAAAACAGGAAATGCTCTGGACGGCATAACTGAAATCCAAGGAGACTGGCATGACTGTGCATTTTGCCCCGCAACTGACCGTGTGTGGAATTCAGGAACTACCCGAACAGCGGACGCGCAAAGTCACCCATGTTCTTTCGCTGGTCGATCCGGACCTTCCGGAACTCGATGCGTTTCAGACTTTCGAGCGACATCATCGCGTGACGTTGCGTTTTCATGACATCATCAATGCCGCCGACAACCACACAATGCCGACGCCAGATCATATGAGTGCGATCCTCCAGTTCGGCTCGGAATTCCTTGCCACGCAAAACCCGGAAGCGCCAAGCCATCTGCTGGTCCATTGCCACATGGGCGTGTCGCGCTCGACGGCGGCTATGGTTTCGCTTATGGCGCAGGCCAATCAGGACGAGACGGCCGAAAGCCTCTTCACCCGCCTTGTCGCCATTCGCCCGCAGGCCTGGCCGAACTCCCAGATGATCGAGTTTGCGGACGAACAGCTTGGGCGTAAAGGCGAACTGACAGCCGCATTGCGCAGGCATTACGGGCGCCAGATCGAGCGGAACCCCCAGTACAGCGAATGGATGACGACGCTGGGGCGTCATGCCGAACTGCAAATGGCAGTGCGGGACTAGAGCGCATTTCGATCTGTTCGAATCAGATCGACGCTCTACCTGTTCGTTTTGACGCGCATCTTATTCCGAAAACCGTTTCACACTTTTCGGGATGCGCGCTAATTCGGCACTTCAAAGCATATTGTTCAGCTTGAACCTTCTTCCCCGGCGAGTTTCGTAACCTTGCCGGGAGGCGTCAGAGGTTCAGGGACAGGAACGCCGGTAAGCAGCTGATCGGCACCGGAATAGATGTCGCCCTGCACCTGCGCCGTCAGCCGTTCGGCATCGCGCATGCGAATATCGCGCAGCGTGTCTTCTGCGACCACCTCGTCCAGCCCAAGCTCGCAAAGAGCTTCCTTTCCGAAAAGGAGCGCGGATTCGAATGTTTCGCGCAGCTCGAAATCCACTCCTGCCTTGAGCAATTCGATGGAATGCGTGCGATCATAGGAACGCACCATGAGCTTTGCCGCCGGGAAATGGGACTTGACCAGCTCGACGATCCGATTGGCCGTCTTCCGGTCGTCCACGCAGACCATGATGATTTCGGCTTCGTCCGCGCCTGAGTGATGCAGGATGTCGAGCCGCGATCCGTCGCCATAGAATATCTTGAAACCGAACCGCCCGGCTTCACGGATACGGTTGGGATCGGCTTCGATAATCGAAACATCCGACCTTTGTGCGAGCAGCAATTGCGATGCGATTTGCCCGAACCGCCCGAAGCCGATCATCAGTACACGGCCCTTGAGATTGTGCGCGGCTTCAATGCCTTCGAGAGACGGCGCTTCCTCACGCAAAAGCCGGGAACCCAGAATAAGAACGAATGGCGTCACAGCCATCGACAAAATGATGACGGTTGAAAACAGGGCGTTGTCTCGCGCGGAAATCAGCCCGTTGCCGAATGCCGACGTATAGAGAACAAAGGCGAATTCGCCGCCCTGCGCAAAGAGCAGTGTCCGTTCGAGCGCCGAATGATGGCTGGAGCCGAAAATACGGGCGACGGCATAGATGCCGATTGCCTTCGTAATCACATAGGCGACAAGGAAGATGAGAACCGACGGCCAATCCGATGCAACCACGCCAAGATCGAGCGACATGCCGACTGCCAGAAAGAACAGCCCCATCAAGAGCCCCTTGAACGGCTCGATGTCGCTTTCAATCTGATGCCGGTAACTGGAACCGGACAGCATCACCCCGGCCAGGAAGGCGCCCATTGCCATGGAAAGCCCGCTCGCTTCCATCAACAAGGCAGCGCCAAGCACGACGATCAAGGCGCCCGCTGTCAGAACCTCCCGTGTCCGGGCCCGCGCCAGCAACGAAAAGAACGGATCTAGCAACCAGCGCCCGACAGCAATCAGCAGCAAAATGGCGCCAATGGCTATCGCAATACCCAAAACCCCGCCAGATTCATGCTGAGCAGGTGAAAGAAAGGCGACAAGTGCCAGTAGCGGTACGATCATGAGATCTTCGAGCAGGAGGATGGAGACGGCCTTCTGGCCATCCGGCGTGGCTATTTCCCCCCGCTCCTGCAACATCGACATAATGACGGCCGTGGAAGACAAGACGAAGCCGGAGCCGGCAATCAGGGCTGTTATCGGCGACAAGCCCAGAAGAACGCCCGCGCCGGTGAGAAGGGCAATGCAGCTCAGAACCTGTGCAAGACCGAGACCGAATATCTGCTGCCGCATTGTCCAGAGCTTGCCGGGACGCATTTCAAGTCCGATGACGAACAGGAACATGACCACGCCAAGCTCGGAAAAATGCAGGATCGTTGCGGGGTCGGTGAAGAACCCGAAAACCGACGGCCCGACCAGGGCACCGGCAGCGAAATACCCCAGCACCGAACCGAGACCAAGCTTCCGAAACAGCGGCACCGCCACGACACCGGCGGCAAGCAGAACCACAGCAGGCCCAAGTGTCTGTCCAAGTCCTTCAGTCGCCATAGGGTCTCCGTGTCGGGATCGGTTTGTTCTGTTTTCCTAATATAACAAGTCAATAAAAACTGAACAATTACCACATCTCCGTCAACCGTATTGCCAGATATCAAGGGGGCAGGACCTATTAATTTGGTGAAAATGGTACGAGGCCATCCGTTTGGACACGAGGAGAAAAGGCGAAGGAAATGTGGTTCATTTCCGAGCTTTTTCGACGAAGTAGCCGGGCGGATGGATCACATCCTCTGGACACCTAAATAACGCGCGATCTGCTGGTGTCGTTTCAGGCGCCATTTCCATCAAAAGGTCCTGACCCTAAACCGGTTTTGCCAGCAGGCCGGTCGCGAGTGACTGAAAGGCCTCAATCGCCTTGGAAAGAACGGCTTTCGGATCGTCGCTGGCAGCAATCCAGAGCGCGGCGTTCAGTGCAGCGCCGTTGAGCAATCGCGCGGCGGCTTCCGGGTCAACCGGTTTCAACACGCCTTGCTCGATCAGCTTCGCCATCTTCTGCCGCGACGCTTGCAGACAGCTATTCTGGCTCGGCCATTGTGATGGATCGCCGAGAAACGCCGGTCCATCAAGCAGCACGATGCGCTGGATATCCGGATCGAGCGCCATCTCTATATAGGCCACACCTTCCGCGAGAAGCTCGTCCCACAGATTATCTGCCCGCGTAGCAATCGCTTGCGCACGCGCAGCCATTTCGCTGTCCATTTGGCTAACCACGGCTGCCAAAAGCCCACGTTTGTCACCAAAATTGTGATAGAGCGCACCGCGCGTCAGGCCCACCTCAGCGGTCAATTCATCCATTGAGGCGGCGGCGTAACCTTTTTCCGCAAAAGCTTTCCGGGCCGCTGCAATCAGCTTCACCCGGTTTTCTTCCATCGCCTTGATGCGCAGGTTCACCGCCATTGTCACACCCATTTTTATATACGATACGTATATGAATTGACATACAGGCCGTATATGTGCTGTTTAATATACATGGCGTATATCAAATAAACCGACCGCTTGTGAAGCCACCAACGGGTAAATTCTCCCAGCGACCCACGCCGTAACACGACGAAGGAAAACGAGAATGACAAAAAGAGAGGCTATCTTTCCGGCCAACCGCCATGCCCTTTATGAAGCGCACGGTTATTCCGCCGCGATCCGCTCAGGCGATCTGGTTTTCGTCTCCGGTCAGGTTGGAAGTCGCAACGACGGAACACCTGAACCAGACTTTGGAAAGCAGGTTCAGCTCGCTTTCGAAAATCTTGAAGCAACGCTGAAGGCTGCCGGTTGCACCTTCGACGATATCATCGATGTGACCACCTTTCATACCGATCCGGAAAACCAGTTCGAAACCATCATGCAGATCAAGAACCAGATTTTCAGCAATCCACCTTTTCCCAACTGGACAGCGATTGGCGTCAACTGGCTTGCCGGTTTCGACTTTGAAATCAAGGTCATCGCACGCACAACAGGCAATCTCTGAACCGTTACGCCGGAACGGTCGATCCCGTTCCGGTCGCTCCCCATGCGCCCTCAATTATAATTTGATTTGCAATTCAAACTATTTTATGCCTTAATCATTGCATGATTTCAGACTCTCCCCGTTCCCAATTTGGTATTCGCTTTTCACTGCTGGCGCGACGCTGGCGGCGTGCGCTTGACATCCGGCTTGCCGAAGCCGGACTGACCGATGCGACCTGGGTTCCCCTTGTCCATCTTCACCAGACAGGAGGCGGCCTGACGCAAAAGGAACTGGCTGCTCTGGTTGGGATAGACGGCTCCAGCCTCGTGCGCCTTCTCGACATTCTATGCCGTCAAGGCCTGGCGGAACGCCGCGTCGATGAAAGGGACAGTCGTGCAAGGTTGGTCCATCTGACGGCGCAAGGGGAAAAGCGGGTCGCCGAAATTCGTCAGGAACTGGCAAAAGGCGAGAAAGAAATGCTTGCCGATCTGTCGGACGATGACATTGCAACCATACTTCGCAGCTTCGACAGCATCGAGCACCGGCTGTCGCAGATACAATCCGACCGCGAGCAGGACCCGGAACAATGAAAACGGACGGATTTCTTTCCGGGCGGCGCCACGCCGCCTATAATCTTTTGAAGCCGCAGCAGTTTCGGGAAAGCATTGCCCTTGCTGGCCAGCCTTCACTCCGAAACTCGTCGCTTGCCGGGCTTCAGGCTGCCGCCACCGTCGCTATCGCGCTTCCGCTGGTCAGCCTGTCCTCGTGGTCGCATCTGATCGGCTTTGCTTCGCTTGGCTCACTTGTCGCATTGTTTGGCCGGTTCGCTCCGGAGGCAAAACGCGAATGGATCGTCTTCCTGTGCGCGATTTGCCAGACGCTCGCGGTATTTTTCATGTCGCTCGCCACATGGGTCGGCTTGCCCCTGCCCGGCCAGCTTGTGCTGCTCGCACTTTCCGCGGGCATCTTCTCTTTCATAACCGTCACCGGAAAATTCGGGCCGCCCGGCGCGCTCATATTCATCTTCGCAGCCGGTGCCTCCATGGCGCCGGTCGGATCGCTGCATGATGTCTTCGAGCGCACCGACGCGACGGCAATTGTCTCGGCTCTCGCCTGCCTGATCTGTGCCCTGACCGAGAAGTTTCGTCATCAGGCGTCGCCGGAAAGACCGTTTCCGTCCGAGCCGTCGCGACCGGCCGCTCACCGGCTTGTTGCCGCTGGTCGGATTGCGCTTGGTGCCGCAATTGCTGCCCTGACTGCCCATGCTCTGGGTGCTACGCATCCCGCCTGGGCGGCCATGGGCGCTGTCGCCGTGATGCAGGGTGCGCATCTGCACATCAGCATGAACCGGGCCTTGCAGCGCATGGCGGGCACTCTTCTGGGCGCTTTGATTACATGGCTGGTGCTTGCGCAAGGGCCTAGCCTCTGGTCCGTCATTGCAATCCTGGCCGGACTGCAATTCGCTACCGAAGTCATTATCGGCAGCAATTATGCGCTGGGACAGATTCTGGTGACGCCGATGGCGCTTTTGATGACCTATCTGGCGACACCGGGAGTGCCGCACGACGGCATGATTTCCGAACGTATCCTCGATACATTTCTGGGTGCGGCTCTGGCGATCATCTTCGCGGTAATCTGCTCTAATCGGGATGACCGCATTTTTCTCGCAGAGCATCGGGCTCGAAATTAATCCCGCAAAGAAAAAGGCGCCTTGCGGCGCCTTTTTGCTAACTTACCAATCGGCCCAGCCATATCAATATGCAGGCACCGATAAAGCCCGCGATCAGATAGCCCAGCCAGCCGCCGAACGAAACACCGAGAAATCCGAAGATAAAACTCGCTACGGCTGCGCCGATGATACCGAGTATGACGTTCATGAATATCCCGGTATTGCTGTTCATGAAATTGGAGGCAATCCAGCCGGCCAAACCGCCGATGATGATTGCCGCAATCCAGCCTATTCCTGCGCTTCCCATCGGGAACCCTCCTGATTACAATCCGGCGGGTACTTTGCCGCCATTATCCTTGAGTTTCTGGATGACCTGCTTGTGCAGCCAGACATTCATGGTCGCGGAATCGCCCGTATCGCCGGTATAGCCCAGCTCCTTGGCGAGCTCCTTGCGGTGTTCCAGGCTGCTGTCGAGGCCAAGGGCCTTCATCAGATCGACGATCGAAGTCTTCCAGTTGAGCTTCTGACCGCTTTTGGCAACAGCAGCGTCCAGAATGGCGCCAACATCGACGGCGCCCGTCGAAGCGGGTGCGGATGCGGATGGCGCCGGAGCGGCGGCAGTAGGTGAAGCGGTTGGTGTCGGCGCAGGCTGTGCAGCCGTTTCCGTCCCAGGAGTAGCCGCTTGTGCCTCTCCCCAAATGGCGTTCTTAATCTTATCGAAAATCCCCATAATGAACTCCAATCGTTGAAAATCGATATGCCCCCAAACTCCCGATTTGTGACGACCGGAAACCTGGACACAGCTGATCATCCGGTGATTCCCGGACAAACGCTCGAAGTAAATGAATCTGAAGCGGTTTTGTTCCCGACAAAGTTGCAGATGCGTCAGCTATCGGTCAGTTGAGACTTTGCAACAGTCTTGACGACCCAGTCCGCGAAGACGCGGAGGCGGTTGCTGAGATGCCGATTTGGTGGGTAGACCAGATAGATCGGCATCGGTTCGATTTCCCATTCCTGCAGGACAGGGCGCAACGTGCCGTTTTCAAGATCCTCGCGCACCATGAACAATGGTGCCTGCACCACGCCGAGCCCTGCTCGCGCGGCGGCGAGATAGGTGGTCGATTCGTTCGCCGCCACCACGTAGCGCCCGTTGACCTCGATTTCCTCCGTCCCCTTTTTGAAACGGAAGGGCATCTGCTGGCCCGTCGAGGGCCGGAAATAGCCAACCACCGTGCAGTTACGGCTCAGATCGGAAGGATGGAGCGGCGTGGAACAACGGTCGAGATATTCGGCGGAAGCACAGGCAGTGAAATGCATGTCGCCGATGCGGCGCGCAATCAGCGACTGGTCGGTCAACTCACCGATACGAATGGCGCAATCGACATTTTCCGCCACATAATCGACAGGCCGGTCCGATACGCCGAGATCGATCTGGATATCGGGATAACGCTGGTGAAACTCGATCAGCGCCGGAATGATGATGAGATTGGCGACCGCGCTCGCCATTTCAACGCGCAGCCGACCTTTCGGCAAGGTCTGGGCACTCGACAGGCTGCCGTCAAGCTCCGCGAGATCGGCCAGCAAACGCGCTGCACGCTCATAGTAAAGCGCGCCGTCCGGTGTTACGAGAACACGGCGGGTTGTACGATTAAGGAGTTTTGTACGCAGATGGGCTTCCAATCCCTGGATGAGATTGCTGATCGTCGCCTTGGGCATATTGAGCGAGGCGGAGGCGCGCGTGAAGTTACCGGTTTCAACAACCCGGAGAAAAGCGCGCATGGCCGAAAGCTGGTCCATTATCAAAAAGCCGTCATTGTTCGAGATTCTGGACAGTGTAACCAATTATAGGGGACTATTCCAGTCTATAGACAATGATAATATCTAAACATGGCGGTTTGCCGCTATACATGAAGGCCAGGAAAGATGTGTGAGAAGTTTACGGTTGAGACAATGCAGGCGGGTAACACCAACTGCACGGCGCGCATTTATAAGGGCGCCAAATTGCTCTCTCCGCCGCCGGTGGTGTTGCACCTTCACGGTGGGGCTTTCTCGGTCAACTGCCTTGGCGCTTGCGAACGCGTTGCCGAAACACTTGCCGAGGCAGGTGCGGTGGTCGTCTCGCCGGAATATTCGTCGGCCTGCCTCAACCCGTTCCCGGCGGCGCTTGAGATAGCCTACTCCATTCTGACTTCGATGCGCGAGCGTTGCCGTGAATTTGCGCACAAGAAGTCGATGCTGTTCGTCGCCGGTGAAGAGGCGGGCGGTAATATTGCTGCCGGCGTGGCCCTCATGGCGCGCGATCAATATCTGACCGATCTCAAGGGTCAGATACTGCTTTCGCCCATGCTCGACCCCTGCCTCGCCACGGCGTCTTTCCGCAAATATTGCCCGGAAAGCGCCGTCCAGACGATGTCGGATGGCTGGCAGCATTATCTGGGCGAGTGTGCGGGTTTCACCCACCCCTATGCTGCACCCGCCTTGTGTACGCGTCTTGCTGGCCTGGCACCCACTTTGCTTGTCACCAGCGCCCAATGTCCGATGCGCGATGAAACGCAGGCCTATGCCGAGCGTCTCCGTCAGGCGGGCGTGAAGGTTCAGTCTCATGTCCTGCCCGGAAAAGCCGGCTGGATACCCGAAAACAAGGTGGCGGGCACCGACTGGTCGCCACAGGAACATAAACTTATCGACCTGTTTGCCGATTTCTTCCGGCAGGCAGGAGCAAAGCCAATCGCAGCATAACATCAGTTTTGAAGTCCTCCCAAGCTTTGATCTGATGCTCACATTGAAGCCGGCCCCCACCGGTTAGGAGATACAACAATGACATCGATCACAGCCCGCCGGGCCCTCTGGGGCGCCGGCCTGAGTATCCTATTGTCTGCAGCCGGCGGCGGCGCCATTCTCTTTGGTGTTCCGCACCTCAAGGCCGACGCCGCAACCGATATTTCCGCTCCGCCGCCTGCCGTACCGGTTTCGGTCGCCAAGGCGGAATCGCGACGCATCGTGAGCTGGGAAGAATTTTCCGGTCGTCTGGAAGCGATTGACCGGGTTGAAATTCGCCCGCGCGTCGGCGGCGCTATCCTGAAAGCTCATTTCCGCGAAGGTGCGCTGGTAAAGCAGGGCGACCTGCTCGTCACCATCGATCCCGAGCCCTATGCGGCGGCAGTCGAAAAGGCGAAAGCGCAGGTTTCAGCCGAAGAAGCCCGCGTTGCGCTGGCCAAAACGGAACTGGAACGCGGGCGTCAGCTCGTGACCACCCGCACCATTGCCCAGAGCGGCCTCGACCAGCGCTCCAGCGCCTATGACGAGGCGCAGGCAAGCCTGCGTTCCGCCAAGGCAGCACTTCGTTCATCCGAGCTTGACCTTCAATATACGGAAGTGCGCGCGCCGATTTCCGGTCGCGTCGGACGGCTGGAAGTCACGGCGGGCAATCTGGTTGCCGCAAGTTCCGCCTCGCCGGTCCTGACCACGCTTGTTTCGGTCGATCCGATCTATGCAAGCTTCAGCGCCAATGAGGAAGTCGTCACCAAGGCGCTTGCCAAGCTTGCCGCCTCACCCGGCGGAAGTGCCATCGAGCGCATTCCCGTCCAGATCGGCACCGCTTCCGATGAAGGCACTCCGATTTCCGGCCATATCCAACTCATCAACAATGAAGTCGATGCCACGACCGGCACGATCCGCGTTCGCGCGGCAATCGACAATCCGGATGGAAGGCTCATACCGGGCCAGTTTGTCCGCATTCGTTTCGGCGAACCGGAACCGGATGAAAAACTGGTAGTGAGCGACCGGGCGATTTCTTCCGACCAGGACAAGAAATTCGTCTTCGTGGTCGGCGCGGATAACAAGGTTGAATACCGGCAGGTGGTGCTCGGTCGCAATTATGACGGCCTGCGCATTGTCGAAAGCGGGTTGAAGCCCGGCGAGAACATCGTCGTCAACGGCCTGCAACGCATTCGTCCGGGCGTGGTCGTCGTACCGCAGCCTGTCACCGAAACACTTGCCAAGAATTAGTTGAAACGGCGCGTCTTACGGCGCGCGCTAGACGCAAGAACTCAGCCTCATCAACCCGCGAGAACGCTAGTTCCTGCGGGACAGGAGAGTCTTTGCCTTCCCGCTTAAGGGGGATAAACAGATGAACTTTTCACGCTTTTTCGTCGACCGCCCGGTCTTCGCTGGCGTTCTGTCGGTCCTGATCTTCGTTGCCGGTCTGATCGGCATGACAGGTCTGCCGATCTCGGAATATCCGGAAGTCGTGCCGCCGCAGATCGTGGTCCGCGCCCAATATCCCGGCGCCAACCCGGCTGTTATTTCCGAAACCGTCGCAACGCCGCTTGAAGAACAGATCAACGGTGTCGAAGGCATGCTCTACATGCAGAGCCAGGCGACCGCCGATGGCGTCATGACGCTGACCGTCACTTTCGCGCTTGGCACCGATCCCGATCAGGCCCAGCAGTTGGTGCAGAACCGTATTTCGCAGGCCGAACCACGCCTGCCGGAAGAAGTGCGCACGCTGGGCGTCACAACCGCCAAAAGCTCGCCCGATCTCACGCTTGTCGTTCACCTTATTTCGCCCGATGGGCGATATGACGTGAACTATCTGCGCAACTATGCTGTTTTGAACGTCAAGGACCGCATCGCCCGCGTTCCGGGTGTCGGTCAGGTGCAGATATTCGGCGGTGGTGATTATTCGATGCGCGTCTGGATAGACCCGCAGAAGGCTGCCGAGCGCGGACTTTCCGCAAGCGACATCGCCAATGCCATCCGCCAGCAGAATGTTCAGGCCGCTGCCGGTGTCATCGGTGCATCGCCGTCGGTTTCGGGTCTCGACCTTCAGCTTTCTGTCAATGCGCAAGGCCGTCTCCAGTCACCGGAAGAATTTGCCAACATCGTTGTAAAATCGGGCAGCGAAGGTGAAATCACCCGGCTGGGCGATGTTGCGCGCGTTGAAATGGGGGCTGCTGATTATTCGCTGCGCTCGCTGCTCGACAACAAGCAGGCTGTGGGCATGGGCGTGTTCCAGGCCCCCGGCTCCAATGCACTTGAGATTTCTGAGAACGTCCACGCCGCCATGGCCGATCTGAAGAAGACCATGCCGGAGGGTGTGGATTTCGACATCGTCTATGACACGACGGCCTTTGTGAAAGCCTCCATCGAGTCGGTCGTTCACACACTGCTCGAAGCCATCGTGCTGGTGGTGATCGTCGTCATCCTGTTCCTGCAGACATGGCGCGCCTCGATCATTCCGCTGGTTGCCGTTCCCGTTTCCATCGTCGGCACGTTCGCGGTCATGTATGTGTTCGGCTTCTCCATCAATGCGCTCAGCCTCTTCGGCCTTGTGCTTGCCATCGGCATTGTGGTCGATGACGCCATCGTGGTGGTGGAAAATGTCGAGCGCAACATCGAACAGGGCCTGTCGCCGGTCGAGGCAACCTATCGCGCCATGCAGGAAGTGTCCGGGCCAATCATCGCCATTGCACTGGTGTTGGTTGCGGTCTTCGTGCCACTTGCCTTCATCACCGGCCTGACCGGCCAGTTCTACCGTCAGTTCGCTCTCACCATCGCGATCTCGACGGTGATCTCCGCGTTTAATTCGCTGACGCTTTCGCCTGCTCTGGCAGCCCTGCTGCTGCGCGGTCACGATGCGCCGAAGGATCGGCTTACCCGCATCATGGACAAGGCGTTCGGTTGGTTCTTCCGTGGCTTCAACCGGTTCTTCGGTGCAAGTTCGGAAGCCTATGGACGCGGTGTTGGCAGCATTCTCTCGCGCAAGTCGCTGGTCATGGGTCTCTATGTCGTGCTGCTTGGCGTCACCTTCGTGCTATTCCGTGCGGTGCCCGGTGGTTTCGTTCCGGCACAGGATAAGCAATATCTGATCGGCTTCGCGCAATTGCCGGATGCGGCAACGCTCGACCGTTCGGAAGATGTGATCCGCCGCATGAGCGACATTGCCCTCAAACATCCGGGCGTGGCCAATGCCATCGCCTTCCCCGGCCTGTCGATCAACGGTTTCACCAACTCGTCGAACTCCGGCATCGTTTTCGTGACGCTGAAGCCGTTCGAGGAACGTAAAACCCCGGACCTTTCAGCCAATGCAATCACGGCAGACCTGAACCAGCAGTTCGGTGCCATTCAGGATGCTTTCATCGCCATGTTCCCGCCGCCGCCCGTTCAGGGTCTCGGCACGACAGGCGGCTTCAAGCTTCAGCTTGAGGATCGCAACGGACTTGGCTTCAAAGCGCTTGACGATGCGACCAAGGCGTTTCTCGCCAAGGCTTATCAGACACCTGAGCTGGCCGGTCTCTATTCGAGCTACCAGATCAATGTGCCGCAGCTCTATGCCGATCTTGACCGCACGAAGGCACGTCAGCTTGGTGTGGCGGTGACCGATGTGTTCGAAACCCTGCAGATTTATCTGGGTTCACTCTATGTCAACGACTTCAATGCCTTCGGGCGGACCTACAGCGTGCGCATTCAGGCCGATGCGAATTATCGCAGCCATGCCGAGGATATCGGCAAGCTGAAGGTTCGTTCGCAGTCGGGCGAGATGATCCCGCTGTCGGCTCTTCTGAAAGTCGAGCAGACCGTGGGTGCAGAACGCGCCATCCGTTATAACGGCTTCCTTTCCGCCGATATCAACGGCAACCCGGCTCCCGGCTTCTCGTCCGGTCAGGCTCAGGCTGCCATCGAACGGATCGCGGAAGAAACCCTGCCTCCGGGCATCGCTTACGAGTGGACCGACTTGACCTACCAGCAGATTCTGGCTGGCAGTTCCGGTTTCCTCGTTTTCCCGCTGGCGCTGCTGCTGGTCTATCTGGTGCTGGCTGCACAGTATGAAAGCCTTGCCCTGCCGCTTTCGATCATCATGATCGTGCCAATGGGGATCATGGCGGCGCTCACCGGCGTCTGGCTGACGGGAGGTGACAACAACGTCTTCACCCAGATCGGCTTGATAGTCCTTGTGGGGCTATCGGCGAAGAACGCGATCCTGATCGTGGAATTCGCCCGCGAGCTGGAATTGTCCGGACGAAGTGTCGTGCAGGCTGCAGTCGAGGCAAGCCGGTTGCGTCTGCGCCCGATCCTGATGACTTCGATGGCCTTCATCATGGGCGTGGTGCCTCTGGTGACGTCAACCGGCGCCGGTGCTGAAATGCGCTCGGCCATGGGTATCGCGGTCTTTGCAGGCATGATCGGCGTGACGGCTTTCGGTATCTTCATGACGCCGGTGTTCTATGTGCTGATCCGCAAGCTCTCCGGCGAACGTCCGCTGAAGCATGCAGGCGCCAAGATTGAAGCCCCGCATCTGGCGCCGGGGGAATAATCCGGAGTCTTCCCTTATGTCCAAACAGAAGGGCCGGAGCAATCCGGCCCTTTCTCCATACAACTTGTGGACTGGCATCCCGCCGTCGCGATATCGCCCGAATCTCATTTTTTAGGAGGGGCTTGTCCGATGCATGAAGGAGAAGATTGTTGCAGAAACCCGGTTTGCTTGCCCTCGCCCTCGTTGTCACAGCATTGACTGCATGTTCCGAAACGACACCCCGCCCGTCGGCAAGTACCGCTCCTGCCAAACCGCCCGTCGATCCGACACCCATCACCGGCAACTGGTGCAGTTCCGATGGCCAGCGGTTCTCCATTTCCGGCGAGCGTTTCGATAGCCGCGACAGCCAATGTTCGGTCACGCGAATGAACAATTACGAAGGTACGTTTACCGTGGCCATGTCCTGCACCGCCAACGGCCAGCACTCGAACGAAAACATCACCATTTCACCTGTCGGCCAGTCCCTGCATATCTCGTTCCTGTCGCTCGGCGGCAAGCGCGCAGTGGTGAGCCGCTGCTCTTCCTGAGCGAGCCGAAATCACATTAAGGCAAAACCATGATTTGGCGCGATTTTCGCGCCAAATACGTTTTTGCGACGAGAACCAATACATTCCACCATAGAAATCTGTGGCGAACGCCCGGCGAAATCATGGCCAAAATACGGCGTATGGCATTTTAGGGGTGATGTGATGCGACAGGACGATCAGGCTCTGCTAAACTTGCCGTTGCAATGCCACATCCAAACTGAAGGGAGACAGACATGAAAGTCGTATTCGTGACTACCGCTGTCCTCGCTCTGTCGGTTACAGCGGCGATGGCAGACTGCACCTATCATAGTGCCCAATCCTCCACGAAGATGGAGAAGCCTCAGACAACTGCCAGCATTCAGACAACGGCACCCGAACAGAAGTAATTGCCATATCTTCATTTGTGACGATCGTTGCCATGAGCAACAATCGTCACAAATTTTTTGAGCCTAGAATTTCACGTTGAACGAAGCGTTGAAGCCGTTTCGCACGGCTCCATCACCGAATTGCCCCTTGTAACCGGCTGCAAGCGAAGCGTTTTCACTGAACTGGAAGTTCAGACCAGCTTCAATCAAGGCTACATCCTCAGCAATCGGCACACCCGCTACAGTGAAGGCATCCGAACCGGTAAATGCATGATTTGCAACGGGAGTAGTGTCCCCGACCGCATGCTGCCAGCCGACCATTGCGTGCAATGTCGAGGCGATACCGCCAAGCGTCAGATCGGTCGCGGCTCTCGGACCAAGCGTCGTGTAGGTGACATCGCTATTGTCGCTGTCGCTGTGAAGACCGGCAACACCGTCCTCATCATATCCGTCAGTATGAAGCCGGACATAGGCCAGATTGGCGAACGGCTCGAAGCTCGTGCGACCGGCCCGCATCTTGTAACCGGCCTCGCCGAACAATTGCAGCGCCCTTGCGTCATATGAAGCCTCTTCCGCCGCATTGAAGCCGGCAAAGGAAACCGAGCGTCCGGTGTCGATATTGTACCAGCTATGGGTTGCGCCAAAGCGAAGCCCGATATCGCCTGCGCCGACCTTTTCGACGACCGTTCCGGCATAGGTGCCAAGCGTATAGGTATCGACCGAAGCGCTTGAGAAACGGTCATCGGCATCGAAGGAGGAATGGCCATAGCCTGCCATCATGCCGGTACGCCAGCTGCCGACCGACATATCTGCACCAATGAACATACCGCCTGCCGAAGTTGAGAGCTTGGCGGCATTGCCGTCGCCGTCATTGGAACCCCAGGCACCATAGCCCTGCAGCCAGAAGGCCGTTTCAGCGGTATTGGCACAGGCCTGACCATAGACACCAGTGCTGCCTTTGCCGGTCCATACCGGATCGCCCGCCTTGCAATTTGCATCGAACGAGCCGCGCAGGCGGTCGCCGATGGCGTCACGTGCAAATCGATTTTCGTCGATCAATGCACCTTTGACGCTGGCGTGGATTTCGCCCGAAAGCGCATCGAAACCAGCGCGCGCCTCAGCGGCAGTCAGGCTGACAAGCGCATTATAAACTGCGCCGCTGCCCAGCCCGTCGGCAGCAAAAGCCACCGCTTTCTGGTTTCGCGTCTCGCCGACGCTGGCAAAGCTGGCATCGTTGCGCTCAAGACGGAGATCGATCGTCGTCGCACCGTAATTCAGGCTCGGCGTCAAAAACGCCAGATTGCTGTCGATTGTTGCAAAGGTTCCGCTGATACCGCCTGCCGAAGTCAGGATCGAATAATTGGTCTGCGGTGCCCAGCCGCCATTTTCACCGATAATCGAAAGGTCACCGCCAAGCTGTGCCGAACCGCCGATGACGAGTTTGCTGGCTTCTCCCGCAGGCGTCGTGTCGATCTGCAGGACACTGTTTGCTGTCTGCACCAGATTGCCGTCGATGGTCAGCGTTCCGACGGAACCACCGGGACGCAGCACACCGTCATTGGTGACCGATCCAAGAATTGCGCCGTGACCGCGCAAGGTGCCGCCTGCCCCGATGGCGACATCGCCACCCAAAACCGCAGCCGATGGATCGGCATCGCCGACCTTGAGCATACCGTTTTCAATGACAGTGGAGCCTGTAAAACTCGCACCGTTGCCATTGAAAACCAGCATGCCCGAACCCTGCTTCACAAGGCTTCCGCTGCCGGAAAGACTGCCTGCAAATATACCATCGTCCTGCTGGTCGAAGACAAGCCGCGCATTATTGGTGATGTTGCCTTGAAGGCTTCCCGCATCGCCCTGCAAGATGCCGCCGCTGACAAGCGTGCCACCGCTATAGCTGCTGATACCCGACAGGGTCAGCGTGCCGCCGCCCGATTTGACCAATGCGCCAGTGCCGGAAAGGCCGCCTGCAAATGTGCCGTCGCTCTGCTGGTCGAAGACGAGCTGTGCATTGTTGGTGATATTGCCCTGCAAGCTTCCCGTATCACCCTGCAAGGTGCCGCCGCTGACGAGCGTGCCGCCGCTATAGCTGTTTGGGCCGGACAGGACCAACGTGCCGTCGCCCGATTTGACCAGAGCGCCGCTGCCCGAAAGAGCCTGCGAGACCGTAAAGCGCGCTACCGCATCGGCAATGTCGAAGCCGCCTCCACTGCCGGTCATGGTCAGATCGCGGACGGTTTGCGAAAATCCGGTTCCTGTGATCCGCAGCGTGCCGCCGTCAAGGACAATACCGCCGCTGGCATTACCCAGATTGCTGTCGCGCGAAACAGAAAGCGTACCACCGTTGATTTGTGTGCCACCACGATACCTATTGTCGCCATTAAGTACGAGCGTTCCTGCGTCGGTTTTTGAGATACCGTCCGAACCGTCGACGATATTGTCAATGGTCGCTATCAATGTTCGACTATCCGCCGAACCGCTCCCTACGCGAATGAGCGGTGCGGCACCGCCGCTGCCCACCAAAGTTAAAACCTGACCATTAAGGCGATAACCATCGCTGAGAAACTGAATTCCGGTCGCCTGCACCAGACCGTAATCATTATACACTGTCACGACGCCTGGAGTACCGCCAAATATTGCAAAGTTTGGCTGGGGGGTTAAAGGCCCTGTGATCGCACCATGTTCATCTGCCCAATTCCGCTCAACGCTCGACCACACACCGGTACCACCGCCCATTTGTCCTGAAGTGGCCAAACCGTTTGCGTTCCAAAAATTTAGGTTTAACCCCTTCGGGTTGATCAGATTTATATTTCGCGCGCTGTAAAGAAAATCGACATAACCGCCGGCTGGAATGCCGAGAAATATAACAGACGGGGCTTGTAAATACCCATCGTAGCTAAACAGATTGTAGACGCCCGGCCCCATGCCGCCGCCATTGATGATATTGAAGACGGCACTGTTCAAAGTCAGGTTACCTTCGACTTTGACACTATCGCTCTGGCCTAAAGTCGAGAAATTCGCGCCGGGTGCGCCGATCTCGAAATCAAGTTGGCTACCTTGCTCTGCTGTGAAATTGCCGCCCACAGTAAGCGTGCCGATGCTTGCGCCGGGGCTCAAATGACTCCCCGAGTTCAGCGTCAGATTGCCGCCTATGCGACCATGTCCGCCAATTGTTGCACCGGAAGCAACAGTGACATCACCGGCAACGGATGCGTTGCTGCCGCTTGTATCTCCTATGATGAGACTACCGGCATTGACATCGGTAAGCCCCTTATAGGTGTTGACGCCGTTGAAAACCTGCTGTCCGCTGCCTTGCTTGATGATACCTCCCGTGCCACTGATCACCCCGTCGAAAATCCGGTTGGTCGCATTGCCCAACGTCAACGTGTTGGCGCCCAGCGATACGCCCGTATCGCTGACGCCATTCAGCGCACCGATAGTCTGGTTACCCACGGCCCCGCTGATATCGAAATTGGCCCCGGGTACGCCGAGGTTAACGTCACTGCCCGCTGCAAGTGAGCCTCCGGCACCAAGTGCCAGCGTTCCACCATTGATTGTAGTACCGCCTGTGAAGGTGTTGGCACCGGTCAACGTCTCTGTTCCGAGACCGTTCTTGACGATTCCCCCCGTGCCAATGATTGTCCCAGCGAATGTCCGGTTGATCCAATCGCCAAATAAAAGTGTATTGGCACCGAGTGTGACCGTTGTACCGGCGGTGCCGTCCAGGCCGCCGATAGTCTGATTGGCACCTGCGGCGCTTATATCAAAAGAAGCGCCTACACCGTTGAGATTGACCGCACTGATTGCTGCAAGCGCCCCCCCCTGCACCCAGCGCAAGGACACCACCGTTGACCGTTGTGCCGCCGGTATAAATATTTGCACCCGTGAATACTGCCGTGCCGGTGCCTTGCTTGATTATGCCGCCAGTACCACTAATCATGCCGCCAAAAGCAGTATTAGTCGCGTCACCGAATGTTAGATCATTGGCACCGAGCCAGATCGTGCTTCCATATACCCCAAACAGCCCGCCTATTGTTTGGGCGCCTGCCGCTCTGATATCGAAATAGGTTCCCGCATTTGCGAGGTTTACCGGGCCAATGGGCGACAGAGACCCGCCCATGCCCAAAGCAACCGCTCCCTCGGCAATGGTCAAGCCGCCGGTAAACGTGCTGACGCCAGCAAGGGTCTGTGTTCCGCTTCCCTGTTTGACGATACCGCCAGTGCCGGTGATCGAGCCAGCGAAGGTGTAATCGTTAGCATCCCCGAACGTCAATCTATTGGAACCCAGCACAACAAAGGTGCGGGAAACGCCGCTCAAGAATGCAATGGTCTGGTCACTGCCTGCCCCACTGATGTTAAAACCAGCGCCTTCTGTTCCGAGGTTAATGCCGCCTCCCGAAGCCCCCTGGGCACCCGCTGGCTCTACGGTCAACCCCATCAGCGCCGTTGTCATCAACAGCCACGCTCTACGACGTAATACGCCTGTCATGTGAATCCCCCCGGATACCCGGCTGCAATGTATAGATTTTACTCGACGGCGCGAACACGCTTCATCGCTCTTATATTGCAAACCACTGAAAAAAAAGAAGAAAGTATCATCTTTCTAAGAAGAATAATAATTTTTTCAAAAAGTTGCTTTTATATGCTTGCAACCGATAGGTGTATATTCCCGCACGCCAAGCATTGGGGGCATTTGCCAGACATAGGTGAAAGACTAATGTGGCCTTCATCTGGAGGACAAAAAAAAGCGCGCCCTCCAGATGAAGGACGCGAAAGAGGTGCAAGCTCGCTCTGATCGAGGAACCCGAACGGCAGGTTCACAAGGCTCGACCAGATGCCAGTCGGCCATTCTTGTCCAGAAAGCATTCGATAAAGGCAGGATCGGTTTTTATTCGTAGCTCGAAACGCTTCGCTTCGAGAGTAACCGTTATCGCCGCTTCCGCGCTATCCGGACTGGTTGGCTGCCTATCGACCCCGACTCCCCGCGGTCGATAAGCAGCCCCCGCCCAATTTTTGCGCCAGCCTCCTAAGCCCCAACAGGCCGGCGCTCATTTAGTGAACGCTCTAGTAGCTAAAAACAATTCCCCTATTCAGGGGGATGCACCACAAAGAAGAACCGGCCATTTCATCCAAAAATGACTTGTAACCACCGGTAGATATTGAAAGATCTCGTGAATCAGTTTGATATTTATTTGGAATTGGACCAAAATTTTTTAATGTTATGTGTGAATTGACGCTTTTGAAGGGGAATTTCGCTCGGCAAGTTCAAGACAATCTTGAAATTGTGCGCGTCCTCCCGTTTAAGCTTGGATACATTCGCAATTTTTCGTTTCTGGAGAACCTCACGTGTCATGCGCAAACTGGATGTTCGCTTTCCGGCGTATTCTGGCGCTCCCGGCACTGATCGCGTTTTTCGCCATCTGCCAAATCACATATTTCACCGGCGCGGTTGAAGCTGCGCCGCCCGTCACGCTGACCATCGTCGCTCCGGACGGAACGACACGCGTGCTGTCTGGCGAAGATTTCACGAAACTGCCGCAGAGCACGCTGCAGACGAACACCGCCTGGACCGAGGGACCGCAGAGCTTTGACGGGGTTCTGCTGCGCGACGTGCTGGCGACGGTGGGCGTCGACGGAAAAGATGCCACCAGCCACTCCATAACCGTGCTGGCGCTCAATGATTACAGCATCAGCATTCCGCTGGAAGACGCCTATAAATACGACGTCCTCGTTGCGCACAAGATGAACGGCAAGGAGCTGAACCGGCGTGACAAGGGACCATACTGGATCGTCTACCCGCGCGACCAGCATGAGGAACTGAACGATTCGCGCTATGATCATCGCTGGGCATGGCAGCTGAAGCAGATTGAGGTGAAATGAAACTCAAGCGGGGCTATATTCTTTCCGGCCTGGTCATGGTGGGTTTTGCGGCCCTGCTCGCTTATGCTTTCATTCAGCTCCTCGTCATCCAGAAATCGCTCGCAACCTATGTCGGCGAAAACATGGTCTGGGCGATAACCCAGACCGAGCGGGACGCCGGGCGACTGGGCGAAACGGCGCTGACATTTCCGAGCGGTAACGCCAACACCGCCGATCTCTCGCTCCGTCTCGATGTGCTTTACAGCCGTTTTGCGCTTCTGGCCGATGCTCCGCAGAAAAAATATTTCGCACGCATTCCGGGCGGCGCCCAAACCATCCAGCGCAATGCCGACCGGCTTCCCGAGATCGAGGCGATGATCGACGCGGAGCCGGAAAAATTCGACCCGATTGCCATTTACGAAGCACTGGTCCCCATGCGCGAGGAGCTGACCAAAGTTGCCAATGATGCGATGATCCTGGAGCGCGACCGAGGCGGCGCGCAGCGCGACCAGCAATTGCAATCGATCTATCTCATCATGTTTGCGGTGTTGGGCATCATGGCCACCGGAGGTATTCTGTCATGGCAGGTATTTTCCAACATGCGCAAGGCCGAGCGCGCCCACAAGGCGCTGCAAGAGTACAAGCAGCAGCTGGAACACACCGTTGCCGACCGCACCGCCGCCTTACGTGAAGCGCTGGAGAACGAACGCAAGGCCAAGGAGCTTTACAAGAGTTTCATCACCACGGTGTCGCACCAGTTCCGTACGCCCGTATCGATCATCGACATCATTGCGCAACGCTTCATCCGCCGCGCCGACGAGTTCACGCCTGAAATCATCATTGATAAGGCCAAGCGCATGCGCAATGCCAGCCGGCGCCTGATCCTGCTTCTGGAGAGCACGGCCAATGCGGAACGTCTCGATGAGAACGGCTTTCAAATCAACCGGCAACCGGTCGATTTTTCGGAACTGGTCCGCAACACCTGCGCCTACCATCAGGAACTGCATCCCGAGCTGGAGCTGGTGACAGACATTCAGGACAGCGAGACCTTTTGTTATTGCGACGGTATTCTGGTCGAGCAAATTCTGGTCAACCTGCTTGGCAATGCCACCAAATATTCCCCTGCCGACAAGCCCATCGAAGTCACGACGGAAGAAGACGAAAACGAGTTCCGCTGCATCGTTCGCGATTACGGCATCGGCATACCCGCGGAAGATGCGGATCGTATCTTCACGCGCTTTTTCCGTGCCAGCAACGCATCGCATATGGCAGGCACCGGCCTTGGCCTCAGTCTGTCGCGCGCATTGGCCGAATTGCACGGCGGAACGCTTGTCTTCACTTCGATTGAAGGACAAGGTACGGTGTTCATTCTGACTCTACCAAAGGTGGCCCAGCATGCGACTGCCTGAAATCCTCCCCATGCCCACCGTCCTGTGTATTGAGGACGAAACACACATACTGGAAGAACTGATCGATGAACTGAGTACCTCGGGTTTCAACGCCGTCGGCGCCGCCAATGCGACCGAAGCGCTGCGTGTGCTGGACACGACGACACCCGACATCATCATCTGCGATATATTAATGCCTGGCACCAACGGGTTGCAATTTCTGGAACAGATTCGCAGCTCCCGCGCGGACCTTGCCAGCACGCCGTTCCTGTTCCTGACCGCACTTGCCGACCGCAGCCATGAGCTGACAGGCCGGGAGGCAGGCGCTGACGATTATCTTACGAAACCGATCGACTTCGACGTTCTCATCCTCACGATCCGCGCAAGGCTCAATCTGGTCGCGCGGGTGAAAGCCATATCCGCCCATCCGGCACCTACGGAGCCGGAAGGCGAGTTCATCCATCTTTCGCGCCGGGAAACCGAAGTGCTGAAGGAGATAGGAGCCGGGCACCGGAATGGCGAGATCGCCCGCAAACTTGGACTATCGGAGCACACCGTCAGCGACTATGTGAAGGCCATCTATCAAAAGCTGAGCGTTTCTTCTCGCGCCGAAGCAACCCGCGAAGCCATAAAGCGCGGTCTGGTCGATATGAGATAAGCCACCGCAACGGTTCAAGCATATTTGTTTGGGGATGACCGGCAATGATCTCGACAATCCGAGAACCCCAAATTACGGTTTGCTCATGAAGCAACCGGTTCGACGACGCGCTGTCTTCTTCATTGGCGGCTACGACCCGAAAACGCCGGAGGCGTTCTTCGGGCGATTGAATAGAGAAATCAAACGGTTCGAAGCGCTCTGGAGCGTTCGTTCCGTCGTTTCGCCTGTGGATGTATCGCCTGAGCGCGAGGTCGGCACCGTTTCCATTGAAACGGCGCCCGACGACAAGAGCTGGACCACAGAGACAGACTTCAATTTTCTCGTGCTGGACAGAATAGTGCTGGCGGATTTCGACCGCCCTCTTGCTGTCAGGCTGGCCAAATATCTCGTTGCATTCGGCGATTTTGTCCTAACGGGCACAGCCTTTCGTTTTTTTGCCAAGGCGTGGCGCTTCGGGCTCTATTTCCTCTACCCGTTTTTCGTCCTCGCCTTGTTTGCTGCCGCGGGCTATGCAGTGGCGCGCTGGACGGTCCAATGGCTGGGCGTTATCAGCTGGCTCGTCGGTCTGGTGGTTTTCTCCGTAGCACTCGCCGTTCTGGGCAAGCGCTGGTCGACCAACCATCTGATGGATTTGTGGTCGTTTTCACTCAATTTCATTCGGGGACGACGGCAGGACGGCGAATCCCTGATGCAGCGTTTTGCTGCCGGTATCGTCGAGCGGGTCACCACGAAACATTATGACGAGGTCATTCTGATCGGCCATAGCACCGGCGGCATGCTGATGCTGGACGTTGCAGCGCGCTGCCTTGCCATCGATCCGGCATTCAGCAGCCGCGCATCCAAAGTGACGGTGCTCACCCTTGGATCGACCGCGCTCAAGGCGGGCTATCACCCCGCAGGCAAGCATTTTCGCGAAGGCGTGCAACGGCTGGTGGACGACGGCAAGATCGACTGGGTGGAAATCCAGTGCCTGACCGATGCCATCAATTTCTACAAGACCGATCCCGTGGCTGAAATGGGCCTGAAACGCGAACCGCAACGGCCCTTTCCTGTCACAAAGACCGTGCGAATAAAGGATATGCTGCAGCCGGAAATCTACAAGCGTGTTAAGCGGAATCTTTTTCGCGTGCACTATCAATATGTATTCGGAAATACGAAGCCCTATTGGTATGATTTCTTTCAGATTTGCTGTGGGCCGATTTCGCTGAGAGACCGGACAGACGACCGAATAATCGGTGCCTTGCCAACGAAGGAAACTATTGCCGAATGACACCGACACTGGCCGCAATCGTTTGGGGCATCGGGCTTGTCGCCTGGGTCGTTATCCGCATTCCGCACCAGCGACGTGCGCGCAAGATCAAGGTTGCCAACAATGCAAAAACGCTGGCTGACAGGCTGGCGCTGGGTGCGGCGACCGTCGGCCTGTCGCTGATTCCGATCGTCTATGTCACAACCGGCTTTCCCGCTTTTGCCGACTATGCTTTCCAGCCATGGCTGGCCTGGATCGGATTGTTTGTCGAAATCGCTTTCCTTTGGCTTTTCTATGCAAGCCATCGACAGTTGGGCAAAAACTGGTCCGTCTCGCTTGAAATCCGCCGAGAGCACAAGCTGGTCACCGATGGCCTCTACAAATATGTCCGTCATCCGATGTATCTGTCATTCTGGCTGTGGGCGACTGCGCAATTCTGCCTGCTGCCGAACTGGTTCGCCGGTCTTGCCGGGCTCGTCGGCGTCGCTATCCTTTATTTCTATCGGGTCGATCACGAGGAAGCGATGATGCGCGCGGCATTCGGTACATCCTATGACGAATATGCCAGCCGAACCGGCCGGGTCATTCCAAAACTCAAGTTCTAGTGATTTGGCTGAAACAATCCGGCGCTCTAGATATCTGCCTTGATGCACTTTGTTCGAAAGCTCGTTCACGGTTCTCGAACGCGCTCCAACAGGTAGTCGAAGATGATTTCAAAACCGAATACATTGCGTTCGAAAGCCCTGACCCGTCGTGGCCTGCTGTTTGCCGGGATTGCTGTTGCCCTTTACGGCAGCGCCGCGCAGGCAGCGCCCAAAATAACAACACCGTCCAGAAACTCGCCGCAAGCCGATGTCTACCTCCTGCGTGGCTTCGGGGATATCTTCTCCGCTGGCATCGACGAGATCGGCAAGCAATTGCAGGCCAATGGCGTCGATGCACATGTCAAAAGCCACGTGGCCTGGCGTCTCGTATTGAATCAAATACTCGCTGATCAGCAACATAATCCCCGAGCGCCCGTTATCCTGATCGGCCATTCGCTTGGCGCCAATGCCGTCATCGATGTTGCCGAGGCTCTCGAGAAGAAGGGCATTCAGGTTGACTATATGGCGATCTTTGCCGCAACAGGTCCAGATCCCCTTCCTGGCAATATAAGGCGTGTCGTGAACTTCTATTTCAAGCAGCATGGCTGGGGTCTACCGCTGACCGCCGGTCCGCGTTTCAAGGGAAGTCTCGACAATCGCGATTTCTCGGGCATGAAGGATATCGGCCATTTCAACATCGAGAAGCAGCGTCCGCTTCAGGACGAGGTAGTGCGCAATGTGCTCAGCATCGTACGCTCGAGATGACCTGAAAAGCCGATTGGCGGAAGAGAATGTCCCCCGGTTTCCATAAGCTATTGTTATTGTTGACGCGTCTTGTTGCATTTTCCCTGCTTTTTCGTATTTTCCATATCCAAGTTATGACAACCGGACATGGGAAATGGCCCGCAATAAGTTATCCGAAACGAAGATAAAGGGCCTCACGAAGCCGGGCATTTACAGCGACGGCGACGGATTATATCTGCGTGTCAGGGCAGGGGGAAGCCGTCAGTGGGTATTCATCCATAAACGAGACGGCAAGCGCACCGAAACCGGCCTTGGCGGATATGGACAAGGAACCGCCCATGTTTCTCTCGCACTGGCGCGGGAGAAAGCCGATGAAATGCGGAAAAGGCTGGCGCGTGGTGAAAAGCTTCATGACAGGAAAACATTTGCCGAGGTCATGAATGACGTTCTCGACGTCAAATTAGCATCGTCAAAGAACAAGAAGCATCAGGACCAATGGAACATGACCCTGCGGACCTATGCCAAGCCGCTCCATAATAAGGCCATAGCAGACATTACACGCGACGATGTCCTTGAAGTTCTCAAGCCAATCTGGACGAAAATTCCCGAAACCGCTGACCGTACCCGACAGCGCATCGCGCTCGTGTTTGAACATGCAACGGCCCGTGGTCTATTTGCCGGTAATAATCCGGCAGCATGGCGCGGCGGCTTGAAGGAATTGCTGCCAGCGCGCAAAAAACTGACAAAAGGTCATCACATTGCATTGCCGTATAAGGACTTACCGGCGGTGATGAAAAGACTTCGGGAGACGACTGCCGTATCTGCGCGGGCTTTGGAGTTTTTGGCACTCACGGCAACACGTTCCAACGAAGCGCGTTCCGCAACATGGAATGAAATCGACTTCAATGAACGACTTTGGATTATTCCAGCCGAACGGATGAAGGCATCACGACCGCATGAGGTTCCATTATCGGATCGGGCGATAGCCATCCTCATGGCGCAGAAGCAGCGCACGACCGGCGATCTGGTATTTGAAGGGGAGAAAGAAGGCAGGCCGATAAGCGACACGGCTATGGTGAAGGTATTCCGTGCTGCCGGGGCTGGTGATGCTACCCTGCATGGCCTACGAAGTTCGTTCCGCGATTGGGCGGGCGACGAAACAGATTATCCGCGTGATATTGCAGAGGCCGCTCTTGCGCACCGCCTGCGGGATAAAACAGAAGCAGCATATCGCCGGGGCACGGCGCTAGCCAAGCGCCGCGAGATGATGCAGGATTGGGCATCGTTTCTGGCTTAGTTATTTACGAGAAGGCTGTGACTGGCATTACCCAGGTATATGAAATCCGCCCTTCACCGATTTCCGGGCTGAATATTCCGCTGCTCTGTGCTATCCACAAAGCGCGCCACACGATCCAGATTGATAGCCATATTCTGTAAGGTGACTTCCATGCGGGTCATACGGTCCCGCACATCACCGTTCTGGGTTTCCAGCCGTTCAATGCGGGTTTCAAGCTTCGTGATATCGATCTTGCTCTGATCAACTCCACCCTTCACCGCGTAATAGCTGCCAGTAATGCCGACCACGACAACTCCTATTGTGATGACGTTGCCGATAGACATTTTCATATCGATGTTCATCCCCATCACCTGACGGTCGCCCATGGGATTGTCCTCCATCACCAGCAGCCCCGCGTTTTCCCAAATGCGTTGTGAGAAGCGATACCCTGACCCGCCGGTGTATCGTTTCCTGCGAGATAGACAGCCGTTGCCGGTTTAAGGCTGATCGGCTTCCAACCCGCGCAGTTCGTTGCATTGCTCTGGCACCCCGCCAAGCTCGAGGCAGAGAGCAACAGCATCCATACCGATAATCTTTTCATCTATGTTCGCCCTTTTCTGAATTGCCTTGGCTGTGGCCTCTGCCGCCGCCAATGCGGCCCGCTGGCGCTCTTTGATGGTTCCGGCAGTGTATCCACCCGCCAGAAGCAGAAGCGCCGCCACAAGGGCAGCGAGCGAGTATTTCAGCCATGAGGGAATGAGCGCCCAGATTGCCGTCATATCGCATCAACCAGCTTTTCAAGCTTGGCCCTCGCCTGGGGCATGGTGAAGATCGCATAGCCTGCAACGAGGATGATCGCCGCCACGATGACCAACTGCACTTTCCAGTCGACAAACGGCATGACAGCCGCGCCGCCGCCCGATCCGAACCAAGTCCAGAAGCGGGAGGATTTCGATATGGGCTTTTCCTCGACCGGTACGGGAACCACTTCCGCAGCGGAAGCGGTCACGACCTGCTCGACGCCATAGCCTTCGGACAGAAGCGCCTTGTCATATTCCCTCGCATATCCGGCGATCAGTTCGGCCCGATCCATCTTGTTCACGATCCGGCGGGCGTTCTTGAAGTCCGACTTCTGCAAGGTGATGTAATCGGAAAGCTTCTTGCCGGTGAACCAGCCTTCAGCCATGCCCGCGATAATGATCGGTGCTGCATATTCAGGCTTCAGCAACAGTTCCGGGCTTCGGATGAAATCTACGCCAAGGATTTTCCCAGCCCGTTCGTAATTATCCCTCCAGGTGATCTGAACGTACCCGCGCCCGAAGAACGGCCAGTACTTCTTTGATCGGAGATATTTCTCTCCGCCCTTTTCGATGATCGGTTTCATCGTATGCGCCGTCTCGTGATAAGCGGTCGCGAGAACGTAGGCCATCTGGTTGCGCAATAGGCCGTACTTTCGACCTGCCTCAATCAAGAGGCGGGTATCGCCAAGATGCATATTCATGTTGGATTTTCCTTTAGTAACAAGAACAGGCTGAGGGCTGCAAACGAGCGACCGCCTCCAAAGTTAGGAGAGCCATTGTATTTCCGTGTTTGTGGATTACCTGTGGATAAATGTGATTTTACGACTCAGCGAGGTTGTGTTACGCAATGCCGAGTCCATGGAGAAAGCGATGTTTGAGCCGGGGGTTAACAACGCATCAAATCTGTTGGCCGACTATCTTTTGTCGGAGATGCGCGAGCATGGTGAAATACTCACACCGTTAAAGCTACAGAAAATGATGTTTTATGCAGATGCTTGGCATCTTGCTTTGTATGATCAGGAGATCACAAGCGAGCCTTTTAAAGCGTGGGTTCATGGCCTGAAAGCCGGAAAATGAGTACCCACGTTCATATTTCGTCGGCTCGGCCATTCGGATTATTCCATATTGTCAATCGCCAAACTGTACAGCACGATCAGGCGGGGTTCAAGTGCGCAACCATTGCGCGCGTTCAGCCAGTTATGTACGCTGCCCTTCATTCTGGTTCGTAAGCGGGGGCTTGCTTATATGAGATGGGTTGTCAAAGTCGCGGCCGTAGTCGCAGGGTGCGCGGTATTTTTCGCGGTCGGGGTCTACACCGCTGCCGACAAGGACAATCCAGTTTACCGACTGGCGCGCAAGGCGTTCCATTCAGCACAGGATCAAGATCCTTCGCAGCGATCCTATTGGCGACAGAAGGTGGATATCTACCGGCAGTCCTTGGACCACGGTGACGTTGCTATGGTGGGAGACTCGATCACCGACCATGGGGAATGGACTGAGATGTTCCCCGGCAAAAATGTCGTTAATCGCGGCATCTCAGGAGATACGACTGGTGGGTTGCTGCAACGTCTGGACACCATTGCGGCAGAGCAAGTGTTCGTCCTGATCGGCATCAACGACATCTTGCTTGGCATTGACCAGGATGACATCGTAGCGAATTACCGCCGGATTATCGATGCTTTCGGGGACCGCGATCTCCGTGTCCAGTCGATCATCAAGACGCAACGGAATGCTTTGGCAAATTCCGTCGCAGACAGCCTGAACACGCAGATCGAAGCTTTGTGCCTAGCCGCAGCCAATTGCCGATACATCGATCTTAACGATCACCTCTCCCCCGAAGGCACGCTGAAGGCCGAATATACTTTCGACGGCCTCCATCTCAATGGTTCGGGCTTTATGGCTTGGCGTGAGGCATTGGCAACGATGCCGTAGCATCATCTCTCTAAAGGCAAACCCTTCCCAAGCGCACTTGCCCATATGCCGTGATCGATACTCTGCGCGAATGATGAAGTTGGCAGCGGCATGACATAGATCGGATTTGCCCCAATCATCTGGCACTTTCGCCCAATCTTGAACATTGCGGTCATCCATCGCGAGTAGCCATTCTGACCATATTGAACAGCGTCATTTGTGAAGAACAGGATCAAGACCTGCTTAGGGTTTTCCGGCAAAACTCGCGCATCGAAATTGGCAAGCCCCCATTCAGCCGTTTGACCGCCTTGTCCGACCGATACGACCTGACCGGAACCACCTGCCGCAGCCATTAGGGAACGCAGTTCTCTGCCGAGAATACCATCAACCAAAGCGGGATCGGTTGGGTAGAACGTTGTCCAACTGTCGCCAATAACTACTGTCTTCGCGTTGATATCGATGGCGCGATTGGTCCACGTTTCAAGCCTGTCATAGACCCACCATGTGGTATTATCCACATACGTATTGCCCCCCGCCTCATCAACAGGATCGATCAGCACCGTTCCAACAGACCCAGCGGGGAACGGCACGAACACGCGAACCAAGCCATCATTTTCGGTGTATGTCTGATCGTGGAACGGCGTTCCGTCGACGCTCGCCATGATCCTGACGTTATAAAACTTTCCGCTTGCAGATATGTCAGCGCGACTAGCGAACACTTCAAGCATTCCGGACTTACCCTTTAAGTCAAAGTCTCGCGTTTGGCCTCTACCTACGGTTCCAGACCCCCTGCTAACTCTCCTTGACCGCGATACAAATGCCCACCGTGCGCGATTGGCTGCGTTTGCAATAACGTTATTGATAGTTAATACACTCGTCGGCGAAAGAGGATTGACCGGATCCCATGCATCACCGGTCTGCGCATCCCATGCATCAACATAGCGAACGCGATAAGCGTCAGCTTTCGTCGCTCGGAATACGCGATGTGCGAGCGCTCTGTATCCCGGCTCAGTGTAGTGCTGCCCATTCGAAGACCCCCCCATATTTCGCATGGTCTTGGCGGTGACGGTTGCCCGCAGGTTCGGCCAGATTGTGCATGAGCCTGATCCCAGCGCAGTGACCATGTACGCGCCATATGTGTTATCGTCGTGCTGGATTACAGCCGCCCAAACGCCTTGGCCTTTGCTTCCATCGCCTGAGTTGACTGTCAGCGTTTGTGTGCCTGCCGTCCCCGTCACGTTGAACTCTAGGATGGGCTGAAGCATACTGTCCGTTGGCAGGGATGTGACGCCATTGGGGTTAGCCATATTGAACCCCGCGAAGTCGCCAGATGTCCATCCATCGATGAAATACGGTGTGGGCAGTAGAGGATCTGAGAGAGCTTCCAGCAAAGAACGCGGAGTATTCAGGAATTCCAGCGCATCGATAACCGAAGTGGCGGCAGTCTGCGCGGCAATAGCCGCCTCTTGCGCCTGCCCAACCGCCTCAGCGACATTCCCGAACTGTGCCGCAATTTCCTCTACTCGCGTTGCCGCTGCATCTGCATCGCCGAAGAAAGCCATCCGGTAGTGGTCGCCCATATCCGCGAAGACGATCAACATGCCGGGGTTGAGAAAGCCGGCTGGAACCGGGCCGCCGGAGTTCGTCCGAAGTTCCTTTCCATTGATGGTGACAGCGCCGCTGTTCTCAGACGTGAGACCCCCAAGAATGAAGAGGGCCGAACCAGGCCCTTCCGGTAATTCCGCATCGGGTTCGGCGATGATTTCGTTATCCGTCCCGCCAGTCACACTGAAATAAATCACGCCTCGCGTAAGCTCTATGTCGCCGCCCTGCCCAGCAATGAGCGAAAGGATGGCGCCCTCATAGCTCTTTAGCATCTGTCGGATTTCTGTCTTTTTCGGCTTCCACGCGCCAGACGAAGGCATGCCGCGGATAACGAAATCACGAAAGACCTGACTAGGATCGAGGCTCGGAAAGGCCATTCTTATTCTCCAAGTGGAAGCGCCCCGCCGAGGCAGGGTGAAGGAAGGTGGTGGTGTGGGGTGAGCTTGAGCCTTACGGCTCTTCTGGTTCTTCTGCTGGCGTCGTCGCTACGGTGCTTGGCGAGTAGTTGCCTACCCGGCCTTTTTCGGTGCGATAGGCCAGCTGGAATTCGTATTCTGTCACCGCATCGAGCACCGGTGTGGTGAAACTTTCAGCATCATTGGTCAGTGGTCCAACAGTGGTCCAATCGGTATCTGTTGTTTTCTTCCAACGCACCATATATGTGAGAATTGCACTGGGGCTTGGTGAGAAGCTCAGCTCTGCCGATGCTCCACTAAACAACACAGTTGGTTCAGCAGGAATTGGCAGATCGTCATCGACATCAGTGTGATCCGAAACCGGTGCCGTGCCTTCCTGCGAGGTGTCCCACTGGTAAGCAGTTTGCGGCATGGATTGAACCTGAATGGTCGCACCTTGCAATATCCCGCCTTCACCAAGAATGAATTTGAAATCAAGGACTTCAAAAACACTGTTAATGCCAAACAGCGGGTATTGTATGCGAATGAAGCGCTCGCCAAAGGCCGCCAACCCGCGCAGGTTGGTGTTGAACGTGCCGACCCAATTCGGATTTGCGCGAAACCATTCGAGCTTCATCAGGCGTCGTGCCTGAGAATGCGATGGCGCCATATTGAACTGAACGTCTTTGGCTTCCTCGCCACGCTCGGCAACCGCATTTTCATCCATCCACGGATCAGCGTCAGTAGATTGATAATCCTGACTGGGGTCGAGGAAGGTGGCGCGGATCGTGTTGGCGGTGGTCATCACATCGCGACCGCGCCCGACATCGGAAAACCCGATAATCGCATCAGCATCGAGGACCACCGTCGGTTCGGCCCATGTGCCGATATCCAAGGTCAGCCCGCCATCCGGCGTAGGCACAATGCGACCATCGCAGCAGGACAGCATCCGGCCCAGCACATCAGCAGGGCGCTCATTGAGCTGATACGATCCCCACAGGCGATAGCGCGGTTCCGTGCCGCCTGCCGCAAGTGCCACTGCTTCATTGGCACGGTTAAAGGCGGTGACCCAGCCCGCTTGCGCCAGCGGCGTTGTGAACAGGTTTTCTGGCAGGCGCATGCCGTCGCGATGGCTCATATAATCGCGGATGACGGCAGCGGCATTATCACTCCACGCAATGGCGCCCGTCACCGGATTCCTGATCTTCGAGGTTCTGGCAACCACGCGATAATTGGTGTTGATCCCATTTGGGAAAAGGCTGAGATAATACTCCTGTCCCACTGCATACTGACAGGCCAGAAGAGACGCCACGCCATCACCGCGATGCGCTGCTGTCCATTGCGGAAAATTGGAAACAATCTCATCATAGGCGGTTTCAGTGGCCTGCCCGAGCCTTGTCTCAATGCGGAGAAGCGAGCGTTTGTCAGTGCCTTCGCGAAACTTGCTCGGGGGCACAGGCGTTCCATCTGGCAGCAGATCGAGCTTCAGATCATCGATCCAGATTTCCTCAATCGCATCGAACGACCCCTGCCCCAGCGCGAGGACCTTGTAGAAATTCCCGCTTTTGGTTTCTGCAAAAGCCCATGTGCCGGATGTTTTGACACGGCCATAATGGCGCACACGCGGTGCAGTGGGTTGGCGGACTTGTTGCTGCACATCTTCCGGCTTTGGCTGTGATGGCCGAAACAAAGACGAGGCCAGATAAGACAGTCCCAATGACAGCGCCAATCCGCCAAGGGTTGTTCCAGCAAACATGGTGAGCGCCGCAAGTCCAGTCTGCAATGCGGCACCTACAGCACCCGTTCCAACAATTGTGGCAATCAACCCTGATAGCGCTACCGGCATTCAATTCTCCATGCTTTCCAGACAGCGTTCAACGGTGCACCGATCAAGCCGTTTTCATCATGGGCAAACCAAACATCACCGGCATGAATTGCCATGCAGAGCTTGTCACGATGAAAAATCAGACCGACATCACCGGCGCGGGGTGCACTGGTTTTTTCAATACCGACCGCCCGCATGGCCCTATTGACCAGTACGGCAAGACCGCCGCGATCAGCAAGAATGGAATTGGCCTCGTCCTCGCTGGCGTAAGTCCGGTTGATCCATGCTAGCGGAGACAGTCCGGTCGCCAGCCGGATCCAGCGATCCGTTGTCGATACGCAATCGGTTTCGCCCCACGCGAAAGGCTTACGAGCCTCCATGGCGATAAAGTCAGCGATGTTCATGAGATCAGTAGTCCGGATATTTGAAGCTTTTGAACAGCAGCGAACCGACGAACTGAAAGAACTTATCTCCGTTCGATCTCGCTTGCTGATCGCGGTCTGTATAACGGCCATAAGCTGGGCGAGATCGGTTGAAAAATGCATTCTCAGCGGTCATCGATATGGACTGGATCGCGCCTTCTGTGCCTTGCATCTCAGTGCGGCTGATGCGCGGTGGCTGCATAAAGCCCCACCAGATCGGGGCTGGATTGCCAAGCGGTTGCCATTCCTCATCAAACAGCTGAATGGAAATCACCACAATGCGCTGATCGACCTCTTCATTGGCATTGAGCGCCATGGCGAGAAAGTTCAATGTAGCATCAGGTAGGCCAGAAAGCTGGAAGGTGACATTCTGTGCTGCAGTGGTCGAAGCCATGCCAATGCCGTCAATCGAGCCATAGCCGTACATCGGTTCATAGCGATTGCCGCCAGTTTCCAGCGCAGTGTTACCGTTCCAGACACGCATCGTCTCCGACGCAAAGCGGAACTCAACAAGGAAATCCAGCCGCACTTCATGCTTGGCGAACTCTGCCAGCTGGGCCGTGTTAAAGAACGACATTACACGTCCTCGATAAAATTGACGGTCGGGAATGACCACTGCGAAATCAGATCAAGATCGAGGTCCATTTCGCTATCGGAAGCCAGGCGCATCCGGCACACTGGATAGTCGAACTCCATCTCGCTACCAGCTGGCGCGGCTTCGCGGGCTGGAGGCCGGAATGTGATCGTCGCAGTATTCTCGCCCGTCATCTGAACTGTCCGAATACGGTACATCCGTTCGCCGATGGAGAAATCCATCCCCGGCTGCAATTGGCCCGCTGTAACAAGCGATATGTTCGCCGTCGTCCCGCGCAGCGGTATGTTGCTGGTCAGGCGGATATCGATTGATCGGGAGCGGTACAGCCCGCCATCACTGAACGGGCTGGTATCGGAGTGAGGCACTTTATCAGCCGCGCCGTTGCCGTCAGGATCGAACGGTTGATAAGCGCAGCAGCGAGGAACTAGGATCGGGCGCAAACGGCCTTCCAACAGGTTCGCAATAGCCCGAAATGCGAGAACGGAAGGCGATCCACGACGAATAATGATGTCGCTGAACGTCGCCTTCCAGATACCAGCATCGGAAGCCGTAACTTGCGTCACACCCGACACGCTGGAAGGGCCTGCGAGTGTACGCGGGGCAATATTGAACGGGTCGCGCTTCGGCTTGAGCACCGAACGGGGCCAGAGAATGGTTGCCATTACATTTTTCTCGCTTGTGCGTCTGCCAACATAGTCGGGAAGTTAGATTGCACTGCTTTGGCGCTTTGCTGCACCGATACCTGAACAATCGCGCCGGAAGCTGTCTGAATGCGCTGATCGGCAATCTGGGCCATTCGTCCACTGTCATCCCGCAGAACAACGTTGATTGTTTCCGTGCTTCTCGCCTTGTTCACCATCCCTGCACCGCGAGGAAGGACAACTTCACCACGCTGAAGAATGGCCGGAATTTCGCCCGGCTGAAGGCCAGCAACGCCGCCGGTATGGTAGCGCTTTGCACCGGCAAAGACCGAAGGCGACACTGCGCGACCGTGACCATATCCGTGCGTACCGGCCACGCCGCCACTATGCAGAATGCCGGGAATGATAGCGCCGCCGAAAAGTCCACCCTTGCCACCGCCAAACAAGCCGCCGCCGCTGAAGATATTGTTTAACGCGATGTCGATGAGCTTGCTGGCGACCTTCTGGAGCGCATTCGCCAAGGCCTCGGAAGCGCTCGCGCCATTCCGCAGGTCATCGATGAAGCCGCCCAGAAGGTCTTTGCCCAGGTTGGCAAACTCTTTCGCCTCCCGGTTCAACTCCTTCTGCTCAAGCTTGTAGGCCCGCGCTGCTTCCTTCATCTGGTCGTAGGCCGACACACGGCTCTGTGCGTAGGCGATCACGTCATCAACGGTCTTACCGCCGCCGAGGATCGACTGATTTGCCGATATGGCCGACTGTGGCAGAACTTGGCTAACCAACGTGCCGCTCTTCGCAGTCAGAACCGAGATGGCACCTTTCGGGCCGAGGAAGTGGGCAAGCTGAAGCGCAGCTTCATTGACCGATACACCAGCTTGACGAAGGATTGCCGCATTCTCGCGGGCATAGGCTTCAATCAGCTTCTTGGAAATCTCAGCATCATTGCGTAGCGCAAGAATGGTCTGATCCGACATGTTCTTGGCGCGGTCAGGGAAGTTCTTCTTGAATAGATCGAGCCAAGTGCTTTCGATGAACTGGCCGAGGCCGGTTGCGGAGGAAAGCGGGTTCTTGGCGTTAACACGACCGCCGCTTTCAGCCTTCACCACATCGCGCACGTATTTCGCCACGATATCGTCTAGCTCATCGAAGCTGTCTTTCACCTTCTTACTACGCGGCGTCTTTGGCGTCTTTTCTGGAGCGAAGCTTTCCGGGTTTGGCCGTTGTCCAGGCGTTGGGATCGTTTGGGCAACTCGAATGCGATCTTGCGCAGCCTGGAAAGCTCGATATGCATCATCACGCTCTTCGCGGCTTGTGGCGTTGCGCAGAGCATCGCTGTATGCCTTTTCGGCCTTCTCCATTTCGGAAAGGGCTGGGATCGCGATGTTGGCAAGCTCTCGCACCGATTTGGTGAAGGCACTGACGTTATCGGCCTGACGCTTTGCCGCAGTGCCAACGCCCGTAATCACGCCTGTTAGCGTTTCAAGCTTGGATTGGACTTCCTCGCCTGCCTTACCGGAGTTGATGATTTCCCGGATAATTGCCTTGATGCTTTCAGGCGTTCCGGTCTGGTTTTCTATATCAATCAGGCGATTGATGAACTTGCGTATATCAGGATCGCCGTTCTTGATGCCCTCCCGTAGGTTGCTAAGCGCGCCCTGAAGCTCTTGAATTGTATAGGTCGCACCTTCGAACTCCCCGGCTGGGATAGACGAGAGCTGTTCGTTCAGATCGCTTGCAACACTCGCAATGGTGTCTTTGTACTCGCGAATGCGCTCCTGAATATCAAATGCCAGTATCTGACGGCTTTTGGCGCTATACTCCTCCGCACCGGCTGCCGCTTCGCCATAAGCATCCTTGATGCGGCGGATAAGTTCAGAATGCCCTTTGAGGACCTCATCAGCGCCTTTGGTCTCTTCGCCCAAGCTAGTGAAGTATTGAACGGCATACCCCGTGAGACCGATGATTGCGAAAGACGCAAGAGATATAGGGTTGAGCATGGAAGTGATCGCACCGCCGAACATCTTCAGTGCGTTAGTTGCCCCCCCAGACCCTTGGAAAATCTGGGATACTTGGCTGCCCTGCTGGACCATAACCGTAAATGGTGATGTGCCCATCGCTAACTGTTGGGCAATGTCGTTTAGCTGAAAAGACAGATTGGTAGTGGCCGCTCGCACTGCGCCGACTGACATCACTGCCTTATCGCTGCCTGCCTTGAATGACTTCGCCATATTGTCATTCGCTGACTTGAAGCTATTTTCAGCGGCCTGCGCCTCCTTGGCCGCACGGCGAGCAATGGCGGCCATTTGCTTTTCGACCTTGGATTGCGAGGCTTCAATGCGGATCAGCAGGGCGGCAGCATCGTCAGCCATGGTTCAATCCTTCCAAGTCGTCATTCGAACCCGGCAATGCCGAGTTCGCTTAGAACTTCGTCGCTATAATCAGGTGCTTTGTCTTCCGCGCCGTTCGCCTTGGCGAAGCCAGTTGCGCAGCAGTTAAATTCCCACAGCGTCATGTCATCGATCTGCCTGGGCGACAGGCCGAGAGCGGCCCCAGTCATGTAGAACTGGGACCATCTTGTTTTTCCGTTCGGGAGCGGCGCGCTGCTTTTTCCGTCCCCGCCTTTAACTCCCCCGGCTGGTCTGCCTCCTCATCCCACATAAGGAAGGAATGCAGGATGGTTGCAGCAGGAACTGCAAGGCTGTACGGGCTGGCTATCTCTAGCGCCCGGTCGATGGTTCGTTGCGCCTCGCGCTCATCCATACCGCCACCAATGAGGCCAAGCCGGATCGGTTGCAGTACATCGTCAATCTTCCACTGCGATGTCAGAAGGCGCGTGAGGATGACGAAGCATCCGGCATCCGAGCGCTGTTCAAGCGCCCGAAGCTCACCAATGCCGAGACAGAAATCATGCTCACCGGCTGGCCACACAAATGAACGGGCTGGTCGCATTATGGAGCAACCTTAGCGGTACGGGTCGGAACGCCGTCGAACTGGATTTCGATATCAGCGCTGACCTTCTGGCCTTTTTCGACGGCATTGTTGAGGTTGACCAGGTAGGCAGGCCCGGTTTCATATTCCGTATCACCGACAGCCGCCTTGACGTGCTGGATGCGGATATTCTTCACCTGTCCGTTGTACCACCAGTCCATCATCATTTCGTGGCTCTGGGCTGCCCAGATGCCATTTGCCGATATGGTCACTTCCGAGGACTGCACAGCGCGCTCGATAGCGGAAGGCAGGCTTTCGTCGTCGCAATCCTGCGGCACTTCCGTGGTTTGCATGTTGTGCTGACGGTTGATGCCGCGCTGAGTGAGGCCGCATACCTTCGTGAATGTACCGGCGGTTTCAGTCTCGACTTCGAGGATGAAATCAGGGAATGCGGCGGTGATCGGCTTGGTAGCCATGTGCTTTCTCCATGCGAAAACGGGCCAGCTATTCGCCAGCCTTAAAAGGGCTTGAGGCCCGGTTTCAGGTGAATGGGCTTACTTCGCCCGGTTACGGCTCTTCAGAGCGCGTTTTTCATCGCGTGATGGGCTTTGAACCTTGGTGGCCCAGCCCTTCGACACGCAATAATCGATGAAGTCCTGCGGACGTTCCTGCGGCTCTGGTGACGCCTTAGCGTTGAATGAGAACCGACTTTGTGGCCGAGACCAATTGCATTCGACCTTGAAGATTGCCCATGCCATCACGCGATCTCCACTTTTATCTCGACCGGCACAATACCGTGAGAGGTCAGCCCATCTGGGTCTGAAACAACCTGAGTGAATGGGACGATCATTTCCACAATTGCGTTTTCCGAAAGGACGGGAGCGTCTCTTTGAAGACCCTTTTTGATGCCATCAACCAGGTTCTTGCATTCTCCCTTGCCCACAGCCCGCGACCATACGTCCAACTGAATAGTGTGCGTCTCTGCTTCGATGCACTCAGCGCCATCATCAACGATATCGGATGGCCCAAAGCTGACATATGGGAATTGAACATTCTCCGGAACTCGGTCGTAAACACGACTGCCCGCCAGAGTTACAACCTCTGGGATGGTACGCAATTTTGCGTAGAGGTATCGCTGAAGCTCTTCGGAGATATTCACAGGCCGTTTTCCCTCTTGATCGCTTCTCGGATTGCTCGAGTTACTCGTGAGCGAACGCGCTTCTTGTTTGCGCGCCACGACCCGAAGAAGAATGGCTTAGGCCCCATTTTCAGCGTCCCGAACTCAAGCAACCGTGCAAGCTGAAACTGGTTACGACTACCGACCCGCGTTTTATCGCTGCCTGCATAGATAACGATACGCATGGTGTTATACTGACGGCCCCGAACCTCACCGATAATCATTGATCCTTTGGGCGCATCACCCCATGACCATCCGATGGTGCTGGCCAACTCTCCAGTGTCACGCGGAACCCGGCGCTTCATCATGTCAACGACTTCCTGAGCGCCCTTCTCCATCGCATCCGAAGCGGCTTTGCGAATAACTTCTGGTATCGTTTTGGTCAGGCGTTTCTCAAGGGCTTTGATGCCATCTACCATGACATCACCCCGTAGCTACGCCGCTTTCGCATGTTAGCGATATAAACTGGCGGTTAACTTCGTGCTCTATATCTCTGATATTGAACGATTTTCCGGTTCGAACGTCTTTCAGCATCCAGTCCGTGGATATAAGGCGTGTATTTGACGAGTTGCGGACCCGGATAACCTGGGTGTGCTTGCCCTGAAGACGGGCGGCCATAACAGCTTCGGACCCGCGAAGGTGAATGAACTCGGCGCGGGTCTGGAACTGCTCGACCCACTGGCCTACTTCATTGCCCATGCCATCCGAGACCATTTCGCGCTTATCCAGCGCGACCTTGTAATAAAGGCTTCCTGCGGATCGGTTGTCTGCGGCCATCAGAAAAGAACCCTTCGGTGAGGAGTGATCAGGGCATCGACCGCGTGAGGCATCTTGCGAATGTCGAGCGCGCTAGTCGCTTCCCGGTTTTCGTACCAGTGTGCAGCCAAGAGCAGGATCGCCACCTTGATCGACGGCGGAACCTTCGTGGCGTCGGCACCGTAACCAGTGGTGAACGTGATCTGGATTGCCTCTAGCGTATCGTTGGAGAGCGCCGGACGGTCAAACGTGTTCCGATATCGGATCATCGCGCCGGTAGCCGTCTCCACGATCTCATAATCAGTGTCCGGCAGCGTCTGTTCTACGCCGGAAACATCGAGATACTTGATCGTAGCCGCAGACACATCGCCAAACGGCAGCACAAAGCCGAAAGACGGCCACAGAGCGGCGGTAATCTTCCAGTCCTGATTGACTATCGCCCGACCAAGAATGCCGCTCCAGCCGTCCAAATGATCGATTGCAGCGTCCAGATAGACGCCGAGGATCGTATCATCATCGTTGAAATCGACCCGCGCAGCTTCCTTGAGTTCTTCCAAAGTGACAGGCTTGACCGCTGGAGCGGTTACACGGATCGGCTTCACGGCTTATTCCTTGTCCGATTTCTTTGCTTTCGGGCGTTCGACTTCGATAGCACCGGCCTCGGTCGCTGCCCGAATAAGGTTCTCTGGGCATTCGTCGCCAATATTGAAATCTGTCGGGTATGGGCTTCCACCCGTCGCGCCCTTGAATGGCTTGATGAATTTCATCGGTCTTGCTCCGGTTGAATTTGGTGATCGGGCGGCGTAAACCGCCCGACTGCAAAGCCAACCTTATGCAGCTACACGGTGGTAGCGGATGAACTCTGGGTTCCAGAGGCCACCGCCTACACGCTTGCGGGTGTAGAACAGCACGTAAGGCTTCTTGGTGTATGGATCGCGAAGAACCTGAACGCCAAGGCGATCAAAGATGCGATAACCCTGCGCCATATCACCGAAGATGACCGGGATCGCTGCGGCGGCAACATCCGGCATGCCCGACAGTTCATTGGCCGCATAACCCAAAATCTGGGCAGGCTGACCAGCCTGATAAGGCGGCTGCCAGAGGTAATTGCCCTGACCATCCTTCATCTTGCGCACGACGGAATGCGTCTTGCGGTTCAGATAGAAGGCCGAACTTGGCGTGATGCGTTCCGAAGGGATCGCATAGACCAGATCGATAAGGCCATCCGATGTCAGTTCGGCTGCATCGCCCGTGTTGACTTCCAGAACTGGGCCGAGCGGATGCTTTTCACCTGCCGGAAGAGCACCTTCTGCCGTGGCGTCGTACATGAGAACGCCCTTCGGCTTGTTCACGCCGTCGCCAGAGAGGAACGCAACACCTTCCTGCTGGGCGAACTGAAGATCGACCTCACCGGCCAGATAGGCGGCAATGTCGATTTCGCTGTCTTCCAGAAGGATTTGCGTCACGCCGGGGTTGGCGTAGATTTCACCGAACTTGAAGGAATACTCTGCAAACTGCGGGGTTGCAGTTTCAGGGCGGGCATCGGTTTCACCAACCCAGCCCGAACCGGCACCGTGCATGTTGTACAGGTGCTTGAAACCCTGACCGCGAACGTTCTGGATCGAAGCGAAGCGGCGCATCGGGGAAACGATCGCCAGTTTGTCAGTGATCTGGCGATCCCATTCCACAGGAGCGGTATAACCGCCGTCTGGGTTGGAACCAACCGACATCGAAGCCATCACGCCCGACTTGTTGGCAGAGCGGATTTTGCCCTCACCCTCGCCGGTACGGACCCACTCGTTAAAGTCGGCCTTGTATTCCTTCATTTCGGCGGTTTCGTTTTCGCCTTCCTTGCCGGGTACGTTGCCAAGCGCCATCTTGATGTTCAGATCGTCAATGGCGGCAGACATGACGCCAAGCTGCTCATTGATGCGGTCAACCTTTTCAGTCTGCACCACATCACCAAGACCGGCCTTGATGTCCTTAATTTCCTTGGTGTGTTCGGCCTTGAACTCTTCAAAGGCGCGGTTCACACCGTCGATTGCAGCCTTGATATCGCCAGTTTCAGCGCGCACGGCCACGATCCCGCGCACCTTGCGCGAGTTGAAATGCTTGGTCATGGGAAACCTCCTGTTATGACCTGAGTGTGGAGATAAGCCGCTCGATGTCGGCTTTCAGATCAGCAGCGTCGTGCTTGCTGTGAACGGCAGCGTCTGGCATGCCGTCTTTGACCCCTGACAGAAGCGCACGGCGTTCAGTCCTGGGAATACCTGTCTTCGCCAGCAGTGCATCAACACGGCGCACCGCGTTAACCGACTGATTGGCGTCTGCCTTGGTCTTGTCTTCCTTGACCTGATCGGCAGCTAGATAACTGTCTGCGAGACCGGCCTCTATGGCCTGTTCGCCGTTGAACCATGTCTCGGCGTCCATCCATTCGGCGGCCTTTGCCTTCTTGACGTTGGCCCGCTCCGAATAAAGCGTTGCCATCGCGTCATCGAATGGTTCCATCGTCTTCGCAGCTTCGGCCAGATCGTGGCGGTTGCCCATCGCGACCACCCAGGCGTTGTGCACCATGACGAAGCCTGCCTTGCCGATCATAACTTCGTCACCGGCCATTGCGATGACAGATGCGGCGGAAGCGGCCATACCGAGAATGCGCACTGTAACCTTTGCCGGGTGAGCGCGCAGGAGATTGTAAATAGCCACGCCCTCGAAGAAATCGCCGCCGGGAGAATTGATATCGACAAAGATTTCATTGTTGCCGATAGCCCGGAGTGCCGCTGCGACCCGTTTCGACGTGACGCCACCACCAGACCAATAGTCCTCACCGATCACGTCAAGTATGGTGATTGTGTTTTCGGCGGTCTGCGATGCCTGTACGCCAGCATTCCAGCGGTCGATAGCATCCGCATCCGGCTCGAAAGCGCAGATCGTCGGCAGGCGCTCGGCCTTAATCTCAGGCAGGGTTTTGAGGCTCATTGCCATTACCTTTCTGCGCTAGTGGGTTAGGCGCAATGTCTTTCTCTGGCAGGTCCATCGTTTCGCGGACCTCCTCGTAATCCATCCATGGCTGATGCCCGCCAGAACCGAGCGCCTTGGCGAAGAAATCAGCCTGGTCTTTCATGGAGCCGCGCAACAGAGCGCCAGCGTTGAATTTGACATCGTATTGTTCGCGCTCTTTGTCCGTCATACAGGAGCGCTTGACGGCCTGTTCCCACGCCGTAAACCAAGGATTGAGCGCGTACCGGACGAATATCTGCCCCAGCACATCAATGCCCGATCCCCAGCTCGTATCATCAACACCAAGGAAAGGTCGTGGTACTCCAAAGGCGCGGCCAATCTCCTCGATCTGCATGGATCGGCTTTCGATCTGCTGGCTGTCCTTGGCGCTGCCCGTGAACGGCTCAGGTTTCATACCTTCTTCGGCAATCATCCACTTTCCGGCGTTCTCCGAACCGCCATACTGCTCATTCATCGACGTTTTCAGGCGCTCATAAGCTTCAGGAGACAACTTATTGGGATGAAGCAGAGCACCGCCGAGATGCATATCGTTCTTGAATAGCCGACGCTGCGACGTTTCCAGTTCCCGCGCCAGATCAATCGCATTAGCCGCGATCTTGACCATCGACGTGCCGCAAATGCCGTCGTCGCTGTCCGCATACACATGCAGAACGTCTTTCGGCTTCAGAATGCGCAATTCGCCCTGTTTTGGCGTGTATTCGTACACAACCGACCAATCGCGGTTCTGTTTTACCCGGATCGTGGTGGGATCAAGCGGCACCAAGCGAATAACTCGGTCCATTGATCGGACAATTAGAGCATAGGCGTTGCCATGGACGAGCGCGTTCCGCTGCATATACTGCCGGAAATTGAAGGCCGTCTGCCAGTCATTCGGCATTGAGTGCAGCAATGAAAAAAGCCCGCTTTCGCGGGCCTTCTCTTTCGTCTCAGTATCAATGACATGCATCGGCAGCATGCCAATGGAGTATGAAATCAGGGAAACGCATCGGAACACCGCAGTATTCCGCATCGCCTCTTTGATCGACATTGGCGAAGCAACTCCATCGCCGCCGTTGCGCATCCACTCCTTAAAGCGCGGATCATCGAACCCGATAAACTGTCCGTCCGATTGGGCGTGAACCTGCGGCGCAGTCGCCTGCGTCTTACGGCGGAATATGTTCAAAATGTCCATCAAACCACCAATATTCCGCGAGTTTCGTAAATGGATGGGCCTTCATCAGCCTCTTGCTGGATGAACCAACCGAGGGACATAATGAGCGCTACCGCTCCGTCGATCTTGTTCTGGGGCATTTCCTTGCGCGGATAGACGTTCTCTTTCGCGTCGTAATGCCCGACCACGTTGCCGATCATCCAGTTCATCACTGCATTGCCGGTATGATGAATTCGCCCTTCGCGCATGAGTGCATCAAGCGTCTTTGTCGCCTCGCTCATGGTTGCCACTGTCTGCCGGTATTCCTCCGCGGGCATTCCGTCCCGCTTGAGGTTCTGGATCATTTGCTGGGCTTGCCAAGGATCGGTAGCAACCGCCTGCAAGTTCAAGCCGGGCGCTTCCGCCCGAATGTCATCCTCAATGATGCTGAAATCGATTGTCTCACCGGCAGTCGCGGTAATATCACCCTGCAACTCCCAGCCGCGATACATCGGATGACGATCTTCGTCAATTGCAACCCGTGGTAGGTAAAAACGCGGGAAAACATAGTAATGTGCCTTCCCATCTATCAACCTGCGGTATGTATTCACGCGGGCTGCAATATCGATCTTGCTGGCGAGATCGAGGCCGATGACGCATTCATCTTCGGTAAAATCTGCCTCATCCAGCGTCCGATCCTCGCATTTCCGCCACCATTCGGTGTCGAACAGCGCCGAATTGGCATCAACCCACACATTCAGGTGCTTGGTGAGGTAATTCGCCCTCGCCGTCGCGACCTGCCGGGCCTTTGCTGCCGTTTGCATGACAATCTTTGGATCAACCGAGACGCCCCAGTTCGGATTGGCCTTGCGCAAAGTCTCCTCTGAAAAGGGATCGTCGCCCTCATCAATGGTGTAGATGATCCCGAATACCGCTTCCGCAGCCTCACCGCTGACGTGACCGGCCAGAACATCAAGGACGAACTTGCGCACCTCGTAGCAGATACCGTGCTTGTTGCTGCCCGCCGTGGTGATCATCCAAAGCATCGACTGCGGACGTTTGCCGAGGCCGGTTTCCAGCACATCGTAAACATCGCGGTTCTTATGAGCGTGAAGCTCGTCCACTATTGCCAGATGGATATTCAGACCATCCAGCGTGTGGCCTTCTGCCGACAGCGCCTTGAAAGCACTGGAGGATTTCAACTGCACAATTGCTTGCGCCGTCACGTCCACACCGAAGCGATTGCGATATCCTGGCATCTTGCGAGCCATGGCTTGCGCATCGCGGAATACGATACGGGCCTGATCGCGGGTTGTGGCCGCCGAATATACTTCGGCACCTGCTTCGCCATCCAGCGCCAGCATGTAGAGACCCACCGGAGACGAGAAAGACGACTTGCCGTTACCTCTGGGAACCTCGACATACACCCGGCGAAACCGCCTGTTGCCCTCAGCGTCAACCCAGCCGAATGCCGTGCTCAGGACGAATACCTGCCACGGCTCAAGGATCATGAGATCGCCACGGGAAGCAGCAGGCCCTTTGATATGCGGACAAAGCTCGACAAACCGGCACACCCGATCCGCCCGAACAGCATCGAAATGATACCCGGCTGGCGGATTATCCAGATCATTCAACTGTCTTGCACACGCCTGATAGACATACTTGCAAGCCGGTATTGCGCCCGAAACCACGCCGCGAGCGTACTGATGCGCCTTCTGCGCATAGTTCAATGCGCCCTACCGTCAAATTCTGCGAATGGATCGTCTTCCTCGCCCTCGTGGGGCTGGTAAACCTTCGTTCTGTCCACTGGCGTTGCACCGAGCGACGAAAGCGCCATGCGGTAATTCCCGAAGAAGCTGGCAGGCAGTTCAGCGGTATTCCCGTCCATAATATGCGCTCTCATCAATGAGACGATTTCCACCGCACCCCGATCCTCGAAGGTCAGCCACGGCAATTCGTCTGCGAATGTGGCCCACGCCTTCTTGGCCGTCTTTGGCAGGTAATCCGGGGCTTTCCCCAGTCCTCGACCTGACGTTATTGGTTCACTGCGGGGCTTAAACCGGCCAGGGTTTACCTTGTCAGCGCCCGTCAGCGCCGCTTTCGCAGTCGGCGTTCGCGGTCGTGCCATTGCAGCCCTTTGCCTTTTTTTGAATTGCAGATGCGTGTAAATGCCTGGCACGCGGGTCTACAGCCGAGCAGGTCTCAGACTTTTCACCGCCCCCGCCCCATGCTGTTTGCCTCATATCTGGCCACAGAGAGAGATTAGCGACATTCGGCATGCAATACAGCCAAACACGCCAAATGCTTGTAAGCGGTCAAATATGAAGGTTTCTATCAACCCATCGATCTTTGGGCGCCGTTGGGTATCCATCCAGCCCGACGATGCGATGCTCTATCTTCTTGCGTCTGATCAGGTCAGGGCTTCGATAGTGAAGGCGCTCAATAGACTGGCATGCTCCATCGTGGCAGCTATCGCATACTGCCCATAGGTTACTGTCTGCGAAGAACAGGGCCTCATCGCCTTTGTGTGGTATCAGATGGTCGCATACTGCGGGTCTTAACCCGGTTGCGCCCTTCTCCGATCTACCTTCTCTCAGGATCACACCGCACATCTGGCAGGTGAACAGGTCACGGACGAGGATGGACCAACGTAGCTTCTGCCATCTCGCTGTCTTGTACCATTGCCTATAGGGCTGCGCTGTATCTCGGTCTGATCTGCGCGCTATTCGTCTATCCTTCATATCCCAGCCTTGGCTTCATCGTGGATACGAGAGGCTTGAGGGTGCGGAGCTTAGCCATTGCCGACCGAGATAACCAAGCATGGCGCAAGCTGCTTCATATGCGCGAACAGATGCACGTCTATACCAAGACGTTCCGCTGCGAAGGTTAGGTCTGCCACTCGTTTGATGGCTTCCTTACCATTAACTCCCACGTGCTCGTACGGCCTTGGTGCTCTTACGATTGCGCGCTCAGCGTTCCACATTCTCTACCCCTTCGCCTTAAGCTCTGCTGCTACTGATGCCTCGGTCTGGTGATCCAGGTAGGCGTCTAGCAGGTCGTGCATCTCTGCCCGTATCTGGTCGGCCTCATCCGTCTGCCCTCGCATGATCGCGGCTAGGTGATGGTGCCGCAGTCCTACGATGTCCTGCCATGTGGCTTGCATGAACTGGATGGGCTTGGGCATTACAGCCTACCTTGGTGCACTCTGGTTTCACGGGATATCGGTGGCAGCAGATATGCGCCAAGCGGCAGCATCTTCGACAGAAAGCAACGTACCGCTGTCTTCATATCCGATCCTCTGTTGGTAAGTTCCGGGCCTGCCCACTTCACACCGCTCTATGAGGGCCTTACCCCGGAGCGGTCGGTGCGTTCTCTTCAAACACGAGTGTAGCCATGGCCTTATCGCCCGGCGGGATGAGTGAAAGATTACCGCTCCCCATGATACGAAAAAGCCGCCACCTGAAGGCGACGGCTGATACTTGCCGGGTTCTACTGAGGGATTGCCGGTATCCCGGTGAAGCTTTCTTTTAAGACGTTATCACCCTGACCGCGTTTACCGCTCGTCTTCTCTTGCGATTGATCAGATCGCACCCGGATACCTCCGGCTGGGAGATAGTTCGGCTTGGCGCATGCCCCGCATTTAACCAGTCTGCCCTATGTCATTAGGTGACGATGTGACTGGCACCGAATTAGATCAGAACAGAAGTCACCATCCCGCTATCTAGCTGCCCCGAAGGGCTATAGCGTCATCGCAAAAGCGCTTCTGGATTTCAGCGCCGCCGTTCTGATTAGTTCCCGCACATAGCCGGGCCACTTGTCTGTGATCGGTTCAAACGGACCGCTGCTATCCCGGAACAGCGCCGATCACCATGTGCGGTATTCGTTGCCCTCATGTCTCGCGCTACCCGGATAAGTGGGGCGGTACTGCATGAGGGCGAATTCTGTGCGGCACTCTCTCCGCCTGTCACCGTTCGCGTTTGGTCGCCTGACGGCCCACAGCGGCTCGTTTACGGTTCTGACCGCTCCTGTGTGCGAGCCTATCCGTAGACAGGGCGGGAATGAGTGTCTCCCTCTCGCATTCTGTTGAGGCGCTGCCCCGAATTGGTGCCGACAGTAGGATTTGAACCCACAGCCTCCGGTTTACAAAACCATTGCTCTACCGTTGAGCTATGTCGGCGTGTCTGGCGCTGTGGGAGGATTTGCACCTCCCGGCAACCGGTTGGACATTCGGTCGCCTGCTACTTGCACCCGCTTATGCCGCCTTGCGCCTTTCAGCGTACTTCTGGCGGCGTCTTTCGTTTCGGGCTTCTGCCCAGTCAAACGCTCCATCATCCGGTACGATGAATGGTGCGAATGCATCATCTTGCATCAAATGCCGTCTGCCTTCTTCGCTAACCGCACCGGCTCCGACTGTATCTGAAATATGCTCGAAAATAGGGCCAACTGGCAACAGGGTAAAATCCCACATTTCGTCATTGAGCGCTTCGCCCCGCACAAGATGTTGATGGATTATCTCTATTGCCCGTGTTTTGCGCCTTCTGCCGGTTTCTTCGTGAATGCCTTCTAGGCGGCACCATTTGGCAAACGATACATTCTCTGGCCTGACCGTTCCATGCTTATTCTTTATCGGCACATAGAGACATCCGGCCTTTGCTCGCGACCACGCCCAGAGGCAGCGACGGTTCTCAGGAGACGCGGACAGGGTAATCAGGTTCATCGCCAGTTCCCAGTCAGACACGTCCTTACGGCTGATTTCGTCGCTCTCCCAGAAGCTCCAACGGAAATCATGGTGTGGCCCTGCGTCCTTCTTGTGAAGCTTTGAAGCCTTGCCAAGATTTACCTTCTTACCATGGCGTTTAAGCACTATGTCCTTCTGTGGCGGATGAGACCATCCAGTCTGATCATTCTCGGTCTGTGGCGACATACCTGGCAGCCGTTGCCCTCTCAGCTTCTTCGGCTTGGCGTCATTCGGCAACTTCTGATCGATTGCAGCGGCGCGAATGAACAGATCGATGATTTCAAGCTCGGTCATGCTGCCATCCTTCTGTCATCGAATAGATCACCTTGGGCTGCGTTTGGCCCAAACCTTCTCACTACACGCTCATAGAGCATCCCGACTAAGGCAAATCGCTGATGGGGAAGGTGTTTCGCAATATACTGTAATTCTGCTACCGGTGCAGCATCGAAGCACTCCAGCCATTCTATCGGGCGGTTCTCTACGAGAGAATTGCACACTGTAATCAGATCACTGACTGCCAAGAGCAAATGTTTATCAATGTTCCCCTGATTATTCTCGGTCTCTGCAACGGTAGAGAGGACCATCCGAAAATGATCCTCCCCTTTTGCCTGTATGATCCGGCTCATCGTGACTACGGCCCTCGTTTCCCGAATGCCAGGATATGAGCGACCGTCAACGATGGTTATGCCATACTCTGCACACAGATCAGGAATGCGAGGGTCAACTGTCATCGATCAAGCCTCGCTTTCTTCCTCATGGTTTCAACCAGCCGGTTCGAATACCAAGCCGCCTTTTCCAAGTCCTCGGTTGGTTTGCCCTTGTGTCGCTCGCGCCAGATGTATTTCAGAGCGTTACCCTTGCAGAACCCGCGAAACTCGTCTGTCGTCAGGGCTGCTTCTATAGCGTCGATGCATTCAAGCCCTGTTTCTGACGCTGTGTAGTGCTTAGGGCGGTTCACGTTGTCGCTCATGCCGCCCTCCTCATTTCAAATGGGCATTTTGACTTGATAGATAGTTTGGTGACGCCTCCCAGAACTTGTGACCATTCCATGTTTTGTCCGCAGGGGTTCGTGGCGCTAAGACTTTATCCATTCGCAACCCTGCTTGGCGTCTAATCCTGATTGTCTTGATGGTGATGCCATACATTTTTGCCCATTCCTTTATAGGTCGCGTCACACCGTTATATGTGAGATGGCATCTTTCCCTGTTCTGACTTTGCACATCTGGTGTTGTCCATCGACAATTACTGGGATCATATCCAAGGGTATTATCGATGCGGTCAATCGAGTGCCTAGGTGTAGGCCTAGGATCCATGTCCTCATAAAAAGCCAAGAACGAACTCCGCCACCGGTCACAGACCAAAATGCCTTTGCCTCCATACCTACAAAAGACTGGGGAATTGGGATTGCCGCATCTGTTTTTCATTGCGCACCAAATCCGATACTCCGGGCTGTGCCGCATACCGTGCTGCTCTCTCATTGACATCTCCATTCAAATAGTTTGCTTCGAATACGGCTCTTGCAAATCCACTCGGGGTTGCTGATCGAATGTCGCTACGGTCAGTTGACGGCGGTGTTTTCCAGCAATCCTGTCGGTGGGGTTCCTGAGCTGGACGTTTTTCTGGCATCACAAAGCCATTTCCTGTCCATAGGCAGGTTTTCTTTGAAGAATTCTCCATCTCGGGATCATCCGCATAGCCAGCGTATTCCCACGGATGGAAATAGAAGTCGGGCTTGCCTATGTGCGGAATGCTGGACAGGACGCCGACCGGGTTTTCGCAGAAGTATGGAGCGCCTGACCATGCCGCCACCTGACGGCCAGCTTCGAACATCTCGATAGCATCCCGAAGCATTATCCCGCCCTTCTTGACGAAATCACGTGCACCGGCTCCGCTGACATCGGTACATGGCGACATAGAAGCGACAAACACGATATCCAGGCCAGACGGTGGACGCCACGAACGGGCATCGCCCCAGACGAAATTGATGTTCCCGACCTTCTTATCACGGCGGATCGAATGCGCGATATCCACACACCAGCATTCAATCCCGGCTTCTGCCCATGGCTGCGCAGTACGTCCGCTCTTTTCGTAGAGGAATATTGCTGCAAGCTTTCTCATGCTGCCGCCCTTTTCCGCTCAACCTGGATAACCTTCCCATTCTTCCGTATTGGCTGGAGCGACGGGAATAGCTTCTCTGCCTCTATGCGGGCCGCTGACGCTGTTTCACCGCATCGCAGGTATTCGGTGTTCATGTAGGCCAGAAGGTCTTGCAGCGCCCTTTCTGTGGCTTCCAGCTTGGATCGGTACACAATGGGCTTGTCACCCTCTCCCATTACGGGTTTCGGTCTGCCGTCGCTGGCGAAGCGGAGCATTGCCCACCAGCCGCCCGGAACTTCACGCGTATAGGCTGCGAACTCGTTCATGCCGCCCTCTTGGTACGGTTATGGCGAGATCGCTCACGTGACTGATAAAGACGCTGACATACTTGCGCTTCTGTCAGGCCGATGATCTGGGCTATATCGCAAGTGTCGTGTCCTTGCTGGAATAACTCGACAACAACAGACTGGATAACAACGCCCTCTCTGCCGCTAAGAATTGCATCAACTCGCGCCGTACCCATCTGCATCAGCCTTGCGATACGGTGCCGTCCCATGCCCTGCTTTCTCATTCTGAGAATTTCAAGGAAGTCATCGTCGGTGAGAATTCGCTTCTTGCGGATCGGTTCGCGCTCGATACCGTGCTTTCTTAAAGCCGCGTGAATGGTCGTATGATCGCGTTTGAACGCACGTCCGAGAGATGGCAAAGATTGCCTCTTAGCCAGCGCCGCGATGCACATGGCTCTATGTCGTGCATCTCGGATTGGATAACTGCGCCCATGTCCGAGTACATCGTTCGGTGTGATGTCTGTCCCGTGGCACACGGCCTTGATGATTTCTTTCACCGGTATGTTGTGCGTCCGTATCTCGGCACTTACCGTCCCGGTTTCTTCAAACTGGCGAACGGCTTCCATTGCAAGCAGTTCCACGGCGGTTAGTTCTCGTTCTGGCTGTGTCTCGATCTGGACTGGCTTATTCGCTTCCTCAATTGCCTTCTGCTCTGCCGCCTTCTTGGCGATGTAAGCGCGGGCTGCGCGTTCGGTTCTGGATGAATAGGCTGCGAAACCCATCAACGTACCCTCCCTACCTGCTTGAACGGCCCTGTTTTCGCGTTCGTTATTCTGTCGAGATTGAATTCGTTGCCGTTGGTTTCTGACGCGGCCTGAAGGCGTGAAAGCGCCGCCTCATAGGCGTTTTCTTCCTCGGTCTGCATCTTCATCGCAGCTCTGGCCGTCTGCCACTTCTCGTTGGCTCTCTGGCGCTGATCCGGCGTCATGCCGCGCCGCTTGCGATCTTTGGCTTGATCTTCGAGGATGCGGCGTTCTTTCTGGTCGCGGGCGCGAGCTTCCTTGAGCGGGCGCATCACTTCATCGATCTGAATGCGAAGCTCTGGAGGTGACGGCATCCATCCGTGACCAAGCGCACCGGCCATTATGTTTTTGACCGCGGTATTAAGCCCGTGCTTTGTGACGCCATCCAATGCCATTTGATAAGCCATCTTCTCAGCCTCCGGGTTAGCGAGAGCGCGCGTAGGCAAGACGGACAGGCCCGCCATTGCTGCGGCTTTGTCCTTCGCAGTCGCCAAGGTCCAGTAATGATCCGTTGTCGCTACCTGGTTCATGGAGAGGTCCGTTCTGCTTGTTGAACTCGTCAATCCACATCTGTTGACGCGGGTTTGCTGGGCGGCTGTGCTGTATCGCCTTCATTGCCGGTTCATCGGTCCAGCATTGGCCGTTAAGCCATGTCGCCGGGTGCTTGGTAAATTCCGGGTTCTCGCCGCTTCTGGCTGCTGCGTAACGGCGAACGCCGACAACGATTGTCTCCAAGTCGGCAGTCTTCCGGGCTGATCGGTATGCCTTGAGCGCCTGCCCCTTGCCGACGCGGCGCGGATAGATCGGCCAGAAGTGTTGTTCGAACTCGGTTTCGATCTCATCCTGCACCGGCTTGGCTTTGCGCCTCGGTGCCACTTCGCTTTCGATTGCTTCGGCTGCGATAAGCGCCTGCTCGATTGTAAGGCCATCGGAAAGCATCCGACGAATTGCTGCTATAACGCTCATGCTGCCCTCCTCTCTGCCACCTTATCTGCAAAGATGGTCAGCACTGTTGTGTTGATGTTGGTGCCGCTTTCACGGAAAGAGCCGACCGGCAGGTCATCCCAATGACCGTCAAGCAATCCGTGGTCATAACGGGCAGTTATCGGGAGAATGGCTGTCAGTGTACCGCCCGGCTTGAGAAAGCGCAGTGCATGGTTGACGTGCTTTGCGTAATGCGTCCCGTAGAATGGCGGGTTCATTATCACTCGATCAAATTCAGGCTTTGGCACTGTTTCAAGGAAGTTCATCCGCATGACGCTGTGGCCCTTGGCCTGACACATCGAGACGCGCACTGGATCAATCTCGCAGCCAACAACATCAGCACCGGCAGAGCGCAATGCATCCATGAAACGACCACACCCACATGAAGGCTCAAGAACACGCTGGCCTTTCAGCCCGTAGATGGACCCTACAACGCGATCAACAACCGCTTGCGGGGTTGGGTAGTATTGAAGGTCTTTCGCTACTGCTGTGCTTTCCTTGCGCTGCTCTGGCTTGTCTTCGCTCACGTCCGGCAGAACATCGCCGTAATATTCGGACAAAGCCATATTGATATCGCGAAGCGCCTGCTCATCAAAGATCACATGAGCATTGCCGTTCATGAACTTGCGAACGCTTACGCCACGGCCTTCTAATTCTGCGACACCCGTAAAGTGACCGTTTGCATAGCTGTGGTAACTGTCGACTGGCTCCATATCTTTTTGCTCAATCAACGGCTTACCCTGATAAGCAGCGAGAGCATTCAGAAGGTTGATGAGACGATCCCGTCCATACGAGCCATATCCGCCAACATTGGACAGGATAACGCGTTTAGGCAAACCCTTAACGCCGATCTTTACCTTGTCGTGGCTCTTGTATGCTTGATCGAGTTCGCAGAAGACCTCAGCCAAACCGCGCAGAATATTGCCACGAGGGTCCAGCAAGTAATCGCCAAAGGTGGCGCGAAGGTTGTCTAGCGTGAACTCTGGCGGCGAAGCCATGCTTTGCTCAAACCGACGCTTGTCGTTTGCCGACGCCAGATAAGAAATCTGCAACTTGTCATAAACAAAGAACCAAGCTGACTTGAGGAGATTGCGCTCCATCGCGCTGTCGTGAATGCGACCTGTGTCAAGGTTCTCTCGACCGTAGGTGCCTGCAATCGAGCAAGCCATCTTCAAGGCATTGCCAGCCTTGTTAAAGGCTTCCAGAGCTTCCGGAATTGCGGCTTTCTTGTACTCATATTCCGCAACAACATCAGAGAGACGTCGTCCTAGTGAAATCTCATTCATGCTGCCGCCCTCGTCTGAATGTCCCAGTCCAAGAGAACCGTCTGAACATCGCCTATCGATCTGACGATGGCGTAAGGCACTGCGTTCTCGGCGCACCAGTCTTGCCAGTCGCGTTGTGCTGGCGATGGCGATCCCTTCCCCGCTTTGACTTCGAGAAAGGCCATGACGCCGCCCTGACGTACCAGAACGATGTCGGCAACTCCTGCCTTCACACCGAGGGCCTTAAGCATTGCGCCTGTCTTGGCGTCTCTGCGCCCGCCGTTGGCAGGGTGAAACGCTCGCACTGTCTTCGGAAGCACACGGTCCAGATACGCCATAATGGCTTTGTGGGCCTGTAATTCTGGCTGATTTCGTTTCATCTCAATACCTCGCCACGACGCACGAGACTGGTCCGAAAATGAGTGCCATAGCGATCAGAAACCACCCTGCATTTATCAGGATGCTGGCTACACGGTCGTTCATGCGAACCTCCGGGCCGGGGCCTCTTGCTGTTGCTTCTGGTAAAGCGCGCTGCGCTGAAAAATTGGATCACCCATCAGGATGCCTGTCTTGGTGCGGTCATCGAACCGTGGGCGCTCGGCCATTCTTGCCTCGGCTTCTGCTTTGCGCTTCAGCGCAGCATCGCTTGGCTGGCAAACTTCACCAACCGGCATAGAGGCTCGTTTTTCTTTTCGCCTCTGTATGCCTCTTGCCAAACTGGCCGCGTAACTTTCTGGGTTTCCAATCCGGTAGACCACGTTGACGCTGATACCGAGTTCCGTGGCTATGCTCCTCTTGGAAAATCCAGCAGCAAGCCGCTGTTTAATCTTGGCTGCCAGTGCTTCCTCACTCGGTTTCATGGTCTTTCCTCCGGCTTACAAACTGAAGGTGTTCAGGGATGATCTTCTCTGACCACAACACGTACTTTTTGGACTTACGCCGCCAGCGATCCGCTAGCCGTCGCCTGATCCAGAAGGGCAAGCGCAGCATCCAGCTGGGCAAGTCTTTCACTGACCTCTTCTCGCTCACGTCGAGCCTCCATAATTTTCAGTTGCCTAAGGGCGTTCATTTCCTCCCCGTCGATACGACGAGCAGCACCTTCCCAAATCGAGCGCGCCCGACGCGGGGTAAAATCCTTGATAAGCAGTGGCTTGAGTGCACGATAAGCTTGATAGATCGACGCCTTAACGCTGCCGGTCCGGCGCGTAGGGAACGCATCTCGCATCATTCGTTGAGCTTCTACTGTGTCACACTGCAACATGTTCTTGTCCTTGAATGACAACACCTTGTTCGTCCTTCCAGCTATGTGTTGATCCATAGCCGGGCGACGAAACGTGCCGGTGTTTAAAAGGGACGGTTAGAGATGAAGATGAAGCGGATTGCCCGGAAAGCCTGGAAGACTGACACTGGCATTCAGCTCGTCTTGTGGACTTGGCCTGAAAACTCACCACGAAAGCCGAAGGGGAACAGCTTGGCGGCGTACAACCCTTTCGATCCTTTCCGGTGATGTTCATAGGTCTAGTCCTTTGTGAAATGGGTTGCCCGGAGACCCGTCAGGGAGATCAAATCTCCGGGCTTATTACCTACCGAGTAACAGGCGGGGGCGAGGTGTCCCCGGCAGGCAATGGGTTAGATGGTTGGGTGCAGATCGGTATCTGCGCGGCGATGGGATGACTTTCGGCCCATCGCGGCATCAAGGCAGCGACCGAATGACCAGTCAGGATGAACAGACCAGAACTTGTCTGCTGTTTTCAGGGCCTGCTTCCATTCACGAACGGCTCTCTGATCGTCACGGATTTGCTGTTCTCTAATCTCAATCGCTTGAACAAATTCAGCGCGAGACAATGCGCGAGTGGGGAGAAGCGTGATGCCATCAACGTCGAGAGATACGACCGCTGGAAGACTGAAAACCATTTCCGTTTGTGAAGCGGCATGTTTCTTCGTCATCAGTTTTACTGACCGACACTTCGACTTGATACGTCCGCAAAGTCCTTCGATACCGGCAAGATACTGGCCGTCGATATCGATATCGTCCCAATGTTCGACAGCAGCTTGGCGTTGGTTTGTAACCTCGCCAGCAAGGATGCCGTCGAATATCTCATTAACAACGTCACTCAGCCGCTTCTTGCTCATGAGCAATGCTCTCCTGTTCCCAGATTTCAGCGAATGTGATCAACCATTCGGCAGACTTGCGGATCGAAGCAGGGTTGACCGCGTATCGAATGGCCTGCGGTATTCTGCGCGCCGCCTCACTTGGCGTCGGAAGCCCGTCTGTGCGTTCAATGATTTCATCGATGATTGCCGAGATGGCGCGATCTTCTTGGGTTCCGAATATCTCGGACGCCCGCTGCTTTTCCTCATCAGTCAATGGCTCTGGCGCGGGCATGGCCTTGACTTCCTTCAACTGCTTTTCAGCCTGTCGAAGTTCGGAAACCGCCTTTTTCAGATTGTCCTCAGCGACGATCTTTTTCTGGATTTCCTTGTCTTGCTTGGCGATCAGAGCAGCACCGGAAACGGAAACCTCTCCCGCGTCCATCTTATCGACCAATTCAGGGACGCCAGTTTCAACAACGGATTTGGCTTGGCGGTATGTTTCCGGGTTCCCAAATCCTGCCTTCTCAGCAGCGATCTGGCGGGTTTCTTTACCTTGAGCTTCCGCAATATTTTGCGGACCCTCTTTCGTATACTGGTTGACGCCCCGCCTATCGCCAAGCGCTTCTTCGACCGCCCGCGCAATCGCCACTCGTTCGCTCGGCGTGAAATCCTTACGGAGCTCGTTTTCGTCGTGCTCTCCTTCAACGATGGAGGTCACATCGACAATACGTGCCTCGATCTCAGTCCATCCGAGAATATCGCGACATGCGGTCAGTCGGCGCTCGCCAAATACCAGTACATTTTCAGATGTGACGCCGATTGGCTGGAGAAGTCCCTGTGCACCAATGCTTCTGGCGAGAGCCGAAAGATCGCCAAGATCGTTTCGGTGACGATCTCCTATCTTGATGTCCGAGATGTTCACGCTGCATCCTCCGCTGGCTTTTCAGCAAGAAGCCGCTCAAGCAGCTTGGCTACCGTCTGGCTCATATGTCCGCCCCGCTCCATCCGCGAGACGGTTGCTTGGTCAACGCCTAGTTCTTCAGCGAGCCGCTCTTGGCTCCACTTGCGGGCGGTTCGTAGGTCGGAAATGGTCTTGCTCGTAATCATGCATAATCTATGCGCTGCGCATAGATGAATGTCAATGCCCCCTGCATAGAAAATTATGCAAAAAGCAAATCATGATGGAAAATATTGCTGACCGCCTCAGAAAAGCCCGCAAAGACGCCGGATTTCGATCCGCTGCGGAAGCCGCCAATGCGCTCAATGTGCCGTATCCAACCTATGCCGGTCATGAAAACGGCAGCCGTGGCGTGACGACAGAAGCTCTTGAAGTCTATGCGAGGCGCTTCAAGGTCTCAGCTGATTGGTTGCTAACTGGCAAGACAAATGTGGTTCCGTCCGTTGCCATATCAACGCAACCTCGCCCGAAGATCGTTTTGCCACAGGAAAAGCCCAACGCCACCATTGGCGAAAAAGTAACTGGTTCCGGTGTAATGGTCCCTGTCTATGGTCAGGCAGTTGGCGGGATCGACGGGCAGTTTCTGATGAACGGTACTATTCTGTATGAGGTGATGGCACCGCCGCAAATCGCGGAAATCGCGGGTGCATATGGCGTCCAGATATCCGGTGACAGCATGTACCCACGCTATGAGGATGGGGAAGTTGCCTTTGTCGATCCGCGCCGCCGTGTCAAGAAGGGTGATTATGTCGTCGCTCAAATCCAGTTTGATGAGCATGAACCGCCACATGCCTACGTGAAACGGTTCGTTCGGCACAACGCCGAAGAACTTGTGCTGTCGCAGTTCAACCCGCCGAAAGAACTGATTTTCGATCACGACCAGGTTGTGTCTGTGCACTTCATCGCATTGGCCGGGGTGGCTTAGGCTAACAGGGGGCGGGATGGACTGGCTGGATTGGACAATGTGGGGCGTTGCAAGCGCCACAGTCCTGACTGTTTTTGCAAATTGCTACAGCCGAAGATCGGCAAAGGCTGCCGAAAAATCTCTGGAAAGAGATAACCCGGTGGTTGAATTTCCTCGCGGTACGGACCTGAAACGAGGCAAAGACCCAATCCACGTAATCTATCGGCTTTCACCGTCCAGCCGTGAAAAGTGGGAAGTGACCGAAGCAAAGGTCATTAGACCCAAAAATTCGAAGCTTATATCGCTGACTGGCGAAGGTATTTCGGACGGGATGGGCAACTATACGAGCTACCACCCCGTCGAATGGTCTAATAATATCGATTTCCGTCATTCATCTTCTGACGGGTTTCTTATTTCGAACGAAACGTTGACGTCTCTCGACGTGCAATTCAAGGTATCGCTTAAAGCTAACCATAAATCGCACACGTTCTTCGTCACTCGATATAACATTATCGATACGGACATTAACGATAACGACGAAATCAATATAAAAAGATGACCGTAGTACGGCCACGCCAGAATATTGTTGATGGTTTCCATTGTGCTCACCTATCGGCCCTGGTTCTTAACGAGTTGGAGTGCAACAGAAGAATTGGTGCTGTTTCAAACCTATAGAGTTCATCCGGGCCGTACATTTTCGTAGCTCGATAGATAATCTGCGATTTGACAGTACCGAGATATTCGAGATGCGCGAAACCGCTAATGGCCTCCCCATCTTTGAAACCGGCAATGAAGCTTTTCTTTTCTATTGGAAGCGAGCCGTGCGCCAGTTCCTTGCCGAAAGCAAACCGAAGTTCTGAATATCCATCAATCCAAATCTCATCGACAAATTCGGTATGCAGTGTTTCCACCTTTCCTCCGCATCCGTCGCATTCTGTAGTTGTTCTGAAGGTCATCACTTCCTCCTACACCGCTTTGGGCTGGTTGCGCGTTTTTTTCTCAACGCATACTGTCTTACGTTTCAGTGTTTATCTCTGATTTCTTGTTCTGAAGGTTGGTGGGGGAAGGGTTCCAGCTAAAGACCCCCCTACCCCCAGAAAGACAAAAGCCTTCCCAGAGGTGGGGGGATCGTTTAGCATGTCCTGAAGGCCGGAGCCGGGAATGGGACACACGCTAGAGCGCCTCTCGGCCACTCGTCCTCTGTTTCTGACAGCACCGTAGGACTTACGACCCCCGCGCTTGCAGCTTCATCAGCAAGGGAATTGCACCCTCGTCGCTGCTTCGATGCGCCATTGATAATCCGATCTATGCATAGGCGTCAAACTTTTTTATGCTTTGCGCATAGATTTGTGTTGACTAGTTCCTATGCGCAGTGCATTGATAGGTCATCAAAGCGGTCCACGAAGAAGCAAACGCGCCGATCTGGACCCTTAGAGTTTACCCAAGCCGAAACAGGCGATGGAGGTTGCCATGTGAACAGCGGCGCGGTGCGCGCAACTTGACCGGAAGAACTAGAACACTGGACCTGAGTAAGTCGTGAAACTGCTCACCGAAAGGATCGAGCGATGTCAGACCTAGCCTTGAATACTGATGATCGCATCTTGTTGAAGGTGCCCACGTCTTCGGGCTGGGAATGGTTCGATCCGATGTTGGTTTCCGGTGCCACGTTCTTCGATGTGGCTAACGAGGCAACATACAGGAATGCACTGGATATCGTTCGTTTCGATGGATCGACGCTTACCGGCGAAATCATCAACGAACAGGCCGCACCGTACTTTTCTGGCGATTTTGACGCCCCGCCTTTGTGGGTGAAGGACACGCCATTCTTCAAGCAGATGGCTTTCGAAGAAGAAGAGGATCGGCGCAATCAGGTCCGCCACGAGCGGTCTTTCAAATCACCATCGATCTATCGGGGAGTAGCCTGATGTTCTCTGCACTGATGATTTCCACGGCTCTGTCCGTCGTACCTGCTACCAGGCCGCACGATCCGCACGTTGGGTTTGTGCTGATCGAAAACCGGGTAACGCGCCAGATCGGCCCATTCTGGGACCGTGAGGATTGCGAGTTCGTAGGCAAGGGCATCGTGAACCACGCGAACGGATTGATCTTCCGGCCCTACCAGACCGGGCCTGATGAAGCTCTTCGCCTGATGACCACGGAAGTTGTGTGTCAGCGGAGGGTGAAATGACCCTCTCCCCATTCGATCACCTAATCACCATGGCACTGATCGTCGCTTTTATCGCGCTGTGCCAGAGCAAGAGGACGAGGCCGTGAATAGCTTTACCGCACGTCAGGATGTCCATATCAGCGGCTGGGAATGTGGCACTGAATTCGAACTGACGATGGAAGTCAAGTTCACTGTTACCAGGTTCCTGCCAGCAACGGCGACTGATCCAGCAGAAAACCCAACCGTTGAAATAGACAGCGTTCGCTTCCTCGATGGCGAGGATGAATTGAAGCTGCCTTGGTCGATTGGTGACCGCTTCATGGATGCTCGTGGGTTCAACGAATGGCTGATGTCAGAGGCCAAAGAACAAGCCCAGCAAGCAGCCGACGATCATGCAGACCACATGCGCGAGATGCGCCGGGAGAACCGCCATGCGTGACCTGATCACCGACATCGCATCCTTCATCGCCGTTTCAACCTTCATCGCAACGTTTGCAGTATGGGCCGGGTATCTGGCCGAGAAAGTGTGAGGCAATCATGTCCGACGAAATCACAAAGACCGAAGCCCAGATCGCTAAGGACAAGGAAGCTGTTAAGGCTATGACCGGCGCAAAGGCTGCGATGGAAGCTGCATTGAGCCGTATCCGCACGTTGGAAGAGGCTCTCAAATCTGTTCGCTGGCAGTCTGAACGTCTCGGGAAAGCCTTCGGCAAAGACATGTTCCTGAATGTCTATCAGGCAAACGGAGACTACAAGCCAGAGCGAGCAAACGACCTTTTCTTGAAGATCGATGAGACCATCAAAAAGGTGCTCTGATGGCCGCCCTGCTCCAAGTAAGCGGCAAGCACCGCGCCCAGACGATCCACGTATCCGGCCACGACAGACAGAAACCGGATCAGTTCACGCAACAGGTTATCCAGACAGCAATCCAGATGCAGAGCGAACTAGCAGCCGAGAACGCTGAATACGTCCGCGCTCTGGAAGTCGGGCTGGCAGATTTTTCGGGAGAGTGAGCATGGAAACCACGCTCAGGAACATATGCGCTGAGAACGGACTTAGCGCGATCAGCACCACGGTATTCACCTCTAAAGGTTTTAACCGCGTCGCCGTCTACGTGCATTGGGTTGACAACGAAGGAACCTGGCTCTGTGAAAGCGGAATAGCCAAGACATTAGATGACGCGCTGTCTCTAGCACTCGCTGAAAAGAGCAAGATAGTTTCGGAGGCCGCGTGATGTCGAAGATCGAGGTACGCGTAGATAGCCGGTATCCGCTATTCATCAACGCAGACGCTGACAGCTTCGGCGCAGTGTTCGCAAACATGAACAGCGAAGAACAGGTAGCAGTGCTTGCCGCAATGGTCAGTCACATGGAGCCTCACCGAACCCAGTGGGATTACATCGCCATTGAGCTTGAGAAGCCAGAGAACGAGCAGGTGCGCCGCACTCTGCACGATATTCTTCTGGCGGGAGGTGATCGTGACTGACACCTTGCATGAGGATGGCATCTTTTTCGGTATGTCCGACGAAGAATATCACGCTGATAAGGCTTTGGGATCAACTGGCCTGAAAAAGCTCGTTCATAGTGCACCGGACTTCTGGTTTGAAAGCTGGATGAACCCGCACCACGAGGACAATGATACCGAAGCCAAGGTATTCGGTCGCCGCCTTCATACGTGCGTTCTGGAAGGCGTCGATAAGTTCAAGTCTCTCTATGCGCCGTATATGGGAAAAGGCAACGAGAAGGCCGGGATAGCCGAAATAAAGGCCATCAAAGAAGCAGGCAAAGAGCCGATCAAGATCAAGGACTACCACAAGATTTTGCTTGCTTCGCTATTCATCAAGAAGAACAGGACGCTGGAAAAGGCTTTCGAGGGTGGTTTGCCGGAAGTTTCAGTATTCTGGACGGATGGCGATATCAGGTTCAAGGCGCGCTTCGATTATCTGCAAACTCGGTCAATCGTTGATCTGAAATCAATCGACAACCAGAAGGGCATCGAGTTTACCCAGGCATGTCGAAACGCCATTGCCAATTATGACTACATCGTGTCGGCTCACCATTACTCGGAAGGCCGCAGACAGATGAAGCGGCTCTTGCAGGAAGGCTTAGTCTTTGGCCTGCCCGCTGGAATGGATGGATGGCTGATTAATGTCGCCAACTTCCAGAGCTTCGCGTTTGTCTTCGTGTTTTGGCAGAAGTCAGCCGCACCGATCTCGCACGGAATAATGATCTCGCCGGATAACCCGATCTACGACCGAGCATCAGAAATGATCGCTAAAGCGGTCGCCAATTATCGCCGGTACATGGACGAGTTCGGACCGGATGAGCCTTGGGTGCCAACGACCCAGCTAGACGAACTTTATGAGACAGACATGCCGGTTTGGTACCAGCAGAAGCTTATCGGAGCGTGAACGATGATCCTTGATGCAGATTATGCCGAGATAGGCGAACCGATTGTCACCATTAGGATGACCAAGAAGCAAGCAGAGTGGGCGCAGAACGGCCTATCGGACATTGCTTGCTGGGTACGCGGTTTCAACGCCGCCATAGGCGATACTGATAATGACCGGAAGCCCTTGGGGCTGTCAGAAATCCGAGAACTGAACATCGCGCTTAAGAAGGCGCTGGAGGCTGTAGAATGAACCAGGTAGCAACCCGCGAAAACTCGATAAACAGCGTCTCGGTAACGGCTGGTGCCAATGGATCGAGCATCGCACCGCAGAACCTTGGCGAAGTTGTTCGCTTTGCAGAGGTGATGAGCAAGGCCGATATCGCCCTTCCGAAGCATCTGCGCGGTAATGCCGGTGCGTGTATGGCCGTGGCCATGCAAGCCCTTGAATGGCAGATGTCTCCTTTTGCAGTGGCGTCAAAGTCCTATTCGGTCAATGGCACCATTGCTTATGAAGCCCAGCTTATTGCCGCCGTGGTCAATACCCGCTCTGGCATCAAAGGCCGTTTGAAGTACGAATACAAGGGCACCGGCAACGATATGACCTGCACCGTGTCGGGTATTCTGGATGGCGAAGTGTACGAATACACCTCCCCGACAATCGGCTCGATCACGACCAAGAACAGCCCGCTTTGGAAGTCAGACCCGCAACAGCAGCTTGGCTATTTCGCCGCCCGCTCATGGGCGCGCCGGTATGTGCCGGAAGTTCTGCTCGGTGTCTATGACCGTGAGGAAGCGCAGGACTTCCAAGGCGCTGACAATGCCAAGAACATCACGCCGGTTCAAACCGTTGCCGATCCATTCGGAAACGAGCCACAGAGCGCGAAAGTCGAAGAAGCGGAGATTGTTACCGAAGAACCAGAAACGCCAGCCAGCGAGCCGGATACGGGCGAACAGGGCGCTTCTGAACTACCCCTTACCGATGCTGACGCCGATGCCTGGGTATTGAACTCGGTCAACATGCTTATCGCCTCGGCAATGGTCGGCGGCGATCTGGACGTGGCACGGGACCAATACCGGAGCATTAAGCAGAACGCTCCCGATTGGGTGGATAAGCCGACGATCATACGAGTTGATGCTGTTTCGGTGTTCTTGTCCAAGGTCATGCTAGGTGATGAAGAGTTCGACAAGGAACGCATCGCGAATATCGCAAACATCGACGTTGCACAGGTCAACGATCTTCCGAGGGCTGGATAATGCGGACCGTACCTGAATGGGTCGGCAAGTCCGACAACTCCATGCCACCTGATAAGGTGAAGGATCGGATACGAGACCGACAGGGCGACAAGTGCGCCCTCACCGGACGCCAGTTCATGCCGGGAGATAAGGTCGAGTACGACCATATCATTCCGCTTTGGCTGGGTGGCGAGAACCGGGAGAGTAACCTTCAGGCTGTCTTGGATACCGCACACAAGCGCAAGACCCAGGCAGAAGCCACGGTTCGATCCAAGGTCAACAAAATCAGGAAAAAGCATCGCGGGATCAGGAAAGAGCCGTCCATGGCTGGTTCAAAGAACTCCCGCTTCAAGAAGCTCATATCCGGCGAGGTCGTGGACCGTCGCACCGGAGAAATCGTCGGAGGATCGCAAGCATGACCACCCTACCGGAAGAAGCCGTGACCAGTGCAACCCGTCGCCCATGGAAGAATAACTCGCCAGACGAGACACTTATTCTCGGACCCGAAAACCAGCTTGTGGCAACGACCCTGCTGGATGAGGAAGACTATCAGGCAAACTACGACAACCGGGAGAAAGACGCAGCCCTAATCGTGAAGGCCGTTAACGCTCACGATCCTGCGTTCAAGGCGCTTCGAGAAGCCTACACAGCTCTGGCTTTTGCCTTCAATCGTCTCAGTTCAAGCGCCCGGTCGCGGGACGGAGAACTGTGCCGAGATTTTGGGAAAGTGCGAGGCAACATTGAAGCCGTATTTCGCAATGCGGGAGAAAAGCTATGACGAGAGCAGAAATCCAACTCGACCCGAATGCCGTCATTGCCGCCGTACGCGAATGCGCCCGGATCACGTCACCGGATACCACCGATAGTGAATTTGAGGAAATCAGAGCTGCGAATGATCCTATCTTCGCCAGAACGGTTGATGAAATCTCCCGGACTATCCGCGCATATCTCAGCGCTCTCCCCTTCCTCCCCGTGCAAGTAGCCGTGAAGAAGATGGCTTGGATCAGGCCGCCGCTGAGTGACACGCTTTCACGATGCGACACCGATTTCGGCACCTATCGCACTTGGACGCATGACGAAGCCAATGGAAAGTGGTTTTGGTCAGTCGAAGGCGGGTGGAATGAGGCCAACGGTGAAGCTCCAAACGAAGAAGCCGCCAAAGCCGCCGCGCAGGCCGATTATTCCGCTCGCATCCTCTCCGCTCTTGAGCCATCCGCTCTCGATATGGGAAATCCCATAACGCTGACTTACACGAACTATCGCGGCGAAACCTCTGAGCGTGCCATCACGCCTATTCGACCTTGGTTCGGTTCAACAGAGTGGCACCCGGACCCGCAATGGCTCTTGCGGGCATATGACCACGACAAGGGCGCGGAGCGTGATTTCGCTCTCAAGGATTTTGGCAGACAGCAGCCATCCGCAGCGCGTTCGCTGGCGTTGGAGGAAGCGGCACAGTTTATCGAAAGCCACATTTACACTTCGTCTCCTGACGGGGTTCGCTTGGTTCCTTCAAAGCGAGCCGGTCTTGATTTGCACCACCAAACGATTGCCGCAGCCATCCGCGCCCTATCCTCCCCGGGCCATGCCGACGATCTTGCAGTTGACCGTTTTGCAATTGCCATGAAGCAGAAGCTTGCGAAGAAGCGCGAGGAAGGCCGTGGCGGTTGGGAAAATAAGGATGATTGTTCGGCAGAATACCTATCCTATTTGCTCATTCAGCACATCTGGAAAGGCGATCCGGTAGACATTGCAAACCTTGCCATGATGCTCCATCAGCGCGGAGAGCGCGTCGTTATCGACAGCGAAACGTCCTTCATTATCCCGGACCATGCCGACGCCGGTAAGGTCGAGGGGGATGGGGGCCGTTGGCGCATTTTCGAAGCGGCATGTGCCCGAGGCTACTGGGGCATTGAGCTTGAACAGGCGAGCAATGATGATGAGCCGATTTTGTACCCCATTAAGGTGCATCGCGACACGCTTGTCCGGATAGTTGAAGCCCATAACGCCGGTCTCCCCTCTGCACCATCAGGAGGCGACCGTCATGGCGAGTGAACTGAAGCCTTGCCCGTTTTGCCAATACAAAGCCCATGAGTGGATACGGGGTAACAAGAAAATGGCGTGCTGCGATAACATGGATTGTCCGTGTCGTGCCATTGTCTGCACAGTTGAGCAATGGAACACCCGCCCCGCGCCTGCCGCTACAGATACGGGACTGGAGACGGTGGCCAAGGTTGATAGCCGTCTTGGCGATATGTCTCGTCTATCAATAATTGATCGACCGCTGTCGATTGGCACAGAAGTGTGCCTACGCTCGCAGGCTGAGAAGCTATTGGCGGCGGAACGGGCGGAGAATACCCGTCTGCAATCAGAAAACGACGCACAGGCAGACCAAATTTCCGAGCTTCAGATGACCCCGTGGCCTGAATGGGCGACGAAGGTTCTAGCCGTGATCCGGAAGCGATCTGGTTATGACGGCTACGGCGACGCAATCGAGGGCGTTGACCTTCCTGCCGAGCTTGATGAATGCATAGCAGCAATTGAAGCCGACAACGCGGCGCTGACTGCGCGGGTTAAGGAGTTGGCAGAGGCGCTGGATAAGCAGCGCGAACTCGATAACGAAAGCACCTTGCACCATTACAACCGCGCCGAAGCCCTCGAAGCCAAGCTCGCGGCGGCTGAACGGGCGCTGGAGCCGTTCGTGTCGTTCTTCAATGAAGCGATGAAAGGCTTCACCGAAGGCTACGCAGAACGAACGCCCTCAGATAAGCCCGTACTTGGCTGGAATAATGCATACCTGCTTATGCGTCATTTCGTTGAAGCCCGCGCCGTGCTGGGAGGGAAGCCGTCATGAGCCAGAACTGCAAGCACTGCAAAAACGGCTGGTTGGATAATCGTTTCGGCCAAGACGTCGAATGCGTGAACGGCATTCTTATCGATATCGACGTTTACCACGAAGGCTATCAGCGTGATGCGCTCTATCCAGTCGCGCCTTGTCACCCAGATTGGCAACGCCAATGCGCTGGCGATGAGAACGTTGGCCTTGATTGTCAGGAAAGGCTCGCACGATGATTTCAGAGATTATTACCCGCCTCTCCAAGCTAGACGCGCCTGACAGGGAAGTGGATGGCGAAATCTGGCGCTATCTTATGTCCGGCGAACCGCGTGGCGTACTTCATGGTCCCATACCGGAACTCACCGCCTCTATAGACGCCGCAATCGCGCTGGCTGAGAGGGTGTTGCTGGGGTGGACCTTTGAACACATCGGTCAGGATTACATCCGGGCAAGAGGGTTGGATAATGACGTCATGCCTGTGGGGTGGACCGTCGAAATATCTGACGGTGCCCAAACTATCCAAGGGCAAGCGCCAACGTTGCCGCTGGCAATCTGCATCGCCATCTTGCGCGCAAAGGAGGCCAGCAAGCCATGAACCTTGAACGCATCAACAAAGCCACAGAATGCATTGAGAGCAATGAAAAGGCTCTGAAATGGCTTCGGAACAACCACGAGAGGCTGATTAGCTCGGGCCTGTTCACCGTTACCGTGTCTATTGATCAAACCTTTACTCACACTGGCACAGGCGTGAGAGAGGCAATGGCGACCATCTCTGCCTTTGCGAAGCACAACATTGAGAAAAGTATTGAAGACAGTATCGCCAATTGCATCAACACGATTGCTATCGAGCGCGATGCTATTCTCCGGGAGGTTTCCAGCAATGCCGAGTAAGGAACTCATTGAGAAGGTGGCTTCTCATTTTGAATTTCCAGACAAGGAAACAACTCTTGTCACCGCTGAGAATATCCTCAACGAAATCCTCGCCGCTCTACAGGAGCCGACAGAGAGGATGCTGGCATCAGCCAATGAGGAAGATTGGGATGCAGACTATGACATAACGTTCAGCGATTGCTGGCGCGTAATGCTCGCCGCATCCGCACTAGGTGAGCAGAGCGAATGAAGCTGACACGCGAACAGGCGCAGGCTTTTGTAGACAGCCTGTTCCCTGCCGGAGAATATTGCCATCTTCACAACCCGACGCGGACTTACTTTTCTGCGCTGATAGGCGATGTTCCTAACTCTCGCCCTTATCTTGACAGCGATCCGAACCAAGAGAAATTGCGCCAAATGGCATCATTGTTGCGCGAGATTGCCGATCATATCGAGATAAGCGGTGAGACGGCACAGCGCCAAGCCCTGAAAGGCGGTGGGGAATGAAGCTGACGCGCAACCAAAAACGCATGCTATCCCTTCTATGCGAGGAACCAGAAATATTCGCATGGAAATCTCGCTCAAACGGGAAAATCGTTGATTGCTTTGGGCCACCTGAAAACTGGACCGTTATGCAAGCCAAAAAAATTAAGCGCGATGCGACCGGGGAAACCATCGGTTATAAAACGGTGTCCATAACCGCAGACGAGCATTTTGCGATGCTTAATGCTGGTCTGACTGCATCATGCGCGATCACCGACGCCGGCCGCGCCGCACTGCGGGAAAGGGAGTGAGATATGGCCTCTGAACTAGCAAATGAGAACAAGCCGCGCCTCATGTCTCCGAAAGAGGCATCAGAAGTCACGACTATGTCCCGCGTCTTGTTAGCCATGATGGCGAAGGAGGGGAAATTCCCATGCCCGGTTAAGATTGGCGCGAAGCGAATTGCTTATGTGCGCGCTGAAGTAGAGGCATGGATTGAGGCGAGAATAAACGAACGGGCGGCATAAATTGCCGCTCACCTCATTTCTGAGTTATGGCATCGGGTAATTAATTCTAAAAAACGTAATAAAATCAATGGACGAGGCGGAAGAGAATGGGAGTCGAACCCACCAAAGACCGTCTATCGGCCCCTCCCGGATTTGAAGTCCGGACATGCCACCGGGCATGCATCCCTTCCAGATATTGATCAGCTACCGTAGCGGCAGGCGGTTTTCCGCCCGGTTGCTACCATTTCATTCCTACAGCACCAGCAATCAGAGCGTCAATCTGGACGGCTGGTTTCCAGCCGCCGATCACTGAATGATGCAGGTTCCCGGCCAGTCTCTACACGACCTGTTGGCGCAGCCGCCAATGACGGCCAGAACCAGTATCAGGCAGATGGCTGACGATAAAGATTTCATTGCTTCCTCGTTTGCGTTGCAGCGCTCTCAATAACACATCGTTTGCACGGTTGCGCCTGGGTAGCTCTGATGAGAGGTACAATAGACCGATTTCGGTTGAGGCGCTGATGACGAACCGCCGCCATACGAACTGCTGACCGCATTCCCGATGGATTGTCCAAATTCAGCCGCCTCCTGCTTGTGTTTCAACTCAAATTGCATTCTACAATTTGCATATGCATCCGTGCCTGGCTGAAATCCAAAAGCCTCACATTGCTGCGCTTCACGTTTCAAGCGTGCCTCTCGCATCGGCGTCGTGCATGCCGCCAACGTCATTGCGACTACAACCAAGATTATTCCCCGCATAGCCATCCCCACATTATGTGTTTGTTATTATCGCGCTCGATTATTGAATGACGAGACCGCGTCGTTGAATTCATTTAACGCCCGATTGTTATCACTTTGCGCTTCTTCAACGGCAGTTTGTGCTTCATCATTCCTACAGCTCATGTATCGTCGAACGTCGTCCTGATAGCTTTCCATCTCGCTTTTGCAGCGATCAAATTCCCATTGATCGTCAAAATCACCAAAGCTCGTTGCGCAATACGGCGCGGAAGGCTTGCTGCAATAAGCAGCCGCTGGCGTGCTCGCGACTATGATGGATGATAGTGCAGTATAGAAAATAGCGCGCATATTGATCCCCGTCCCCTGCAACTTCAAAGCGTGAATCTAGTGATTTTGCAAGTGGTCAAATAGGAACGGTCAAAAATCACATAGGTAGTGTGAACGTGTATATGCTGCCACGAACAATAGAAGAATTTATCGCTACCCAAGCGGTATCAATATCTTTCTTCCTTCTACTACCTACGACAGTGTCTCCCCTTGCGCGAAATCGCCGAACAAGTCCAGCTTGCGGCGGTTCAGGCGGCGCATGTCTCCGCGCCTTATCGTGACGCTGTTACGATCGAAGAATTCCAGTATCTGGATCGCCACCTTGCGACCGCTATCCACCCGGTCGCGAAACCGCGCCGCAATGAACCAGCCACTATCGAATGCCACATCCATATCCGACAGGATGCCGATCATTTCGGCAATTGTCGCCCGCAGGAAAAAATGGTCGTGTGCCACTTCATGCACCCGGCCCATGCGCCCTGAAAGCTTGAGCAGGCGGCGAATATCTTCCTCCCGTTCATCAAGCCGACCCGAAATATCGCGCACGCGCGGCGGACGAAAACGAGCCTCACCGTCAAGCAGCGGCGCGATGCGTTGCCAGAGCGTCTCGTCGGCATCGCTCATCGTCACTTCATGATCGCGGAGGCGAAGCCAGGCACCGTCCAGCCTCAGCAGGTCGGCCTCGATCAGCGCAGCGATGGCCGCGCGAAAGGCTGGTGCTGGCAGGCGCGGCTTCAACAGCAACCTCAGCCGCTCTACACCCATGCCGATCAGGTCTGGATTTTCTTCGTGGAAAGTGCCGAGCCGGGCCAGAATATCCTCGCGCAGAGCATCCCATCGTTCTGGTAACAGCAAGAGCACGGAGTTCGCCTGCGGGAGCATCACGGCATCGAGCGCCTGCGTCAGATCTTGTGGATCGTCCGGCAAAGCGCGGTCGCGCAGGAATGCTGTCGCATCAAGATAATAAGGCTCGACAGACAGAAGTGCGCGTGCCGCTTCCACCGGGTCGTCAATGGAGTGGGCGTCAAGCTGCGCCATGCGCTCCGGGCTACGGCGCTTGCGTTGCGGCGGGCGCAGATCGAGAAAACGTCCGCCGCCGATGGTGCGTTGCGCGGAAACATCCCGGATGACGAAACGATCTCCGGCAGCAGCCGTAACAGGACGATCCAGCACCAGCTGCACGCGATTTTCGTTGCCAGTCCGAAGCTCTTCTTCCCGCAGAAGCACGATGCGTGCTCCGACCTCGGTTGCGGCATGGTGCAAGCGAACCGGGAACCACTGACCAAGCGGCTTTTTCTCCGAGGACAGGATTTGCAACGATGCATCAATGCGGTCCGTCGGGCGATGAAGGCCGGGTGACACCAGCATATCGCCGCGATGCACTGCCTCTTTCGATATACTGTCACCCGCCAGATTGAGCGCGCAGCGATCACCCGCCTCAGCAGTTTCGCTTGGCCTGTTCTGCGCATGAATGGTGCGGACGCGCGCGTCCTTGCCAGACGGGCTGATGACCAGATAGTCACCGATGGCGACCTTACCGGAAAGCACCGTACCCGTGACCACTGTGCCTGCGCCCTTGAGCGTAAAGGAGCGGTCCACCGCGAGACGAAAGCGTCCATTTGCCCGCCGCTCGCCGAATGCATGGGCTTCGGTTTCCAGCATGGTTTTAAGATCGTCGATCCTCGCACCCGACACGGTCGAGACCGCCAGAACGGGAATGTCGACAAGCCCTGTCAGCGCCAGTTCATTGCGGATAGCGATTTCAACTTCGGCAAGACGGTCAGGTTCGACAAGGTCGGATTTGGTGATGACGGCGACACCGCGCCGGATGCCAAGCAGATTGACGATTGCCAGATGTTCGCGGGTCTGCGGCATGATCCCGTCATCGGCAGCGACAACCAGCATGACGAAATCGATGCTCGCCGCACCGGCCAACATCGTATGCACGAACTTTTCGTGTCCCGGCACGTCGACGAAGCCCAGAATATCCTTTTCGTCACCGGACAAGGGCAGATAGGCAAAGCCGAGGTCGATGGAAATGCCTCGTGCCTTTTCCTCTTTCAGCCGGTCCGTATCGACTTGCGTGAGCGCGCGCACCAGCGAGGTCTTGCCGTGATCGATATGCCCCGCCGTTCCGACGATCATGGCTTTTCGTTCAGCGCATTGCGCGCTGCCTCGATGAAAGGAGCGGCAAGCGCGCTGCCGCCCGCCTCGGCGCGCATGAGACATTCGTAAGCCGCTATCGGGTCGCGTTCCACGCCCATGCCAAGATGCAGCGCCGCGCCAAGCATGCCTTCCCCATCCGCGTCGCCCGCGGCGGATGCCTTCCGCCACCAGTGTACGGCCTGAGACGGATCACGCGGCACGCCGAGAGCATTATGATAGATCATGCCAAGCCGCGTCATGGCGCTCGCAACACCGCCCTCCGCCGCCTTCTGCGCCCACTCGCGTGCCTCGACGGGATCGGCGGAGATTGCCTCGCCTTCCATGAGCATCCAGCTCAGCATGTCCTGCGCCTGTGGATCGCCCTGTTCTGCGGCAAGCCGGTACAGCCTTGCCGCTTCCGGATAGTCGGCTTCAATGTCTTCGCCCTTGAACAGCAGCGAAGCGAGATTGCGCTGGCCGGAAGCATCGCCAGCCGCAGCAGACAAGGCCAGCCAGCGCTGCGCGAGGTCGACATTTTTCTCAACGCCCATGCCGCCCGCAAAACAGGCGCCGATATTGTTCTGCGCGCGCGCATTGCCTGCACGTGCCAGCGGCTCCCAGATGGAAAGCGCCGTTGCGTAATCGCCCGCCTTTGCAGCGACAAGCGCCTTTTCCAGCGCTTGAGCTGTCGTGTCAGGCTTCGGCTTGCGGGTGAAAAGATCAGCGAGCCGCATAGGATGACAGGTTCCGAACGAAACTAGTCTCGTCATCAAGGCAGCGCAGATCGAGCACGAATGCGCCCTTTTCGATCCGCCCGATAACCGGCAGGGGCAGTGCACGCAATGAACCGGCAAGTGCTGTCAGCGCGGAGCCGCTGCCGTCCTTCGGCACAATCGACAATCCGGCACTTGGAACGGTCGAGAGCGGCAATGCACCAGAGCCGATCTGGCTGGCGCAATCTGTCACCGTCACGATAAAAGTCGGGCCGAGTATTTTCTCCAGCTCCGGCTTGATCCGTGCTGCCTGCGCGGCAATTTCAGCCTGCGGACGCGCCAGATAGCGAATGGTCGGCAGCTTTTCCGCAAGCCGTTCCGGGTTGCGATAAAGTTTCAGCGTCGCTTCAAGTGCTGCGAGCCTGATCTTGTCGACACGCAAGGCGCGCTTCATCGGGTTCTTGTTGATGCCGGCAATCAGGTCGCGCTGCCCGACGATGAACCCCGCTTGCGGCCCACCAAGAAGCTTATCGCCGGAAAAGGTGACAATATCTGCACCTTCGGCGACCGCTTCGCGCACCGTCGGCTCGTGTGCGAGACCGAAAGAAGTCAGATCGGCAAGCGTGCCGGAGCCAAGATCATTGACCAGCGGCACGCCCTTGGCTTGCGCAATTGTGGCCAGTTCCGGTGCCGTGACTTCCCGCGTAAAACCTTCGATCCGGTAGTTGGAGGTATGGACCTTCAGTACCAGCCCCGTATCCGGGTTGATTGCGTTTTCGTAATCACGCGGATGAGTGCGGTTGGTGGTGCCGACTTCGACAAGCCGCGTCCCGGCGCGGGTCATAATGTCCGGCATGCGAAATGCGCCGCCGATCTCGATCAGTTCGCCGCGCGATACAATGGCTTCCTTGCCTGCGGCAAGGCTGTTCAGCACCAGCAGCACGGCGGCTGCATTATTGTTGACGACGGTTGCGTCTTCCGCCCCCGTGAGCTCGCAGACAAGTGCGCGCAGATGGTCGTCCCGCTCGCCGCGCCCGCCCGACGACAGGTCGAATTCAAGCGAGACCGCCTGCCGCATGGCTTGCGTAGCGGCCTCGATGGCCGCTTCAGCAAGAATGGCGCGCCCCAGATTGGTATGCAGAACGGTTCCGGTCAGATTGAACAGCGGGCGCAGGCTCGATTGTCCCGACGCTTCAAGCAAATGGAGAACCCGTTCAGCCAAATGCGTGTTGCTTGAAAGCGGGGTGCCGGATTTCACCGCCTCCCGCTCATCGCCCAGCGCCTTTCGCACAGCCTCCGTCACTGATGCGTGGCCGAAACGCTCCAATGCCCCGGAAAGCTCGGGCATTTGCAAGATGGAATCCACGGATGGAAGATGACGCAGCGAAGCCCTGATCTGGTCCATGACACCTCACAGCCCGGCAAGAAGCGGAGAGAAGCCGCCTCGCCCGTAAGGCGTTTCGCGCATCAATATATCGAGACCGAGGCTCGCAATATCGTCGGTCATCGGATCGGCATCCGCCGAAAGCTGCTGATAGATGATTTTGACCCAACGCTGGCATTCGTCGCAGGTTTCGGCCTTGATGATGCCGCCGCCTTCCTCGACTTCCTTATAGCCGATGCCCTTTGTGGAGCCGCAGCACACGCATTTGACCCGCACATAATGCCAGAGCGTGTTGCAGACGGAACAGGAGCAGAAGCGTGCGCCATGCGCACCGTGCCAGCCTACGACCATCGAGCTTGACGGTATGCTGCCGCAAGTCGGGCAAACGCCATCGGCAACGGGTTTCACCGATTTCGGGTCAAGCGCCGCTGCAAGCCGCGTGAAATAGAGCTGCAAGCCTGCCCAGACATAGATATGTTCAGCAATTGCTTCCGGCGGCAAAACACCGGCGAAAATTGCCTCAATCATCCGGCGACGTTCACCCGCACTGCTATTGGCCACACGCTCCAGCGCATCGGCTGCATCCTGCGGCTTGGCAATATTGCGAGCACGCTCGAACAGCCGGTCGAAGATAGTATCGAGCGCTGCTTGCGATATGGCGTCCGCACGATCGATCGACGGCATGCCGAACTCTCGTCCCCGCTCTTGGCCCTGCGGCACAGCAACAGGACCGAGACCAGCCGCTATGTCGGACTGCGCCTCGCTCAGATCGGCAATAAATTCGAGATAGGGTTTAAGCGGGCTGACCGATCCCAAAAGACGCAGACGCTCTGCTCTTTTAGCAAAAAGCGCGCCGGGGTCCGGCAATTGCACGAAGGGTGGGGCCGATATTTCGCCGATGACCGTTGGGTCCGGCACCAGATCTTTCTTGCCTGCCATATCACTCCTCACGAACCCAACGGGCCACGTGGACCACTGAATACTGTCATTCTGAGGCGACCAACGGAAATTACAGCCCGTTGGTGCGAATTTCTAGAGCATTTCCTGTTTTGATTGAATCATTGGAAATGCTCTATCTTTTTGTTTTTTCGCGCATCTTGTTCCGAAAACCGTTTCTCACTTTTCGGGATGCGCTCTAGGCCGCAGGCTTGCTGCCACCCTGTTTCACTTTCTGCTTCGATGTCAGTTCGCGCAACCATTTGCGATGATGCCGCCATGCCCAGCCGCCAGTAACCGTGCCGCGTGTCATCGCATGGATTGTGCCCTTGACCCAGATCGCGGCATAGACATGCACGATCCAGACGCAGATCGCCGCCACCGCCGCCATGGAATGGACAAGCAGGGCCCAGCGCTGCTGGTTGATGCTGGTGAAGGAACCGAAATATTCGTTCCAGATCATCACGCCGGAAACGATCAGAATGATAATCAGCAAAGACATGGACCAGAAAACAAGCTTCTGGCCGGCATTATATTTGCCGACTTCGGGCAGTTTTTCCTCATGGCCAGCAATCACGTCATTGGCCTGTGCCAGCCATTGGCTGTCTTCGCGCTTCCACAGATTGGCACTCCAGAAACGCACGAAAAGCCCAAGGAAGCTGAAGAACAACACCACGCCAATCCATGGGTGGATAGCGCGTGTCCATTGTCCGCCGCCAAACAGACCTGACAGGAAGAACAGCCAGGGGTGGAACATCGCAAGGCCCGACAAGGCCAGCAGCACGAGGCTGATGGCGGTGATCCAGTGATTGAAACGCGCGCCGCCTGAATAGCGGTGCACCCTGACCGGCTTGCCGGGTTCTATCCCGTCACCGCGTTCAACATCGTCAAAGTCGGTCTTGCTCATGAGCTTTTTTCTCCCGTGAGCTTTTCGGCCTGTTCCTCGTCATGCTCTGTCACGACGTTCGGACCCTTGAAGACATAATGCAGCAGACCTGCTGCTGCGGCCAGCCCCATTGCGGCCATGCCCGCATATTTGGTCATGCCTTTCCACGCCTCGACAACCGGGCTGATGCGCGGATTGTTCGGCAGATTGGCGTAGATTTCGGGCTTGTCGGCATGGTGCAGCACATACATGACATGTGTGCCGCTGACGCCCGGCGGATCGTAAAGCCCGGCATTTTCAAAGCCGCGCGACTTCAGATCCTTGATGCGACCGTCGGCCCATTCCTTCATCTCGTCCTTGGTGCCATAGACGATGGCCTGTGTCGGGCAGGCCTTGGCACAGGCCGGTCCTTGTCCAACCGCGATGCGGTCGGAACAGAGCGTGCACTTGTAGGCCTTGTGGGTCACTTCCGAAATGCGCGGAATGTTGAACGGGCATCCCTTGATGCAATAGCCGCAGCCGATGCATTCATCATGGATGAAATCGACGATGCCATTGGAATATTGCACAATTGCGCCCGGCGCCGGGCACGCCTTGAGGCAGCCGGGGTCTTCGCAATGCATGCAGCCATCCTTGCGGATCAGCCATTCCAGATTGCCGGTATCGGGATTGTCCCACTCGGTAAAGCGCATCAGCGTGAAGGTATTCGGCGTCAGGTCGTGCGGATTGTCATAGACACCCACATTGATGCCGACTTCCTCATGCGTGTCGTTCCATTCGGCGCAGGCTGACTGGCAGGCCTTGCAGCCGATGCATTTCGACACGTCGATGAGCTTCGCCACCTCCGTCTGACGCTCTGCAGGCGGCGTCACATTCGACGCCGACCGCCTGATCAGGTCCTTTTCACCGAAACGCGGCTGTTGCGGCTGGACGCTAGGATTGGGAACGGGTGGAAACATCTCTAATCCCTCCTAAGCTACAGGCGCGCTTGAGCGCTCGATATTGACCAGAAACGCCTTGAATTCAGGCGTCTCGATATTCGCGTCGCCGACAAACGGTGTCAGCGAGTTCGGGCCGAAGCCCTTGCGGGCAGCACCCATGAAGCCCCAATGGAGCGGGATGCCGACCACATGCACCGTCTTGCCGTCGCAGATGAGCGGCTTGATGCGCTTGGTCACCACGGCCTTGGCCTTGACCGAACCGCGCTTCGACCACACGCGCACCCAGTCGCCCTTGGCAATGCCCTTTTCCTTCGCCAGCTCTTCGGAGATTTCCACGAAGAACTCGGGCTGCAGAACGGCATTCACCGTGACGTGCTTCGTCCAGTAGTGGAAATGCTCGGTCAAGCGGTAGGAGGTCGCCGCATAGGGGAACTCCTCCGAGGCCGTTTCCGCGAACTGCTTGAAGTCGTCGTTGAAAACGCGCGCCACCGGATTACCCCGGATTTTCGGTGCGATCACATTGGCGAGCGGCGATTCAAACGGCTCGTAATGGGCCGGGAACGGACCGTCGCGCATCATGCCGCGGCAGAACAGACGCGAGGAGCCTTCCGCATTCATGATGAACGGACCGACCTCTTCCGGCTTGGCGGTCGGCGCAATGTCCGGCACGTCATAGCCTGTCCATTTCGAACCGTCCCATTCTATGAGCTTGCGGCTCGGATCCCACGGCTTGCCGTTGAGGTCGGCAGAGGCGCGGTTATAGAGAATGCGACGGTTTGCAGGCCATGCCCACGACCAGTTGAGATAGGCGCCGGTCTCATCCGGATCATGATTGTCGCGGCGGGCCATATTATTGCCAGCCTCGGTGAAGCAACCGGAATAAATCCAGCAGCCCGATGCCGTCGAACCATCGTCGCGCAGTGCCGCGAAGCCGGACAGAAGCTTGCCCGCCTCGGCAACAACCTTGGTCGGATCGGTCGGGTCGGTCACCGTGGAAAGAGCACGACCGTTCAGTTCCTTGGCGAGTTCTTCCGCCGTCGGCTCGCCTTCGTCCTTATAATCCCAGACAAGATTGAGGATCGGATCGGGGAAGGCCCCGCCTTCCTTGCTATAAAGCCCCTTCAGCCGCAAATATATCTGCGCCATGATCCAGTTGTCGGTCTTCGCGTCGCCGGGCGGCGTAGCACCAGGCCAGTGCCATTGCAGCCAGCGCCCGGAATTGGTGAGCGAACCCTCATCCTCTGCGAAGCAGGTGGATGGCAGCTGGAACACTTCCGTCTGGATGGAAGCCGAATCCACGTCGTTATATTCACCGTGGTTTTCCCAGAAACGCGAGGTTTCCGTTTCCAGCGGGTCCATCGTCACGAGGAATTTCAGCTTCGACAAAGCATCGGTCAGCTTCTTGCGGTTCGGCACAGCCATCAGCGGGTTGAACCCCTGACAGACATAGCCGTTGACCTTGCCTTCATGCATCATATCGAAAATACGAAGCATATCGTAATTCGGCACATCGAGCTTCGGCAGCCAGTCATAAACGAAGTCGTTTTCGACGGTCGCGGCACTGCCCCACATCGCCCTCTGGAAACTGACGAAGAACTTGCGATAGTTCTGCCAGTAGCTCGTCTGGTTCGGGCGCAGCGGCTTGAAACCGCGTGTCGACATATAGATTTCGAGATCGGTTTCCTTTTCGACCGGGATGTTCATATAGCCCGGCAGAAGATTGGACATCAGGCCGATATCGGTCAGTCCCTGAATGTTGGAGTGACCGCGCAGCGCATTCATGCCGCCACCGCGCACGCCAATATTACCGAGGATGAGCTGCAGCATCGCCATGCAGCGAATATTCTGCGACCCCTTGGAATGCTGCGTCCAGCCGAGCGCATACATCGATGTCATCGTCTTGTCCGGCGCCGAGCATTCGGACATCATCTCGGCCACTTTCAGGAATTTCTCCTTTGGCGTACCGCAGATGCGTTCCACCATTTCCGGCGTGAAGATCGAAACGTGCTGCTTCAGGAGATTCCAAACGCAACGCGGATTCTGCAATGTATCGTCGATGACTGCATAGCCGTCATCGCCAATCACATAATCCCAGCTCGAACGATCATAGTCGCGCTTTTCCTCGTCATAGCCGGTAAACAGCCCGTCCTTGTATTCGAAGCCATCCTTGATGATGTAGCTGGCATTGGTGAAATGCTTCACATAATCCCACTGCACCTTATCATTCTGGATGCAGTAGTTGATGACGCCGAGCAGGAAGGCGATATCCGATCCCTGCCGGATAGGCGCGTAGAAATCCGCCACAGACGCCGTGCGCGTGAAACGCGGATCTACGACGATCAGCTTGGCGCCGCGATTGGCCTTGGCCTCCGTCACCCATTTGAAGCCGCACGGATGCGCTTCCGCAGCATTGCCGCCCATGACGACGACGAGATCGGTGTTCTTGATATCGGTCCAGGAGTTGGTCATTGCTCCGCGGCCAAATGTTGGGGCGAGACTCGCCACCGTTGGGCCGTGTCAGACGCGTGCCTGGTTGTCGAATGCTACTATGCCTGTGCTGCGCACCACCTTGTAGGTGAGAAACGCCGTTTCGTTGGTGGTCGCCGAAGCTGCGAGGAAACCCGTCGAGGTCCAGCGGTTGACCGTTGTGCCGGCCGCATTCTTCGCGATGAAGTTGGCATCGCGGTCGTCTTTCAGATGCCGCGCGATGCGATCGAGCGCATCTTCCCAGGAAATCTGCTTGAACTCGGATGAACCCGGCTCGCGCACCTGCGGATATTGCAGGCGGGTCTTCGCCTTGACGAAATCCTTCAGCGCCGCACCCTTCGGGCAAAGCGTGCCGCGATTGGTCGGGTGATCCGTGTCGCCTTCGACATGGATCAGCTCGGCCTTCTCGTTCTTCCTGACGTCACCCTTGGAGTAAAGAATGACGCCGCAGGCGACCGAGCAGTAAGGGCAGGTGTTTCGGGTTTCGGTCGTGTTCGTCAGCTTGAAAGGGCGGATGGATTCGGCATAGGCGCTTTCCACCGCACCAAAACCGAAGGACCCAAGCGCCGAAGCCGCCACTACCGCCCCCGTTCCGCCCAGAAACTGGCGGCGTGAGAGCTCCACATTCATTGCGCTGCACCTCCCTGATCGTCAGAAGAAAAATGCCGAAACATATTCTTCTTTAAATTGGACTTGCCTGACCATCAGTTCACCGCAATAAAACCAAGTTGTCAACCGAACTGCAGGCTAAAAAATTTAATAATAAAGCACATTTATCAATAACATGACTTTCTTTGTCAGGTATTATTACATAGGCATTGTCACAAGAATGACTTGAAAGAGTGCAGACTGATTGACGTTCCTGTGTAAAATCGCCAAACTAACATCGTGGCTTCTTTTGTTGCTCCCGAGTTTCGGGGCCTGAATTTTGAGTGGCTCTTGCCTCGCGTCGGCTTCCTTGACCCGATGCGACGGTGTTTTGCGATCCTCAGATCAGCCTCATTTCAATCGGGCAAAGCCGCATCCAGATTTCCTGCAATCATTGCATACCTACCGCTTTCCGGACCGAAGGCGGGCGGAACGATTTTTCTCGCGCAATTTCAACAAGAACAATTCAAAGCAAAAAGGGGATCGTCATGAACCGTCGGGAACTTCTTAAATCCGGTGCGGCTTGCGCCGCCTTCAGCATGCTGCCGAATTTTGCGTCAGCGGCCAACAACACATTCGCGCCGCAGCCGTCGGGCTGGCGCAGCTTCGAGATCACCACCAGCGTTACGCCTGCCGCTTCAGGAGAAGTCATTCGTGTCTGGGTTCCGATGGCGGGGTTCAATGGCAACGACTGGAACCGTCCCGAAGGCAATCGCTGGACGACAAACGCCAAGGTCGCGCGGCTCGACCGCGATCCGGCCAGCGGCACCGGCCTGCTTTACCTCGAATGGGACGCAAACGAAGCAAACCCGCAAGCCGAAATCATCAGCCTCATCTCCACCCGCGACCGTGCAAGCAATCTCGATGCCTCGGCAAAGGCCGTACCGCTGACCCGCGCGGAACGCGAACGCTATCTGGCCGGGACGCGCCTTGCGCCGGTCGATGGCATCGTCAAACAGACGTCCGACAAGATCGTTGCGGGTGCAGACACCGATCAGGAGAAGGCACGCCTGATCTATGATTGGGTCGTCGCCAACACCTATCGACGCGCCTCGACACGCGGCTGCGGTGACGGCAATATCGTCGCCATGCTCGATAGCGGCGATCTCGGCGGCAAATGCGCCGACATCAATCCGCTGTTTGTCGCTCTGGTCAGGGCGGCGGAAATTCCGGCCCGCGACCTCTATGGCGTGCGCGTTGCGCCTTCCGCCTTCGGCTACAAGAGCCTTGGCGCGAAGAACGAAGTCATCACCAAGGCTCAGCACTGCCGCGCCGAAATCTATCTCGACGGCATTGGCTGGGTCGCGACCGATCCGGCGGATGTGCGCAAGGTGATGCTTGAAGAGGAAAAGGGCGGGCTGACCGCCGACGATCCGCGTGTCATGGCCGTGCGGCAAAAGCTATTCGGTTCATGGGAAGGCAACTGGATCGCCTTCAATGATGGCAGCGATATCGCCTTGCCCTCCGCGCAAGGGCCGGAACTCGGCTTCCTGATGTATCCGCAGGCCGAAGTCGCCAGCGCCCGTCTTGATTGTCTCGATGCGGATGCTTTCCGCTACGCGATGACAGCACGCGAAATAACGATATAAATTTTGAGGACATCATGGATATCGCATCGCCTATTCGTCTCAGCACGCTTGCCCATGGTGGCGGTTGCGGTTGCAAGCTTGCTCCGGCCGTTCTGCAGGACCTGCTGTCAGACCAGCCGGTCATGCAGCCTTTCAGCCAACTTCTCGTCGGAACGGAAACCGGCGACGATGCCGCTGTCTGGCAACTGGATGACGAAAATTGCGTGATCGCCACTACGGATTTCTTCATGCCGATGGTGGACGATCCGTTCGATTTCGGACGTATCGCAGCCACCAATGCGATATCCGATGTTTATGCCATGGGCGGAACACCGATCATGGCGCTGGCGATCCTCGGCATGCCGGTGAACAAGATGCCCGCCGAAATGATCCGCGAAATCCTGAAAGGCGGCTCCAGCATCTGCGCTGAAGCTGGCATTCCAGTCGCCGGCGGGCATTCCATCGACGCGCCAGAACCGATCTATGGACTGGCGGTCATCGGCACCTGTAAGCTTTCGAGCCTGCGCAAAAACAGCGGCGCGCGCGCCGGAGACACACTGATACTCACCAAAGCAATCGGTGTCGGCATATATTCTGCTGCCTTCAAGAAGCAGGAACTCGACAGCGCCGGTTATGATGAAATGATGGCATCCGTCACGCTTCTGAACCGGGTTGGCGCCGCACTTGGCAAGGATGATGCCGTTCATGCCGTCACCGATGTCACCGGCTTCGGCATTCTCGGCCATGCGCTCGAAATGGCTCGCGGTTCGAATGCAGGCATTACCCTTGATTGTGCCGCTCTCCCCTTTCTCAAGCAGGCCGAACGACTGACGCAAGCCGGTTTCGTGACCGGAGCTTCCACCCGCAACTGGGCAAGCTACGGCCATGAGGTGCGGCTTCCGGACGATTATCCGCTCTGGAAACAGCAATTGCTGACTGACCCGCAGACATCCGGCGGCCTTCTCGTATCCTGTGCGCCGGAGGAAGCCGAAAGGCTTTTGAATAGTATTCGCGCCGCCGGTTATCCATCTGCCAGCATCATCGGAACGGTGACGGATGATAAGGGCCACGTGACGGTGACAGGCTGAAAACTGTGGAGACCACTCATCAACAACTCGCTTGCTGTTTGGGCCGATCGCCTCTGGAAATCGCCGCCATGAGGCGATAAAGGCAACAGGATAATATTTTCCAGAGGGACATCATGGGCTATTTTCCAAGTTGGCGTTTGACATCAAACGCCGTCGTGCTTCCTGACGAGCGCCTGCCAGCCGCCGCCGCCATACCGATGGGCGTGCAGCATCTTCTTGCAATGTCCGGCTCGACTATCGTTGCGCCGCTGCTGATGGGTTTCGATCCCAATGTGGCCGTCTTCTTCTCCGGTATCGGCACACTTCTGTTCTTCGTGCTGACGGCAGGCCGAGTGCCAAGCTATCTCGGTTCGTCCTTCGCTTTCATCGCGGTCGTGATCGCCGCAACCGGCTATGGCGGCACCGGCCCCAATCCCAATATCGCCATCGCGCTCGGCGGCATCATCGCCTGCGGCGCGCTCTATGCCTTTATCGGCCTTGTGGTCATGGCCATCGGCACGGGCTGGGTTGAACGGCTGATGCCTCCGGTCGTCACCGGCGCCATCGGCGTTTCCATCGGCCTCAACCTTGCGCCGGTCGCTGTCGGCCAGTTGAAGGGAAGCGGCACGCATATAACCATCGCGCTGCTCACCGTTCTCTGCATGGGGATGATCGCCGCCTATGGACCGCGTGGAACGAAGCGCCTGTCCGTGCTCTTCGCGCTGCTGTTCGGCTATCTACTGGTCCTGATCCTCGGCAACGGCCTCGGCATCGTGCCCGGCATCGATTTCACCGCCGTCAGCAACGCAGCCTGGTTCGGCCTGCCGCATTTCACCACGCCTGAATTCAACTGGCAGGCGATCACCCTCATCGCGCCGGTCGCTGTCGTTCTGGTGGCGGAAAATCTCGGCCATATCAAAGCGCTCGGCTCGATCACCGGCCAGAGCATGGACCGTTATATCGGCCGCGGCTTCCTCGGCGATGGCCTTGCGACCATGATCTCCGGTTCGGGCGGCGGCACCGGCGTCACCACCTATGCCGAAAACATCGGCGTCATGGCGATGACCAAGGTTTATTCGACACTGATCTTCGTGATTGCTGCCATAATGGCGCTGATCCTCGGCATGTCACCGAAATTCGGCGCTATCCTGCAGACGATCCCGGCCCCGGTTCTGGCTGGTCTGGCCGTTTCGGTGTTCGGCCTCATTGCCTCGGCCATGGCCCGCATCTGGATCGTCAACAAGGTAGACTTCGCGGATTCCCGCAACCTCTTCACCGCCGGTGTGGCGCTCATTTTCGGCGCTGGCGACTTCACGCTGACGATCGGCGATTTCGCCCTTGGCGGCATTGCGACGTCAACGCTGGCGGCCCTCGTCTTCTACCAGCTGCTCGGTATCGGCCGTAGCGATAAGCCAGCGGCATAAGAAACAATAAGGAGCGGGTGTTGGTCCCGCTCCTTCCATGCCGAAGCAATTCTTACTTGATCGACATCAATTACTATATTTCTATATCCGTCTATGTCTGAGAATGAAGATCATCCGGATGAGACGGGCTCATGATATCAGACCTCTTCGAACATAACCGGCAATGGGCGGCGGAAAAGCGCCAGGAAGACCCTGAATATTTCAGCCGCCTGTCATCAATGCAGCGTCCGGAATATCTCTGGATCGGATGTTCGGACAGCCGCGTTCCGGCCAATGTCGTCACCGGATTGCAGCCGGGTGAGGTGTTCGTACACCGCAACGTCGCCAACCTCGTTCATCGCGCCGATCTCAACCTGCTATCAGTGCTTGAATTCGCCGTCGAAGTGCTGGAGATCAAACACATCATCGTCTGCGGTCATTACGGATGCGGCGGCGTGCGTGCCGCCATGGCCGGTTATGGCCACGGCATCATCGACAACTGGCTCCAGCCGGTTCGCGATATCGCACAGGCGAATGAAATGGAACTGGACGGCTTTACCGATTCCGAAGAACGCCTGAACAGGCTTTGCGAACTGACCGTCGCCTCGCAGGTGGAAAGCCTGTCGCGCACGCCGGTTCTGCAATCAGCCTGGAAACGGAACAAGGATATCGTCGTTCACGGCTGGATTTACGGCCTCAAAGATGGCCTGCTGCGAGACCTTCAATGCGACTGCACGAAAAGCGTGCTGCATTTTTCCTGTCAGCCGGCGGGATGATCCGCAAGCAGCTTTTCTGCCCGGACGCGCATGTCCGGTTCGAGTTCGGCTGAGCGCCGCACAAGCTTGTCGAAACAAACCGTAGTCGTCTCGTTAACCGCGCGCAGTTCGCCGTCCAGCGAACCCACCATCATCTGGCGAAACGTGATCGACGAGCGCCCGACTTTCAGCACATGTGAACGGATCGTCAGCAGGTCTCCGGCTGGCACTTCCTGTTTATATTCGGTTGTCGAGCGCACATCCGCCCAACCAAAACCGTCATCGGGAATTTTCCCGGCAATGTGGCCCAAAAGCTGAAAGCTCGCATCATCGAACATCCCGGCATAATGCCGGACATTCATGTGTCCCATGACATCGCACATCCACGGATGCGCGACACCGACAAAGGTAACAAGACCACTCATCGCGCCACCGACTGATAGCCGCCCAGAAACGCCGTGAGGTTATCGCCCAGCGCGTCGCAGAGATAGCCGCCTTCCTGCACGATGACGGTTGGCAGCCGAAGCTTTGCGATTGCTTCTGCAATGCGGCCGAAACCACCGGTGGTGACCGACAATCCGCCGAACGGATCGCCTTCAAACGGATCGAGGCCAAGCGCCACCACCAGCGCATCCGGCGCAAAGGCTTCAATGCGGCGGAAGGCCGTGTCGAGTGACGCAAGGAATTCGGCATCGCCCGATTTGCGTGGCAGAGGCAGGTTGAGATTGTAGCCAAGCCCCGCGCCCTCGCCGCGCTCATCGGCATGGCCCCAGAAAAACGGATAGAAGCGCACCGGATCGGCATGGATCGAGACGGTCAGCACGTCGGGGCGAGCATAGAATATGCCCTGCGTGCCGTTGCCGTGATGCAAATCGACGTCGAGGATCGCCACGCGCTCGGCTTTCGAACGCAGGCGCTGGGCCGCGACCGCCGAATTGTTGACGAAGCAGAAGCCGCCCGCCACATCGGCAAAGGCATGATGCCCCGGTGGACGGCAGAGCGCATAGGCCGCGACCTCGCCTGCGAGCACCGCATCGGCGGCATCGACCGCGCTCCATGCGCTCCAGCACACGCTTTCCCATGTATGCTCGGCTATCGGGCAAGCCGTATCGGTCATGTGATAGCCGACCTGCCCCACGGCAGACGCCGGATAACGGCCATTACGCGCCAGCGGGTGGATGTTCGGGATTACCTCTTCCGAAGCCTCCTCGATGCGCCGCCAACGAGCATAAATATGCTGCAGGAATTCGAGATATTCCGGCGTATGCACGGCTGCAATCGGGCCAAGGCCATGTTTTTGCGGACGGATGATCTCGTAGCCTGCGGCCTTCGCACCGGCGAGCAGGCGCTCAACACGCTCCGGCTGTTCGGGGTTCGGCTGCGGCGCACCGCTGGAAAGAAAGGCTTTCGGGTCGTGACGCTTCTGTTCGACAGCGTAAAAGGCTTTCATGACTGCTCCCTAAATTGATTGATGCGCGCCAGACGGGCGAAATCATCGCCATAGGCGCCATGATCGCGGTCGGCTTCGATCCAGCCGATACCCAGCCGCTCGTAAAATCTCTGCGCTGCGACATTGTCCCGGTCCACGGCCAGCCGCAGATAGACGCCGCCTCGCGCCATCGACCAGGAGGCGACATGGCGCAAAAGCACCTCGCCGATCCCCTTGCTACGAAAGGCCTCATCAACGTAAAGGTCCTGCACGTAGACGCCGGGTTTGCCGTACCACGTCGAGAAAATCGGGAAGAACAGAGCGAGCCCGGCAAAACCCTCGTCCACCTCAGCGATCAGGCTGGTAAAAGCCGCGTATGGACCGAAGCCGTAGCGGCGGAAATCCTCAACGGTGCTGGAGATTTTGCCCGCAGCGCCAAGTCCCTCCCCCATCGTGCAGATTGCTGCGTGAATCTGTTCGGCATCGGCAAGCTCGCCAAGCCGGACCACAACGCCTGTTTTGCTGTCCAACACGATCTTCGGCATCAGATCATTTCCTGGTTTACGCATGTCTTTATCTCGTCGTAGCGGGGTCAGAAATCAGTCCAGTGGACTGATTTTCCCGCGGAAGCGGTTCCCACTTTCGCGAGACATGCTCTAGTGGTCTGATTCCAACATTTGCATCCCTCGGCTCAAGCGCTGAGCAAATGTTGGAATCGAAAAGACCACTAGCAAGTATATGTATCTAGTGGATTTTTCGAATTTGACGTTTGAAACAGCATATGTGTCAGCCGGGATTCAAACTTCAAATTCAATCCACTAGAACGCCACCCTGTCTCCACCTTTGAGGCCCAGATATTCACGCGCCTCGTCGGGCGTCGCAACTTCCAGCGACAGGCCATCGAGGATGCCGCGGATGCGCCGCACCTGATCGGCATTGCTCTTGGCTAGCTGGCCGCGCCCGTCATAGAGGCTATCTTCCAGCCCGACGCGAACATTGCCGCCCATGGCAGCCGCCATGGTAATCATCGGAATCTGATGCCGCCCAGCCGCCAGAACCGAGAAGGAATAATCGTCGCCGAACAGCTTGTCGGCAATCCGCTTCATATGCATGAGATTGTCCGGATCGGCTCCGATCCCACCCAGAACGCCGAAGACGAACTGGATGAACAGATGGCCGGACACCAGCCCCCGGTCGCGGAAATGCGCCAGCGAATAGAGATGGCCGACATCGTAGCATTCGAACTCGAAGCGCGTGCCGCAGCCCTGCCCGAGACTGGTCAGAATGCCTTCCATATCCGCAAAAGTGTTCTTGAAGATCGAATGGCGGGTAGCTTCCAGCAGTTCCGGCTCCCACGCATGTTTCCACTCACGCGGCTTGTCGAGTGCCGGGAACAGCGCGAAATTCATCGAGCCCATATTGAGCGAACACATTTCCGGCTCTGCCCGGAGCGGCGCGGCCAGCCGGTCTTCCAGCGTCATCAGCGACGAGCCGCCAGTGGAAATATTCACCACCGCCGCCGTCGATTGCTTGATGCGCGGCAGGAACTGCATGAACAGGTCCGGATTGGCGGATGGCCTGCCGTCGCGTGGGTCGCGGGCGTGGAGATGCAGGATGGATGCGCCCGCTTCCGCCGCTGCAATGGCTTCGCTCGCAATCTCGTCCGGCGTCACCGGCAGATGCGGCGACATGGTCGGCGTATGCACGGAGCCCGTTACTGCGCAGGTGATGATCACCTTGCGACGCGTTTTCTTCTTGTCGGTCATGATCCGGTTTCCTTAAGCATTCACAGGCAGGTGGAGTTCACGCGCCAGAACCTCCAGCGTATCGCCAAGGATGGCGGTGATCTCGCCGACCTGTTCGCGGCTCACGATCATGGGCGGGCAGACGAGGAAATGATCGCCTTCGACACCGCCGCGTGTGCGGCGCGAATAGATGATCAGTCCGCGTTCATAGGCGAGATCGACCATGCGCTGATGGGCGTTCAGTTCCTTCGGCAGGGGCTTCATGGTTTCTGGATCGGATACGAATTCCGCTGCCAGCAGCAAGCCCTTGCCGCGCACATCGCCGATGAAGGGAAAGCGTTTTGCAAGCCCCTCCAGCTCGCCCTTCAGAGCGTCGCCCATACGGGCAGCGTTGCCGACCAGATCAAGGCGATCAATCTCCTGCAGCACCGCCTTGCCCGCTGCGCAGGCCAGCGGATTGCCGGCATAGGTGAAGCCATGTAGGAAGCCGCCCGCATCCAGAACCGGCTGCACGATACGGGCTGGTGCCGCCATCGCGCCAAGCGGGCAATAGCCGGAGGCAAAGCCCTTGGAAAGCGCTATGAGGTCGGGTTTGCAATTCCAGTGGTCGCCGCCGAGAAACTTGCCGGTACGCCCGGCGCCGCTCATCACCTCGTCGTGGATCAGCAGGATCCCATAACGGTCGCAGATTTCGCGGATACGCGGATAATAGCTGTCGGGTGCGACCAGCGCGCCGGTGGACGCCCCACCAATCGGCTCCATGATGAAGGCAAGCACGCTTTCAGGGCCTTCTTCCTGAATCTTCTCCTCCAGCATGTCGGCATATTTCTGGCCGCGCTGTTCCATCGTGAGATTGTCCCGGTCGAGATAGGCGGTCGGTGCCGGAACTTTCGGCATTTCGCGCATGATGGGCGCGAAGGGCTCGCTCAGAGCCGCATAGCCGGTGACAGCCAGAGCGCCAAGCGTGCCGCCATGATAGGATGGAAAACGCGAGATCACTTTCCAGCGCTTGCCCTGCCCGGTCGCGACCGCCCACTGGCGGGCGAGCTTGATGCAGGATTCAACCGCTTCCGAGCCGCCGGAAACAAAGAAAATCTTGTCCAGACCTTCCGGCATACGCTCGGCGGCAATGCGTGCCAGATCTTCCGCCGGTTCGTTTTCGAAATGCAGGCGATAGGCGAAGGTCACGCGGTCCATCTGCTCTTTCATGGCATCAAGCACGTTGCGATTGCCGTGGCCGATATTGACCACCATCGCGCCGCTCGACCCGTCGATGACACGGCGTCCGTCCTGATCCCAGATGTAGATGCCCTCGGCACGATCCACCAGCGGCCTGCGCAGGCGCGACTGGTAGAAAAGATGCGATGCGGGGCGTTCGTTCTGTGCTTTTGTGTTGAGCATGGCGTTACTCTGTCAGCGCTTGAGATATTGGTTGAGAACATTGGCGGTCACACGCTCGACCATGCGGTCACCGCGCTTGAGGGCCGCCACCCACTCGCAGCTTCCGGCGTGGAAAACCTCGCCCTTGCCGCGCGGGAAATTAACGATCATGCCGCAGCCGCGCTTGATGCGCTCCACGGCTGCATCTCCGTTGTCGCCGATCAGCGTATCGGCCACGAATTTGGCATCGGCATCGGAGAGGAACTGGTCGTCGGCTGGAATATCCGCACTCTCCTCCTTGAGAGACGACATGCCGAGCGCCAAAATCTGCAATCCATCCGGTGCACCGCTGCCTTCCTCCGGTTCCGGCAGACCGCCCCGGATCACATAGTCGAGCCCGTCGACTTCGTAACCGAAGGCATGACCGTCGGCACCGAGAAGATCGCCGTAGTAGATGCCAGTACCGGTGAACGCCCAATGTTCGGGGCGATAGACCGGGAAACCGCGCACGCCGCGCGGGGCGCAACCGCCCCAGCCGACATATAGCCCGCGCAGTGCGTTGAGCCCGAATGTCTCCGCTGCGGGCCGTCCGGTTTCTTTCGCTTCCCAGCAACCGCTGGTGCGACGCGGATCGGCGGAGCGATAGACCGGGTCTTCGGCGCGGGCGCGATATTTGTAGCAGGTCTGGCGCTTGCCGTTGTCCTCAAGCCGTGTCTGCCACATGAAATTGCCCGCGAAACGCGCCGCACGACCGCCGCCATCGACATAATGATCAACGGCATCGCGCATTTCCCACGTCCAGTATTCGTCGTGACCGACAAAGGCCACGCAATCATAACCGTCGAGGATTTCCGGCGAAAAATGCAGCTCGTGCTGGCTGGCGAGATCGACCGCAAAGCCTTCCCGCTCGGCCCAGCGGAAGAACAGGCTGTCATAGCTTGCCCAGCCGGAAGAGGTATATTTCTTGGAATAGCCATTGGCATAGGCCCATTCCATATGCGGATAGCGCGGGGGTGCGGCAGGCGGCGTCACAAATTCCAACGGCACGCGAGGCGCGTCGGATGGCAGGACAACAAAGCCACGACAGAACGGGCGCTCGATGCTCACCGTCGTCGCATATTGATCGCCATTCGGCCCGGTAATGCCCTGATAATGGTTGGAACCGCCCCAGGTATTATAGGCGGTCCATGTGCCGGTCGCGGCGACCTGCAGGATACGTCCGGGCTTGCGGCCCGCCGCAGGACGCAGGATGAGCAGGTGATGGCAATGGATCGGCTGTCCGTCATTGCCATGCGCTTTCAGCGTGATGCGATAGGCGCCGGAAGGCCAGTTTTCATCCGTCTTGAAGGCAAATGTCGTTTCCCAGCCGCAGCCAACAACCGAACATTGCGCCGGTGTTTCCTGCCATTTGCAGTCGATCCCGCGTTTGGAGAAGACCGGTGTTTCCACCGCCCCGTCCCGCACGATTTCGATATCGAAACGCGAGGCGGTCGCGCTCACCTGCAGATGGACGGTCGCGCCCGGCAAATAGGAATAGGCATCGGTGTAGCACCAGATTTCGCCGCGCGGCCCGTCCATGCCGGGATATTCGTAATAATGGCCAAGGACTGCTTCGCGACGCTGCGCCGGGGTCAGCCCGAAATCAGGGAACTCGTTAACGTTTCTCTCGCTCATGCCGACACCTCACGCAGCCAGATATTTCTTGAGGAAAGAGCGGGTGCGCTCCTGCACCGGATTGCTCAGAATCTGATCCGGCGGTCCTTCTTCCACCACCACGCCGCCATCCATGAACAGGATGCGATCGGCGACCTCGCCTGCAAAACGCATCTCATGCGTGACGATCAGCATCGTCATATGTTCGGCGGCAAGCTGCTTCATGACCGCATTGACTTCATCCACCAGCTCGGGATCGAGCGCCGAAGTGGCCTCGTCGAACAGCATCACCTTGGGCTGCATGGCGAGCGCACGCGCAATAGCCACACGCTGCTTCTGCCCGCCCGACAAGCGCGAGGGGTAGACGTCGATCTTGTCGGCAAGCCCCACCTTCGACAGAAGCTCCAGTGCCAGCGTGCGTGCCGCATCCTTGCCCAGGCCTTTGAGCTTGATCGGGCCGAGCGTGATATTTTCGAGCACCGTCAGATGCGGGAACAGATTGAAGTGCTGGAATACCATGCCCATCTGCTGGCGCACGGCATTGATGTGCTTTTCAAACGCCTGTCCAGTCAGCGGCTGGTTGACCTGCACGCCATCGAGCCAGACTTCGCCGCCATTCAGCGTTTCCAGATGATTGATCGAACGCAGAAGTGTGCTCTTGCCGGAACCGCTGGGGCCGATGATCGCCACGATCTGGCCGCGCGCCACCGAAAGGTCGATGCCTTTCAGTACTTCCAGCTCACCATAGGCTTTGCGGGCGCCCTTCACTTCGACCATCGGTTTTGCGGCTTTGGGGCTGCTCATCGCGTGACCTCCACTTTTCTTTCAATGCGTCGCAAACCGGCCTCAAGGACGAGATTGACCACGTAGTAGATGGCCGCGACGGTGATATAGAATTCGAATGGGCTGAAGGTTTCGCTGATGGCAAGCTGGGCGCTATGCACCAACTCGGCAATGCCGATGATCGAAACCAGCGACGTATCCTTCAAAAGAACGATCATGTTGTTGCCAATCGGCGGGATCGTGTTGCGGATCGCCTGTGGAATGACGACATAGCGCAAAGCCTGACCGTGGCTGAAACCGATGGAACGGGCGCCTTCCATCTGACCCGGATCGACCGCCACGATGCCTGCCCGGATGATATCGGCATTATAGACGGCAAAGTGCAGGCTAAGGCCGATAATACCGGCACCAAGGGCAGGAATATTGATGCCGATCTGTACCAGCCCGAAATAGATCAGGAACAGTTGCAGCAGAAGCGGCGTTCCCATGAACAACCACATGAAAAACCGTACCGGCCAGGCAAGTATGGCAGGCGCATAAAGCACCACCAGCGCAAATGCGATGCCGAATACGAAGCTTAAGAACGCCGATGCAACGGTCAGAACAAGCGTCCACCACAGTCCGGTCAAAAGCAGATCCGTATAGGGAGTGACGATACTGAAATCGAGAGCCTGCATCCAGTCCTCCCTCACTGCGCCGCGAAGCGTTTGTCGAGAAAATCGACCCCGCGCGCCATGACATAGATGATGATCATGTAGAGAACGGCTGCAACGCCGAAAATCTCGAACGGCTTGTAGGTCGAACCAATGAAACGCTGCGCCGTATAGGTCAGTTCAACCACCGAAATCGTAGAGACCAGCGCCGAGCCTTTCAAAAGAGCAATGGCGTTGACGCCGAGCGGGCGGATCATGAGGCGAGCCGCCTGCGGCAGCACAACGAGCCGCATGGTCTGGCCGCGCCCGAAGCCGATGGAGCGCGCCGCTTCGCTCTGCCCGCGGTCCACGCTCTGGATCGCGCCACGGATCGATTCCGACATATAGGCCCCGATGTTCAGCCCGAGCCCGATGACGCCAGCGGCAAACGGTTCCAGATTGATGCCGATCTGCGGACCGCCGAAATAGAGGATGAAGAGCTGGACAAGGCAGGGCGTACCGCGAAAAACGCTGACATAGGCGATTGCAAATCCCCGCAGAATGGGTGAGCGGGACAGGCGCGCCGCCACAAGTGTTGCAGCCACCGCAAGGCCCAGGATGAGGGCCAGCGCAGAAATTTGCACAGTTACCCATGCCGCCTCCAGAAAAAACGGGAGGACGCGCTGCATCAACGCAAAATCCATCGGAAAACTCCGGTCAATCGGTGCTCAACCGGCCCGGACATATGCCGGGCCGGGATGACGTATCAGCGAATGTCGCTGCCGACCCATTGCATCGAGATCTTCTCGTAGGTGCCGTCGGCCATGATCTCATCGAGAGCCTTCTGCATGGCAGCCTTCAGCTCCGGATTATTCTTGCGGATGGCGATGCCGATGGCGACGCTGCCGCCTTCAATGTCCGGCGTATCGAGCTTGCGGACCTTCTGGCCGGTTTCCTTGATCGCCACCATGACCGGGATGTTGTCGACAACGATAGCGTCAACACGACCCGAATTCAGTTCGAGCATGAGTTCCGGCAGGCCCTTATAGGTGCGAATGGTCCAACCGCCCTGTTCGCGCGCCCACTTCTCATGGGTTTCACCAAGCGTCACGCCCAGCGTCTTGCCCTTGAGATCGTCGAGCTTCTGAACGGCGGAGTCTTCCTTCACGAAAACCGCGCGACCTGCATGATAATACGGTCCCACGAAGTCCACCGCCTTCTCGCGCTCCGGCGTGATCGTCATGGAACCGACGACCGTATCGAACTTGCCCGCCCGAAGACCGGCAACGATGCCATCCCAGGCCGTGGTGATGAGCTGCGGCTTCAACTGCATACGCTCTGCAATCGCCGAACCGATGGAAGCGTCGAAGCCCACGACTTCGTTCTTCTCGTTGACGAAATTGAACGGCGGGTACTGGCCGCTCATGGCGATCTTCAGTTCGCCCGATGCCTTGATCTTTTCAAGATCATCCGCCTGTGCGGGCGCAATCGCAAAAACTGCTGTGGCGGCAATTGCCGCAGCGGCAATGAAACCCGTGAATTTGTTAAACATGCTGTTCCCGACTTCCTCTTGTTTGTTTTTCTGAGGCTATTTGATGCCTCTCAATATTCATGATTGCTTTTATGGATGCATTTCGCAAATAGATAATGGGAATGGATTGCATAGATTTCATGAATGGATAAAACCATGTCGCTGCATCGCCCCGAGCGTCTTGTCTGGGATCTGGACTGGAACCTTCTGCGTAGTTTTGTGGTGATCGCCGAAGTCAAAAGTATCACCCGCGCCGCCGAGCGCCTCAACCTCAAACAGCCAAGTGTAAGCAATGCACTGCGCCGGCTGGAAGACCGCATCGGCCAGAGGCTGGTGGAGCGTGACGCCACGCATTTCGAGCTGACCGAAGTTGGCAAACTGCTCTATGAACAGAGCATCGAAGTCTTCGGTGCCATTTCACAATTGCCGCAATTGGTACGCGGCGTCGGTGACGATGTGACCGGCCATGTCACCATTTCAGTCGCCAGCCACATTGTTTCGCCCATTTTCGATCAGGCGCTTGCGCTTTTTCACGAACAGCATCCCCGCGCAACACTGACGATCAACGTATCCGCCAGCACCGAAGTCGCCCGGCTGGTGCGCGAGAAGCGCGCCTCTTTCGGTCTGGGACTGGTGAGCAATCGCGATCCGGCGCTGGATTACACCATGGTCTATCGGGAGTTCTTCGGCTTTTTTTGCGGACCCCGCCACCGCATGTTCGGCCAGTCGGGGCTGACGCTTGCCGATCTGAAGGGAGAACCATCGGTATCGTTCCAGACCGATCATATTGCCGACGCGCTGCGCCCTGTGGCCCTGCTGCGCAGTGAAGCGCGGCTTTCGCCGGATGTCGTCGGCACCTCGTCGAGCCTTGAAGAAGTGCGCCGGATGATTATCACCGGTCTTGGTATCGGCCCGCTTCCGCTGCATGTAGCGCGGCGCGAGATCGACGACGGTGTTCTCTGGCGTCTGCCACCTTACGATAACCCGCCGGCAATCGATGTTTTCTTGATCCACAACCCGGAAACCAATCTCAACAAGGCCGAAAAGGCCATGCTGGCCGGGCTGAAGGGATTGATCGCTTCCACACCGCTGGAAGACCGTATTTACGGCGATTGACGAGCGGGAATTACCCGCTCGTCCCTGCATAGCTACTCTGCTGCTTCTGCTGCGCATAGCGTGCCACATTCGACAGCTTCTCGCCCGCCGGACAGGCTCGTCTGACCGAGCGCGACGGTTGCGACCGCGCTGAGGCTGGCGACCACTGAAACCCAGAAGCCGTTTGCGGCACCGAAATTGTCGACCACCCAGCCGGAAACGAACGCGCCAAGCGCCATGCCGATGCCAATGCCCGTCATCACCCAGGTGATGCCTTCAGTCAGCATCGTTTCAGGCACGCGGCGTTCGATCAGGCCAAAGGCCGTTATGAATGTCGGCGAAATTGCAACGCCGCTGACGAACACCGCCGTTGCCAGAAGCGCTGTAGATGTTCCGGCAAAGGGTAGCGGCAGGGCAGTCAATGCCAGCACGCTGACGGCAATCATCAACTGGCGCTGCAGAGGCATACGAAGCGCCAGTGCCCCAAGCGTTATCCCGACAAGGAACGAACCGATTGCGTAGACGCCGATCACAAGGCTGGCGGCGCCGGGCTGACCAAGCTCGCTTGTGATCGCCACGGCGCTGACTTCGGCGGTCGCAAAGGTGGAGCCGACGAAGATGAGTGCCAGCGTGATGATCTGAACGGGACGCGACCAGATAGCGGAACGTTGCGGGCTGCTCTGGTCAAGCGCGCGAACCGGCGGTTCACTGGAGCGCTGCAGAAGGAAGGCGGTCGTGCCCGCGGCCAGGAAAGCCGTGCTGATAAGCATTCCCGCTTCGGGAAATAACGAAACCGCCAAAGCCACGGAAAGGGAAGCACCTGAAATATAGACCAGTTCGTCGGCGGCCGATTCGAATGCGAAAGCGGTATTCAATTCGGGACGGTTGCGGAAAATTTCGGTCCATCGTGCCCGCACCATTGCCGGGATGCTGGGCATGGCACCGGCAAAGAATGCCGAGACGAACAATGTCCAGTTCGCCCAGCCCAGATTTGTTGCCGCAATCAGAAGGGCGAAGGCTATCACCGAGACGATTGTGGCAGGCATGACGATGCGGCTTTGTCCATAACGGTCGACAAGGCGTGAAATCTGCGGCGATATGAATGCATTCGTCAGCGCGAAAGTGGCCGAAACCGCGCCAGCCAACCAGTATTCGCCATGAGTCTGCGCAAGCATGGCTACGATGCCGACCGGCGCCATCGCAAAGGGAAGACGGGCGAAGAACGCAGCCGCCGAAAAGCCGATAGCGCCTGGGGCGCTGAAAATCTCTCTATATGGATTGGACATTGGAGTGGGTCCTTGAAAGGGGATTTACATCACTTGCATACGGTCCGTATGTTAATTAAATAATTGATACGCGGCGTATGTCAACTAATATACGCAGCGTATGCAAATAAAAGGAACCATGATGCGTAAACCGCGAAGCGAAATGATTGCCGAAACAAGGACGAAGCTGATGGCTGCGGGCCGCAAGGCTTTCGGGACCGCTGGCTATACTGAGGCTTCGATGGATGATTTTACCGCCTCCGCCGGACTGACACGCGGCGCGCTCTATCACCATTTCGGTGACAAGAAGGGTCTTCTGCAGGCCGTGATCAACGAGATCGATTGCGAGATGGCCGCGAGACTATGCACGATTTCTGCGAAGGCACTCGACCGCTGGCAGGGCTTTGTCGACGAGAATGTGGCCTATATCGAGATGGCGCTTGAGCCGGAAATCCAGCGGATCATGTTTCGCGACGGGCCGGCAGTGTTCGGCGATCCTTCGAGCTGGCCGAGCGCCAATGGCTGTATCCGCACGATAGCCACAAGCCTCGATGCCTTGCGTGAAGAAGGTATCATCGTCGATATCGACTCGGAAGCCGCCGCGCGACTGATCAATGCGGCGAGCAGCAGCGCCGCGCAATGGATCGCCAATTCGGACGATCCCGAAGCCACGTCAAAGCGAGCCGTCAAGGCGTTCAGGACGTTTCTGGAAGGCCTGTTGAAGCGGAAAAATTGAGCTAGCCCGACACGATCGACGTAAAGTCGGGTATGTCCGCGAAACGCGCGGCCCTTACCTTGCCGTATTTGCTCTTGTCGATGACGAGATGTTTCTCGACGGCGCGCTGCATGGCCATCTGCTTGATCGGCACTTCATGGAAGTGCGAGCAGGTGACCCCGTGCTGATCATCAACGCCGCCAGCCGACAGAAAAGCCTTGTTGATGTTGACGCGCTTCAGGACGTCGATCCCCTCGTCACCTGAAAACGATGCCGCTTCCGGATGATAGAGCCCACCCAGAACGATGAGGCGGACGTCGCTGCGCTGCGACAGGATTTCCGCAATATTGAGAGCGTAGCAGACAACCGTAATGTGCTGGTTCTGCGGTATGCGGTGAGCAAGGTGCGGCATCGTCGTGCCGCAATCGATGAAAACCGTATCATAGGGTTCGATTAGCGCTGCGGCTGCGGCACAGGCCTGCGCCTTGGCATTGGCATGACTGTCTTTTTCAAAATCAAAGACATAATCGCCATTCACACCGTCCTGCGTGGGGATAATGTAACCACCCAAACAATTCAGCATCCCGCCATCGCTGCCGATATCGCGGCGGATCGTCATTTCCGACACGCCGAGACGCGCTGCCGCATCGCGCAGGCGAAGCACGCCGACTTCATCGACCAGCGCCGCCAGTTCGGCAATCCGCTCTTCCTTCCGGCTGATTCTGCTCACGCTGTCCTCATTCCTTGCGGTCCGCTCACCCCGTTTATACGTCCGTCACATTTCACGCAATGCGATCATCCGATCTTGACAGGCTGAACATAAATGTGAAACGATCCAAACATAATGATCGGATTGTAACATTATAATTCGCATTGTTGGGAGGATATGACAACAGGGTTTTGCGCGCCTCGAACAGAATTCCATTCTTCGAGGACGTCAGACAGGCGGGAAAACAGATCGAATTTTCGCCCGGCCGGGAAGCCGGGCATGGAGGAGAACGCCGACGCACTCACCGTTCCTGAGATGCGTCGGCGTAGCAACAATTGTGTTTGTCCGAGCCATCAAGGGCAGGCGACCAAAGAATTCCCAGGGAGGAAACACCGGTGAAAAAATTTCTAGCATCCGTGGCGATTGCCATGTCCGTTGCCGTTCCGCACGCTTTCGCGGAAGGCGTCGTTGATACGTCGAAGATCAACAAGGAACTGATTACCACTGCCAATGACAAGAAATACACCATCGCAACCGTTGTGAAGGTAGACGGCATTGCCTGGTTCGACCGCATGCGCGATGGCGTCGACCAATTCAAGGCCGACACCGGCAATGACGTCTGGATGGTCGGTCCGAGCCAGGCGGACGCTGCTGCACAGGTACAGATTGTCGAGAACCTGATCGCACAGGGCGTTGACGCTATTGCTATTGTGCCGTTCTCGGTTGAAGCCGTGGAGCCGGTTCTGAAGAAGGCACGCGAGCGTGGCATCGTCGTCATCAGCCACGAAGCATCCAACATCCAGAACGTCGATTACGACATCGAAGCCTTCGACAACAAGGCCTATGGCGCCAACCTCATGAAGGAACTCGGCAAGTCGATGGGCGGCAAGGGCAAATATGTCACCACCGTCGGCAGCCTGACCTCGAAGTCGCAGATGGAATGGATCGACGGTGCCGTCGAATACCAGAAGGCCAACTTCCCGGAAATGGCCGAAGCTACCGGTCGTCTGGAAACCTATGACGATGCCAATACCGACTATAACAAGCTCAAGGAAGCGATGACCGCCTATCCGGACATCAAGGGCATTCTCGGCGCGCCGATGCCAACTTCTGCCGGTGCCGGACGCCTAATCGCCGAAGGCGGCCTCAAGGGCAAGGTCTTCTTCGCAGGCACGGGCCTCGTTTCGGTGGCTGGTGAATATCTGAAGAACGACGATGTCCAGTACATCCAGTTCTGGGACCCGGCCGTTGCAGGCTATGCCATGAACATGCTGGCCGTCGCAGCGCTTGAGAAGAAGAACGACCAGATCAAGGCTGGTCTCAATCTGGGCCTGCCGGGCTATGAAAGCCTGCTGGCGCCGGACGCTGCCAAACCGAACCTGCTCTATGGCGCAGGCTGGGTCGGCGTGACCAAGGAAAACATGGATAAGTACGACTTCTAATATCCATGGCTGCCTCTGACGGGAGGGGTGCCTGCCCCTCCCGCCGGACAAATTGCATTCCAGCCTTGCACGAGGCCCCTCATGAATGAAAACCTGATTGAACTGCGCCATATCGGAAAACGCTTCGGTGGTGTCAGGGCACTGGACGACGTTTCCTTTGCCATAAAGCCGGGCGAAATCCACTGCCTCGCAGGCGAAAACGGCTCCGGCAAATCCACCATCATCAAGGTCATGTCGGGCGTCTACACGCCGGAAGACGGCGAGATACTGATCGACGGCAAATCGGTCGGCAAACTCGACCCCGTCAAGTCGGTTCACCACGGCATTCAGGTGATCTATCAGGATTTCTCGCTGTTCGGGAACCTGACCGTTGCCGAGAATCTGGCAATCAATACTTTTCTCATCGAAGGCCGCAAAGGCGTCGACTGGAAGCGCGTGCGCGAGCTGGCGCAGAAGGCGCTGGACCGGCTTGGTGTCAGCATCGACCTCGATGCGGATGTGGACAGCCTGCCGACATCGGGCAAGCAGATCGTGGCGATTGCGCGCGCCGTCATGGCTGACGCCCGCCTCATCATCATGGACGAACCAACCACCGCACTGACGCGGCATGAGGTCGATGCGCTGTTCAAGATCGTGCGCGATATTCAGGCACAGGGCATTGCTGTGCTCTTCGTCAGCCACAAGATGCGCGAGATGCTGGAAATCAGCGAAAGGCTGACCGTCTTCCGCAATGGCAAAAAGGTTGCTGAAGGCCCGATTTCCGATTTCGACGAACCGTCGATCACTCGCGCCATGACCGGTCAGGAACTCACGTCGGACCATTATCACTGGATCCCGCGTGAAGGCGCTTCGGCCAATCCCACGCTTGAAATCAAGAACCTTTCTGTTCCGGGCTCGGTGGAAAATGCCAGCCTCACTCTCAATGCGGGCGAAATCGTCGGCATATCCGGGCTGATCGGCTCAGGCCGTACGGAACTGGCACTAGCGCTCTTCGGTATGAAGCCGGATTTCACCGGTACTGTTCGTATCGATGGCAGGCAAGTTCACCCGAAAACAGTTCAGCAAGGGATCGCCTGTGGCGTCGCCTATGTGCCGGAAGACCGCCTGACGGAAGGTCTGTTCCTGACGCAATCGATCGAGCGGAATATCATCGTCACATCGATCGAGAAATTCGTGCGCGGCCTCTTCATCGACCGCAGGAAAGCTGACGCCACCACCCGCGACATGTTTTCGGCGATGCATATCGTTGCCCCCGGGCCGCATACGCCGGTCAACCACCTGTCGGGCGGCAACGCGCAACGTGTGGTGCTGGCCCGCTGGCTTTTGACAGGCGCAAAAGTGCTGATCCTCAACGGGCCGACCGTCGGTGTCGATGTCGGCTCCAAGGCACAGATCCACAATATCATCCGCAAGCTTGCCCGCGATGAAGGGCTCGCTGTTCTGATGATTTCCGACGATGTGCCCGAGTTGGTGCAGAACTGCAATCGTGTGCTCGTGATGCATCGCGGACGTTTCGTCGACGAACTTTCCAGTGAAGCCATGACCGAAGATGCCGTCAATGACCGGCTCAAGACGCTGAATTGAGGAACCGGCACATGAAGTTTTTCCGCAGTACCGAATTCATCATTGCCTGCGTGTTGTTCGCGGCGATGGTCATTATCGGCCTCATCAATCCGGCGTTCTGGTCGCTGGACAATATCTTCGGCCTTCTTCGCTCCAATGTCGTGATCGGCATCATGGCGCTCGGTGTGTTGCTTGTGATGATTTCCGGCGGCATCGACGTCTCATTCACCGCCTTTGCCATCGCAGCCATGTATCTGACCGTCCGCGCCATGGTCTATCTCGGCTATGACGGCGTGCTCATTCCGTTTGTGGCGGCAACGCTGATCGGCCTGCTGCTTGGCGCTTTCAACGGTTTCATCATCCATCGCTTCAAGATGATCCCGCTGATCGTGACGCTCGGCACCGGTTCCATCGTGCGCGGGCTGGTGCTGGGCCTTGTCGGCACCAGCATCGTCAACATCAACAAGATGCCGAAGGAACTGATCGAATTCGGCAAGACAGATGTGATCTCGCTGACATCGGCGTCCGGCACGGCATTCGGACTGACCGCGATGTTCGTCGTCTATCTGGCGCTGGCCCTGCTGATCCACCTGATCCTCAATTATACGATGATCGGGCGCAGCGTTTATGCCTACGGCGGCTCACCGGAAGCAGCAAAGCGCGTTGGTTTCAATACGCGCCGCACGATCTTCTTCGTCTATTGCGTGGCCGGAGCGCTTGCAGGCTTCGCTGGCCTTCTGCATTCCTCGATGATCTGGCTTGCCAATCCGCGCGATTTCGTCGGGCTTGAGTTGGACGTGATCGCAGCCGTGGTTCTGGGCGGCGCGTCGATCTTCGGCGGACGCGGCACCGTTCTCGGCACGTTGATGGGTGTCTTCATGCTCGTCATGGTCAAGAACTCACTCATCATCATGAAGGTGGACACCACATGGCAGCGCGTCGTGGTCGGTCTCATCATCATCGTCGCCACAGCCATCACCGCATGGCGTGACCGCAAAAGCATCGCCTGAAGGGAGAACGCGACATGAAACATTCTTTCGACATGCGCCGCATCCTTGGCGGAGACAACAACATCATCCAGCTTATCGTCATCACCATACTCGTCTTTGCGCTGATGACCTGGATGAATCCGGACAAGTTCCTGCGCTATTACAACTTCGAATCCATCAGCTACATCATGCCGGAGCTGGGCATCCTCTCCGTCGCCATGATGATTGCCATGCTGACGGGCGGCATCGACCTTTCGGTGGTGGGCATCGCCAATCTGGCGGGTATCGTCGCCGGGGTTTATTTCCATTCCTCGATGGTCCAGGCGGCACAGGCTTCCGGCTCGGGAATGCTGTTCTATACCATCATCGGCATATTGCTTGCCGTGCTGGTCGGGCTTGTAGCGGGTCTGGTCAATGGCCTGTTGATCGCCAAGCTGCGTATCACGCCGATCCTCGCCACGCTCGGCACCGGACAGGTGTTGATGGGGCTTGCCCTGGTTCTGACCGGCGGCCCGGCCATCGTCGGCTTCCCCGATGCGTGGAACTGGGTCGGCAACGGCAAAATGTTTGGCATCGCCACACCCTTCCTGCTGTTCATCGCAGTTTGTATCGTTGTGGCAATTCTCCTGACACGCACGACGCTCGGCATCAATCTCATGCTGATCGGCACCAATCCAAGGGCCGCCGTCTTCGCCGGTATCCGCAAGGATCGCATGATCCTCTATTCCTATATGCTCACCGGCGTGCTTGCTTCCATAGCCGGGATCATCCTGTCTGGACGCACAAACGCAGCCAAGTCGGACTATGGCGCATCCTATCTGTTGCAAGCGGTTTTGATCGCCGTTCTCGGCGGCACCAAACCGGCAGGCGGAAAGGGGCGTGTGCTGGGCATCGCCATCGCGCTGATTGCCCTGATGCTGCTTTCCTCCGGTTTCCAGATGATGCGGTTCTCCAACCACCTCATCGATTTCATCTGGGGCGCTTTCCTCATTCTCGTCATCGCGATCAACGCATCGCGCAATCAGGGCAGGTGATCCCTTATGCAGGACATCGAATTTCATCTTCGCCGTCAGGACTTTTCCGACCAGCCACATGTGATCGCCAATACCTACGGACTCAGCGTCACGGCCTTTCGCTATCCAAGCTGTATCGAGGCGCTGCTGGTCGAGAACGAACGCGGCAACATCATCGTACTGCCATTCATGGGGCAGATGATCTGGGGCGCGGAGTTCGACGGCGTCGACCTGACCATGGGCAACAGCTTCTCCATGCCGCGCCCAGCCACGACCATTGTCGAGACCTATGGCTGCTTTGCTTTCCACAGCGGCATCCTGCGCAATGGCTGTCCTTCGCCTCAGGACAATCATCTTCTGCATGGCGAAATGGCCTGCGCGAAGATGGACAAGGCCGGGCTTCTGTTCGGCCATGACGAGCGCGGCGCCTTTGTCGAAATCACCGGTGAATATGAATATGTGATGGGCTTCGGCGCGCATTATCTGGCACGGCCGAGCGTGCGGCTCCACGCCGATGAAACATGGTTCGATATCACCATGGACGTCGAGAACCTTTCATCCGCTCCCATGGAGCTGATGTATATGTGCCACGTCAATTTCGCCTTTGCGGAAGGTGCACAGATCGTACAGCCGGTGCCCTACACACCGGATCACGTACAAGTGCGCACCGCCGTTCCCGGCCACGTTACGCCCAATGATGATTACCTGTCGCTGATCGACGAACTGGCCACCGATCCAGCCGCAATGGAGGTGCTGGACGAACCGGAGCGCTACGACCCCGAACAGGTCTTCTATATTCGCGGCCTGCCGAAAGATGCCGAAGGCAACACGCATCTGATGATGCAGCTTCCCGAAGGCGACGGCTTTGGCATTTCCTACCCGACCGAAATCTTCCCAAAAACCGTGCGCTGGATTCTCGTGAACGGGGACGCTCAGGTTGCAGCCTTTGCCCTGCCCTCGACCTGCGAGCCGGAAGGCTATCTGGCGGAAAAGGCCAAGAACAATGTGCAGGTGCTGGCATCGGGTGAGCGCGCCGTTTTCCCCGTGCGCGTCGGTTATCTCGATACCGCAGCCGCCGAACAGTTTGAAACAAAAATCTGTTCACTCCAGACCGCCTGAATTTGAAGGAAATACCCATGACGAAGAAAATCGGTGTGGTCGGCTCCAACATGGTGGATCTCATCACCTATGTGAACCGTATGCCCGGCCCCGGTGAAACGCTGGAAGCGCCGACATTTGAAATCGGCTGCGGCGGCAAGGGCGCCAATCAGGCTGTGGCTGCTGCACGCCTTGGTGCAGATGTGATGATGGTCACGCGTGTGGGCGACGATATTTTCGCCGACAACACCATCCGCAACCTGAATGAATTCGGCGTCGATACGCGCCATGTGCGCAAGGTTCCGGGCAAATCAAGCGGCGTAGCCCCCATCTTCGTCGAACCATCGGGTGAAAACTCAATCCTGATCGTCAAGGGCGCCAATGCCGATCTTCTGCCTGCCGAAGTCGATAAGGCTGCCGACGATCTGAAAGCTTGCGGCCTTATCCTGATGCAGATGGAGGTTCCGGTTGAGACCGTCTATCACACCATCGCTTTTGCGGCTGAAAACGGCATCGAAACCATTTTGAATCCTGCGCCTGCCGCCGCTGATCTTGATCCCGAGCTTATCCGGCAAGTGACCTTTCTCGTGCCGAACGAGAGCGAACTGGCAATCCTCTCCGGCCTGCCGACCGGCACGGACGACGAAATCGTCACCGCAGCGCGTTCGCTCATCGCGCGCGGCATCCGCACCGTCATCGTCACGCTCGGCGGACGCGGCGCGCGCATGATTACGGCAAGCGAAATCGTCAATATTCCACCGGTCAAGGTCACGCCAAAAGACACGACCGGCGCGGGCGATGCTTTTATCGGCTCCTTTGCCCGCTTCTACGCCGGGACCGGCAATGTGGAAGCGTCGCTTCGCAAAGCAGCGCTCTACGCTGCCCATTCCATTACCCGGCCCGGCACGCAGAAAGCCTATGCCAGCCGGGAAGAATTCGAAACGTTCTGCCGCGATCACACTCCCACGATCGAATGCGCCTGAACGCATCTGAACTTATGAACGGACAATGAAATGACCGAAGCCCTCCCCCGTAATACCGGGACACCGCTCAAGCCGGAATGGTTTGAGGACGTGTCCGTCAATCGCAGTGCTTCCGAGCGCCGCGCCGCCACAATCAGCGCCCGCCGTTCGGTGAAAAAGGAATATCAGGCGGCGTGGCTCATCCGTGCCATCCAGTGCATCGACCTGACGACACTTGCAGGCGACGACACGGCGGGCCGTGTGCGCAGGCTCTGTGCAAAGGCACGTCGTCCGGTGCGCGAGGATATTCTGGAAGCGCTCGGCCTTGCAGATGCGGGCATCACCACCGGCGCTGTCTGCGTTTATCCCACCATGGTGCCCCATGCGGTGAAGGCACTTCAAGGCTCCGGCATTCCGGTTGCCTCCGTTGCAACCGGTTTTCCGGCCGGTCTGACACCGCTGCCACTTCGCCTTGCGGAAATCACCTACGCCGTTGAACAGGGCGCGCATGAAATCGACATCGTGATTACCCGCGAGCATGTACTGACGCAGAACTGGTCGGCTCTCTACGACGAGATTGCCGCTATGCGCGAAGTCTGCGGGGATGCACATATGAAGGCGATCCTCGCCACCGGCGATCTCAACACGCTGAGCAATGTTTATCGCGCCTCGATGGTAGCGATGCAGGCAGGCTCCGATTTCATCAAGACCTCGACGGGCAAGGAAGACGTCAACGCGACCCTGCCGGTGAGCCTGACCATGGTGCGGGCACTGCGCGATTATGGCGAGCTGTCCGGTCAAAGCGTCGGCTTTAAGCCGGCGGGCGGCCTCAAGACGGCCAAGGATGCGCTCACCTGGCTCAGCCTCATGAAAGAAGAGCTCGGTAATCGCTGGCTGGAGCCCGATCTTTTCCGCATCGGCGCAAGCTCGCTTCTCGGCGATATCGAACGGCAATTGGAGCACTTCGTGACCGGACGCTACTCTGCCGCCAACCGTCACGCCGCTGCTTAAACTTGGAATTTCGCATTCTCCTACGCAAAACCGCTTCGCACTTTTGCTGGAAATGCTCGTAAGGAATATAAATATGCGACCCATCAAGGACATCCTGAAGACCATGGAATATGGACCTTCCCCCGAAGCAAACGGCGATGTGAACCTGTGGCTGGAACAGCATGGTCGCTCTTTCGGCCACTATATCAACGGTATTTTTGTCAAACCGGAAGGCCGCAAGACGATTGCGGTTGCCAATCCGGCCAATAATGACAAGCTCGCTGAAATCATCTGCGGCAATGCGGAAGATGTTGATCAGGCGGTGAAAGCCGCCCGTACCGCTTTCGGCAAATGGTCCAAACTTTCGGGCTATGAGCGGGCCAAGTATCTCTATGCCATCGCGCGCCACATTCAGAAGCGCGAGCGCTTTCTGGCCGTGCTGGAAACCATGGACAACGGCAAACCGATCCGCGAAACCCGCGATATCGACATTCCGCTCGCCGCCCGCCATTTCTATCATCACGCAGGTTGGGCCGAGATGGTGGAAGACGAATTCAAGGGCTTTTCGCCGGTTGGCGTCTGCGGTCAGGTCATTCCGTGGAATTTCCCGCTTCTCATGCTTGCCTGGAAAATCGCGCCTGCTTTGGCTGCCGGTAACACGGTCGTTTTGAAGCCTGCCGATCTGACACCGCTTTCAGCCATTGCCTTTGCTGAAATCTGTCATGAGGTCGGCCTGCCCGCCGGTGTCGTCAATATCGTGCAGGGCGATGGCACCACGGGCGCGCAAATCTGCGGCCATAACGGCGTGGACAAGGTAGCCTTCACCGGCTCTACGCAGGTTGGTCGCGTCATTCGCGAGCAGATTGCCGGTTCGGGCAAGAAACTGTCGCTGGAACTGGGCGGAAAATCGCCCTTCATCGTCTTCGAAGATGCCGATCTCGATGCCGCCGTTGAAGGCGTGGTCGATGCCATCTGGTTCAATCAGGGCGAAGTCTGTTGCGCAGGCTCACGCCTGCTCGTGCAGGAAGGCATTGCCGACCGCTTCTATGCCAAGCTCAGAAAGCGCCTTGAGACACTGCGTGTTGGCGATCCGCTCGACAAATCCACCGATGTCGGCGCCATCGTTTCGCCCGGTCAGGTGAAGCGCATTTCCGATCTGATCCGGAAGGGCATTGAGGAGGGCGGCGAGCTGTGGCAGACGCCGAACCCGCTGCCTGCAAAGGGCAACTATATCGCACCCGGCTTCTTCACCGATGTGGATCAGGCCTCGACCGTCTGTCAGGTTGAAATCTTCGGCCCGATTGCAGCCGCCACAAGCTTCCGCACGCCGGATGAAGCCGTAGCCCTTGCTAACAACACGCGTTATGGCCTTGCAGCCTCAATCTGGTCGGAAAACATCAATATCGCGCTTGACCTTGCCGCGCGGGTGAAGGCCGGTGTCGTCTGGATCAACTGCACCAATATGCTGGATGCAGGCGCAGGTTTCGGCGGCTACCGCGAAAGCGGATTCGGTCGCGAAGGCGCACGCGAAGGCATGTACGAATATCTTGTTTCCGATTGGGAGAAAGCGCTCCCCTCGGCCAAAGTTGCGGACGCCTTCGTGCCATCGGCTTCGCCCTCCGGCGATGACAAGATCACCAACGACGGTATCGACCGCACGATGAAGAACTATATTGGCGGCAAGCAGGCCCGCCCGGACGGCGGTTACAGCTATTCGGTCACTGGCAAGGGCGGTGCGGTCATCGGCCAGGCTGGTATCGGCAACCGCAAGGACATCCGCAATGCGGTGGAAGCGGCGACCAAGGCCGGAAGCTGGGGCACAGCCACGGCGCATAACCGGGCTCAGGTGCTCTATTATCTTGGCGAAAACCTTGATGCGCGCCGCGCGGATTTCGTGGCACGGTTGATCGAAAGCACCGGCATCAGCCAAAAGAAAGCGGAAGAGGAATTTGAAGCCGCACTGCGCCGGATTTTCTATTATGCCGCGCAGGCCGACAAGTTCGACGGAGCGGTTCATTCCACCAAGTCGCGTCATGTGACACTGGCGATGAACGAACCTTGGGGCGCGATGGGCATCGTCTGCCCCGACGAAGCGCCGCTTCTTTCGCTTGTCTCTCTGGTCTTGCCGGCAATCGCCATGGGTAACCGAACGGTCATTGTACCGTCGAGCCGTCATCCGCTGATCGCCGGTGATTTCTATCAGATACTCGACACATCCGATGTACCGGGCGGCGTGGTCAATATCGTCACCGGTGAACGGGATCTTCTGACGAAGACGCTTGCCGAGCACGATGATGTTGCCGCACTCTGGTATTTTGGTTCACGCGAGGGCAGTGCCATGGTCGAAAAGGCGTCAGCAGGCAATCTCAAAGCCACTTGGGTCAGCAATGGCCGCTTGCCCAATTGGCTCAACAAGGCGGACGGGCAAGGCCTGGACTACCTGCGCCGAGCAATCCAGGTGAAGAACATCTGGGTGCCTTACGGGGCATAATAGACACCAATAAAAGGCCCGCTTAGGCGGGCCTTTTTGCCGAGTGCACCACAAAAATGAGACCGGCTTCCGGGACATATCCCGGCAAAAAGGGCTACCGGGCGTTAGAGCGCCGACGCAGCTTGCAATGCATCCTTTACAATCTTCACTGCGTTTGCATCCAGCGGTGTCTGCGGCCGGATCGGATCGCCCACCTCATAGCCTTGGATTTGCAACGCCGCCTTGAGACAACTTGCCAAGCGATAGCGTGCGAAAACCTCGTTGAAGCCCCACAACCGTTTCTGGATCTTGGCGGCATGTTCCCATTCTCCGCGCTTGCAGGCATTGTAAAGTTCGATGCTCTGCTCGGGCAGCACGCAGGCCGGACCAGCAAACCAGCCCTTTCCGCCCATCAGAAGGACGCTGACAGCAATATGTGACGATGCGGCAAACACATCCAGCTTGCCCTCGCAGCGATTGATGATCGACAGCAGGCGACCCGTGTTTGTAGACGCATCCTTCAGGCCAACGATATTCCGGTGGTCTGCGATTGTACTGATCGTGTCGATAGAAAGATCCGTACGCTGAAAATTCGGGTTGGTATAAACGACGATAGGAAGATCGACGCTGTTGGCAATGTCGAGAAAATAATTTCTGACCTCTTGCTCGCTTAGCGGAAAATAAGATTCCAGCACGCCGACGATACCATCCGCGCCAATCTTTTTGTACAATCTTGCCTGCTCAATGGCTCCTTCGGTGGAGACACTTGCAACACCGGGGACAACCGAAACGCGCCCGTTGCTCGCCTCAACGACAACCTCCACGATACGACGCTTCTTCTCGTCGGAGAGATAGGCATATTCCCCACTACTGCCGAGAGGTGTGAGTCCGGTTACGCCTTTGCCGATCAGGTCGTTGCAAAGGTCGCCGAGCACTTTCTCATTGATATTGCCGTCTGCTTTCAAAGGACTGACAAGATAGGGTATGACCCCGTAAAAATGCGACATGGCTGTCCTTCCGCTCTATGCAAAAAGTAGCGGGCCCTGTTGAGAGGCCGCCACCTTTTCTTCTCCATGAACTCTAGGAATTGTTGTTCTCACTGAGGCTGGCTACTGTCAGCAATGCGCCATCAAGTGCTGTTCCTTCCTCGTCCAACAGGGCTGCGCGCCGTAGGCGATTGAGCCAGGCCGCTCCGTCCGGGCGACCGCACAGCGAGGAAACCTGGCCGATAACTTTGTCGAACTTTGATTGCCCTCGATGTTGGTTTCCACGCGGAACTGAGCCGGTTTTTCCACCGAGAAGTGAGCCACCTCTGACTATGGTTTTATGATTGGGTTTTGGTCAAGGGATTGGCTTTTTCTCCTCTCTTGTTTGCTGCGGCTGCAGAACTGGCCTTGAAGCGGAAGCTGTCATTACCTGTTTCCAGGATATGGCAGCGATGGGTCAAACGATCGAGCAATGCCGTCGTCATCTTGGCGTCGCCGAAGACTGTTGCCCATTCGCTAAAGCTGAGGTTGGTGGTTATCACCACGCTGGTCCGCTCATAGAGCTTGCTCAACAGGTGGAAGAGCAGCGCTCCGCCTGAAGCGCTGAATGGAAGGTATCCGAGCTCATCAAGGATCAGCAGATCGAGGCGGACCAAGGTCTCAGCGATCTGGCCTGCCTTGCCTTTGGCCTTCTCCTGCTCAAGTGCGTTGACCAATTCGATGGTTGAGAAGAAGCGGACTTTTCGACGGTGATGTTCGATAGCCTGGATGCCAAGGGCCGTCGCCACGTGGGTTTTGCCTGTGCCCGGTCCGCCGACGAGCACGATATTCTGCGCTCCGTCAATGAACTCGCATCTGTGCAACTGGCGCACCGTCGCTTCGTTGATTTCGCTGGCGGCAAAGTCGTATCCAGAGATATCCTTGTAGGCCGGGAAGCGCGCAGCCTTCATATGATAGGCAATCGAGCGGACCTCGCGCTCAGCCATTTCGGCTTTCAGCAACTGGGACAGGATCGGTACGGCTGCATCAAAAGCTGGAGCACCTTGCTCGATCAAGTCTGTGACGGCTTGCGCCATGCCATACATCTTCAGGCTACGCAGCATGATGACGACGGCGGCGCTGGCAGGATCATGACGCATGGCGACCTCCCACAATCCGGACGCGCAAGCCATCGTAGCGTTCTACATTGGCCTTGGGTTCACGCACCAAGGTCAGTGCTTGTGGCGTATCGACGTCGGGACCGTCGGTCGTCTTGCCGTCGATCAGCATATGCAACAGGTTCAGCACATGCGTCTTGGTTGCTACGCCTTGATCCAGAGCCAGTTCCACGGCCCTGACGACAACCTGTTCGTCGTGATGAAGGACAAGAGCGAGGATGTCCGCCATTTCCCGATCGCCGCCGGGGCGGCGAAGCATCTGGTCCTGCAGTTGTCGAAAGGGCAGCGGCAATTCCACGAAGGGTGCGCCATTGCGCAGAGCACCGGGCTTGCGCTGGATGACGGCAAGGTAGTGCCGCCAGTCGTAAATCGTCCTCGGTGGCTTGTCGTGACTGCGCTCGATGACCCGCGCATGTTCGCAAAGAACGTTGCCCTCGGCTGCAACGACCAGTCGATCGGGATAGATCCGCAGGCTGACGGGCCGGTTCGCAAACGATGCAGGCACGCTGTAACGATTACGCTCGAAGGTGACCAGGCACGTTGGTGAGACTCGTTTGCCTTGCTCGACGAATCCGTCAAACATGGTAGGCAATTCCATCAATGCTGCTCGCTCATCAGCCCAGACATCCGCAATCGAACCGGGCAGGCTCCCGTGCGGTGTCTCCTGCCACAGGTCTTGGCAATGCTGTTCCAGCCAGAGGTTCAACGTTGCCAAATCCGGGAAGTCGGGCATCTGTTGCCATAGGCGGGGACGAGAATCCCGGACGTTCTTCTCGACCTGACCCTTTTCCCAACCCGCAGCGGGATTGCAGAACTCAGGCGCAAACACGTAGTGGTTCGTCATAGCGAGAAAGCGGATATTGACCTGCCGCTCCTTGCCGCGACCAACGCGATCGACTGCGGTGCGCATATTGTCGTAGATCCCTCGCGCAGGCACACCACCGAAGACCCGGAAGCCGTGCCAATGGGCATCGAACAACATCTCGTGTGTCTGGAGCAGATACGCCCGCAAGAGAAACGCCCGGCTGTGCGACAGTTTGATATGCGCAACCTGCAGCTTAACGCGCTCGCCGCCGATGACGGCATAGTCCTCACTCCAATCGAATTGGAATGCTTCGCCTGGGCGGAAAGACAGCGGAACGAATATGCCTCGGCCCGTCGTCTGCTGCTCACGTTGTCGATCCGCCCGCCAATCACGGGCGAAGGCCGCAACCCGGCCATAGGAACCGGTAAAGCCCACAGATACCAGATCGGCATGAAGCTGTTTCACCGTTCGGCGCTGCTTGCGTGACCTCCCGGCCTCGGTCTTTAGCCAGCCCGCCAGCTTGTCGGCAAAAGGATCAAGCTTGCTCGGTCGTTCCGGCACCGTGAACGTCGGTTCGATCGTGCCCGCGCTCAAGTACTTCGCAATTGTGTTGCGCGACAGCCCCGTACGCCGGCTGATCTCCCGGATCGACTGCTTCTCGCGCAGCGCCATCCGACGGATGATGTTTTAAAGTCCCATGTGGATCACTCCGTTGCCCCCGTCGCTCGCAGCGTTGGGGGAAGGTTCACATGGCTCAGTTCTCAATGGAAATTATCTGCCTAACCGGCTCAGTTCCGCGTGGAAACCAACACGCGTTTCGATCTGATTGGATCAGATCGGCGCTCTAAGTTATTATATTTCAAGCATAATCTTATCGATCCTCGTTTCACTCCGGTCGGATTATGCTCTAAACGCCAAAACCCCGCAGCATGGCTACGGGGTTTTGTTGATTTGGTTGCGGGGGCAGGATTTGAACCTGCGGCCTTCAGGTTATGAGCCTGACGAGCTACCGGGCTGCTCCACCCCGCGATAAACTTTTGAGTGCCGTGCTTACGCCCGGTCTTGTTTTGTTTTCCGTCCTCGCTGGCTGTGCCGGCTGCGGTCGGAAGAGGCTGCTCCACCCCGCGCCAGGGTGTTTATTATGAACTGGTTTGGGTATTTTTTTGGCGCCTGACGCTGATGCGAACTGTTTTGCATGTTTTGCTGAGAAGATGTTTTGATTTGTGTGCTTGGCAGACCTGGCAGCGACCTACTCTCCCGTGTCTTAAGACAAAGTACCATTGGCGCTGGAGCGTTTCACGGCCGAGTTCGGAATGGGATCGGGTGCAGCCGCTCCGCCATAACCACCAGGTCGGCGAAGAACACAAATATGAGAAGCTGGTTAGGGGAGTAGGGGAATAGGGCAGTAAGGGAGTATGTTAGCTCACTGTTTCCTCTGCTCTTTCCGTCTTTCGTGCTGATAGCATCAACGCTCTTATAGAGCGCTGACAAACAATAAGCACGCGACTGCGTGCCGCCGGTTTTCCGGCGCCCTGTCCGGAGCGAAGCGGCTTTAGCCGCGACAGCGTGAGGACAGAAGTTAAAGCTGATATCCATCAAGCTTTGCTTGATGGATATTGTAAATGGGAGTGATCAAGTCGATCGAGCTATTAGTACCGGTAAGCTACATGCGTTGCCGCACTTCCACACCCGGCCTATCAACGTGGTAGTCTTCCACGGCTCTGATAGGGAATACTCGTTTTTAGGTGGGTTTCCCGCTTAGATGCCTTCAGCGGTTATCCCGTCCGTATATAGCTACCCTGCTATGCCGTTGGCACGACAACAGGTCCACCAGAGATACGTCCATCCCGGTCCTCTCGTACTAGGGACAGATCCTATCAATATTCCTACACCCACGGCAGATAGGGACCGAACTGTCTCACGACGTTCTGAACCCAACTCACGTACCGCTTTAAATGGCGAACAGCCATACCCTTGGGACCTGCTCCAGCCCCAGGATGCGATGAGTCGACATCGAGGTGCCAAACAACCCCGTCGATATGGACTCTTGGGGGTCATCAGCCTGTTATCCCCGGCGTACCTTTTATCCGTTGAGCGATGGCCCTTCCACGCGGGACCACCGGATCACTATGACCGACTTTCGTCTCTGCTCGACTTGTCAGTCTTGCAGTCAGGCAGGCTTATGCCATTGCACTCGACGAACGATTTCCGACCGTTCTGAGCCTACCATCGCGCGCCTCCGTTACTCTTTAGGAGGCGACCGCCCCAGTCAAACTACCCACCATACACGGTCCTGGACCCGGATAACGGGCCGCAGTTAGACATCCATAAAAACAAGGGTGGTATTTCAAGGTTGACTCCACAAAGGCTGGCGCCCCTGCTTCAAAGTCTACCACCTATCCTACACATGTCGTCACGAATGCCAGTGTAAAGCTATAGTAAAGGTGCACGGGGTCTTTCCGTCTAACCGCAGGAACCCCGCATCTTCACGGGGAATTCAATTTCACTGAGTCTGCGTTGGAGACAGCGGGGAAGTCGTTACGCCATTCGTGCAGGTCGGAACTTACCCGACAAGGAATTTCGCTACCTTAGGACCGTTATAGTTACGGCCGCCGTTTACTGGGGCTTCAATTCAATGCTTGCACATCTCCTCTTAACCTTC